>CAVOGX010000006.1:0-313995 GCA_963695505.1 uncultured Chloroflexia bacterium | reverse complement strand
CGAGAACCCGGTGGTGAAGCCGTTTCATTTATCAAGCATGGATCTTGTCAAGATGGTATACATACCAGCTGGCAGCTTTTCAGTGGGTAATACGGGTGATTACTCATACTTGGACGCTTTTTGGATTGATCAAACTGAGGTGACTTATGCCCAGTTCGCTTTATTTGTCGATGCAACCGGCTACGAAACAACAATGGAACTTTGGGATAGAGAGGAAAACTGGCATCATTTATCAGGAAAAGAAATCGATTTGGCACAAGTGGGGCAATACCCGGTGGTTATGGTTTCCTGGGAAGATGCAGCTGCATTTTGCCAGTGGCGCAATAGCCGCTTGCCAACGGAAGCAGAATGGGAGAAGGCCGCTCGTGGCGAAGATAACCGTCCTTATCCTTGGGGCAAAGGCATCAACTGTGAACTTGCCAATTACTATGAGTGTGCGGGCACATCGCTAGCCAGTAGGCAGCCACCCTTTAGGAGCCAGCCCATATGGCGTATTGGACATGGCGGGGAACGTTTGGGAATGGGTAGCCGACTCTGAAAACTCGCAAAATGAAGTCTTGCACATCCTCCGCGGAGGTAGCTGGAATCATCGTCGGGGCGACGTGCAAACGTTTTCTCGAAGCAGGACTAACTGGAACAACAGCAACATATTACTTGGATTTCGATGTGCAGCTGACCATTAAAGGTAATGCTGACGCCCATTTGTATTAATCCTCCCTACTCCAACCTATGCCGCGCCGCTTAGGTCTCCATCCAGCGCGTCAGCCAATCCTGTCGCCTCTGTGCCTGTCAAAGCCAAGAAGAAGCTGTTTTTGTTGCGAATCTACCAGGAAGATGCGACCGTACCTCATGTAAATGCCTCCAAACGGGAAATGAACATCCACGCAGGTTCTAAAATAACATAGGAGAAACGGCCGTGACAATTGATGTTTGTCATGGGTTTAGGGTCATAGGTGCTGGGGAAACGGCCGTTTATCCAATCTCAACATCTGATTTAATTGAAATATAACAAAGCGTTTACTGGCTAAACGAGGGGTCACAAACCTCTACCAAAACTGCCTTCAAACTGAGCAGCATCTCTCCAAGGCCCCCTTGAACGGCCTATCGGCCGTGGGCCTGGCGAAGCTGGGCGGAGTGTAGAAAAACGCACGCATACTGCGCCCAGAACCTTTATTTTGGCCGGAATCTGTCCAATTGCAGGTTCCGGCCTTTTTTGTTGCCTGGATCAGGCAAAAGGAGAGATTCAGTGCCAACAAACAGACCAGACCCCCAGAAAGCGATTTACCTCAAACCGCAGCAGCGCACACTGGAAACGACGGAAGAAACGGCCGTCAACCAACAGCCAGTGGCAGCCCCATCAGGGAGATGCTGCCATCGACGCCTGGGGCACGGCCATCCGCACATGCGGGAGCAGGGCGTGTCGTGGGAGTAGGGGCCAAGGTCGAGGGAGCAAGGGAGCGGGGAGCCAGTGGAGGTCGCGAGGAGCGAGGAGAGCCAAAGCCCAAAGAAATTTTAGTTATCCAAAAGAAAAAGCGCTGGCCAGAGTTTGCAGCTCCGGTCAGCGCCCACACCTCACAAAGGAGATGTTAACATGATGTCAACAGTATACACCCAAACCGGCGTAGAGAAAAGCGCCGTCGATGTCCGTTGGTTAGCCAACACAGCCCGGCATTCTGGTGGGCAACGTCATGCGCCACATGCAGATGGACGCCGCCGAACGCAGCATCTTTCGCGAAGATATGATGCAGGAAGCGCTCGCCTGGCTGTACCGGCATTACTACGTCGATGGTCACAACGAAGCGTATGCCTACGTCGCGGCGCGCACCAACCTCATCGGCTACGTCTTTGTCAACATTCGCGGCGGCGGCAATGGTCACCAGTGGGAACTGTCCAAGCAGTACCGCATCGACGACAACCTGACCGAGCCGGAATACATCGACGAGGACAGTCATGGCGAGCGCATCGTCCGGCTGCCGGCGGCCCTCTACAAACGACGACCGGTGGAAGAGGCGGTCGAAGCCAGAGAAGCAGAGCCGGCCGAAGCGGAACGCTGGTTCCAGTTCGAGCGGGAAATTGGCCGCATCCTGGCCGTCATGCGCGGGCAGCAGTGGCATCCCAACTCCTTGCGCCGCGCCGCCACTGGCTTTGTGTGAAAGCGCCAAGGGCACCTCCAACTACAACATCGCCTGCAAGCTGGACCTGGACTGGCACACGACCACGGCCATCATCATCCATTACCGGCCGCATCTGGAAGCGTTTCTGGCCATGTCACCCCTGCTGCAAGGGCTGGTGCGGGCCGAAGGCGAACTGCGGCTGCGCTGGTGGGATGAGGTCAGCGAAGCGGCGCTCAACAGCGGCCAGAAGTTCATCGTCATCCTGCCCTTTGGCGCCTTCACCGTCGGCTACTACCACAGCGCCGGCAAAGGCAAGCATCTGGGCCGGATTCAGGTGGGACGGCGCATCAACGGCAAGGTGGTCAATCGCTCGGTGCAGTTGGGCGAGGTGGGCCGCATCACCAAAGAGCGGCTGTGGGAAGGCGCGCAGCGGCTGCAAGCCAAACTGGCGACGTTGGAAACAGCCAGCCGCGGCGGTGGCAGCGTAGCCACGGCATAAGCGGAATACGAAGCAGCGTCAGGTAGTGTCTCATTAAGTGGGGCATTGCCTGGCGCTGTTTTCGTTTCCGGGAGGAACAAACAAATGCACACACTCTTTGACTTGACCCAACTATCCTCAACCAGCTCCCGCCGTCTCATCCGGGATATGGCCCCTGCAGAACAACCGCTCAACCGGCTGTATCATGTCGGCACCGCAAGCCGTCTCCAATGCCGAACTCATTGCCGCTGTCTTGCAAACCAAAGACGCCCTGGACCTGGCCCACGAGCTGCTGCAAATGGCCGGTGGCAGCCTGCTGCGCTTGCCCCATCTGACACGTGTCCAACTGAAGCAGCTTTCGGGCATTGGCGATGCCCAGGCGGCCCGGCTGCAAGCGGCGCTGGAGCTGGGCAAGCGGGTGCTCGTGGCGGAGCCAGCGACAAACCCGAAGGTCACTTCCCCGGCCGATGCCGCCAACCTGCTCATGTATGAGATGATGAACCTGGAGCAGGAACACCTGCGGCTCATTCTGCTGGACACCCGCAACCAGGTGCTGGCCACGCCCACCGTCTACATCGGCAGTCTCAACACCAGCGTGGTGCGCATCGGCGAGTTGTTCAAGCAGGCGCTCATCTACAACGCGGCCGCGCTCATTGTTCTCACAACCATCCATCCGGGGACCCGTCGCCAAGTCCGGAAGATGTGAATGTGACCAGGCAGTTGGTGCAGGCGGGCAAGCTGCTGGACCTGGAGGTCTTGGACCACATCATCATCGGCCGTAACCGCTGGGTGTCGCTTAAGGAGCGGGGGTTGGGGTTCGATGGGTGAGAGCCCCTTGGCAGCGGCAGTCAGGTAAAGCAGGGCGCCAGCACAGCCAGCTGGCTCCGGCAGCTAACGCGCGCCGTGGGGCGAAAGCAGCAGCCGGCAGCCGCAGCTGTGCGTACCCAGGCCCCTAGCCTGACCGGCCGCCCGCCCTCGTCCGGGGGCAGGGCTGGAGGCGGTGTATGCAGCCGCTCATTGCCGGTCACCGATAAGTAATAGGTTTCGAAGACAGCTGGCAGCTGGCCAGCTAAAGCTGGCAGCAAAAGCTGGCAGCAAAGGGTTGGCAGCTAGCGACCGTTAGCTGCCAGCTAAAAGGAGTATGTGATGACAGAAACAATTGGAAATCTTAACGTTCAGTACAACCGGCAGGAACGGGCCTGGGAGGTGGTGGGCGGCGCAAAGCCGCAGCGCTTCCAGACCGGCGCCATCGGCAAACAAGCGGCCATCAAGTTCGCCATTCGAGAAGCATTCCCAGAAGTGGCAGCGGCGGTAGACGCACCTCATCAAGAAGAACGACTTGGCAGCCGGCCGGGCCTGGGCAGCGGCGCAGCTGCTCATTGGTGATCATGTGCTGGAACCGGGGGCGATGGCGAGCAAGGCTACCTGGCCTGGGTGCGTTCGCAGCAGAACGGCCGTTTACCCCATCACTACTACATTGGCAACACAAGCGGGCAGCCTACCTGCACCTGCCCGGATTACGAGCGGCGGGGTCGTCATAGACGACCGCAGCCTGTGTAAGCATTGCTGGCCTTTCTCCTGGGGCGGCACCTCCACTGGCCGCTGCAGCCGCCCCGGAAACACAGCCGCCGGATGCGTTCCAGCTTACGCCGTCAGGCCGCCGGGCGTTGGCGTGGCCGTCAGCGATTCGGGTTAATGGCACAGCCACCAACCGAGGGCAGTCCAGAAGCCGCCCCACAGAGTATTGCCGGCTGGGATCCCGGCCTACGCCAATGGGGAACCGGTCAGCTGCCCATCAGACGGCCTATGCCAGCTTTGTCGCCGTCACCGGTCGACCGCCCTTACAACCAGGAGAAGCTGATGAGCTGGTATTACGGCCGTTAATTCCCAGCAGGCCTCCATTTCACAACCAGCCAATCACCACAACTATTCAAACCAACAAACCTACAACCATATCACAAAAATAAAGGAGATTTTCACATGCCTACAATTATCGCTTTTCACCCTTCCGGTTTCGAAATCCGCTTTGACGTGGAGCTGGGCGGCGTGGCCGACATGGTGCGCCGTTTGGAGCAGCGCCGCTACCGGCCCAGCCGGGAACTGGCCTACACCGCCGAAGGACTGCCCATCTGCCCCCGTCATGGCGTGCCCATGCAGAAGCGGAAGAAGCAAAGTGACACCTGGTTCTCGCACAAAGTGACCGACCCGACTTCAGGTGAAGTCATCTACTGCCGCGGCTACGCCAGTCCCAGCAGTCCCGGTTTTGACGTCCTGCCGGCAGCGAAAACTGCCACAGAAACGAAGCCGGCCAATGGACAAAACGGAAATCACAAAGCCGGAGCCAGTCAGCGGCCAATGGCGGAGCAACGGTAACGGCCGTTCCCCCAACAATCCGGCCAGTGAACCAAGTAGACCTGGACAAGTTAAACCAGGAGTTGTTTGGCTAAAACAAAGGAAGCCGGGCAGAGGTGCAGCTCTGCCCGGCTTCCCATTTCATGGTCACAGGAGGACCATAAAATGAATACTGAGAATTGTAACACGAACAGAGCGCGGCAGAAAACAGGCCGGCAGATTGGAGCCTGGACGAAGTTAACCCGCCGCGCTGGTGCCTTGGTGCGCGAAGCACTGGCCAACTATTCGGTCAACGTACGGCAGACACATTGGGAAGATATGCGGCAAACGGCCGTTATCGCCTTCCTGGAACAGGCTGACCAACCGACCGGCTATGCCTATGCCGTCGCCCGCAACGCCCTGAAGAACTACATCTGGGTCCACATCCGCGGGCTGAACGGCGGCTGGAAATCGCTGGCCTGCATTGAGAACGGCTACACGGTGCTGGACTTGCCGGATGACGTCTGACGGTGACGATGAGGATGGACCTGAAGCCGTCCTGGACCGTCTGGTCAGCCGAACCTGGGATGCGGTTCCCCGACCGGTGGAATGGGAAGTCATGCGCCGCCTGGCACCGCCCGGCCGAACCCAGGAGGAAACCCTGCGCGAGGTGCTGCACATCCTGGCCGGGATGTCGGGCAACTACTACCCGGAGCAGTTGTACCGGGCCGCCCTCATCATCACCATGTTGGCTCGCGGCTACACCTGGGAACACGTCGAAGAACGCACCGGTTTGCCCTACGAGACCGTCTTTGACATCTACTGGGGCTGGCGCAAGCGACATCTGCTGCCCTATCTTTCCCTGACACCGATGCACCAGGCCATCATCAAGCTGCGCGGCCAGATGCGCATCACCTACTTTGAGGAGCTGGACAACCAGTTTCTGAATACGGCCGTGCGCAAGATGGTCGTCTTCCCGCATGGCATCTACACCATCACCTACAAACGGCGCAGCCAGAATGCCGGTAATCGGGCCGGGCAGATGGAGGCGTCATTGCAAAAGGGGCGGCTGGTAAACGGCCGTAACTGCGTGCGCGCCGTGCATCTGGGCAAGCTGGGCGACATCTCGAAGGAACGGTTGTATGAGGCCAGTTTTGCTGTCGAACGCAAGCTGGCGGCGCTGGCGGCGTCGTAACCACGCGTAGTCGATATCCGCAAGACCCGGTCAGTCTCTCTGGGAGGCTGGGTCTTCTTTTTTTCTGCCGCGGACAGCGTAGGAGAGCTGCCGACCATGGGGGGATGGCGGCCGCGGGTAATTGGCTTCGGGGAAGACGTCGCTTCCGCCGCTTTTCCCATCCCGCCCGCCCAGTGTCGCGGGCAGGCCCGCAACCGCAGGCTGCGCCTGCGACCAGGCCCACCCGCCAACCCGTTCTATTCTCTCATCCTCGCGGTAGAATACCAATGTGCGGCATCGGAAAGTACGCGGTAATTTTATCCAGGGGAGCAGTTGGCTGGCGTGACCCATGTGATGGGAACCATATATCTGGATAGGCCAGGTAGGCGAAGGTTTAGCCTCGTTTTTCGGTTTAGAACATAAGGATATAAGGTTTAGGCCGGACGTAAGATTTGGCAAATTCGGGAGAGTCATGGCACACTTGTTCTACCTGATGAAGCTTTCTAGCATCCTTCTCTTCCCTGGCGGATGTATGCGACCGCCTTAAACCGGACTGGCCAAAAAGGGCGTTTACCGCTTCAATCCTTGTGTCTGGCGGTGCCGCTATTGTCCGTCTACCTGTTACCTAGAAATATCGCTGGTGGGCGCCTATTTCAGTGGGCAGGGTTTTGGGAATGCTGCGCCAGCTGGTAGATTTAGGCGCGGAATGGCTGATGCTGCTCTTTCTTATCGGCATCTCGGCCGCTTCATTGGGCGTTTCCTGGCAAACCTTACTGCGCTACTCACTGGCATGCTTGCTGCGCCTTTTTCTGGCCCAATTGTAATAGCCGCCAGGCGGTGCCACCCACCCATATCCTCCTACCTCGTCAGGAATTTCAGCAGCACACCCTTCACGTGAAAAGAGCTTTTGCGCTACCTGGCGCAGCAGATGGCCGCTAAACGACCCCTGCTGGCGGCTGGCACCCGCACTCCCTTCCTCCTCTTCAGGCAAGCGCCTCTGCGCGTCGCCCCCTAATTCACCTCATTCTAAATCTATTGCCACATGTTGTGCGTCTGGCCTTGCGGGCCATTCTACTCCCTGTTTGCTTGGGGTAAGAGAGTCCCGGCTTGTTGAATCCTGTCAATCTAGAGCAAAATATAGGTTTCGCGGTCTCTCGCGGAACAAGAATGAGGTGAAACCCATGATACAACCTGATAGCCGGTACGGAAGTACCCGCAAAAAAATGATATCCCTAACCGAACGAGGGGCGGGCGCAGCTGCAGCAGTATGCTGACGCCCACGACATGAGCTTTAGCGCCGCCATTGAAACGCTGGCCCTCATCGGCATGAAAGCCGACCTCTCGGCTCTGCTCACTCCCCTGATCAACAGCAGCGTCGAGAAGGGGCTGCAGCGGCACTTCAACCGCCTGGCCAAGCTCAGCCTCCTGGCTGCGGCCGAGGCGGCCATGGCCCACGACGTGTCCACCATGCTGCTCCTGCAAACGGTGCGCCAGGAAGCGGTGCGCCATCCAGCAGACTTTGAAGAGCGCATACCCGTCAGTCACGATAAGAAGGACGCCCTGGACGCGCGCATTCGCGCCCTGTACAACCGCATGCGCCGCCTGGCCCGCCAGCGACAGCAGCGGCTGCTCAAGCGCCCCTTGACCAAGCTGCTGGCCGACTACGCCCCCGAACGGTTGGCTGCCGCAGAAGGAGGGCGCGATGCCTAACATTCAAAGCGTTGTGCGTCTCCAGTCCCACGCTAACCGCACGCCCAAAGGACGCAGATCCGTCACCGCCGCGCGCAAGCTGGTTGCCTATCTGGCCTATGGCCGGGGACGGCCGGCCCAGCAGGCGCAGCAGCCGCAGCGCGGCAACTGGTACGACCAGACGGGGCAGCAGATAGCCCATGAAGAGGTGCTGGCCTGGGTCCGGGCGCAGGGCAGCATCCAGGAGTTTACCCACCAGCTCATTCTCTCCGTCAAGGAAACCCCCCTGCAGTCGCAAGAGTACAACGCGGCGCTGGCCGCGGGCGAACCGTTCCTGCACGCCTGGCGTCTGGTGACCCACGCCGACTCGCCCTATCCCCATGCCCACGCGGTCTCCTTTGGGGATGAGGAGATGCGCATTCGCTCCGACCGCTTCCAGGAATGGTGGCTGACGGTGCGCCTGGCCCTGGACCGCCAGCAGCAGCTGCAGCGCGAGCGCCTCCTCGAGCAGGAAGCGGGCCAGGCGCTGGACCATGGCGTGGGGCAAGCCGCGCGCTATCCTGAAAGCCATCTCTTCCAAGGGGGCGCCGCGCTGGAGGAAGTTCCCCACCGGCCGGCAAGAGGCCTGCAGCCCCCACGAGATACCGGTTTGGACCTGGGCTGGGAGGAGTAACCATGGACGAAAAATTTACCTTCTTCAACTACTGGCAAGAGCTGTGGCGAGACGCCTCACCGGTCACGCGGCGGCGCGGGCGCCTGGCGCTGCTGCTTTACCTCGGCTTGTGGGCTCTGGGCGCCTACCTGGCCTTTAACCAGATTGCCGGCATCGCCGCCCTGCGGGATATGGGCCGGCCCCTGGCCGCGCTCGTCGTGGGCCCATTGGGGGTGGTCTGGATGCTGCTGGAAATGACCGGCTTCATCGTCGAAAACCCCGCCAATCCCGGCTTGGGCTGGCTCCTGCCCTTTACGCTGCATGGCGGCTTTCTGGTGTTGGTCGTCTATGTGGGCCAGCTGCCCCTGAACCCCACCTTCCTACACAAGCGCGCTGCCGCCAAGTATCTAAAAGGGCAGGGGCAGCTAGCGGGAGAGGAAGCGGCGGCCTTGCTGGCGGTGAAAACCGGCAGCCCTCTGGCCGTCGTGCGGGACAAGCAGAAAAAAGCGGTCAAGGTGGGCGTTGACTTCGCCACCGGCCAGGGCCATATCCTGGTCACAGCGCCCACCCGCGCGGGAAAGGGGCTGCATTTATTTGACGTGCTCACTCACTGGCCCGGCGCGGCGGTGGTGGTGGACCCTAAGTCCGAACAACATCTGCGCACAGCAGATTACCGCCGGCGCTACGTCGGTCCGGTCTACCACCTGCCCGGCCACCAGGTGCATCTGGCCCACTACTACAACTTCCTGGACCTCGATGACCTGCAGGAGCTGCACAACCAGCTCTTGCGCCCTGCGGAAGATATGCAGCGCATCTTTGCCGACAAATCCCTCTCCCTTTTCCGCGCGGTGGGGCAGTTTGCCCAGGCCAAGAAGCTGAACCCGCTGCGGGTGCTGCTGGACGCGGCTGAGGACGATTTCCAGCAGGTGCTGGCCGGCCTCGACAGCGTCCCGGCCGCGCGTCCTTTTTTGCGCCAGTTTACCAACGGGCAGCCGCCGGATAAGCTGACGCCGGCCGACCGCTTCGTCTCCTCCGCCTACGGCACCTTTGCCACGCGGCTCATTCCTTACCAGAAACATATCGACACCATCTGCCCGCGTACGCCAGAACACGTGCTGCCCCGGGATTGGGTGCGCCAAAAAGCGACCTTGTACATCACCTACAGCCTCAATGAGCTGCAGGGGGTGGGCGGCGTCGTTTCGGCAATTTTGGCCGGCTTAATGCGCCACCACATGAAGCACGGGGGCAAAGGGCGGCTGCTGGTGGCCATCGACGAGATGGCCGCCGTGGGGCTGCGCAACCTGGACACTTACCTGGCCACGGTGGGCGGCTACGGCGTCACCCTGCTGCTGTACGCCCAATCTACCTCCCAGATAACCGGCGTCTACGGCCGGGCCGGTGCCGATGCCATTCTCTCCAACTGCGCTCACCAGGTCTGGTACCCGCCCAACGACTATGAAACGGCCAAGCATATCTCGGACCTGTTCGGCACGACCCTCAAACCCAATCGCGCCTATTCCACCGCCAGCCGCCTGCTGCGGCAGGAAAACGGGCAGATAAAGAGCGTGCCCCAACTGAGCACCAGTGAATCCCTTATGGAAGCCCCCACCTATTCCCCCACGGAGGTCATGGCTTTGTCGGAAGGCCGGGTCTTTGTCTTCACCGAGAAGGGGCAGCAGGTGCGCTTCACCGGGCAGCGCCTGGACTCGCGGGAGATATTTAGCCAGCTGCCGCCGCCGCCGCGGCCGCCACGCCTGCCCACCGCGCCGCGCCGCTATACCGCATGGTTGGCGCAAACCTGCGGAAATGGCGCCAACCGGGACATTGGAGAGGCAGACGACGGCAACCCGGAAGGTGCAGTAACGGCCGCTGGGGCTGACCCGGCAACCGCCTCACCACCCAGCCCAGAAGCAAATTCTGGCGCGGCTAGCGAAACGGCCGGAAAAGACGGGCCGCCCGTTCAAAAGGGTACCGCGGACGGCGCCCGGCGAGGCCGCCTGGACGATAGCGCACTGAAGTAGAACGCTAGCTGCTGGCTTCTCGCAGCAGCGGGCACGAATGACTTTTAACAAACTTAAAAAAATGTAACTGACTCAAAGGAGTAAAAATTAATGGAACCTCTGTATTTCAACGAATCTGCCACGGGAGCCAATGGCCACCATGCACCCCCCCGCCTGTTCATCGCCGAGCCGGTGGCCTATCACCCGGCCATGCTTTTCCGCACCATGCACCTGCTGGCCGAGCTAGCCGTGGCCGGGGCAGCGCTCATGCTCTACCTCGGGATGCTTTCATCGGAGCCTATCTATCTGGGGGTCATTCCCCTCTTGACCTATCTTTTCCAGGGCATCTACCAGGTTGGCAAGCGCATGCCCTGGCTGGTGCTCAATCTGCGGTACAGCAACCCCTGGCGCCTGCTCCTGACTATCCTCAGCTGGCCGCTGCAGGTGGCGTGGCTGCGCTTTAACCAGGCGGTTGCCGGCGCCGTAATCGCCAACCCGCAACGACAGCTGGACGAGGAATGGCTCAACGAACAGCTGGGGCTGGCGCTGCTGTGGGCTGGAGGGCTCTGGTTTTTCACGCTGTGTGTGTCGTCTGCAGTGGCCATCGCCATTGACCAATCTGGCCTTCTTGCTTAACCGGCACGGCCATAAACTGCGGTATTAGGAAACCAATATTACAGCGATGTCCGGCTGGCTCTGCCGCGGCCAAAGGGCAGGGCCGGCCGGACATCGCGGAGGAAACGTATGCGTTCACAGTTATTTGGCTTTGTCGTCCACTCCCGGCAGACCTTCGAACTGCTGCTGGACTGCTCCCTGCAGCAGGCCGTCAGCGTGATGAAGCAGCTGCTGGTGGAGTGCGACGGGATTGTGCCGGCCTTTCCCAGTATGGAGATGAAGCTCATCCACTACCTTCACGATCCTCTGACCATCGGCTTTGATGCCTACCTGAACGAATGGGATGAGGAAATCGTGCAGGCCGTCGGCAGCGTGATAGCCGCCCACAGCCTGGATCATGAGTGGCTGCGCATGGAGAGGCTGCGCACGGCCCTCTCCTGGCACTGGCCCAGGCTCCGCGAAACCACCGTGCTGGGCCAATTTGTCTTCGCCACCACCATTGACAACACGATTCTGCTCACCGTCACCTTGGGCTGGAATGACGGCGCCTTGCCCGCAGACCTGGCGCTGGCAGATACCATCATGCCCACCTACCTGGGCAAGCTGCAGAAATTGGGGATTCGCCCCGCTTATCTGAACAGCACCCCGACGCCCGAAGAAAGGGCGACCAGTCAGCGGCCCGCGACGCCGCGCATGGACACGCTGCAGAAGCTGCGCGAGCTGGTCGCCTATCGCGCCCAGCATATGCAGGCGAACTTTGTGGGCATTGACAAGCTGCAGGCCTGCGCCGACATGAACCTGGCCCCCAAGACGGTTAAGAAATATGCGCCAACCCTGTACGCGCGCTGGTATGACGCCAGCTACAGCGGGGAGGTGGCGTAGAGCGGTAGGGGTCCGGCCCTCCTGCACTGAACCATTACTGGACCATTACTGGTCCATTTGCTGAACATTAGACAAGGTCGACCAAAATCTGGTTGCCAATGGTTATACTGCCCCGCATGGCCTCCATGACGGGGCAGTTTTATTTCACACCATTGCAAAGGAGAAAACCAGATGAGTCGAAACAACCGTTTAAACGCCCGCTGCACCAGCGCCGAAAAGGCGCTGCTGGGCCAGGTAGCCCAGGCCATGCAGCGCACCCCCAGCGATGCTCTGCGCGTCCTGGTTTATGAAAAAGCGCTGGCCCTCAAGGTGCTGCCGTCCTGCACCTCTATGCCGCAGCTGCCTTTCATCCCCCAGGGGGTGCGCATTGATTAAATTCCTCCCCTGCTGCATCCGCCCTGCTGCCGGAAAATCTCCGGCCAGGACTGGCCCTGTTTTTGTGGATGTGCGCCCTCTCCTATTTACGGCGGCTGGGGCAGCTGGCCAAAGGCGGCCGGGTAGATTCTTAGCCGCACCATGAGTGATTGGGAAACGATATGTGCCATGCTAGAAACCCACAGCCGCCAGATTATGTACCAGCCCCTGCTTAACCAGATGACCCAGCACGTCCTGGCCTCCATCCTGCTGCGGCAAATCCTGTACCGCTGGGGGCAGAGCGGGCGGGCGCCCTTTTACAAGTTCGCCGCCCCCTGCGGCCATGCCGCCTATCGCCCCGGCGATAGCTGGCAGGAAGAGCTGGGCTTTTCCCGCACCGAGTTTGAGACGGCCCGGCGACGGATTGGGGTGAAGATTGCCCGCGGCAAGGGGTTGCCGGAAGGGCAGGCTGCCGGTCTGGTCACCTACTGGACCGACAACCGCCGCCTGACCTGGTATGAGCTGAACGAGCCGCTCATGGCCTTGCAGCTATCCGGCGCTGGCCGAAGCCGGGAAACGCACGGATTCTGGTAATGTCGGAATCCCGCAATACGGGGCTAATGATGAAACCCTGCAATACGGGCCAAATGCAGGAAAGCTGCATTTCTTAAGTATTGCCGAAAAGCCGCATTACCTGCTGCAGGATTCCTGCATTTCTTTTATTACAGAGAAGACTACAGAGAAGAACACAAAGAGAGGGGACGCCCCCGCGAATCCCGCTCCCAAAACCTTCTGGAAAAGTGCAGGGCCGCCAAGACGGCCGACTCCCGCGCTTCCCATCCGGCCATCGCGGCCTGGCGCCAGGTTAACGGCCGTTTTCCCGCCAAGCGCAATTGGGACCTGATTATCGCCCGTCTGGGAGAGCAGCCTGACCTGGCCCGCCTGGCGCGGGTGGTGACGGCCTGGGTGGGTTCCGGCTACCGCCCGGATAACGTTCTGGGCATCCTGGACTGGTATGGGCGGCGTCAGGAGCGGCCGGGGGCGTCGGAGAATGTGACCATTGTCCAGCCCCCTGCGGCCGGGCAGGTGGGATGGTACCCGCCACGCCGCTGGTGGGCGGGCGATTCTAAGGGGCTAGCGCTTACCGTGAAAACCACTTGCTACCAGGCACCTTCAGATGGAGGAAGAGGATGAAAACTACGAACTTAGGCGTGAATGACCAGATAAGCAAAGAGGTGATTTATGACGTCACCGGCCTGAGCCGGCTGCAGCACGCCCACCTGGCAGCAGCAGTGCGCGTGGAGACGCCGGAAGGGGGCATCACCATGGACGGCCGCCGCTGGTTTGAGTACGACGACGCAAAAGATTCTCACCGACGCCATTGCCCTGGCCAAACAGTGGCTTTCCACCTGGCAAGCCCGGCCCGGCATTTCGTTTGTCATTTCCTCAGGGGCCATTACCAGCGAGCGGATCCTTGTACGCAACGGCGCCGGCTGGCGCGCCATTGGTCCCTATCTTTTTACCGGGTTTGGCAATGGCAAAACGACCATTGCCGAAGCCCTCTTTTACGGCTGCGGCATCTTACACCGTCAACGAAACCAGCGCGGGTCATGAGCTGCGCATCTTACCCGCCGGCAAAATGCTCTCTGCGCGGGAGTGGCTGGCCCGTACGGCCGTGCCGGACGTGAGTTTGGGCGATTATCTCTGCGGCGATGGCATGACCCGCACCCAGGTTGTCGTCATCGATGATATTGGCCGCGAGGGGGCGCTGCCCTTTATTCGCGGCGCCGAGCAGTTTAAGGAGCTGCAGGCCCGTTATTACGACCTGATTAACTACTGCTACCGGCGTCAGATTAGCGTCATCATCACCTCGAACTTCCGTTTTGATGAACTGGCGCGCTATTTGGGCGGCGCCAGCTGGTCGCGGCTGATGGAAATGGTGCCCGACGGCTACATGGTGGACATCACCGGCGTCCGCGACTACCGGCCAATTGCCGGGGGCCGGATCCCCAACAGCCTTTAGCTGCCTCCCCGGTCAAAGGTTGCTGGGAGGCGATAGAAGAACGTAGGAACAAATATTTAACGCATTCAAAGGAGAAAAATTTATGTCACAACTGAAGAGCGAATATGACAACCTGGCTGCCTGTTATCTTTTCATCCTGGAGCGCATGCGCGCCCGCCGCCTGAAGCAGCAAAACAGCCAGTCAGCCGGTGGTTCAGCAGACCAGGCTGGCTCCGTGCTGCCGGGCACTTCCGCGGAAACGGGCGTTTCTGGCGGTCAGGACCATCTAATCTGACAATGCGGCAATGCCGGGAATCTGAGAGGGGCGAATAGGCGGTTTAGCGGCGAGGGTGACCTGACTGCCGGCTGCGTCTGCAGGGGAAGCGCGAACGGGCTGGCCAGACTGGGGTATGCTGCGCGGGCAGCGCTTAACCAGGCGCAGCAGCCAGCAAGAACGGCCTTACTCCTGCCGCTTGGCTAAAAGGGCCAGTTTGGTTTCCGCTTCTGCCGCGCGCCGCTCGGCGGCAATCAGCTCGGTGCGAATGCGGTGCAGTTCCTGGCGCAACCAGTCTCGCTCATCTTCCAGCGCTTTAATTAAGCCCCGCAGCTCAGCGGGATTTGATTCCTTTTCTGGCGGTTCAGGCGCGGTGAAGTCCAGGGACACTTCCTGTTTCAGGTGCTCATTTTGGCGCAGTTGGGCGTGAATGGCTCCATAACCCAGACCCTGCTGCCGGCAGTGGGAGATGAACCAGAACACCTTGATGTCGTCAGGCGTGAATTCGCGCACGGCTCCTTTTTCAGGCCGGGCTGCCGGGCTCAGGTATTCCGCAAATTCCCCATTGGGTCCTGACCAGTTCCGCACGGTGGCGCGGGAGAGACCCAGCACCTTGGCCACTTCACCCGTTGTCCTGATTTTTTCCATGAAGGAATCTTACCAGAGATGGGCACTCTACACATATGCAGTATATATGAGCATATATACAGTATATACATATTGATTAATTATTTACCTTATGCTACACTCAACAACCATGATCCCTTTTTGTTACAGTTTCCCAACCCGTCGGCCGCTGCGCGGGTGGGGTTATGGGCGACATGCCGGTCCCACGGCTCGAGTGGGTATCCAAAAGCGGGGAAAAGATGCAGCTTCAAAATGAAATGAGCGCCACAACCAGCTTCACCAGCAAGATTATTCGCATTATCGAGGAAGGAGAGCGGCTGGTTACTAGCCTGCTCAAAACCCTCTCCCAGCTAATCATCAAGGTGTTCCAGTTCTTTACGCCGGCCATCGCCCCCGCCCCCACGGCCGCTCTCTTTGGCGTCAATATCTATTTGGCCATGGAGAACCAGGTGACCATCTTGTGGATACGGCAAACCATCGCCTTCACGCTGGCCTTCTCCCTAGAGGGCGCCGGTTTTCTTGCCCTTAAATCTGCCGTGCGCTTCTATTATCTATGGCGGCAGTCGCGCAAAAACACCGGATACCTTTACGTCGCCCTGGTTATCTCCGCCCTGTATATTGCCATTGGCATTGGCAGCACGCTGCTGCTAGAGGATGTCACCGAGGATTTACGCCTGTTGGGCATCACCGCATTTCTGATTGCCCCCCTGGTCTATGCGGCATCCTCCCTGTGGGATGAATTAGATCTCGCCATCGCCGAAGTCCGGTCGGCCCGCAAAAAGGCAGAAGCGCAGCAGGAGCTGGCCGGCCGCGAGACAGCAGCAGAACTTCGCTATCAGCGAGATGTGGAGGCGGAAGAGCGCTCCTTTCGCCAGCAGCTCGCTTTGGAACAGCAGCGTCACCAGCAGGCCGTTGAGCTGCAGCAGCTTACTGTCAGAGCCGAACTGGATCGCCTTAAAACCGAACTCGACGCGCAGGCGCTGGCCAAATTGCCGGAAGGCCGGATAGCTAATGAACCATCTGGCGCAGCCGCTCCTTCAGGCAAGCACGAAACCTATACCTGCGCCGGGTGCCAAAAAACTTTTGGTAATTATCGGGCGCTAAACGGCCATAAGCGCTCTTGCACGGCATGGCGGCAGCTCAAGGAAAATGGCCAGTTAGCCCCAGATTTAGCCCAAACTCCTCACTGAGCGCCTGCTCCGCCAGGCAGAATAGGAGGCAATTAAAACCCATGAACACCGACCGACTGCTCATGAACATCATGCGCCTGCTGGCGCATCACCCAGATCTGCAAGAACTGGTCCAGGAGGAAATCCGTAACCTGGTGCAGGCATGGCGCCAGGAGAAGGGAGGCGCATCTCCCACCGAAAACGGCGGATTTCTGGATGCCTTGCCGGCCGATCGGGTGGACGCCTTTACGGTACAGCTCTATCAAAACATCTGGGCCGCTGTGTCCGAAGAGGAAATTTGGCAGGAAGACTCCCCGCTGGCACGGCTTGCCCAGGACGCCCTGCCTAACGCCAATTCGCCGTATGGTTACCGGCTCGTTTATAACAACAAACAGCCCACCTTATTACCCCACAGCATCGAATCTGCCGTGGTGAGGCTCATCTATGCCTGGTACACCACCGCAGACTACTCGCTGCGCGACATCGCCCAGACTTTAAGCGCCATGCATCTCCCCACGCCCTATGACATTCACCTGAAGCGCAAATCATCTTTGGCCTGGGGCGATTGGGACATGACCGTCGTCCGTCGTATTGTGAGTTCCCCCACCTACACCGGCCGGTGGACCTATTATGACAGCCACCGGCAAAAGTCGGTTACGACAGACGTGCCGGCAATCATTGCCCAAGGTCTGTTTGAAAAAGCCCAGGCCTGCCTGCTGGCCAACAGCAATAGGCCCCAGCCCAGCCTTAAATATGAGTATCTGCTCGCTTCTCGCGTCACCTGCGGCGCTTGTGGCGCTCGCATTCAGCTCCACGTGAATCGCGTTGGCGAGACAATCAACCAGTATTATCGCTGTCCCACCGCGAAATGCGTGACCCGCGGTTTCCGTGCCGATGAAACCGATGCAGCCGTTTGGGGCTGGGTGCAGGCTCAAATACAGCTAGAGCCAGTAGAAAAGGAACTTCAGGCAGCATTTCAGACCAGGAAAGAGAAAACGGTGGCAGACACCACTGCCCGGCTAAGCATAGTTGCCGATTACCTGAGTGAATACCAGTCTCAGCTGGCCAACCTGGCACAGGCGGTTTTGCCCGGTCACTTTCTTGCGCAGGCTTTGGGGATTTATCAGGAACGGCTGGCTCAGGCCGTGGAAAACCTGGTGCAAGCCCAAGATGGGCTGCAGAAGCTGCTAAAAGAGCAGCAGCAAGTCGTCCTTAACTTACCCGCTGCGGCCGCAGATTTTTCCACCCAACGCTGGGTCATTGAGCATATCGATGCTCAAATCGTCATCTATGGTCGCAATGCCGGACGGCAAATTCAGGTTATTAGTCAGCTAGGCGAAAAACGCTTGGCCTTGCCCAAAAGGAGAGCAACATGAATAAGCGCGCTGTCATTTATGCCCGGGTGTCCGATGATTCGCAGCGGCAAAACTACAGCATTCCTGTGCAAATAGAAGCCTGTATGAAGTATGCCCAGGAGAGGGATTACGTCATTGTGGGGGATTGGTTTGTCGATCCCATAACCGGGTATGATGTAAAATCTGATACTCCTCATGCCGTCCAAGCATATGCTGATGACCATACATCTTTAGAGCTGATGCGTCCCGGCATCAATGCCCTGACCAACTTCCTCAAAACTTCCGGCGCTGATGTGGTCATCGTCTATATCCTCAATCGCCTCGCCCGGGATTCCTATATTCGACAAACGTTGGAGCGTCAATTTGAGGCATTAGGCGCGCGCATCGAATATGTCCTCGGACAGTATGATGATGAGTATGGCGAAATCCGTAAGGATTTGGATTCAACCTTTGCCAAGTGGGAGAATATCGAACGCGTTCGCCGCTCCCGTGAAGGCAAAGAACGCAAAGCTCGTTCAGGTAAATTTGTAGCCGGTCCAGCGCCCTATGGTTATGTGTACGATAAAGAATCCCCCTCAGGACTGGTCATCGTTGAGGAACAGAAAGTCGTTGTAGAGCGCATCTTCACACTATATGTGGTGGAAAGGGAGTCTATTCGGGGTATTGTCAGAATTCTTAACCAGGAGAATATCCCCAGCCCGACCGGTAAGAAGTGGGGCCGCTCCACTATCGGTAGAATCTTGGCCTATAAAGGATATACCGGTAATTCTTACTACAATAAATCTTTTACTCGCCAAACCTTGGATGGCCGCCAGATTCGCAGCCGCGATCGCAGTGAGTGGATCGAAATCCCCATCCCGCCCATCATCTCTGAATATCTATTTCAGCAGGCGCAGAAAAGATTAAAAGAGAACAGTAAACATCTGCGACGTGAACCTAAAAAAGGAAGATTCTACCTCCTTCGTGGCCTGATTTTTTGCGCGGTCTGTGAAAAACCTTACATTTGTCAGGCAGTGCCGGCAGGGAAAAATCGGCGTTTGCGCCCCAGTTTAATATACAGGCACAGAAAACAGGAGGGGCACTGCATGAATGCGCAGATAAGTGCCGCTTCTGTCGAAGGGGAAGTATGGGACAAATTGGTTGGTTTAATCATGAAGCCGGAGAAGCTTATCGATGGTTACAAGCGCTCTCATGATCAGAGTCGGGCCAATCTGCGCCAGAAACAAGAGTATTTGCAGACACTCTTAGAAAAACGGGATAAATTGATACGTCAAAAATCGCAGTTAAACATCATGTACAGTGATGTTGATCTGCGAATGACGAAAGAAGAATTTATGGATGCAAAACTGATCCTGGATCAGGCTCTAGACGAAGTGACAGAACAGGTAGCTGAAACCGAAGCGGAAATAATTTCCTTACCTACGCCGGCCGATCTGGAAACCTTTGCTGATTTCACGGCTGAGATTCGCGAATATCTTTTGGGTAACATCGATCCACCGCCGGCTGATAAGCGACGCATGCTGGAACTATTGGACTTCAAAGTACTTGTCAACGAGGATAAAGCATTTAAAATAACCGGAAGTTTCCCCCAAAACGGGGATGAGGATGGCTTATCGCCCTCTGTAATCAGGTTATGCCCACCCGCGGCTGCCACTTCCAGTGCCCGTTTCACGTGGTCCTGACCCATAATGTCAGCAAAATCCGCCGCGTAAGCCGGTTCCACATCAAAGGCTTCCCGCAAGTCCACGCTGACCGGCTGCAGCGGCTTCAACCCGGTTAGGTGTCCTACCAGGTCACTCAAGCTGGTCACCGAAATCACCTCCACATCAGGCATCAGTGCTGCCTCTTCCGCGTCCGCCGCGGGGACAAACACACGCTCGTAACCGCTGGCACGCGCCATCGTATACCCTTGGTATGGCGCGTGGTTCCATCCAGAGAAAGCTCGCCCAGAAAAAGCGCATTCTCCAGCTTGTCGGGCCATACCTGCTGCGTGGCTGCCAGCACCCCTACGGCAATAGGTAGATCATAGGCCGGACCTTCTTTGCGAATGTCGGCCGGGGCCAGGTTGACGGTAATGCGCTGGTTGCCGGGAAATTGCAAGCCGCTGTTCTTAATGGCGGCATGGACGCGATCACGGCTCTCGCGCACGGCCGCATCTGGCAAGCCCACGATGGCGAAATTAGGGTAGCCGCGAATAATGTCGACCTCAACTTCAATCAACTCAGCTTCTAACCCAACAATGGCGCAACTGACAACTTTTGCTAGCATAAAACAATATCCGCTCTGTTTGAACGCGAAGAAAAACGTTAACCATCTCAATTGTAGGCTGATTATATGGGCCAACGAGAAAATGCTCAAGAAAAACTACACAATACATCCCATTCACAATTTTGGACATTAAACGATTCGCCGAAATAGTCGGTGTACTTAGGTTTACGAGTTCAATAGAACGAGTTGCTTTTACGAGTGGTCAGGCTATAGTAACAAGCGTGCAGGAATAAGATTGCTGTCTCAGTTGAAAATCAATAACGGAGGTTGTGACCATGAACCCAATTGGCATCTTTGTATTTGGCATCATTGCAATTTTGCTGCTTAGTGCCATCATCATTCCGCAAATCCAGCGGACTTCCGCTAATTCAGCAGATGCCGGTGATAGCGAATAAATGCAACAGAGGGGTGGCAATTCACCCCTCTGTTCGTTATTTATGCACACTCTTTGGGCAATGTGGCCTTACAGGTCAATCTCCGCCTTAATCAATTCGGCTTCCCGTTCAAAGCGGAACCCCAATTTCTTGCAAATCTGATACATTCCGCGGTTTTCGGCCAGCATGTAGGCAAAGATGCGTTCGACATGCTCGTCACGGCCGATTTCCAACAACCGCCGCAGCAATTCTGTACCAATGCCCCGGCCCTGGCAGGCGTCATTAACCAGCATGGCAAACTCCGCTTCCCCGGTACCGTGCACCTTGGTCAGACGCCCCACAGCCACAATTTCCCGCTCCTTGGTGTGGGGATTGACTCGTTCGGTCACCAGCGCCATGTCCCGGTCATAATCCACAAAACAGATGCGAATCATGCGGTCGTGTTCCACCCGCTGGTTGTACTGGAAAGCGCGGAAATAACGCAGGTAGACGCTTTGCTCGGAGAGCGTACGGTGGTACTGGACAATCATCGGCTCATCCTCCGGGCGAATGGGGCGGATCATAAACTCGCTGCCGTCGTTGGAGGTAAAAGGCTTGACATAACGGGCGGGGTACGGCCGTATCGCTAGCTGCGGCAGATCCTCCAACTGTACAGTCTCATCATAAAGCACCACCCGCGCGTCCAGGGCGATTATCTGATCCGAGGAGACAAACAGCGGATTTATGTCAATCTCGTTAATCCAGCGCTGCTCCACCACCAGTTGGCCAAAACGCACCATTAACTGCTCCAATGCTGCCAGATCAACCGGGTCGCGCCCGCGCACGCCCTTGAGCGCTTTGTAAATTTTTGTTTGCTCAACCATGCGCCGCGCCAGGGTTGTGGTTAATGGTGGCAGTCCCAAAGCCCGATCCTTGAAGACCTCGACCAGCGTGCCGCCCGTGCCAAAGAGCAGCACCGGGCCAAACTGTGGGTCAGGGCTGGAGCCAATGATGAGTTCATACCCATCCTTCAAGTTGAGCATGGGCTGCACCGTGACGCCAAGAAAATGTTCCGCGCCAAATTTCTCGCCAACGCGCCGCTCCATGCTTTCGTAAGCGTGGCGCACCTCATATTCCTGGGCCAGGTCCAGGCGCACGCCGCCCACATCTGTTTTATGCGTAATGGTTTCAGAATTTAGCTTGAGCACCACCGGGTAACCGATTTCGGCAGCAATCGCTACAGCCTCATCAGTACTGCGCGCCAGGCGGGTTTCAACGGTAGCAATACCATAAGCTGCCAGCACTTGTTTTGACTCATATTCAGTGAGGATGGTACGGCCGCTGGCGCGAATCTGGTCTATCATGTCCGATATCCCCGTGTGCCTGGTTGTGTCCTCCTCCGAGTAAGCTGGCAATGAGGGCGTTTCGTACAAACTGCGCAGCCGCCGGTTATACCGCCACATGTAGTTAAACACGTTGGCCGCCATATCCGGGTAAGCATAGGTAGGAATACCGGTCTGGTTGAGAATAGACTCGCCGGCGGAAATGTCTGCGCCCCCCATCCAGCTGGCCAGCAGTGGTTTGCCAAAGGGACGGCCGTCATCCCGTTTGTACAGCTTCTTCAAAGCCTGTGCCGTCTGCGTGGGCGCCGTCATGGCCTGTGGGGTCAAAATCACCATCAGGCCGTCGCTGTTGGGATCTTTGGCGGCAATCTCCAATGCCTGGGCATAACGCTCGGCATCGGCATCTCCCAAAATGTCGATGGGATTGCCGTGGCTCCACGGACCGGGCAGCAGTTCGTTCAGCGCGGCCATGGTTTCTGCTGACAGCTCAGTCAGTTCGCCACCGCCGGTAATCAGAGCATCGGTGGCCAGCACGCCCGGGCCGCCAGCATTGGTCACAATGGTCATCCGCGGGCCAGAGGGGCGCGGCTGCTTGGCCAGCACCTCGGCCATGTTAAACAGGCCGTCGATGGTATCAACGCGCAGCACGCCGCAGCGGCGAAAAGCGGCCGCCAGCACCTCGTCGCTGCCGGTGAGGGAGCCGGTGTGGGAAGCGGCGGCCTGGGCGGCGGCTTCGGTGCGCCCCGGTTTGATGACGATGATGGGCTTGGTCAGCGCCACCTCACGCGCCGCAGAAATAAAGGAGCGGGCGTTGCCAATGGTTTCCATGTAGATGACAATGCTTTTCGTTTTGGGATCATCGCCCAGGTAGTAAATGAGGTCGCCCCAATCCATGTCGAGCATGGAGCCGATGGAGACGAAGGCGCTAAAGCCCACGTTTTCGCGCATGGACCAATCCAAAACGGCCGTACACAAGGCGCCGCTCTGGCTGATGAAGCCCACGCTACCGGGCATGGCCATACGCGCGGCAAAAGTGGCGTTGAGGCCGGTAATGGGGTTCATGACTCCCAGGCAGTTGGGACCGATGATGCGCATATGCCCCTTGCGCGCCTCCTCCATGACCTGGCGTTCGAGTTCCACGCCCTCTGGACCGGTCTCTTTGAACCCGGCTGAGATAATGATGGCCCCTTTTACGCCTTTTTGGACGCACTCGCGCACCACGTCGGGAACGGCCGTTGCCGGAATCACAATTACCGCCAGATCCACCTCGTCCGGCACGTCCAAAATCGAAGGGTACGCCTTAATTCCCAAAATGCTGTGCCGCTTGGGGTTGATAGGGTAAATGACGCCGCCAAAGGAATTTTGCATGAGGTTCCAAACAATGGTGCGACCCGTGCTGCCTTCCCGCTCCGTTGCGCCAATGACCGCCACACTTTTGGGAGTAAAAATAGCGTCCAGGGGGTTGTATTTATACCGGTAAACATCATGGGCTCGTCCCCTTTCTTGGTCTGTTTCTGTAGACATAAAGTTCTCCTTTTGAATCCGCATCAAATTTTTCGCCAATAGCATTGCAGAATATGGGCGGATTCCTTTCTTTTGAAAATAGTAGTAATGGACTTTTTAATAAGGCACGGGTAACGGTCTTCCCCTTGTCCCCACATAGTGATTATAGTTAGGATCTGGGCAATTGAAAATGCCAGATGCCGGTTAAGTAGCAAGTTTGGGGCATTTTGAGAGCGGGTAAAGCAGAAACGGCCGTTGCCTCCCCCTCCCGAATTCAGGTTAAAGCAGCTCCAAACCCGGCCACGGATTCGCCCGGGCAGCGCGCAGGCGGGCGACCAAATCAGAAGCGTGAATTTCCAGCTTGTGCCCGTCTGGGTCAAGAAAGTAAAGCGACTCCCCTTCAGACTTGTTTTCCTGCCAAATAATTGCGCCGGAAGCACAAATGCGGGCGCTCAGAGCAGAAAAGTTTTCCGGGGTGACAGAAAACGCAATGTGCGAGTATTCCGGCAGCGGTTCCGGATGAACTTGCTCATCCTGCACCAGGGTTAACCACATATCGCCCGCCAGCAAATAAGCCCCTTGAGGCCAGCGGGCTACCTGCTGGCAGCCCAACACAGCGACGTAAAATTTGCTGGACTCCCCCACATTCCGTACAGCCAGGGTAATATGGTTAACGCCGCGAATCATACCGGCGTCACGTTATCATTGAGGGCATTCACCTGGCACAAAGTGTCCACAGACGCCAGCAGCAGCAGCTTGTCCTCAGCGTGGAGAACGCGGGTGAGGTCGGCATGCAGATCAACGGCGTCTCCGCTCTGGTAAAGGACAACTGAAAGTTCGTATGCGGAACTTAGTTTTTCTACCGTCCAACCCACAAGTTGGGACTGCTCAGCAATGACTAATTCCCCCAGGTTGAGCAGCTCTTCGCCCACGTAAAAGGAATGTTTGACATTGAGGCGCAAGGCCGCTGCGGCAAAGATGGGCGCCGATAAAGCCGAGGTACTGAAAGCGGTGTGAATGCCAAAGCCTTTTTCTACGCGGCGGGCCAGGTCGTTGTCGAACATGCGCATGACGACCTTGATGGCGGGATTGATGTCGCGCGCGTCGAGGGCGATGTCCAGATTGGCCAGTTCGTCGTTGGTGCAGGGAATGATAGCGTCAGCCTGCTGCACGCCGGCCTTGACGATGTTTTCGGAGCGGCGAGCATTCCCCATGATGAGGGGTACGCCGAGGTTTTTGACTTTTTCTACGAAACGGCCGTTCTCATCCATTTCGATGGCCACTACTTCCCGGTCAAACTTCAGTAACTCCAAAATGACCCGGTAGCCTACTTTACCAACGCCGCAAACGATGATGTGATTTTTATAGGTTGATGCCATTGCAATCTGCCATTTTTGACCCCGGCTTTGTTTGTTAAGCAGCGCTCCCCCAAAACGCAGCACACCGTCGGCCACCGCCGCCAACCCTAAAACCGGTACCAGGTAAAAAAAGATTTGCAGGTACCATTGGGGCGGCAGGGGCAGCAGCGTCTCAAAGAAAATGAGGGCGAAAGTGGCGTGCAGCGCCTGGCCAAAGGTGGGCGACTGCTGGGTGCCAGGGTAAAGGTAAAAATTGTGAAAAACCAGCGCGCCGCCCAGCAAAATGAGCACGAAGAGCAGCAGCGATTTCCACGATTCTAAAAATAAAACGCGCATGTCGCGCAGTTGGGCGCGCAGCACGCGGCGGAAGGGAGGCTTTTTGCGCTTTTGCATGAATGGCAGCTTACTGTACGTACACCAATTGCAGCAGTCCGGCGGGATATAACTGCCCGCAACGGCCGTCTACGGTTAAATCCACTATGCGCCGGTCTGGGCTAATGTTGGCTTCCGGGCTGCCCACGATGACGCCATTCGGCACAAAAATCACCGTTTCGGCCAGCGCCAGGGGCGTGCCCGTCAGGTCGATGTTTGCTGCTCCCAACGGCGCGTTTGCTGCGTTGCGGTTGCAGCCCTGGGCATGGCCATAGCTGCTGACCAGCACCGGGTATTCAGGCAGGTTTGCTTCGGCAATGGGCGTGTAGCCGGGTACCGGCATCTGCCTGGTGGTGAAGGTACTGTCGGCCACGTCAACTGCCAGGGTGGCGGGGTTCAGGCGTACTTTCTCGTAATGGGTGATGAGGGCGCCTTCAGGGTAGGCGATGAGGGCAAAATTGGCGCTGCCGCCGCTGCTGGGCAGGGTCAGGTACTCGCGGGGGTTAACAGCCATGTCATGGCAGTAGAGGGTAAGCGGGAAACGGCCGTCGCCACCTAGATAAAGCGTATATTCGCCATCACTCGCCGCCGGATTAAGGGCGCGCAGGCCAGCGCAGCTTGCCGGCTGCAGCACAGGCGTGGGCGTAGGCGTGGGCAGTGCTACCGTGGGGGTGATAGCCGGTGTGGCCTGGGCCGTAGCCGTAAGCATGAGGTTGGCAAGGGCCGTGGCCGCTGCGTCTTCGGTGGGCTTTGCGCCAGGAAGCAGCGCAAACAAAGTCGCTCCCAGGCACAAAAATAAGAGCACCAGAACCACACCCCACGCCCACACCGGCAGCCGGGGGGGATTTTCCACCTGGCCATAAAAAATTTTGGCTTGTTCCAGACCCGGTGCGGCAACGTGCACCTGGTACGGGTAAAGTCGCGGGCTGCCCGCTAGCAGGCGGGGCGGCGCATTGACGGCAATTGGGTAGGTTTGTTCTTGCCCGGCCTCCAGGGTAAGCAGGTGATGAGAAGTGCTAAATTGCAGCTCGCCGCTGGGGTCGTGGAGGGAGATTTCACAGCGGGTCGGGTAAGGACCGTCATTGCGCAGCCAGAGCTGCACCATGCCGCTGCCATTCAGGCGGGTGGGCTGCAGGTGGGCCAGCAGTTGGGTTGTGGCGGCCAGGTAGGGAGCCTGGGTGGGGCGGTAGGAGCCACCGTCGCTGTCGGTTTTGGGGCGAAAGAGGAGCACGGCCGTTTCCAGGTCGAGAACGGTCGTTTGCGGGGATTCTGCTGCGGAGGACGGTCTGTTTGCGGCAGAGGCCAGCGGGGACGATTTTTGCGCTGGCGGCGCTAATGCGCCCCATATCAGAAAGCTGCCAATAACCAGGAGCAGGGCCAGGCTGGCTCCAATGGCTACCCAAAGAAAGGCGGTGAGAACGGCCGTTGACTCCAGAGGCGCAGTCTGCAGCAGAAAAAGAATCCCATCCATTTGCATAACATGATTATACCGGCTGAACTGGCAGATTGTAAACGCACCCACTGATGAGAAAAACGCTCGCCACCAATTATTGGCTCATTTTCAAATCCTAATGTTCTCACTCGTTGTCTTCATCCTGATGTATTGGCTGCGATCCGATGCGGACAACCAGGGGTTTATCACCGTAATCTTCCTTCTCATATTTTTTTGACTCTCCCCAGAATGTTTGGTCCTCTTTACCGTACCAATGTGACTTTACAGGGCCAAACATACGAAAATACCAGTGCGGGTTTATTGGCCCATAACGCGAGTTTTCTCCCGGCCGCTTTCCTGGCTGACATCATTCTCCAGAGTGACTCTATCTTCCCCACTGCGGGCAATGACGGGCGCAAAATGCCCATATCCTGCCCGCCCACCTTTTCCTCCTTGCAGCACACCAAAGCCTTCACCAACATCAGGTAGGGCATTCTCATTGATCCCGTACTGCTGACTAATGAGCTTTCTCATAGAGTCGTTGAGTTTATCATAGGCCTGCTTGGCGCCTTCATTTTTCCCGGTGACCAGTTTGCGCGCCTCATACATAGCTTCTCCTGTCGCTTCATCTAGATTCACCGTTTGGTTTTCCTCATCCAGTACGCCTTGCAGCTTCAGCACAGCCTGTCGCCGCTGCTCTAATCTGTCGGGATCATCTGGCATTGTCCTGAGGATCCCCAGGAAATTGGAGAGGTTTCCAGTGCAAACATTGAAAGTATAATTCCCTTTCCCTTGGCGGGCTAAATCCTGATTGAAGACCTCTACTTTGTACAATGTTTTCAAAGGTGCATTTTTAATGCCTGGAGCTTTGCCAGTAATGGTGCTGGCTCCTTGGGCTACGGCAAAAGCCGATCCGCTTGCAGCGAGCGCTTGGGTACTACTTTGAATGATATCGTTGGTCGCATAAAACTCCTGGAAGTCGCTGGTGTCGCTGGGGACGCTGTTGTTATGCTTAATAGCCATTTTCCCGTCATCAGAAACGCGCAGATCGGCATCCAGACCTGCCCAGAAATTGGGCTTTTGCTTATTTCTTTTGTAACTATACAGGTACAAAACCTGTGATATAAATAATCATCATGGATGAGTTGCGGCGCGAAAATGAACGGCTCAAGCAAGAGAACCAAGAACTACGTGACTTACTGAAACAGGTCACGGAACGGTTAATCGCTGCCGAAGCAGAAAATCAAGCAACTGAGCGAACAACTTGGGCAAAATAGCCGCAACTCCAATTGGCCCTCCAGCCGTGATAAAAGCCGCCAGAAACCAAAACCCAAAAGCCTGCGCCCGAAAACGGAGCGCCAGGCGGGTGGACAAGAAGGGCATGAAGGGCACACCCTGGAATTTAATCCCGAGCCGGATGTGATTGAAAAACATCGCCCGAACGCAATGTGGACATTGTCAAGCGCCGTTGGCAGAAGATACTTGTCGGCCAGTGATATTGCCAAACGACAGGTCTTTGACTTGCCACCCTTACGTTTTGTGACCATTGAACATCAGGCTGAAACGATCGTGTGCCCCTGTTGTGGTGAAGCAACAGCGGGCGAATTTCCAGCTGATGTGACCAATCCGGTGCAATACGGTTCGCAAGTCAAGCGTCTGGCAGTCTATCTGCGCAATGAGCAGTTCATTCCCTATGAACGGGAACGGCAGATGTTGGCCGACCTGTTTGAGTTGCCCATCTCGACCGGCTCATTACAGAATTTCGTAGAGACGGCTGCGACCAATGTTAAGCCAGCAACCGAGGCGATTAAAGAGGCCGTCATTGAGGCCGAAGTGGGTCATGCCGATGAGACCGGTTTCTATGTCAATGGGCAGCGGTGTTGGCTGCATACCGTCAGCACTGCAGAACTGACCTACTATGAACCGCATGCCAAGCGGGGCCAGAAAGCGACCGATGCCATTGGTATTCTGCCTCAATTCAGCGGCACACTCGTTCATGATGCCTGGGCGACCTACTTCAAGTACCAATTGCTGCTTCATGCCTTGTGTAATGCCCATCATTTGCGTGACCTGACAGCCTTGTCGAAAACGACCAGCAGCAGTGGGCGGCGCTGATGATTGCCTGCCTGTTAGCGGCCAAACAACTGGTTGCTGAAGCGTGGCAGGCTGGTGAAACGGAATTGCCGTCTGACTATCTGGAACGCATTCACCAACTGTATGATGCCATTGTCTGCTTGGGTTTGGAAGAAAACCCGTTGCCTGATACTCATCCACCACCCGGCAAACGCGGGCGGCGCAAAAAGACCAAAGCCCGCAATCTGGTGGAACGATTCGACAAGCACAAAGCGGCCATCTTGCGTTTTATCCATGATTTTAAGGTGCCGTTTGATAACAACCTGGCTGAACGTGACATCAGGATGATGAAGGTTCAGCAGAAAATCTCAGGCTGTTTTCGCAGTTGGGAAGGTGCTCAGCAATTCTGTCGGCTGCGCAGCTACATCTCAACCATTCGTAAACAAGGTCTCAATGTGTGGGAGGCATTAGGTTCCCTGTTTGAAGGCGATGTCCTCATGCCTCAACTCACACCTGAATAAATACAGCAAATCTATCAATACTCCTAACGATTCCCCTTAAAATCCCTTTTTGCAGCACACTTTTCATGTGCTAAAATCACCAATCGATTAAATTAGAAAAATCCACAGCATTTCACATTGGGAGAAAGCCTCTTGAGCGGAAAAGAATCTGTTAAAAACTGGGTCATTGTCTTTGGTGTTTTGGTAATCACCAGTTTCTTGGCTGCATCCTGGCCTCTTGTCACCGCAGCATTTAGTGACACAGGTAGCGGGGGGGGAACACTGAGTGCAGAAGTTCCAACTGTGAACCTGCCCATTATTAACCAACCAGTAAACGGCTTTCTGGCCTTAGGCATCCTGGCCGTGGGTATCATTGGCATTGTAGGTGGTGTCGGTGTTGGATTGGCAGCAATCAACGTATTTCTGAACAAGCAAGCAAACACCGTTAAGGAAAGTGAAAGCTATCAGGCTCATATTTCCAGCCTGGAGCAGCGGGAAAACGAACGTATCAAAGCTATGCGCGAAGGCCGCAAATCCGATCCCGTGCCAGAACATAAGCTTCCTCGCTGGTCAGTTGTTAGCACATCCTTAATTATCCTTCTTTTTACCCTGACCGCCGGTATGATCCTGAGCAGAGCATTAGTACAAGAAAGCACAAACGTTATGATTGGCAATTTTGCCATCAGTACATCCACATTCATCGTCGTTGGCCTACTACTGCTTATGTTGCTGGTGTTAGCAAGCTGGATACGGCCAAAGCGTCTGGAAGCAATTGAAGCCACTGACAGTGGTCCTATTCCATGGGATACAATTTGGATCATTGTTTCAGGATTGTTGGTTGTTGGTATTGGTGTTGGGCTGGTAGTCTTTTTCAACATACCCAGGTAAACCCACTCAAAATCATTTTGATTGCAACGAGTGCAAAAGAAACAATCAAACAAATTAGCCAAACAATCGGTTTGGATGAAAAGTTGAATTGAGCTGGTATGGCACCACCTCGAACCAACTTATTTGTTTTGTCAATTATCATTCACAGTGGGAGCAGTTCCACAAGTTAATAATTTGAAATCATCTATGGCGCATATGGCAGTAAAAGTTGGAAGTATGATTGATTCAAGGAGAGATGGTAGGTAAAGCTTATGGGAAAGTATAGACATTTCATCATCGTGGGTGTCTTGGTGGTAATCACAACCCTGGTTCTCAAATACCTTGTGTTTGGGCCTATGTTCCAGCTCCCACTGGCGGCCAGCGCCGAAAGTGGACCAATTGACACTATGTTTGAAGGGCATTTTTGGATGATATCCTTTCTGTTTGCTCTCATCATGGTGGTAATGCTTTATGCTGTATTTGCCTTCCGCCGCAAGCCCGGTGATGAAACAGATGGCCCTCATGTGCATGGTAACACCGCTCTGGAGGTAATTTGGACCATTGTGCCATTGTTTGCTGTCATTGGCTTTGGCATTTGGGGCACAATTACACTTAGGGAGCTGCTGGCAGAAAAGCCTAATGAAATGGTGGTTGAAGTAATCGGAAAACAATGGGAATGGAGCTTTGCCTATCCCGAGCAAGATGTCAGCTCCACGCAACTCGTTTTACCTGTAAACCAGCCCATCCTTTTGGAAATGACGTCCAATGATGTTCTCCACTCTTTTTGGGTTCCCGAATTCCGCGTTAAGCAGGATTTGGTGCCTGGTAGAACAACCGTACTGCGCTTCACCCCGACCGAACCCGGGGATTACAAAGTGCGCTGTGCAGAAATATGCGGTCTCGAACACGCTAATATGTTGGCAGACGTGCGGGTAGTCAATGATACTGAATTTGCGTCCTGGGTTGAAGAGCGATCCGCACGCGTTAATTTTGCCGAATTAACGCCTGAAGAGCGCGGCGCCATCTGGTATGGCCCGGCAGGTGACGGCGGTTTCGGCTGCAATAGCTGCCACAGTCTAGACGGCTCGCGAGTTGTTGGGCCGAGCTGGTTAGGCGTATTTGGAAGCGAGCGGCTATTTGAAGATGGGTCTTCAACCGTAGCAAATGAGGAATATATTCGTAATAGTATTCTAAACCCGACAGGTCAAATAGTGCAGGATTACCCGAATGCCATGCCCGCCAATTACGAAGGGCTCTTTGCAGAAAAGCAAGCTGAAGTCTTGGCCAACGACGGTATCGAGATTGACATTATTACAGACATTATTGCGTTTATGCAAACCCTGGAGGAGTAAGTAGAGGCTGTTCCGCAACAAACGAAAACAGCGGCTATGAGGAGATAGAATATGGTTACTTTGCTAAAAATTTTCCGCTCACGAATTTATGAAACTTTGGTGGCTGGCCTTTTTGGTGCGCTAGTAGGCTTGACCATTGCCCTGGGGCTGCGCTTTTTACACGATTTCATCTTAATTGATCTGCTTGGTCAAGAAGCTCCAGCCATAGCAGTAGATTTTATCTTGCCTGCAATTGGGTATCTTCTAGTGGTCGGGCACGCTCTGGTCGGTTTGGGCGCTGGTATGGGCGCTTTTCAGAACACGAAACTCGGCCGTTTTCTTTATTTTGGAGCCGCAACCGGCTATGTAAGAGGCTTAGTCGGCCAGGTCGTTTTCTCCTTAATTGGGATTGGTCTTATTGAAGCTTTCCGCGCAGCATTGGGGCTTGAGCCAAGCGGGGCAACTTTCAACTTGTTTGGTTTCATCGTTGCTGAACCCAGCTTTGTGTTTGGCGCATTGTTTGGCGTATTTGGCTTTCTCATCGGTAGCGGTGTGCTAACCGATTGGTTCTTGTGGATGGTAGGTGGAAAAACACCACTGCGCCATGGCGCCCCTGCCGGTAAACCAGAATGGTTCCGTTACTTAAATGTGGATGTCAACCATAAGGTCATTGGCATTCAATATGGATTCACCAGCATCTTGGTTCTATTGATAGGTGGTATCTTTGCCATTATCTTCCGCATTGAGCTTGCCCAACCTGGCATGCAATGGTTAACCAACGACCAGTACAACACGCTTTTTAGCGCCCACGGCATTGTAATGATTGCCAGCATCTTATTGGGCGTTGGGGCCATGACAAACTACCTAGTGCCGTTGATGATTGGTGCAGCGGATATGGCCTTTCCGCGGCTGAATGCATTCAGCTATTGGGTGGGCGTTCCTTCGGTCATCTTGATCCTGGCCGGTATGGCTGTTGGCGGTTGGGATACCGGTTGGGTAGGCTACGCCCCTCTCTCCCTGCGCGCGCCCCTTGGCGTACAATTATTCTTAATGGGTTTCTGGTTGAACGGGTTTTCGTCTATTGCCAGTGCCATTAACATCATCGTCTCTACTGTGGCAATGCGAGCCAAAGGTATGTCTTGGTTCAGAATGCCCATCTTTGTGTGGGCCGCCATTGCTGCCTCCCTGATTCAGTTTACAGCTACGCAGACAGTGGGTGTGGCGCTAATGATGTCCATTGCTGAACGAGCTATTGGACTAAATTTTTTCGACCCTGTCGGCGGTGGCAACCCCATCTTATACCAACACCTCTTTTGGTTTTATTCCCATCCGGTTGTGTATGTGTTCGTGCTTCCCGGTCTGGGAGTTATTAGTGAACTGCTGCCTGTCTTCACGCGCAAACCGCTTTTTGGCTACAAGTGGATTGCCTTATCAAGCTTGGGTATTGCGCTGGTAGGTTTCTTGGTATGGGCGCATCATATGTTTACTTCTGGTATGTCAGATGTGCTTGCGGTTCCTTTCATGATTTCCACCATGTTTGTGGCTATTCCCACAGGAGTGAAATTCTTTAGCTGGGTGGCTACTTTATGGGAAGGAAAGATGACTTTTGAAACGCCTATGCTATTTACGTTGGGCGCGATTTCCGTCTTCCTGATTGGCGGTATCAGTGGTCCAATCTTGGGGACCATCCCGACGGATCTCCACTTGCATGACAGCTATTGGGTGGTCGGTCATTTCCACGCCACGATGTTTGGCGGTTTCATTTTCCCGTTTTTTGCAGCCTTATATTATTGGTATCCCAAGATAACCGGGCGAATGTATAAGGAATCCCTGGGTAAACTGCATTTTTGGCTGATGACGCCTGGTTTTTGGGTGATGAGCTTTGGCCAGATGAGTATCGGCATTTTGGGGATGCGCCGCCGCATTGCAGATTATGACCCGGCGCTGGGTGTGGAAACCGGGCAGGTCCTGATTACCCTGTCGGCATTGGTAATTGGGTGGTCGATCTTGATCATGATTTACAATTTCGTGGTCAGTGCCCGAGCTCAAGAAAAGGCTTCAACCAATCCGTGGCGTTCGCGCTCACCGGAATGGCAGATCCCCTCTCCCGCCCCCGAGTTTAACTACGACGTACCTTTTGTAGTTGTGGGAGATCCTTATGATTATGGTCTTGCTGAATCGGAGTACATCAAGATGGCTCCTGCCCCGGCAGGTGATTGATCTGTAAATAAACAAAGGGTCGTGAAGGAATTTATTAGCTGGATGTATGTTTCCAGGAGGATTTAACGGCGTGAATGGTGAGAAGAAGAAGGCTGCTTATCGCTTAGGCGTGACAACTTTAATCATATTGGCTGTGCTGACGGGCGTGGAATACTGGGTTGGCGTGGCGAGTGGTTCTGCTGTTTGGCTATTTTTACTTGGGCTGCTAAAAGCGGCCCTGATTGTGCAAAATTTCATGCATATTGCGCGCCTATGGCGTGAGGAGAGTCATTAATGAGCAGCGTGACAGCAGAGACACATCATGACGATCACGACCATAACCATGAGCTGCCATGGCCGCAACAGTTGCGAGCAAATCGGCTGGGCTTGTGGCTGTTTATGTTTTCAGAGGTTTTTCTATTTGCGGCGTTATTGGTAGCCCGGTTTGTGTTGTGGAACGATCCTGTAACCGGGGAAATTACACGGCCGGAACTGAGTCAAGAATTAGGCCTGATTACAACGGTTGTTTTGCTAATAAGCAGCTTTTTCATGAACCGCGCAGAAACGGCGATGGAACATGGAGATCACAAACGGTTTTTGAACGGGTTGATGGTAACGGCCGTTTTGGGCACCCTATTCTTCATCGGCGTCGTGTTTATGGAATGGAACGTCTTTGGTCTGCAAGGTGAACTCTTTGGCATAGAGCTGTTCGGCCATCTCAAACCATCGGATGGAGTGATTTCCGGCATTTTCTTTGCCATGACGGGTATGCACGCCATTCACGTACTCAGCGGCATTATTTTTATCCTGATTGTGTGGAACAACGGCCGTAAAGGGCATTACTCCCCAGAAAAGCATTGGGGCGTCGAGGCGTGCGCCATCTATTGGCATTACGTCGACGTGGTGTGGGTCTTCTACTACCCGGCGCTTTACCTCATTGGTACGGCCGTTCACAACATGTAACGAATGATAGCGGGATTGGGGATGGACGGCCGTTCCCAATCCCCAAACTTGACAATGGATCCCATTACACGGGCTGCCCTTTCCTCCTGGAGCTGGCGCCCAGAAGTCATCATCGTCCTGGCTCTCGCCGGGACGCTTTATACCACGGGGTGGTGGCGCCTGCGAAAACGCACTTTTTCCAGGCCACAACGACAAAGTGACAGACGGCAGCGGCAGGCGCGCAGCCGTTGGCACCTTGCAGCCCGCTGGCGGCCCGTTTCATACCTGGCCGGCCTCATCGTCATTGGCCTGGCCCTCATGTCGCCCATCGACATCCTGAGCCAGCAGCTGTTCTTCATGCACATGATCCAACATCTGCTGCTCATCATGATTGCGCCGCCCCTGCTCCTGATTGCCAATCCCATGCCCTTCATGCTGTGGGGGCTGCCAGATAGATGGCGGCAGGTGATTGGGAGGGGCATTAGCCAACTGCTGCACCGTGAAAGCAGCACCCGCCACTGGCTGCGCTCCGCCACATCCCCAGGCATCGTGTGGATGTTTACCATCGTCGCCATCATAGGTTGGCACGATCCAGACATGTACAATGCAGCCTTACGATACAACTGGTTGCACGATCTGGAACACCTTTTCTTTTTCGCCGCGGGCATGTTTTATTGGTGGCACGTAACCGGCGCCGGACCGCGCATCCACAAACAATTTGGCCTCATAGGCCGCATAGCGTTTGCCCTGGCCGCCATCCCGCCCAACATGGCCTTGGGTGTTATTTTAGCCTTTGTGCGCGAGCCCGTTTACACCTACTACCTGTCTGTGCCCCGTTTGTGGAACATCTCAGTCATTGACGACCAACGCATAGGCGGCGTCATCATGTGGATTCCCGGAAGCATGATGTACATTGTGGCTACCCTCATACTTGCCGGTCGCTATTTCGGCAGCGAAGCAAGCAAGCCCGCCCTGCCGGAAAAAGAATGGGCTGAAAATAACGCCCTGGTCGCTCCTGGCTTGAAAAAATGAACTTATTAAAATTGTTATTTACTCGCCGCTGGATAGTCGCCACCCTTCTGGTGCTAACAGGAATGGGCATAATGGTGCGCCTGAGCATCTGGCAAATAGCTCGCTTAGACGAGCGCCGCGCCGCCAATGTGGAGCTGGTACGCACTCTTGAATCTGATCCGCTGCCTTTGACTGGAGAAACGAGCATTTCCACACCCGAGGAGCTAAAAGACCGCCGGGTAACCGCTACAGGCACCTTTGATTTTGCGGAGCAGCTCAGCCTGAAGGTGCAAAATTGGCAGGGGCGGGCAGGCATTCATCTGGTAGCACCCCTGGTGTTAGATGAAGAAACGGCCGTTCTCGTGGATCGTGGCTGGATACCCGATGCGGAAGCCGCACCTGAAAACTGGGCTGCCTACGACGAGGCGGGCATGGTCACCATTGACGGCTACGCTGCCCTCTCCCAAACCCTTTCACGGGCTGCCGCTAACAGCCAGCCTACCGGCCCGCAACAAGAATGGTACCGCGTCGATATAGCTGCCATCCAGCCGCAAATGCCTTACCGCCTGCTGCCTATTTACATTTTGCAAGCTCCCGCAAATGAAACCTTGCAAGAGCTGCCTTACCGCAGCAAACCCACCTTCGATTTGTCAGAGGGACCGCACCTCAGCTATGCCATCCAGTGGATTCTGTTCACGCTCATTTTGGGCGGTGGCTACCTTTACTACGTCCGGCGCAACACCGTGCAGCCAGAAAACACATGAAAGCCTTTTTATTGCGCTTGCTGGTTTTGCTATGGGCAGGCTTTTGGGGCGTAACGGCCGTTCTTGCCCATGGTGGTGGTGAAATCCAATTAGCCAATGCCCCTATTGGCCCCTACAAAATGACCCTCTGGCTCAACCCGCCAAACCCCCAGGCTCAACAAACCACGCACATCACCGTGGGCCTGGCTGAACCACCCAACGACGCCCCCATGCTGGATGCGGCCGTTCTAATCGACATTATCGATGCGGCCAGCGGCGCCCTTATTCTCACCACTCCCGCCACCACAGAAGCCTCCATCAACAAGCTGTTCTACGAAACTGACTTCACGCTGCCTAACCCAGGAATTTATGAAGTGAACACCCGCGTCGTAGCTCCCGAAGGCCAGGGCGCAGCTTCATTCTCCATGGAAGTAACACCCGCCAGCCGCACAAACTGGCTCCTCATCGGCTTTACAGGATTGGGCCTGGTCGTCCTCATCACCCTCTTACGCAATCGTCAGCGCAATTAACCGTAGATAAATCGTAGCGCAGGCTGGTGGCGTTTTGTTGACACTCTCTGCTAAAATGCAAAAACCCTGAAATTAAGCGCACATCCTCAAACCTCGCACCCCTGCCGCGACATCAAACGGGGCATGACAGCATCCATAACCCGGCAAACCAGGAAAGGAAGAAGATCATGTATTCAAGCAAGCGACTAGAAGAAGGGTGGACGACACTATTTCTGGTGTTTGCCATGATTTTCGTGGCTGCTTCAGCCATAGTGCAGTCTGAGTTAATCGATGGCTTGGAAATTATCCCAGCCGTAGCCATAACCGGCCTGCTGGCGGGCTTCGGTCTGGCCAAATCCCGTTTCCCCAACAACACCGCCCATCTTTTCTCCCTGGTCTATGGCCTTTTTGCGGTCATATTTTTCATCGGCATGACCCTACCCGAAACCATGCCCTGGCGCGAACGCGTATTCGACATCGTAAATCGCCAGGTCCTCTGGTTGGAAAAAGCCTTTGGCGAGGGGCGCAGCCGGGATGGGTTGATTTTTGTCATACAAACCTCTGCCGTTTATTGGCTGCTAGGCTACACAGCCGCCTGGTACACCTTCCGCTACCCGCGCGTCTGGCGCGTTGTTGTACCCACCGGCCTCGTCTTACTCAGCGTTGTCTACTACTATGAAGGTCCGGCCCGGCTCACGATTTTCCTCGCCGTTTATGCCCTACTTTCGCTAATTTACACTGCCCGGACCTACGTAGTGGAACAAGAACGAACCTGGCGGGCGGGTCGGGTGCGTTATGAACCAGGCATTTGGTACAGCTTCTTGCGCGCATCCTTTTTGGCGGCTCTCATCGCGTTAATTGTGGCCGGGTTGATGCCTACATTTACCGCCAGCGCGGCCGTCGGGGACATGTTTAGCGTTACCAGAGGCCCGTGGCGTGATTTTCAGGACAATTGGACACGCCTGTTTTCCTCCCTGCGCACCTATTCCACCACAACAAACGACCCGTACCTCGACACATTAGCGTTAGGTGGTCCACGCTCTGTGGGCAACACGCCAATCATGGATGTAATCGTCACCAGGGAACTGCCTTACGTTTACTGGCAAGCCGTAGCTTACGATTCCTACGAAAATGGGGGCTGGAAAATTGATGATGATTACCAAACTCTCTTATACGACCCTGAGAACGGGGTGCTGAGTACGCCGGTGGTTCAATCTCGGGAAATTATTACCCACACGGTAGTGAACTACCTGCCCAATTCCAGCCTAATTTATGGCGCGCCGGAGATTATTAGCGTGGACCGCCCCTCATTCGTTGATATGCGTACAGACAGCCAGGGCCGCGTGTTAATGACTTCTCTGCGCTCCCAGTTTGTACTACGCTTAAATGACCGCTATGTGGTTACGGCGCGGGTGTCTAATGCCGATGCCACCAGCCTGCGCAATGCATCGATAGCCTATCCGGATTGGGTGACAGAGCGGTATTTGCAGCTTCCGGCTACCATTTCCCCCGAAACATTGGCCCTGGCAGAAGAATTAACAGCGCCATTTGCTAACCCCTTTGATAAGGCCCTGGTGATAAGAGACTTTCTACGCCAAAACATTGCCTACAATGACCAGATTGCCGCACCGCCAGACGGGGTGGACCCGGTGCATTACGTCCTTTTTGTGAGCCAGGAAGGATATTGCAATTATTATGCCTCAGCTATGGCCATCATGTTGCGCTCGCAGGGCATTCCGGCGCGCATCGTCAGCGGCTATGCCCAGGGGGCATACGATGAGGAAACCATGACCTATCGCGTGCGGGCCAGCAATGCCCACACCTGGGTTGAAGTATATTTCCCTGCTTACGGCTGGATTCAATTTGAGCCGACGGCCGCTTTACCGTTGGTGGAGCGCCTTGAAGGTGGTGGCAACCCGGGCGATGCCTTTGGGAATGAATCTGCGGGCAATAACCCCTTCTTCGACCAGGATACGCCGCTGCTGGATGACGAAGTTTTAGACTTCGAACGGGGTGGCGATGAGGTCAACCCAAATGACGCAGCAAACCCGGAGCCTATTGACTCTGCATCATTTTGGGAGCGGGTGCCTCCGTGGCAAATTGCTCTGGCAGTGGGTCTGGTAGCTGTAGCTGGCCTGCTGCTGTTGGCAGCCAATGAAGTCAATAAGCGCGTGGAGGCTGACGTGGTGCGGAGCTATTCCCGGTTGGATACCTGGGCCCGCTGGCTAGGAATCTTCTTCCGTCCGGCGCAAACGCCTTACGAGCGCGCAGATGCATTGGGCACGGCCGTTCCTGAAGGCAGCCGGTTCATTGAAAAACTAACTACCTATTTTGTAACCAGGCAGTTCAGCCCGCGCCGCGACGCGCTGGCCAATCCCCACAGAGAGTGGCAGGCGTTACGGCCGTTACTCATTCGCAAAGCATTATCCTATCGTCTGGAACGCTTACGCACCAGGCGACGAAAGCGATAAAAAGCGCGCAGCCGGTCAGTGAGACCGGCTGTTTTTTTACCCCACTCTGTTATAATCTATGCGCAGCGTCAGGAATATTAATCTGCATCGCAGCCAGGCATCACGTAAAGGTATTTCAGGACTTTACGGAAGCAGATGAGGATAATTCATTGAGTGACCCCAACGTAACCCAAGTCCAAACCAACCTGAGCGAACTGCGGCAGCTCATCGACCAGCTTGGCAGCAAGGTAAACCAGCAGCAGCAAACGCTGATTACAACCAGTGCCGACCTGGCCAAAATATCGGCCGTACAAACCGGTGATGAACTCGCCCGGCTGCTGCTATTTGCGCGACGGACCATGGAAGACCTGGAACGGCGCGTGTACGCCCAGGAGAAAGAGCGCAGCCAACTGCGTGCCTTGCAAGAAATTGGCGCGGTCATCAACTCTTCCCTGGATCTCAACCAGGTGCTCAGTGCGGTCATGGACGCCATCATCAGCCTGACCAATGCAGAGCGGGCTATTTTGCTGCTGAGCAACGAGGAAAGCGGCGAGTTAGAAGTGCAGGTTGCCCGCAACATGGACCGGGAAACCATCGAAAAATCCGAATCCTTTGAAATCAGCCGCAGCATCGTGCGCAGCGTGGCGGAAACGGGCGATCCCGTCGTCACCACGAATGCCCAATCCGACCCCCGCTTTTCGGCCCAGGAAAGCATCATCAGCTACAACCTGCGCTCCATTTTATGCGTGCCCCTCAAAATCAAAGACACCATCACCGGCGTCATCTACGCCGACAACCGCGTGGCTTCCGGCATCTTTGGCGACACCGACCGCGACATTTTGGCCGCCTTTGCCAATCAGGCGGCCGTCGCCATTGAAAACGCCCGCCTGTTCCGCGAAATTCGCAACCAGCTCATGGAAATCACGGAAATGCGCGACTTGATGGACAACGTCTTTGAGTCGATTGCCAGCGGCGTGATCACCATTGACCAGGAAGACCAGATTCGCCTATACAACCGCGCTGCCGAGCGCATTCTGGGCTTACCCGCAGACTCGGTGCTGCGTCAGACGTACCAAAATTTGCTTAACGCGCTGGATATGCCCGTGGAATCTTTGGTAGAAGCTGTCAAGCAGAACGGCCGCACCCAGAAAACCGAAATGGACATCGTCGTCAGCAAACGACCCGGCCTCACCTCGCTCAACCTGACCTTCTCCCCGCTGCGCGACATGAACCAGGAAACCCTGGGCGTGGCGATGGTGCTGGACGACGTGTCCGAGAAGAAGCGTCTGGAAAGCGTGCGGCGCTATTTGCCCCCCGCCCTGGTAGACCAGGTGCGCGACCTGGATGCTGCCCAGCGCCCGCAGCGCCGCCATCTGAGCGTGCTGTTTGCCGACGTGCGCGGCTTCAGCACCTTCAGCGAATACCTCGACCCGGAAAAGCTCATTCAGGTCATCAACGGCTACTTCACCGAAGCGGTGCACGCCATCACCCGCCTAGGGGCTGACGGACAAATTTATGGGGGATGCGGTGATGGCCCTGTTTAACACGCCGCTCAATCCGCAGGATGATCACATAGCGCGCGCCGTGCGCACGGCCCTGATGATTCAAGACAGCATGATTAACTATCATGAAAATCTGCCAGAAGAGCGGCGGCTCCATTTTGGCATTGGCGTGCACACCGGCGAAGCCGTCGTCGGCAACGTGGGCAGCAGCCTGCGCAAGGATTACTCAGCCATTGGCGATGCCGTCAATCTGGCCAAGCGCCTGCAAGAAAACGCCAAGCCGGGGCAGATTATTGTCAGCGCCGGGGTCTACGAGCAGGTAAAAGATTGGGTCGATGCCGAAGCCCTCAACCCCATGCGCGTGAAAGGAAGGCAAACGCTGGAGCAGATTTATAACGTCAAAGGGTTGGCGATCTGACCACCCCACATGATCCCCAAATAATTAGACTCTTACAAGCCGCTAACAAAAAACAATCTGGCGCAAATTCCTCTTATACTGCCCATAAATTTTCCTGGGAGGACAAGCATATGGCGAAACGCGCGTGGTGGATCTTGGGTTTGCTTCTACTTTCATTCGGCGGGATCATGCTCTGGCTGGTCAATTCAGCAAGCAATAATGGTGAAGAGATGGCAGAAGCAAGTTTTGGCACTGCTATTCTTACGGCAGAGCCTTTGGCAACAATCTCTCCCGCTCCCTCCCAGGCAGCATATGCCATTACCGATGCTGAAGCCCTGGAATTCATGAATACCATCAGCAATGGTTCACCCCTGGCGATCAAAGAAGCCCTGGCGCGCATTACTGCGGAACAAGACCGGCGGTTTATCCCGGTGCTCATAGACGCCTACCGCGGCTTGCAGCTTCGTTTGCTGCGTGTGGTGGATGTGCAGCCCATTTTGGAAACGTTGGAAACCCTCAGTGGGCAAACTTTTGGCGAAGATTGGCCCGCCTGGGTCGAATGGTACGGCAACACAGACCTGGAACCGCCGCCCGGTTTCACGGGCTGGAAAGGACGCATGTTGGCGCAAATTGACCCGGGCTTCGGTCAATTCTTGCAGGACGGGCTGCCCTCACGCTTGCGCCCCGAGGAAATTCAATGGGGCGGCGTGGTCGTCGATGGTATTCCGGCGTTGGACAACCCGCCCATGCTGGGAGCAGAGGAAGCAACATACCTGAACTCTCAGGACGCGGTGTTTGGCCTGGCGCTAAATGGGGAGGCGCGGGCGTACCCCTTGCGCATATTGGATTGGCACGAAATGGCCAACGACGTGGTGGGGGGCGTGCCCATATCCCTGGCTTACTGCACTCTGTGTGGTGCTGCCATTGCGTACGATGGCCGCGCCAGCGACAGCAACACCTACACCTTTGGCTCCTCTGGCTTCCTCTACCGCAGCAACAAGCTGATGTACGACCGGCAAACCCGCACGCTGTGGAACCAATTGACCGGAGAGCCGGTGCTCGGTGAACTGGCAGGCACAGAGGTAACATTGAACTTGCTGCCGGTGGTGCTGACCACCTGGCAGGATTGGCAGCAGCGGCACCCCAACACGCTGGTGGTTGACGTGGAAACCGGCTTTCCGCGCAACTACACCGCTGGAGCCGCCTATGGCGATTACTTTGCCGCCGCCGAAACGATGTTCCCGGTAGCGCAGCGCAGCAGCCTGCTCCCCGCCAAAGCGCAGATTTACGCCTTGCGGGTGGCCGATATCCCCAAGGCGTATCCGCTGGACGCTCTGGCAGAGGCGGTGGTGGTGAATGACAGGGTGGGAGAAACGGCCGTTGTCCTTATCGCGCCGAATGGTGTGGTGATGGTAGAGGGCGACAGCCAGCGTGCAGGCGCCGTACGCTACCAGGCAGGCGGCGAAGTGCGGGCTTACCTAAGGGGCAGCGAGACCTTTGCGCCAGGTGAGATGGATAATGAGGTGGTGGATGGAAACGGCCGTTCCTGGCAGGTGACGGAGGAAGCCCTTGTCAGCCCCGATGGGCAAACCCTGGACCGCGTGAGCGGCCATCTGGCCTATTGGTTCGGTTGGTTTGCCTTCTTCCCAGACACTCTGGTTTACGGTCTGGAAGGCGGTTAATTCGATTCAGCGTACAACACAACCTCGCGCTGAATCTTATCTGTCAAGGCATCTGTGGCTACATCCAAATCATAATCCATCTGCAAGCCAAGCCAAAATTGAGGAGAGACGCCAAAGTAACGCGCCAGGCGCAGCGCCGTGTCAGCCGTAATCCGGCGCCGCCCATGCACAATTTCGTTTATTCGCCTTGCCGGCACGCGAATGTCGAGGGCCAGACGATTCTGGCTTAAGCCCAATGGTTTTAAGAACTCTTCTAGCAGCACTTCGCCAGGGTGTACCGGGTCTAATTTGTTCAATTCCATCTTTCCCTCAATGATAATCCACTATTTCAACAGCAAAAACGTCACCATCATGCCACTCAAAACATATTCGCCATTGATCATTGATGCGGATGCTGTATTGGCCTGCGCGGTTGCCTCTCAATTTCTCCAGGCGATTCGCTGGTGGAATGCGCAAATCCTCCAACGTCACTGCACGATTCAACATGCGCAGTTTTCGCAGCGCCACATGTTGAATATCCTGTGGTAGCTTCCGCGAGCGCTCGCGCTTGAAAATTCGTTCAGCTTCCTTATCTTTGAAGCTGTTTATCATACCGAAAGTGTATAACGCGGCACGTTAAACGTCAATAGGAAATGCTCAGCCTGATCAATTCTCTACAACCACGCGGCCCAAAATGTAGCGGTCGCCCACCAGGCTGCCCTGGGCGTCGCTGATGTGCAGGCGGCGCTGGCTTACCATCTCGTACAGGCCCACCTCGATTAGATACTCGCCGGGTGGTAGGTCGGCGGGAATGGTGAGGCGGTACGGGTCAATGTATTGCTGTCCCGGCAGCCATTTGGGGAACCAGAGGTGGGTAGGGGCGGAACCGCCCAGGGGCGTGTAATCCAGGGACACAATGGGCCGGTTAGCCAAGTCGATGAGGTGCACAAAAACGGTGTAGCTTTCCTCTGCCTTGCCTAACGCCTGCCACGTCAGCCGCAAACTGATAGTGTCGCCTGGTTGGGTGGCGATAGGATCAGACCAGGGCGCGGCGTAACGGCCGTTGTACCAACGGTCGTTGTGCCAGGCTGCGGCGCTGGCGAGCCCTACCCGCTGCCGGAAATTCGCCAGCAAATGACCGGTGTTGATGGGATAACGCTGCCCCGTCACCGTTAGCGCGCCCAATTCCAGCCCCAGTGGCTCAACCTCATCCGTGCTCAAATTCAGCAAATCCACCGTCACCGGGTAATCGCCGCCGGGCAAATCGTGCGGCAGCGCCACGTCAAAACGCTCCACAATGACTTCGCCAGGCAAGAAGGTGGGGGTAAGCTGGTGGCTGTCGGTGGTAAAAGTGTAGCTGATGTCGCCCACGTGGATAATGGGCACATAGAAATTGGTGGGCGTGATGGGCGCAGTCATGGCCAGCGTAATTGGCACGTAGTCCCCAGCGGTATGGCCGGTTGTCGGTAAGCCGTTTTCCGTAATCCGAAATCCGTAATCCGAAATCTGAAATCCGACAATGTTGATTTCTTCGCCGGTGGCATTGGCAATGTTTAGCTCTGGTGGCAGGGTGGCGTCGCCGGGTTCTACCACCTGGTAGAAGGGGCCGCGCGGCCGCAGGCGAAAGCCAAAATCCACCACGTCGCGCCGGTAATTGCTCAGGTAAACGGGGCCGCCGGGCAGGTAATCAAAGACAAATTCCAGCCACGGTTTGGCCGCGGAAACGAGCACGGGCGTTACGTCGGCGGGATCAGGCCAGCGTTCGTCGACAAATTGACTGTACCAGAGGGGCGTCATGTGTTCCCAATCGTTGAGCAGGGTAGCCTGCTGCCCCGTGCCGTCAAACCAGTCAAAGGTGGCGAAAATGTAGTCCGCGCCTTCGCTGAAGTCAGCTAGGGAAACGCGAGGGGCGTTTCGGGCAATTTGCAAAACGGGGCCAAGCAGGAAGAAAAACGGCCGTTAACAACCAAAGCGGCTTGTCGATCACTCCCCAACCATTTTTGCAGCAGCCCCAGCAATTGCGCCAGCCCCAGCCCGGCCAGCAGCCCCACAATCAGCAGCGGCCCCAGCAAGTAGGCCATAATGTCCTGCGCCCGCAGGCTGATGACGAAAGCATAAAAGCTGAGGAAAGTCAGCGTGTAGAGATTGGAGATTGGAGATTGGAGATTGGAGATTATCCATCTCCCATTGAGAATTGGGGTCAGGATGCCAAAGAGGGCTAGGGCGATGACGGGCAGGCTGAATTGCAGCCGTAAAATGCTCCAAAAGACCAGCAGGCGCTGCGGCTGCTCGGTCAGAGAAAAGTAGGGCAGGCTTTCGCTGAGGCCCCGCGCCAGCACGTGATCAAGAAAGCCGTTCAGCGTGTTCATGGTGGTGGGGCCAAAGGGGACGTGAGGGCTGCGTAAGGGATAGTAAAGCCACAAACTCAGTCCCAGCAGGGCAAAGCCGACCATTTTGAGCACCGTAGGCCAGCGGGAGAGGAGAGATTGGAGATTAGAGATTAGAGATTGGCGATTTAGTCTTCAATCTCCGGTCTCCAGTCTCTAGCCTCTCTTCTTTCAGCCAGACACTCAAAATAAACAAGGCATACGCCGGAAAGCCAAACACTGTCAGCGGGTGATGGGTCACGCCCAGCCCGGCAGACAGGCTAAAGGCATACAGCCACTTATCCCTCCTTGCTCCCCCGCTCCTCCGCCCACCAGCGCGTGAGAAAGTACAAGTTTGCGGCGATAAAGGTGGCGGTGATGATGTGCGGGTTGGCGTGGATGGCGTGCTGCCAATGGTTAACGGCCGTTGCTACCACCAGCGCAGCAAACAAGGCAGGAAGCGAACGCTGAATGTGGAAGTGCTGCAATGCGGAACTGGTGATGGTGCGTACTGTGCCAAACACAAACAAAGCCGCCACGTGCCGGAAACGGCCGACAGCAAGTGCATCCGCCAGGCCACATCGCCAAAGGGCACAAGCGTCTGGAACAGCTTGCCCACCACCGTGATAAAGGCATAGCCGGGCGGATGGGCAATCCCCAGCATATTGGCGATAAAGGTGTACTCGGTGGGGTCGCCCAGCACCGGCGTGCGCGCCAGCGTCAGCAGGTAAAGCAGGGGAATTAGCAGCAAAGCAAGAACTGCAATTCGGAGTACGTACTGGGTAATCGGAGATCTAAAATCCGAAATCCCAAACCTCTCCCAGTTCTCTCAGTTTCTCAGCTTCTCTCTCTTCTTAAGTAGTTGGTCATAAATGGCAATCGTCTCTTGCGCGGCGCGCGCCCAGCTAAATTGGGCCGCTTGCTGGAAGCCCAGCTGGTGGCGGTGGCGGTATTCGTCTTTGTCGGTGAGCAGGCGGTGGATAACGGCCGTCATCTCTTCCACATTCTCCGGATCAAAATAAGCCGCCGCCTCGCCGCCCACTTCCGGGTGGCTGCTGGCATTGCTGGCTGCCACCACCTGCCCGGAGGCCATATGCTCCAAAATGGGCAGGCCAAACCCTTCGTACAAACTGGGCTGCACAGCCAAATCGGCCGCGGCCAAAACAGCGGGTAAATCTTCATCGGGCACCCAGCCTAACGGAAGGACCACATCTTGCAGGCCCATCAGCCTCAATTTTGGCAAAAAAATCATCATAAAGCCAACCCTTGCCCCCGGCCAGAACCAGCTGGAGAGTCGGGAAGAGTCGCGCCGCAGCGCCTAGAGGGCATCGAGCAGGCGGACTGAGGTTCTTGCGCGGCTCGATGGTGCTCAGGTGGATGAGGAACTGGTCCGGTAAGTCGTATGTCTGCCTCACCTGGTCGATTTTGGCCGGGGGCGGTGGTTGAAAATGGGGAGCAGCCGCCTCGTACACAACATGAATCTTAGCCGGGTCGACGCCGTAATACGTGACGATGTCCCGCTTACTGGCCTGCGAAACGGCAATGATGGCGTCGGCGCGGCGGCAAAAGAGCGGCATGGCCAGGTTCAAATACCAGTAGTTGAGCTTTTTGTGGTAGGCGGGGAACAGCTTGTAAATCAGGTCGTGGACGGTGAGGACGGTGGGCACGCCGCGCAGGGGCATGAGCAAATGCTCGGTGCTGTGGAACAGTTCGGCATCGGGCACGAGGCGGTTGAAGGGGATGTGGCCCATTTGGCCCAGCAGCACGGCCATGCGCCACGGCTTGTAGCCCAGGTTTACAGAATGGCGCGGGGTGTTTGCGGGCAGGATGGATGGGAAACGGCCGTTGCCCCCCTGGTTATAAAACAGCCCAAATCGCTCCGGTTGGGCCTGGATGAGCGCCTCGGCCAAGCTTTCTGCGTAACGGCCGATACCCGCCTTACTGTGTACAGCCGCCGAAATGTCTACATAATCAATGCAAAAATTCATGTCCCGCAAGGTAGCAGCGCAGATCCCATCCAACACCTGCCGCCAGCAATAGTCCTCCGGGCAAGCTGTCGCGCACCTAATCCTGCGGAAATCTTTTATCCAACGTAAGGATCGGCGAAACATGTGCCACAGAATGTTTGGGTAATCCGCATTTGCACAGTTGGCGATGAACAGTAGTCCCCATCGCATTGGCCGATTTCATAGCATTGCGGTAAGAGCTTCCAGATACGGTGCGTAATTACGCCCAATAAACAATGGGGCTTTGTTGCAAAACCAACTCGGGGCGCACGAAACCCTGGTTCAGACCCTCGTCGAGATGGCGAGGCAGCCCACCAACTATCTCACCGATTGATACCATGGCTTTCCATTCGGCGTCCGGCAAGCAAAGTAGCTGCCCATCCGCCACAAGGCTAAGATACCAATGTCGGAGGAGTCTCTCGTTTGCATAGATAGCGTTAGAAAGCGGCCGTATCCACATCCGCCACATCCGCCCACCCATACTTAGCACCGCACTGCTCTTGTCATGCCTGCGCATAAAGTTGGCTGCAGCCATGCCCGCCTTGTTTGCTCGCCGCCTACGAAAGTTCTGCTCCCTTCAGACAGCGTAGCCTGCAGCAAAAAACCATTGCCTCGTTTTCATAACCGATGTATAGCCCGCAGCTAAACCCGAGTCAAGTCTGTCAAAGCACATCTTCAAAAGCCAGGCCATGATCGGCAGGAGTGGCGCAGCAAACCAGACCGGTATTGGGAGACGTAAATTGGTAAATCGCCATTGGAAAATAGCCAACATAGGCAAGAATGGCAAAAGCGACAATGCCGAAACAACCTAATCGCAGCCAATAGCGGCAGCCGCGCCGTGCCGCAGATTGTTCGCTCATGTCCGGCTACTCCACTACTTCGCTAGTGTTGGCGTAATAATGCTCCGGGTGCGCCCGCCACCAATCCATCGCCCAGGCTGTTGCTTTATGAATGCCCTCACGCAATGACACCTGCGGCGTGTAGTCCAGCAGCGCCCGCGCCTTGCCCACGTTGGCCACGTAATGGGTCACCTCACCCACGCGAGAGGGCTTGATGGTCATGTCGGGCGTCTTGCCCAACGCCTCGCCCACAAATTCCGCCATTTGCACCAGGCTGTTGCCCTGCCCATAGGCCAGGTTAATGGTGTGGTTGGCAATCTCGCCGCCCACGAGCTTTTCGATGCCCGCATACACGCCAGCCACGCAGTCCTCTACGTAAGTGAAGTCCAGCACCTTGTCTTTGCCGTAAACGGTAATGGGCTTGTCCTGGCTAATCTGGCGGATGAAGTGGGGGATGACGCGCAGCATGCGGTCGATGTCGTTGTCGTAACGGCCGTACACGTTGCTAAACCTGAACACCAGATATCGCAGCCCGTAGCACTGCGCATACGAATAAATCAGCGCCTCGCCAGAGATTTTGCTGGCCGAATAGGGGCTTTCCGTAAAGGCAAAGTCGGCATAAGACTCCTCGGTGATGTAGCGGTGAATGTCGCCATACACCTCCCGCGAGCTGCTGAAAATAATGGGTACGTCATTCTGACGGCAGTATTCCAGCACGTTGAAAGTCATGGTGATGTTTTCCAGCGCCCGCTCCGGCTGCTTCACCAATTCATGCACCTTGGCGTGGGCGGCAAAATGCACCACCAAATCAATATTAGGTGGGTATGGCACGTGCCCAATGCCGCCTTTGAAGCTGGTGTACTGCTTGCTCAAGTCTTGCAGCAGGGTTTCAATGTCACCCGTCCAGGGGTTTGGGCGAATGTCAATGCCGAAAACCTAATGCCCCTTTTCCTGCAAAAACAGACCTAAATTGGTGCCAATTTGCCCGCTGGAACCGGTGATGAGAATGTGCATGGGATTCTCCTGATTACGGATTACGGATTTGGGTAATTGTCAATGGTCAATGGTCAATTGTCAATTGTATAACCGCCATCTCTGTCAAACTCAAGAGGTACATAATGAAACGGATCCTGGATGTAAATCTGGCTGATTGGCATAGTGGTGAAGTGCTAGATGTCAAGGCCAACCGTGATTATAACATTCAATTGGAGAGCCTTGAGGATGGCTGTTTCCCCCATTTACGCCATCCAAACCCGCGCATCTTGTAACGAAAACCTGGTACGGTTTGATTTCATTGCCATTCATTGATTCGCCTTCATGGTGAAATAAAGCGCCTTGGGTACAATCTGGTTAGGCAAACAACAGATTGGTTCAATCTTGAAGATTGAACCAATCTCAAAGCACAAGAGGATTCGTATGCAGCACACAACAGGCAAATTTACGGGTGATGGCGGGCTGGAACTGTTCATGCAAAGCTGGCTGCCTGACTGGCGACAAACGGGCGGTCATTGCCTCATTCACGGGCTGGGCGAACACAGCGGCCGTTACCAAAATGTGGTGGATGTCCTGGTGCCCCAAGGCTACGCCATTTACAGCTTTGACCATCGCGGACACGGCCGTTCCCCTGACCGCCAGTGCGCCCACGTCAACGACTGGAGCGAGTACCGCAACGATGTACGCGCCTTTGTACAGCTTGGTGCAGCAGCGCGAACCGGGCCTGCCCCTTTTTCTCTATGGGCACAGCATGGGCGGGCTGATTACCCTGGAGTACGTGCTGCACCACCCAGAGGGGCTGGCGGGCGTCATTGCCTCTGCCCCGGCGGTAAGCGCAGTGGAAGCGTCACCGCTGCTGCTGGCCGTGGGGCGGCTGATGTCGCGCCTGCAGCCGGAGTTTAGCCTGGATTCGGGACTGGATGCGGCGGGAATTTCGCGGGATACGGCCGTTGTCGAGGCATACCAAAAAGACCCCTTTGTGCATGGCAAAGTCTCCGCCCGCTGGAGCGTAGCCTTTACCGGGGCCATCGCCTGGACTCAGGCCCACGCCGCCGAATTCCAGCCGCCGCTGCTCATCTTGCACGGCGAAGCCGACCGCCTGGTAGCTCCCACAGGCAGCCAGACGTTCTTCGAGAAGGTGCGCCAGCCTGACAAAAAACGCATTGTTTACCCTGGCGGCTATCACGAACCGCATAACGACATTCAAAAAGAGCAGGTGCTGGCTGACGTAGCCGCGTGGCTGCAAGCACACCTGCCGCAAAACTAAGGAACTATGGACAAAATACTCATCAAAGATCTGCTTATGCGCGGCATCATCGGCATCAACCCCGATGAGCGCGTAAAAAAACAAGACGTACTGGTCAACATCGTCCTGTATGCCGACATTCGCCAGGCGGCCGAAACGGACGATATCGCATATGCCGTCAACTACAAAACCATTAGCAAACAGGTGATTGAGCGCGTGGAAGATGGCAGCGATTTCCTGGTGGAAAAGCTGGTTACCGACCTGGCGCGCATGATTTTGACCGACCATCCCAACGTGCAAAAGGTGCAGGTGCGGGTAGAAAAGCCTGGCGCGCTGCGCTTTGCGCAATCGGTGGGCATTGAAATAGAGCGCACGCGAGAGGATTTTGGCCTGTAAACAGTTAGAACTGGAGACTATAGACTGATCTAAACGCCAGTCTCCAATCTCCAGTCATTAGTTTATGATGATGAACAACGTTTACCTGATTCTTGGCTCCAACATTGACAAGGAGCGTAATTTACCAGAGGCGGTGCAGTTGCTGCGGGAGAAGACAACGGTGGTTGCTGTGTCTGGCGTTTACGAAACGGCCCCGGTGGGGTTGGTAGAGCAGCCGATGTTTTGGAATACGGCCGTTCTCATCCACACCCCCCTCTCCCCCGCCGAAATCAAGGTGGACATTCTCAGCCCCATTGAGCGCCAGCTCAAGCGCGTGCGCCAGGCAGACAAAAACGCGCCGCGCACCATTGACCTGGACATCGTGCTCTTTGATGAGATGGTGCTGAACTACGACCCCGGCGACGGCCGTTTCCGCCCTCTCCCCGACCCTGACCTGCTAAAATTTGCCCACGTAGCCGTGCCCATGGCCGAACTAGCCCCCAACCTGCCTCACCCCGTTACCGGCGAACCGCTGCAAGCCATTGCCAACCGCCTGGTGCGGGAACAGCAAGAAGCTGGCTGGCCCGCCATCTTTCGCCGCAGCGACACTACCCTTAACAAATGCGGGGCAGCATCTCGCCCATGAGCATATCTACAATGCGCGTGCTGCCGATGGCCGTTTTTTGCAAGACGCGGCCTGGGGAAACGGCCGTTACTTCACCAATAATGGCCGCCTCTTCCCCATAGCGGTGCTGGCGCATCGCCGCCAGCACCGCCTCGGCATCTTCCGGGGCAACGATGGCCACCAGCTTGCCCTCGTTGGCGATGTACAGCGGATCAAAGCCCAACATTTCGCAGGCGGCGCGTACGGCCGGGCTCATGGGCAATTTGTCTTCGTGTAATACAATGCCCACCTGAGACTGTCGCGCAATCTCGTTGAGCGTGCTGGCCACAGCCGCCTCGCGTCGGGTCGCGCAGCACATGGATCGTTGTCGCTGGTTTCCAACATTGCCACGACCAGATGATTGAGCGGGGCCACATCGCTCTGTAAATCAGTCTCAAAGCCCAGCTCGCCGCGCGCGCCCAACACGGCAATACCGTGGTCGCCCAGGGTGCCGGAGACGATGACCACATCGCCAGGACGAGCATTAGCACCCGCCGATGTCGGTGGCGGGCAGCACCATGCCTACTCCGGCAGTATTGATGTAGATGCCGTCAGCCTTGCCGCGCTCCACTACTTTGGTGTCGCCGGCCACAATTTGCACGCCCGCTTCTGCCGCTGCGGCCTGCATAGACTCCACCACTTTTTCCAGCAGGCCGATTTCCAGCCCTTCTTCCAAAATGAACCCGACCGTCAGGTAGGCGGGCTGCGCGCCCATCATGGCCACATCGTTGACGGTGCCGCAGATGGCCAATTTGCCAATGTCGCCACCGGGGAAGAAGAGGGGCCAGACGACGTGAGAGTCGGTGCTGATGGCCAGGGAAGTGCAGCCTGCGGTTTGCACAATACCGGCGTCGTTGCCGGCGCGCAGTGCTTTATTATCGAAGGCGGGCAGAAAGCGGGCGGCAATGAGGTCGTGGGACAGTTTGCCGCCGCTGCCGTGCCCCATGATGATGGTGCCGCGGTCGCGGATGGGCACCGGGCACATGGCGGATTCGATGTAGACGGGTTCGGAATGGCGTGTTCATTTGTCATTAATCTTGGGGAAGTCGTGAGATTGTAGATGAGAGACTTGACTTATCTCCAGTCTCTACATCTCTATCTCTTTATCAGCAATAATCCAGGCGGCAAAACGGCCGTCTGTCTCAATTCTTGTTTGCAAGCCGTGGGCGGCCGCCATGTCGCGGATGGCCTCGGGCGTGTAGAACTTGCTGCGCATCAGGGCCACTTTTTCGGCGATGGCAATCATTTTGACGCTGAATTTGTGCAGGTCCGGCTCTTCAATGACGAGGCGGCCGCCGGGTTTGAGCACGCGCACCAGTTCGGCTATGGCGTGACGCTGGCTGCCAAAATGGTGCAGGGCGTCTACGACCATGATGCGGTCAAAGCTGCCGCTGGCAAAGGGTAATTTCTCGGCGTGGGAAACGACCGTACAGCAGTGCAGCTTTTCCCGCGCCTGGGCCAGCATTTTGGGGGATTCGTCGGAGATGACAAGCTGGTTGAGAAACGGCCGTAACTGCCCCGACACCCGCCCTGTGCCACCCCCCGCATCCAGTAAACTCCCGGCAATGGGCAAACCCAACAATTCTTTCCACCGCTCACCATCCGGCGGCGGGATGAATCGTTCGTAAAAAGGTGCAAGAAATCCAAAGTGATCGAGCATAATTCCTCATTGAGGCTGAAGACTGGGACTGCTTTGAGTCTCCAATCTCTATTCTCCAATTCCAATTATCATGTCCCGCCGATATCGATAATACGCCGCGCACGCCCCTTCGCCGGAGACCATCGTCGCGCCAAGAGGTTGCTCCGGCGTGCATTCTTTGCCAAAGGCCGGGCATTCGTGGGGCTTGTTCAAGCCCTGCAAAATGAGGCCAGACATGCAGAGGGACGACTCTTCTGGCTGGATGGCCGCCACGTCAAAGCGCGCTTCGGCGTCAAAGTCGGCAAATTCCGGGCGCAGCCGCCAGCCGCTGTTGGGAATGGTGCCGATACCGCGCCATTTGCGGTCGCATTCCTGCAAACACCTGGTTGATAACGGCTTGAGCCGGTTTGTTGCCCTTCGAATGTGACGGCCCGGCCGTAAGCATTTTCGACCTCAGCACCGCCCCTGCTCTAACTGCTGCACCGTCTGCAAAATGCCCTGCAAAATGTCCAGCGGCTCAAAGCCGGTCACCACAATTGGTACTTTGTACTGCTCGGCGATAGGCGGGTACTCCCAATAGCCCATGACGGCGTTGACGTGCCCGGCAGCCAAAAAGCCCTGCACGCGGTTGTGCGGCGAGCCAAGAATGGCGTGCATCGCCGGGGGCACGCGCACGTGAGAGACGAGAATGCTGAAATTGGTCACGCCCAAGCGCTTTGGCCTGCACCACGCTCATGGCATTGGCCGGGGCCGTCGTCTCAAAGCCAATGGCGAAGAAAACGACCTGCTTATCCGGGTTTTGCTGCGCAATTTTCACCGCATCCAGCGGCGAGTAAACAACGCGCACGTCGCCACCCGCGGCGCGCACGGAAAACAAATCTTTACCGGAACCAGGCACGCGCAGCATGTCGCCGTAAGAGGTGAAAATCACGTCGGGACGGCTGGCAATTTCCAGCGCCTTGTCAATTTGCTCCAGCGGCGTGACGCAGACGGGGCAGCCGGGGCCGTGCACCAATTCAATTTCCGGCGGCAGAAGCTGGTCGATGCCAAAGTGCATGATGGCGTGGGTCTGGCCGCCGCAAATTTCCATGATGGTCCACGGCCGGGTCACGGTGCGGTGAATTTCGGCCACCGTCTTCTTCACCAACTCGGCATCGCGGAACTCGTCAACATATTTCATAAGGCATTCTCAATGCAGGGTGCAAAGAGGTAGAGCGACTCTGCACCATCTGCAAACAGCTAGTTATTTATGTTTAGTTGCTCGTCTGGTGCCAATCCCAGCTCTTCACCTACGTCGGCGATTTCGTTAAGCAGTTTCAGCGTTTCCATCGCCTCTTCTTCGCTGAGCTGGCTGATGGCAAAACCGACGTGGATGACGGTGTAATCGCCTACTTCCGCTTCGGGCACGTAGGCCAGGCACGCTTCGCGCGTCACGCCGCCAAAGTCAACTTTGCCCATTTTCAGGCCGCTGGCCTCATATATTTCAATAATTTTTCCAGGTACGCCTAAACACATAGTTGTCTCCTCATGACTTATGGGAAGCTTTGGTTATTGGTTAATTCGTGTCGCAACTACCACCTGCCCCAACGCCAATCCACCATCATTCGGCGGTACTTTTTCTGTGCAGTAAAACGTAAAATTGTCCTGCTGCAAGAGCTGCACCGTTTGTGGCAGCAGGGTTACATTTTGCCACACGCCGCCGCTTAGCACAACCTCGTGCAGATTGTAACGATCGCGGAAATCGGCGCACACTTCGCGCACCATGTGGGCCACGCCGTTGTGGAAGCGGGCGGCAATGGTGGGAATGGGGATGCTGGGCGCGGTGGTCGGCGAGGAGTGCGTGGATGAGTGGGGGTAGGATCAATAATGAATAATGAATGGTGAATTGTGAATGGATAATGACCGGTTTCGGATGGGTCGGCCAGTGCTTCAAATTCGATGGCGGCCTGGGCTTCGTAGTTGACGGTTTGGCGCAAGCCAGCCAGCGCCGCCACCGCATCGAACAGGCGGCCCATGCTGGAGGTAGGCGGGGCGTTGATGCCTTTTTCCATCTGATGCCAAACCACATTTGCGATTTCAGATGTGGGATCTGGGATTTGGGAAGAGGCCAACATCCGATTCCGCAATCCGCATTCCGCATTGTCGCAGCCAGGCCAGGGCCATCCGCCACGGTTCGCGGATGGCTTTGTCGCCGCCGGGGAGGGGGGTGTAGTCGAGGTGATACGGCCGTTCATACCCCGCATAATCCGCCACCAAAAACTCGCCGCCCCAAATCGCGCCGTCATCGCCGTAACCCGTGCCGTCAAAGCTGACGCCAATGACTGGGCGGTCGCCGTCGTGCCCATGTTCGGCCATGACGGCGGCGATGTGGGCGTGGTGATGCTGCACGCCGAACGGCCGTTATCCCTTCCCGTTCCGCCCGCGCCAGCGCGTAGCGGCGTGGCCAGGTAATTGGGATGCAAATCGTAGGCAATCAGTTCCGGCTTGACGCGGAACAGCTTCTCAAAATGGGCAACCCCCTCCTCAAATGATTGCAGCGTCTCGTAATTCTCCATGTCGCCGATGTGATGGCTGAGGAAAGCGTAACGGCCGTTGGTCAAACAAAACGTATTCTTCAACTCCGCCCCGATGGCCAGCATCGGCGGCACCTCCCAGGGCAGCCGCACCGGAAAAGGCGCATAGCCGCGGGAACGGCGGAGCGGCAAGTAGGATTGGCAGATCGGTAAGCGGTCGTGAGCACTCGGTGAACGTCTGCAGTTCACTGCATTACTCGCATTACTACAATCCGCATGACCGAATCATCGCAGCGCACGTGAATATCCCGGTCGTGCATGAGGAAGGCGTCGGCAAGATTGGCCAGCCGCTGCGCGGGCGTCGTCGTTGGTGTAGGCGATGGGTTCTTCGCTGAGGTTGCCGCTGGTCATGACGAGAATTTCAGATTTCGGATTTCGGATTTCGGACTGTTGGAAGAGCAAGTAGTGCAGCGGCGTGTACGGCAGCATCACCCCCAGGGTATTTTGTTCGGGGGCAACGGCCGTAGCAATGGGCGATTCCGGGCGGCGGACACAGCAGCACAATGGGGCGTTGCGCGGGAAAGCAGCAGTTCCCGCTCGGCGTCATTGACAAAACAATGCTGTTCCACTGTCGCCAGGTCCGGCATCATCAGGGCAAAGGGCTTGTCGCGGCGCAATTTGCGCTCGCGCAGGGTGGCAACGGCCGTTTCATTCAACGCATCACACGCCAGATGAAAGCCGCCCAACCCCTTGATGGCCACAATGTGGCCCTCCGCCAACAACCGCTGCGCCATTTCGATTGCGGATTTTGGATTTCGGATTTCGGAAGAACGTGCCTCACCAAAATCCGAAATCTGAGATCTCAATCTTCCAGCCACACCTGCGGTCCGCATGCCGGGCAGGCCACCGGCTGCGCGTGAAAGCGGCGGTCATGGGGGTCTTCGTACTCATGGCGGCAGTCAGCGCACATCTCGAACGGGGCCATCGTCGTCAACGGCCGATCGTAGGGAATATCTTGAATGATGGTGAAGCGCGGGCCGCAGTTGGTGCAGTTGATGAACGGGTACAGGTAGCGACGGTCGTGGAGATCAAACAATTCGCGCAGGCAATCGTCGCAAATGCTCACGTCCGGCGAAATGGGCTGGAATGCGCCGCTGATGGCTTCCGAATGCACAATTTCGAAGGAAGAAAAGCCATTGGGGGGAATGGAAACGGCCGTTACCTCATCAATTTGGGCCAGTGGGGGGGATTCAGCCGTTAAGCGCGGCCACAAAAGCATCCAGCACCTCCGGCGTGCCATCGACTTCAATATCCACTCCAGCCGATGTATTGCGCACCCAGCCTGTCAGGCCAAACCGTTCCGCCAGCCCAAACACAAAGGGGCGAAAGCCCACCCCCTGCACAATGCCATTAATGTGAATGCGTCTGGCCTGCTGCTGGCTCATTGGCTTGCCATACCCTATCCTTGCTTAAAAGCTTGCACCCGCGCTTCAGCCAATCCGCCCACACGTCGACCCCTTCGCCCGTTTTGCAAGAAACATCAAAGAAGATCACGTCGGGGTTCAGCATTTGGACGCCGCGCTTAAAGTAATCCACGTCAAAATCGATGTACGGCAGCAGGTCAATTTTGTTGAGAATCAGGGCGTCAATACCGCGATAAATGTTGGGGTACTTGTACGGTTTATCGTCCCCTTCGGGCACGCTGGCAATGACCACGTTAAAGTGCGTACCCAGGGCAAATGAAGCCGGGCAAATGAGATTGCCCACGTTTTCCACAATCAGCAGATCAATCTCCCCCAAGGCCATTTCGGGCAGGGCCTGGCGCAGCATGTTGGCATCCAGGTGACAGTTACCGCCGGTGTTGATTTGCACGGCGGGCATCCCTGCCAATATTATTTTGTCTGCATCAATAGAAACTGGCGCCGTATCACCTTCAACCACGCCTAGCCGCAGTTCGTCCTTCAGGGCTTCAATGGTCCGCAAAATGACGCTGGTCTTCCCCGAACCTGGGGAAGCCATGATATTCATGCCCAGCACCCGGGCTGTATTCAGTTCGCTTTGGTTTTGCGCCGCCAAATCTTCATTGGCGCTCATAATCTCTTCAACCACATGAACAATTTTGCTCATAATACTCCTCGCTAACACCCAGCGGAGACTGATGGGTGGAGACCGGCAACATCATCTCTCCAGTCTTCAGTCTCCAGTCTCTACCTCGATGCTTTCTAATCGAAATTCCTCACCCTGGATAACCTGCACCCGCGCACCCTGGCACTGCGGGCAGGCTCGCAATTCTCCTTCCAGGCCATACTCTGTGCCGCAGGTCTGGCAGCGCATGCGGGCGGGTATGCGTTCAAAGTGTAAAATCGCCCCTTCGCACAAAGTGCCTTTGCTGATGATGTCCCAATAAAATTGAATGGAATCATCGACTATGCTGGAGAGCTGCCCAATGACCAAATTGAGATCGGTAACGCGGGTAGCGCCAGATGCAGCGGCGTGTTCGTTAGCAATGCGCAGAATGTTTTGGGTGATGGGCAGTTCGTGCATAAGGTGGCTTTTAATAAGAATTTCTTATTGATAATCGTGGCTATTATGACACGGCCGTTTCCCTGCCACAACGCCATATGTCATGATTTTACCCGCCAACTGTCACTACCCCCAAAAGAAAAAACCCGCCGGGCATGTCGTCCAACGGGTTCAATCAAGTAGCCAATGTAAAATTAAGGGCCGTCCACAAAGCGAATGGGTTGGGACTGATGATCGTGATCATCATCATGCTCGTGGTGGTGATGGGCGTGTACGCGGCGCAGGTCGTTGGTCAACTCACCGGATTGATACTTAGCCAGCGCCACTTCAATTTGCTTCTCCCCTGTCAACAACACTTCCAAACCCATCTTCTGCACGCGATCATACGCGGGCTGGCCCATACCTGCGCCAATCAAAACGTGGCAATCTGCTAATCGCGCAAACTTACCACCATGGCCCTGACCCAGTTCGTGCTGTTCATGACCTTGTGTACGGCGTTTTTCAAATGTGGGTTCGCCACCATCGTCTAGCGCAACCACATAAAAGAAACTGGCCTTGCCAAAATGGCGGCTTATCGTTTCCCCATCATCGGTTGGAAATGCAATTTTTTTAGTCATCGCTCAACTCCATTTTCTCATTTAGATGGCCTGAATCGCCGCGAAGGGACATTCTTGCACGCACACGCGGCAGTTATGGCAGCGATGCACGTCCACAAAAGGGGGTTCATCCCGGTCAATGCGCACCAGCGCTTTTAGCGTGCATACCTTTTGCGCCAGGCAGCGGCGGCAGTTCCGGCACTGCGCAGTGTCCACAAAAAGCGCGCTCTTTTGACCAGCAGGATATAACATCACACCAGTGTATTAGCCTTTCAGCGAACCGGCAAGCAAGCCGCGCAAGAAATAACGACCCAGGAAAATGTAGACCAGCAGCGTGGGCACGGCCGCTAAAAACGAAGCCGCCATCTGCACATTCCACTCAATGATCTGGCTGCCGGCCAGATTGTTCAATGCCACCGTAATCGGCCAGTTCTCGTTATTCGTCAGCACCACCGCAAACAAGAAGTCATTCCACGCCTGCGTAAACTGCCAGATCAACACCACCACAAAGCTGGGGATGGAAAGTGGCAGCAAAATATGCCAGTACACGCCAAATATACCTGCGCCGTCGATACGTGCTGCCTCCACCAATTCTCGCGGCAGCCCGGCATAATAATTGCGAAACGTCAACGTGGTAATCGGAATACCATAAATAATGTGCGTCAGAATCAGCCCCGGAATTCCCCCATACAAATTGATCCGCTTCATAAACTCCACCAGCGGAATCAACACGCTTTGATAGGGAATAAACATGCCAAACAAGATTATCGGGAAAATAATATCCGCACCGCGGAATTTCCACTTCGCCAGCACGTAGCCATTCAAAGAGCCCAAAATGGAAGACAAAATGGCCGCCGGCAGCACCAGCTTGATGCTGTTCCAAAAGTTGGGCGCCAATGCTTGATACGCCTCCACAAAATTTTGAAATGATAAGTGCTGGGGCAGTTGCCACATCGTTTTCAGGCTGACTTCTTCAAACGGCTTTAAGCCGGTATTGAGCATGATGAAGAGAGGCAGTAAATAGAAAATGGTCAGCAAAAACAGGGGCAGGTAAAGCCAATATTTGGGGCGGAACCGGATTGCTGCGCTCATAATTCGGCCTCCTCGCGGAGCGTAAAGTAAAGATAGGGAATCACCAGCACCGCTACGCTTAATAACAACAAAATGCCAATGGCCGCCCCACGACCATAGAAGTTGCCATCAAAGGTGGTCGTCCACATGTAAATAGCCGGCACATCCAGGGCTACCTGCTTGCCCGCCACCGCAATAATCAAATCAAATACTTTCAGCGAAATGTGCCCCAAAATAATCATGGCGCTCAGTGTAACCGGCCGCAGCAAGGGTAAAATGACCCGGCGATAAATGGTCAGTTCACTGGCGCCATCCACCCGCGCTGCTTCGCGCAGCGAATCGGGCACGGCGCGCAGCCCACCCAGGTAGAGAGCCATGGTGTAGCCAGACATTTGCCAGATAGCAGGCAGCGCAATGGCGGCAATGCCCCATTCCGGAGTGGTATGCCATTTGTTAATCAGGAAGTCCAGTCCTAAAGTGTCGAACAGCAAATTCAGCCCGCTAATGCGCGAGCCTTGAGCCGGGTTCATGAGCCAGCGCCAGACGACCCCAGTGACGATGAAGGAGATCGCCATAGGGAAGAGAAACAGGCTGCGGAAGAAACCTTCGCCGCGCAATCCTTGATCGAGCAACACAGCCATGCCCAAACCCAGCAGCAGACACCCACCTACAAACAAAGTCGTAAAAATGATTGTGTTCTTAATGTCAATGTGGAAGCGCGGATCGGCAAAGAGTTCGGTGTAATTTTTCAGGCCCACAAAGGTGTAGTCGGGTAGAAGCCCTTTCCAGGCACTGACAGATACCCGGGCCGACCACCCAATAAAGCCATAGACGAAGATTAATACGGCAATGATTGAGGGGGAGACAAGGGCAATCGAAATGGCGGTTTCCTTCTTGATGCGCATCGGTTGCACCTCCTGGAAAATGAGATAAGGGGAGGGAGAAACGGCCGTTTCTCCCTCCCCTCCATGCTAATCAAACATTACATACCAGAACTTTCGTAAGCCGCCACCAGTGCCGCCTGGAAAGCTTCCACGTCGCGTGTTGTCAAGAACAAACCCAGCGCCGTGTCAATCTCCGACTTCCACGAATCATTAGCCACCACGCCGTGGGTCAGGCTGCCCACCACCGTGTCATTTGACCAATCATCCATCGCCGACAACAGATACTCGCCATACAAAGCTGCGATCGCCATCGGTACGGGCCGGAATCGAACCCTTCACCGGGTTAAAGGCATCTTGTCCCTCGCGCAGAACCGGCCACCTTCAGCCAGGCAATCGTCGCCTCGCGGTCCGGGGCGCCCACCGGCAGCACAAAGCTGTCCGACAAGAACTGGAACACGCCACCGGTTCCGGGAACTGGCGACCAACCGTAATTCACATTCGGTTCCATGCCAATTTCGCGGAAGAAGCCCTCGGCCCAGTCGCCCATCACGTTAAACGCGGCGTCGCCATCAACCACCAACTGCGCCGCATCTTGCCAGCTCAGGGCTGAGGCGTCGCTGTTGGTGTAATCGAGGATTTTGTTAAAGTCATCAAGCGCCTGAGTCACCTCGGCACTGCCCCAATCCGTGCTGCCATCCCACAGCCCATTGTAGGCATCAGGTCCCAGCGAAGCCAGCAGTACCGTTTCCATCAGGTGCATCACCGTCCACTGTTCACCCAAAGCCAGCGGTACATCTATACCATTGGCCTGCAGGGTATCCATGGCCGCAAACCATTCATCTAAGGTTGTGGGCACATCAACACCATTTGCGGCCAGGATCTCTGGGTTGTTCCACATCACGTTGGCGCGGTGAATGTTCACCGGCACGGAGTAGATGTTGCCATCCTGGGACATCAACGGAATCAACGTTTCTGGCATAACGTCCAGCCAGCCCTCTTCTTCATAGAGGAAATTCAGAGGCTCCAACTGCCCGGCAGCCACGTAGGTGCCAATGAGCTCCTGCCCAGCATGACCCTGCCAACTTCCCGGCGGGTCGCCAGCTTGCAGGCGGGTGGCCAGTACCGCCCGGGCATTGGTGCCTGCACCACCAGCCACGGCCGCATTCACAAATTCAATATTGGGGTACTTTTCGGCAAAGACTTCGATCATGGCGTTCAAACCCGCCGCTTCACCGCCGCCGGTCCACCAGGAAAAGACTTCTATTGTGCCGCCCTGGTCGCCGCCTGCCGCCTCTGGAGCGCCTTCCATCATGGCTTGCGAAGCACCAGAAGCGGTGTAGGCTGCCACCAACCCTGATTGCAGCGCATCCACGTCGCTATCCGTCAGGAACAAGCCCAAGGCTGTATCAATTTCCGACTTCCAGGAATCGTTGGCCACCACGCCGTGGGTCAAACTGCCCACCACCATGTTCGATGACCAATCATCCATGGCGGAGAGCAGGTACTCACCGTATAGGGAGCGGTCGCCATCTGTGCGCGCGGGAATGGAGCCTTTTACTGGATTGAAGGCATCCTGCCCAGCCTTAGAGCCAGCAACCTTTAACCAGGCCAGGGTCGCATCGCGGTGCGGCGCGCCCACAGCCATCACAAAGCTGTCGGAAAGGAACTGGAAGTTGCCACCGGTGCCCGGCACGGGCGCCCAATCGTAGTCTACCCGAGGCTCCTTGCCTATTTCGCGGAAGAAGCCTTCCGCCCAGTCGCCCATGACGTTGAAAGCCGCGTCGCCGTCTATCACCAATTGAGCCGCATCTTGCCAGCTTAGGGCGGAGGCGTCGCTGTTGGTATAAGTGAGGGTTTTGGCAAAGTCAGCCAGCCCCTGATTAACGGCCGTACTGCCCCAATCTGTGCTGCCATCCCACAAACCATTGTATGCATCCGGCCCCAAGGAGGCGAGCATAATCGTTTCAAACAGGTGCATCACCGTCCACTGTTCACCCAAAGCCAGGGGCGCGTCCATGCCATTGGCTTTCAGCGCATCCATGGCGGCAAACCACTCGTCCAGAGTAGTGGGTACATCCAGCCCGTTTTCGCTGAGGATGGTGGGGTTAATCCACATCACGTTGGCGCGGTGAATGTTGACCGGCACCGAGTAAATGTTGCCCTCAGCAGAGATGAGAGGAATCAAGGTTTCGGGCATGACTTCGTACCAGCCCTGCTCTTCGTACAGGAAGTTGAGGGGTTCAAGCTGCCCGGCGGCCACGTAGGTGCCAATGAGTTCCTGTCCGGCGTGCCCCTGCCAGCTATCAGGCGGGTCGCCTGCCTGCAGGCGGGTAGCCAGCACAGCGCGGGCGTTGGTGCCTGCGCCACCAGCCACGGCCGAATTCACAAACTCAATGTCTGGGTACTCCTCGTTAAAAACTTTAATCATTGCTTCCAGGCCAGCCGCCTCACCACCACCAGTCCACCAGCTAAAGACCTCTACCTGGTTAGCGGCCATCTCCTCGCCGGTTTCTGTGCCGGTGTCCGTATCAGCCGTATTCGCCGCGTCGCCTGCATTAACGGCCGTATCAGCAGCATTCTCGGTGGTGTTCGCTGCGTTGTTGCCACCGCAGGCTGCTAAAAGCAGCATGCCAAGTATTAGAATCAGTATCAAATGTTTTGTGCGCATTTTCTTCTCCTTAATTTTGTTAATAAATTTCCTTTTGAGCGAATTTCTATCGCCATCTACAAAATAATTTGGTTCTTTTGGGAAATTAGCAACCTCCTTTACTCAAAACGTGGCAATTACCCTTTGAGTGTTTGGATCAGATTAGATGGATGAAAAGCATTTTGCATGGCCAGCGTGGCCGCCCCAATGGCGACCGCATCATTGCCTAAAGAGCTGGTGGTAATCATTACTTCCCTGGCGGCTTTGGGCATGGCCCGGCGATTGACCACGGTGCGTACCGGATTAAGCAGTAAATCTCCGGCGGCAACCAGCTCGCCGCCCAAAACAATGAGGCCGGGGTTGAAGAGGTTAACCAGGTTGGCTATGGCAATGCCCAAAAAACTACCTGCTGTATCGATGACGGTGCGCGCAATTGGGTCACCCGCTAAGGCAGCATTGATAATTGCCTCCAGCGTGAGGACCTGGGTAGAGGCCCAACTTGGGCGGGCTTGGCTGAAGCGCTGGCGCACTTCGTTGATCAGAGCTGGACTGCCTACGAAGCTCTCCATGCAGCCCTGGTTGCCGCAGCGGCAGGTGGGACCGGTGGGATCAATGGTCGTGTGCCCAATTTCTCCGGCGGTACCGCCATCGCCCCGGTATATTTCGTTGTTAACAATGAGGCCGCTGCCCACGCCTGTGCCCAGCTTAATGTAAGCAAGATTGGCATGGGTACGGCCGTTTCCCCACCACTTTTCGGCAATGGCCCCGGCATTGGCGTCATTGTCCAGGTAAATGGGAACATCCAGCCCCTGGCGGATGCGCGCCATTAAATCCACATTCTGCCACAATGGCATGTAAATAGCCGTCAAATGGTCCAGTTTTTCGCCAGCCAGCGGCGTAGGAATGGTTACACCCAGGCCAATGACGTCCCCATTTTGCAAGTGAGCGCTGGCCATTAACTGCCGCAAAATCTGGAGAATGGCGGTAATGGTCCCTTCAGGGTCGTCTATGACATCGTAGGCGCACGTGATGACTGGCAGCTACCCGGCCTTGCAGGTCCATGAGCACCGCCAAAATATGAGTAGCCCCCATGTCCACGCCCAACACATACCGAAACTTGTAATCAAATTGCAAAAGGATTGGCCGCCGCCCCCCGCTGGATTTACCAGGCCCACACTCCTGCACAAAACCACTGTTCAGCAAGATGGCAACCAGGCTGGAGATGGTGCTGGCGCTGAGGCCCGTCTGCCGTACCAGGGCTGCCCGGGAAATGGCCCCTGCCTGCCGGATGCGGTTGAGGGCCAGGCTTAAGTTGAGTTCGCGAATCGAAGCTGCATCAACAGGTTGCAACCGTTTCATGCTGTACCCGCGCTTACTTTGTTCAATGGTTGTAGGAAGTGTTAAGGTATTCTAGAATGCGCGCGAGACTTTGTCAATCAATGAAAGAAAGTGCGGGGAGAACGGCCGTTTCCCTGGAATCACCCTTCATGATACGATTATCGGGGAACCTTCCATGCGCAACCTGCGTCTTAAAGGCAGCAATCCCTGGAACACAAGGAGTACTATTCATGAAACAGCTTATCTTTTTCGTTGGCACCCTGTTAATTTTGCTGGGCTGTACTGCCGAAACAGCCCCACCCGCCCCGCAGTCCGTGGACACAAATGAACCGTCTGGCGCACTATCTACCGTGGCCCCCACAGAAACGGCCGTTTCCCCCACCGCTAACCCCACCAATACCCCTGAACCCGAAATGAACGAGAATGAATCCGATGCTGCCGTTGGCGAACCCGTCTCCCCCGTCGAGGTAGACCTTGGCAAACTTACCCCTCAGCCTCCCGCCGACACGCTCCCCGTTGAGAAACCTCGTCCCGGTGTGCCCAATGCCACTGCCGAGCTAGTCAGCCGCATGTCGCAAGACCTGGCCGAGCGTCTTTCAATTGACGTCCAAGAGATCACTCTTGAAAAAATCGAGGAGGTCGTTTGGCCTGATGGAGCGCTGGGCTGCCCCGAACCCGGTATGGCCTACATTACCGTTCTCACCCCAGGTTACCAGGCCACCTTAAGCGCAAACGGTGAAATCTACGACTACCACGCTGCTGAAAATGGCTTCTTCGTACTCTGCGGGGCAAATGGCAAACCCGTCCCTAAAGACTAAACGAGCCCATCAAAAAAGCGGGCCTCGCGCTGAGGCCCGCTTTTCATGCGACAAGGGTCGTCAACTTAACGAACTATCTCAAAACCGTCCATCACTTCAGAGCCAAAGCCAAAAGCTGACCCATCCCAATAGAAGCTAAAGCTGCAAGATGTGCTGCTGCCTAGAGAAAGGGGCGTGCAGGTAAAGATGTCTGCTCCGCTCCCGCTGGCACCGGTCACGGCAAAAGAACCGGCCGTCGTCAGATAAATGTCCCCGTTTGCGGCAATCCACACACCATAGATGTCCTCACTGCTGCTGCTGCTTAAGCCTACGTCCGAGCCATCAAAGTAGGGCGACCAGGAACCACTGGTATTTGCCCCCAGGCTAGTGGGGGTGAAGAGCAGCAAATCCTCATCTTGTGTACCGGATACCACATTGGATGAACCAATAACACTAATTATCAGGCTGCCATCGGGCTGGACGTGCAGGGCATCAATGTCTTGCGCCGTGGACGTAAAGCCTACATCAGACCCGTCAAAGTAAAACTCAAAAGAGCCGCTGGTGCTGGCGCCCAATGACGCAGGTACAAAACGCACAATGTCGCGATCTTCCACCGTGCCCACGCCAGGCACGCTGGTCGTGGAGTTGACAAAGCTTAACAACAAGCTGCCATCACTCAATATGGCAAAGGCATTGACGTCGTTAGTCACCCCTACGTCAGACCCATCAAAATACATCGACCATTGGCCAGTTCCGGTATCGAAAGCCAGGATGTCTTCATCGGCAAAGGAGACGCCGCCAACCGTACCACCGGTGGTAGAACTGATGTAGAGGACCTCGCTGCCGGCAGGAGGAGGCGTTGGTGTTGGGGGTACAGGGGTATTGGTTGGCGTGGGTGCCGGGGGCGTGTTGGTAGCCGTGGGTGCTGGTGGCGTGTTGGTAGCCGTAGGCGGTATGGGCGTATTGGTAGGTGTTGGGGGTACCGGCGTGTTCGTCGGTGTGGGTGCGGTGCCGCCCAGGGTTGCTTCCAAACACCATTGGTTCAGGCTGCCTCCATCCGGGGAAACGGCATCGTTTATGTCCAGACGCCAGGTTCCCGCAACGGCATCGCCATCAAAAGCAGCCAACGGATTATTGGGTGAGAAAGTGCCGTTGATGGTTGGCACGCCGCCGCTGCACTGCGTTTCTACGGCCGTTCCGGACTCATCATCCAGGGTTGCATCAATATCATCCCCGCTGCAGCCATAGGTGCTGGCGGGAACTCCGGGTCGGTCAATGATGGTGACGCTGGTTCCCGTGTTCTCATGAACCAGGGTGAAGGTCAGGTCGCCAACCCAGGTGTGGCTGGCGTCTATGCGTACGTTGAGGTCAGAAATGGAACGGCCGTCTCCCACCACCAGCGAATCCGTGGCATTGCCCGCCGTGGGAATGGTTACCGGGCCCGTGCTGCAGAACAAGCCGTCTGGCGCCGGTGTGGGGGATGGCGTATTGGTCGGAACGGGGGTGTTTGTCGCTGTGGCCGTAGGTCCAGGCGTGGGCGTCGGGCCTAAATTACAGGTATCCCAGTTAAAAGAAGCCACCCAGGTAGACCAACGGGCAGTAGCCTGCGGGCGCGAATATTCGCCAACGTACCAAAAAGTACGGCCGTCCGGGTCCAGCGCCATGCCCGTGTAATCACCCCAACGCCGGGGCACGCTGTCATAAGCCGTGTAGAAATCTTCACCAGCTTTGATGAGACGCTCATCTTTGAGCTGGCCTAGCGGATCACCTGCTTCCCGGCCTGCCGCATACACGCTGGGGTACATGCTGCTGCTGGTCATGGTATACCCCACCAACATGTTTCCACAGGCATCTACACCCAGGTCCGGGAAGCTGCGGTACGTGCTGCTGGAGGAGAAGGTACCCTGCTGCACCAGCACCGGTGAGCCACTGGCAATATTTATTTCGTACCAGCGGATACAGTTCACCGTCCCGCCGCCGGGGTTACAGCCCACGGCGTGGGTCGCCCACAGCTTGCCACCCCAATATTCCACATCTAGCAGGCGATTATCATTGCCCTGAATGTTACTGCCCCCTAGCTGAGGCTGCGAGACGGGCAGGCTGTAACTGTTCACCGTCACCGTACCCGCCTGAGTCAACGAAGGTGTGCCCCAGGGGTTCGCCAATTGCCACACCGTCAAGGTATTCTGATTATTCCCATATTGGGCATCCACAAAGTAGTGTGGTTCGTTGGGGTTTGTGGGCCAACCTCCCGTTGTAAAACCTTTAATCTTAGCGGGCTGTAAGGTGAAGTTGCTGCTGCCCACGTTAATTTTCACCGAATTGGCCGCCTGACCTGCGTACATGGCATCTTTTTCAAAGGCAAAAACGTGGTTGCGCACAAAAAATGAGCCAAACATATTGGCGCTCAGGTACAGAGCGTCTTGCCCCACGCCAATGTGGGGATAGTCAAAGAAATAATCCGCGCCGCCACCAGGGTTCCCATCAAAAGAATACAGATACCAGCTTCCGGTAGCGCTGTCGGTTTGAGAGACGGCAATACAGGCCCAGCCGTTGTCGCCGCCATTGATACTTGGGTCATAAGCGGTAATGCCCAGGACATAGCGGCTATTTTCTTCGTCATACGCGGAATAGGGGTCGAACAGCACCACATTGCTGCCGCTGCCGCAGTTGGCGCCCCAGAAATCTTCGTAAAGCGTGGGGCCAATCAGGCTGTTTCCGGCTTTATCAAAAACCTGGAAGCTGGTGTTGACGCCCACCACGACGTGATCGCGACCAACCATGATATCGGGGTCTGGGGGAACACCCTGCTGGGATTGGGTATAGTCAATGGACTTGAAACTGACTCCGGGTTGAATGACACCAAAGGGCAAAATATCGGTTGGGCTGTAGTTTTGCACGCTGGGATCTTCTGCCTGTTTCAGAGATTCTTCTAGCAGGTTTTGGTATGCAGCACCGCTAATTGGGCCTTCATTGATATCCAGGTCAACCTCTCCCGATTCATAAGCCTTTTTCAAAAGATCGACTTCGGCAGGGCGGCTGGGCAGGGTGCGGGCATCGACTATGGCCGGCGTCACCGGGGCGCCCCGCTCCACGCTCAGCTCATTCCCCAAAAATTCGGGGCGAGATTCACCGTTGGCAATGCGTCCAGGAGCCAGCACTTGCTGAACAGCTTGCTGCCTGGTCACGGTTTCTGGCGCTGGCCCAGACACACGCATCACGAACCATAAGCCTGTAATCAGCAACGTCGAAATGATGGCAAAACGAATTATTCTCTTCATGTACCGCTGTCTCCTCTTCATTAAATGATTGGTATCGACTTTATTCGGCATTTCTAATCGTGTTAAAAAGTTACTTTAACCGAAAAGTTCATGGGAAATATGACATATTGCCGAAGACAAATCAGTCATATACTATTGGGTTTGCACTCCGAAAAAGTGGAATTCTACACCGAATATTTTCCGAATCTTAGGAATGGAGATTGAATAAATGAGCCAACCCTCTGCGGAGCAGTTTGCCAATGCATTAACAGAAGCCGTTTACCGCATCAAACATTTGGATGGGAAAAGCGTGCGAACTGTTCAGGATGAGCTGGGCTATGCATTGGGCAAGCGCGGAGGCGCATCAATTGAGTATTGGCGCAAGGGTAATTTGCCGGGGAAACTGGCCGACGTAATGCATCTCGCGCAAGTGATTGTGCAGCGTTCGGATCTGGGCCTGGTGTGGCTGCTGCGCTATTTGGAAAGCGCGGGCTACCCGGAACCATTGCAATTGGGCCAAACTTTATTCCCGCAGGAATTTCAAACGCAGGCAACGGCCGTTTCTAACCCACCTCTCCTGCACAACGTACCTGTGGAGCTTACCCCTTTCATCGGGCGCGAGCCAGAGCTAGAGGCCATTACCCGCCACCTCGAAGACCCGGACTGCCGGGTGCTGACCCTGCTTGGTCCGGGCGGTATTGGCAAAACCCGCCTGGCCGTAGCTGCCGCCCGCCAAAACGCGCATCTCTTCCCGGATGGCCTTTATTTTGTGCCTCTGGCTGCCGTGCCGGCGGCGGAATCCTTGCCCGACACCATGTGCAGCACCCTGGGCATTACGCTTAGCAATGGGGTAACGGCCGAAACTGCCCTGCTCGCCTACCTGCAGCCACGCCACCTGCTCCTCATTCTCGACAACTTCGAGCACCTCATGGACGGGCTGCCCCTTATCATGCGCCTGCTGCAGCAGGCTCCCCACCTGCAGTTCCTGTTCACGTCCCGGGAGCGGCTTAACCTGCAAGGAGAATGGGCTTACCGCGTGCGCGGCTTGCCCCTACCCGATGCAGAATCTGACCACGACGTGAGCCACTACAGTGCCGTGCAGCTCTTTGCGCGCAGCGCCCGCCGCGTACGCGCCGATTTCACCCTCCATCAAGAGAACCTGCCCTACGTCGTCCAAATATGCCGCCTGGTGGAAGGCTTCCCTTTGGGCATCGAACTGGCTGCCTCCTGGGTACGCGCCCTCTCCTGCCAGGCTATCGCCGCCGAAATAGCTCGCAGCTACGCCTTTCTGGCCACGCCCTGGCGCGATATGCCCGAACGACACCGCAGCCTGCAAGCTGTTTTCGATTACTCCTGGCAGCTCCTCACCCCGCAAGAACAGCAGCATCTTTACCAATTGGCTTTATTTGAAGGGAGTTTCTCATGGGAAACGGCCGTTTCCCGCACCGGCATCTCGCTATGGGAGCTTTCCGCCCTGGTAGACAAATCCTTCCTCTACCGCGCCCCACAGGGAGATTGGTACGAAATGCACGAAATGCTGCGCCAGTATGCCCTGGAGAAGCACTCCCCCATCGCCAAAGAATAACCCCTCCGTTATCCCCGCCGCGTAATTCGACGTAATATGGAAGGCTGCTTAGACGCAGGCGCCATGTCGCGGTGCAAATCTTCGCGCAGCGCCATCAGCGTGCGATGGTATAACGACTTAATTGCCCCCTCGCTGCGCCCCATAATGTCGCCGATTTCCGCATTGGGCAGCCGCTCCACAAACTTGAGGGTGAGCAGCTCCTGGCGGTCTGCCGGCAGGCGGCGCACTGCCTGCGCCAGCCGCTCTTTGTCCTCCATCAACTCCGCAAAAAACTCTGGGCTTTCCCCGCTGGAATGCCACTGCACAATATCGTCCAGGGCAATAATCTGGCGGCGGCTGCGGTCGCGGTGCCAGTTGGCCACCAGATTGTGGGCAATGCGGTACAGCCAGGCCGAAAAAGGCACGCCCTGATCCTGATAATTGGGAATGTGCCGCATGGCGCGCACAAATATTTTTGCCGTCAGGTCTTCAGCATCCGCCACGTTTCCAATGCGATAATAGACGTAATTGTAAATACGGTCGACGTACCGCTCGTACAGTTGGCCGAATGCTTCTTTATCCGTTTTGGCGCGCTCGATGAGTTCTTTCTCGTCCATGCAGGTCGTTCTGTGGCTTGTGGGGGTTGGGATGACCCGGTTGGGTGGATTTCGTTCAAAGGCAGTATAACAGCCCAGAAGCAAGTCGCCAATAACGGCCGTAAATCATAGGCAAAGGGAATGCTTAATACCCTTGACGCGCTATAGGGGGTCAGCTATGCTCAAATCCAATTTTACACGCAATGATGCGTACTTATGAGTGATCGAGTGAGCAAGAAGCATGCAGCAAACAATGGCACGGGCTGTTTTAGTGCAGTCCTGGTGCTTATTACTCTGATTTTCATCATGGGCGCCGTTTTGGGCAGCCAGGACAGTGACGCCATGATTGAGAGCAGGACAACGCCCGCTGCTGCGCCCACTCTGATCAGTCAGATTACGCCAACATCAACTACCGTCCCCCCAACGCCCACGCTGCGCCCCACCGCCACGGCCACCCAGACGCCATCGCCGACGGCCACCAACACTCCCACAGCAGCACCGACGGAAACGCCTACGGACACCCCTACGGCTACCGGTACGCTGCAGGCAACGGCCGTTCCGCCCACCGAGACCCCCTCACCCACGCCCACCTTGCCCGCCCTGCCCACCCCTTCGGGTACGTACAGCTACACCGTCAAAGTCCCCATTCTCATGTACCATTACATCAGCATCCCGCCCGAAGATGCTGACATCTACCGCACCGACCTGTCCGTGGAACCGAACAACTTTCGCGCCCAAATGGCTTACCTTGCCGAAAATGGCTTCACCACCATCGACTTTTACGACCTTTCCCTGGCCATTACCGGCAAAATTACGCTGCCTGCCAAACCCGTCATCATCACCATGGATGACGGCTACCGCGACAATTACGAAAACGCCTTTCCCATCTTGCAGGAATTTGGCCACACCGCCACCTTTTTCATCGTCAGCGAATTCATCGACTTCGGCTACGAAAACTACCTGACCTGGGAGATGGTCGAAGAGATGGCCGCCGCCGGCATGCGCTTCGAGTCTCATTCCCGCACCCACGCCGACCTGCGCGGCCAGCCTCGCGATTTCCTCATCTGGCAAATCCTGGGCTCGCAGCAAACCATTGCCTTCCACATTGGCTATACGCCGCGCTATTTTTCTTATCCGGCCGGATGGTACGACGAAGATGCCATCAGCGTGCTGCAAGACCTGGACTTTTGGGGCGCGGTGACCACCTCAGGGGGCAAATGGCACGGCTTCGACGGCCGTTATGCCTGGAACCGCCTGCGCGTGCGCCATACCACTCCCCTGGTTGAATTTGCCGACCTGGTGGACCCAGGTAATGCCGTTAGCGGGCTGTCGTCCGCCAGTAACCAGTAATCAAGATCGTAGGGGCGAAACGGTGGGAAAGCTTAATGATTTCGCCAGGCTAACTTCAACCCTAACCGCCTCGCCCGATGCAGTTAAAGGAGCATATCATGCACTTACCCGGAAAAGTAGCCCTCATTACCGGCGGCGCCGTGCGCGTGGGCCGGGCCATTACCCTGGCCCTGGCCGAAGCGGGCTGCCACGTCTTTATCCATTACGGCCGTTCCGCCCAACCCGCCCGCGAAACAGAAGAAGCAGCACGGGGATTTGGCGTGGAAACGGCCGTATTCAGCGCCGACCTGGCCGACCCCGCCGCCGTCCAGGCCATTTTCCCCGCCGCTCAGGAACGCTTTGGCCAGGTAGACATTCTGATCAACAATGCCGCCATATTTCCCGAGGAAGACAGCTTCGCCAACACCGACCTCGACCTGTGGGAACAGCTCTTCGCCATCAACCTGCGCGCCCCCTTCCTCCTCAGCCGCGCCTTTGCCGCCCAAATTCCCGCCGGCGGCCAGGGGCAAATCATCAACATCAACGACGGCCGTATCCGCCGCCCCGCCCCCGACCACTTCGTCTACCGCTTTACCAAGGGGGGCCTGTGGCAGATGACCGAAATGCTGGCCCTGGAGCTGGCCCCGCGCATCGCCGTCAACCAGGTCGCCCTGGGGGCCATCCTGCCGCCTCCCGGCCAGGGCTGGGACTACCTGCAGCGCATCGCCGACCAGCGCATTCCCCTGCGCCGCCACGGCAACGCCGAAATTGTCGCCCACAACGTCCTGCACCTGCTGCGCCAGGAGTTTCTTACCGGCGTCACCATCCCCATTGACGGCGGTGAGTTCCTCTAAAACAAAAAATCCCCTTCCGGAGACTTTCGATTTATACCCGCTGTGGCCGATTTCTGACCGTGCCACCTCTGGTAGACGGATAGGTACTAGCAACCAGTAGCCAGCTACCAACGACTAAATCTCCCCATGGCGCACCACCTGCCACAAGTGCCGCCAGCGGCTGGCCTGGGGCGTGCCGTAGCGCGCGGCCAGCCATTCCCGCTCCGGCCACAAGGTGCGAAATACCAGGTAAAGCATGTCCTGCGGCCGGTCCACCAGCAGCAGCAGCAGCGCGTACCGCTCCCGCCCGCTGCGCACGTCCTGGGCGGCCAGCACCTTTTCCGGGGACACAAAGCGCCCAATCAGCCAGCGCCGCAGGCGGGACGGCAGTAACCCCTCCAGCGCCTTTTCCACCCCCGCAGCCCCGATCAAAGCATCCAGCAAAGAGAGCACGGTGTACACGGCCAGTTCCCACCCGCCACTTCTTCGCCCGTTCCGCTACTACCCGCCAATCCACGCCCCGCACCTGTGCCGTCAGGGCAATATCCAGCAAGCCCTGCACCGGCTTGGCCCCCAACTGGCTGCCCACCACCTGGTGCAGCGCCACCTGCAGCACCATATCTTCCGCTGCAAGCTGATACAACTTTCCTTCCAGAGTGGCCAGGCGCTCCTTACGCGCCCAAACACCTTGCACATCTGGCCGCGCCACCCGCTGCAGCCACCAGCCCGGAAAAGGCGACCAGTGCAGCTCCACCAGCCCCTGCGCCCATTCCGTACGGTAGAGCTGAATCTCCCCCGCCGCCAACTGCTGCAGCGAGAGGGGCCGGTCCGCCTTGCCGTAAATGGCAAACCCTATCCCGGTTACGGCCGTTACCGCTGCGGCCATCTCCTCCTCCTGCACCCACAGGTCAACGTCCGACATGGTGCGCTGCGCCCGCTGCGGGTACACCGTCAGCGCCAAGGCTGCCCCCTTGAGCAAAACGGCCGTAATTCCCACCTCATGCAATGCTGCCCCCAACTGCGTTAACGTTTGCGTATGCAGCCCCCACTCCGCGACAGCCACAAACTGGTCTTGTTGCAGCGCCTGGCGCAGTTCCGGCCACGCCGCCCCGTACCGCGCCAGCGCCAGCCCCGCCACCTCCGCCTTGATCAGCCATTGGGCCAGGGTAGGCACGTCCAGGCGATTTTGCCACTGCGATACGGCCGTTTCCGCCGCATCCCCCCGCGCCAGCCCCCCTAAAAACAAACGAGCCGTCGCCACATCTGGCCACGGCCCATATCCTTGCCCTGTTCTCACGCCTGCCTCTCCCTACTGCTGCGCATAGGCCGCCACCTGCCCCGGTTCCGTGCCCGCGGGGCGCGCCGCCTGTTTGCCCTGCCCCACCACCGTCTCCTGCACCGGCGCAAACTCGGGGATGAGGTTCTGCAAGCCCCGGTAAACGGCCGTTCTATCTCCCCGATCCGCCGCCGCCACCAAAGCCTCTACCATCTCATCCAGTTCGGTCTTCACCAGGCTGCTGGCGTTAGCCGCCAGGAAAATCTTTTCGTGGGCCGTGCGCCGGTACTCTTCGCCCTGGACAAACAGCTCCTCAAACAGCTTCTCCCCCGGCCGCATCCCCGTAAACTCAATGTCAATGTCCCGCCCTTCCTGCAAGCCCGACAGCTCAATCAAATCCCGCGCCAGGTCCACAATCTTCACCGGCTCGCCCATGTCCAGCACAAAGACCTCGCCCCCCTCGCCGATGCGTCGCCGCCTGCAGCACCAATTGCACCGCCTCCGGAATGGTCATGAAATAGCGCGTCATCTCCGGATGGGTCACCGTCACCGGCCCGCCCGCGGCGATCTGCTGCTTAAAGATGTCGCACCACGCTGCCGCGGCTGCCCAGCACGTTGCCAAAACGCACCGCCACATAAGCAGTGCCCGCTGCGCCGCGCCGCCTGATGCACCAGCAGCTCGGCCGCCCGCTTGGTGGCCCCCATCACGCTGGTCGGGTTGACCGCCTTGTCGGTGGAAATCAGCACGAAATGCTGCACCTCCGGCCGCCTCGGCCGCCTGCACCAGGTTGCGCGTCCCCACACGTTGTTGGTCACCGCCTCGCCCGGGTTCGTCTCCATCAGCGGCACGTGCTTGTGCGCGGCGGCGTGAAAGACCATCTCCGGCCGGTAGCTGGCAAAGACCCGCTGCAGCCGCGCCGCAAAGCGCACATCCGCAATCACCGGCGACGCTTTACCGGTCCTGCCCTCCGCCCGCAGCAACTCGTTGTAAATGGCAAAGATCGAGTTCTCCCCGTGCCCCAGCAGCACCAGCTCTGCCGGCTGGCAGCGCAGGATCTGGCGGCACAACTCGCTGCCGATCGAGCCGCCGCCGCCGGTCACCAGCACCCGCTTGCCCTTGCAGCATCGCCTGCACCGCCGGGCGTGTCCGTCTGCACCGGCTCGCGCCGCAGCAGGTCCTCAATCTCCACGCTGCGCAACTGGTTGACGCTGACCTGCCCGTCCAGCAGCTCGTAAATGCCGGGCATGATCTTCGTTTCCACCCGCGCCCGCTCGCAGATGGCCACAATCTCGCGAATCGTCTTCCCGGGCGCGGTGGGCATGGCAATCACCACCTGCCGCGCCTCCTGCTGCGCCGCCAGCCGCGGAATCTCGTACCGGTCGCCCAGCACCGGCACGCCGTGAATTCGCACCCCGTGCTTGCTGGCGTCGTCGTCGACAAAGCCCACCGGCAGCATGCCCATCTGCGCGCTTTTCAGCATCTCCCGCGCCATCATCGCCCCGGCGTCCCCTGCCCCCACCATCAGCACCCGCTTCACCGGCAGCATACTCCGCCCGCGCCGCTCGTACATGGCCAGGGTGCGCACCGCCAGCCGCGGACCGGCCGTTACCGCCAGCGCCAGCAGCAAGAAAATCAGGGGGATGGAGCGCGGCAAAACCCAGTTCACCGGCAAAAAGAGCAGCAGCAAAAAGCTGGCCGCCCCCGCCAGCAGGGTGGCCAGCGTCGTCGCCCCCACCAGCAGCAGCATCTCGTCCACCGAGGCATACTGCCAGTAGCGCGCGTAAACGCCCATCTGGCGAAAGGTGAACAGCGTCATCATCAGCGCCGCGCCGCCAAACAGCACCACGCTGGGCCAGAAGCTGTCAATCTGAAAGCGTTCCAGCCGCAGCACAAAGCTGGCATAAACCGCCAGCGCCAGCAGCACCACGTCCAGCATTAAAAAATGCCGGTTACGAATCCCTTTCCACATACCTGCACCCAACACCTAAGACATTCCTAAATCTTCTTTAATAGCATCCAGTTCTTCACGCAAAATGGGCAGGCCGTTCTCAATAACATCCCATACGACCATATCCGATACAGCATCATATCCATGAGCTAAAATATTCCGAAAGGCGATGATCCGTTGGTAATCAGTGATGCGATTGAGCAGCGCTTCTCCTTTGTCAATCTTCTTCAAACGATTTAGCGCTTCTCCGATGATCTCGAATTGCCGCTCTACTGCCGACCGCAGCATAGGGTTCCCAGAATAATCGGTAAACCCTTTATTTTGGGTAAACTCTGCGATAAGAGTCGCTGCTTGATCCATGTCATAAACCAGCTTTTTGGCTTCAAGCTCCATAAACAAGCACCTTCTCCTTATCTACAACCTTCTGAAAATAAGGGTTTTTTATAGCTTCTATTTCAATTAAATCTATGGGAAGCTGAAAAAGCTTTTCTAAAGCCTCTTTCACATCAAAATATCTTTTAAAAGCGCCGACCTCCGGCTGTTCAGCAAAGTCAACAAGAATATCCAGATCGCTGCGTTCCGGTTTAAAATCTGCACGCACGGCCGAACCAAAAACCTCTAACCGCTTAATGCCATAGATCACGCATAATTCTGCTAATTGCTCTTGGTAAGATTTAATATCCAGGGTCATTATCACCTCCAGAGGTATGAACCCTCCTGATAATTTCCACTACCCGCGCTTTATCTAATTCTGTTAAATTAGACCCCGATGGCAGGCACAGCCCATTTTGGAAGAATTCTTCGGCCACCGCACCGCCAATGCTTTCATAATTGGCAAAGATGGGCTGCAAGTGCATCGGCTTCCATACCGGCCGCGCCTCAATATTTTCCGCTTCTAGGGCCAGCCGTATTTTCTCGCGATCCGCGCCAAAGCGCAATGGGTCAATCGTCAACACCGTCAGCCAGCGCGTATGCCGCCCCCAGGACGCCTCCGGCATAAAGGCCACGCCCGGCAAATGACCCAGGGTCTCTTCATAATAGGCAAAATTAGCTCGCCGCGCCTGCACCCGCTCTTCTAGCACCGCCAACTGCCCACGCCCCACCCCGGCCAAAATATTGCTCATGCGGTAGTTGAAGCCGATTTCCGAATGCTGGTAATGGGGAGCCGGATCTCGCGCCTGGGTGGCCAGCTTACGGGCATGTTCAATGAACGCCTTGTCGTCGGAAACCAGCATCCCGCCGCCGGACGTGGTAATAATTTTGTTGCCGTTAAAAGAGTAGATGCCCGCCTTTCCCAAAGTGCCGGGCGTCCGTCCCCGGTAGGTCGCCCCCAGCGCTTCCGCCGCGTCCTCAATCAGCGGCACGCCGTATTCCTGACACGCGGCCATCACCGGTTCCAGGTCAGCGCTCTGGCCATAGAGATGCACCACCACCACCGCTTTGGGCAGCCTGCCCGCCCGAGCCCGTTTGGCCAATGTTTCGACCAGCAGCGCCGGGTCCATATTCCAGCTTTCCCGCTCGCTGTCGATAAAAGTGGGGCAGCCACCCTCGTAGATAATGGGGTTGACGCTGGCGCTGAAAGTCAGGGTGGAGACCGGCACCTCGTCCCCTGGACCTACGCCGCATAAGCGCAGCGCCAGGTGCAGCGCGGCCGTGCCCGAGCTGAGGGCCAGGGCATGTTTGGCCCCGGTGGCGGCGCAAAACTCTTGCTCAAAGGCGTCCACGTTGGGGCCAAGGGGGGCAATCCAGTTGCTGGCAAAGGCTTCCTGGACGTACTGTTGCTCCAGACCGGACATATGCGGCGGTGAAAGATAAATGCGTTGTGTGATCATAAACTATTTACTGGTCTCGTGAGAGGGTGCGCGCGGGATTGCCTACGGCCGTTACCCAATCCCCCTGATTATGCACCACCACCGCCCCTGCGCCAATGGTACTCCACGCCCCCGAGGTTATTGTGCTTAGGAAGTAAACAACCAACCTATCGCGCAAGCGGCTTAGCTGGCACACCAACAACGGTTACCCCTGGACTAACAGATTTTGTCACGCAGGCCCCCGCTCCCACTACCGCATCATCATCAAGAATTAATGGCCTGTCTTTTGTACCATTAATTACTACCGCCCCTGTTCCTACATATACCCTTTGACCAAAATGTACCCATCCAGAAACGTGAACGCCCGGAGCCAACGTTGTGTAATCCCCCATAATGACATCGTGACCAATCGTGCAATCCAGGTTAATTTGTACATGCTTACCAAGTGTAATGTTTGTTGTCAAAATATTGCCGGCACAAATAACTGTCCCTTCACCAATATCTATCCATTCTGAATACTCAACATTGGGGTGGATAATGATTTCAGTGCCTAATCCTGCACTAGATACTTTCTCCATCACAATTTGCCGCGTCTTGGGATTTCCAATGGCGCCCACAACTTTTAGTTGAGGATACTGTTTTTTTGCTTCGGTGAAACCAAGAACAGGAATCTGATTTTGAACTTGCCCTTGTAAGTCTGGGTTATCATCAATAAAGCAAACAACCTCATATTCAATTTTTTCTCGGTTACAAGATTGCACCAACCAAGCAACTTCCCTGGCAAATCCTCCACCACCGTATATTGCAATTTGCTGTGTCATCTTTCACTCCTGCGTTCCAGACCCCTCAAAAGCCCGCATAGTTGCCTGCCCCGCCTGGCTGATCCCTTCCCGCTTTAGCGTCTTCACCACCGTCAGCCACAAAATCTTCAGGTCCAGCCAGAACGACAGGTGATCCACGTACCACACGTCCAGGGCGAACTTCTCCTCCCAGGTGAGGGCGTTACGGCCGTTGACCTGCGCCCACCCCGTAATCCCCGGTCGCACCTCATGCCGCCGCATCTGCTCCGGCGTGTAGCGGGGCAAGTATTGCATCAACAACGGCCGTGGCCCCACCAGGCTCATCTCCCCCCGCAGTACATTGCACAACTCCGGCAGCTCATCCAGGCTGCTGCCCGTAAAAACCGGCCAAATTTCGTCAGCCGCTCGGCGTCGGGCAGCAGGTTGCCCTGCGCGTCTCGTTTGTCCGTCATGGTGCGGAATTTGAAGAGGGTGAAAGGACGGCCGTACAGCCCCGGCCGCTGCTGCCGGAAGAGAACCGGCGCGCCCAGCTTGAAGCGCACCAGCGGAGCTAACAGGCCAAGCAAGGGGGAAAGCGCCAGCAGGGCCAGGGCGGAGATAATGAGGTCGAAAAGGCGTTTGGTGTGAGAGGACCGATCCCGATTATGCCCCATGGTTGGCATAAGATTAACTTTTACTCTCATCGCGCCAGTTTCGCACCATGTCTGGTAACGCCTGCACCACCTCAACTAAACGGCGTGCAGAATGCAAAGCATCTTCGGCAGTTTGCCGGGAAAATAAATCCCAAGGGAGCGTGTAGCTGGCTTCGTCCCCATAATCCGTCAGGAAATGCGCTTCCGTGCCCAAAACCAGCAAGTCTGGCAGCATAGCCCGCAGTAGTTCGCTGATACCTTCTGGTAATTCCTGGTCGCGCAAAATGGCCGCTATCTGGCGCGCGGGATCATGCGTTTTGGGCACAATGCCAAACAGAGCTAAAATCGCCTTTCCAGAATTTTCTACTGCCAATTGGGCATTGTCCACGCATGAACGCCACCGCTCAAGCGTAAAATCCTGTTCGGCTTCCTGCAAAAATCCTGCTGCTAGAGCAATACGATAGGCAACGCTTTTAGCGCCGTTCACGATATCCTGCCCAATTTAATTCCCACTCTCTGACGGGTAAGGATGAAAAAGTCCACATCCAGGTTCCCCCCAGGCGGCGGCGCTGTAAACCCGCCGCTTGTAACGCTTGCTTCACCCTGTTCTGCAATGTGGCAAAATAAGTCTCGCCATACAAACTATGACCATCTACACAAACATCTACAAGCAGCGGCGTTAAATTTCCAGTTAGTTCGGCAGGCGTTTGGGCCACAATAGAAAGGCGTTCCGGCAGTTCGAGAAGGACAGATAATAACGGCGTCATCACTTCTCGGTGGCGCGCCAATGGGTCTGCTGGCAGCCCTTCCACCACCACAAAGATATCATGATCGCTGGTGGGCTTTGCTTCCTCACGACTTTGCGAGCCATATTGCACAATCAGTTTCAGTCGCTGGCCAAACTGTTTGCGCAAAGCACTTACCAGCTTGCCATATATTTTTTGCCTATCATTAGCTTGGTCCGACATTACATACACCCTAATGCTTTGCAAACTGCCGTCCATTTACACATCCGCATACCATTATAGCATAGGGAGGCCGTTCACCTGCGCCCATCCCGTAATCCCCGGCCGCACTTCATGCCGCCGCATCTGCTCCGGTGTGTACAGGGGTAAATATTGCATCAATAACGGCCGTGGTCCCACCAGGCTCATTTCTCCTTTCAACACATTGAGCAGTTCCGGCAGCTCATCCAGTGAGGTTGCCCGTAAAAACCGGCCAAATTTCGTCAGCCGCTGGGCATCGGGCAGCAGGTTGCCCTGAGCGTCTCGTTTGTACGTCATGGTGCGGAACTTGATGAGGGTGAAGGGGCGGCCGTGCCGCCCCGGCCGCTGCTGGCGGAAGAGAACTGGCGCGCCCAGCTTGACGCGCATTAACAGTGCCAACAATGCCAGGAAGGGGAAAAGCGCCAGCAGAACCAGGGTAGAGATAATGAGGTCGAAGAGGCGTTTTATCAAATATACTCCAAATTGGGGTCATCTGTGATGTAAGCATATTTTTGCCCCAGGTAAGGTAATGGTGGTAAACCATGACAGGTTCGCAGAAGGTGATAGGCAGGTGACGTTAACAGGTTACACTGGGCCACAGCTTCCTGCCATGCTGGCCGACGAATTTCCAAAATCGTTTCCCAATCAGGCAAAATGCCAAAGTCCCAAGCCGCACACAGCCTGGCGATAAAATCAACACGATCTGCCAGGCGCGGCAAGGATTGTGGCGGTGACGCATCAGGATAAAGGGAACCATCCAACCAGTTATTCATCTGCGGCCAAATCTCCTAAAAAGGTATCCCTAAACCAATGCCGCACTTCTTCGGCAGCCGTACGCGCCTGGGCGTTGGCGATCTCATTGAGGGGACGGTGCTGTTCAATTCGCGCCAGATGGGTCATAACAGCTAATTGCGCCCGGTTCCGGTCAATGTCGCTGCCCGCCAAACTTTGCCTCTGCTGCCAAAGCTGCCAACAGGCGTCAGCCGTAATCAGGCCAGCCTCGCAGAGCGCATGAATGTCCCGGAAGTCGCGCGGCGCACCTCGCTCAACCAGAGCAACCATCTTACTGGCCACCAGATCGGCGAAACTGTCCAGCGGCACATCAATCCAGGGGGCAGTTGTTGCCGGCGCTATCTGGGCGGAGCGGCGAGCGATTTGAAAGCTAAAGATTTTCTGTCTTTCTTGGGTCAATTCAATGCTCACCACGTCACCCCAGCGGCGATGCGCCACCTCACCAAAAGGATGTAGCGTGGCCTCGATAGTCTCGATAACCGATTGTTGCTCTTCACTTGTTATCTCAGCCGCCCACCAGGCATCAACATCATGGGTCTGCCGGTAGTCGAGATAGTGCAATAGGCCAAAAGCGCCGCCTAAAGTAATTTTGTCAGCCAGCCCTTGAGAAACCAATGCTTGTAAGACAGATTCGCTATATTCTGGCAGATTTTCCGGCCGCTTTGCTAGTCTCTTGTCCATGGTGCTTCTATTTTATCACAAGGCTTCACATCCCAGGGGCGATTGGCCTGCTAGACGTTACGGCCGTTCCCCTGAGCCCATCCGTCACCTCATGCCGCCGCATCTGCTCCGGCGTGTACAGGGGCAAATATTGCGTCAATAACGGCCGTAGACCCACCAAACTCATCTCCTCTTTTAGCACATGCCACAACTCCGGCAGATCATCCAGGGAAGACGCCCGCAAAAACAGGCCAAATTCCATCATGCCAGAGATTGCACCAATTGGCTAAACGCTTGCGCGTGCTCATGCCGGTTAAAGTGTGCCGCCACGTACCTTCTGGCTGCGGCTCCCATTCGTCTCGCCTCTTCCGGCCGTTTGCTCAAATCAGCCAATGCCGCCGCCAGAGCATCCGCATTTCCCGGAGGCACAAAGACGCCGCCTTCGGCTGCCTCCACCACCTCGCGAATGACCCCGTCAATTCCTAAAACCGTGGGCCGCCCCGCAGCCATATAGTCAAACACTTTGTTGGGGTAAGTCGTGCGGAACATCGGAATATCCTGCAAGGTTGCCAGACCAGCATCTGATGCCGCCAAAAACCGTTTCATCTCTTCCTTGGGTTGGGAGCCAGTAAAAGTCACATTAGCCAGCGCAAGCTCTTGGGCCATTCTCTCTAAATTCTGCCGCTCTTTGCCATCACCCACCAGCATAATATGAACCTTTGACGCAGTCCCCTGTAATTTCTCGGCTGCCTGTAGGACTGTCCCAATATCATTTGCCAGACCCAAAGCCCCAGCGTAAGTCACCACAAATTTCCCTTCCAAACCATATACTTGACGAATGTCTGCACCGGTCCCTTCAGGGTCAAACATGGTGGGGTCTACCCCATTCGGAATGAAACTGATTTTTTGCTCTGGTATACCTTTATCCAGCAAGTAATCCCGGTAAGCCGGAGAATTAACTAGCAAGTGGGTAGCCCGATTATACAAAAACCTCTCCAGCCCTCGCGACAGTTTGATGAGCCCAGGATTGGTCAACACTCCCATATCCACGGCAAATTCCGGCCATAAGTCGCGAATTTCCAACAAAAACGGCCGTCTCCGTAGAGCCGCTACCAGCCAGGCCGACACCGCCTGAAAAATGGGGGGCGACGTCCCCATCACCACGTCCACTGGCCCCGCGCGCAGGCCTGCCCACACAGATGTCAGCATAAAACTCAAAAACGAAACCACCCGCCAGACAAAGCTGCGATGCAGGGCCGGATACGTATATGCCCGCAGCACGCGCACGCCATCCACATCCTCTTCCCTGACAACACCTTTTCCGGCAGCAGCCGCCTGGCCCGTTAGATAACTCAAGGTACTGGCGACAATCGTAAACCCGTGCCCCTCACCAAGTAGGCGTTGGGCAAATTCATAATGGCGTGTTCCCCCCGCTTCTTTGGGAGACACAAAGGCTTGATGAATCAACAACAGCTTCACAACACCACCTGCGACTTTGCGCCGCTTTCGCCCTGCCACAGCAGTTCTGCTGCTATCTGAGGACTATCGTAATTAGCCAGGTTTACAATGAGAGAACCTGCTTTACCGGTCACTATAATCTTTTTTTCGTTGGCACCACCTGGTACGGCTCCGCGCCAAAAAGCGTCCAAAACAGTGTGGCCTGGCTTTTTGCCACTGTTTCCAGAGAATGGGCAGGCTGACGCTGCTGGTAATAGGGCGCATACCAGCCCCGGGGCGAACCTGGATCGCCGCGCACAATATCCCCATTCAGTTTCTCACCTGCCGCCCCCCACTGCACCCAATACGCCCCCTCCGGCATTTGCAGCTGCAAACGATTTTCGCCCTTGATCTGGCGCAGCGGCCAATCTGCCAGCAGCCAGTGCAGACGATAATGATGCGGTTCTGCCGCCCGCAGCCGATCCAGCACCAGCCAGGTCTCTTCCCCCAGCCGGATGATGCCCCGCTGGTAAGCCACCGGCGCGCGCAATCGCGCATACCCATCGTGACTGCCCTGCCAATAGGCCAGCCGTCCGTCTGCACTCTCCCCTTCTGCTTCCACACTTCCTGTCACCCACGGCAGCCACATAAACTTACCGCGCCGCGCCATCTGTCCCTGACCGTCCACCGTCACGCAGTTATGATACGCCGTTTCCGCCAGGGGGTTATTCCAGGGCGGTGGGGCATTATAGCTGTAAGTACCGGCATCTTGCGCTACCGGCTCTCCTCGCCACCAGATATCTACGTGCAGCATATCCGCCTGCGACGGCCGTTCCCGCAGCCGCCCGCAGCGCACAAATGCCATATTCTGCCCCTGGCGCAGCGTATAATATCCGCCCACTGGCGCGGCAATATCCCCCACCGTTACGTTATCCTGCCCGGCCGTCAAAGCTTCGGGGCCGAACAGCCACAGCAGGTCTTCGTCCCAGGCCCCCGCCCCATACCGCCGCTTGCCGGTAAATAAAAAATGCGCAGCCTGAATAACCGGACGGTAATCTTGAAAATCACAATTGTTCACGGGCAAAATCAGCGCCCCGTCCATTTGTCCATAACGGGGCACCTCCCCCTGCTTTCCCACCTGGAGCTGCGCCAGCCACTCTGCCGCCCGGCTAATCCGCTGATAAAGCGCGTCTGAAAAGGGCGCGTCCTGCACCTCCGCCAGCCGCAAGCACCACAAGTAATCATGCAGCATCAGCCGGTGGTAATTCACGGAATGCTGCGCAAAGGAACCATCCTCGGCAATCAACTCTTGGGCCAACTGCTCCAACACCTGCCGCCCTGTTGCCGCCCACGCCCTCGCCTGCTTTAGCTCCGGAAACAGGCGGCCAATGGTAAACAGCCCCATCCCTTCGCTGACCCCGTGATTATTGCGCTGGCTCAGCGCGTAGCGTAAGTTTGCGGCAATGCGTTCCCCGGCAACGGCCGTCATCTGCGCCAGCATTGCCACTCGTCCTGGCGTTGTCGTCCGGCTGCTGCCAAAACCATACAGGCCAAAACACCACGCCATCACCCGCAGGCTCGTCTCTTGCCCGCACTTCCAGTTCGGCCCCTGCTGCGGCGGGTTATGTGTATACCAATCTTCCACCCACTGCCAGAACAGCGCTGCCCACCGCTCGTCCCTCGTGCGCCAGTAAGCCCGCACCAGCGCATACACAAAGCCAAAACGGCTTGCTTCCCAAATGACTTTAATGTCGCCAAAGGCAAAGTCGCTGATCCGGCTCCAATGCCTGTCTGATGGCGCAGTCTCTCCGGTAAAGGGGTTCCGTGCCCACTGCGGCGGGTTCCCTATTTGCCCTTCTTGCTGCCCAAAATAGCGCAGCCGCCCCTGAGCTAACGCTTCAGCTAAAACCACCGCGGATTCGTCTTTAACCCATTGGCCAAAAAGGGGTTGAAACTGTGCCTGCTGCTGTGGGTAAAAGAAAAAAGCTGGCCCTGCCCCCTGGCGATAGGCAAAATAAGCCTCTTCATCTGCCAACAGCGAATCATCCAAGAAATGGGCCAAAGGTTTGGCCGCCCAAGACTGCACCGGGTGCCGCCGCGCCAGCCAGCCGCTGCGTAATCGCAGAGCATACCACCCCCGGTAAGCCAGCCAGCCCACCCCAAAGCGTCTCGCCAGCTCCCAGGCTAAACCTGCCCGCGCAAAAATCGCTTGTGGTCCACTCAAGCTAATCGTCCTTTGTCTCTTTTTCCCTTTGCGTCTTTGTCTTAAATTCCCCTCAGACCCCATATACCAGGATTTGCGCAATCCGCTCTCCCGCTTTGCCGTCCCACAGCGGCGGCACGCGCCCTTGCTTACTCCGCCCCACCAATATCTCCGCCACGGCCTGCCGCAGTTGGTGCATATCCTGTCCTACCAGTTGGTTCGTCCCCAGCGTTACCGTAATCGGCCGTTCCGTATTCTCGCGCACCGTTAGGCAGGGTACTCCCAGCCAGGTACGTCTCCTCCTGAATACCGCCCGAATCGGTGATTATCAACCGGGCCTGCTGCTGCAAGGCCACAAAATCCAGGTACCCAACCGGGGATACTAATCAATTGTGAATTGTCAATTTTGAATTGTGAATCCTGGAGGCGTTGGCGGGTGCGCGGGTGCATGGGGAAAAGCAAAGGAATCTGTTGGCTGATCTCGTGTAGCGCCGTCATGATATGCAACAGCATGTCGGTACCGTCTACGTTGGAAGGACGATGCAGCGTCACCAGGCCATACGTTGCCAAGTTTGGGCCGCTTGCAGAGCCGGCCAGCGCCCTTCCGCCTGGGGCAGCAGCCGCATCAGGGTATCAATCATCACGTTCCCCACCAGCATAATCTTCGTTTCCGCTACCCCTTCGCGGGCCAAATTCTCATTGCCGTCCATTGACGGCGTAAAAAGCAACTCCGCCATCTGGTCCGTCAGCAGCCGGTTAATCTCTTCCGGCATGGTGCGGTCAAAGGAGCGCAGGCCCGCCTCCACGTGGGCTACCGGCACGTGCAGCTTCGTGGCCACCAGCGCCGTAGCCACCGTCGAATTCACGTCCCCGTACACCAGCACCCAATCCGGCTTCTCCGCCAGCACCACCGGTTCAAAACGCTGCATCACTTCTGCCGTCTGCACCGCGTGGGAACCAGAACCGACTTCCAGGTTTACGTCCGGTTCTGGCAGCCCCAACTCCTTAAAAAAGATATCCGACATATTTTTGTCGTAATGCTGCCCCGTATGCACCAACAATTGGCTGACGTGCGAATAGTTTCCCAATGCAGCAATAACTGGCGCCGCCTTCATAAAATTCGGCCGTGCGCCCACAACGTGGATAATTTTCATACGAGACCTTTTTGCCACGAATTTCACGAATTTGCACGAATTTTTTTCTGTTCAGTTTCTGCTTTATTGGTGTCCTGCGTAACAAATAATTAGCGACCCCAAACCACAAAACTGTACATAAATATCTTTTTTAATTCGTATCATTTGTGTAATTCGTAGCTGTCCTATTATTAAACAACCAACCGTTCGTACTGCAAAGATTTAGCGCCGAAGTTGAGTAGAATAGCTAACCGCAATCCTGTAGCTTTGAGATAATGAATCGCCTGGGCTGTATGCCGGGCGTGAAACTGCGAGACGGCCTTCAACTCTAAAATGATTTTGTCACCAACCACAATATCCGCCTCATAATAGCCAACTTCCTTTCCCTTGTACGTCACTGTCAACCGGCGATACTGCTGATGGGGAATGCCGCGCAAAGACATTTCATGAGACTATGCCCCTTGATATACTGCCTCCAAAAAGCCAGAACCCAACTGGTTATGCACCTCCATGGCCGCACCCACAACCGCGTAAGATAGCTCTTTGTATAGTATCGCCATGGTCAAACTCTTTGCCACGAATTGCACAAATTTACACGAATTTTTCGTTCTACCCGTTTTGCTTTATTGAATATCTCGCTAACCAAACAGCAACCACAGAGCAAAAAAACACTCGCTTATACAATTCCTAATTCGTGCCATTCGTGTCATTCGTGGCCGAATATTTCTTCCCCCCGTTCTTGCGCCTGCTCCACCGCCACAAAGGTCGCCAGCGTCACCTCTTTCAGCTCTGCCCAGGGAATCAACCAATCACCCCCCTGCTTTACCCGCTGGATAAAAGCGCTGACCTCCGCCTGGTGCCCTTTGTCCTGCCCCCGCCGGGCCACTGCCGCGGCACGCCCGACCAGCCATACCCTTGCAGTTTGCGGAAATTGTCCAGCACCAGCACCCGCCCCTGGCTAAACACCTCCACCCGCTCCTTGGGGAACTGCTTGCTGCCATTGGCCAGGTAATGCACCGTGCCCATGGAGCCATCGGCAAAATCGAGCAGGATGTTCATTTTATCTTCGCGCTCGAGCCACGCCGGGCGCGTCGCCCAGCATCTGCGCCCGCACGCCCACAATCGGCTGCCCCACCAGGAAGCGCAGGAAATCAATAAAGTGACACCCCTCGCCGATAATCCGCCCGCCGCCCACCTGCGGGTCTTGGGTCCAATGATTGGCCGGGATAAACCCCGCATTCACCGTATAGATGAGGCTCAGCGGCTCCACCCGGCCGTCTACCAGCCGTCTTCATCTCCTGGGCCAGCGGCGCAAAGCGGCGGTTAAAGCCCACCATCAGCTGCTGGTCCGGATGCGCCGCCACCGCCGCTTCCGACCTGGGCCAGCTCCTCCCGGTTCAGGCCAGCGGCTTTTCCACAAAAACGTGCTTGCCCGCTTCCAGCGCCTCGCGCCACCAGCCGCGCGTGGCTGTTGTGGCGCGTCAGCAATAAACAGGGTGTTTAGCCCGGCTCTTGCAGCAGTGCGCTGAGTGTCGGAAGTGGCCTGCGGCAAAGTTAACTTGCCAGCGGCCACCGCTGCCGACGTGCCGCCGCCGCTGGCCATGGTGTGCAGCGCTGCCCCGCGTCTTTGTCAGCGCCGGCAGCAGCACCACGCGTGGCAAAGTTGCCCGCCCCAATAACACCCACCGGCAGCCTGGCCCGCTGCGAGGCGCGGCAGCGGCGAACGGCGATTCGACGCTACAGTCACTGTACGGCGCAACATCAGGCCGTTTGCACTCGGGTAAGTCAGCACAATCCCCAGCGCCTGCGGCTCTTCGGTGAGCAGTTGGTACGCCCGCGGCGCTTCTACCTGGGGGACCCGGTGGGAAATCAGCGGCTCTACGTCCAACCGTCCCGCTGCCAACAGGTCCAGCACCGCCTCGAAGTTGCGCTGCTCGGTCCAGCGCACAAAGCCGTAGGGGTAATCCTGCCCCTTTTGCTCGTAACTTTCGTCATAGCGCCCCGGCCCGTAGGAGCAGGAGACCTGGAAAGATAAGCTCCTTTTCGTAAAATCGGCGCGGGACAGCTCCAGGCCGGTGACGCCGACCAGCACAATGCGCCCCCGCTTGCGGCACATCTGCGCCGCCTGGTGTACCGGCTCGCTGCTCTTGGTCGAAGCGGTGATCAGCACGGCGTCCACCCCCTTGCCGCCGGAAAAAGCCAGCGCCGCCGCCACCGGGTCCTCGCCGGCGCTGAGGTTCACCGTTTGCGCGCCAAACTGCGCCGCCAGCGCCAGCCGCGTCGGCGTTAAAATCCACCCCCAGCACCTGGCAGCCGTTGGCGCCAGCATCTGCACCGTCAGCAGCCCGATCAGCCCCAGCCCCAGCACCACCACCTTCTCCCCCAGCGTCGGCTCCGCCAGGCGCAGCCCCTGCAGGCCGATGGCCGCCAGCACGGTGAAGGCCGCCGCGTCGTCGCTGACGCCATCGGGGATGCGGGCGCACAGATTTTGCGGCACGCAGACCACTTCGGCGTGGGGGCCGTTGGAGACCACCCGGTCGCCGACGGCAAAGCCGGCGACGCCCTCCCCAACGGCCAGCACCACCCCGGCGTTGCAGTAGCCCAGGGGCAGCGGCTGGTCCAGCCGCGTAAACACCGCCTCCAGGGTGGGCAGCAGCCCATCGGTGCGCATTTTGTCCAGCACCTGCCGCACCTTGTCCGGCTGGGAGCGGGCCTTGGCCAGCAAATTGGCCTGGCCGAATTCCACCAGCATCCGCTCCGTACCGGCGGAAATGAGGCTGCGCCGGGTGGCAATCAACAAATGGCCCGCTTTACAGTCGGGCGCAGGCGCTTCTACCAGTTCGATGGAACCGGTCTTCAAACTTTGTAAGATTTGTTTCATGAGTTGGCTTCTATGGTGTGTTGCTGGCAACCTGCGCTAAAAAGGCAAAGGTCTCATCGGCGCAGCGCTGCCAGGAGTAATTTTGCGCCTGGCTGTAAGCTTTCCAGGCGATTTGCTGGCGCAAATCAGCATTGGTTAATAACTTGCGCAAAGCATCAGTAATTAGCGCAGGGTTTTCAGGATCAAAATATAACCCGGCATCCCCTAACATCTCCGGCATGGGGCCGCGATTAGAACAGGCTATGGGTAAGCCGGAGGCCATTGCTTCTAACAAGATATTGGGCATATTTTCACAACTGGAGGCAAAAACAAAACCGTCGGCCCGATGATAGTGCCCCGGTAATTCCTGATATGGTACTGGTCCCACATAGCGAATAAATTCGCCGGTAGGATCCCATCGGTTTTGCGCTTTTTGCAAACGTTGGAGAGCAAGCTTATAGGCTGGACCAATAAAGTCAATGGCTATTGGGAAGCCCTCTGCCCTTAACTGACCGACAGCTTCTGCTACGTGCCACTGATGTTTATATAGATTGATAATCGAAACATAAAGTAGGCGAAACGGCCGTTGCTCTGAATACGTCCCTAACTCCTTCTGTTTTCGCGGTTCACAGCGGAAACTTTCATCAACACCGTGTGGGATGGTTATGCTAGCGATGTTACGGCTGTTTAGATGTGGGAGAATGGTGGTTCGAGCATAGTCCGATAAAAAGATCAGTCCGCTTGCCTTGCGAAATGTTGCCAATTGTGATTGGCGCAATAAGACGTAACGCAGTGTGTTACCAGAAAAACCGAACCGTTGATACTCCCGACGCTCAAAAGGGAGCATGTTGCGAGACATGGTAACAAACTGCCGAAACCCACCTCTATATGAGCCACCGGGAACAAAAAGCGCATCGCAACCAAACGAACGCGCTAATCGATTAAGTTGAAACTCTTGCCAATACAAACGAACAGGTAAAGATTGTTCCAACGAGGGATCTTGAATTTTTTTTAACCAGGGTTGATCAGCTATTCGGGCTAACGTAGCGTCTCCGCCCCAAACAATAATTTGCTGGACCCCATGCTTTTCTGGACAGGCAGCTTGGAGAAATTCAATTAGGTGTGTCACCCCTCCCCCTGTCCGTAAGTTAGACGCATCTACTCCTACGCGCATATTATTAAACCGCTTTCCATCTGCATTGCTGTAGATTCAATCATTCGCTCAAAGCCCACGGCCTCTCTTCTGGAGGAATGCGATTTATCGTCATTCTAAATTTACCAGAGGCCGACACCTCAATTTTCTCTACAACTTCAATATCAATTTGCATTTCTTCATCTATCTGCTTGCTTATCTTATCTTGGAGATATTGAACGTATTCTGGAATCCAGGTGGAGCGTGGTTGCACCCGAACAACAATGCGATCAATCCTTTCCTGTATTACTTGAAAACGTTCAACATGATCTGCTATTTCTTTGAGCAGGTGTGGGAAGAATTCACCGGGTAACATTTTCCCACTGGGGCAACAGATCACGTCAGACATTCGACCATGCGTTATACGCAAACGCGGAAAGTTAGGAGCAATGTCACCGGCGGGTTGTGAAAGTATGCCTATATCTCCTAGTTGATACCGTATCAGTGGCATACCGCGATCCAAAAGGCTGGTGATAGTGATTAAGCCCGGATTACCAGGTGGCAATACTCTTCCTTAGGACTATCGGTAATCTCTACATGATAGATATCAGAATTGATCACCAATCCGTTATGGTCAGATGATTCTCCGGCTATGGAATTCATCTCACGGGAGCCGTAAATTTCACACCTTGCGTCAGAATCTTCTGCCAACGCTCTCGTTGAACATTGGAAACGGGCTTTGGGCGCTGGGAATAATTTTGGTATCTGTAGGTTAAATCCTTTTTAACCAGGTGTCAGCTAACAAGATTCCAAGACGCTCGCATACGCGATCACGACTTCATATTTATTAGACACCAGTTCCTCTATTAGCCGCGAAGTAGATTCAGGCGTTAAGTTAAATGACGAGCGAACGGTCACATTATAAAAATAATTTTTAATCCGCTTAACCATAGAATTCCGACGCTTGCGCATCAATTGGACTGCCCGCTATTAGTAAGGTTGGTGTACCTAATCGCCGCCCTGCCAGAGCATACATCTGCTACCCGTTACCAATTTTCGCTCTAAATCTGAGGCAAGGTCTGCCAGCAAGCGCACAGGGCTGCCGGTAGTTCCGCCTGTACTAACAATACGCAGAGATTGCTTGTCAGTCGATGGATCTTGCAAAGGAGTAAACTGATCCTTTACATGCTGGCGCGTTAAGACGGGTATTTCTTCAAGTTGCGCGAAGGTAGCAAATGTTTCAGGTTTGAAATTAGACTCTCTAAAAAGCTGACGATAATAAGGTACATTTGCACCTGCGTGGTGTAAAATACTCCGACAACGATTCAAACGAAAATGCTCAAGTGTTTCCATTGACCAATTCAAACGTCCGCGAATGTCACGTGCCTGTCGTTCTACTGGCTGACGTGTTGCCAAAGACATAAACTTATATATTTGTGATTCACGTTTGTCTATCGAATAGATGGTCATTTCAGTACTCTTGAGTTTTCGTGCAGCAAACGTCCAAGGAAACTGGATCCAAAGCCAGAAGAATTATCGTTTGATGCGCCGTGCTAAAAAGAAAACGGTAGATTCAAGTTGATGATGAACCAACCAAAGATATTACCAAAGAGGGGAGAAATTTCGCCAAGCGGGATTTCCAAGTGCCAATAGTTTTTGAGACTACTTGAATTTCATCAAAACCGCCAAATTCCATTTGCTCAACAACTTGCCCTACAGAATATTCGGTGACATGGTGCTTTGACATGAAGACTACGCGTTTACCTAGTAAAACTCTAACAAGATTCCCAAATCTGTACCGGCTGGGAGTAGAGACAATCAAATATCGTTCAGGTTTGATCACGCGCTTAATTTCGTCCAACAGGCGCAGAGGATCTGGCACATGCTCCCAAATATTATTGCATACAACAATGTCGAAATAATTCTCTGAATATGGCAGGTTGTAAGCGTTCCCAACGGCAAACTCGATATTAGGGTAATGAGTAACTGCATATTCAATAGCTGAAACAGAATAATCTAAACCCAATACTTCACTATTTGGAAAGTTGGTATGAATTTTTGATGTAATGTGTCCTTGACCACAACCTAAATCAAGAATTCTGAGTTTGTCTGGTAAATGATTGGCTACTTGCGTGATTAGATCTAGGGTACATTGGATACGCCTTTGATGAAAATCGCTTTCATAGTTTAATTCGACAGTATATGGGTCCGATTCTTTGTATTCGTCAAATTGCTCAAGGTCTGTAGGTGAAAGAAATATCGGAAATCCTTGAGGATGTCTAGCAAAAGAATATTGTTCAAATGCTTCGTTCCAATCAACTAAATCACATCCATCCTTGTGTGGCACAATAGGGCGTGAACGTTTACGATCATAATATGTTACAGAGTTCATTCGCTATAACCCGCCTTTTTTAAGGTATCCCCCGCATACTTTTCAAAGAGAGTATTACATTCTGGTGTAAACCAATTTTGCCAATCACCCGCAACACCTTTGCGCATATATGTGCGGTGCTGGTCAGACGGCCGTTTCCTTTGTCTGTCGAATTGTTGTCTTTGCACAGCAACGGCAACTAAATCTTTATCTACATCTCCGTACTTTGCCTGTAACACCTTTGTAAAGGTACCTTCGGGATCGGAAAGCATACCCTCATACTTTACAATGACAATTTGCTCAGGATATCTCTGCGCCTTTTGCAACCATCCAAGTACATGAGTGCCCCAATTTTGCCCTTTTTCTTCAAACCGGAATTTAATATATGCCGGTAAGTTGTAAGCGATGTTGTCTAAATCATCGTCGAATACCCTTAACAATTTGTTGCGATATACATCTGGCGTACCGTTTTTTAAACGTTCAATAGCTTTGAAATAAGCTGAGACGATTGAGTCACGACCATCACGTACGACATAAAAACAATCATTGAGACGGTGATTAGGAGGAACGTGAGTATGAATAACTGAGGCAAATCCAATAGGGAAAATATACATATTGGGTCTTGGTAAGTTTAAGTAGTCAGCTAATAATTCGCTAAACCAGGTTGTTCCCGACCGCGGATAACCACACACGAAATGCATGGGAAATTTCCTGCCAAAACGTGCACCAATCCACATTGTCGTGTAATGCGCAGCACCACGCATGAACCAATTTATGCGCTCCATAAATCTTCCTTGTTATTCTGTCTCTGCCCAGCTTCGACTACCGTCTCGTGATTGATGAATCCAGCGGATAAAATCATATTGCCCAGAAAGCTTCTTTTCAAAGTCTACCAGAGAATCATCCGGTCTTATGCGGATGCGAGGGATTTCCAAAGGATCGGCTTGATAATCGAATACGCCCCAAATGGTCGTGGCTGCATAATCGTACCCCGCATCTTGCAATAGCTTCTTCGTCGCCCAGTCAAAAACGCCTTTCTGCCCATTAGGATAACAGAAGGTTCTCAACTTCGCTGCCAAGCAAATCTTCTAAGGCTTGGCGTGAACCGGCCAACTCGTTCCAGGCAGCGTGGTATGAGCGCCTAAGCTCATCGCGAACGTGGATATGGGTACGTGTATGACTGCCAATCTCCATCCCTAAGTTATGCATCTCGCGCAACTGTTGCTTTGTCATCATTTGTCTGGAGGGGCACAGGCGTTTTCCATCATCGCTGCTTTTAGGTAAATCACCAATCATGTTTGTGATCACAAAAAACGTCGCTTTCATCTGATGATCTAGCAAGATAGGCAGCGCCGTCTCGTAATTGTCCAAATAACCATCATCAAAAGTGATAGCCACAGACTGTTGCGTCCCCAACCCTGAATAGACGCGCCGTGCCAACTGTGAGAAAGTGCATATATCATACTGGTTCCTTTGTAACCATTGCATTTGTGCCAGAAATTTGTCCGGTGACAACCTTCGCGGTAAATTTTGGTCAGGGTGAACACTGTGATAATAGATTACCCGAGGCAAACAGGTTTTTGGCCAAAAGGTGGAAAAGGTTTTGTAAGCCAATTTTCTAGCGGTTGTTTTAATGCCCATTTGTGGATTAGTACGTTGGCTGACGGAAGTTAATATGTATGGAACTCTGTTGCCGTAAGGACCCAAGAGCGATTCTCTGTGGTAATCCAGGTTTCTAAAGGTTTATATGTGAAGTTGACATGATTAGGGATTGGTAAAAATCCTGCCCGCCGAACGGAATTGAAGACAGGGTGTGCTTCGGAAATAGTCAGGGAAATAATGTCGCAATTGAATTTCTGGCGAATTTGCCGACTGATAGAGCGTAAAAACTTCGCCTCCGCCCCTTTAACCGGAAAAAGTTCCAACACTTGCGCTTCAAAATAGCGGCCACGTTTACCCGTACGGAGAATGGCCCACCCATTATCATCTATGACAGTTATATAGCGGTTCATGGGATATGTATGGTAGCGCCAATGTAGATATTCAGGCGTGCGATGAGGAGCCCAAACTGTTTCTGCGCGTATGCTTGATAGGTTGAGCAGGCTTTCTTCAAAACCTGCGTAATCTTTCGGAGCAAACTCTGAAATGACATCAGGCTTAAACCGAGCTGACCATAAGCCAACGGTAAATTGACTGATGACCCGCCCCCAGTGTAGTGGCTTGACAAATGAGCGCACACAATCAACCTCAACCCACCCTTGATTTTTGAAACCACCCAAACTCATAGCATTGGGGAAGTTGAACATGATTTGAATACCCTGCTGCTGACACACATCCATAGCCAATTGCGACAGCCTGGTAAACAGCCCCAAACGGCGAAAATCGGGGTGCACAAAAGTTTGATAGGAGAGCGCAGCTTTCAAATTTTCTGAACTATATGTTAATTCGTATCGACCAAATGCCACCGCACCGGCAATTTCCCCTTCATCTGTTTGAGCATAAGCCATGATCGCCGGGCCGAAAGGAGATCCCCAAAACTTCCATTCAAACCAGTCAATAATTTGCACAGGTTTGTGATGCGCCACTGATGCTGCGCGTAAAATGGCTGCCACATCAGCCCTGTTATTTGGTTCAAGAATACTAAGGTGAAGTTCAGACATTTCTCAGTTTTTGTAACGATTCCATCCAGGGTGGTTCTTAACTTGTGAAAGCGAATTCGTTTGAACTTGATTGAGTATTAAGGGAGGTTCACCTAGCTTAAACGAGATCAACAAAGGAAAAATAACAATTGAGAACACAGTCATCACAAAAATTAGACTTGTGAAAAGCGAACGCATCATGAAAAACACGCCAAAGAAAAGTAAAGCTACCATAATAACGTGTGGGGAAGATGTGTTACGATACCTTAACGTATAAGTCTCAAAGACAGCCAAACCTAAGCCATACACCATGGAAAAGAACGCGCCAGCGATAGGGCCGAAATCAATTAGCGCTGGCATAGCAAACCCGCCCGACACGCTATGATTATCACTAACTTGTTCGTAAGTATATTCACGGACAACCCAATATCCGGCCATAGTTGGCTTTTCCTGCCAAACCTGACGCGGCACCCACCAATAAAAGATAAAAAGGTTCTCGGGCAGCCCGCTACGATTTTCATAGATTTGTGCCGAATGAATCAACGCATTAACTCTTAGCACGCCTTCGCTACTTAAATGGTTTTCCGGGTTAGCAACAATCTCCCAGAAACTGATGTCTTCCACATTACCAATCCCATAAATTCTTGAAGCCCGCATAATCGCCTGCACAGATGTAATGACTAAGAACAAAACGCCGAGTGTCAATAACTTATTTCGAGAAAGCCTAAATGATTGTAAGGCAAAAAACGCGGTACCAATCACCTGAAACCCAAACGGCGACCTTGAACCACGAGCAAATATAGCTACCATAGCCAGAATTGAGGTGGCAACCAAGACAGCCTTCAAAAATATTGGTAGTTTGTAACGGCTTAATAGGAAGGCGCTCATCACTGGGAAGGTAACCACTGCCGACGAGAGAAACCCACTTGTCAAACCAACTTCAATTTGAGTCTGCAGCCCAGCCCGGCCAAGATAAAGTAATTGCTGTAAGGTTATCACTTCGAAAATGTAGTAATAGACAACGAAGACTAATAGGAAAACAAAAATAATAATGGGGGGTGAAAGATTATCTTCCCTGAGGGTTCTTCTAGTTCGAATTGGTTGATAATTTCTATGAGTTTTTCCAACTGTATTAGCTCGCCCATCGATTACATTATGTGAGGGATTAGCCTTATCGTGATGTTCTAAGCTAACTTCTCCCACATCATTTTTCCATGATGGAGGAACCCATTTGGCAATTAGTGGATGGACAGTCAGTCCATAACAAACGAGCGTAGCGCCAAATGAGGCCACAATAAAGCCTTCAGTCATATGGACTGTGTCCCGAAAAAACATCATTTGAACATCGTTGTATTGCAACAGATACTCACTCACATAAAGATAAAGATAGGCGAATATCCATACATCAATTAGGTACAACGTGAGAGGTCGACGGGTTATAACGGTCATGGCCAAGCATGCAAAAGCCAAGGGCAAGGAATAAACTAACGTAGGAACAGAAATAATTTGGCCTACCATGCCCAAGAGGAAAAGGATAATCCCAAAAATAATGTATGGTATCCTGTTGATAATAGATGAATTTTGTTTCACGATTTATTTACCTTCGCAAATCGTCACTTACACCAATCATAAATATTAACGGTGTTGTTTTTTTGGCCCTGTTGTGTGGCTCTGATAAGCAAACGTTCATACGGGGCGTAACCAGGTCTTCGGGATAGTGCTTCCTCATAAGCTTGTGCAGCCAAAACCCACACTTTTAATCCTTCATACGCCCGACCAAGAAAATAATAATACAAACCTGAATCATAGACTTCAACGCCAATTTGGGCTACCCGTTGCAAATCGCAGTACCGTTCTTCAGCCAGGTACACATCAACAAGCTGTCGCAAAATCGGATAGCTGGTTGGCTGGATAGCAAAGGAGGCTTCCAAATAATACGTAGCGCGATTTAGGTCTTCTGCCTCCGTTAAAAGACGCCCGGTGGCTAGCAACACGCTAGAAGCCTGCATATTGGTCAAGGAATTTATCGCCTGCAAATCCTTTCCAAAACTTATGTAAGCCAAGGCGTCAAAAAACGTTCCCAGTTGCTCTCTTTGGCGCAGAATGTTAATAAGCGAAAATGTTTGGAACAAATTGAGAGATGTGTGAAGCTCGGATAAAGTCAGCGTGTTTGGCTCAGGCCATATGGTTTGCAAGAAAAGTTGGCCTACTTCATTTGATGCGTGGCTATCTGAACGACTGGATAGGGCTTGCTCTATCCAGGTAGCATCTGTCGGCAAATAATCTACCAACCTTAGATAAGCTCGATTCAGCTTGTAGTTTTGTGCAAACCGAGGAAACAGGCTGAAGGTCAACAAGAGCAACGTAGCTAGATATGCCATGCCTGACATTCGGGTCATCATTTTGGTATGCACCTGGTCACCTGGCTAAAAGGGCCCGTCGCCCCCACCAACTGGCGCGCAATTTCGTGGCCCAGCGCACCGGCAACATTCCCACAACCGCATCGGCAAACCAAAGCCCGCTTTTCCCAAGAATAGCCGGAGTCAATATGATAAAACTGACCAATAATATGCCTGTAACAAGAACTGACATCAGCAGTATCCAGAATGAACCATCAAACAGGGTACGGAACAAAGAGGCAATAAGCCAGCCAATCAATAGCGCCAATCCACCCATATAGATTCCGGGCAGCATATTATGTACATATTCTTTGCGGGGTGTATGGGTCAAGCGCAGCCCTAATTCCACTACAAGAACGCAATCCAGAATCATAGCGAACGTCACGGCTGTAGAGACGCCGATTATTCCCCAGGACTGGCCTATTAAACTTCCCACGATTATTGTCACCGCGAAGATGGCCTTGCGAAGAGCCGGTTGATACACTTCGCCCACTGCGTGAGCAAAAGCGTCAGAAATGCGCGACTGGCTGCGAAAAGTCAACCCAACTAACAATATCTGCATCGGTACAATGGCTTCCGTCCACTGTCCACCCAAATAAACCAGGATAATTTCTGGAGCCAAAATAATCATGAAAGTTGATAACGGCAATAAGATAAGGTTGATCAAACTAAGAGAGAGCGCGTAAGCGCGAGTCAGTCTGGCTTGTTCATCCTGGATAATAGATGCTGTGGCGAATAATACTCTTTCCAAAACATCACCGAGGTAACGGGCAAAGATAACTAAGATATTGAAAGCTTGTTGGTAAATTCCCAAAGTAGCAGACCCTAGCCAGCGCCCAATAACGAAATAATCACCATTATTCGCCACATACTTAAACAAGGCTGATAGCGTCACGCCACCACCATAATGAATGAGTTCGCCCAATTCTTTTCGTTGAAAAATGGGTCGCTTGGGGTGTGGCTGGAGAATGAGTAGAACGGCACTCTCCACGAGTTTGGTGGCCAAAGTGCCATAGACCAATCGCCCACACCCCATACCCCATCAACGCCAGGACAACGCCAACCAATGCATACCCAAAACCGTAAGTCCATAAAGTCACCCCAAAAAGCTTTTTAAAAGCGAGTTTTCGGGTGAGAAGCGCCTCAGAGATGACCCCGAGGTTGGATAATACAAAGGAAAAACTTAACACGCGCATGACTGGAACAACATCAGGGTTGCGAAAGAATTGAGCAATGAGTGGCGCAAACAAATAGAGAAGAGTTGTTAAAATCAAGGCCATCACCACTGAGGTTGTAAACCCAACTCTTACATCCACTTCGGTCAAGTTTTTCTTCTGGACAATGGCTTTGGCCAGGCCGAAGCGTGTAAACATTGCCGCGAAGCCAATAACCAAATTCGCCACCGCTATCAAACCAAAGTCTGCAGGGGTAAGCAAGCGAGCCATGATGGCGATAACGCCAATTTGCATCACGCCCTGAAAGATAACGGTAGTAGCCCTGACTGCCAGACACTGTTATTTAATGTTGTTTTGGTTAATGATACTTTTTTCAACGTTGACTCGTGTTCTGTAAACCAAAGCCTGTATTAGATACGGCCGTTTAATCCCTCCCTCCCTCTTCCCACAAATAACGGAGGGAAATTTTTATCAGAACCCCTTCGGTTCTTCATGATTCAGATATCAATTGGTAAATCAGGCTACATTGGGGTTTCCACCGTCACGCCGCCCAACTCGCCGGGTCGGTCTACAACAGTAACCTCCATGCGCCCCATCGTCACCGCAGCAGCGCCTGTTGTCACCATGCACCCAGCGCCCACACATCAAATGCTCCTCACCACAAACAGACCTGCGAGATTTCTACCAAAAGGCATATGGGCTAAATCTACTGGTAAATCTCGCAGGTCTCGGGTGGGATTAACGTTTACTATTTCCTTAGAGAAATCTCTTCGGAAGACAACTTTTTTTCTTGAAGGGAATTTTTCAGAAGAAATTCATGGGAAGGCACTTCCTGCGAAGAATTCCATTTATAGGGGTGGATAATTACCCGCCCTTGGCGGTAGTATTCCCCAAACTTTATTGCCTCATCCCGAGTTTTCTCGGGCTAAAAAAGGCGTCGAGCAATTTCCTCTGGCAGTTGACCCCGCAGGTTGGGAAAGGCCTCCACCAACCGGGCAATGTCCGCCAGGTCCTTTTGGCGCTTGCTTCCACGCCTGTCTTCGTCCATTGCCGCCCAAATTTTTCCTTGTAATACGTCGGTTACAACCGCGACCGGTAATCGTAAGCCCAAAACGTCCCGTTCTACCGCCCGCGTGGGAAATGTCCCGTAGCGTGGGTCTGTTTGCACCTACACGCGTAAATCAGAGCCCGGCAAAGAGATTTTTATGCTGTGTGGAAAGCGGCGCACGGTGAAATGTTCGGCCAGCAGCGCCTCCACCTCTGCCAACTGGGTCACAGAAACCGCCAGGTCTAAATCCAGGCTCACCAGCGGCTCTACGTAGGCATTCACGGCCTGCCCACCGATCACACAATAGGTAATCCGTTTCTCGGCAAGCAGCGCTACCAGTTGTTCTAACAAATTATCCGTATCCATGGTCACCGTTTTCCAGTATGTCAAAGCTTGCATCGTGAAATCACCTTATCCGGCTGGATGCGGCGCAGTCGTTCCAAAATCCGTGAAATGATGGTATCTGCTGGTGTGGTAGTCAAAGTCACAAATCCTTTAGCGCACTGACCCCCATGATTATAACATACGCTGTCAGGAGAAATCGGCTGTGTGGGTCTGGTGGGCGGATAATTATCCGCCCCTACCCTTGCACCTTAAACCAGTCAATGGTCTCTTGCAGGCCCGCGGCAAACGACGTCTGCGACTCAAAGCCAAACAGCGCCTTCGCCCGGCTGGTGTCCAGCTTGCGCCGCGGCTGGCCGTTGGGCTTGCTGGTGTCCCAGCGAATCTCGCCCCGCAAAGCCGGTCAGCTGGGCAATGCGTCTCCAGCAGGTCCTTGATGCTGATCTCAAAGGCGCTGCCGAGATTCACCGGCTCGCTGTCGTTGTAGCGTTCGGCGGCCAGCAAAATCCCCTCGGCCGCGTCCTCCACGTAGAGGAACTCCCGGGTCGGCGAGCCGTCGCCCCAGGCCACAATCTGGTCGTCCCCGCGCTCCTTGGCCTCCACGCATTTGCGGATCAGCGCCGGGATGACGTGGCTGAGTTTCCAAATCAAAGTTGTCCCGCGGCCCGTACAGATTCACCGGCAGCAGGAAGATGGAGTTGTAGCCGTACTGCTGGCGATAGGTCTGGCTCTGCACCAGCATCATCTTCTTGGCCAGGCCGTAAGGGGCGTTGGTCTCCTCCGGGTAGCCGTTCCACAAATCATCTTCCTTAAAGGGCACCGGGGCGAACTTGGGGTAGGCGCAGACGGTGCCGATGGCGACGAACTTGGGCACGCCGCGCAGGTAGCTCTCGTGCATCAGCTGCACGCCCATCATCAGGTTGTCGTAGAAAAACTCGGCCGGGTTGGCGCGGTTGGCGCCGATGCCGCCGACCCGCGCCGCCAGGTGGATGATCATCTCCACCGGTTTGCCCTTCTGGCTGGTGTCGCGGAACAACTGCTTGATGGCCTCCAACTGCGTCAGGTCGTAATCGGCCGTGCGCGGCACCACAATGTCGGCCGCGCCCCGCTCCGTCAGTTTGTCGACGACAAAAGAACCGAGAAAACCGGCTCCGCCGGTGACAATCACCCGTTTATCGTGCCAAAACTGTCATGCTGTCCGGCCATTTTTGCTCTGTACTCATCACCCTTCCTCACATTTCCTAAAATTTGTTAGTAATCGGTAAACCGTCATCCGTTACCCTTTTATCTAGATAAGCATTCAGCTAATTAGCATTTCAGCTTATCAGCAATGGATTCAGGTGAAAAATCAACCGCTAAACGAATTAAATCCGGTCACAACAGCCTAATTTCATCCATTTAGGTCAACTTTCGGGACAAACCCAAACAAGCTGACTGCCTGAATTGCTGAGCGGCTGATTGCTTACGTATTTTCAGCAAACAACCGCCACCGTTCACTGCATGCTAACTACCTGGTCTTCCCAGGTATGCCAGTCGCCAAACTGCCCGGCCACCACCTGCCGCCCTTCACCCGGCGCATCCAGCCCCAGCCGTTCCAGGTCGGCGTCGACCATGATACGCACCAGGTCGAGCAAAGCGCACTTTGGGCTGCCAGCCCATCTGCCGCTGCGCCTGCCGCGGGTCGGCCAGCAGGTAGTCCACTTCTGTGGGACGATAGTAGCGCGGGTCGATTTTCACGTAATTCTGCCAATCCAGCCCCACGTAGCCAAAGGCCTCTTGCAAAAAGTCCCGCACGGTATGGGACTCCCCGGTGCCAATCACAAAATCCTGCGCCGTCTCCTGCTGCAGCATCAGCCACATCGCCTCGACGTACTCCGGCGCGTAGCCCCAATCCCGCTTCGCGTCCAGGTTGCCCAGGTACAGCTTATCTTGCTGCCCGGCCGTAATGGCCGCCACCGCCCGCGTAATCTTGCGCGTGACGAAGGTCTCGCCGCGCCGGGGCGATTCGTGGTTAAACAAGATGCCGTTGCCGGCGAACAGGCCATACCCGGCGCGATAGTTGCTCGTTGTCCAGTAGGCCAGCAGCTTGGCGGCGGCATAAGGGCTCTGCGGGGCAAAGGGCGTCGTTTCACTTTGCGGCGGCGGGGCCGCGCCAAACATTTCGCTGGAAGAGGCCTGGTAAAAGCGGGGGGTCAGGCCGCTTTGGCGGATGGCCTCCAGCAGGCGCACGGTGCCCAAACCGGTGATATCGGCCGTATATTCGGGCATGTCAAAGCTGACGCGCACGTGGCTCTGCGCCGCCAGGTGGTAAATCTCATCCGGCTGCACCGCCTGCAGCAGGCCCAGCAGGCCGCTGCTGCTGCTCAGGTCGCCGTAATGCAAGTGAAGCTGCACGTTTTGGCGGTGGGGATCTTTATAGAGGTGATCGATGCGCCGGGTGTTGAAGGTGCTGCTGCGGCGTATGAGGCCATGCACCTCATACCCTTTGCTTAAAAGCAGCTCCGCCAGGTAAGAGCCATCCTGTCCGGTGATACCGGTGATTAACGCTGTTTTCGTCATGCAAACCAATCCAATGTATGCTGCAGTCCTACTGGCAAGGAAACGGCCGAATTAATGACCGATGGCATTCATCACGGAGGAATTACGCGTTATTTCTGATTGTCCTCGGCATGCCACTGCTTAATCTTCTCTGGTAACTCCTGAATGATTTCAACTAACAATCGGGCTGACTGTAAAGCATCCTGGGCTGTTTTTTGAGTGAACAAGTCCCAGGGCAAAGTGTAACTGCTCTCATCGCCATAATCTGTAAGGAAATGCGTTTCTGTACCCAAAACCAACAGGTGCGGCAGCATGGCGTGTAAGTATTCGCCAATATCTTCCGGTAATTCTCGTTCACGAAGAATCACAGCAATTTGCCGAGCGGGATCATGGGTTTTAGGGACAATGCCAAATAATGCTAAAGCGGCCTTACCTACATTTTCTACTGCTAACTGGGCGTTATCAACACAAGAACGCCACCGTTCAAGAGAAAGATCCTGCTCTGCTTCTTGAAGGAAACCTTTAGCCAGGGCAATGCGATACGCAACATTTTTAGACAGGTTCACGATAGCCTTCCCAATCTAATTCCCACTCTTTTACTGGTAGGGTCGGGAAAACCCACATCCAGGTTCCGGCCAGGCGGCGGCGCTGCAAGCCAGCATCATGCAATGATTGCGAAACCCGTTTTTGCAATCCTGCAAAATAATCTTTGCCATATAAACCAATCCCGTCCATGCACACGTCAATAATCAATGGGGTCAGATTTTCCAATAATTCATGTGGGGTTTTGGCAATAATCGATATTTTTTCCGGTATGTCGAGGAGGTAAGGCAGCAAAGGAGTCATAACCTCCCTTTGTCTTTCCAAAGGATCGTTAGCCAGATCTTCAACAACGACGAAGACGTCATGGTCACTGTTTAAATTTGCTTCCGCACGACTTTGTGAGCCAAAAAGCACAATCGTTTTTAGCTTTTCGCCAAATTGCTCAACCAATACTTTAATCAGGCTGCCATATGTCTTTTCGATATCCATGCTGTTACCTGCTGCCTTAAGAGTTTTCGTCCGGAGTATCCAAGATGGAATCTAGCAATAGCCCAATTATAGCACGACGCTGTTCCGCAGCGTTTCCTGCAGCCCGGCCGCAAGAGAGATTTTCGGCGTGAAAGCCAGGTGCTTTTTAGCCAAGGCAATGTCGGCACAGGAGTGGCGGATATCCCCGGCGCGGGGCGCTTCATGACGCGCGGGCAGCGCCGCGCCGGTCTGTTCCCGCAGTACCTGAAGAATTTGCAGTAAATCCGTTTGCTCGCCCCGGCCCACGTTAAAAACTCGCGGTGCGCCATCTACATGCAGGTTGGCGGCAGCCAGGTTGGCGGCGGCTAAATTAGCGGCGGCCAGATTGGCCGCTACGACATCGCTGACGTAGACAAAGTCCCGCGTCTGACGGCCGTTTCCATAAAGGGTCACCCCCACCCTCGCCACGGCCGCGCGGCAAAAAATAGACAGCACGCCGGAATAGGGTGAAGAGGGGTCCTGGCGCGGGCCAAAGACGTTAAAGTAGCGCAGCCCGATAAATTCCGTGCCGTAACTCTGGTTATACACGGCCGCATACTGCTCATTCATCCATCTTCGCCGCCGCATAGGGGGTCATGGGCTTGGGTTGGTCACTTTCCTTGGCCGGTAACGAGGGCGTATCCCCATACACCGCCGCCGAGGAGGCGTATACGACGCGCTGGATGCCCGCCTGCCGCGCCGCTTCAAACACGTGCAGCGTCCCGCTGACGTTGACGTCGTGGTTCAGCCGCGGTTCTTCCAGAGAGCGGGGTACGCTGACCAGGGCTGCCTGGTGGAAGATGAGGTCGCAGCCGGTCACCGCCTGCCGCACCGTTTCCCAATCGCGAATGTCCCCGACCAGCAGCTCTACGGCCAGGCCGTCCAGGTTTTCCCGCTTACCGCTGCTGAGGTTGTCCAGCACCCGCACCTGGTAGCCGTGCTGCAGCAGGGCCGCGGCCAGATGGGAGCCGATAAAGCCCGCTCCGCCGGTCAGTAATACGTTCATAAAAAGTTTTGAGATGGCACGGCCGTTTTGGGTTAATGGTTAAGCAACGGCCAATGGTGAAGAGCCTGCAATTTTCGCGTCACTCTCAAGCCTGGCGCAACACGGTTTGCACCAATGAATCCGCCAACCGAAATCCTGCCTTTTCGCGTAAATCTGCTATAACTTCTGCCAACGGTCTCTGTAACTGCCCTACTTTTTCTGCGCTCAGCAACACGCCGAGAACACCTGTTACCGGAAAACTCAATGCTTTGGCAATACGTCGCGCCTCCCGTTCGTCAAGCAATATCCGGCTGGCATTCATTTCTACTGCTAAAGCAATGGCTTCTGCTTCCCCTTGGTCAAGTTCACGCGCCAATACCCGCACAAACGCACTGTTGTTTGGTTTGCTTATTTGCAACCAACCATCCTCAATAGCCTGCCGGATATTCGGAGAGCCTGGCAGCTCTTCGTCCAGACGCAACTCCAATTTTACAGCTTCAGGCAGCCAAACCTGGCTGAATTGTTGGCGCAGTAGATGCAAATAACCAATTATTGCCAGGTTGAGAACAGGCGACGTGTTACTCACCACGGGCATATGCCAGATCGTCCCCTAATTCCGCCTCACCATAATGGCGTGCAATCCCCCGTTGTCCCAAAATTTGGCCAAACTCATACTTGCCCAATCCAGCCAATTCCCTTGCCTTGCCAAGGGACAAAGCATCCTGAGCATAGAGTGCCAGGGCCAATTCTAGCAACATTTCTTCGCGTAAACGTTTTTCCGGCAGGCGAATAGCCTGCACAATGGAATCAGGGATGGCTAATGACAAACTCATAGTTACATCTCCTCAGGAAGTCAACCTGCTTCACTATGTTGGTGATCATGGGACCCTTCAATTGAGTATATCACAGCAATGTATATAGGACGGCACGAATACTCTGATCAAAATGATGCAGCTTCGATGGCAGCAGCCTTACTAAAGCCCAACTACGCGTCCGTGACCAGCCAGCCCCGCCAGGGCGTTGCGCGTGTCCACAATCAGCCCGGCCTGGGCAGCCACAAAGGCCCAATCATAATCGCGGTGGTTGGTGACAATCACCACGCAGTCTGCTTCTTGCAAGGTTTCGGCCGTCAGCTCTACCCGCGGCGTATCCATCTCTTCATATTCGAGGTCCATCACGTAGGGATCGTGGAAGGCCACCTCCGCGCCGCGCTCTTCCAGCAAATGAATCACATCCAACGCCGGGCTTTCCCGCACGTCGCCAATATTGGGCTTGTAGGCCACCCCCAGCACCAAAATACGGCTGCCGTTAATCGCCTTGCGGTCGCCGTTGAGGGCGTCGGCCACCTTGCCAATGACGTACTCCGGCATGTGGCTGTTAATCTCCGACGCCAGCTCGATGAAGCGCGCGTTGTAGTTCACGGTCTTCAGCTTCCAGCTCAGGTAGTGGGGGTCCAGGGGGATGCAGTGCCCGCCCACGCCCGGCCCCGGCGTAAACTTCATAAAGCCGTAAGGCTTGGTGGCCGCCGCTTCTACCACTTCCCACACGTCCAGCCCCAGCTTGTCGCACATCACCGCCACCTCGTTCACCAGGGCGATGTTGACGGCGCGGAAGGTATTCTCCAGCAGCTTCACCATCTCCGCTGCCGCGGTGCTGGATACCGGCACAGGATGGTCGACTACCTGGCCGTACAGCGCCAGGGTCACTGCCAGGCAGTCCGGCGTCACGCCGCCAAATACCTTAGGGGTAGTAAACATGTTGTAATCGGTGCGCCCCGGGTCCACCCGTTCGGGGGAAAAGGCGAGGAAAAACTCCTGCCCCACGCGGTCACCGTTTTCGGAGAGGCGGGGCAAAATTACCTCTTCCGTGGTGCCGGGGTAGGTGGTGCTTTCCAGCACAATGAGCTTGCCCGTGCCACCGGCGTGGGCCACAATGCTGTCCGCGGCGCTAATAATATAGGAAATGTCCGGGTCTTTGGTTTTGCGCAGCGGCGTGGGGACGCAGATGGAAATGGCGTCGACGGCCGCCAGGTCGGCGTAGTCGGTGGTAGCGCGGATGAGCCCATTGGCCACCAGGGGCGCCAGCTCGGCGTCGGCCACGTCCTCGACGTAGCTGCGACCCGCGTTTAACATGTCTACTTTTTCCGCGACCACGTCCAGCCCCACCACGCGAAAGCCGCGTTGGGCGAAGGCCACGGCCAGGGGCAGGCCCACGTAGCCCATGCCGACAATGCCAATTTCTGCTGTCTGTTGATTAAATTTGGCGATTAATTCATCCTTTCTGTTCATAGTTCCTTGCTCGATTTGTTGGCGTGCTCCGCCCTTCCGACATCGGAGAGCGATTTTAAAAAATAATGTGTGAGCGCCAGCCAGTACCGGATCAGGCTTGCGCAAAGGCAGGCGCTCAGTTTTTGGTCAGCGTTTGATTACCGCTGGCGTTTACTTGATAAACGGCCGTTTCTGAGATTGTAGACACTCTTGATAGCTATTACCGGCCGCTGTGGCAGCATAGTGTTAACAACTTCTGGCAGCTTCGTGTATGGTACTTTTGGCTGGTTTACGCCGCTAACCGGCTTTAACCACGTCCGCCGCGCGGAGCTTCACCGGCTGCGGGTGGCGGCTGAGAAAAGCCAACAGCACCTGCACCCGCTCTTTGCCCGCCAGACGCAGGTCAAAAATAGCTTCGTACCCGGCAAAGGGGCCGCTGACAATGCGCACGCGGTCGCCCTGCTGCAGCCCATTTTGCTGAGCCTGTTCGGCCTCAGCCAGCAGTGCCAGCCGCTCTTTCAGCTCGTGGACCAAATTGTCAGGCACCACTGCCGGTTCGCCGCCAAACTGCACCAGCCCTACCGTCCCGGGCAGCCAGCTAAAGGCATTTTGCCCTTCTTGCTCCAGGTCAGCGCGCACGAAGAGGTAGCCCGGGAAGTACGGCCGTACCTTAGACGCCCGGGGATTCACCGGCTTCACCCGCACCGCCGGAAAGTACAGCGGCACCTGCCGCGCTACGAGCTGCTGGTGCACAAAGTGCTCTTTCTTAGGTTTGGTGCGCAGTACATACCAATATTCAGCCATCAGTCACCTATGGTACCAGTCTATGCATGACCATTTTACTTACAACTGCCAGATACCATGTCTCCAGTGGGTGGTTTAGCGGCTCTGCACAGGCTACGAGTGGGAGTGTAGCCAATCTACCCCGCGTCTACAACTAATGCGCCGTGAATTTTCTTGCCTGGCGCTGTCCCTGGGCCAAGAAGGCGACAGCCAGACTAATGACCAGGTTAACGGCCGTCAGCGCTGCCAGAATCCCCGGCGACTGCTCGAGGTTATTATAAAACAGCTCAAAGCCGGTCAAGGCCAGGAAAAAGCCGACGCCAATTTGCCATGCATCCCGCGCCAGGCTCATTTGCAGCAGCCCCAGGGTAAAGAGCAAAAAGACGGCGCCATTGATGTGGGCCGTCTCTGCCCCCATGCCGGGTAAAAACAATCCCGGCCGCTGTCCCAGATAAATAGCCAGCAAGGCTGCCAGCAGCCCGGCAAAAGCGCGCCACAGCCAGGTATTGGCCACCACAAACGGACCTAATCGTAAACGCCACGGCTGGCCTGTTTCTGGCGCCGGAAGCGGCTGCGCCTGGCGTGCCGTCATGTAAAAAATCAGGCAAACAAACAGGCCGGTCAACACTTTCACAAACGCGAGATGGGGCAGCAGCACGTCGGCAAACAAGAGGCCGCTCAACAGGTAATGCCCTGCCAGGGCCAGCAAAGTGATACGCCAGTCGCGCACCACGAGAATGGTGAGGCTCAGTAAAGCCAGGGCGTAGACGGCAGGCAGACCGCGAAAGGGTTCCAGACGGTTTAACCAATCAAATAATGTCGGTAAGGCAAAGATATCCATACAGCAGACAAATTGTAGCCCGGCTGGAGAATACAGGCAAAGCGCCCCAATCCCGCTATAATACTTAGCAGATCAGCGTCTCAGCATCTCAGCATCTCAGCATCTCAGCATCTCAGCGTCTCAGGCTGACCCTCAGCAATTCAGCTGATCAGGCTGACCTGCAGCTGATTGGCTGACAAGCTGATTGGCTGACTGACTGATTGGCTGACAAGCTGATTGTCTGACTGACTGATTCGCTGACCAGCTATTCAAGGAAAGGTGCTCATGAAACCACAATGGTTTGTTTTGCTAGTCCTGACTCTTTTGTTTGTCGCTTGCGGTAGTGACCCAAGCCCGGCCGTTCCAACCCGGCTGCCGGCGGCGGAACTACCCACCGACCCGCCCCCTTCACCGACGACGCTGCCCCCTACGCGCGATTTGAGTACACCCACGCCAGAACCGGCAACGGCCGTACCTGCCACCATTACGCCTCCACCCACAGCCACCGCTGTGCCCGTCGAAGCCCGCCTGACCCTCAGCGCCCCGGACAACGGCGCCCAGCTACTCTTGGGCAGCGATATTGTCGTACGCGGGTTGGCGCAGCTTGAGGCCTCCCAAAGCGTGTCGGTCACGCTGTCCAGCGCCACCGGTCGCCTGCTCAGCAGCACCACAGGTGTAGTAAATGCCGTAGGCTGGGAAGCGGGGCTGCGCGTGCCGGAAAATATTAGCGGGGCGGCCACGCTGCGGGCCAGCGTGGTCGACAGCAGCGGCAGCGTGCTGGCCCAGGACAGCGCCACAGTGAACCTGGTGCTGGACGCCGCGACCGCAGATCGCTACCTGGCGCTGTACAACCCGGTAGAAGGGGATACGGCCGTGGCCGGGTATTTTCTCTTTTTCGACGGCCGTGCTGAGCAGCCTGCGGGCAGCCGCCTGACGATTTCTCTGTGGATGGATGAATGCCAGACCCAGGTCGCCTTCTTCACGCTGACCATGAACGGCAGCGGCTATTGGCAGGGGCAGTTGGGCGTGCCGGCCAACATTGCCGGGCCGGGCTGCGCCATTGCCTCCTTCGGCACCCCGGGTGAGGCTACCTGGCGGGAAGTGCAAATTCCCATCAACGTGCTGGCTGCCGATTCCGAAGAAGCTATTGGGATAACGATTATCACGCCCGCGTCGGGCAGCGTGCATCTCTCCGGGCAAAGCCTGCCGCTTTCCGGCTCTGCTTTTAACGCAGCCTCTGTGCGGGTAACCGTGCTGCTGGAAAACGGCCGTATCGTGGGCGAAACTACCGCGACCCCTGACAGCTTTGGTTTTTGGGAGACGGAGCTGCTTTTGCCTTTTGACGTAGAAGGGCCAGCGGAGATTACGGCCGTAGCCCAAGACGGCAGCGGCACAATTTTGTCAGAAGCGCGGCGGGTCATCACCATCAACCCCGGTCCTACAGCAACGCCGGAGTCATGAAACGGATTCGGCCGCTGCGCCGCCTGCAAAGCAATACCGGCGCGGGCCTATTTTTTGGCAGCGTCCTCTTGCTGGTTGGGCTGGGGCTTCTCTGGTTTAACGAGGGGCGCACCAACCTGGCCAACTTAGCGGCGCGCAGTACGGCCGTAGACGGCAGCCAGCCAACCTCCGTCACCGAGGGGGAGTTTGTCAGCGTCACCGGCTGGCTGACCAGCCCCGGCACGCTGGGCGACGATCGCTTTCTGCGCTCCGGCGATTACGTCTACCTGGAACGGCTGGTAGAAATGTATGCCTGGGTCGAAAAAGGGAGCGGCACCATTCAAGAAGACAACACGCCCGACAGCCGCTACCAGCTAGAATGGACCAGCAGTCCCCAACCGGCCATAGAGTTTGAGGTATCCCAGGGGCACGAGAACCCGCCCCTCCCGGTGGAGCCACTTGTGCTGACGGCCGAAGAAGCCTACGTCGGCTTGTATGCGCTGGATGCCGCCCGCCTGGACTGGCCGCGCCGCCAACCCCTTACTCTGGAGGCTGGCCAGGTGGTGGAAGGCAATTACCGGGTGATGCCGGACACCATCTACCTGGGGGCAGGCATGCCGGACGCGCCACTGTTGGGGGACGTGCGCATCAGCTATGGGGTGGTGTATGAGAATATCTGGGTGACGGTGCTGGGGCAGATGGGAAACGGCCGTGTCCTGCCTTACCCCATCGAAAATGACCAGCGCTTTTATCGCTTACTGGAAGGAGACCGCGCCACAGCCCTGGCTCAGCTAGAAGCGGAATACAAAACGCTGCTGTGGGGCTTTCGCGGCGGTGGGGTGGTGGCGCTGTGGCTGGGTTTTCTGCTGTTCCTCAGTCCCCTTAGCCAGCTCCTCGCTTTCTTTCCGGCCTTGCAGCGGCTCAGCAGCCGCGTATTGGGCCTGGTGGCTTTACTGCTAGCCTTGGTTTTGGGAGCCAGCACCAGCCTGATCTCCGCCATTCTGCACAACGGGTGGGCGGCGCTGCTGCTCTTCTTGCTCCTTGGCGGCAGCATTGTTGTCTGGCAGCGCCAGCGCCCCGCTAACCGCTGATACGGCCGCATCTGCTGCTGCCATGCCGGTGAGCAATCCAAGCGCCATCCACTGCAAAATGCTGCCCTGTGCGCCAATGGAAATTGCGCATCCGCAAGGCCATAAAAATGAATGCCGCAATGTCCCGCAACCAAACCCATCGCTGAGGGCGAAATGCCGGGCTTTGGCGTAAAGATTTGCCAGTCCCCGTATTCCACTCAGACAAAAATGCCAGGTAAACAATGAGACCGGGCAGCCCCACATCCAAAGTAACTGCAGAAAAATGTTATGGGCGTGGCCAAAATCATGGTCGGGGGAAAGGCAATAGGATAAAGGCGAAACACTACTCGGCGAAATGTGCCTAGGCCTGTGCCAGTATAAGGAAAATCGCCAATGGCCATGGTGCCGTCTCCCAAACTGTCCGGCGAAAGCTGACCGTACTCAAAAGTGCCAATGGCCGTTTGCTCTGGGGGTGCTGCCCATACAGAGCGCAAGATCTGCGCTCCTAGCAATGCGACGAGGAGCAACCCCACCAGGAGAATACCCTGGAAGGCTGCGACGACGCGCAGCACTGTGCCGGCATGCAAGAAGTATGCCAGAGAATAACCACCTAAAACAGAGAATCAGGGAACGGCCGTAACCGCCAATCCAGCCGCTGCGCGATTGGGTGATTACCAACATCATGGCCAATAACAGTACACCACGCTAAGAGGCCCCCCAACAGACGGCTGTGTTTGGTGGCGCCCCGCAGCCAAGAGAGAAAGAGAAGGGGAAAGCATGAACCGGTAAGTACCCGCCAGTTGTTGGCGTGTGTTCACCTGACTGCGGCGCCTCAGGCAAATCCATGAGTCGGGCGGCAGCAGGCGCAATTAGACGGCCTACAAAAGGTACTTTCAGTAAACCAGTCCACACTGACCATGGCCAGCGAGTACCATAACCCAGAGCCGATACCAAAAACGCCCGGTGCCTACCCACAAAAATCTTTGGTTGCAGTCATCAGGGAAAGGTAGCGCCACACGGCAAATCCTAATATTAGGCCCGTGACCTTGGGCAAGGTCAGGTCAGGGTCGGCCGTTACTAGAGCGCCAACAAGCAGCCATCAAAATAAGGCCAAAAGGATTGTGTTGTCGGCGTAGCGGGCATCGGCCGCCGGACCATAATGGCCTGCGCCAGCCAATTTATGGCCAGCAGCAGCATAATGATGCCGGTTAATATAGGAAAAATTGTGGTATAAAGCAGAAAGGGAATGGCTGCCAGAATTAAGCCACCTTCGGCCAGCAGCAGCCAGCGGTAGAAGCGCGGTTTTTTTACCTCATCAATAAGCACCCTTGCCTCGCAGCACCACGAAGGGGGTTTTGATGAGGATGTAGAGGTCCATCCACAAGGAATAGTTCTGGATGTAGTAGAGGTCGTCTTCGGTGTGCAGGTGCATCGGTTTATCGGAACGGCCGTTTACCTGCCACCAGCCGGTAATGCCCTGGGGCACGGCAAAGCGTTTATGCTGCCACGGTTCGTAATGGTCCACCAGCCAGGGCATTTCCGGACGCGGGCCGACCAGGCTCATGTCGCCGCGCAGCACGTTGAAAAGCTGCGGCAGTTCGTCCAGGCTGGTGCGGCGTAAAAAGCGGCCGACCCGCGTGACGCGGGGATCATTCTCTTTTTTGTGGATCAGCTCGCCATTGCCGTTGATTTCGTTCACCTGGCCTTGCAGCTTTTCGGCCCCGGCAACCATGGTGCGGAACTTGAACATTTGGAAGATACGGCCGTTCTCCCCCACCCGCTTTTGCCGGAATAGAACGGGGCCTGGATTATCCAGCTTAATAAACAAGGCCACCACCGCCATCACCGGCATCAGGAACAGCGTAAACGGCCCGGCAATGGCCAGGTCAAACAGCCGTTTGGCCAGGCGCTGCACCTCGTTTAGTGCCGGATCCCGCAAATTGATCATAGGCAAACCGCCAAAATCTTCCACAGTCGCGCGGTAAAGGGCCAGGCTAAAATAATCGGGCACCACCCTGACCTGTACGGGCAAATCGTGCAAAGACAAGACCAGCTTGTTCACCTGCCCATAAGCCCGCTGCGGCAAAGCAATAACCACGTCGCTGACGTTGCTTTGGAGAATCACCTGCCGCGCTTCAGCCAGCCGTCCCACGACGGGCAAGTTCTTTCGCGCGTCGTCATCCAGGTAACCGGCTAAGCGCAGCCCCATCCAGTTATTTTCCTGAATCATGCGGCCGACGCGCCGCCCCACTTCCCCAGCGCCGACGATGAGTACGCGGCTTTCCGCTGCCGGTACGCGCCACCATTTAAAGGCCAGCCGGACCAGCAGCCGCCAGGACAAAGAAATGACCAGATTGAACGCTATAAAAAGAAAGAAAAACCACCGTGAAAAGTCTCTGTCGGTTAGATAGAGGAGTCCGGCAAAAACGAGAGAAGCCAGCGAAGCTGGCAACAGTCACACTTTGCAGTTCATCGACAACTTTGTAAATACGGTGGGGATCGTAAACATTCAGTAACAAGAAAGTAGAAATCCACAAAAGGGGGATAACCAGGTAAAACCAGGGAGAAAGATGAACCTCATCTAGTGGTTGCGACAAAGTTAAGTTCGAGGAACTGCGGCCACACGCGCAAACGGGAAGCCCAAAAAAGAGGCCAAAAAAACGGTCCCCACATCCAATGTCATGGAAAATATGGCGTAGTTGACGCTAAACCGCCGCAACATTACAGGCCCTCCTTACCCGGCTCACCTTCTTGCATAAACAATTAACTAACTTGGGAAATCAACCCGGCCATTAAATACCGTTTATTGTGATAAGACACAGCCAAAGCAATTATAGCCTGCTAAAGCGTATTAGCAACCAGACCCTCGTGGTAACGTCATGTATCCGAGTCGGTTTTTGTGAAAACCGTATCGAAGCTTCTCACCCCAGTATTGACGCTACCACTCACCGATAAGGCAAAGGTCCAAATCGTTGTTTGAGAACGCGCCAGAGGAAAAGGGGATTGCCTACCAAATAACGCTTCCACAAGCGGTCCGGCTCAATGAGCAGGCGGCCGAGCCATTCTAAGCCGTTGTCGGTCATCCACCTGGGGGCGCGTTGGAGATCGCCAGAGATGTAATCGAATACAGCGCCACCAGTCATGATGACGGAAACGTCCAAGTCGTCCAAATTTTGGCTGAGCCACTGCTCTTGCATAGGCATACCAAAACCAATAATTAGGATGTCTGGTTGAACATTGTTTATTTGGTGGAGGACGGCCGTGTTTTCTTCGCTATCCTTTTCTTTCTTAAAATAACCATGGTGAATGCCGGCAAAACGCAAATTAGGGTACCTACCTTGCAATGTTTGCGCTGCTTTTCGGCGACGCCCGGCTTTGCGCCCAAAAAGAAGAGGGTGCGGTTATTTTGTGCGCAAAATTCAGCTAAGCTCCAGGCAAAGTCTGCCCAGGTCATGCGGGACGGTGTGGTGTAGCCAAGCAGTTTTGCGCCGAGGCGCACACCAGCCCCATCAATTCGCACAATGTCCGCCTGGTTAAAAAAGTCACGCAACCATTTGTTTTCATAGGCCAGGTTAAAGGAATGGATATTGCCAGAGAGGATGGTTGTCTTTGAGCGATTGAGGCTACGTTGCTGTACGATTGTTAACAAAGCTGCCTGGTCATACACGGTGAATGAAACGCCTAATAGCTTAATCGTGGGTAGCATGGGTGTTAGCAGTCCAACGCATCGTACACAATAAAAGATTTTGTTAGACCCAACACCTTTTCCTGGTACAAATTGGCTCCGGGAAATAAAGAAAGTAGTTCTTGCTTTTTTAGCAGCCGTATTTGGGCTACTTCGGCGCGGGCGCGGGTTCTATCTTGTACACGTTGACGCCACCCAAGATTGAAACGGCCGTGCAGCCAAGCACGCATATCCAAAGGCAGCCAATGAAATCCTATGAACAAATAATGCGGTTCTAGCGGGGGAAAAAGTAATTGGCGTCTGCACAAAAAAACGCTGTCCTACCCGCCGCACCTCTTGCGCCATCAATCTTTGCTGTGCCAACCCGCCAACATGCTCAATTACTGAGTTCGAAAACACCACATCAAATTGTCTATCTGCAAATTGCACCATCTGCGTGGCATCTCCGGTAATGCTGAAAAATTTGGTGTGAGAAACCTCTGGAGGGTCAATATTCAACAATGTTACCTGTACGCCTTGCTCCTCGGCAAACCCCATCACCTCCCAAAACCGCTGCCGTCCCCCTACATCTAAAATAGTTAATGGACGTGGCACAGCGCTTAACAATTGCCGAAATAAAGCAAACCGCTTCCGTCTAATTCCACCAGTGAATCTTGCGGCTGTTGTCGTAAATTCTTCGAAAAAAAGAGGTCATTGTTTGTTCACTAAAAAATTTCTAGAAACGTCGCAAGCAAGAATCCACGATCAGCCAAACTGTAGCAAATAACAAAGTGTCAGACAATATGCTCGTTGTTAGCAGCTTGCAAGAGTTGCTTATACAAAGATATAAGGCCACATCGCTTTTGCGAATAGAAAAATCTTCCCTCACCCGTTTTTGAGCTGCCTGACACAATGTCTGAACCAGAGCAGGATTTTTCAACAACTTGATGGCGGCCTCAGTCAACGGGGCTGCATTTCCCGCCGGTACCAATATGCCATTTTGCCCATTGGTAATTATCTCACGGCAGCTACCCAAATCCGTGGCAACCACGGGCACGCCGGCAGCCATCGCCTCTAGCAAGGCGTTAGGCAAGCCTTCGGACACTGATGGCAAAATAAAAAGCTGGCTGATTGCTAGAAGCTGGGGTATGTCTTGGCGCATTCCTAAAAGGTGGACATATGTCTCTAATCCGGCAGCCTTAATTTGCTTCATCAGAGCTGCTTGTAGTTCCCCTTCGCCAACAAGGAGGAAGTGAGCGTTGGGAATCCTTTGGCGAATGAGGGGAGCGGCTTCTAGTAGGTAACGGTGCCCTTTTCTTGGGATAGGCGAGCTACGGTGAGAATAATGGTATCTGTTTGACCTATAGCAAAGGTCTGACGTAGTTGCAGTTGTTGCTCAGGCGACATAGAGCAACGGTATTTTGAGGTGTTAATGCCACTGTATATGGTGAGTAGTTTATGCGGATGAATTCCTTGCTCTATACAAAAATTGCGCGTCTCATCAGAGACAGTGGTCATTTTGTGTACTAAAAAAGAGTTAGTAACAAGGCGGTCGGTGGTCAACAGCCATCTAGGGCGGTGCGCTAGCAAGCTACGTTGTGAAGAGACTCTAACGGGAATACCTGCTAACCAGGCAATAGGCGGGCCTATTATGTTGCTGTAGTGGGTAAAGGTTTGTAATAAATCTGGCTGGGTCTGACGCATGAGGCGATATAGACGGTGCAGGCCCCGCAGTGTAGCCAGTATTGCTGAGATTGGGGTATTACGTCCATGCTCCGGCTTCATCCGCAGGTCGACGATTTTCAGGCCGTATTGAGCTTCAAATAGGTTGACGTAACTGCCTGTGTCGTACATGGTCACGACAATAATATCGTGACCATCTTCTTTCAGACCACGCGCCAAAGTAAGCATGGCTTTCTGGGCGCCCCCAGGAGCCATTTGTGTGTTCAGCAGCATTACTTTCATCGTTTCTTTAAGCAACGGTTTTGCTAATGATTAAACGTTACCTATCTTACTTTGTTGTAAAATAGCCCAAGTTTGGGATGCAACATTGTGCCAGTTGGCGTAAGTTTCGACTTTTAGACGGCCGTTTTCCCCCAACACTCTAGCATATTCCCCATCACCTAAAAGCGACTTGATCGCAGTCGCCACACCCTCTACATCATCCGGTTCTACCAGCAAACCCGTTACGCCATCTTCCACCGCATCCAACACCCCACCATGCCGTCCCGCCACCACTGGTCGCGCACACGCCGACGCCTCTAGCAATGTAATGCCAAACCCCTCGACCTGAATACCTTCTTGACGACTCAGCAAAACATACACGTCACAAGCGGAGTATAGAATCGCTTTCTCCTCATCGGGCACAAACCCAGTAAAAATAACCTTTTGTGTTAAGCCAAGCTGCTGCACCAGTTGGCGCAGTTTGCTCTCGTTCTCCCCTTTCCCTGCAACTACATATACAGCATCTGGGTGTATGGCAAAAACAGCCGGCAAGGCCTGCAAAACGACATCATGCCCTTTGCGGGCTGTTAATCGCGCCAGTGTAAGAATAACTTGCTTTCCTTGAAGCCCATAGCGTTTTTTTATCTCTGCAACCTCATCATCAGTCGCCTGCCATTTATGAGGATCAACCCCCAATGTGACAACCTTGATTTCTCTTCAGGAACACCAAATTCGTGCAATAGCTCCTTTGTATAATGGCTAATACTCACCACGGCGCTGGCCTGTTTGAACACACACCTGGCAAACAACCGGTTAAGCCAACTATCCCCAGCAATAAACACCTCTGTGCCATACGCACTCACAGCAAACGGTATGCCCAATAACTTAGAAATGACCACCACCACCAACCCCGGGCGCCAATCAGAAGCTAGCAGCAGCTTTGGCTTACAGCTAGCGGCTACCCTCAAGGCAGTAATCAGGCGGTGCAAATGGCGAAACAAGCCGATTTTGTACTCTTCAGCCCGCACCACGCAAAAGTTTAGTCCCTGATCAAACGCTACATTTTGCGCGCTTCTTCTGGCGGCCACAACAACGGTTTTGTGATCGAGTTGGTTAAGCGCGTTGGCTAATTCAAAACTATAGGTTGCCACCCCGCCACCAATGGGTAAAAACTCATTGGTGGTTAAGGAAAAAGCAGGTCACATGATGCTTCAGGGGGCACAGTTTTATGGTTCGTATCCATCAACCATCCTCATGTTCAATAAAAACATTTGCCATTTGCCGGGCAATGAACTCCCAAGAAAATTGCATACTCAAATCTCGCCGCGTTACCAAGTGCATGGCGTTTTGGGGGAGAGATGGTTAAATCTAACAAGGCTCGGGAAAGCGCATTCTCGTCATCTAATGGCGTCAGTACGGTATTTTCCCCAGTTACAAAAACATCTGGCGTAGCTGGCCATTTTGTTGAAAGGATGGGCAAGCCGTGCGCCATGCCGGCTAAGGCAGAGGTTCGTCTGGTTGTCAAGCCATCTTTGTAAGGCACGGCATAGATGTCGGAAGCGAAAAGATAGTCGCTCACTTCATCTACGGGCAATCATGTATCCACGTAACGTGATTTTTTATCCCCTCCTTTTGTACCAAGTTTTTAATTTCTGTCAGGTAAGCGTTACTGCTCTGGCGTACCTGACCAATCAGTAACAAATGGACAGGGTAGCCCGAATTGTGCAGTTTGCCTACAGCCCGCACCAAAGCCTCTAAGTTTTTATCGGGGTAAATCAACCCAAAATTGGTGATGAGTAGCTGGTTTGCAACAATGTCTAGCTTTTTCCGAACTTGGGTGTAGATGGCGTAGCATTTTGCCACTTTGCATGGACTGGAAGAATGTTGCTGCCTACAGGAATTAAGTAGTGTTTGCTTTGTGCTTTGGGATAAAGCGTCAGAAGTTCTTGGCGATGCTTTTCATTGGTGACAACGATTTGGTGGCTGAGGGCAGCTATGGCTAAGGCATTGAGCCGGGTTGGTGATAGTGGGGAGGGATAGGCTAGGGTGTGAAAGGTTGGGATCAATCGACTGTTGCGCTGAGCGAGCCATGCTAACATGCTGTTGTAAGAAGACCACTTGCCCCCGTATATCCCGGGTTGGTACTGCCAAGACACCACATCGTAAGCGTTATTGTGCCACAGGTTTTGTAATTTTTTCAAGGTAGGAATTTGCCACTTTTCTATGAATGGGAGCACGCGCACGGAGGGGGCTAACTGTTTTGGGCCAACATATGTCGTCGTTGTTAGCACATCTATCTCCAAGTTGTAAGGGATGAGGTGCTGTGTTAGATGGTAGGTGTAGTCGCCAATGCCGCACGTTTTTTCATTGGCCTGGGGGGGGAATGTGCTGGAAAGGATGCAGATTCTCATGGTTGGCTGGGTGGTCTTGGGGAAATGTCTCTTTGGTGAGTAACGGCCGTTAACGCCACAGTTAGCCCAGCAAGCAAAAAGTAGAGGCTGCCCACTTGCGTGTATCCGCCATACGAGTACCCACCATACAAAATTGAAAGCGTAGACATGATAGAAAATACCAGCAAAGCCATTGCCAATGACCTATCGTGATGTTTCAGCCGTTTATGAAGCCGCCACGTATGCGAAACAAAAGCAAAAATGAAGAAAATGAAGGTGAAAGCCCCTACCAATCCTGTTTCTGAAAGCACTTGCAATCCGGCATGATGGGTATTGAAGCTCCTTTCGGCGCTGATTCTCAAAAAACTTTGCGATTCTTGGGCAATATAGTTCGCTAATTGCGGACGGAAGTTGTCTGGACCGACACCAAACAGTGGATTTTGCCGGAACATTTTCAGCGCCGCTTGCCAAATGTAGAAGCGAAAACCGATGGTAGATTGTCCCGGATTGGCAATTTGATCCCAGATGGAGATGATGCGATTCCAAGCGGCGCTACTGCTGGAGCACAGCCGTTCCCCCCACCGCTGCGCTGGCGATTAGGAGCAGTTTGGTTTTCTGCACTTTTAGAAAGGGAATAAGAGAAATCAGGGTTGCTAAAGCACAATCTACCCATGCTCCTCGTGTGTTGGCAACCACCAAACCTATAGCAACCATGCCTAAAATGAAGAAGTATAACCATGATTGTTTCGTTTTGCGATTATAAAGCCATAGGTTAAAAGCGAAAATACACCCAATGGTAAGGTACCAACCCAATCCGTTACCCAACGTGCCCGTGGCGCGCGGAAAAGCACCTCCACCGGAAACGGAGCTGACGTACAGCAAGCCCGTGCCAGTGATACTTTGCGCCAACCCTAAGGCGGCCTCAAAAAACATGAAGCCCAGCAAAAACCAGATGACTTTGTGGACATCTTTTTTGCTCAGAATAACTAGACGCACGGTGTAGAAGGTAAGGGCTGTAGCTAAAAAGTAGGTGAAGCCGGGGCGGGCGGCGGCTCTATCTACCGCAAAAACGGCCGAAACCCCATAAGCCCCAATCAACGCAAAAGCGCCACATCTATCCAATAAATTTTCAGCTTACGCTGCAAAATAAAGAATCGGTACACAACCGCCAACGCAAAAACACCCACAAAAACCGCGTAAAAAAGCAACCGATTATAGCCCAATATCTGTATCTGCTCCGCCTGCCGCCAGCTTAAAAGCGACTCGTACAAGATGATGGCAAAAACCAACGTGACCGGGTAACGAATGGAAAAAGCCAAAAATAAAATGCTACCCAACAGCACGGCCAGCAATGCGGCGCGCTCTGTCAGGGCAAAGGTTGTAAAGTTAGCACGACAACGGCCGTTGCCACCCCTATCAACAGCATCAGCCCACTATTTTTCACAAAATTAGATGATTGCTTAAACATGCCCATACAACCGCTACGGCGTTACAAAAAAGTTATTCACAAGGCACCCTAACACCGCTTCTATATACAACAGCAAACGGCCGTTCCGCTACTTTTAGCGCGGCCATATCCAACTGCACCAACGCCTCCTCACACGCACGATAAACGTCACGATACCCATACGCGGCCAACATTGCAAATATACCCTGCGGCTTGTAGCCTTGTTTCTGCGTGTGCGCCTCTTCAATCTCCAGCAACAACTTAAGCTTGTACGCACTCATCACCTCACCTGCACCCCGCAAAGCCAGCAACTCCGCCCCCTCAATATCCATCTTCACAAAATCTACCCACGCCTACTCGTGTTAGTCGCAAAAAGCATCTATGGTAGTTAACTGAAACTGGATACACTCTCCCATTTTTTGCGCTTCGGGTGGGTTCAAATGCGCCCGGCCGTGACTGGGCAAACCCACCTGCTCCGGCACACCTACCGTCCAGGCTATCAGCGAACCAATCAAATTGCTATAATGGCTAAAGGTTTGTACCACACCTATCTGCTGCTCTTTTATGAGGCAACGCAATTGACCTAAACCAGATATGGATGCCGTAAGCATTTTTAGCTTGTTTCCCTTTAGTTTCATCTGTAAATTGATGGTTTTCAAGCCATACCTATGGCTAAAAATGGAAATATAATCATCATTATCGTACACGGAAACCACGACCACGTCATGACCACGCTGTTTAAGTCCCCGTGCTAACACCAGAAGCGCTTTCTCTACCCCCCAGCTTCCGTTTGTATAGTAATAAGATTTTCACAGGTCTCACTTCGTGGCATAAAGTGTAATGCCGCCAATACCCACCAAATTTGTTACTTTAGCCCTAATTCTTTTTTAGCAAATTCAGCTGTAACGGGATCTGGTTCTAGACCGATAACAGTTACCCCTTGCTTTTGTAAAGCAGATGCAAACTCTCCACGTCCGCTTCCTACATCAAGTAAAATTGCGTCGGAGGCAAGATAATTTAAAATACAGGTACGAATATCGGCCGTTCGCGCTAGTTTTTTGCCATCATATTGCACAGCCTGATTTTCTACTTGATTTCTCTTACTATAGTAAGATTCGGGATCAGAAAAAGCCTCGTTTACTTGTGTCAAAGTTGTGCTGTAATCAGCCTGACGTACTAAACCGCATTGACAACACTGAACAATTTGTAACTGATTGTCAGCAAATACAGTTTCAAATTGATGACATTGACAAAATATACATGGTTTCATATGCTATCTTCCCCAAAAAGCTGCTCAATATCTTGTCTTTTGATCGCTCCCTTCTTTTCTTTATCGAATGCTTAAGCATACCCATCAAATCTACGTTGTCACAAAAAAGTTGTTTATATTGCCTTCAACCAACCCCTTCACAATATCTGCAAAAGTATGCTTCTTCACTTTTAATCCTGCTATACTCAATTTGATCAACTCTTTATCACGCACACAATAAACGTCACGATACCCATAAGAAGCCAACATCGCAAATACATCCTGCGGCTTGTAGCCATATTTCTGCGTGTGCGCCTCTTCAATTTCCAACAACAATTTGGGTTGATACGTGCCAATCACTTTAACCGCACCGCGCAAAGCCAACAGTTCCGCTCCTTCAATATCCATCTTAACAAAATCTACCCGCCCCAACTCGTGTTGGGCGCAAAAGGCATCTATAGTAGTTAACTGAATCTGGACGTGTTCTCCCAATTCTTTCGCTTCGGGTGGGTGCAAATGCGCCCGGCCGTGACTGGGCAAACCCACCCGCTCCGGCACAAATAGGTCAACCGTGCCTTCTTGGTCGCTCACACCCAAATTAAATGAATGGACATTTGTCAGCCGCACTTTAGTCATATTGGCAACCAGCCCCTTATAAGTTGCGGGAACCGGCTCAAAGGCAAAAACCTTACCGGTTTCTGCCACTATTTTTGCCAGATAAAAAGCATATGTGCCCAAATTAGCCCCGACATCCAGACAAACATCTCCCTTTTTAACAAAGTGCGATAGGTGTGCCGACTCTGAATCACGGTAGGTATATTGGCTAAATTCCCGCCTCTGCCGCCACGCTTCTATGGGGATGTACGCTCGCCAGCCAAATATTTTGTACAAAATTCGCCTGATCATAATTTTGCCAACCTGTTGCCTGCCAGAATCTCTCCCTAAGCTTAGCCGTGTTTAGTAAACCATGCTATTGGCACAGAAAGCCTATGGTTCAATTGCCTGAGTGTCAAATAATCTTCGTGGGTTAAAGGTTTCCACCACCACAACAATAACGCTATGCAGATGCCATAAACAACGCCCACAATGGCTAACTCAAATAATGTGTTGCCCGGTAGCAGAATAAATGTGGCTGCGCTTAGTAAGGCGGCTCCTAATATTTTGCCTACAAATTGCCAGGGATAAGGCCGTTTACGCCAACGCTGCAACATATAAAATTCTAATAAAGTGCCTACCACCGCCGCCAAACCTGTTGCCAACACCGCACCTATGGCCGCAAAAGCGCGAATTAACACAATCCCCAGCAACAAATTCACTACCCCAGAAACAATACGGACGCTTAACCCCTTTCTTTCCTGTCCCAAAACATACAACGTCATCAAGTGCAAACCACCAGCCATCAAGCCAAAAGGCACAATTGTTAATAACACAAAATAGCGCAACACCCATGCACTTACGGCATACTCCACGCCATACAAAATTTGGATGATGGCTGGCGCGTGCCAACCCAAAAACAGAAAAACAGGCACAATCGTAAGAGTAGAAAGTTTGATAAAACTTTGCCAACCCTTCGTCAAACCCGGCTCTCCCTCACTCCCATATTTATGTGATAGCGCAGATAAAACAACCTGCGAGCTAACCGTAATAACGCCAATCAGCTTCCACACCAGCGCCGTGCCCGCTTTGTAATATCCGATTTGGCTCGTATCGGTGGTTAAAAACCCCAAAAGTAGCACATCCGTCTGCTCCGAAAGCAAAAAAGTGATTCCTGTAACCGCCCAAGCGGAAAGACTAAACTTCAGCACAACCGGCAGGCGGCTAAATTGCCAAGTATTGCCTAGCCGCTTTGTTTGGGTAAGCGAGACAAAAAAAACAAATGTGGCCAATCCATAACCACCAACAGTTAGCAATAATGCCTGCTGCAAAGAAACCCCACCGCCCAAAAACAGCCAAACAAGGCCTCCCAGCACAAGCAACTGCCTCAGCGTGTTGGAGATGAATATCACCTTTATACGAAGTTGCGATGTAAAAAATGCTTCTAAAAAGAGCGCTAACTGGTACAGTAAAAACAGGGTAAGGATAAAATCGGCCAGTGGAACAAGGTAGGGGTGTTGGAGTAAGTTAAATACCTGCACCACCAATAGCCGCACAACAAGTGCCAAACTTGACACCGCCCCCATTCGCAACAAGAAAAGTCGGCCCAAGAAGCTCACAATATCTACCCCATCGTTTAGAAAAATGGGGATGAATCTGTTTAACGCTTCTGGCAAGCCTATGGAAATTAGGAGGGTTGCTAGGCTCACCCAACCCAAGATCAAGGCGTAAGCGCCGTATCCATCTGGCCCCATCCAACGGGTTAAAAGGATGGTGACGAGAAATGCCAACAGAACGGCCGTACCTTTGGCTATCTGGCTCTTAAACACCTCTTTTCCTAAGGATCGGGCTTTTCTGGACATCAGTGATGGGGCCTTTGGTAGATAACTCTTTACGGTTGATTAATTTGTGTTTGTTCTAGGGTGGCAATTTTTTTCAAAACGGCCGTTGCCGCCTCATTCTGCCCCGTTTCCCGATACAAGTTTGCCAGGTGCTGCCAAAAATCAATTCTGCTACCATCGAGCATGGTCGCTTGTTCCGCACTCGCTATCGCCTCTGTGAAATTTCCCGCTCTGGTATATGCCAGACTTAGCCATTGGTACAGCGAGGCGCGTTCAGGATCTACCGTTACAGCTTCTTTAAAATATGCCAGCGCTTCACCATAATTTTTCTCACCCATATACCCCACGCCAACACAGGACAGCAAGGAAGAATCTCGCCGCGATGCTTCATCTAAACTTGCCCACAACGCCACTGCCTCATCTACTTTACCCTCGTTGACATATGAGAAGCAAAGCGCAACATAGGCATCAACATATAATTCGCCCGACTGCACACAGAGCAAAAATTGCTGTCTGGCTAACATTGGCTTGCCCACCAACTCATACGCCCTCCCTAACCGATGCATTAATGGACAAATCGATTGTTCATTATTCAGGGAGAGTGCCTTTTCATACCAAGCAATGGCAGTTTCATACTGTACTGCTTCCAAAGCTATATCCCCCCAAGACACCAACTCATCTTGCATAGCTACAGGCAGTGTCGCCCATGTTTGCAAAGCAGCCTCTTCCTCCCCCAGGTACATCAAAGCAAAGCCCAAACCCCGTGTCGAACTATACGCTTGCCGCATATCAAGGGCTGTCTCAAACCGCGACACCGCTAAGGAATAATCCCGATAAGCCCCCAATTGTTGCGTTTTGGAATGAGCGTGGTTCAACGCCGTATAACCAGCATTTTGGTACAAAACACCCCTTAAACCCAACAAACGTATGAGCAAGAATAGCAAAATCGCCAGTAAAACGCCCCTTCTCAAACTCATGAATATGCTCATCTACCCTTTTAAAACCAAACATCCGATTCCTAAAAGAATCGGATGCCTAGCCTATCAAGTATACAAGGCAATAATCTATGTGCGTTACTCCTGACAACGAGCAAGCAATTCTGCAATACGGCCGTCATTTGACCTTAGCCGCAGTGCAGCCTCAAAATCAGGAATAGCGCGCTCACACCCACTTTGCGTGGAGTAAAAATAGGCTTGTCCCCGCCCCGAAAGCGCTGAATAGTACTCTGGGTTTAGCGCCAGGGCCATACTAAAAGAGCGGGCTGCTGCCTCAAAATCTTGCCGCCCATAAAGAGTCCAGCCTAGTTGCGTATGCGCTTCTGGATCAGATACAGTCAATTCTGTCCATCTTACCTGATACTCATAAGCCCGAGCATCATTTTGCAGTTGTTTATAAGAATACGCCAATCCCTTATACCCTGATGCGCTTGTTGGATCAATCGAGGTTATTTGCTCAAATGCCTCTATTGCCTCTGTATATTGCTCTAGCTCAAATAATGCCCAGCCCAACCTGTTGTATGGCTGAACCTGGTCTGAAGATAAGTTAACCCAATTGCGATAATAGGTCACCGCGCCGGTAAAATCACCCTTCTGTTCCAGCACGTAACCCATTCCTTGATTTGCTCCTGCTGAATCTGGGTTCAAGCTCAAAGACATCAGGAAAGTATCCTGCGCCTCTGTATACCGTTGGGTATTATAATAAGACCATCCAAGAGAATTATAGGCACTGAAGTTGTTGGGATCATAATCAAGCCATTTGCGATAATTTTCAATAGCCTCTTCATACCGTCCAGCCGCAAAATGTATATGTCCCAAGCCTCTATAAGCCGAAAAAACGGTGTCGTTTTTTGCTATTGCATCGGTAAATGACGCATATGCATCATCATACCGCTCCAAGCTATAATAGCTCCAACCTAATGCGCTATGCGCCTCTGCGTTTTCAGGATCCCGCTCAACCCATTTGTTTGCAACTTCTAACCTCTGTTGCTCATCGCCCGATTCTTCATAAATTTGATTCAGCCGTTGATAAGGCTCAGCAGCTTGTTGGTCAAGGGAAGCCCATTTTTCTAGCGGGGAAATGGCATTTTCGTACCAGCCCAAAGCATAATAGCTCTTTCCCTGCCCCGCATAAGCCTCCGCATTACCCGGCGCAATGGTTACTGCCTCACTAAAATAATCCAGAGCTCGATTGTAATTGTCCAGTTCATAAGCCGCCTGGCCTGCACCCAAATACGCATCCACCAGTTCGTCATCCTGCCTTAAAACCGCGTCAAAGTAAGGCAGCGCGTCAGCAAATTGCTCTTGCCTGGCCAGATGTCCGCCATAAGCATATTCAGAGACACGTCATCAGGTTTTTCTGCCAGCAAGCGGGTCAGGTCTGCCTCCGCTTCGTCGTCCTTGCCCTGATCTATGGCTGCCTGGGCGCGGGCTAAAATAGCAGTATCAAGACCAGCAACGGCCGTTTCCTCTCCGGTTCTTCCAATAAAATTTCTTCAAAGGCTGCAATCGCTTCATCATATTGCCCAGCGTCGACCAATGCGTTCGCTTCTGCCACCCTATCGGCAACGCTTGGTCCGCGAAAACCAAAGAACCAAACCGCGCCTCCTATGAGGGCCAGCAAAATCACGGCCAGCCCTGCTAACAATACGGGCGATCTCTTCCCCTTGCTTTGCCCTGCAGCATTTGGCGGCGCGTAAGGCATGGGCATCACGTTTGCATGCCCACCTGCTTCTGGCCCATATGAAATCACTTCCGTAGCCGGGACAGCCCCAGGATTTAAGCGATAATCATCAACGTCTAGCAGCGTCTTATCCGCATCGGCCACCTGCTGGTACCCGCCATAATCCACAATCGTCGCCCCCAGCGGCGTCACCTCATCCTGCGTCCAGCGCATATCTCGCGCCATATCCAACGCCCTTTGATAACGTTCCTGGGGCTCTTTAGCCATGGCTTTGTTGAGAATATCCACAAATACAGGAGGAATATTGTTGCGAATAGCCCGCGGATCGGGCACGGGACTTTGCACGTGCATCATCATCACAGCCATCGTGGAGTTCGCCTCAAAGGGCGAACGCCCCCCTAACATCTCAAACAGCGTGATGCCTAAGGCATAAATATCGGTACGCGCATCTACCGGCAATCCTTTTATTTGCTCTGGAGACATATACTGCACCGTTCCCAGAGTTATTCCCGTAGCTGTTTGCTTGCCGCCGCCAATAATTTTCGTGATCCCAAAATCCATCAATATTGGTTCGTTGTCGTCATTTAACATCACGTTTGCCGGCTTAATATCCCGATGAACGATACCTTTTCCATGGGCATAATCAAGCGCGTTAGCCAGGCTGATAATGACCTTTTTCACTTCCGGAAGCGGCATATACTGATTGGCTGCGCTTAAACGCTTCAGCCTGTCCTGCAAGTTTTCGCCGGCAATATACTCAAAAACGATGTAGTAAATGTTGTCCTCATGGCTGAAGTCATGAACCTGAATAATGTTCGGGTGGCGCAGTTGGGCCACAGATGCTGCTTCCCGCTCAAAGCGTTCCACAAAATCGGGTTGATCCGACAAATGCGTATGAATTATTTTTACGGCTACATCTCGTTTAAGGTTGGGATCAAAAGCTCGATAAACCGAGGACATACCCCCATGCCCCAACAATTCCCCAATCTGATATCGCCCACCAAGGGTGCGGCCTTCCCAACTAGGTTTAGCCATGGTAACTTACTCCTCTTAGTCAAACTGCTTTATTGCTACAATGCACCTTCATCCTATCCAATAACCTTGCAGTCGCCTAGAGTACCAAGGTGCTGTCTGGTTAGACTCATACAGCCGATGTCGTTGAGGGTTCTGGCTTTACGTCAACCGTTGCCCACCATTCTCGCCCAATTAAAGCAATTATCATTAAAAAACCACCCAAGAAACCGGCAACCAGCGTATTGATTAATCGGCGCGGCGCCACCGGCTCATCAGGCACGGCCGAATTGCTGGCCAGGCGCAAACTATTCGATTCATCCTGCGACGTAATCCGCTCCTCGTCCACTTTGCGCGCCAGAGATGTATAGGTTTCCTCAGCCACAGATGCATTGCGCTGCAGCCGGTTTTGTTCTGCCAGCAGGGATTGCTTCTCTTGCTGCAATGCCAAAATCTCTGGCTCCAGCTCAATTAGGTCTCCTTCAATCTCGCCGAGACGGGTTTCTAAGGTTGTCTGCAATTCTTCTAAATAAGCCAACTGATCCCGGCGGTTTTCACTGGTTAAGACCGTCTCTGAGCTAACTTGCAGTTGCAAATCGCTGTTCTGTGCCCCAAATGCCTGGAGCTGCAAATTGAGTACCGTTAATTGATCACCCCAGGTAACGGTTAATCCATCTTGTGCCGCCAACTGCTCTGCCAGACTGGTTATGTCTTGTAATAAAAAGGTGATCTGCTGTTGGCTTGCCAGGTACCTGGCTTCAATTTGATTCAATGCTAAGAGGCGATTCTCAACAATACTACTGCGATTACGCACTTGAAAATCTACCAAAGCCTGTTCGGCAGCCGCCAAATCTACTGCTGCCCCTGACAACTGGCTTTCATAAAACGCTAGCTGATCCCCATTGGCATTCTGATAAATCTCATTAGCCCATTCGACAAATATCTCGGCCCACAAATTAGCAATTTGTGAAGCAGTTTGCGCATCTTTGTAGCTGGCAGTCAACTGAATCAGGCTGGGATCAGCCCCAGACTGGGCTTCCAGCAGTGCTCTCAATCCTTGCACGGTTTCTAAGTCAGCCGATGGCAGCGCCAACTGCTCAAACAACCGCTGCAACAGCTCGTCGCTGACAGCTAGTTGCGGAAAAGCCTGCAAAGGCTGCTGCTCTTCTTCGGTTTGAATGCGTGGATCAAACTGGATGCGCTGGCGCGTTTCGGTAATGGCTACCAGGGCTGTGGCCTCGTAAGTTTGGGGCAGCAGTGAGCTGACAATAAACGCGAAAACAGCGGCGAGGATGCCTGCACCCACTACCCACTTCCAGCCCTTAATCAACGCTTCAAAATACGGCCGTAAATCAATCTCTTCTTCCACTCAAAATGCCTCCACAGCTTCGATGTTGCCAGGATCATACATGAGGCCCGACAATGTGCCAACACCACCGGCCCTCACATTGGGCAAGTTACCAAAAAAGCCAGTTCCGTCTCAAAGGCAAAGCGCTGCACCTGCCAATCTCGCCCGTCGGCCCAGACGTGGAACTGGGCTTCATAATTGGCGACCATGCCCTTTTTGCGCCCCCCTAGGCTGGCCGCCGGGAAACTGATGAGCAGGTAGCGGGCTTGCAGCGCATCCAGCAGGCGCGGCACGGCCGTTTCCTCCACCTGGGCCAGCACCGGCAGCAGCTTGAGCAGCAGCACCAGGTCCACCGGCCGATCCGGCGGGCTGCTGATCACATCCCGTACGGCCGTTTCCCCCGTCACCCCCACCAAAGCCAAAAACTGCCCCACAAATCCCACTATGTCCCCATAAATGTCATAGCCAATGTACTGCGTCTTCCGGCCAAAGGGCATCCATGGCCACGCCAGCGCATTCAGCCCGCAGGCCACGTCCATCACCGTGCGCACGGGCGGTAAATTCGCCAGGGTCGTGGCGTAGAACTGCTCCAAAATGGGCAGCCTTTCGCGGGTAGAGGCATGCAGCGCCATCACCTGGCGGCACGCGGCGCGAAAAGTGGCCTCGTCCCCCGCCGCTGCCTGCAATTCGGCCAGCGCCCGCGCATAATCAATTTTTCCCGTAAAATAAGCTCCGCCCACCTGGTGCAGCTTATTTTTGGTGGCCTTCACCGCCTCTTTCACGTTACGTCGCACTGCCAGTTCCCGCGCCCCAACCCGCCGCACCAGATCCGGGCTGACGTGCCGGTACTTGGGGGCAGCCAGAACGGCCGTTACCAGCTTCTCCAACTCATCCATCAGAATAAACCAGCGCAGAAGTAAAACTCTTATTCCCTCTCCGCGTGCTCTGTGCCTCCTCCGCGCTTCTCTGTGTTCCTTTCTTTTCGCAGACCCGCCATCAACTGCATCATAAAGCGTAAATTGTGCAACGTTGCCAAGCGTTGGTACAGCGTATCGCCCACCTTAAACAAATGGTGCAAATACCCCAACGAATACCGCTGGCACACCGCGCAGTCACAAAACTCAGAAATCGGCCCATTCTCCTTGATATGTTTCTTATCTTTAATGTAAGTGTAGCGGAAAAAATCCCCCGTTAGCGTACTGGCCATCGGGTCCACCGTATAGGCATACAAACGGCCGTGCCGCCCATCCCGCGTGGGCATCGTACTGTCAAACAGCTCGTAACCCATGGCCACGCACGCCGTCACGTTGGCCGGATGCCCAACTCCCAGCGCGTGCAGGGTAAACTGCGGCGGAATCAGTTCTCGCACCAGGGCCAGCATCTCCTCCAACAACTGCCCCTCGCCGTCCAGCGGCCAGCCGCCGTAACCATACCCATCAAAGCCAATTTCCAGAAGCTGCTCTGCGCATTGGCGGCGTAAATCCGGCAGGCCGCCCCCCTGCACCACCGCCACCAGCTTTGGCATATCGACTGTTGCTAGCCTCTTTTGCTCGGCTAGCTTGACAAACTCGGTCTTGCAGCGCCGCGCCCAGGCCACCGTGCGCGCCACCGACTGTATTTGCGCTGCGTAAGGCGCGTCCACGTGGGTGCAGTCATCAAAGCAAATCACCACGTCCGCGCCATAGCCCATTTGCAGCTGCACGCTCTTTTCCGGCGTCAGGTTAAACTTGCGCTCCTCCACACGGAACGTCGCGCCTTTGTCGGTAATCGAGCCACTTTTGGGATTTTGGTGAATCAGGGAGTACACTTGGAAACCGCCAGAATCGGTAAAAATCGGTCCAGCCCAGCCCGTCATGCGGTGCAATCCGCCCAAGGCCTGGATGGTTGACGAGCCCGGTTTTTGCATCAAATGGTACGCATTCATCTGCACCGCCTGAATGCCGCAAGCTTGCAAATCCTGGGCATCCACGCCGCGCACCACGCCCTGGGTGCCGTCTGGTAAAAAAGCAGGCAGTTGAATGGAACCGTGTGGCAAATCGAGTGTTTGTCTTTTCATATTTTAGTGATCAGTTGTCAGGTATCAGTAATCAATTGAACAGTAACCGGATACTGACTACTGCTTACTGAATACCGTTTTACTATGTCTTCTCCGCCGCCGCCTGAATTTCTGCAAAAAATGCGCCGCCTGCTGGGCGACGAATATGCCGCCTTTGCCGCCAGCTACGAGCAGGAGGCGCCGGTTGGGCTGCGGGTGAATACGCTCAAAATCAGCGCCGCCGATTTTAGCAGCAAATCCCCCTTCACGCTTACGCCGGTGGGCGGCTATGAACCGGCCGGATTCCGCGTGGAAGATGAGGAGCGACCAGGCCGTCACCCTTTCCACGCTGCCGGTCTCTACTACCTGCAAGAGCCATCGGCCATGGCCGTGGCCGCCCTGCTGGACCCGCAGCCGGGGGAATGGGTGCTAGATTTGGCCGCCGCCCCTGGGGGCAAAGCCACCCATCTCATTGCGCGCATGCAGGACCAGGGCTTGCTCGTGGCCAATGACGTAGACCGTGGCCGTGCCCGCGACCTGGCCGAGAATTTGGAGCGCTGGGGCGCGCACAATGCCCTCATCACCAGCAGCACACCGCAGCAGTTAGCCGGGCACTTTGGCGCTTTTTTTGACCGGGTGCTGGTGGACGCCCCCTGCTCCGGCGAGGGGATGTTTCGCAAGCAGGGCGGTTTTGAGTGGAGCGAGACCATCGTGTTGGCTTGCGCGCGGAGGCAAACGGCCATTCTGGACACGGCCGTTTCCCTGGTGCGTCCCGGCGGTATTTTAGCCTACACCACCTGCACCTTCTCCCCCGAAGAGGATGAGGGCGTCATCGGCCGTTTCCTCATCGAGCACCCTGACTTCAGCCTCATCACCCCGCTGCGCTTTGCCGGCTTTGCGCCCGGCCATCCGCACTGGCTGCCTGCCGGCGTGCATTTGCCCAACCCTGACCAACTGGCCAACACGATCCGCTTATGGCCGCACCTGTTTGCCGGAGAGGGGCATTTTGTAACCCTGCTGCAAAAAGCAGGAGATAAAAAACCTTTGGGGCTTGAAAAAAAACAAGGTCTTAGCGGTCCAAACCGTGCCCAGTGGCGATTGTGGCGCGAATTTGCGCAGGGCGTGCTGCAGGTTGAATTGGATGAAGCGCGGATGGGGGTGGGAAACGGCCGTTACCTCCACCTGCTGCCCCCCAATGCCCCAGACACCGCCGGGCTGTACGTGCTGCGCTACGGCCTGCCCCTGGCCGAACTGCGCCAAAACTACGTCAAACCCGCTCACGCTCTGGCCCTCACCCTCACCGCCGCCGATGTGAAACAGGTCGCCGATTTTGCCCCCGACGACCCGCTGCTCCACGCCTTCCTGCAAGGCCACCCCATCCCCCACAGCGGTCCCAATGGCTGGCTGCTCGTCTCCGTAGACGGCTTTGGCCTGGGCTGGGGCAAGCGCGTCAGCGCCCAGATCAAAAATCACTACCCTCGCGGCTTGCGCCGGTAATTGGCAATCTGTATTCAGTGGCCGGTAGCCCGTGTTTATCAGCAAAAATCCGTGCCCCAATCTCCAATCTCTAATCCCCACTCTTCCACAGCACCCGCAGCACAAACCTGGGCAGCGCCAGCATGCGCCGCCAGCGCCAGGGCTCCTTAAGGAGGCGGTGCAGCCACTCCAGCCCCAGGTTCTGTACCCAGCGCGGTGCGCGAATGGACTTTCCGGTCACGAAGTCAAAAGAGCCGCCTACACCGATAGCCACGCGTACAGTGGGCAGTTTCTCCCGGTTGCGGTAAATCCACTTGTCTTGCTTGGGCGCGCCATAAGCTACCAGCAGCATGTCTGCCCCACTCTCGTTAATCATCTGCACAATGGCCTCATTTTCCTCCGGCGCAGGCGACCCGGAAAAGGTTCCGGTAATTTGCAGCGCCGGGTATTTGGCCTGGAAAATGCGCTGCCGTTTCCGCGGCCACGCCCTCCGCCGCGCCTAGCAAAAACAACCGCCACCCTTCCTGCGCGCACAGTTCTGCCAGATGGTACACCAGCTCCGAGCCGGGCACCCGTTCCGGCAGCGTTGGCCGCCCTGTGCGCCGTGCCAGCCAGCGCGACGCCAGCAGCAGCCCCACGCCGTCGGGAATGCACAAATCCGCCTCACGCAAAATCTGGCGAAACAGTGGGTCGCGCTGCGCCGCCATCACAAATTCCGGATTGGTGGTGCAAATTTGGTGCAAGCGCGGCTCAGCCATAAACTGGCGCACTGCTGCCAGCGTGCCAGCCATCGTCACCGGATGAACCGGCGTGCCTACTATTTCAATGGGCGCTAAGTCAAGCATAGCATCAGAGAATAAGCGAATGCCTATTAAACGTCAAAGAATGTCCCCCTTGTCCCCTTGAATGCTATTCATTTACTTTTGTCAAAGCGTTTCTACAAAAATATACAATAATCGGCCGTTTCTACTGGGCAATTACACCTTATAATTACAATCATTGACTATTAACAACGTGTTAACAGAACTTTAGTGTACCTATCTTCGAAACTATGACATCGTTAACGACCAGACAACGCGATTTACTGCAACTCCTTCTGCGAGCCAACTTGCCGCTCGGTGCGGCGGAATTGGCTACGGAAATGCAGCTTACGCCCCGGCAGGTCACCTACGATCTGAAAGGGGTTCGCCATTGGCTGAATCAACACGATGTCGCCCTCAAAATTACGCCAGGTATTGGCGTAGAGCTGGAATGCTCGCTTGAGCGTCAGCACGCCCTGGCCGCAGAGCTCAATGCTGCACCCAATTTACAGCTTATTCTTACCGTAGGTCAGCGGCAGCAGCTCATTGCCCTCATTTTGCTTGTTTCCAAAGAGCCAATGATTTTGTACCAGCTCCAACAACTGATGGAAATATCGCGTACTACGGTGCTCAAAGACCTGGATGCCCTGGAAGAGTGGCTCGATAAACGGCAAATAACGTTGGAGAGACGGCCGAATTTTGGTTTTTGGATTGCTTGTACTGAGCAGGAACGCCGCCAGGCAATAACCACTTTGCTGTGGGGCGAAACGCCCTTTGGTCCGGCGCTGACGACAATGAACCACAAAAAGGGGCTGGTGTTCCCCTTGGGCACAGATGCCCACTTGCTCGATGCCGTGCAGCAGGCTGCCGGAATCATCCAGCGCTGGGATGTGCGCCGGGCAGCCAGCCAGGTAGCTTATGCCGAGGCGCAGTTAGGCGGTCGTTTCACCGATGATGCCGTGCTGCACCTGGCTCTGGTATGGGCCATTCAAACCCAACGCGTGCAGGATGGTCACATAACGGCCGTTTCCCCTCCCCATCTCCAATGGCTGCAAAGTCTCTCCGTATGGCAGGTTGCCGCACAAATTGCCAAGCGGTTGGGCTGGCGTATGCCCAAAGCGTGGCCCGTTGCAGAAATTGCGTACGTTGCCATGCACCTTCTAGCCACGCCGCGCAACGAACGCTGGCCCGGCGACCTCGAACTGGACGAAACCTTCTCCGCGCTTATCGAACGGTTGGTGCAGCACGTTGTGCAGGCCTATAACCTCCCCAGCTTTGCCCAAGATAAAACCTTACATGACGGGCTCGTTAATCACATCATCCCCGCCTGCTTCCGGCAGCGCTTTAACCTGTGGCTGCCTGCCCTCTCGCCAGCCACAACCCTGTCTGAAAAATACGTTTTTGAATACGAACTGGCTCGCCAATTAGCTGGATATGTTAATGAGCACATGCAGGTTACGCTGCCTGGCGACGAAATTAACAATCTTGCCCTTCTTCTGCGCGCTGCCTACATCCGCGAACGGCCGCATCGCCTACAGCGCGTCATCGTCGTTTGCCCCAGCGGCATGGCCACCGCCCAACTTCTTGTGGCCCGTCTCAAAGCCCGCTTTCCGCGCCTGGGCACCGTCGAAGTCCTGTCCCTGCGCGAACTCAATCGCAAACATCTGGACACGGCCGAACTCATCATCAGCACTGTCCCGCTCCCCGATACGGTGAGCCAAAAAATCAAAGTTATCCGGGTCCACCCATTGCTTCTGCCTGAGGATATTGAAACGATTACCCAATGGCTGGCCTGACGGTCACCGCTCCGGCAGTGGCTGACCCAATGCAATAAGCAACATCGTCTCCGAGGTTTTTTCAGCCAGACTTTGCCAGAGAGGATAGGTGTTTGCTGCCACCCAAAAACCAATAAACCGGTCTGCCCGACCCAGGCCGGGAATGGACGAAACCAATCAGGTTTCATTTAGCAGGTGAACGGGCCCTGGAGGTCCAATAATATTTACTTTGGAAGCATAAGGAGAAAAAAACATGAGTGTAAGAGAGAAATTGCAGCAGTTTGGTGGCTTTCTGGCCGGCATGATCATCCCCAACATCGGCGCCTTCATCGCCTGGGGCTTGATTACCGCCCTGTTCATCCCCACGGGCTGGATTCCCAACGAAACCTTTGGGGAACTGGTCGGCCCGATGATTATTTATCTGCTGCCGATATTGATTGGTTATACCGGCGGTAAGATGGTCCATGATGTGCGCGGCGGCGTGGTCGGCGCAGCGGCAACCATGGGCGTCATCGTCGGTGCAGACATTCCCATGTTCCTGGGCGCGATGATCATGGGGCCTCTGGGCGGCTGGACCATGAAGAAAGTAGACGAAGTGCTAGAAGAAAGAATCCCGGTCGGCTTCGAAATGTTGATCAACAACTTCTCTGCCGGCATCCTGGCCGTGATTCTTGTGCTGCTGGCTAACGTGGTGATTAGCCCCGTCGTCGACGGCGTTCAGCAACTTCCTGGGCAGTCTGGTCGATTGGCTGGTTACGCCCGTCTTCTGCCCCTGGCGGCTATCGTCATCGAACCGGCCAAGGTCCTATTCCTGAACAATGCGCTAAATCATGGCGTTTTGGCGCCCTTGGGTGTGGCCGCCGTCGAGGAATCAGGACGAGCCATTCATTTCCTGCTGGAAACAAATCCAGGGCCCGGTCTTGGCCTTCTCATTGCCTATTACGTTGTCGGTAAAGGAATGTCTGAAGGAGTCAGCACCAGGCGCAATGATCATACACTTCCTGGGTGGCATTCACGAAATTTACTTCCCCTACGTGTTGGCCCATCCCATCATGATTCTGTCAACAATGGCTGGTGGTTTTGCCGCAGACCTGTGGTTCACCATTACTGAATGCTGGTCTGGTAGCCACGCCATCCCCCGGTTCCATCTTCGCTTACCTGGCGGTCATTCCCCGCGGGCAGCACTTTGCCGTGCTCACCGGTGTGGTCATTGGCGCAGTGGCCTCGTTCCTGGTAGGTGCTTTCATCTCTGCGGGTGCGCCCCGTTCCTGAAGAAGAGGAAGAGGAAGAAGTGGAGCTCGGCCGTTTCCGGTGTTCCTGGTCTGGCTTGACCGACTACATATTTTTTAGGGAGACTGAAGGACTGGGGATTAGAGAAACGTGCAATCTCCAGCCTGTCAATCTCCAATAACAAGGAGAAAAACATGGCTCGATCAATCTCTGCATCCGAAGTAAAAACCATTATCCTGGCCTGCGAAGCGGGCATGGGTTCCAGCTTAATGAGCGTCAACGCGCTCAAGAAGAAGCTAAAGAAAGCCAAAGTCAGTGACGTCACGGTTGTCCACAAACCGGCCCGCGCTATTCCCGCCGACGCGCAGGTCGTCGTCGTCCACAAAGGGCTGGCCAGAGTGGTCCGCAGCAAAGTGCCCGACGCCGTCGTCGTCACCTTTAGCCATTTCCTCAATGATCCCGCCTTTGACACCGTGGTAAAGGCCTTCACCGATAGCGGCGACATCGTGGATACGGGAGGGTAGACATGGCTATTTTATCTGTAGAGAGAATCCAACTGGGCGCAACGGCCGTTGACAAACTCGACGCCATCCGCCAGGCCGGCGCAACTGCTCGTCAACAGTGGCTGCGTCGAAGCCGGCCTATGTCGATGGCATGTTGGCCCGCGAAGAAACCATGTCCACCTACCTGGGCAACGGCGTTTCCATCCCCCACGGCACCTTTGACAACCGGGAGCAAATCCGCCAAACCGGCATCTCTGTGCTGCAACTGCCTGCAGGTGTGGAATGGGAAGATGGCGAAAAAGCGTACCTGGTCATCGGCATTGCCGCCTCTTCCGACGAACACGTCGGCGTCCTTGCCAACCTGGCCGAAGTCATAGAAGACGAAGATATCACCCAACTTCTCATCACCACCTCCGATCCGCAGGTAATTTTGACCCACCTGAGCGCGGAGGGGGTGGAAGAGTAAACAGCGAGCAGCAAGCAGTAATCAGTAAACAGTGGTCTTGATCCATCCTGAATACTGACCACTGAATACTAGCCACTAAAAAAGAGAGCGTCATCATGAAAGAGCTAACGATCACTATCCAAAACCCGACTGGACTGCACGCCCGGCCGGCCAAGATATTTGTCAATACCGCCAAGCAGTTTAAGTCCGATATTCGCGTGCAGCATGGCGCCAAAAAGGCCAATGCCAAGAGCCTCATCTCCATGCTGACGCTGGGCGTGGAGGCAGGCAGTGAAATTCGCATCCTGGTTGATGGCGCGGATGAAGATGAGGCGATGATGGCGTTGGAAACGGCCGTTTCCGACGGCCTGGGCGAAAGCGAACACATCGAAGCCACCCACCGACCAACCAATAAACCAACAAACCAGCCAACCAGCCAACAGCCAACCCGCTCCCAGCAGCAAGACGAACCAAATTCGCGGCATTGCTGCCGCGCCGGGCATCGCCATTGGCCCCGTCTTCCAACTAGCGACAGTCTGAAGTGCACCATTGAAGAAACCTTTGCCGGTGCCTCTGCCGAAGCAAACCCGGCTGCAAGAAGCCATCGAACGGGCACGGGGCCAACTGACTGCCATCTACGCAAACAAATGCTTGCTCGCGGCGCCGCCAGCGAAGCCGACATCTTCGACGTCCATCTGGAAATCCTGGATGATCCCGATCTGCTGGACGCCGTGCTGGCCAAAATCAATAGCCAGCAACAGCGCCGCGCAGGCGTGGCAGGCCACCATCGACGCTCGCGCCAAACTCGATGGCCGGACTGGACGACCCGCTGCTGGCGGCTCGTTCGGCCGACCTGCATGACGTGGGCTACCGCGTGCTGCGCCTGCTGGTGGGCGCAGACGATCAGGGCCGCGCTGCCGGAGCATCCGGTCATCATTCTGGCCCAAGACCTGTCCCCATCGGACACCGCCTCGCTGCGACAAGGAAAGAGTATTGGGCTTCTGTACGGCCGTTGGTGGCCCCACCGCCCATTCCGCCATCATCGCCCGCGCCCTCAGCCTGCCCGCCGTGGTCAGCGCCGGGGACGGCGTGCTGGAGCTTGGAGATGGCACACTGGTCATCCTCAACGGCCGCAGTGGGACTGCTGACCATCGACCCGGACAAGCACGGCAGTCTCCCAAGCCCGAGCAAGCCCAGCGACCAGCTGGCAAGCAGCAGCGCGACGACGGCCGCGCACAAGCGCCGCCGAACCGGCCATCACCCAAGACGGGCACCGCGTCGAAATCGTCGCCAACATTGGCGGCCTGGCCGACGCCGCAAGCAGCGATGCAGGTCCGGCGCCGAAGGCGTGGGGCTGCTGCGCACCGAGTTTCTTTTCCTGGAACGCGCCGAAGCGCCCACCGAAGAGGAGCAATTCACCGTTTACCGCGACATCGCCCAGGCCATGCACGGGCAGCCGGTCATCGTGCGCACCCTGGACATTGGCGGCGACAAGCCGCTGCCCTACATCGAAGTGCCGCCGGAAGACAATCCCTTCCTGGGCGAGCGCGGCATCCGCCTCTGCCTGAACCGGCCGGAACTGCTGCGCGAACAGCTGCGCGCCATCCTGCGCGCCGCCGAACTTGGCAAGCTGCGCATCATGTTCCCCATGGTCGCCGACATCACCGAATGGCGCGCCGCCCGCGCTATGGTCGAAGAAGTGCGCGCCGAACTGAACGGACCGGCAGTCGAACTGGGCATCATGATTGAAATACCGTCGGCAGCCCTGATGGCCGACGTGCTTTGCCCCTGAAGTGGACTTTTTCTCGGTGGGGACCAACGATTTAACCCAGTACACCCTGGCGATGGACCGCATGCATCCGCTGCTGGCGGGTAAGTCTGACGGGCTGCACCCGGCCGTGCTGCGCCTGATTGCCCGCACGGTCGAAGCCGCTCACGCTGCCGGAAAATGGGTAGGCGTCTGCGGCGAATTGGGCGCCGACCCGCAGGCTGTGCCCATTCTCATCGGGCTGGGCGTGGACGAGCTGAGCGTCAGCGTGCCCGCCATCCCCACGGTCAAGGCGCAGGTGCGCACCCTAAGCCATGGCAGGAGCCAAAGAATCTAGCCCAAAAAGCGCTGGCCTGCGCCACGGCGCAAGAGGTTAGAAGTTTAGTCGCAAATAGTATGAGCAGTCGAGTAGTCAAGCGGTCAGACTACGGTGCTGCTTGACTACCAGACTTGCCAACACAAAGAGGAATATGATGACAAGCAAATATGAGCTTTACCGCTCGGCCAGTGCACCTGTGCCAGAGCAACGCCTGGGCCTGGAATATGTACGGGGCCGGGCGTGGAAAACATTGGGCGGAACGGCCGTCCCGAACAATTCCCCATTCCCGAACCGGGCGATGACCAGCTACTGGTGCGCATTGACAGCGTAGGCATGTGCTTTTCTGACGTGAAACTCATCAAGCAGGGCGGCAACCATCCCAAACTGTACAATCGCGACCTGGCCCAAGAGCCAACCCGCCTGGGCCACGAAGTCTCCCTCACCGTCATCGAAGTGGGCCAAAATTTGCGCGACCGCTACCACCACGGGCAGCGCCTGGCGGTGCAGCCTGACATCTACCAGAACGGCAAAAGCACCGCCTACGGCTACACCGTGCCCGGCGGTCTCATTCAGTACCACGTCATTGGCGCGGAAGTGCTGGACACCGACGCCGGCGCGTGCCTGCTGCCCCTGGAGGGCGAAATGGGCTATGCCGAATCGTCGCTGCTGGAGCCGTGGGGCTGTGTGGTCGCTTCTTACACCCAGCGGCGCCGGCTGGAACCGAAGGCGGGCGGCATCATGTGGATTGTAGGGCAGCCGGGCGATACGCGGGAATATACTTTCTCCGCCGGGCTGGACGCGCCGGCAACCATTGTGCTGACGGATGCGCCGCCTGCAGTAAAGGCGCTGGTGGCGCAAACCAAGGCTGTCGTCATCGAACGCAACGGCCTGCAGCCTGCTGACTATGCCGCTTTGAAGGACGAATTGACCGGCGGCAAAGGGTTCGATGACATCGTGGTGCTCGATCCACGTTCGGCTGACGGCCGTGTCTGCCATGGCTCGCTGCATTGCCCGCCGCGGCACCCTCAACCTGGTGGGCGAAACCCCGCTGGACGGCCTGGCCGACGCCGACGTGGGGCGGCTGCATTACGATTACATCGCCTTCGTCGGCAACCCGGGGCCAGACATTGCCGCCTCTTACGGCGAAGCGCGCAACCGCTGCGAGCTGCGCCCTGACGGCGCGGCCGTTTTTGTCGGCGCGGGCGGCCCCATGGGCCAGATGCACGTGCAGCGCGCCATCGAGCTGCCCAACGGACCCAAGCTGATTATTGCCACCGAAATCAACGACGAGCGGCTGGCGGCCATTGCAAGGCAGTTTGGACCGCTGGCCCAGGAAAACGGCCGTGAGCTCCTGGTCTTTAACCCGCAGGACAGCGGAGGAAAGCCTCTACGACTTTGTGATGCGCGCCACCGACCAGCTGGGCGCCGACGACGTGGTGGTCTGCGTGCCGGTGGCCCCGCTGATGGCCGAAGCGGCCACGCTGATGAAGCGTGACGGCATGCTGGTGCTTTTTGCCGGGGTGCCCAACGGCACCATGGCTCCGCTGAACCTGAGCGCCGTTTACCTGGGCAATGCCCAGTACACCGGCACCTCCGGCCTGACCATCGACGACCAGGCGGCGGTAATGGCCCGGGCGCTGGATGGCTCCCTGTCGCCAGAACGATCGGTGGCGGCCATTGGCGGCATGGAGACAGCTCAGGAAGCCATGGCGGCGGTGATGGAAGGGAAGTATCCGGGGAAAATCGTCATCTTCCCGCAAATTCACAACCTGCCGCTGCTGGGGCTCGACGAACTGCCGGAGAAGCTGCCGGAAGTAGGCGCAAAGCTGGGGCCGGGCCACGTGTGGACCGATGAGGCGGAAGCGACGTTGATTGAACTACTGTGGGCAGAAGCGTAAATCGTAATCCGCGAGCCGTAAACCGTAATCCGTTTACGGTTTACGGCCTACAGAAAACGGGAAGGGTAGAAGATGAAAATTAAGTTCAAGACCGGGTCGGGAACGGCCGTTTCCTGGCAGCGATATGCGTGGATTGGCGCGGCGTTGGGGCTGTATTTCGGCCTCTTCTTCCGCCCGCTGCGGGAGCCAAGCCTGGCGCTGGTCATCGAATTGAGCCTGCTGGCGGCGCTGGTTACCGTGGCTTTCCGCGCGGTGCGCGCCCGCCGCAGCGGCAGCGGGATTAAAGGCGAATTGGCGCATTTTCCGCTGCTGTGGGCGCAGTTCGCCTTCTTCATTGCCATGCTGGAAGGGCGGCATTTGGCATACGATTGGGGCGGTAAAACGGCCGTTATTCTGCTCACCACCATCATGGGCGCACTTTCCGGCTTGTGGTACGGCTACACTCAACAAAAGTAGGGGCATAAGATTAAACGCCTGTAAAAGGAGCCACTATGATTTACACTGTCACCCTTAACCCGGCCGTGGACCGCGAACTCACCGTCCCGGCCATTGAATTCGACAGCGTGCTGCGGGCTACTGCCTGGCGCGTAGACTACGGCGGCAAAGGCTTCAACGTCTCGCGAATGCTGCACGCCTTGGGCGCGGACAGCGTGGCCCTGGGCTTTGCCGGCGGGCGCAGCGGCGAACTGCTGCGCGACGGCCTGGAATCCCTGGGCATTGGCACCGATTTTGTGTGGGTGGCCGGCGAAACGCGCACCAACGTCAGCATTGTTAGCGAAGCCCACGACCATTACGTGAAGGCCAATGAGCCCGGCCCCACCATCTCCCCGGCGGAAGAAATTGCTCTGGTGCAGAAGGTGCGGCAGTTAGCCCAGGCTGGCGATTGGTGGGTATTGGCAGGCAGCTTGCCGCCGGGCGTGCCCCCGCCCATCTACATGCAGCTTATCGGCGACATTCAGGCGGCTGGAGCGCGGGTCATTTTGGACACCAGCGGAGATGCGCTGCGGGATGGATGTGCGGCACGGCCGTTTCTGGCCAAGCCCAACGACCTGGAGATTCACAAACTCACCGGGCTGCCGGTGGACAGCACCGCCGACATCGCCGCCGCGGCCCGGGCCATGCAGCAAAACGGCGTGGCTAACGTCGTCGTCTCCTTGGGCAAGAAAGGGGCGCTGCTGGCCGACGCAGAAAGCGTGTGGCTGGCCGCCAGCCCGCAAATTCAAGAGAAAAACCCCATCGGCGCAGGCGACTCCATGGTTGGCGGGCTGGTGTGGGGTCTCAGCCAGGAACTGCCCCTCCCCGAAGCGCTGCGCTGGGGCATTGCCTGCGGCGCAGCCACGGCCAGCCTCAGCGGCACGGCCGTTGGCAGCCGCGAGCTGGTAGACTCATTAGCCGCGCAGGTGACCGTAAGCCCTTTTTGACGCAAAGGCACAAAGGGCTTTGCGTTAATTCTTTGGGTTTGGCTTCGTCTATTTACGAAATACGAAAAAAGGAAACATCATGTCTTACACAATTACAGAAGAAAAAACTTATACCCACAGCACCAGCGCCGTTTTTGCGGCGGCGCAGGGAGCCGTAGCCGGGCTGCAAGGCAAAGTGCTGAAGGAAGACAGCGCCGCGGGCACCCTGGAAGCGCAGTTTGACAAGAAAATTCACGGCAAGGTGTTAGGCGACCGCACCCAGTTTCAGGTGCAGGTGAAAGAGGATGGGGCGGGCGGAACGGCCGTTGCCGTGGAAGGCTTCCCCATCGACGCCGTGGGGCGCAAGCTGATGTTTGGCGCGCGCAAAGGCGTCGTGCGCACCGTGCTGGACTGGTACTGGGCGCATCTGGAGCACCGGCTGGAAGGGTAACGGCTACAAACAAAAGCGGCGCACAAGTCCTGGTGGACTCTGCGCCGCTTCCATTTTTGGCGCGAGCATGACGCGAGTTAACTCTAGTTATTCGCCGCCCAGATCCATGACAAATCCCACGGCATGTGTGCCGGCTATCGGCAGATTTCCCTCACACAGGTGAGCATAATTTGGCAGCTGATCAGGTGGAAGAGTCATGAGCTCTGACTTTGTGAGCAACCCATCCAATTCGTCGTAGCCTTGCAGCCGCGCAATACCGCCATTTTGACCTTCGTTAACATGCATGACCCAATGCCCCGCCCAGTGTCCGCCCGGATAAGCGTAGGGGTAGATTTCCAGAGTGCCCCAATAGTTGCCGTAGCCGGTTGTCAAGTCAATATTGGCATTAGACACGATGTAGGTTGTCCCTTCGTGATAGTTGCCATCAGATTCCACGGCACCGGTGATAACTCTGTCTCTAACATGCAGAATCTTTCCGTCTGCACTGACCCACGTTGTTTGTGAAAGAATATTACAGGCGATATTGTAATTATCCATTGGGATTCTGATAGTTTTTGCCGCCGCCGGGCTGGCCCCTAGCAGTAGGGTGGCTATGCCCAATACGGCTACAAGAACTAGAACCAAACGCCACCGTAATAAAAAGCTTTTCATGTTCGACCTCCTTCAGATCGTCATTTGAATGCACTCACGTAACTATCAGGCTGTTGGTTAGTTTGATAGTTTGTTTGTTGGCTGGAAACCCGCCATCAAACCAAATTTACCCGACCTTTGTGTTTGAAAACCTGTCAATTTGGCGATATTCACCTCCTTGCTTCTTGCTTGTCCGGCGAATTCCGGTTCTGCTCTGCTTTTCTTAGGCACGGCCTACTCGCAACGCTGCATCGGTTGGCTTCAGCAAACAATAGCCAAAGCCCAACGCCAGCAGCAAATAGGTGACTACGCCTACCCAACCCAGCGCGCTAATGTCGGCCGTTAGCTGCCCGTAGAGCGCCACAACCAGGCCAAGCGCATTACCAATGCACAGCCCTAGCGCAATTCCGCGCAAGGCGCGCGCCGCGAGATCATTCCTGGCGAGCCACAGAACCAGCCCCAACATGCCAAACACGACGCCCAACTGCCGTGCCATATAGACTCCGCCCTCATCCAGCGTCAAGCCATAGAGCGCCCAAAACGGTGCGGGAAATAAGATAAATCCCACGCCCCACAGCAGGCAGAGTATCGCCATTATCAAAATCAACGTTTTCACTTTCATGATGTGCCTCCCGTTCATTTTTTATCCGACAGATCCAAACTCCAACCGCCTTCGCCATGTACTGCGGCGAGTTCCGCGCTTTGGGCTGGCAGTGCTTTTGCATCCCGCACCCAAATCAACCACATGCCCAACACGCCGCTCAGCGCCATGCCGATGTCTTCCACCATGCCAATCATGGCCCAATAGAAGCCGGAAACGGCGTAAAACAACGGCAGGATGAGCAGGATTTTGGGAACTCTGGCACGGGTAAGCAGCAGCAGGCCAAAGGTGTAAGCGACCAGGGGGCAGGGCGTCAGGCCAAAGGGCGGCGCCTGCGGGTAAATGTGGTTCACCAACCAGCCGACGGCCGGATACCCCACCAGCGCATACAGGGCAAAGAAGATGCCCGCCCAGGAAGCCAGGTTACGCTGGAAGCCAAAAATGAGCGTGGGCCGCAGCGTCTGGTATAAAAACAACAGACCCTGCCCCAGAAAGATAGCCACAAAAACGTAGCCAGGTGTAAAACCCTGCCGCGCGTTGCCAACCCAAAACAGCAGCGCTACCCACAGCCAAAAGAAGGAAAGGACGGCCGTTACCCCCCTGTTAGCAAATGACTTCCCCCAAATAGCCAAGAACAAAGCCGCAACACCCAGCAGATAGGCAATCACCTGCATGGGCCATATCTGCTGGTTGTACATGGCAAAGCTTTTGAGCAATAAATCTTCTGTTATTCCCATGATTTCACGCTCCTTCCATGTGTTCTGTTAGAATCTTACGCCAACAGCGTGGAGAAAACGTGGAGGGGAAACGGCCGTACCCATTGAGAACGCACCCCCCGTCTTGTATAATTGGGATAGTTGTCGTCACTGTAGCCGCCACCAGAAGCCTGGCTTTCCGGCAAAACAATTCGTTATCAACCATCTGGCCAAGCCCGGCCCCTATTGACGACAAAGCGGGATATTGCATGGCTCGTTTATCCCTGCAACTGTTTGGACCCTTCCAGGCAGAATTAGTCGGCAAACCGATAAGCGGTTTCCGCTCCGACAAAATTCGCGCGCTGCTAGCCTATCTGGCTGTCGAGGCCCATCGTCCCTGGTCGCGTGCTACATTGGCCGATTTACTGTGGCCTGACTTCCCCGAAAAAACCGCCCAGAGCAATTTGCGCAACGCCCTCTCTAATCTGCGCCGCGTGCTGGACGAACGGTCGACAACCGCGCCCTTTTTGCACGTGACCCCCTCCACGGTCCAATTCAATGCCACCGCTGACTGCTGGCTCGACGTCCGCGCTTTCCTGGGTCTGCTGAACGGAGCCGGTCAGGATGAAAAGCTGGCGCTCAACGAAATGGAAATCGACCGCCTTGCACAGGCGTTGGCGCTTTACCGAGGGGAATTCCTGGAAGGGTTTGCCCTAGACAGTGTACCCTTCGAGGCATGGCTGCGCGCCGCGCGCGAGCAGCTGCGGCTGCAGGCAAAGCAAACGGCATGTCGGCTGGCGCTGGCGCAGAAGCACGTAGGGGATTTAACGGCCGCCGGCACATTCACGCAGCGCTGGCTGGAGCTGGAACCGTGGGAGGAGTCCGCCCATCGCCTCTTGATGGAAATCCTGGCGCGACGCGGCCAGCGCAGCGCGGCCCTGGCACAGTTCGAACTGTGCCGCCAGCAGTTGAACCCAGGAGCTTGGGGTTGAACCGGAGGTGGAGACGGTGCGCCTGTATGCAGAAATTAAGAACGGCCGTTTCACCCCACTTGCCCAGCACCCCCAATCTCCCACCTGGCCTGGCCTGGAAAACCGCCCTCACCCCCCTAAACCTGACCTGTTTGTAGCTCGTGAGGCTGAGCTAGAAACGCTAACCAACGCCCTGGAGCGCGCCGCCGCCGGTCAGGGCGGCGTACTACTTTGTCACCGGCGAGCCGGGCAGCGGCAAGACGGCGCTGCTAGCGGAATTTACCCGCCGCGCGCTGGCACAGAATGCGGAACTGCTGGCCGTTTGGGGGCAGTGCAGCGCCTTCACCGGCCAGGGTGACCCCTACTATCCCTTTCTAAACGTCATGCGCATGTTGATGGGCGAGGCCGAAGCGCCCATTATCGCTGGGGCCAGCAGCAGGCAACTGATGCGACGGCTGTGGCGGCGGCTGCCGGCCACCGTGGACGCCGTGCTGGATCAGGGTCAAGAGCTGATCGGCCGTTTCTTCTCCGGCCAGACCCTCCTGAAGTTTGCCCGGCAGCACAGCGGCGTGGCCCCGGACCGGCTCAAGCAGTTGGAAACGCTACTGCCCCAACTGGCGGCGCGCCCGCCCCAGCAGCGGGCGCCGCAGGCCGCCCTGTTCGAGCAGTTCACCCAGGTCTTGCGTGCGCTGGCGCAAAGCAGGCCGCTGCTGCTCATCGTGGACGACATGCAGTGGATTGATCCCGGCTCGGTTAGCCTGCTTTTTCACCTGGGGCGGCAGTTAGCCGACAGCCGCATCCTGCTGCTCGGCGCATACCGCCCGGAAGAGATTACGCAGCCGCGGGGCGGTGAAGCGCACCCTCTGCTGAACGTCGTTGGCGAACTACAGCGGGCTTATGGGGACGTGGACATCGACCTGATGCGCAGCGCCAGGTCCGCTTTCGTAGATGCACTGCTAGACAGCGAGCCGAATCACCTGAGCCGCGAGTTCCGCGCTCTGCTCAATCGCCAAACCTTCGGCAATCCCCTGTTCACCATAGAATTGCTGCGCGGTATGCAGCTGCGCGGCGAGATTCAGCGCGACAGCCAGGGACGCTGGGTGGAGGGGCCACATCTGAATTGGCATAAACTGCCAGCGCGCATCGAGGCGGTGATTGCCCGGCGCATCGGCCATTTATCACAGCCTTGCCGGGACGTGCTTAGCGTAGCCAGCGTGGAAGGGGAACAATTTACGGCCGAAGTGGTGGCGTCCGTCCTCCAGCAAGAAACAGGCGCAGGTGTGCAGCCTGTTGAGCCAGGAAGCGTGCCGGGAGCACCGGCTGGCAGCGGCGCAGTCGACGCTTTCCGTCGGTGGAGAAAACCTGGCAATTTATCGCTTCCGGCACGGGCTGTTTCAGATTTACATGTACCACCAACTGGACGTGGTGGAAAAAGCGCGCCTGCACGGGTTGGTGGCCCAAAAACTGGAAGCACTTTATCAACATAGTCTGGCCCAATTTCCGGAAATGGCCCACGCTCTGGCGCGCCATTTTGCCGCGGCTGGCCTGTCAGAGAAGGCTGTTCGTTATTACACCATGGCCGGTAAAAACGCGCTGCGCCTGTCGGCCAACCACGAAGCCATCGCCCACTTCTACAGCGCGCTGGAGTCTGCTGCCCGCCCTCCCCGCCACACCAGAACGTGACCGGCAAGAGTTGGATTTACAGCTCAGTTTAGGACCGGCGCTCACGGCCGTTAAAGGGTGGGCGCCGCCGGAAATGGCCGTGGCCTACGCGCGTGCCCAGGAATTGTGCGCCAATATTGACGACAGCACCCAGCTTGTCCCCGCGCTGTGGCTGCTGGCTACCTTCCGCCTGGGCCGGTCGGAACATGCCGAAGTGGATAAACTTTGTACGCGGCTGTTGCGCCTGGCGCAGCAGGCCGGCGATCCTGCTTTACTGGCGCTGGCCCGTCTGCAGGTCAGCCCCTATTACCAGGGCAAATTCGGCCTGGCGCGGCGGCTGCTGGAGGAGGCCGTCGCCGACGACATTGCGCAGCAGTCTTTTCTGGCACAGCAGTATGGCATGGCCCCGGCAGTGGTGGCATTGGCCTATCTGGCTGAGTGCCTGTGGCTTTTGGGCTTCTCTGAGGAGGCCGAACAGCGTAGCCAGCAGGCGCGCGAGCTGGCAGAACAGGTACAGCACCCGATGACAACTTGTTATGCGCTGGGCCGCTCCTTCTGGTTGGCGGCATTGAAGGGCGACGTGGAAGCCGCGCGCGATTTCGCCTCCAGATGGCGCCGGGTGGCTGAACAATATGGGTTGGAAGTATTTGCTCTGGCGGCGCAGTTCTTCGAGCATTGGGCAGCCGTTTTGCAGGGCGATCCATCTGTGGATCGCATCGCGCAGATGCAGCAGGCCATGGAGGCATACCGCGCCACCGGTACGCTGCTCAACATTACCGCTTTTCTGGTGTTCTTCGCGCAGGCGTGCGGGGTAGCCGGGGACATTGCGCGCGGCCTGCAAGCTGTTAACGCGTCGCTGGTCCTGGCGGAGGAGACCGGAGAACGATGGTTCCAGGCCGAAGCCTATCGGGTGAAAGGGACGCTGCTGCGCTTGCAGGCCAGCGAACAACCCCAACCTGCTGACGCTCTCAAGGCTGCCCTGGTCTGCTTTGAGCAGGCGCGCCAGACTGCTGAACAGCAAGGCGCCCAGTCGTTTGCCTTGCGCGCAATGAAGGAAATGGCCTCATCAACTACGGAAGAAGCAGTTGCTATAAAATAATCGCCAAATTTGCCGCCGCCCCGCAAAAGCTGAAACGGCCGTAACCATTGAGAACACACTCCCATTTCTTGTATAATAGGGGTGGTGAGCTGCCACCAAAAGCCAGGTATATACAGCAATCAAACGCCAATCTTTTCCATGACCTGGCTTTTCCTGGCGACAGGCGAGGGTATTTCTTATGTCCCGTATGTCCCTTTGGCTGCTTGGTCCCTTCCAGGTCGAACTGAACGGCCGTTCCCCGGCGCTGAGCAGCAGCCGCGCCCAGGCCCTGCTGGCGTATGCAGCCATGAACCAGGAATATCCGCAGCGGCGCGAAGCCCTCATGGAACTGCTGTGGCCCGGCATGCCGCCCCAGTCCGCCCAGGTCAACCTGCGCCGCGTCCTCTACCTGCTGCGCCAGGCCCTGGCCTCCGACAATGAAACCGCCAGTGACGACCTTCTTTTGGCAGACCGGCACACCATCCAGCTCAACCCTGAGGCCGACATTGCCCTAGACGTCCACCGCTTCCGCAGCTTGCTGCGCGGCAGCCCCAGTCAGGAACAGATGGAAGACGCCGTAGCCCTGTACCGCGGCGACTTCCTCAGCGACTTCTACCTGCCGGATTCCGCTCCCTTCGAAGAGTGGGCCGCCGGCCAGCGCGCCGACCTGCGGCGGCAGGCCATTGAGGCCTACGACAGCCTGGTGCAACAGCTCATCCGCCAGGAAGCGTACGAGGCGGCGCAAATCTACGCGCAGCAGCAGTTGGTCCTCGACCCGCTGCACGAGCGTGGCCACCGCCACCTGATGGAAATCCTGGTGCGGCGAGGCCAACGCAGTGCAGCCCTGGCCCAGTTTGACGTCTGCCGCCAGCAGTTGAACCAGGAGCTTGGGGTTGAACCGGAGGCGGAGACACTGCGCCTGTATGAGGAACTCAAGCACGGCCGTTTCACGCCCATTCCCCCCGCGCCAATCCCCACCTGGCCTGGCCTGATTCCCCAGGCGCCCGCTGAACCCGTCCGTTTTGTTGCCCGCGATGCAGAACTAGAAAGGCTAAACGCCGCCCTGGAGCGCGCCGCCGCCGGTCAGGGCGGCGTTCACTTTGTCACCGGCGAGCCGGGGAGCGGCAAGACGGCGCTGCTGGCCGAATTTACCCGCCGCGCGTTGACCCAGAATGCGGAACTGCTAGCCGTTTGGGGGCAGTGCAGTGCCTTCACCGGCCAGGGTGACCCCTACTTTCCCTTTCTAAACGTCATCCGCATGGTGGTAGGTGAGGCGGAAGCGCCCGTCACCGCCGGAGTCGGCAATGACCAGTTGATGCCGAGACTGTGGCAGCAGCTGCCGGCTACGGTGGACGCCGTGCTGGACCAGGGTCAAGAGCTGATCGGCCGTTTCTTTTCCGGCCAGACCCTCATGCGGTTTGCCCGGCAGCACAGCGGCGTGGCTCCAGACCGGCTCAAGCAGTTGGAAACGCTGCTGCCCCAACTGGCGGCGCGCCCGCCCCAGCAGCAGGCCCCGCAGGCCGCCTTGTTCGAGCAGTTCAGCCAGGTTTTGCGCGCCCTGGCGCAGAGCAGGCCACTGCTGCTCATTGTGGACGACTTGCACTGGATTGATCCTGGCTCGGTCAGCCTGCTCTTTCACCTGGGGCTGCGGTTAGCCCACAGCCGCATCCTGCTCCTCGGCGCCTACCGCCCAGAAGAGGTCGCGCTGCCGCGGAAGGGCGAGGCGCATCCTCTGCCGGACGTCGTTGGTGAATTGCAGCGAGCCTATGGCGACGTGCACATCGACCTGATGCGCAGCACCGGAAGCGACTTTGTAGACGCCTGGCTGGACAGCGAGCCGAATCATCTGAGCCGGGAGTTCCGCACTTTCCTGCAGCGCCGGACCTCCGGCAACCCCCTGTTCACCACTGAACTGCTGCGGGGAATGCAGCTGCGCGGCGAGATTCAGCGCGACAGCCAGGGATGCTGGGTGGAGGGGTCGAATTTGAACTGGCGCAACCTGCCGGCGCGCATCGAGGCGGTGATTGCCCGCCACATCAGCCATTTATCCCCGCCTTGCCGGGAAGCGCTCAGCGTGGCCAGCGTGGAAGGGGAACAATTTACGGCCGAGGTGGTGGCGGCCGTCGTGCAGCAAGAAACGGCGCAGGTATGCAGCCTGCTGAGCCAGGAAGCGTGCCGGCAGCACCAGCTCGTAGCGGCGCAATCCATAAGACCTGTCAATGGAGAAAACCTGGCGATATACCACTTCCGGCACGGGCTGTTTCAGGTTTATCTCTACCACCAACTGGACCTGGTGGAAAAAGCGCGCCTGCACGGGTTGGTAGGCAGTAAGCTAGAGGCATTTTACCAGCCCAATTTGGCCCGGTTTCCGGAAATAGTCCACGCCCTGGCGCGCCACTTTGCGGCCGCCCACATGGTTGAAAAGGCGGTGCTTTATTACACCATGGCCGGCAAAAACGCGCAGCGCCTGTCGGCCAACCAGGAAGCCATCGCCCACTTCTACAGCGCCCTGGAGCTGCTGCCCACGCTCCCTGAAACGCCGGAGCGGGACCGCCAGGAACTCGATTTGCAGCTCAGTTTGGGACCGGCGCTCACGGCCGTGAAAGGGTGGGCGCCGCCGGAAATGGCCGTGGCCTACGCCCGCGCCCAGGAATTGTGCGCCAACCTGGACGATAGCGCCCAGCTTGTCCCCGCGCTGTGGCTGCTGGCTATCTTCCGCGCGGGCCGGTCGGAGCACGCCGAAGTGGATAAACTTTGTGCGCGGCTGTTGCGCCTGGCGCAGCAGGCCGGCGATCCTGATTTGCTGGCGCTGGCCCGCCTTCAGGTTAGCCCCTTTTATCAGGGTAAATTCGTCCAGGCGCGGCGGTTGCTGGAGGAAGCCGCCGCCGAGACCAACGTCGCGCAGCAGCACCGTCTGGCGCAGCAGTATGGCATGGCCCCGGCAGTGGTGGCGCGGGCCTATCTGGCGGAGTGCCTGTGGCTGCTGGGTTTTCCTGAAGAAGCGGACCAGCGCGGCCGAGAGGCGCGCCAGCTAGCGGAACAGATACAGCACCCGATGACGACTTGCTATGCGCTGGGCCGCTCCTGCTGGTTGGCGGCAGTGAAGGGCGACGTGGGAGCCGCGCGCGATTTTGCCTCCAGATGGCGCCGGGTAGCTGAACAATATGGGTTGGAAGTATTTGCTTTTGCGGCGCAGTTCTCCGCGCATTGGGCGGCCGTTTTGCAGGGCGACCCACCTGCGGACCGCATCGCGCAGATGCAGCAGGCCATGGAAGCGTACCGCGCCACCGGGACGCTGCTCAACCGCACCACTTTTCTGGTGTTATTCGCGCAGGCGTGCGGGGTAGCGGGGGAAATTGCGCGCGGCCTGGCAGCCGTAAACGAGTCGCTGGCCCTGGGGGAGCAAACTGGGGAACTGTGGATCCAGGCCGAAGCCTACCGGGTGAAAGGGACGCTGCTGCGCTTGCAGGCTAGCGAACAACCCCAACCTGCTGAGGCTTTCAAGGATGCCCGGGCCTGCTTCGAACAGGCGCGCCAAACTGCTGAACAGCAAGGCGCCCGGTCGCTGGTGCTGCGCGCAATGAAGGAAATAGCATCATCGACGGCGTAGGAAGCAGTCGCTGATTTGGATTTACAAACCTTTTACACTCTCGTTGCAACTTTCCGCCAATTGACCTGTACTATCCCATAGTACAAGCCGTTCCCCCTGCGGGAACCAAGCGCCCAAATCATGGGCAAGAGAGGTCAATCATGGCAGACGTTTACATCGTTTTATTCACTCTCATCGGGATTTTAATCAGTTTGCCGGGCCTGCTGGTGGCGCTGAATTTGCTACTGCCCAGGGTGACCCGGCGGGCGCAGCAGCGCCTGCAAACCACGCCTGGCCGTTCCTTTGCGCTGGGGCTCATCGTCACGGCCGTTTTCACCCTATTCATCCTTGTGTTCAGCAGTGGCGGTGGCCCTGGCCAATTTTTGGCCATCAGTACGGCCGTTTTGGGCATGGGGCTGGGCACCATCGGCGCGGCGGGCATGGTGCGCCTGCTCAGCGAAAAGCTGGCCCCCATCTCCCAACCCTACTCAGAATTGATGAACCTGGTGCGCGGCGCCGCCGTCTACGAACTGGCCTGCCTGTTCCCTATCGTGGGCTGGTTCCTGTTTGCCCCCCTCATGGGCATCACCGTCCTCGGCGCGGCCTCCTTTGCTCTGCTCAACTGGCTACCCCGCCCGGCGGAAGCGGAAACGGCCGTTTCCCTGGCCGCCAGCAACCAGTAAGCGGCAACCAAGGCTGACTACGGAGGTTCCCATGTCCCTTTCCCGGCGAGATTTTCTCAGGCTAGGCGGCGTAACGGCCGTGGCCGCCAGCGCCACCGCGTGCAGCGCGGTAGGCCGCCAGGTGGCCCAAGGCCAGCTTCCCGAAACCTTGACGCCGCCTCGCAGCTCCAGCAGCAATCCCTTGTGGCGGCTGCTCAACCGCGCCGGGTATGGCCCGCGCCCCGGCAGCTACGAGGAGGCGCAGGAGATGGGCTTCGCAGCATACCTGGAGCAGCAGCTCCATCCGGACGCCATCGAAGACACCGCGGCCGACCTGTTCCTGCGTAACTTATCACTCTACCAGATGGACATCGACCAGCTGCTGGGGCAGGAAGAGCGTGACGCCGCCCTGGAGTTGACCTGGGCCACGGCGGTCCGGGCCATCTACTCTCGGCGGCAGCTTTACGAAGCCATGGTGGCCTTCTGGACAGACCATTTCAACATCTACCTGCGTAAAAACGAGGTCATGCCCTTCCTCAAGCTGGTAGATGACCGCGACGTCATTCGCCCCCACGCCCTGGGCCGCTTTAGCGATTTGCTCACCGCGTCCGCCCATAGCCCGGCCATGCTGGTTTACCTGGACAACGTGCGCAACGTGGCGGGCGACCCTAACGAGAACTATGCTCGTGAACTGCTGGAACTACACACCTTGGGGGTCAACGGCGGCTACACGCAGCAAGACGTGCAAGAGCTGGCCCGTGCCCTGACCGGCTGGACGGTGGGACGGCGCGGCCGCAGCCAAGGTAAATTCCAGTTTGTGGCCAGCCAGCACGATCACGAGGCCAAGTCCATTCTGGGCCGCACGCTGCCTGCCGGGCAAGGGGCCAAAGACGTGGAAGAGGTGCTGGCCATGCTGGCAGCGCACCCGGCCACGGCCGAATTCATTGCCACCAAGCTCGTGCGCCGCTTCGTGGCCGACGACTCGCCGCCAGAACTGGTAGCCCAGGTCGCCCAAACCTTCTTGCAAACCGATGGCGACATTAAAAGCATGCTGCGCGTCATTTTTCTGAGCGCCGAATTTGCCGCCGCGCCGCCCAAACTGAAACGGCCGTTCACCTTCATGGTTTCGGCGCTGCGGGCGGTGGGGGCCGACGTAGGCCTCAGCCGCGAGTTGGGCAACTGGCTGCGGCGGCTGGGGCAGCCTCTCTTCCAATGGCCACCGCCCGACGGCTATCCCGACACCGCGAACGCCTGGGCCGCCAATTTGCTGCCCCGCTGGAACTTTGCCCAGGCCCTGGTCAACCAGGGCATTCCTCGCACCCGCGCTCCCCTGGCTGACCTGGCGCAATCGGCCAACGCCCGCCGCAGCAGCGCCGTGCTGGCGCTTTTTGCTGGGCTTACCCTGGGCCGCACTCTCACCCCGGACGAGGCGCAGCCCCTTGCCGCTTACGTCGGCAGCGAGATGGCGGACGACCCCGCCACGCGCCAGCGCCTGCGCGACGCTGTGGCCCTGCTGCTGGCCAGCCCTGCATTCCAGTGGACGTAAACAGGCAGTTAGCCGTTAGCTTTTAGCTTTTAGAATCAGTTATTGAGCACTGGCGTTTTTATTTTTTCCGGAGAAGACCTGCGAGGTTTTTTAACAATTGTGTTTCCATATGCGCCAGAGTTAGAAACCTCGCAGGTCTAAAACTCACTTGACTCCAATCAGTTGTTAACACAAGTCGAAAAAGGATATTCCATGACCCAAACCACCTACTGTAACGAATACGCCCAGGTCAGCCGCCGCGCCTTTTTGGGGCGCAGCTTGCAAGCTGCCGGTGGACTGCTTTTTGGCAACCGCCTGCTGGCTCTGCCCACCTGGATGCCGCGCCTGCACCTGGCGGACCCGCACGTTGGCCCGCGGGGCGATACGCTGGTCTGCATTTTCCTGCGCGGCGGCGCCGATGGGCTGAACATCGTCGTGCCCCACGGCGACGGCCGTTACTACGACCTGCGCCCCACCATTGCCATTCCCCGCCCCGACGACAACGGTCACAGAAACGGCCGGACCCTGGACCTGGACGGCTTTTTCGGTTTGCATCCCGCTTTGGAACCGCTGCACGCCATTTACCAGGCCGGCGATGCTGCTTTTATCCATGCCACCGGTTCGCCCGACGAGACCCGCTCCCACTTTGAGGCTATGGACCTGATGGAGCGCGGCGCGGCCAGCGACGGCAATTACTCCGGCTGGCTGGCCCGCCACCTGGCTACCCTGGACACCGGCAACGAGTCGGCGCTGCGGGCTGTTGGCGTGGGGGACATGCTGCCTACCACCCTAGCCGGAGCGGTCAGCGCCACGGCGCTGCAATCCATTGCCGACTACCACCTGCAAGGGCCGGAGGAGCGCGTAGATGAGATGGCCGCCCTGCTGCAGGCGCTGTATGCGCAAGATGAAACCCTGTTAACGGCCGTTGCCAGCCAAACTTTTGCGGCCATGAAAATCCTTGGCCAGCTAAACAGCACGCCCTACCAACCCCAGGGGCGCGCCTACCCGGAACAGGAATTTGGCCAGGCCATGCAAATGGTGGCGCAGCTCATTCGCGCTGACGTGGGGGTGGAAGTAGCGTGTGTGGACCTGGGTGGCTGGGATACTCACGTGGCCCAGGGCGGTGCGGACGGGCTGCAAGCCCGCCTGTTGGCGGAACTGGGCGCTGGATTGGCTGCTTTCTACGAGGATCTGGCCGATGTGATGGACAAGGTAACGGTGGTCGTCATGTCGGAGTTTGGGCGGCGGGCCCAGGAAAATGGCGGCCTGGGCACGGACCACGGTCATGGGAATATGATGATGGTGCTGGGCAGGGGCATAAACGGCCGTACCGTCTATACCAACTGGCCCGGCCTGCACAACGAGCAGCTTGTCGGCCCGGGAGACCTGGCCATCACCACCGACTATCGCGACGTGCTGGGCGAAATTCTGCGCAAGCGGCTCAACAATCCGCTGTTGGGCGAGGTGTTTCCCGGCTATACGGTGAGTGAGTTAGGATTGGCTGTGCCGCGTACATAATAAGTCATGCGTTATAATGTGTTTAGCAGTGTATTTCATCAACCGTAAAGAGTTTTCAATAGCATGATGGACGAAACGGCCGTTGCCAACCAAAAATTGTGGGAAGACGAGGTGCAAAAAGGCTCTGGCTACACAATTCCCTGGCTCGACCTTGACCTGTCCCTGCTGCGCCGCTTTGCCAATGGCGAACTGGCCGCTTTGCCAGAACCATTAGACTGCATATCCCCCTCCATCATCTTCGCCAACGTGGCTGGCAAAGATGTGCTGTGCCTGGCGGCGGGGGGTGGGCAGCAAACGGCCGTTTTCGGCCTGCTGGGCGCCAATGTCACCGTGGTGGATTTGACGGCCGGGCAGTTGCGCGGTGACCAGCGGGCAGCGGCGCACTACGGGTACCCCATCACCTGCGTTCAAGCCGACATGCGCGATCTTTCCGCGCTGGACGACAGTTCTTTTGACCTGGTGTTCCAGGCTGATTCCTTCAGCTATGTGCCCAACGTGCGCCAGGTTTATAGCGAAGTGGCCAGGGTCCTGCGGCCAAATGGCCTTTATCGAACCAAGCATTACCAACCAGTTGCCCATTCTGTGGAAGCAGACGATCAGCATTACCGGATTGCCCGGCCTTACGCGCAGAAAATCTACCGGCGCGCAGATGGCGGCATTGAATACCGGCATTACATGGACGACATCTTTGAAGGTTTGCTAGAGTCCGAACTGCAACTCAAGCAAGTTATTGATGTTGGCCGCGCAAAGCAGCCAGCTCCCCAAGCCATTCCCGGAAGCTGGGCGCACCAGGATGCTTTCATTGGCGGCGGTTTTGTTATCGTCACCGAGAAGCGTGAACTGTAAGACCCGCAAAAACTGCGCAAATCCCTTGGCACAAAAAAGACACTCGCAATGAGTGTCCTTTTACAGCGGAGAGGGTGGGATTCGAACCCACGGTGACCTCACGGCCACAACGCTTTTCGAGAGCGCCCCGATCGTCCACTCCGGCACCTCTCCAAAAAATGCTAAATTGTGAATGCTGAATGCTGACTTGAGCAGTTTTTCAATTGCCTACGGCGCTTGATTTCTCAGCATTTTAAAGAATTCCTGTAGAAGTGCAACTGATTCTTCTTCCAAAACGCCGCCGGTGACGGCCACGCGATGGTTGAACGCCTCTTCGCGGATGACGCTCACCACAGAATCGTCAGCGCCAAAGCGGGTGTCTTTGCCGCCGTATACCAAGCGGTGCAGCCGCCCCTGGATCATGGCTCCAGCGCACATGGGGCACGGCTCCAGCGTGCAGTACAGGGTTACCTCAATCAGCCGCCAGTTTTGCAAAAAGGCCGCGGCTTCCCGCAGGGCAATGATTTCGGCATGGGCCGTAGGGTCATGGGTGTCTTCTTTGCGATTGTAGCCGCGCCCAATGACCTGCCCCTGCCACACCGCCACCGCGCCCACCGGCACTTCGCCCAATGCCGCAGCTTTTTGCGCTTCGACCAGTGCCGACCGCATCCAGTGGGCGTCCTCCGGGTAAACAGCGTCGTCGGGATTGTCGGGATGAAGTTTGGCCATAGTGAAATTTTACCCTGAAACTTGATACGTGATGCGTGAAAAATTGTCACGTTTCACGCATCACGCATGATGCCCATTGCCATTCACGGCCACTAACGGCTGCCCAATCGAGCGGTCTAATGCTTCGGCCAGGCGGCGCAGTTCGCGCATAAGCTGGGCAAAGCCTTCAAGAGTCAGGCTCTGCCGGCCATCACTGACGGCATTATCCGGATCGGGGTGCACCTCCAAAATCAGGGCATCAGCCCCGGCGGCTACGGCCGCTTTGGACATGGGCCCCACCAGTTCGCGCAGTCCCGTGCCGTGGGAAGGATCGGCCACCACGGGCAAATGGCTGTGCTGCTTCAGCCAGGGCACGGCATTCAGGTCAAAGGTGTTGCGCATGGCGGTTTCATAGGTGCGAATGCCGCGCTCGCAAACCAGCACATGGCTATTGCCGCTGCTGATGATGTACTCGGCGCACATGAGCAGCTCCTTGACGGTGCCGCTGAGGGCGCGTTTGAGGAGCACAGGCTTGGACACTTTGCCCACGGCCTGCAGCAGGCCGTAGTTTTGCATGTTGCGCGCGCCAATTTGCAAAATGTCGGCGTATTCGGCCACCAGGGGCACCGTTTCTACGGTCATGACTTCGGTGATGATGGGCAGCCCGGTGAGGGCACGGGCCTCGGCCAGGTATTCCAGCCCTTTGAGGCCCAGACCCTGGAAGCTGTAGGGACTGGTGCGGGGTTTGAAAGCGCCGCCGCGCAGCACTTTAGCCCCCGCTTCTTTGACAGCAACGGCCGTTTCCACGATTTGCTCCCTACTTTCCACGCTGCACGGCCCGGCCATGACCACAATTTCCGGCCCACCCAAAATTACACCGCTGCCGTTCACCTCTACCAGGGTGTTTTCCTGGCGCGTGTTGCGGCTGGAAAGCTTGTACGGGTCCTGAATGCGCAGCACTTTGGCTACGCCGGCCATTTGCTCAAAGGTTTCGCGCACCACCTGGGTCAGATCGCCCACCAGGGCGACAACGGTGCGATCTTCCCCAAAAATGGGGTGAGGCTGGCAGCCAAGCTGTTCCGCTTTGGCAATGACGGCTCCGATTTGCGAAGCCAGAGCGTTGGGGTTCATGACGACGATCATGATAAATTGTCTCCTTGTGGAAGGTGGTAAGGGAGCGGGGGAGCAAGGGGGAATTGTTCACCTCTGCTCCGTTGCTCCTCTGCTAAATTTGCAAGAGTTCCCGTTGGGCCACGGAACGGCCGTTGCCATTCAGCGGTTGAGCGGCAGGGTAGCTGCCCAACAATTTGACGAAAGCGGCGCAGTTGAGCAGGCCCACCAGGGCGTCACGGCAGTGGGCATCCTGCCAGTGCCCTTCAAAATCCACGTAAAAAATGTATTCCCAGGTGCGGTTGCGGCGCGGGCGGCTTTCCAGCTTGGTCAGGTTAATGTCACGGCTGGCAAATTCACTGAGGGCGGCCAGCAGCGAGCCGGGGGTGTTGGGTACGGCAAAGATCAGGCTGGTTTTACTTTTGGGCGCGCGCGGCGGCTCCCCTTTGCCAATGACAAAGAAGCGGGTGTAGTTGTGGGCCATGTCTTCGATGTGCTCGGCGACAATTTCCAGGCCGTAGGTTTGCGCCGCCAGCCGGCTGGCAATGACGGCGACCCCGTCGGCCGGTTTTTCGGCCAGGTCTTTAGCGCTGCCGGCGGTATCGTACCAGGGAACGGCCGTATACCCATGGCGGTTCAGGTACTCTTCGCACTGGGCCAAAGCCTGCGGATGGCTGCGCACATGGGTAATTTGCGCAGCGTGGCCTGGCGTCGCCAGCAAATTGTGCCGCACCCGCAGCAAAATCTCGCCGTGCACCTTCAGGTCATGGTCCAGCAACAGATCAAATGCTTTATTGATGCTCCCTGCTGTCGAGTTTTCCACCGGCACTGCCCCCAACGTGGAACGGCCGTCCACCACTGCCTCAAATATATGCTCAAAGGCGCGGCAGGGCAGCGTCTCTACCTCATCGCCGAAATGCTGGCGAATGGCTTCCTCGGAATACGCTCCGTGTTCGCCCTGAAATGCCACAATAGTCATCCATAACCTCCTGCTGGCCAATGGCCTGTAATCTTCAATTTTCTGTCTCCATGCGCCTGAAACCAAAAAGGGCGAGGATGTTGCCATTCCTCGCCCTTCTGCCCTGACCCTGGTGTCTATCTGCCAGGGATTATCCTGTAAGGGAGGAATGGCTTCTCGCAGCCAAAAAAGAAGCTCCAAAAACGAGCCCAGCTAGCAAAAACAAACCCACGCCAGGGAAGACGTGGGGAATCAGTCACTGCAACCGCCTGATTGCGGATGTCAGATTTGCCTTTTACTAACGATGGAAGATGTTGATGATTCATGCTTCTTTATGGGACAGGTTGCCTTTCTCCTACAATTTAATCCGTGCAAACCATAGCATGGCCCAGGCTGATTGTCAACGACCTTTTTCTCAGGAAACGGCCGTTTCCACACCATCACCCACCGAAGCACCTGCGAAGCCGACCGCGCCACTTGTGCATTTGAGGGAGATTTTGCTATAGTGCAAGTGTGGAAAAGTGGAAAAATTCCCTTTCATTGGTCTGGCAAAATAATCCACTGAATCCCAATTAAGATGCTTTGCCTTTCCCCAAAACACCACCTTTACGGGGAAGGCGGAAAACAGGAGATACCAAACAACATGCGTAAGTCACGATTATTAAAATTTTTACTGCTGCTCTTGCTTAGCTTGCTGGTGGCAACAGCCTGCCGCCGGGACGAGGAGCCTGACCAGCCGCTGCCTACGGCCATGCCCACCACGGTTCTGCCCACCGAAGCAACCCCACCGGCGGCAGCAACGGCCGTTCCCCAACCCACTGCCCCCATTTCCGCCTCGACCCGGCCGACATCGACTGGCCGCCCCAAGTCGTCTACAGCAGCCCCGCTCCCGGCGAAGAATCCCTGCTGGACGGCGCCATCACCGTCCGCTTTGACCAACCGATGGATACAGGAATCCGTCGAGGCTGCCTTTGCCATTTCTGACGACCCGCACCGTTTCCGGCAGTTTCACCTGGCCGCGTGCCGACACCTTGGTCTTCACGCCGCGCAGCAGCCTGAAACGGCAGCAGCAGCTACCGTGTGCGCATCAACGAAGGCGCAGCAAGTGAAAACGGCCAATCCCTACAAGGCGGCGCTGATCTTCCAGGTGCAGACCGTCGGCTTTCTGGAAGTCAGCCAGGTGATCCCCGGCGACGGGGTCGCCGAAGTGCAGACAGATGGCGCTATCACCGTTTTGTTCAACCGCCCCGTTGTGCCGCTGGTCAGCACCGGCCAGCAAGCCGAATTACCCCAGCCGCTAACACTTCGATCCGGCCGTCCCTGGCAGCGGCGAATGGGTCTCCACCAGCATTTATCGCTTTGTGCCCGAACATCCCTTCGCGGGAGCCACGACTTACCGCGCCCAGATAACCGCCGGTTTGGAAGATATCACCGGCGGCCTGCTGGCTGATGATTACGACTGGCAGTTTACGACTCTGCGGCCCAGCGTCGTCGGCCATTGATCCGCCGCCAATGGCAGCTGAATTGGTTGATCCAGACGGCCCAATCACCATCACCTTTAACATGCCCATGGAGCGCGCCAGCACAGAAGCCGGCCGTTTCCCTGCCGCAGCACAGCGTCCAATACCGCCAGTTTGAACTACCAATGGAGCGACGACGACCGCGTTCTCACCATCACGCCCCGCCAGCGTTTGGAACTGGAAACCAATTACCAGGTTGGCGTGACCGGCGCGCGGTCAGCCAGCGGCGAAGCCAGTCTGGCCGAGACACGATCAGCGGCTTCACCACCGTGCCCTTCCCCGCCGTCGTTTCCACCAGCCGGCTCAAGAACAGCGAGCCGACCGCTGGCAGCGCGGCGTCTCCATTCAGCTTTGCCTCGCCGATGGATTGGGAAACCATGGACGGCCGTATCCCCATCGATCCCGAACCACGCCGCGTCAATTACTATCTTTGACGATGTCGATTACCAACTTTACCTTAGATTTGCACTGGATCGGAACACCGAATATACCGCATTACCTGCCCGGTGACGCCGCCGATCCCTATGGTAACACCCTGGGGCAGGATTACGCCTGGCTTCCACACCCCCGACTTCGATCCCATTGCCTCTTTCAATCTGCCGCAGCGCATCAGCCAGCTCAGCACCAGCTTCACCACCCAGGTAGAGATCGTCAACCGCAACGTTTCGGAGCTGAACCTGGCCCTTTACAACTTGGGGCTGCCCCTGAACCTGGTAATCGATCCTTATAATTTGCACGATTACCGGCCCACGCCCAGACGCTGCAAACCTGGTCACCTGAAGTTGGATGACCAGATGGCGTCACGACCGTTTCCCTGGCCGATGGCGGCACGCTGCCCACCGGCGTCTATCTGCTCAGTGTGGACGCACCGGAAATTGACCGCAAGACGCCGCTACTGGCAAAATCAGCGCAATTTGCTCATCCTCGGCGATACCAACCTCGTCGTCAAAGAGATGTTTGGCGAAATACACGTGTGGGTGACGGACATTGCCTGCGGGCAGCCCGTCTCCGGACTCAGCCTGGTTCTATACAACGTGCGCGGCGTGGAAATTGGCACGGCCGTTTCCGACAACAATGGTTTTGCCAATTTCACCCGCGATACCCGCCCCGATTATCTTGCGCGGTGTCACCGTCGTCAGCAACCAGCCCGGCGAAGTCGGCTTCGGCATTGGCAGCAGTAGTTGGGATGCAGGGCATTTCCCCCTGGGAATTTGGCTTGAACGTCGCCTACAACCCACCAACGCCCACCTTCGCTTACATTTACACCGACCGGCCCATTTACCGGCCGGGGGACACGATCTACTACAAGGGCATTGTGCGCGACGCCAATTACGGCCGTTACTTTCTGCCCGGCCCCAAAAACGTGCGCGTTGACCTGGCGCCTGCCTTTTACTTTGAAGAAAACAGCCTCAACGAAAGCTTAAACTTCAGCCTTAACCCCGACGGCACTTTCGACGGCAGCTACGTGCTGCCCGATGACGTGCCCCTGGGCACGTACCAGTTCAGCATGCGCGACCAAAACTACGACACCGCGCGCCAGTTCACCGTAGCCGAATACCGCCGCCCGGAATTTCTGGTAGGCGTGACGCCTTCCCAAACCGAAGCGCTGCGCGGCGAAGAAGTGGAGGTCACCGTGGAGGCCAGCTACTTCTTTGGTGGTCCGGCGGCCGATCTGACGGTTAACTGGTCTATCTCTGAACAAAGTTACTTCCTCAATGTGCCTGGCCCTTACTACAGCTATGGCGATAACGCCAACTTTTTCTACCGCGACTTTGGTCCTATCCCCGGCGGGGGTGGCGAGGCGGGCAACTACCTGATCGGCGGCGAGGGTAAGACAGACAGCAACGGCCGTCTCGTCATCACCCTGCCCGCTGACCTACTGCGGGACGTAGAGGTTGGCAGCCGCACCGTAACCGTTGAGGCCAACGTGCAAGACCTCTCCAACTTCCCCGTCAGCAGCCGCACCAGCGTTACCTTCCACGCCGCCAATGCTTACGTCGGCGTTAAGCCAGCTGATTACGTCACCAGCGCCGGACAAGAAACGGCCGTAGACCTCATTAGCGTCAATTGGGAAGGGCAAACTGTGGGCAATCAGCCCGTCGAGGTCATTTTCTACGAACGGCAGTGGCAGCGGCAACGCAGTGCGGACTTCGGTTTCTACCGCACTATTTGGGAGCCGGTGGACACAGAAGTCGCCCGCGTACAGGTGACCACCAACGGCCAGGGGCGAGCCACCGCCAGCTTTACACCGGAGTTTGGCGGTTCCTACATCGCCATGGCCACCGTGACCGACAGCACCGGACGCCAGCAAACCAGCAGCACTACCTGTGGGCAGTGGACAGCAGCAGCTTCGTCGGCTGGCGCAGCGACCCCCGCGAACGGCGTATGGAGCTGGTGGCTGACAAGCAAGATTACCAGCCTGGCGACACAGCGCAGATCCTGGTGCAGTCCCCCTTTGCGGGGCCAGTACAGGCATGGCTGACGATCGAGCGCGGCCGCCTGATCGAACAACGCGTCATCACCCTGCAAAGCAAGCAGCGACATTCTGGAAATCCCCATTCCCGCCAGCTACGCGCCCAACGTGTTTGTGACAGTTACGGCCGTTAAGCCTGTGACCCCCGGCGCCGACAATCCCTACGCCGACATCCGTCTGGGCATGGCCGAACTCAAGGTATCCCCGGCGGAGCTGGTGCTGAACGTGGAATTGAAGCCGCAAAATGACAGCTTCACCCCTGGGGAAACGGCCGTTTACGACATCAGCGTCACCGACTACCAGGGCAATCCCGTCCAGGCCAACCTCTCCCTTGCCCTGGTAGACCTGGCTGTGCTCACCCTGAAGGCGGACAATGCCCCGACCATTCAAGACGCCTTCTACCAGGCCCAGCCACTCTACAGCCAGACCAGCGGCGGCCTCTTCATTTCCGGTGAAGGGCTGGAAGCAGAGCTGCCCGTTGAAGGCGGCGGCTTTGGCGGCGGCGGCGGCGACGTGGCCGAAGAAGCCCTGAGCCGCGCCGTGGGTGATGAAGAAGAACGCGTGCGCCGCGACTTCCCCGACACCGCCTACTGGCAGGCCACGCTGCTCACCGACGAAAACGGCCAAGCAGAGGTCGAAATCCCCCTGCCCGACAGCCTAACCACCTGGCGGCTGAGCAGCAAGGCCGTCACCGATAACACACTGGTCGGCCAAAGCAGCACCGACATCGTCGTCACCCTGCCCCTGCTCATTCGCCCCGTCACGCCGCGCTTCTTCACCGTTGGTGACGTGGTGCAGATTGGGGCCATCGTCAACAACAACACCGCCAGCGCCATCGAGGCCACCGTCAGCCTGGCAGAAACCGGGCTGGCCGACAGCCCCGCCGACCAAATTGTCACCGTGCCCGCCAACGGCCGTTCCCTGGTGCGTTGGGAGATGACGGTGGAGGACGTAACTGAAGCTGACCTGACCTTCCGCGTTGAAGGGGGTGGCTTCCGCGACGCCACCAAGCCTACCTTTGGCGTTGGTCCGGACAACGTCATTCCCGTCTACCGCTACGATGCCGAAGATATCGTGGGCAGTTCCGGCGTGGTGGAGGAGAAAGGGCGCCAGGTTGAAGCCGTGCTGGTGCCGCCCAACGCCGACCTGCGCCGCGGCGCCGTCGACGTTACCCTCAGCCCGTCGCTGGCGGCGGCGCTGCTGGACAGCCTGAACTACCTGGAAGAGGAATGGCCCTACGAATCAGCCTGCGCTCACGCCGTGGCCGACCGGCTGCTGCCGAATGCGGTGACGGCCCGCGCCCTGGGCGAGCTAAACCTGGGCGACGCCGGGCTGCAAAGCCGGCTCGACACACTCATTCCACAGCAAATCGGGCGCATTGCCGACCTGGCGCTGCCGGGCGGCGGCTGGGGCTGGTGCTACAGTGGCGAACGTAATGATTACCTGACAGCTTACGTCCTGTTTGCGCTGGTGCAGGCGCGGGACGCGGGCTATGCCATCCCGCCACGGGTCATCGGCGACGCGGCGCGCTACCTGGATGGGGAATTGACGGAACCGAAAGGATACACGCCAGTTTCCGATGCCAACCGCCAGGTCTTCTTCCTCTACGTGATGCACCTGCTTGACGCCGATTATTCTGACCTGTACGACCAGTACGTCAACGAACAGCGGGACTTCTTGAGCCCCTATGCCAAGGCGCTGCTGGCCAACATCTACTATGACCTGGGTTCCAACCCGGATAACCTGGAGCTGTTGCTAAATGACCTGAACGACAGCGCCATCCTCAGCGCCACCGGCACCCATTGGGAAGACGCCTGATGGACCTTACTGGGGCAATCTGGAAAGCGACGTGCGCAACACGGCCATCATCATTGATGCCCTGGTGCGCGCGCAGCCGCAAAACAACCTGCTGCCGGGCGCGGTGCGCTGGCTGATGGTGGCGCGGCAGGCCCAACATTGGTCCACCTCCCACGAAACGGCGTGGAGCATTCTGGCGCTGACCAACTGGATGGCCGCCACGGGCGAACTGGAAGCGAACTTTGATTACACCCTGGCGGTGAACTTGCAGCCGGAAATTCAGGGTACCTTCACGCCAAGATAACCTGACGGTGACAGAAGCCACGGCCGTTCCGTTGCGCGAGCTGGCCCCCGATGCCGTGAACTTTCTTTGAGTTCCGCCATGGGGATGGCAACGGCCGTCTCTACTACACCATGCACCTGGACAGCTTCCTGCTGGCCGAAAGCGTCAGCGCCGTCAGCCGGGGCATTACGGTGCAGAGGGCTTACTACGACGCCGCCTGCGACCCCGAAACGGAAAGCTGTGAACCCATCAGCGAGATTTCTGCCGGGCAGCAGGTGCGGGTGGAGCTGACCATCATTGCCCCCAATGACCTGCTTTACGCCGTGGTGCGCGACCCCATTCCGGCGGGCGCTGAGGCCATCGACCCCAACCTGGACACCAGCGCTTTGGGGGCTGGACCCACCTTCCAGCGCACGGATGAAGATTACCGCTACGGCTATTGGGGCTGGTGGTACTTCAACCGCACCGAGTTCCGCGACGAGCAGGTGGTGTTCTTTGCCGAGTTCCTGCCCGCGGGCACTTACCAGTACACCTACACTTTGCAGGCCAGCATCCCCGGCGCCTTCCAGGTGATGCCCGCCACAGCGCGGCAAGAATTCTTCCCTGAAGTATTCGGCCGTTCGGAAGGGCTGCTGTTCACCATCGTCGAAGAGTAGGCGCTGCAATAACGAGCTGGACAATGGCGTTATGTCTTTTTCCAGATAAGACCTGCGAGGTTTTTTGACGATTTTGTCAACTTCACACCAGAGGTATAAACCTCGCAGGTCTAAAATTTGCAAGGCTGCAATAAAGAGAAATGAAAAGAGCTGCCGGGCCTGAACCTGGCAGCTCTTTTTATTTGTTGCTCAAATGCGCAATGTTTCTACAAAGATAAAACCTCTATTCAAGGGTAACGTCCATGAAGAATTTACCCTGCCCGCCAAAAAAGTCGGAGACAGAAATGATGGCCAACACCTCGGCGTCAAAGGTGTAGGTCAGCACTTCGTCTTCGCCGGAGAAGGCGTCGTCAATTTCGGCCAGGATATTGTCGTCCAGGTCGCTGAAGGAAAGCACGATGTCGGTATCCTCGTCAGAGGAGACGGAAACGGTCAGGGTATCGCCAGCCTCGGCTCTGATGAAGTATTCGATCAACCCATCTGCCCCGAAAACGGCCGTAAACGCTATCTCCGCCCGCCACCTCCAAGTATGCCAGGTCGCCAGCCAACACCGTGGCCTCATAGTAACCAGTGCTGCCCTCAAACCCAGATACCTGAAAATAGTAATTGGCCAACTCTGGCGAAGTGAAAATGAGTTCCTCAAAGCCGGTGGTATTGTCCACCTCTTCAATCAACTCATCCGTGTCATCGTTGTAAAGGCCGACAACCACGTCCGTGCCAAAATCAGGTTTCACGTAAATACGCACCGTCTCGCCTTCACCCGCCGTGAAGGGGAAGGCGTGTTCCTCACCTTCTTCCAGCGTGTCGGCAGCGAAGACAATGCTGCCCGGCAGGCGGCCCAAGGACTCATCCACCAGCACTTCGTAATTGCCGGTAGCCCCTTCGTAGCCGCGCACAGCCACGGTGTAATAGCCTTCTTCCTCGATGAACAAAACGCGAATGTACTCGGTATCAAAGGAGTTATCCTGTTCGCCTTCGTCCAGGATGGAGAAGCCCACGCTGTCTAGCACGTCAACCACCACGTCAAAGTCCTCATCCAGCGGCGCCACGGTAACGTCGACTACATCTCCAGCTTCGGCAAAGAAGCTCCAGGTTTGCGTGCCGGCGTCGGCTAAAGTGCCCGTGCCTACTTCGCCAAAGCCCAAAACGTCGCCCGCCGGGGGAGTAATCGCACCGGAGCCACCTGAACCTGACGACACCAGCAGTTCGTAGTCGCCCATGCTGCCTTCATAGCCCCTTACAGCTACAAAGTATTGCCCAGAGGCAGGCAAAACAATGTCCGTCACCGTTTCTTCACCAAAAGAGCTGTCCATCTCACCGCCAATAAGCGATTGGCCATCGGCGTCGAGGACGTCAATGACCAGGTCGAAATCGTCGGAGAGAGGCGTCACGGTCACGGAAACCAGGTCGCCCTCGCTGCCCCGGAAGGCCCACACGGCCGTTTCGTCAGCGCTTACCAGTGACCCTGCCGCCGTCTCACCATATTCCACAATGCCGCTGGGCGTTGATATGTCCGCCCCACCATTTTCCGGCGTCGTCACCACTGGGGCGCTCAGTTCCACCGTGTTCAACATCGCCTCAAAAGTGGGCAGGTACTCCGCTTCGCTTTCTTGCGGGGTCACGCCAAAGAATATGGCGCTGCGGTCACCGCCAATAAGGATGGCCACCAGGGCTGACAGAGCTGTGTCATTGTCGCTGGTGGCATGGACCACTGCTTTTGAGCCTTCCAGGCCGTTTACGGTGATGGCATCTGGACCTGAGACTAATTCCACATCCTCACCCAGGTCAAACTCAGCAATGGCTTGATCGATAGCTTCGGCCGGGTCGTCGGTCTCGAATTCGGCCGTGTCGGCGGCCACAAGCAGGACAATGCCGCCCTCTTCGCCGGGATCCGGTGCATCGATCAATTCTTCGTTGGACGCAAAGAGCAAAAAGCCAAACATGTTTTCGGTGAACCACTCGCTGGGGTACAGCATGGTGACACCAGCGTCTGGCGCTTCGAAGGTGGCAAACCCAGCAACGGGATCCGGCGTAGCCGTGGGTTCGGGTGTCGCCGTCGGCTCGGGGGTGCTGGTGGGCGCCGGGGTCAAAGTGGGGGGTGGCTCAGTCGGTGATACGTTCGTTGGCTCGCTGGCGGTTTCAGTTTCTGGCGTACTTTCTTCGTTGCCGCCACAGGCGACCAAAACCAGGCTCATGACCAGCATAAGCAGCAGAAAAAAGCGAATACGTGTTTTTGAACTGTTCAAAATATGCCTCCTAATCTAAAAAAACTTACGCCCTAATTTATTAAGTTGAAAGCGTTCAGTCTTTTTGGAGACCTGCGGGATTTTCACCAGTTTTTGGCCATGGCCCTGTGGTTGAGCTTCGCAGGTCTAAACGGTTACGTTAACTTTTTAATTTTAGGGGGAACCAATATCTTTGGGCTATGGCCCAATCGTACCGCATTGTAGGCTATTTTTGGTCGCGGTTAAGCCAACGAAGCGTTAATTCGCCCAGGCGGCTTACACGCTGGCGCAGGACCATGCATTCGGGGAGGGCTTCGAGAAAGAAACGGCCGTAACGCTTGGTCAGCACCCGCTTGTCCAAAATCACCACCACCCCTTCATCATCCTGGCGGCGGATGAGGCGGCCAAACCCCTGGCGAAAGCGCAGCACCGCCTCGGGAACTGAATACTCAAAAAAGGCATTGTCAAACGTCTCCGAGCGGGCGGCAAAAATCGGATCAGAGGGCACATCAAAAGGCAGCTTGGCGATGAGCACCGCCTGCAGTGCCGGTCCCGGCACGTCCACCCCTTCCCAAAAAGAGCGCGTGCCCAGCAGCACCGCCCGGCTGTCCGGCTGCTTAAACTGCGCCAAAAGCTGCTGCCGCGAAGCGCCGCTCGATTGGGCCAGCGTGGTAATCCCGGCATCGTTCAGCGCTCCTTCGACGGCGCGGGCCGTTTGCTGGAGCTGCCCATAAGAGGTAAAGAGCACCATGGTGCGCCCGCCGAGCGCTGTAGCCACATCCACAATGGCCTCCTCCAACGTACCGCTGGTAGCCGGGCTGGTTGGGTTCCGGCATGTCGCTGACCAGGTAAAGAAGGGTTTTGTTTTTGTAGTCGAAGGGGGAGCCAACGGCCAATTCGTCCGCGTGGCCAGCGTGCAGGCGCTCCCGGAGGTAACCAAAGGTTGGCTCTTCGCGGGCGTCTGGCCCGGCCGTGCGCAGCGTGGCCGAGGTAAGGATGACGGTCTCTTTCTCGTTGAAGATGTGCTGCTCCACCAGCGGCCCGACAAAGAGCGGTGCAGCGTGCAGCGAGATGCGATCTTTGTACACCTCAACCCAGTAAATCATCTCCTCGCTGGGGGCAGAGATGATGGCGTGCATGTTTTGGCGAGTTTCTTCCAGCCGGTGGCATGTTATTTAGCATGAGCCGCAAATCTTCGCCCTCTTCCAGGTCGTGCATGTCGCCCAGTTCGGCCATGGCCTCGGACAATTTGGCAAACCCTTTGGCAATGGCTTTGAGCTGCTTGTTCAGGTTATCCCAGCTAATTTCCACTTCGTCGTAGTTGGGTTGGGCGCGCACGCCGGGCAGCAGCCGGATTTGCTCGGCAAACTGGGCGCGGGGGTTCACGTGATCCTCCAAGAAGAAAGCCAGGGTCTGAAAGAACTCTTCCAGGCGAATGGCCGCCAACTGCCCCTCGCGGCGAATGGCTTCCACGATGCCGTTGAACTGCTCGCTGATGACGGGGGGGGCGCCGGTGGAAACGGCGTTTGCGCATCCGCCAGCAGCCCAGACCGGGGCTTTACCACCTCATCCAAAACCGTCTCAAAAAAGCGCTTGTCGGCACGAAAGCTCAGGCCATCGGTAACGGCCGCTTCCAGATGATGCGCCTCGTCCATAATCAGATCCGTAAATTCCGGCAAAATGTGGTCGCCGTTGGCCACGTCAGACAGCAGCAGGGCGTGATTGACGATGACAATGTGCGCCAGCTCGGCGCGGCGGCGGGCCAGATGCAGCGGGCAGTTGGTGGCCGCGCAATGCTCCATGGTGCAGACGGCATTGTCGCCATTGAGCCGCTGCCACACCAGCCGCTCCCCCGGTGTGCGCACCACAAGTTCGGCCACGTCGCCGGTTTGCGTGTGCGGCAGCCAGAGCAAAATGCGCGCAAACATCACCATCTCGTCGGCATTGCTGGGGCCGTTGTGGCGCATCTGCTGGAACAGGCGCGTGCACAGGTAGTTGCTGCGCCCTTTGCGCACGGCGGCGCGCAGCTCGAAGGGCAGCGCTTTTTGCAGTTCGGGAATGTCTTTGTTGATGAGCTGGTCTTGCAGGTTGATGGTGTTGGTGGAGATGACCACGCGACGGCCGTTTTCATACGCCCAAAACGCAGCCGGCAGCAGGTAAGCGACACTCTTGCCCGTGCCCGTGCCCGCCTCGACCAGCAGGTGCTGCCCCTGGTTGAAAGCCGTCGTCACCGCCTCCAGCATTTGCACCTGCTGCGGGCGGTGCTCAAACCCGGCGAAGGCGCGGCTGAAGTTCCCGCCGGGCTGCAGCATGCCCACAACTGCATTGACGTCCAGCATGGCCGGCGTTTCCGCTGGGGCCAGCACACGACCATCCAGCTTGGGCGGGGTAAACAGGGGCGCGCCGCGCGGGCGGCGGGGGCCACTGCTGAACGCATCGCGGGTTTTTAAGGCCAGAGCCTCTTCAAAGAAGAGGGTTTCCGGCCAGCCAATGCGCCGCCCGTTTAGCACGATTTCTTCGAGCTGGTCTAAATCCAGAGCCAGGGCGCGCTCTTTCAGGGCCAGGAACAGCTCCACGGTCTGCTCAGCGTCAGCCAGGGCGCGGTGGTCCTGCCCACTGTCGGCGTCGGGCAGTTTCAGGTGGCGGGCCAGGGCGTCCAGACCGTAGCGGCCCGCTTCGGGCACGAGAATAGAGGCCAGGGTAATGGTGTCCAGGCGGTGGTTGCCCACGCCCAGGCGCTCGGCGTTGAGGAAACCGAGGTCAAAGTCCACGTTGTGGCCGATGATGACGTGGCTGCCCAGCAACGGCCGTAACCGCGAACGCAGCGTAAACATGGTCGGGGCTTCATCCACCATAGCCTGGGTAATGCCCGTCAGGCGCGTAATTTCCGGCGGCACATCGCGCCCCGGATTCACCAATGAGGTGAATTCTTCCAGGATGTCGTTCTCACGAAAGACGATGACCCCCACTTCAATGATGGCTTCGCGCTCCGGATCGAAGCCGGTCGTTTCCACATCAACCGCAGCAAAAGTAGTAGACATAATTTCTAAAGTTGGTTGGTAAGTTGGTTAGCTAGTTGGTTGGTTAGTTGGCTGGTTGGTTGGTTAGTTGGCTTACTGAAGCGCCAATTCCCTAACAAACCATCAAACTATCACACTATCAAACCACCCACAAAAAAATCATCGGGGGCGATTATAGCACGGATTTTCTAACCCGAATGGCTATCGGCACAATTATCCATTACCGGTTACAATCCCGCCCATGTCAATTACAAATCACGCATTACGAGACAAAAAGGTACTGGTTACCGGGGCCACCGGCTTCATTGGCGGGCGGCTGGCCGAGCGGCTGGCCGTGGAGGAAGGGGCTGTCGTCACCGGCAGCGGGCGCAGCCTGCAAAAGGCGGTCGCTTTGCAAGAGTTGGGCGTGCAGTTACAGCAAGCTGACCTGCTGGACAGCCACCGCATGCGGGAGCTGGTACAGGGACAAGAGGTGGTTTTCCACGTAGCCGCCTGGCTAGGCGGCGGGCGCGTGCAGGACCAGGAAGCGGACGCCATGGCCATGAACGTGACGGCCAGCGAAATGATGGTGCGGCTGGCAGCCGCGGCGAGCGTGTCGTGCCTGGTACTCGTCAGCTCCATTGCATCCTATGGCTTGCCGCAGCGCCCCCAGGTGGATGAGGATCATCCCCTGGACACGAGCACGGCCAATGACCTATACGGCCGTACCAAAGCGCAGGGTGAATTACGCGCTGTTGCCCTGGCTAAAGAGCTGGGGGTAAACCTGGCGGTGGTGCGCCCCGCCCTCGTGTACGGGCCGCGCGCGCAAGGCTGGAGCGTGCAGATGCTGCAGTTTGTGCAAAAGGGCACGCCGGTCCTCTTTGGCGGTGGGCACGGCCATGCCTGGCCCGTATACATTGACAACCTCGTGGACGGCATGCTGCTGGCGGCTACACAGCCAAAAGCGGTTGGCGAAGCCTTCAATTTTTCCGATCCGGTAATTAACTGGCGCACCTTTTTTGGTTTTTACAGCCAGATGTGCGGCCGGCGGCCCCGGCAAATTCCCCTGTGGGGCGCGCGTCTGCTGGCCTGGGTTAACAGCCTTTTTCACCTCGGCCTACCCCTTAACCCGCAGCGGGTGCGCTTTTTAACCAGCAATGCTGTTTTCCCCACGACCAAAGCGGAGCAGCTTTTGGGGTACCAGCCCCGCGTAGATTTGGCGGAAGGAATGCGGCGCACGGAAGCGTGGCTGCGCCAGGAAGGGTATTTGTAAAGGGGTTGGTTTGTTGGTAAGTTGGATGGATGGTTGGTTGGTTATCCAACCCCGCTCACTAACCAACCAGTAATTTATCAAACCAGCACACTATCAAACTATCACACAAATGACGTGGATTTTTGGGGCAATTTTGGGTCTGCTGCTGGTAGGGGCGCTGCTCTACTGGCTGCTGGTCATCACCGAGGGGCTGTACCTGGGGCGGCGCTTCGTGGTGTGGATGTATGACGTCACCGCCCACCGCTACGATAACATTAAGGCGTATGAGGCGGCCGCAGAGGAACTTTTTGTGGTACGGCCGTTTCTGCAAAAACTGGCTGCCATCCCCAGCCCCCGCATTTTAGATGTGGCCACGGGTACAGGGCGGCTGCCCTGGTTTGTGCTGGAAAAGCCCACTTTTCATGGCCGTTTGGTGGGGCTGGACGCCTCGCAAAAAATGCTGGCCCTGGCGGCGGAGAAGCTGGCTGGGTTCGGGGATCGGGCGGCATTGGTACAGGGAACGGCCGTACCCCTCCCCTTTCCACCGCAGAGCTTTGACGCCGTGTCCTGCCTGGAATCGCTGGAATTTTTCCCTTCCGACGTAGATGCCCTGCGGGAAATGGCTCGCGTTTTACGCCCCGGCGGCGTGCTCATGGTCACGCGGCGGCGCGGCTGGGAAGCCAAAACCTTTCTGGGACGGTATCGAGACACGGGACAGTTTGAGGCGCTGCTGCAAGAGGTGGGTTTCAGCGAAGTGCAAACCTTGGTCTGGCAAGTCGATTACGATCAGGTGTTTGCGGTGAAGGTGGGCTAGGAAGTTGGTTGGTTGGTTAGTTGGTCGGCTCCGGGGTAGGAGTAGGAGGCGGAGGAGCAGCTACGACGGGTACTAAATCGACCAGTCCCCACACGGTGACGCCTTCGGCAATGACCCAGGCCAGGTCATCCTCCACACAGCAAATTTGCCACCACGTAGCGTCGTTCAGGCGGCCAACAATGTCAAAAATGGCTCCGGCAGCAACCACAGCCGTGGCGGGGAATTCTGTGCTGGGGCCGCTGCGCACGTTGAGCCGTTCGGCTTGGACCAGCACCTGCGGATTTGGCGGAGGCACCAAAGGCACGCCCTCCGTTTCGCCGGCAATCGTCACGCCCTCATCGGTAATCCACCCTGTCTCGCCCGCAACGCAGCAAATTTGCCACCAGCCGCCGCGGTCCAGCAGGCCCACAATGTCGTAACGAGAGTCCACTTCATCGAGAGTGCCCAAAATGGGGTAGGAAATGTCCGGGCCGGTGCGCAGGTTGACGGGTGCGGCATTGACCACTGCCTGAGGTGGCGGCGGCGGCGGAGTAAAGGTGGGAGGTAGTTCTGTGGTGGGTATGGGGGTCACGGTTGCGGGCGGAGCGGGGGTTGGCGTCGGAAAAGTTGTTCCGGTAGGTAAGGGTTGGGTTGGTTCGGGCACGGCCGTTTCTGTGGCGGGTGGTGCAGTATGCGCAACGGCCGTTGCCGCGCGGGTTACCGTTGTCGTGGTGGTGGGCAAAATAGCCGCAGCCCGCGGCTCCGCAGAATCCGTTTGGCCGCCAGTCAAGGTGTTCAGGTTAATCAGGCCGCTGCCCCAGGCGGCGGCCAGCGCGACAATTAGCAACAGGGCGGCCACAGCCAGGATTACCGCACCCCACCTGTGCCCGTCGTGCTGCTCCATAGCTTGCCCGCGCAGGCTGGTGGGCAGCGGGCCAGGCTTCAGGTAGACGGGGCAGCCCTTGTGGCGCGCCGTCAGGCAGTGGGTCTCCTGATGGTTCAGAAATACGGGAGAAGGGGGCATGGCGCGGTGGCAGCACCCCATGGAAGAGGGAAAAAGGAGGGAGGTGTCGGGATCGTCGAGCAGGGCAAAATAGGGACAGCCCACGTGAAAAGGGGCGTCTGGTTCGCCGGCTGTGGGCTTGGGGGGTGCGGCCGGGCGGCCATTGGTGCTGTGTTCCTTCTGCAACATGCGCCTCTATCGTCCAAACGTCTTGAGAATTCCAGCACCAATCATCAGGCATCAGGGCTAATTTGTCAACCTGCACCCAGGCAGCCCAAAGTGAGCTTGAACAGCAGCCAGTCGGTGGAATTGCCCAGCAGGTTGCCGGTACGGATCATGCGCAGCACGGTTTCAATGGCGGCGGCGCGCTCCGGGCCGTAGGCATCCAGCAGCTTGTGGCGGGCGGCGGGGTCGGGACGGCCGTTTCTTTCAGCCCAATGCTGGGCGTAGAGCAAGGCGGGCAGCTCATCGTCGGGGGCGTGGCTGATGTCGCCATCCAGCAGTTGGCGCACTTCTTCCGGCGGCAGCCCGGCCCGCAGGCTTTCCTGGGCGTGGTAGTAGGAGCAGTAGCGGCATTGGTTAACGGCCGTGACGGACATCATCAGCCGTTCGCGGAACTGGGGCGACACCAGCCCGCCGCGCAGCGCCTGGCGCAGTTGCTGCCGGTTGCGCAAAGGCCAGGCTAAATCTCGCGCCATGTCGCCTATTCCGCTGTAGGTTCGTTTGGGAAATTGTTTCATTTTGGCTCCCGATGCTGTTGGTTGTTGGGTTTAGGCGGGAAACGGCCGTTCTCCACTGTAAACATTATCAATTCTTACAAACTGCACGGCTAACGCCCGCTTCAGCTGCGCTTCGCGTCGGCTGCAAGCTCTACGTAACCGCACGTTTCGTTATGAAAGTTCATCCACGACTGCAAATCGCTCGCTAATCACGCCCTCAAGATGGTCACTTTCCTGCTCAATGGCAGGTAACGGTTTATTAAGCGGCTTGGCTGTTCGGCTCCTGAAGCTGATTTTTCCCGATCCAGACTTAGCTTTTCGCACCGCTTACCACCTTGGCGAAGCCAAGTCCGCTGGAATTGGGGTTAGAACACCATTAATTATTTCACTAACTATCTGAGTTTACCATCTTCTTTGATTTCATCTTTTTTGAAAACAGCCTTGTTTCAAGAAATGATCAGTTTGCTGAATAACCATCTGATAATTCATGATCAATGGATGGATGTAGGGCACTACAATAAAATCTGCCATTCCGTCCAGTTTTGTGTTTTCTACACTAATACGACCATCGTCCGGGCCTGGAATCAGTGGAGAGAACACTGGATTGATACTTCGATTACCAGCAATGATTCCAACAGGATAATCCGCTGATCCAAGTTTTTTTGGTATGCTGTCTGGACTTGTTCCGATTTGACTTCCTGCTGGACCAATCAGCCAACCATAGAATAGATTTTTCTGGAAAATATCAGCCAGTACTGATCCCTGGTTCGGCGGTGCCAACATCACTACTCTCCCTAGGTTCGGAAGTTGACTAAATTTCAAATGATAGCGTAACACTATTCCACCTAGAGAATGGGTAACAAAATGAAGGTTTTCAAGCTGGCCAAGTTGTATTTTGGAAATTTGATCACCGATGCGTTCTGCTAGACGCTCAATGGGCAAACGTTGAGAAGGATAGCCCAGGTTGTAAACTCGATAATCTAGTTTTGACAGAGCATTCGCCATTCGCATCATTGAGAATCTAGAGCGGCCAGATCCGTGTAATAAGACAACTCCATTAGTCATTAATTCTTAATCTCAAATTCGGTAGAATCCCGGTTTTTCAAATTTTCACTTGCATGTAAAAAAACTGGACACCCTATCAGGTTTTTATTGTCACTTTGTTGAGGACTACGTTCTTTTTGGTGTGCTAATGGGGCCGGCGCGCAGCGTCGGTCCTAACGGCTAGGATGAGCGGTTTTCACAAAAGGATAAGAAATTAGTCTGTTTTTATTCAGCCCTTGTGCGGAAAATCTGCTCCATCCGTCTGTTATGCGCCTGAGATATCAAACAAATCTGTCTGTCCCCTTTTTTCCATTGGCCTCACGACCCAAAGGCATCAAACTTAATCGTCTAGACCTTCAGCGATTTGTATCGCATCCTGCATAAGCCCAGGCACATCAAGTTGTATCGGCAGCCGAGCACCTTTATATTGAACAACTTCACCGGCAACAACATTTCCGACGGCGAGCGCCTTGCGTACCGAGAGACCCTTCATTCTTGCCACAAGGAACGCCGCAAGAAAATTATCCCCTGCTCCCGTGGAATCTACCGCTTCAATCTTCTGTGTAGGTAGTAAAAACTCTTCATCGCCGAATCGAGCAAAGGCTCCATCTGCGTCCAAGGTAACAACCGCATTAATGGAAGTCTTAGCGAGCTCGACTCTCACTTCGTCGAGGGATGCCTCTGGTTCAAGACCTACGAGCACGGCTGCTTGCTCAAGGTTTCCTGCCACCATCTGAGCTTTTGGCCCAAAGGTATCGAAGAAAGCACGGTAGTCATCAACGACTTTTGTGCTTGCAAGCGTAAGCACAAAAGAAACATCCTTCTCCTCTGCTGCTTGTACACAACGCAACATTGCTGCTTCAGATTCTGGACCAAAATCGAGCGCAATACCATCAAGCAACACTAGCTCTGCGCCTCTAATTGCTTCGATGTCAATCCAGGCAGGACTCAACAGGGAGTTTGCACCATGAGTCAAGACGATAGTGCGTACACCAGCATCGCTGTACAAATAAAAATCATAACCCGTAACGGCTCCGTTTTCGAGTTCAGAAAGAAACTCAAGTGAGGCTTTCTCAAAATTTGAGACAAAAACTCTGCCGAAGGTATCGTCTCCACCAACACCCATAAATCCGCAGCTTACGCCCGCACGCGCCAAAAGGTCTGCGGTGTTTGCAACTGAACCACCACTACTAGGATCGGGAAGATTTCCGCGACTATTTTCAAGCGCAAGGCGGAGCTCCTCCATTCGATCCACAGAGATCTCCACATAACCGCCTGGCGTAAAACCAAGTTCGCGGAGCTCCGCGTCGCTAGCGGGAAGATTTATACCGCCGGTAATGGCACCAAGGGCTACTACAGAAGTCATTCAGAACCCTCATCAAAGTTCATCTGGTGCATAACGCCTGCGAAACCCGTTAGCGAGAAAAACTAACCCCTTTGCGGGCGGCTGGCCTTTGATAACCTTAACCTTGTCAGGCGAAACACGCCGATCTAGCGTATCGGGTTGATGCGATGTTGGGTGGTGCTGTGCTCACTATTTTGCGTTTCAAGGTAGTAGAACATGATACAAGTGACGACTGCGTTTCTTTTCAACCAGTGATTTGGCATGATCCTCAGCCTCTTCCAGGCGGAAATTATACAGCCAAACATTGCCCTCTGCCTCGAACTCAGCTTCTAACGCTTTCAAGACCTCCACTTTTTGCTGGCAATGCACATACTCTTCTTCAGAGAAACAATGAGTCGCAAAATGCAGATTGTGTTCATGGAGCGACTGCGCCAAAACTGTTTTTTCTGGCTGTAAAAGTTCTTCCGAGTCGTCGGGGCCTAAAAATTGTGTAAAGAAAATGCCCACCTGTCCTTTTGGCTCGAGGATCTCTGTTATCTGGGCCAAGGTTTTATCCCGATTAACGAAGTGTATGACGTCGATCAAGATCGCCGTGTCGAACGAATCTGAAGGAAAATCCAACTCGTGGATATGTCCCACACAGAATGCCAAGCGATGTCGCTTCTCTTCTGTTCGCTCTTGGGACTGTTGGATACCTACGTCGGATATGTCCACCCCTGTAATATGCGCTCCCGTTGTGTCCGAGATGTACTCGGTGATTAGCCCATTACCACATCCGAGTTCGAGAACGCGGTTTGTCTCATCCAATTCCAGTACCTTGATGAGCTTGTTCACCTGCACCATGTCTGCCACGCCATGCTGACACAAATTTTTCCCATACGCACGCTCACAGAACTTGGAGTGGGCTTGGCTAGTTTGGGCTCTTGAGTAATACTCATCGTACATGTATTTCCACCAGGGTTGAAACTCCTGTTTGGTCGGGAGATAGTTCTCCCCGCTCTGATAAATCAGCCCCTTTTCGATTAGGCCAACAAAAGCATCGTCCCAATCCAATAACGTTTCCATCTCCGCCTCGGCGATTTCCTCAAGGCTCTGGCGATCAGATGCTGCTTGCCGTCGGCTTGCTCGCCCAACGGCCACTAATACCTGTCTTTCAGCTTCGGATAATTTCATTCACTCCCCCCATGCACTCACAGATATGTGAACCCATTGGCCCTAACGCCGCCTAACGCCTGCTTCAGCCGCGTCCCGATAGGGTGTCGGCTGGAAGCCCTGTTAGGCGGCAATCATATGAATTGCTGTGCCAAACACATTTTTTGAAACTGATGCTTTCTGAATTGTTCCTTTTCAATCCAAAAGTAAAGCGACCCTTCACTCATTCCCCAAAACATATTTGTACCTGATGTACAACTTTTCCTGAGTAAAAAATAGACATCGGATAACTTCTATTAGAATAGAAATTGTCAGAAAACGATTTAATAGGAGTGTCACCGATGTCTGAAGAGTATTTTATCATCATGGTCTATTGTTTGGTGTGCGAACATTATCAAGCCGTCATTGCCCAACACCCGATTCGGCAGCGCGGGTTTGCTCCAGCCTTGACGGATGAAGAAGTGATCACTATCGAAATCTGCGGTGAATACTTTCGCGTGAGGGAAGATGAAGCCATTTTTGACTATTTCCGCACGCACTACCAGCCTTTTTTCCCTAAACTACAACAACGAATCAACTTTGTGCGCCAGGCTGCTAATCTTTGGGCCGTCAAAGCGCATATTCAACACCGTCTTACCGTTATGAGTGGTCAGGCCGCCGATGAAGTTCAAATCATTGACACCTTGCCTTTACCAGTCTGCACCTACACGCGTAGCGGTCGTGACCGTTGTTTCAAGCCCGAAGCCGATTATGGACATTGTGCTGCCAAGAAAATGGACTACTATGGCTTTAAGTTGGGCTTGCGCATCTCCCGCAGTGGTATGATCATCGATTACCCCTTACTGCCCGCTCGTCCGCATGACAGCCAACTACTGGACGATTTGATTACCAACTTTGCAGGCATTGTTCCCGCTGACAAGGGGTTTGTTGATGGTTTTCGTCAAGAGCAACTTGCCCGAAAGCGTCATATTGAATTGATAGTGCCTGCTCGGAGCAATATGAATGAAAACACGCCAAAAGCTATCCTGAAAAAATGCAGTCGCTGGCTTAAGCTGATCGAAACAGTCGGTTCACACCTGACTGAACGCTATCATATTGCCAAGACACGAGCCCGTGATTTATGGCATTATCAGCATCGTTTGATTCGTAAGGTACTGTCGCACACGGTTTGTGTGTATATCAATCTGCAACTGGGTCGCCCCCCGTTGCATTTGGACGATTTAATAACCGTCTAAAAGTTGTACATTGGGTATTTGTATCCTCGTCAGAATCTATCTGTAGGAAAAATCGCCATTCTTTCGCACCTTGGCGCAATTCAGCCAGTCTTGGGTCTCTATATGCCTTACTATCTCCCGTGTATATGCCATTGGATACGAGTTGACAGGTAACATCCATATCGTCACTTTGGTACAAAAAGGGATGTCCAAATAGTTGGTGCTTAGGATCAGCAAATCGAAGTTGTTCCTCAAAAAACTCCCAATACGCTCCTTCTAATTCTAGGTCGGTCATTCCAACTTGATCTAGTGAATCTGAAAAAGGATGTGGAAAACAACACCTCACTTCAAATTCTATACCAGCTGACTTATAAGAAAATTCATGTTTTGGGTGTTCGGGAGACTTTGTACGCACTAACAATTCTGCACTGTCGAAAAAATATACCTGATACGATTCGCGATCTTCTGGATCGAACCATTTAGATTCATGGTTGTATTCAAAGAAAAAAGCAATAACTCCAGATTCGGGTAAGTCGTCGAATCGTTGTGCCGTTTGGAGTTCGGATAAGTTGATTTGAAGTAAAAACGCTAGGAACGAGTTACGCCAATATGGCCACTCAAAGTCATTTGGTACGTCTGGATTCCCACCGATTTTCGAGGCTCCCACGGGCAGACTTTGATCGGTTAGTTGGGTTTTCTTGATTCGCACGCAATTTTTGGATACATCGTAGATACTTTGGGCTACATGTCCAAGTTTATATTGGTCAGCGAGTTTGTGAAACGTCTTCGAATCCATTGTGTGAACGCTTAGTCGTCTTTCTTCTATGATTGTCCGCCGTTCAGATGCTTAAGCCGCGTGCTCGATTCCTTTGGTGCGTCGGCTTTAAGCCCTTGTTAGGTGGGCGGGTTGCTTCACGTAGAAGGTTTTGTTGCAGTAGCCCGCCTAATGCGCGCGTCACCCTGCTCGCGAAGCGAGTCGGGTGACGCGCGTACTATGTCCGACGCCTGGCGGCATCGGACATAGCTATTTATTAACCTGCACAGGGTGTTGGATAATCACCGGAAATTTTTACTTATCCAACAAAAATTGCCGGATAAACCTCCAAATAGGGTGAAATACCTGCAAAATGTGCAGGATATGATGAAAAACGGGGTTTTATCCGACACATCAGCTTGATAAAATACCCTATCAGCTATCTTATACGCCTTCACCAACAACGGCCGTTTCCAACCCCATCATCCAGCTAAAAGTATAACATAAAAGCCGATTGCAGTTTCCCACAATCGGCTTTCGCATTACGTTTCACCCTTTACGGTTACCGTCCCTAATCCGCCGGAACCAGATAAGCCGCTTCCTTCATCTCACCCTCTTCCGTGGGCCGCTCAAACTGGCTGTCGTACAACTCGGCACAGGGCCTGCCGTGCGCCGCCTCACCGATAAACTTCGCGCCGATGCGCGACTACCAGTACCACAACCAATGCCCCATCGTCATCAATGCGGTAAATGACGCGATAATCTCCAACCCGAATCCGCCATCTGTTTTCCGAACCTTTTAATTTAACAACACCGCTCGGTCGCGGTTCTTCCTCCAAGGCTAATAGCGTTTGGCTAATTCTGGCTTGAATATCTGCCGACAATTTACGCCATTGCCGCTGCGCCGCCGGAGAAACGGTAACGTTGTAACTCACTCATCCTGCTCCATTGCCAACAACTCGCGCAAAGGAATAGCTTCTCCCGTTTCTTGTTCCGCTTCATCGGCCAGCATATTGTCTATGGCATCTTGAAAATAAGCCGGAAGCGTGTCCCAATCGCCATGTTCGGCCAGCAGCCGCAGGAAACGCCGATAGTCAGAGACGCCTAAAATGACGCCCGTCAAATTGCCATTTTCATCAAGAATGGTTCGGGGAGGAAAAACCGATTGTGTAGTGGATGCAAACATCTCAAACTCCATTTTTGATTTAGAAATGTTATCAACATAGCTGAGGTCATTATACCATGACATGATCGTTGCCGTAGTCACAACATAAAAGCCGATTGCAGTTTCCCACAACCGGCTTTTTTATTACGCTTTTCGACCCGTAATCCGCCGAAACCAAAAAAGCGGTTTCCTCCATCTCACCCTCTTCCACAGGATGCTCAAACTGGCTGTTGTACAGTTCGGCGTAGAAGCCGCCGCGAGCCAGCAGCTCTTTGTGGTTGCCCTGCTCCACAATGTCGCCGTCGCGCATCACCAGAATCAGGTCGGCGTTGCGGATGGTGGAGAGGCGGTGGGCGATGATGAAGCTGGTGCGCCCGACCATCAGGCGGTCCATCGCTTTCTGAATCAGCACCTCCGTGCGCGTGTCCACCGAACTGGTGGCCTCGTCCAAAATGAGGATTTTGGGGTCGGCCAGCACGGCGCGGGCGATGGTCAGCAGCTGCATCTGCCCCTGGGAGATGTTGGTCGTCTCTTCGTTGATGACCATGTCGTAGCCATCGGGCAGGGTGTGGACAAAGTGATCGACGTGGGCGGCCTGGGCGGCGGCGACCACTTCCTCATCGGTGGCATCGGGACGGCCGTAGCGGATATTCTCCATAATCGTGTCGTTGTACAGCCAGGTATCTTGCAGCACCATGCCAAAGCGGCGGCGCAAATCCTGGCGCTTGAACGCCCGAATGTCATGTCCATCCACCAGAATCGCGCCGTCATTCACGTCATAAAAACGCATCAGCAGCTTGACGATGGTCGTCTTGCCCGCGCCCGGTGGGGCCGACAATGGCCACTTTTTGGCCGGGTTTGGCTTCTCCCGACAGATTGTGAATGACCGGCTTTTCCGGATCATAGCCAAAGCTCACGTTGCGGAATTCGACATGCCCTTGCAGCGCTTCCAGCTGCACCGGGTTCTCGGTTTCCTTAACCTCTTCCGGCTCTTCCAGGAATTCAAAGACGCGCTCGGCGGCAGCGGCCGTTTGCTGCAGCACGTTGGAGATATTGGCCAACTGCATCAGCGGCTGGTTAAAGGAGCGCACATACTGGATGAACGCCTGAATGTCGCCGACCGTGATGGCGTTGCGCACCGTCAGGTAGCCGCCGACAACAACCACGGCCACATAACCCAGATTGCCGATAAAGGTCATGATCGGCATCATCAGGCCCGACAAAAACTGCGATTTCCAGGCCACACCGTAAAGCGTGTTGTTGTATCCTTCAAACTGCTCGATGCTGCGTTCCTCGCCGTTGAACGCTTTCATCACCCGGTGACCGCCAAACATTTCCTCGACGTGGCCGTTGACGTGGCCCAGATAATCTTGCTGCTCTTTGAAGTAAACCTGCGAACGATTGACGATGAAAGAGACCACGCCCAACGACAGGGGAATCACAATCAGCGATACCAGCGTCATCAGCCAGCTAATGGAGAACATCATCACCAGCACGCCAACCACCGTAATCAGCGAGGTGATAATTTGCGTCAGGCTCTGGCTGAGGGTCTGGTTGACGGTGTCCACGTCGTTGGTGATGCGCGACAGCACTTCGCCCTGCGTAGTTTCTGTCAAAGTAGCTCAGCGGCATGCGGTTAATCTTGGCGGCAATCTCTTTGCGGAAGCGGTAGGCAGATGTCGGTAGACACCCCGGCCATAATCCAGCCCATCAGGTAGGCAAAGATGGCCGACAAGATGTAGAGGATGAGCATAATCAGCAGAATTCGGCCGATATAGTCAAAATCAATCGTGCCGGTTCCGGCAATTTCGGCCATCACGCCTTCAAATAAGCCGGTGGTGGCATTGCCCAACACTTTGGGGCCCACAATGTTGAACACCGTGGAGGCAATGGCAAAGATGGCAACAACGATAATTCTGACTTTGTAGGCGCTGAGATAGTGCGCCAGTTTGACCATGGTGGCCTTGAAGTTACGGGCCTTTTCGCCCTTGCGCATCGCGCGCCATCGGGCCGCCTTCGCGGGGCACCTTCCTGCGTCTATGCATCATCATGATGATAATTCCTCCATGCTTAACTGCGACAGGGCAATTTCCTGGTATGTTTCGCAGGTTTCCATTAGTTCTTCGTGGGTGCCTTTGCCCACGACGCGCCCTTGATCGAGCACGACGATTTGTTCGGCATTTTTAACGGTGGAGACGCGCTGGGTGACGATCAGGATGGTGCTGTCGCTGGTGCTTTCGCGCAGGGCGCGGCGCAGGGCGGCATCGGTCTTGAAGTCCAGGGCCGAGAAGGTGTCGTCGAAGATGTAGATGGGCGCTTTTTTGACCAGGGCGCGGGCAATGGACAGGCGCTGCCGCTGTCCGCCGGAGACGTTGGTGCCGCCCTGGGAAATTTCGGCTGTGCAGCCCATCCGGGTTGCTGTTGACAAATTCGGAGGCCTGGGCAATGGAAACGGCCGTTTGCAACTCCTCCTCGCTGGCATACTCATCCGCATAACGCAAGTTGCTGTCAATCGTGCCGGAGAACAAAATCCCCTTTTGCGGCACGTAGCCAATCTTGTCGCGCAAATCGTGCTGCGTCACCTCGCGGATGTCCACGCCATCCATCAGAATGGCCCCTTCCGTCACGTCATAGAAGCGGGGAATCAGGTTGACGACGGTGGATTTGCCGGAACCGGTGGAGCCGATAAAGGCCGTCGTTTCGCCCGGTCTGGCCACAAAACTAATGTCGTGCAGCACATCGGTATCTGCGCCGGGATAGCGGAAGGAGACGTTGCGGAATTCGACCGTTGCCGGTAAACGCGCCATTCAGCGATTTTGGCGCTGACCGGGTCCGTGATAGCCAGTTCCGTTTCCAGCACGTCGGCAATGCGGTCGGCGGAAACCGAGGCGCGGGGCAGCATGATAAACAGCATCGACAGCATCAGGAAGGAAAAGACAATTTGCATGGCATACTGCAAGAAGGCCATCATATCGCCCACCTGCATATTGGCCTGGGCCACCTGATGCGCGCCGACCCACAGGATCACCACGGACAAGACGTTCAGAATGAACATCATCATCGGCATCATAACGGCCATCACGCGGGCAATAAACAAGGTGTTGCCGGTCAGGTCTACATTGGCTTTGTCAAAGCGGTTTTCTTCAAAGCCCTGCATGTTGAAGGCGCGAATGACCATCATGCCGGACAGGTTTTCGCGGGCCACCAGGTTGAGCCGGTCGATGAGCTTCTGCACGATGCGGAATTTGGGCAGGGCAATGGAGACGATGACGGTGATGACGCCGATGAGCACCAGCACGGCCACGGCAATGGTCCACCACATGGAAGAGCCTTTGCCAATGGCGCGAATGGTTCCGCCAATGCCCATGATCGGCGCATAAAAGACCATGCGCACCATGAACATCGTCACCATTTGCAGTTGGGTGATGTCGTTGGTGGAGCGGGTGATAAGCGAGGCGGTGGGGAATTTGTCGAATTCGGCGCTGGAGAAGCTTTCCACTTTGCGGAAGACGTCGCTGCGCAGGTCACGGCCGATTCCGGCGGCAATTTTGGCCGACAGATAACCGACGGCTAATGGTGGCCACAGCCGACAGCAGGGTGATGACCAGCATGATTGCGCCGACGCGTAGGATGTAGCTGCTTTGCAGCTGGCGACGTCCATGCCCAGCGCTTCGTACTCCGCTTTGACCTGGACAACGGCCGTTTGGCTGATCATCTTGTCGCCCAGCGCAGCAAACGCTCGTTGACGGTGCTGGCAATTTGCTCCCGCTGGGCGGCAGGCAGTTGGTGTCCAGCAGTTGCAAACAAATCTGCGCCAGGCGGCAGCTGCGAGAGGTCAAAACGCCCTACGCCGCCCATTTGCGCCGCCGCTTCCGGGTTGGCCATAGCCTGCTCCAGCGCCGAAACAACCAGCAGCGCCTTGGCAATGGGCGTAGCTCAGTTGCTCCATCTCATCCTGGCTGAGGTCGTTGAGAATGTAAATCGGCTTCATCCGCCAGCAGGGGGTAGGTTTCGGTGTATTCGAAGGCATTCGAGGGAGCCGGGCTGGATGAGGGTGTAGGCATTGCGTACGGCCGTTTCCTCCTCCGCGCTCAAAAACAGCGTCAATGCGTTCCAGGGTCTCCTGGCGCATGGCGTCCGGCACCGGGCTTGTCCACGCCGCTTTGTTGAATGCCCGTGTTGACAATCTGTGAGAGATAGTCGGGCAGAGCCAGATCCAGATTGGCCTGAGCAAACAACAAGATAACGGAGACCGCAAACATGAACATGTACGGGTTTAAGTACCTTCTTAATCGAAGCATAATGATTTTTCTCCCAATGGATATTCTATGGAGATGGGCTGTGTATGGCCTTAATATTGTTGGCGAACGGCCGTTGCATGGCTGCCAACCTTGGACAAGAGTTGGAAAAACGTTTCCTGCTCTTCCGTCGGTCAGGGCGCTAAAGCATTGGCCAATAGTTTCCAGATGCTGGCGGGCATGTTGGGTGACCAATTCGCGCCCCGACGGCGTCAAACTGATGTTGAAGCGGCGGCGATCATGCGGGTCCAGGCTTCGCTCCACCAATCCTTCGATCTTCCAGATTACGAATGAGAGAACTCATGGTATTGCGGCTGACGCCCTGTCGCTCGCTAATTTCCGACGGGTTTAATTCGCCCCGATCGCCCATGTGTTCCGCAAAAAACAGGTGCATGAGAACCCGGTACTGGGCAAAAGAGAGCCCTACTTCGGTCAGGCTGTGCTCACCAGCATGGTGAATTGCCCGAGAAACAAATCTCATTTCATCCATGAGCCGCACCGCTTTGGGGTCAATGTCTGGACTCAAGGATTGCACAAAGTGGAGCCACTTTTCTCTTTTTTGTTTGTCTTCTAACCAGGTCATGGCAACTCTTTTCTTTCCATCAAAAAAATAATAGATGGAATTATACGGTATCGAACTATTCTGTCAATCACTTCTATGGGTTTCTTACAAAAGGGGGGATTGGCCTGCTTGTTCTGGCCAAGAAGAGATGCTTACGCCTGGGTGCCAAACAGCAAAATGTGGCCGTTGGGGTCACGCACGGTAAATTCACGCATGCCATAAGGATAGGTTTGAGGTTCTTGCACGATGTCTACGCCCTGCTGCTGGTAAATGGCGTACAGCGCGTCAATCTGCGCATCGGTGAAAATGTAGAGGTAGCCGGCAGGGTTGATGGTCCGCTCAGGCGGTACTTGGGTTAACTGAATGGTGACCTGCGCCCCAGACCAGCTTCCGTGGGAAACGGCCGCATGGGTAGGTGGGTCGCCATACAGAAAATTGACGGCAAAGCCGAGTTTCTCGGTGTAAAAGGCCACGGTGTCAGCAACGTTGTGCACCATCAGTACCGGTTCGCTGCGAAAGAGGCGGGGCGGTACGGCCGTTTCTGGGCTGCCGCGCCATTCATCCTGCCGTAGACCATACACCAACATAATGTGGTGGTTTGCCTCATGAGCATACTTTTGCGCCAAACGGCCTTTCAGGTGAAAGCCCAGCTTTTGGGCAACGCGCATAGAAGCATGATTGTGCTGGTCAATCCAGAGCTCAACGCGGTCAAAGCCCACTGCGTCAAAACCGTAAGCCAAAGCGGCCCGGCACGCTTCCGTCACCAGCCCCTGTCCCCACTGGTCGCGCCGCAAAATGTACCCTATGCCCGGTATCGGGGTCTGACCCAGGTAGTTGACAATGCCTAGCGGCTCATTGCTACCAGCGCGGCAGACAGCCCAATGGCGCGCGCCCGCCAGGCTCATCTCTTCCGTTAGCCTGTAGCGGGTCACTTCTGGGTTTTCGTGGGGCGGGTCAGGCATAAAGCGCATCGTTTCCGGGTCACTATACATGGGGAAAAGCGCGGGGGCATCTTCCAGGGTTAACGGCCGTAACCGCAAGCGCTCCGTCTGCAAAACCGGCACATCATGGGGAATAGGCATGAGGCATATCTCTTACAAAAGGAATTGGTAAATCGCCGCCAGGCAGGCTACCGGGCAATCAGTCGACTTCAAACCAGATCATCCAGCGTCAGGTTCAGGGAACGGGCGATGGCTTGCAGCACCTCCATGGAACCGGTGCGCTTGCCCGTCTCGATTTGCGACAGGTAGGCGGCGCTGATGCCCGCCTGCTGCGCCAGCTCCTGCTGCGTCATGCCGCGATATTCCCGCCATACCTTAACCGCATTTTCGCCATCTAAAAGCGCCTCTACAAGTTCCAAAGGCACGGTTTCTTCGCCTTCAGCAAGGCGTCGCATGCCTTCCTCATAATCGAGAATATCCTGCAGCATTTCCGCATCATCCACCAAACTCACGTAGAGGTCGTAAGGTAGGATGGCGTATTCAGGTTGCCCTTCTTTCAATATCAATTGCACATTTGTCATTTGTACACATCTCCACGCGGCGCAATTCTCACGACTAAAATGAAAATCTCATCATCAAAGATTGTGTAGATGACGCGCCAGTCTCTAACACGAAGGCGATAACCCGGCTGGTCCTTCAATTTTGCCACATTGTTGTTTTGAGCATAAGGATCATTAGCCAATAACTTGAGTTTTGCAATGATCCGCTGGGCTTCGGACTTTGGTATTTTTTGCAGGATTTTGCGAGCTTGCTTCTGAAATTCTAGCCGATACACGCAACAATATTAGCACAATGCTAACATTTTAGTCAATAAATTACTAGCATAACGTTAATATTGGGGTGCTTCATAAAAGTGGCTGGCGGATGGGCGCAAAGGTGCGGCGGTGCAGCGAGCAGGGGCCGTGGGCGGCCAGGGCCGCCAGGTGAAATTCCGTGCCGTAGCCTTTGTGCCGGGCAAAACCGTAGTGCGGGAAGCGGACATCCTCGGCGACCATCAACCTATCGCGGGTTACTTTGGCCAAAATGGAAGCTGCAGCAATGCTGACGCTCTGAGCATCCCCGCGAATGACGGACTGCTGGGGCAAGGGGTTGTTCTTCAGGCGGATACGGCCGTCTATTAACAAAAACTCCGCCTGGGGTTTTAGCTGGTCCAGTGCCTGCTGCATCGCGCGCTTGGTGGCGGGGATGATGCCGATTTCATCAATGACCGCCGCCGGCTCCTGGCCAATGCCGTAGGCCAGCGCGTGTTGTGTAATGCGGGCATAAAGCACTTCCCGCTGTTTGGCCGTTACCTGCTTGGAATCATTGACCCCCGCCAGGTGCTGCTGCATGTCCGCGTCGTCCAGGGGCAAAATGACGGCGGCAGCTACCACCGGCCCGGCCAACGCGCCGCGCCCCGCCTCGTCCAGCCCGGCAATGTAGAGATAATGCTGTTGCAATAAAACGGCCGTTTCCAATGACAAATCAGGCATGGCGGGATTATACTGGAGAGTGGGGAACTAGAGCCAGAGCTAGAGACCACCTTAACCCTCCAAAATTCGTGCTTGACGCTGTTTCCACCCTATGTTAACCTGTTACCATCATGAACGAACAGATGGCAGGCATCCAATTACTTGGTTTACCCCACAACAACGTTGTTGGCGGCAGCCTGTATGCTGGTTGATTGACACCTCCTTTTGTGATTTGGGTAAGCGACCGCAGGCACACCGCCTGCGGTCGTTTGCTTTAGAATAAGAACCGCCGCCAAGAAACGGCCGTTTTTTACCGATATTAGCAATGAACCAACCTGTCGTTATCCGCATCTTCCTCTTATTAAGCAGCCCAGCACCGGGCTGGCGGCTCTCCCTCGCCGCCGGTATGCGGCGTTGGCGGCGCTGCGCCTGGTGTTGGGCCTCCTGACCCCGCCAGCAAACCAACCAACTAGCAAACCGACAAGAGGAACCCAAAAATGAACGGCAAATATCCTTTCCAAACCATCGAACAAAAATGGTGGCCCACCTGGCAGCAAATGGAGCTGTATCACACCGGGACCGACCCCCATAAACCCAACATCTATATCCTGGATTTCTTTCCTTACCCCTCCGGCGCCGGGCTGTCGGTGGGGCACTGCCGCAACTACGTACCCACCTGCGTTGACGCCCGCTTCCACCGCATGCGCGGCTACAACGTGCTGCACCCCATGGGCTGGGATGCCTTCGGCCTACCTGCCGAAAATTACGCCATCCAGCACCACATCCACCCCCGCGAAAGCACGCGCATTTTCACCGACACCTACCGGCGGCAAATGCAGTTGGTGGAATGTTCCTACGATTGGGCGCGGGAAATTAACTCCTCCGACCCCGCCTATTACCGCTGGACGCAATGGTTCTTTCCGCCTGCTGTTCCAACGGGGGCTGGCTTACCAGGCGGAGGGTGAACAGTGGTGGTGCGCCGAATGCCAGACCATCCTGGCCAACGAGCAGGTAGAGCAAGGGGCGTGCTGGCGCTGCCACAACCCGGTGACGAAAAAGACGCTGCGCCAATGGTATTTCAACATCACCGCCTATGCCGACCGGCTGCTGGCCGACCTGGAACAGATTGATTGGCCGGAGTCGATTAAGGCAATGCAGCGCAACTGGATCGGCCGTTCCGAGGGTGCAGAGGTGTTGTTCGAGAACCTGCGCGGTTTATCAGGATTCCGGTTTTCACCACGCGGCCGGACACCCTGTTTGGCGTCACTTTTCTGGCCCTGGCCCCGGAGCACCCGCTGGTAGCAAAAATAACCCAACCGGAAATGGAAACGGCCGTTTCCGACTACATTACCTCTACCAAACGCATGAGCGAAATCGAGCGCCTGTCCACCGTGCGCGCCAAAACTGGCGTCTTCACCGGCGCCGTGGCCCGCCATCCCCTGACCGGCGCGGACATACCCATTTGGGTGGCGGATTACGTGCTGCCCGGCTACGGCAGCGGCGCGGTGATGGGCGTGCCCGCCCACGATGAGCGGGATTATGCCTTCGCCCAAACCTATGACCTGCCCATCATTCCCGTCGTTCAACCGGAAAATGGCGTGGTTGATGGTGAGTGCTTCACCGGTATGGGCGTCATGATCAATTCTGGCCCTTACACCGGCATGGGCTCGGAAGACGGCGGCGCGCAGGTGGTGGCTGACCTGGCCGCGCAGGGTGCGGGGCAGGCGCAGGTCTCCTACAAAATGCGCGACTGGCTGATTTCGCGGCAGCGCTACTGGGGCGCGCCTATTCCCATTGTGCACTGCCCGACCTGTGGCGCAGTGCCGTGCCGGAAGCCGACCTGCCCGTGCTGCTGCCGGACATGGACGATTTTGCCCCAGCGGGCGACGGCCGTTCTCCCCTGGCCCGTGCTGCAGAATGGGTGCACACCATCTGCCCACAGTGCGGCAGCGCGGCGCAGCGCGAAACCGACACCATGGACGGCTTTGTCTGCTCTTCCTGGTACTTCCTGCGCTTTGCCAGCCCACACTTTGCCGGTGGCCCCTTCGAACCGGAAGCGCTGGCGCAGTGGCTGCCGGTAGACACCTACGTAGGCGGTGCGGAACACGCCGTCATGCACCTGCTGTATGCCCGCTTTTGCACCAAGGTGCTGTGCGATGCCGGGCTAATCCCCTTTGCGGAGCCATTTCCACACCTGAAGAACCAGGGCGTGCTGCACGCCGCCGATGGGCGGCGCATGTCCAAGTCAAAGGGCAACGTAGTCACACCAGACGAAGTGATTGCCCAACATGGTACGGACGCGCTGCGGGCCTACATTTTGTTCCTGGGGCCTTTCGACGGGGACGTAATTTGGGATGATCGCGGCATTGTGGGCGTGCGCCGCTTTCTGGATAAGTTTTGGCGGCTGAGTGAGGAATTTAACGCAAAGGCGCAAAGAGATGAAGACGCAGAAGATGATGAAGGGTTCGAGCGGACACGGCAGCGGGTGATCCAGCGGGTGACGGCCGATATGGAACAGTTTCGCTATAACACGGCCGTTTCTACGCTGATGGCCTACCTGAACGAGCTGACCTCCCAGGCAAACGCCCCCATTCCCACCCATCAATGGCGGCAGGCGCTGGAAACTTTTTGCCTGCTGCTGGCCCCCATCTGCCCTTTCATCACCGAGGAGGTGTGGCAAACGGTGCTGGGGCACGCGGAATCCGTGCACCGGCAGGCGTGGCCTGCCTTTGACCCGGCACTGGCAGCAGCAGAAGAAGTGACGGTGGTGATCCAGGTGAATGGCAAGGTGCGCGACAGGCTGACCATACCGGCGGATATGGATGAGGCGGCGCTGCGGGAAACGGCCGTTTCCCAACCCAACGTGCAGCGCCACGTCAACGGCCGTGCCATCCGCCAGGTTATTGTCGTGCCCAATAGGCTGGTCAACATTGTGCTCAGCTAGCGGCACAAGCTGCTTTTTGGCGAAAAGCTGACATTTTTGTACCTCATGGGAAATGTCGAATTAAAAACGAGGCAATTCATGAACATATCCATGCGTCCTTTTCAACGCGAAAACGATTTTTGGCGTATCCGCAACTTCTTGCGAGATGCATTTCTACTAAACGAACGCAGCGAACACAGTTGGCCTGTGGCCCGGCTAGACCATTGGCGCTGGCACCTCATTTTAACCTGCCACCTCCACGAGTCGGTAAATGCCGTTACCTTCATCTGGGAAACGGCCGTTGGCGACATAGCCGCCGTCCTGCACCCATTGGCTCCCGGGGAGCTGCGGCTGCACGTCCATCCCCGGTGGCGCAGCGCCGCCCTGGAAAACGAGATGCTGGCCTGGGCCGAGGAACATCTCGCCACCCGTAACGACGCCGGGCAGCCTTTCGTTTACCTGCCAGTAGACGCCGGTGACACCCTGCGCCAGGAAACGTTGCTGAGCCGCGGCTTCACCAAACGAAGCGGTACCAGCCACAAATGGCTGCGTGATTTAAACGCCCCCATCCACGAAAAATCGGTGCCCGCAGGGTACGTTGTTCGCTCTATGGGCGACCCGGACGAGCACCCCAGCCGCAGTTGGGCCTCCTGGCGCGCCTTCCACGCCGACGAACCCGATGAAAACTATGACGGCGACTGGTCATGGTACCAAACCTTCCAATGCGCCCCGCTCTACCGCCGCGATCTGGATATTGTTGCCGTCGCCCCCTGGGGAGAAATTGCCGCCTTTGCCACCATCGCCTACGACGACTTCACGCGCAGCGCGGTCTGCGTGCTGGTGGGCACTGCTGCCGAACACCAACGACGCGGCCTGGGAACGGCCGTTCTGCTAGAAGGGTTTCGCCGATTACAAAAATTGGGCGCCACGCGCGTCTTCGCCACCGCCTATGACCCCCCGGCGGACGGCTTGTACGGTTCGGTCATGGACACCCACATCCTGGCCGAAACCTGGCGTAAGGAGTTGTAGCCCCTCCCTCTCAAACAAAAGGCCCTGCGAGCCAGGTTTGACTCACAGGGCCACCGTTTACTGATGACTGACGACTGAAAACTGATGACCGCTAACCGGTCACACTCGCGTAATGTACTCGCCCGACTCCGTGTTCACCTTGATGCGGTCGCCCACCTGCACAAACAGGGGCGTTTTCACCTTCAGGCCCGTATCGGTGATCACTTCTTTCGTCGCGCCCGTGGCCGTATCCCCGGCGACGGCATTTTCCGCTTCGACCACCTCAAACTCCATCGCTTTCGGCAGGTCAAAGTCCAGCACCTCGCCCTCATACTGCAGCAGTTCTAGCTCCATGTTGTCGCGCAGGAACTGCGTGTACCCTTCAAAGACGCTGTGGTTGACCAGCTTCTGCTCGTAACTATCCACGTCCATAAAGACATAGAAACGGCCGTCGTCATACAAATATTGAAACGTACGTTTGTCCAGGCGTACATCTTCCACCCGGTCGCCAGAGTTAAAGGTTAACTGAAAATTTGACCCGGTACGCAAGTCGCGCACGCTGACGCGAATGGTGGCCTTGCCCCGGCCCGGCTTGCTGTGGCTGTATTCGGTTACCTTGTACAAATTGCCATCCTGCGTAAAACTCACGCCACGGCGTAGTTGATTGACATCAATCATGGTGCAGCTCCTATCATGTTAAATTTTGTTTCTTGCGGATTTGACGTGGCAATGCGCAGCGTCACGCAAAGGGGTCAGCATGAGACCGACGATTCCACCAAAGCACGGCGGCCGTAGAACCAGTTAACAGCAGCAGCCCCGCCACAAACCACAACAGGTCAGCCAGCGGAATGACGCTCTTCAGGCCCACATCGCCCAACTCAATGGCTAAAAGCAGACTCATCATAAAAGTAGTTTAGCATAACTGTATAGCTGGAGCTAGAGATAGAGATAGAGTACAAAACCCACCCCACCTCTATCTCTACTCTCTATCTCTAACCTATGCTAAAATGATTTCGTCATGATGCCTGCAACCCCAACTTCCACCCAACTGCTCTGCCAGCAATGCGGCGGCGTGTTATCCGTCGAGCAGGGCACGCAGTTTGTAACCTGCGAATATTGCCAGACCACCAATTTTGTCGATAAAAGCGGGGCGGTGCTGCATTACCTGGTGCGGGACACGGTCAGCAACCAGGAGGCCGTGGCGGCCCTGCGCCGCTGGATGGCCGGCAACGACACGGTGAAAGACCTGGACAAAAAGGCGCAAATTGGCGCAGCTCAGTTCCAGCTTTTCCCCATGTGGCTGGTGCGCGTACAGCAAGGGCAAGAGGAAATGGTGGTGCTGGAACCGGCTGCCGCCCTGTCGGTCATCGAGCTGACGGAAATGAGTATTCCCGCCTCGGACCTGGAACCCTATGACCACGCCATGGATGGCGAGGCAATGGAGCCAACGGTGCCGTTGGAGACGGTGCGGCGCTGGCTGGCCGAGGACAAAGGGATTGCCATTGGGGCCATCCGCGAGACGTCACTGGTGCATTTGCCTATTTTTGTGTGCAAATACAGCTTCCAAAACCGCGATTATACGGCCGTTGTCGATGCCGCCGCCGGCAAAGTCTTTGCTACCGTGTTTCCCTCCAAGTGGGAAGTGCCCTATAAAACCCTGGGCTGCATCAGCTTCGTCGTCTATTTTCTAGCTGCGCTGATACCCTTGGGTGGCATTTTGGGCGGCAGTGGGGTAACGGCCGTTTCCATTCTCATCTATTTCGTTGTGGCTGCGGTCCTGGCCGTGCCCATCTTCGCCGCCGCGGCCATCATATCGAGCAAAGTATGAGCAAAGAACAATCACAGGGGCTGGTTTGCCCCAACTGCGCCGGCGTGGTGCCCGTGCCTGAAGGGACGCGCATCGTAGAGTGCCCCTTCTGCCAGATGCACTCCCTGGTGCAAGGGGAGCGCGGCGTGCGCCGCTGGCAGGTCAGCCGCGAAATTGAGCGGGAACAGGTGCTTAACATCGTGCAAAGCTTCTTCACCGGCATGAAAAAAGCGGGAGACCTGAAGCGCAAAGCCCAGGTGAAGGACGTGTTTCTCGTCTACCTGCCCTACTGGCGCGTGCAGGCCACCGTGGCCGGCTGGCTCTTTGGCCGCGTCAAGTCTGGCGACAAAAGCACCAAGCCCGTGGAAACCGACGTGCTGGAAGAGATGCACTGGAATGATGCGGCCGTCGACGTGTCTGAATTTGGCGTGCACCGTGTTGTCCTCTCCAAAGATGACCTGCTGCCCTACGATGAAGACCGGCTGCGCAGCGAAGCCATGGTCTTCGACCCTGCGGAGTCCCACAGCGACGCCCTCAACGAAGCGCGGCTGCATTTCACCTTTCGCGGGCGGCAAATGCGCAGCCTGCGCCAAAAGTTTTTTGAGAAATTCCACTTTTTGCGCGAGCAATTGTCCATCGTTTATTACCCTTTGTGGGTGGTGCGCTACAGCTACCGCCAGCGCAGCTACCAGGTGGTGGTCGATGGCAAGAGGGGCCAGATTTTGTATGGCAAGGCGCCAGGGAATATTTTGTACCGCGCCGCGGCGCTGGTAGCGGGCATGGCCCTGGGCAACCTGATTTTAGTGGACGGCACAGCCCTGGCCGGATGGATTGCCGCAGGCAGCGAAGACGGCGACGCCGCGGGCATCGTCCTTGTGCCCATTGCCCTGGGGCTGGGCCTCATTGCCATGGGCTACCGCGCCTTTCGCTATGGCGAAGAGGTGGAGGAAATTGGCGCGCAGCATAAAAAAGCGCGCCTGGCTTCCGGCAGCGGCAGCGGTTTTGAGGGCCTACCTGAGGCCATGAAGGAGGGTGATATATCCAAGCTGCTGCAAACCGGTCTCAGCTTTGTGGAAGAGATGGCGGAGGTCAAAATTAAATAGCATGAAGCTCCTGGCTCTCCGCTGCCCGCAGTGCGACACCTGGCTCCAGCCCCAGCAGATGGATGTGGTGCTGCCCTGCCCCACCTGCAAAACGGCCGTTTTCCTGCAAGAAACTGGCCTCACTACCATTTCTGCCACCTACGCCGCCCCCCAAAATGACAGCGCCACCACCTGGCTGCCCTTCTGGCGCTTCCGGGGGCAGGTGCACATTGAACAGCGCGACACCCAGGGCGGCAGCCGCGCCGGTCAGCAGGAATCGGCTGAATTGTGGGGCCTGCCCCGCCACTTTTTCGTGCCTGCCTGGGAGTTACCCGCACGGCGCGCCCGCGAAATGGGCAGCCGCATGGTCAGCCGCCAACCCCTCTTCGCCACCTTCGAGCCGCCAGAGCCCCCCCTCTTCCAGGCGGCCACACTCTCTCCAGACGATGCGCAAAAGCTGCTGGAATTCATCATCCTGACCATTGAAGCTGAACGCAGCGACTGGCTGAAGAATTTACAGTTCCGCCTGGAGCTGGCCCCGCCTGAACTGTGGCTGCTGCCTGGAAACCGCAGAGGGGACGACTGGGAGATAACGCCAGCCCTGGCGTGATGTAGCAGAGGAGCAGAGGGGCAAGGGAGCGGGGGAGCATGAGAGATAACAAGAAACCAACTACTAACAACCGGTAACAAGCAACCCAAAGGAGACGCTTATGGAACGCGAAATTATTCATACCAACCACGCCCCGACGGCCGTTGGCCCATATTCACAGGCCAACAAAATTGGCAACCTGGTATACACCGCCGGGCAGATTGCCCTGGACCCGGCCACCGGCCAGATGCGGGAAGACGATGTTCAAATTCAGACAGAGCAGGTGCTAAACAACCTGCGGGCCGTGCTGCAAGCAGCCGGTACTGACCTGGAAAACGTGGTGAAGACGACGGTTTTCCTGCAGGATATGGGGGAATTTAAGGCGATGAACGAAGTTTACGGCCGTTTCTTCCCCAGTAACCCGCCGGCCCGCTCAACTGTCGCGGTAGCGGGCCTGCCCCTCAACGCCCGCGTCGAAATTGAAGTCGTCGCGCTCATTCCTTAACCTATGGCGGGCGAAACCATTCTCGTCGCTGACGACGAAGCCAATATCCGCGAACTGGCGCGCATGTACCTGGAGAAAGACGGCTTCCAGGTCACCACGGTCCACGACGGGGCGCAGGCTCTGGCCCAAATCAAGCAGGCACCCCCGGCGCTGCTAGTGTTGGACCTGATGATGCCCGAAGTGGACGGCTGGGAAGTATGCCGCCGTATCCGCGCCAACAGCAATCTGCCCATCCTCATGCTGACCGCCCGCGACGACGACATTGACAAGATTGTGGGGCTGGAGATGGGCGCCGACGATTATCTGACCAAGCCTTTTAATCCGCGGGAGTTGGTGGCGCGGGTGCGGGCCATATTGCGGCGTGTGGGAGGGGAAACGGCCGTTGCCGACGAAAACCAGCCCCGCCAGTTGGGAGATGTGACCATTGATCCCCGCAGCCGCGTTGTCACCATTGCCGGCGCGCCAGTCACCTTGCGCACCAAAGAGTTCGACCTGCTGCTGGCCCTCATCGACCACGTCAACCAGGTGCTCTCCCGCGACCGGTTGCTCGACCTGGTGTGGGGCTACGAATTTTATGGCCAGACGCGTACGGTAGACGTGCATGTAGCTCACCTGCGCGAAAAGATGCAAAACAGCACCCTGGCCATTGAGACTGTGTGGGGGTTGGGATACAAGTTGGTTGGATAGCTGGATGGATGGTTGGTTAGATAGCTGACAAACAAACTAACAAACAAACTATCCAACCATTTTACCCCCCGCATTTTACAAATCGGTAACAACTTCCCTGCTTCATCCTGGTACAATCAGGACATGTTCAAACGACTGCGCAGCCGCCTGCTGGCCTCCTATGCTATTATCATCCTGGTGGTGCTGGCCATCGTGGGGCTGGCCTTACTGGGGTTTGCCGTTTCTGACGTGCGCTACCTGCCCGCCCTGCAGCGCTTAGCCAACGTCAGCGCCGACGCCCGCTACCAGATTGCGCGCCAGATTCAAAGTGAACGGCGGCTCTCCGAACTGCGGCAGCTCCTCACAGAAACGGCCGAATCCCAACAGGTGCGCATTCTCATCACCCAAACCGGCACCCAGCGGGTGATTTACGACAGCGACCCCAGCCAGGATTTGCAGAGCGTGCCCATCGCCACCTTGGGCCGGGCTTCGCGCCTCTTCCAAACCCAACCCGGCGTCATCAGCGGCCTTTTCCGCCACCCCAGCACCGGCGAAGCGTGGCTGGTGTACGGCCAGAGCCTGCAAGATTTTGAGCGGGTGATGGTCTTCTTTGCTGCGCCGGCGCCGCGCCCCCTGGCCTTTTTCCGCGAAAATTTCTTCCGTCCCCTGTGCGGCACGGGCATCCTCACCTTTTTGCTCGCCATTTTACTGGCCCTGCTCGTCAGCCGCTCTATCGCGCGACCCTTGCAAAAACTGGCCGATGCGGCAACGGCCGTTTCTCAAGGCAACTTCAGCCAGCGCGTCACCCCTGCCGGGCCGGTAGAAGTGCAGCAGGTAGGCAGCAGCTTCAACCGCATGGCCGACCAGGTGCAGGCCACCCAACAGGCCCAGCGCGACTTTGTGGCCAACGTTTCCCACGACCTGAGGACGCCCCTTACCGCCATCGGGGGCTGGAGCCAGGCTTTGCTAGACGGCACGGCCGATACCCCCACCGCCCAGCAGCAGGCCGCCGGTATTATTCATCAAGAAGCCGAACGCATGGGGCGCATGGTGGGGCAGCTATTGGACCTGGCGCGGTTGGAATCGGGGCAGTTTGAGCTGGCTCGCGAAGCGGTTGATTTGCAGGCGCTGCTCAACGATGCTTATCGCAACCTGGCTCGGCAAGCAGAGGAAAAGGGCATCCAGTTCACCAAGGACTTGCCCACGGTTCCGGCTATCACCGGCGACCGTGACCGGTTGATGCAGATCTTTACAAATCTGCTAGACAACGCCCTGGCCCACACGCCCTCAGGCGGGCAGGTGCACCTGGCCCTTAAACGAGCCGGAAAGAATCTGGTGGAAACGGCCGTGCAGGACAGCGGCCCAGGCATCCCCCGCGAAGAGCTGTCGCGCATTTTTGAACGATTTTACCAGGTGGACAAGGCGCGCACGCGCACAGAAAAGCGGGGTACCGGGCTGGGGCTGGCCATTGTCAAGGAATTAGTCGAAGCGCATCATGGCAGCATTCAGGCCACCAGCACCCCCGGCAAAGGCAGCACCTTCATCGTGCGCCTGCCCATTCAAGAACGGTAAGCCGTGGGCAGTAATCAGTCACCGCTACTTGATGCTGGATACTGAGCTACTGACCACCCGCCACCGTGCGCAGCCGTTCCAGGAGTTCGCTTAAAATCATGGCCGTGGCGCCCCAAACCTTGTGGCCGGCCACGTCGTAAAAGGGCACCGTCATGGCAAAACCGTGAATGTCCCACGGTTCCTCATGCCGGTTAGCCGGGTCAAGCAAATGGGCCAGGGGCGCTTCCAATAGTTCGGCTACTTCGGCGTCGTTAGGGTGGAAGAACGGCCGTTGCCCATTGGCATACCAGGCCACAAAGGGGTGGACTTCATAATCAGACGGCAAAATATAAATAGGCGTTAGCTGGCCTAAGACGGTGATGGCAGACGGCCGTACCCCCACCTCCTCCTCCGTTTCGCGCAGCGCCGTCTGCATATAAGGCTCTCCATCCTCCCGCCGCCCACCAGGGAAAGAAACCTGCCCTGCGTGAGAATTCATATCCTCCCGCCGCAGCGTCAGCAGCACGTGCAGCTCTTCGTCCCGGCAATACAGCAGCGCCAGCACGCTGCCCAAGCGTGGCTGCCCTGTCCGCTCTTTGGGGCGCACCATGCTGCGAAATTGGGGCATCATTTTGCGCTGCGCCGCCAGACCGTCGAAATCAGCTAAAGCCAGCGCCTCTTTTACGTCATCAATAGTGAGTCGCATACCCCGTAAGATTAGCGCATCACCGTGCTGGTGCAAGCACTTTTAAGCAAGCCAGAGCAGCATCCCCACCTGCTGCCGCAAAACAAAAGGCTCACAGGGGTGAGGGGCACTTTATCTGGCATTCCCCTCCGCTCTGTGAGCCTTTTACGCAAACGGGCCTGCAGGCCCATGCAAATTACTCTTTGCCTTCTCGCTCCCGCTCCACAAAGGGGTCCAGTTCCGGGTTTGTATAAGCCCATTTACAGGGGAAACCGGCCATATTGCAGGTAATGTCCACCGAGCACTTGCGCGCCGCTATTTTGTAGGGTTGCGGCCCTGGAATCACGTCGTCCGGATAAACGCGCAGTTCCAACAGCTCCACATCCTGCTCCACCAAATTACACCATTCTTGTTTTACTGCCACCCATTTTTGTGTTGCCATTTTTTACTCCTATTTGGTACTCCTTACACTATTTACCTGTTCTCTGGCTTAATGTGGATGCCATTTGTCCAGGATAGGACCATGATAACGGAAACCACCCCTTTTAAGCAATGACATTTGTCAAAAGATGGCATGTCATATATCACTATCTTTGGCTGCATGTTTGTTCATAAAATGGAATCAAACGGGAGTTTTTTCCACCACGGCACGATTAGAACCCCATGCGGAGGTATGGAAATGTTAAAAGCAGACCGTATTGTGACCACGACCTGCCCTTATTGCGGTGTAGGCTGCCAGATTGACTTGCACATTAAGGATGAGATGGTCTTTCGCGTGAACGGCCGTTTCGATAACCAGGTCAACTACGGCAACCTGTGCGTCAAAGGGCGCTTCGGCTACGACTACGTCCACGCCCCCGACCGCCTGCGCCAGCCCCTGATGCGCGCCAGCCGCCATGAGGCATTGGTCCCCGGCGAGTGGGACACCGCCCTCGACACAGTGGCTCAGCGTCTGCGCCACATCCGCGACACCTACGGCCCGCGCAGCATCGCCGTCCTCACCTCCGCCAAATGCACCAACGAAGAAAACTACCTGCTGCAAAAGCTGGCCCGCGCCGTTTTGGGCACCAACAGCGTCGACCACTGCGCCCGACTTTGACACAGCAGCAGCGTGGCCGGTCTGGCCGCGTCCGTTGGCTCTGGCGCCATGACCAACTCCATTAGCGACATTACCCAGGCGCGGGTAATCCTCGTCACCGGCTCCAACACCACCGAAGCGCACCCTGTTTTGGCTCTGCAAATGAAAAAAGCGGTGCGCCAACATGGGGCCAAGCTCATTCTCATTGACCCGCGGCGCATTGGGCTGGCCGACTTTGCCCACATGCACCTGCGCCAAAAACCAGGCACCGACGTGGCCCTTTTCAACGCCATGGCCCACGTCATCATCCAGGAAGGGTTGGCGAACGTTGAATTCATTGCTGCGCGCACCGAAAACTTTGCCGCGCTGCAAGAGGCCGTGCGTGATTGGACGCCAGAACGGGCCGCCACCATCTCCGGCGTGCCTGCCGCGCAAATTGTGGAGGCAGCCCGCCTCTACGCCACCTCTGGGGCATCAGCCATTTTCTGGGCCATGGGTATCACCCAGCACACCACCGGCACCGACAACGTCAAGGTGCTGGCCAATCTGGCCATGATGACCGGTAACATCGGCCGCCCCGGCACGGGGGTGAACCCCCTGCGTGGTCAAAACAATGTGCAGGGGGCCTGCGATCTGGGTGGCCTGCCCAACGTCTACCCCGGCTATCAGCCTGTCACCAGCCCGGAGATGCGCCAAAAGTTTGCCCAGGCGTGGGGGGTGCCCTTGGAAAAGCTAGATGATACCGTGGGGCTGACGGTGACGGAAATCATGAATGAGGCGTTGGCAGGACGCGTAAAAGCAATTTACATTATGGGTGAAAACCCCATGCTCTCCGACCCCAACCTGAACCACGTGCAAGAAGCCCTGGAAGCAGTCGAGTTTCTGGTGGTGCAAGACATTTTCCTCAACGAGACGGGGCAAATGGCCGACGTAGTGCTGCCGGCTGTCAGCTTTGCGGAGAAGGGCGGTACTTTCACCAACACCGAGCGGCGAGTGCAGCTTATTCGCCCGGCGCTGCCTATTCCTGGGGCGGCGCGCCCAGATTGGCAAATCATCACGGACCTCGCCAACCGCCTGGGGGCCAACTGGGCTTACGCCAGCGCTGCCGAAATTTTTGCGGAGCTGGCCGCAGTAACGCCGCAGTATGGAGGCATGTCGCACGAACGGCTGGAGCAAGGAGGGCTGCAATGGCCCTGCCCCACGACGGACCATCCGGGAACGGCCGTTCTGCACGCAGGCAAGTTTGCGCGGGGTAAGGGGTTATTCCATGCCGTCGATTACGTGGCCCCTGCTGAAGAAACCGACGAAGAGTACCCCTACATCCTCTCCACCGGGCGCATTTTGTTCCACTGGCACGGCGGCACCATGTCTCGACGCTCGCCGGGGCTGGACGTCATTGCGCCGGAAGCCGAGGTGGAAATCCACCCCGCAGACGGTGAGCACCTGGGAATCGCCAGCGGCGACCTGGTGCGGGTCACTTCCCGCCGCGGTCAGGTGGTGGCCGCAGCAAAACTAACGCGGCGCTCACCGGTGGGCACGGTGTTCATGACCTTTCACTTTGCCGAAGCGGCCGCCAATTTGTTGACCATTGACGCCGTTGACCCCATTGCCAAAATCCCCGAGTACAAGGTGTGCGCGGTGAAAGTGGAGAAGGTAGCTCTGCGGGAAACGGTCGTTTCCCGCACCTGACTGGCCAATTGTGGACGCTAATACGTTTACTGAACGGCGCGCGCAAATGGTAGAGCACCAACTGCGGGCGCGGGATATCCGCGACACGGCCGTGCTGCACGCCTTTGAAACTGTACCCCGCGAGCTGTTTGTGCCCCGCCGCTACCGCCGCCACGCCTACGAAGACAGCCCCCTGCCTATCCCCGAAGGGCAAACCATCTCCCAGCCCTACGTCGTCGCCCACATGATCTCCCTGCTGGCCCTGACCTCCAGCGACCGGGTGTTGGAAGTGGGCACCGGTTCCGGTTACGCCGCGGCCATTCTCAGCCGCCTGGTGGCGGAAGTACACACAGTGGAGCGGCATGCCGCCCTGGTGGGCTACGCCCGCGAGCGGCTGGCGCAGTTAGGCTATGCCAACGTGTGGGTGCATCATGGGGATGGCAGTCAGGGTTGGGCGGAACACGCGCCGTATGACGGCATCATTGTCGCCGCAGGGGGGCCAGACGTGCCAGAAGCATTGAAGGAGCAGTTGGCCATTAACGGCCGTCTCGTCATTCCCGTGGGCCCCAACCGGCGACAGCAGTGGCTGGTGCTGGTGAAACGAGTGGGGGAAACGGCTTTCCGGCAAAGCCAGCTCAGCCCGGTGGCTTTTGTGCCCCTCATCGGCACACAGGGTTGGGAAGATTAAAAGAGACTGGAGATTGGGTCGCCAATCTCTAAAAAGGCCAGTATTGCAAAATCAGAATGGCGGCGGCCGTAATGGTCAGGTTGTCGACGCCCCAAATGGAAACCGCCTCAATGAGGGTGGTAACCAGGGTAATGACGAAGGCGGGAAAGAAGGCTGCCGCAGGTGAGATGGCCGGCGCGCCGCCGGGCAGCCACAAGGCCAGCCAGGTAAAGAGCAGCCCGGCCACAAAAAAGCCCAGAGAACCTTCTAGAGTGCGAATGCTGGTATGCACTTTGTATTGGCGACGGCCGTACATCTTGCCGATCACCGGCGCCAGCCCATCTCCCCAGGTCAACGGCATCAGCGCCGCCACCATCAGCGGCGGCCGGTCCCAAAAAATGTAGGCCACCACCGCGGCGGCGATGGGAAAGTAGACCGTGCCCAGGTTAGAGGGGTCGCTGCTGGCCATGGCTGCAAAAAAATGATACCGCCAATCCAGCAAGTTAATGATGGCAAAGGTCAAGGCAGCGGCAATAAAAAACCAGGGGCTGTCAAAGAGCCAGTGCAGCCCCCAGGCCATCATCCCCACGCCGATGTGGATAACCTTGCGCGTAAAGCCACTGCTGTAGCCACGCCAGCGGCGCAGCGCTTCCGCCAGCCCGATAATGGCAAAGATGTACGCAAAACAGATGATGAGTCCGAGCCAGTTATTCATACAATGAGATGTTCGTAAAGCATGTCCAGACTCAGATCTGGCACGACGGTTTCGTTGGTTTGCAGGGTCAGGCTGGCCGCAGCCGCCCCCAGGCGAATAGATTCCACCATGGGCAGTTCGTTGAGCACGCCAAAAATAATGGCGGCCGTTACGGAGTCGCCTGTACCGGTGCTGTCTACTTTTTCGCTGTAGCTGGGTGGAATGTATCCGGTTGAATCTTCGGCAAAATAGTCGAGGCCAAAGTCGGATAGGGTGACGACGACGTTGGCCACGCCCAGGCGCACCAGTTGGCGGGCCATTTCCAGGCTGGCGTCGGGGTCGTAGCCGTCATAATCAGCCTGGCACAATTCGGCGGCTTCGGCTTCGTTGGGCACCACCAGGAAAAGTTTGGCGAGATACGGCCGTAACTTGTACGCCAGCCGCGCCGAGGAAGGATCCGCGCAAAGGGGCACTTTGTACTCTTGGGCCAGCGCCACCACCCGCGCCATCGTTTCCGGAGGCAGGCTGCCATCCATCATTATCATCTGCGCCTCGCGAAACAGGGCTTCCCGTGCATTCAGGTAATCCACCGAAATGATTTCCATCACGCGCACGTCGTCCATGGCCACAGACAGCTTGCCGTCATCCTCCAGCAGCGCCATGTACGCGCCGGTGCTTCGGCCAGGCACCGTGAGCACGTGCTCGACGTTGACCCCGGCCTCGGCCGTCCTCTCGACCAACTGCCGGCCAATGATGTCGTCGCCAACGGCCGAAATGAGCACGACGTCGGCGCCCAGGCGAGCCAGGTTTTCGGCCACGTTGCGGGCCGTGCCGCCCCGCGTAAAGCGAATGGCAGAGGGGTTGGAGGTGCCCGGTTCCAGGCCAACCAGGGGTTTGCCCTTCATGTCCAACAAGGTCGCGCCAATTACGAGAATATGTGTGCCCATGCGTCCATCCTTTGCGGCAAATACAGCGGCTGCTTACGAAGCGGTTCAATTGTAGCACCAGGGCCACGTTCAGCCTAACGGCCGTTACACGCTCACCCAATAGCCCAAAATACGGCCCACCACCGTGCCCGGCGGCGTTTCCGGGCCGCGCCCCACGTCGAGGACCGGCCCGTCTGCGTTCAACCACTTTGCCAGGCAGAGCAGCGCAAAAGGCTCGTTGTGCAGGTAGGGGGTTAGCAAAATGTGGGGGGTAACGGCCGTTTCTGGCAGCCCTACCACCACCCAATCATCCGGCATAAAGGCGGAAACGGCCGTATCCGCCTGCACAAAGGCTCCCGTCGGTAACTGTGGGAAAAACCCGGCCTGCTGTCTCTCCACGCGATACCAACGATGCGCTTCGGCCAGGGGCACAGGCGATAAATACTGCGGCACGGGGGCAATGGTTTGTGAAGGACGCGTGCTGTCCGGGGCGGCTGAACCGGGTGGCAAATTTTCCTGATCCTGCCAGCTCTGCTGCAGCAGCAGGCGCAGCGTTTCCTTAGCTTGCGCCAGTTCGTGGGCCAGCGTGCTGGTAAACCGGCGCAGCCCTTCCTGCGCCTGGTCATACCGAATGCGCGGCAGGCGCTGCTCGATCTTGCCATAGCTGGTCATGGCCGATTCTTGATGGTGGGCAAACTCCTGCGCCCGGCCCTCAGCAAACAGCGCCAGGCACACAGCCGCCGTGGCGTTGACAAAAGACCATTGGCGGCGCGCTTCGGCAAACTGCTGGGCAGCTCCCCGATTATCCTCCCAATGCAGGTAAATGAGGCCGACGTGAAACTCGCACAGGCCAATGAGGTGATAATCATTGGTGGCGCGCACAATGCGCTGCGACTGTTCAATGGCGCGCATAGCGGGCACGCCCAATCCGGTCAACGGATAGCGGCGCTGGACGTCCTCCACCGTCACAATGTCCAGGTCGCGCCGGTTGGGATAAAGCATGCGCACCAGCCGCGTCAGCAGCTCCACGGTTGCGGCAGCCTGGGAATGTCCGGCCATCAATTTTCCGTCCTTGGGGGGATGATGGGGCGGGGCACAATTTGCTGGCGCAGGGACTGGAGCTGGGGCAGCATGGTCATGGGCGTGCTGTAATAATGCTGCGACTGCCGCGCCATCTGCTCCAGGGCGTCAATCAGGCGCAGGGCCATAATTTCGCTTACGTCCGCCGGATGGCCTTCGCGCCGGGCGCGCTGCACCCCTTCGACGATGGCCTGCACCATGGTGATCTCTGCTTCCGCACGGGCCAGTTCCATCTCTTCCAGGGCTGCGGCCTGGCCATCAGCCTGCTGAATGCGGCGCTGCATCTCCCAATCAATCTGCCAATTTCTGACGTACTGATCCTCTACAGCGTCGGGCAGCTTGAAAGAGCCGACAACAACGCTGAGTAGTTCAATGCCGCGATCGCGCAGCACGCGGCGCAGTTCGCGGGTTAAATTTTGCTGGATAGCATGGTACTGATCTTCATCTTCGCGGGGCAGGCGCAAAATCTCGTCCAGGCGATAGGTGCGGATGATTTGGCCTAGTTTGCCGCGGGCCATGCGCTCCGGCAGGGTGTCCCAGCCCAAAACGCGGTTGTCGGGCATGATGGTTTGGGTGTAGGCGGCGCTGCGCACCGCTTCTTCGTCGTAGGGGAAGGGGTTTCCAGGGGCAACCGGTTCGCCGCCGGTGTCAATGCGAAAGGTCAGGTACAGGTCGGCTTGGAGGCTGATGCCGTCTTTGGTGACAAGGGGTACGGCCGTTACGCGGCGCTCTTGCTGGCGCAAATCCAGCACGGCATACACAATCTCGAAGCGTTCCAGGTTGTGCTTGCCCGATTTCAGGACGCGGTGGAAACGGCCGTTCAGCTCCGTCACCGCCACCTCCCCCGACCCGATTATAACGGCCCCTGGCCCGCCCACGCGCAGCAAATCAGACTTACGCCTTTCCATGTCCAGCTTAGGCGCGCTAATCGCGATGGGATCGCCGTTGACCTGTCCGCCAGACTGCAGGCGGCGCAAAAAGTCGCTGGCCGCCGAGCGAGAAGGCATGTCGTAGAGGAGCTGCACCAGGCCCACGGCGGCCCGCTGGGCCAGCACCCAGCCCAAAATCACCGGCAGCAGGTGGCGCAGCACCCGCGGATGCAGCATTTCTGCCAGGAAAACGAAAATTGAGGGCAGCGGCAGCATAGGCAGCCAGGTATCCCAAAACTGGCGCACGGCTGGCGCAAAATCAGGGCGCTCCAGGAACCAGGCAAACACCCAGTAACCCAGAAAGGCAAAGGCCAGCGTCAAAGGCACCCATTTACTCGGCTGCGGATTGGCTTCGAGTAGGGCGGGCGCGGCGGGCGGGCGGCGGCGATTACCCCTCATCGTCCGGCTCCTCCGGCGGGTGTTCAGGCGGCTCGGCCAAGGCCCGCAATTGGCGCGAGGCGTCGGTTACCATGTCACCCAAGAGGTATTCGGGAACCAGGGCCTGCACCGAGTTGTCGGACATGGCTTCTTCCAGCACTTCAATCATGCGCAGCATCACAATGTCGGCCAGATCGGCTGTTTCCGTGCGGCGCATGGCTTCGATATTTTGAACCACTTTCTCGATGATTTCAATTTGCACCCGCGCCCGCGCCGTTTTGATGCGGCGCAGGGCTTCGGCATTCCCCTGAGCGCGGCGCACGTCAATTTCGCGCTCCCAGCGCGCCTGCCAATTTCTGATGCGCTGCTCAACAATGTCGTCGGGCAAATTCAGGTCGGCAATGGCCACGTGCATGACGTCAATGCCGTGCAGCTCCATTTCTCGCGCCAGCTCATTCATGATGCGGAGCTGCATATCCTCAATGGGCACTACGTGGGCATCGGCCACGCGGTACAAATCGTCTAGCGTGTACCTGGCCAGCTCCCTGGTGAGCAGCGCAGCCGCCCGCGGGCAAACTTGCTCCGTCCAGGAGCGCACTTCTTCGGCCTGGGCAATGCTGTTGGTGTACCCCACGTGAAAAATGGCGTCCCGGTCGTAAGGATATTGAATACCCGCATCGGAAACGTCAACGGGGTTTTGGCGCACGCGGAAGGTGACGAAAACGTTGGTTTGAATGGAGATGCCGTCGCGGGTGTTGGCTTTCACGACCTGGGTGCGCACGTGGGGGCGCAGGTCGATGACTTCGCGCACCGACTCCTTGGCCATAAGCATGACAAAGCCGGGACCGGCCGCGCGCTGGAACCCGCCCTTTTTGTCAATGGCCAGCGCCTGGTGGCTGTGTACCATGCCCGCCTTGAGGCTCTTGAAGGTTTGCGAAAGGGCTTCGGGGTCGGAAACGGGTTTGTCGGTGACGATGCGGCGCTTCTTTTGCTTGGGTTTGGGGTCTGTAAAACTTTTGAGGTATTTTTCGGCCTGCTGGCTGTAGTAGCGCCACAGCAAGGTCAAACCCTGGGACCACCCTTCGCCGCCGCCCAAAGAAAGGATGAATTGGGAGTAATAGAGCAGGCCAAACATGAAGCTGAAGAGCAGCGCCAAAACCCAGATAAAGGCGCCCCACCCGCCAAAGGCGACGCCCAGGGAATCTCTGAGGAGATAGCCGATGATGGCTACGGCCGTTCCCGCTAGCAGGAGGCCTAAAGCGCCAATGCTGGTGGTGGGTTTAGGTTGAGACTCTTTCCGTTTCGCCAACGTTGCACCTGTTTTTCAGGGGTTGTGCACAGCAACTATCGAGGGCAACTATACCATAAATTGGGGAGCAGGGTAAACGGGTGGCAGGGGGGAAACGGCCGTGTTTTTCACGGTTTGCCGTCCGCAGAATGCACTTGCCGCCCGGCCGAAGGTTGGTATAATCTGGCTTTGTACGGGCGGTTGGCTCAGTTGGTTAGAGCGCTACGTTGACATCGTAGAGGTCACAAGTTCGAGTCTTGTACCGCCCACAGAAAAGCCACCTTTCGCAGGTGGCTTTTTTTGTTGGGAAACGGCCATTCCTATTCTCACTCAGGTAAAAGAATGCGCAAACGTCTTTGATCGACCGTGATGATTGCTCCAGACAACAGAGTTTCACCATGCTTGCGCAAAATTTCTACACACACGGCCGGCTGATCACGCAAGGAAAGATTCACTAGGCGAATAATACCAGCATGAGGCTTCTTATCTCTAATGGCCAGAGTCCCAAAGTCTTTGTCTAAAGTGATAACAACTCTTTTTTCTCGGTGGGCAAAATCCAAAATTTCAGTGTCACCAGGGTCTTTTATCCAATCGCCAACCCAAACAACATCGTGCCCCACATCTTGCAAGGGAGGACGCAATAAGGCTGTGATGCAAGAATCGAGCAGAATTCTCATGCCGCTAGGCTAAGGTGTAAGGGCTCGATCCGTTCTTGTGCAACCAATTTGTGCGCATAGAGCAGGCACGCTTGCAGGTCCTCTTTTTCCAGCCAGGGGTAAGCGCTCAGCAGCGCTTCGGTAGTATCTCCAGCAGCCAACATACCCAGAACGTGTTCGACGGCTAGCCGTCGTCCGCGAATGATGGGTTTGCCGCCAAAAATGTCAGGGTTGAAGGTTATCCGTTTTAACAGGTTTTGCTCTTGCATAGTATTTCTTCACCTTCATCAAGAATGTGGTTTGCCTGTATTGTAGCATAGTCAAATCTTAAAGAAGTATTCACACACATCAAACGCTATCGCAGCGCCTGCAGCACCTCGCGGGCGGCATTGTAGCCCGGTGCGCCGGTGACGCCGCCGCCGGGGTGCGTGCCCGCCCCGCACAGGTAGAGGTTGGCGATGGGCGTGCGGTATTGGCTCCAGCCGGGGACGGGGCGCATCACCAGCAGTTGGTCCAGCCCCATTTGGCCGTGCATGATGCTGCCTTCCGTCAGGCCGTACTGCTGCTCCCAGTCCAGCGGAGTGAAGATTTGGCGATTTGAGATGAGAGATGGGAGATTGGGGGCGTAGTGGGCCATTGTGGCGATGACGTGGTCGCCCAGCTTTTCCCGCTCGCTTTCCCAATCGCTTTCGCGCAGGGCGTAAGGGGCGTACTGCATGGTGACGTGCATGAGGTGCTGCCCGGCAGGGGCCAGGGCGGGGTCAAGCAGGGTGGGCATGGTGGCGTCCAGGTATGGTTCGGGGGAAATACGGCCGTATTTTGCCGCATCGTACGCTTTTTCCACGTAGGTCAGGCTGGGTGCAATGCGAATGTGGCCAGTTAGCTGCTCGGTGCTGGTCTGCCCCATTAAATTCCGGCAGGCCGTTGAGCAGCAAGTTCACCCGTGCCGTGCTGCCGCGATAAAGGATGCTGCGCACCTGGCGCATGAAGCGCGGCTCCAGGTTTTGCGGGCCCACCAGTTGGAAAAAGGTGCGGCGGGGGTCGGCATTGGACACGATGGTGCGGGCGCGGATTTCGCTGCCGTCTGCCAGCAGCACGCCCACCGCCTGCCCCTCGTCGTTAAGCTGGATGCGGCTGACGGTCGCGCCGGTGCGAATTTCCGCTCCTTTTTGCCGCGCCGTGGCTGCCAGGGCTGCCGCCAACTGCCCCATGCCACCCAGCACAAAGCGGCTGCGTGGAAATCCGCCGCTGTACTGGTACAGCATCATCAGCGTGGAGCCGCCGCCCCGCGGTCCCAGGTGGCTGCCGGTGACGCCCGCCGCACCAATGGCCCCCTGCACGGCGTCGCTTTCAAACCATTCGTCCAGATATTCGCTGACGGCCATGGGCAGCACGCGCAAAAAGTCCATCATCTCCTGGCTGCCCATGCGCTTGGTTTTCAAGCCCACTTTGCCCCAGGCGGCCAAATCATTGACGCCCAGGGCGCCCAGGTCCGGCGGCGGGGTGAGCATCATGGCCCGCAGAACGGCCGTTGCTCCATTTACCTGCTGCACAAAGGCGGGGTAGGCTTGCGCGTCGCGGGGGCTGAAGCGGGCGATGTCAGCCACCGTTTTCTGCTCGTCACGCCAGAGGGTAAGGGAACGGCCGTCCGGCTGCGGCGCAAAAATGACGGCGGGGCTTTCCACAAATTCCAGCCCGGCCATTTTCAGGAACAGGTCGCGCACAACGTCGTCATGGAACAGCGCAGCGTCTACCGCCCCGGTGCTCACTTTGCAGCCGGGGAACACCTCTTCCGTGGCCGCAGCTCCGCCCAACACATCCCGCTGCTCCAGCACCAGCACACTGTGACCGGCTTTGGCGAGGGTTGCGGCCGTGACCAGCCCATTGTGCCCCCCACCGATGATGATGGCATCGTAATCGCTCATATGAACTCCCAAAAGAGAGCGGAGATTAGAGATTGGAGATTGACGCTAATCCCTAATCTCCAGTCTCCAATCCCTAATCTCCAAAAATGTTGTTGCGAATACCGAAAATATTCTGCGGGTCGTGGGCCTGCTTCACCTGCTTCAGCAGTTCGGCTGTCGTCGGTGAAATGGTGTCGTCCATGAAGTCCCTGCGCAGCTTGCCCACACCGTGATGGTGCGAAATGGAGCCGCCATTTTCGATGATGGTGCGCCGCAGTTCGTGCTCAATCTCGCCAAATACGCGGTCAGGGTGGGCGACGCCTTTGGTGCTGAAGCCATGGGTAAAGTAAATGCAAACCCCGGTGTGGTACAAGCTGGGTGATGCGCGGCGAGACGTAGGGCTTGCCCGGTAAATTGGCCGCTTCATGCAGTTCTTTTGCCCGCCTGTCCACCGCCTCAATCACCGGCGTGACGCGGTCCCAGGGCACGGTGGTCTCGTAGGTTTCGCCGATGATGTGATACTGGGCCAGGTAGTCCCGAATGTAGGCAATGGCGTAGGTGAGCATGTATCCGCGACGGCCGTTTCCCTCGCCGCCGGCAATGCCGTTAAACTGTTTCGCCAACTTGGAAATCACTTTCTGCTGGTAGGCCACCTCTTCGGCCGTGCCCTCCATGACAATGGTCGCCGCGCACAGCTCGTGGGGGTCAAAGCCCTTCACCTGCAGCAGGAAAAATTTCTCGATCTTGCTCATGATGGCTTGCTGCTGCGTAGGACGCGGCTTTAACGCCGAGCCAAAGCGAAACTGGATATTGTCTAGCAAGCGGATGCTGGCCGGAAACACGCCGGCGCGGGTCAAAGCATAGAGAAAATCTGTGCCCATCTGGAAATTGGGGAAAACGAGCGAGCCAAACTTTTGCACCTCCGGGCAGCTTGTGAATGCGGATTACCGCCTTGGTAATCAGGCCCAGATTGCCCTCGCTGCCAAAGAGTAGATTTTGCAGCTGCATGCCAATGGAGATACGCGGCATGGCGACTACCTGTTCCAGCACCCCCTGGGGCGTAATCATCGTCACGTTCTCCACAATGTCTTCGATATTGCCGTAGCGGTTCTTCTTCATGCCGCTGGCGTTGGTGGCAATCCAGCCGCCCAGCGTAGAAAGCTCCAGGCTGTCCGGCTCGTGGCCGCTGGTGAAGCCTTCCTTAGCCAGTTCCGCCTCCAGCCGCCTGCCGATGATGCCCGCCTGCACGCAGGCGCGGTAATTTTCTTTGTCAATCCACTCGATCTTGTTCATGCGTCGCATGTCCACGACGACGATCATGCGCGTTTCGCTGGCGGGGAGCTGCAAGGCGCAGCTTACGCTGGTGCCGCCGCCATAGGGAACCAGGCAGACGTTATGCGCAATGGCCAAGCGGACCAGCGTGGCCACGTCCTCTTCCGATTCGGGGAACACCACCAGGTCACACACCCGCTCCAGTTCGTCGTAAAGGACTTTGTACACCTCGTCGGCGGTGGTTTGGCCGTGACTGTGCAGCAGGCGCACTTTATCGTCCTGCGAAATTTGCGACTCGTTGAAAGCAGCGCGCAGGGCATCCAAAAAGGGCTGGTTGATGTTGGGCGGCGTTACCGGCTTGTCTGCCCGTTCCGGAATCACGTCGTTCAAATCCAGCTTCACGTCCAGCATCTCTTCCACAAAGGGCAAAAAGCCGGGCATTTCCGTGCCGGAGATGGCGTAACGGCTGCCGGTGACGCTGGTGATGCCATCGGGTAAAGTCACAAACTCCGTATCCTTATAGCCCCACTTATGCCCCCATATCGGGCTGTCGTAATTTGCGGCTCCAGTTTCTAACGATTTATCTGCCATAAAAACCTCTTTTTGCAAGGGGGCAAGGGAGCAAGGGTGCTAATTCTCTGCTCTTGCCCGTTTTGTTTTTATCAACCAGGGTTCTGGATTGTCAATCATGTTGACCAGTTTGCCAAGAACCTGATCATAGGTGCGGTAAATTTCCCGCGCCAGTTCCTTATCCATGTATTCACAGCTTACTGCAAAGTTAAGCCAGGTCTGGGTTTCCGCTGCTTCTGCTTCGGAATCGTTGAGTTTGGCCACAAAGGCCGCCATGTATCGTCTTTTGCGCCACGCCTCTGCCAAATTGGCGCAGACTGACCGGGATGAGCGTCTGATCTGGTCTGTCAGCGAATACCGTTCCTCTACCGGAAACTTCTTGCTCGCTTCAAAAACCTGCATCGCCGCTTCAAAGCTGATCTGGTATACCTCTAATTCCACATGACTTTTAATCGGCATTCGATTCACCACGCAACTCCTAGCGCAACCTGCACCCCTGCTCCCTTGCCCCTCTGCTCCCTTGCTATCCCCAATTCTTCAAAATCTCCAACGCCGCCAACTGGCCCGGCGCGCCCATGATGCCGCCGCCGGGGTGGGTGCCGGAGCCGCACTGCCAGTAGCCTTTGATGGGGGTGCGGTATTTGGCCCAGCCGGCTGCCGGGCGCAGGAAAAATAGCTGTGACAGGCTCAACTCGCCCTGGAAGATGTTGCCCTGCGACAGGCCAATCGTCTGCTCGATGTCTAGCGGCGTCAGCACCTGCCGGTGCAGGATGATATCCTTGAGGTTGGGGATGTACTCGCGACAGCGTGTCGATCACGGTGTCGCCGAAGGCTTCCCGCTTGGCGTCGTTCCAGCCGCCGTTGAGGTCGTAGGGGGCGTACTGCACAAAGCAGGACATGACGTGTTTGCCGGGCGGGGCCATGCCGGGGTCGATGACGGAGGGGAGGATGCAGTCGATGTACGGCCGTTTACAAAACTCCCCATACTTGGCATCATCATAGGCCCGTCTCCATGTAATCCACGCTGGGACTGATGGAGATGGCGCCGGCCAGGTGACGGCCGTTTCCCGGCATACAGGTCAAATCCGGCAGCGCGTCCAGGGCCAGATTCACCTTGCCCGACGAGCCGCGGATGTTGAAGTTGCGAATCGAATCCTGCACCAGATCGGCGGGCAGCTCTTGGGGTCTACCAGATTGAGGAAAGTCAGCTTGGGGTCGAGGCTGGAAACGACCACGTCGGCGTAAAGCTCGTCCCCGTTTTCCAGGGCCACGCCGATCGGCCTGATTGCTCTTCACGATGACCTGCGCCACAGGGGCATTGACGCGAATCTCCGCGCCCAAAGGACTGGGCGGCGCGGGCGATGGCGTCGGCGATGCCGCCCGTGCCCCCTTTGGCAAAGCCCCAGGCGCGGAATGCGCCGTCAATCTCGCCCATGTAATGGTGCAGCAGCACGTAGGCGGTGCCCGGCGAGCGCGGCCCCATGTAGGTGCCGATGATGCCGCTGGCCGACATCGTGCGCCTTGAGCGGCTCCGATTCAAACCATTGGTCCAGGAAATCGGCGGCGCTCATCGTCATCAGCTTGGCCAGCAGGTAAAGCTGCTCCTCGCCCAGGCCCAGGAAATGGCGGGCCATGTCCAGCAGGCTCGAGCCAATCCTTGGGTTGAGCGTGGTGGGATCGGGCGGGATCATGCCCAGGATGTATTTGACCGCTTTGGCCATGAAGTACATGGAACGGCCGTACTCATCATAAGCCGCGGCATCATTGTCCGAATGGCGGGCGATGTCGCGCAGGGTGCGGTAATGGTCGCCGTCGCGGTAGAGGTAGTCGCCGTTGGGCAGGGGCGTCAGCGTGCTTTCCAGCGGCAAAATGGTCAGGCCATGCTGGGACAGCTTCAAATCGCGCACGATGTCCGGCCGCAGCAGGCTGACGACGTAGGAGAAGACGGTGAACTTGAAGCCGGGGAAAATCTCCTCGGTCACGCTGGCCCCGCCGACGAGGTGGCGTTTTTCCAGCACGACTACTTTTTTGCCTGCTTTGGCCAGATACGCGGCGGTAATCAGGCCATTGTGCCCGCCGCCGATAATAATTGCGTCGTATTTTTGATTTATCATATTTACCTCGACGCCATGCTATAATAAAAACACGGAATGGTAAAAGCAAAGCTTGTAGGAGAACACAAATGTCAAATAGTAACCTGATTCTTCCTAAAGAGACTGCCCAGGCCCTTGTTGATTTAACAGGTGAACCGCGAATAGACGCTGCTTTGACGCTGATTATGCGCGAGTATGCCCGGCAGCAGTTGGCGAAGCTTGGAGATGAGTTGCAAGAATTCGAACGTAAGTATGGCATGTCTTTTGAAGCGTACCGTCGTATTTGGAACACAGAAGAAAAGGAAGACCATTACACTTTCGAAGCCGAGAATGATTATTTGATGTGGGAAGGGGCTGTTACGCGACATAAACGGCTGAGTGAAAGTTTCGCATGGCTGCCCTAACAACTTCCTATCTCCTTTCTGAACTGCGGCAAGCTTGTCGCAACATCGAACTGGTACATTATATTGAAGAGTGCCTCGTGGATGTTGACGTTCTCCATGTCAAAGTTCACCTGACTACACCAGCAACCTTTATCAATGTCTTCTTTAATTTGGACACAGACAAAACTGCATTTGCGCTTATTCAAACGAATCAACGTATTTACGGCATGGATAATGCCAAAATTGGTTGGCATGAACATCCTTTTGACAACCCTCGCCTGCACAACGCCTGTTCTCCGGTAACTTTTACGGCCTTTTTGCAGGCTGTGCAAAAACATCTTGGCGACTAACATTTGTTAATCATCATATCGCAAGAAATCTTCTCGCATCATGTTCACGCTCGTTTTTGCGGCGGTTCGTAAAATGGCGTGGGGACGATGGTCGCTCTTGCCTTCTGGGGCCGGTATTCCACGGTGATTTCAACTTCGAGTTGGGTGCCAGGCGCGGCGTAGGGCGTCAACACTTGGCCAAGCGCGATGTACTTTTTGAGTATGGGGGAGAAGGTCTGGCTGGTAGCCTGACCGATTTGCTTGCCACCTTTGTAGAGGGGTACGGCCGTTCTGGAAGCCCGCCGCGCCACCTGGGGCGGCAAATCCTCTTTGGCAAACAACTGCTCCAGATGCACCCAATCAATCTCCAGCCCCACAAAAGACCAGGCCGGGCCGCGCTCCTTTTCGGCGCACAGTGCCTTGCGGCCAATGAAGTCTGCGCCATCCAGCGCTACCGCCCAGCCCAGCCCCAGCTCATAGGGCGACGACTTTTGCGCTTCGATGACGGCATGGTGCGACGACTTGTAATCCACCTCAATGAGCAGCAGCCCCGCCTCGATGCGGGCAATGTCCAGAGCTACCATGCCCGCCGGCAGCAGGCCGTATCGCTGACCGGCCTCAAAGACTCTGTCCCAAAGATGGGTGGCGTGAGACGGCCGTATCCACAGCTCGTACCCCAAATCCCCCGTGAAACCCGTGCGCGTCACCGTGAGAGGCACACCGTCCACCTGAGCGTGGGCCAGCCGGTAGTAGCCCAGCCCGTCCAGGTCAACGGCTGTAACGACCTCTTTGAGCAGTGCGCGGCTGTTTGGCCCTTGCACGGCCAGCGCCGCCAGCTCTTGCGACACGTCCACCACCTGCGCGTCCAAACCATAGCCCACGTCTTGAAACCAGCGCAAGTTGGGATCGGCGGCGGTGATGCGGAAATGGTTCTCCGCCAGCCGCGCAATGGTGCCATCGTCAATGACCTTGCCATCCTCGTCGCACCAGGGCGCGTATAGCACCTGCCCCACGCGGCACTTCGTCACGTCGCGGGTGATGATGCGGTCCACTAGCCGCGCCGCGTCCGGGCCGCTGACTTCATATTTGAAGAGGGGCGACACGTCAATGGCCGCCGTGCTGTTGCGAATGGCGTAATATTCACGCTCGTGGGAAGGTTCGTACAGGCTGGCGGCCAAATAGCCCGCCCAGCCGCGCCAATCGTAGCTCTCGCACAAGGGCGCGGTACGTTCATGGAAAGGGGTCGGTATCGGCATTATTCCTCCTTTGAAGCTAGAGCGAGAGCTAAAGGGAATAGACGTTGTTCCTCTAGCTCTAGCTCTATCCTCTAGCTGGTTGCCAGCCCCGCAGCACGGAAATGTGGCGGGCGGCTTCACGCACAAGCTGCCCCAGCGCCGAAACGCGCTCGTGGGTCAGCCGAATCTTAGGGCCGGCCAGGCTGATGGCCCCAATCACGTCGCCATCGGCGTTGAACAGGGGCGCCCCCACCGCCGCCAGCCCCAATTCCAGCTCCTCGTAAGCAATAGCGTATCCTCGCTGGCGAATGTGGGCCAGGTCTGCCTGCAGCGCTTCCATGTCGGTAATGGTGTGGGGGGTTTTGGCGACCAGGGTGGGCGGTAAAATGGCCGCGACTTCCTCTGGCGGCAGAAAGGCCAGCATCGCTTTGCCCGTGGAGGTGGCGTGGGCGGGCCAGCGCGTGCCTAGGGCCTGCCCGCCGCTCATGACGCGGTCGCTGGGCACCTCGTCGAGAATGACGATTTCCGACCCGGCCAACACTTCGAGAGCGGCCGTTTCCCGCCCAATTTCCGCCAGTTTGCGCAGTTCGGGGCGGCAAACGCTGCGCAAATCATTGGCGCGCAGGGCGCGGCCCCCCAGAGTGATGACGCCTGGTCCCAGTTTGTAGGTGTCGGTGTGGGGGTTGCGGACGACCATCTCTTCGCTTTCCAGGGCGGTGAGCAGGCGGTAGGTGGTGGTTTTGTGGAGACCGACAACTTCAGCCAGGCCAGAAAGCCCCCATTCGGGACGATCGTCGGTGAACGCCTGGAGAATGGAGAGGGCGCGCAAGACCGCCTGGGTGCCCGGATACGGTTTACTTTTGCTCATAGTTGTCTCGCATTGTGGTTTTTAATTTCACAATATGAACCGATTGTATCCAGACACTCTGGGTGTGTCAACGGTAATTGCGAGTAAAAATGGTTGCAGTTAGTAGATAAACAGGGAGAAACGGCCGTTACTAAATTCTCCTTAACCGTGGCTCAAAAATCCGTTCCAGGGCCATCCCCACCATGGCAAAAGCAAAACCCGTCAAAAACAGCAAAGCCAGCGGGAATACAACCAGGTGCGTTGAATTGGTGTGCACGCCATAGGACAGCGCCGCCACCACCAGCTTACCCCAGGTAGGCAGGTAAGGATCTGTGACGCCCAAAAAGGCCAAGGTCGCCTCCAAAAATACGTAGCTGGGCACCAGAACAATCAGCCTAGGAACCAGCACCGTCACTATCCGGGGAATCATATAGCGCACTACGATGCGCCAATTAGAGGCGCCATAAGCTTGCGCTGCCTGAATATAAGGTGCGGAGCGCACTTGTAAAAAGGCCGCCCGGTATGTCTTTACCGCGCTGCCAAAAATCGTCAGCGCCACCGTCACGGCCAAGATGGTGAGAATGCTGCGCGAGTAGAGCACAAAAACCATCAAACTGACCGGGAAGAAGGGCAGTATCAGGTTGACTTCGGTCAGAAACTGGACGGTGCGATCCACCCCGCCCCCGTACCAGGCGCCCACGGCAGCAATCAGCATGCCCCCCACCGAGGTAGCAAAGGCGGCAATTAGCCCAAAGGCCAGGGCAATAGGCGTGCCCCAGAGCAGGGCAATCATCAAATCCCGCCGCTGCGAGTCGGTGCCTGCCAGGCCATAAACCTGCCCCAGAATGGTAACCTCCACGTCTATATTTGATTCTGGTTCGAAGTGCAGCGCCTCAACCAGCAGCGTATAGGTGCCCGCAACAGGCTTTGTCGCCGCCCCATCTGGTCCCAGGAAAAGCCTCTCTTGGGGATAGTCTGCATCCAGACGGCGCTGCAATCTTGTGTCGCGGCTGACGAAGTATGTGTCGCTGAATTTTGGTTGCAAGCTGGTCAGCTCCCGCTCGCTGCCATCTGGCCAGACCCAGGTCACCGTGACGTGGGGTACTTTTTCCGCATATTGCGCTGTCATATCCAGAATGATGTCCTGAGGAAAATCGCCATAATAGTATGCAAAGGTAAATGGTATCTTCGTATCGCTCAGGCCATTGCCCAAATCGGCCGTTTCTTTTGTGCTGTCTGGGCCGGTGGAGCTGAAAGTCATTGTCGGCGGCAAATCCTCGCCGCGGAAAAGGTTGACCCAGGTTGGCAGGGCATCCCGTGGATTACGAAACCAGACGTCTTCGTCACCCCGCCATAGACTAATCGCTTCCTGGTAGGGAATGGTGACCACTGCGTAAACGGAAACCCCTAACAGGGCTACAATGATTCCCAGCCCCACTATCGCGGAGGGAAACTGGCGCAAGCCCCTGGGCAATATAGCGCATCTCACCGCCAATGCGTTGGAGACTGGCTCCCAAGTCTGCCCATTGCCATGTTGGCCAAGAAAATGAAATGCGCCTCTTGCTGGCTGGCCGGGTATGTGAGGCCGTCCCTGTTTTTTGTTTTTTTCGCGGCCAAAAGCGGCGTTTCTCTTTTCCGGCCACGCGGCCTTGCTGATCATGGCTGCCCACACGCACGCGCGGGTCCACAAACACGTAACAAATGTCCAAAATAAAAACCGTGAGGGCCAGCAAATAGGCAAAGATGGTCACAATCGCCACAATCATGGGGGTGTCGTAGGCGTTCAAGGCGCTGACGAACATGCGCCCCAGCCCGCGCACGTTAAAAAACTGCTCCAGGGCTATTATTTCTTGCCACAAGACTGCCAGCAATAGGGCAAAACTGGTCAGCAGCGCGGGCATTGCGGGGCGAATGATATAGTCACGGTCAATACGGCCGTTTCCCAAGCCTTTGGCATAAGCCATGTCCACGTAGTCTTCGTGCCGGTAAATCTGGAAAAAACTGCGCCACGTGTAAGCGCTTTGGAACAATCCTGCCAAAAAGACCGCCGCAAACGGCAAAGCCAGGTGGCGTAAAACCACCAGTACATAATTCAGTCGAAAGTCCCCGGCAGGCCAGGCATCAAAAGTCCCCCCTGGCGAAAATCCAAAAACCCGCAGCAAAAACGTACCAAGTAAAACCCCAATCACCCATGCCGGCGCCGAGGATATAGGTGAAAGTAAGATGAAAATACGATCCAAAAAACCCCCGTGTCTGCGGCTCAAGGCAAGGGCAAAAAACACCGCAGCCCCAAACAACAACAGGTTCGCTGCCCCAAAAACTAGCAGCGTGCGCGACATGTTGTCGACAATAACCTCGCGCACGTTCATCCCCACCGCAGTGACGCCATAAGCGCGCGCCCTGCCAGGCTCTCCCCAGTTAAGTGTCAAACCATCTCCCAGCCAGCGCGCCGTGCGCAACAAAAATGGGTCATTTAATCCAGCCGCGTCCTGCATAGAAGCAATGAGCTCTTCTGCTGCCGCCATTCTTTCCTCAGTGGGCAACTCACCAAGCCACCCTCCCCGCATCATAAACCCCACCTGCTCTTCGATGCGCGAGGCCACAATAGTGTCTACATAGCCACCCAAGTTAGCAATAACAATGGTCAGATAGACAGCCACAACCACGGTCGCCGCCAACATCAAAAAACGGGTTAAAGTAAACTTGAGGATATTGCGCCAGGTATTGAAACGGCCGTGTCGATCTTGCCGCAAGCTAACCCCCGATTCCCCCGACATCATTTCAATCGCCATGAAATTGCTTTCGCAAAAATGAAAAATGCCACCTATCTTCTAGCTGGCATTTAATTAGATAAATAGTCTAAAAATTGGTGCCGGCAGCTTACCTAATAATTCTGCCAATCCTTTTTGCGCCTCTTGTCCGCAACATAGGTTGCCGTGCCTATCACGCCCAAGAACATACCGGCCGTAGAAGCCGTAAACGCAATGAAGTTCAAAAGAAACGTCGATTCAAGAACCCGCACTACAATCAGGAATGGTACTACAGCACCAATCAATACTAAAAAAAAGCCGATCAAAATCAACCGGTTAAACAACATGATGGTCCTCTCCGTCATACAGCCAGCAAGCCACCTGATGCTCCGGAGAAACTGTAAAATTAGGTGGTCGCTTAACATCACAAACGCCTTCTATCATTTTCGCACAGCGCGGATTAAAACGACATCCTGTGGGTGGGTTGACCAGGCTTGGCGGTTCTCCCTTGGGCACTTCTCGCAGCACGAGAGCATTATCCGCATCAGGATCCGATGAAGCCTCAAGTAGCGCCCAGGTGTACGGATGTTTCGGATCTTTAAGCAGATCTTCCATTTTGGCGATCTCAATTACCTCGCCCGCGTACATCACAAAGATATACTCCGAGAAATAGCGCACTGTTGAAAGATCGTGGGTAATGTAAATCACCGCCAGGTCATGCGTCACTTGCAAGTTACGCAAGAGGCGCAATATTTCCACGCGCACAGAAGCATCCAGCATGGATACCGGCTCATCTGCCACCAAAAGTTTAGGCTCCATAATCATAGCCCGGGCAATAACCACGCGCTGCTGCTGGCCACCGCTCAGCATATGGGGGAATTTGTGCAGCACCTCTTCAATGGGTGTCAGCTTTACCTCTTCCAAGGCTTTCGTTATGCGCCGCAGCCGTTCTTCTTTATCCTTAACTCCGTTAATGACCAGGGGTTCTTCAAGAATACGCTGAATTGTCATAAATGGTGGAAGCGCCCCAAAAGGATCTTGCTGCACATATCCGATTTTTGACCGGTACAATCGCAGTGCTTCACCTTCCGTTTCGGTGAGCCTCGTATTGTCAAAAACTATATCGCCTTTTGTCGGTCGATTTAGCCCCAAGATTGTCTTCATCAGGCTAGACTTGCCACAGCCGCTCTCCCCCACACAAGCCATGGCCTCGCCCTGCTTCAGGTTAAAGGTTACACCGTCAACAGCCCGTACGTACCCGGCATGGCCAAAGCCAAAACGCTTCAGCTCATACCACACATGCAAATCCTGAATCTGCAGCAATGCTTCTCCGTTTGAATGTGTCGTGTTCTTTAGATCAGTTGTTATGTCGCTCATCGTATCCGTTCTTTCCCCTCAATAAACATCGGTGTCACATTAGACATACAGCCAACATTTAACCTTGCGGTCGCCTTCCCGAATGATGGTAGGGGGCTCCTCGTCACATTTGGCAAAGCGTGCCTGGCAGCGATCTGCAAAACGACATCCCGTGGGCGGGTTCAACAGGCTGGGCGGTTGGCCCGTAATAAAATCTGGCTCTACCGTCTCCCGCAGCCGGGGTACGCTGGCCATTAATTTCTGCGAGTAAGGGTGTAAGGGTTCTGTAAAGAAACGCCGCGCGTCACTCACTTCCACAATTTGCCCGGCGTACATCACGGCCACGTTGTCAGCTAATTCGCTCGATGTCGCAATGTCATGGGTAATCAGGATAAAGCTGGTCTCCAACTCTTTTTTAACCCGCTTCATCAAATTCATGATGTTGGCCTGGGTTAAAACGTCAAGGGCTGATGTCGGTTCATCTAAAATCACCAGGTCAGGCAGCGTGACCAGGGACATAGCCAGGGCAGCCCGCTGGCGCATACCCCCGCTTAACTCAAAGGCATAGCGATGCAAAAAGTCGGCGGGCACACCTACTTGCTCAAACATGCGCAATGCTGTTTTGAGCGCTTCATCCTTGCTCAGCCCCATGTGCACCATGGCTGGTTCCGCCACCTGATCGCCAATACGCATCACCGGGTTGAGAGCATTCATGGCCGCCTGGGGCACCATGGAGATGCGCTTCCAGCGCACTTCTTTGCGGAAGTTTTCGTCGTTCAGCTTCATGATGTCTTCACCCTGGAGCCACACTTCGCCATCATAAGTCCCAACATTGCGCGGCAAAAGACGCAAGATTGCTTTAGCCAGGGAACTTTTGCCACACCCCGACTCGCCAATAACAACGGTTGCCTGATTGCGCGGCAGATCAAAATCAACCCCGTCCACGGCCTGCACCATACCACGCCGGGTTTTGAAGTGCAGACGCAACCCCTTTACAATCAATAGTTCGTTGTTCGTATTGTCCATTATGCTAAAGCTCCCGGAGTCTGGGGTTAAAGATACGGTCAAGGGCAAAACCTACCATGGCAAAACCAAAACCGGCGACCATCAACAAAACCGCAGGTTCTAAAATCCAGTAATAGAAACCATTGAATAATGCACCCTGTGAGTTTGCGTCATTGATGAGTTTTCCCCACGTGGGCAGAATCGGATCACCCAGGCCAAGAACGGCAAGGGCCGCTTCTAAAAACACGAAACCAGGAACCAGGGTCACAATTTGGGGGATAAGGAGCGGCAAAATACGGGGGACAAGATAGCGGAAAATAATGCGCATATTGCTCGCCCCATAAGCTCTTGCGGCATCGATATACGGCAGTTCCCTTACTTGCAAGAAAATTGCGCGATAATTTTTAATCGCCAGACCAAATATGCTTAACAAAATAACGAGGCCCAGCATTATCCAAATACTTCGAGAATAAAAGGTGCCCACCATAATCAGGATAGGTAACAGAGGGAATGATGGCATTTACCTCTGTCAAGCGTTGGATAACGGCATCTAACCAGCCGCCAAACCACACGCCCACCGCGGCAATAGACATGGTGGTAATTGTCGTACCTAAAGCAGCCAGCAAGCCAAATGCCATGGCAATAGGCGTACCCCAGAGTAAGGCAATCATCAAATCTCGCCGCCGGTGGTCAGTGCCGGCCAGGCCATGTACCAAGCCGTAGCTTACAAACGTCGTATCAAGGGTCGCATCGTTCTCAAAAAGCAAGGCTGTGATTTCTAAGCGATAGGTCCCTTTAAGCGTCTGCAAACCTTCCTGTTCCGGGTCGTCAAACAAGCCTTGTTCCGCCCGCACGTCTTCAATGCCTGTAGAGCGTTCCAGACGGCGCTGCAGGCGGCTGTCCTGTGCAAAGCGGAATGAAGCCGATGGACCGGGAGAAAATTCACCGGCCCGAATCTCGCGGCCGTCCGGCGTGAACCAGGCCATTTCAATAAAGGGCTGCTTCTCACTGTATCGGGCTTTGGTAAAAAGAATCAATTCTGGGGGAAACGTGTCATACGGAAAGTCAAATTCGTAGATATAGCGTGCCTCACGGGTATCCGCAGAAATGGATTCAATGGTCTGTTCACCATCCCCGTCGGCGCTGTCAAAGACAATGGTTGCTGGCAAATTCTCGCCTGTCACCCAGTTGTACCAAACAGGCCAGGCATTGCGCGGATACTCTCCCCAAATGTCTTCGCCGCCACGCCATAAGCGTACAGCTTCATCGTATGGTATGGCAATTGGCGTAACGATTGACACTACAATCAGCATACTAATAATTATCATGCCAAGTACGGCCGAAGGATAGTTGCGAAATTGCCGCAAACTGGAAGTGAGTGTTTTCATCGACCCTGTCCCCCTTCCCCTACGCGCACGCGCGGGTCAACCAAGGCATATATAAAGTCCAGCAGAAATACGGTAAGGGTTAGCAAATAGGCATAAACAACGACATTAGCCAAAATAACAGGCGTATCGTAAACGCCGATGGCGGCAAAGTATAGCTGGCCAATACCAGGCCAGTTGAACACTGTTTCCGTGATGATTGCCCCCGTCCACAACGTTATTAACAACAAGGCGAACTGGGTAATAATGTTGGGCAGCGTGGGGCGCATAACGTAGCGGCGTTCAATCATTCTGTCTGGCAGCCCTTTAGCTTTGGCCATATCTACGTAATCTTCGCTGGCATAAATGAGGAAAAAGGTGCGCCAATTGTATGCCGTCAGAAATATACCGCTGAGCAACCAGGCGGAGACGGGCAAGATCATGTGCTCCAAAACGACTTAGCGTATAATCTATCGGATTATCTGGAGGGGGAGCGCTGACCATCCCACCAAAGGGCAGAAGGCGCAGCAAACCAGCAAAAATAAGAATCAAGAAGAGGCCATAAAACCAGCCGGGAGCCGCTGAAGTGGGGGCCAGAGCCAAAACGAGCTTGTCCATAAAACTGCCATAACGGCGGGAGAGGCTCAGGCCAGCAAAAAGAGCAATAAAGAATAAGAGCAAATTGGCGGTACCGAACAGCACTAAAGTAGCCGGAAGGCGTTCAAGAATGATATTGCTGACGCGGCGGGAGCCACTATCACTTTGCAACTGTTCGGAAAACCCCAAATCCAGCGTAAGCGCATTTCCCAAATAGCGAAAACTGCGAAAGATAAATGGCTGGTCTAGACCATAACGCTGCTCTTGAAGGGCTACGCGCTCCTCAATAATGGCCGTGCGCTCAGCTTCGGGCAATTGTCTGAAAACTTCATCAAGACTGGCGGCAAGGACAACGGTTTCACGAATCTGGCCGCGGCGGATTTCGTCTACATACCCCCCCATGTTGGCAATTAGCACGGTAATATAGACGCCGGCCACCACAGTGAAAAACAGGGCCACAAGCCGCCCGGCCATGTAGCGCGTCAAACGGATGATAGCCTGTCTTTGGGCTTTGCGCGATGAAGCTTCAATTGATTCAACATCCACATCTAGCGAGAAGACTTCCTGGCTCACTTTGGTACCTTTTCCTTTTGGTAAACCGCGGTAAGAGTATGACAAAAAAGGTGTCCTACCTCAGCGGGTAACGCATGTAAAGCAGGGGAATATTGATTTGTTAATTCAAAAAAACTTTCCTGCTTTCACCTTATTCATGACTTTACAAACAGAGTAAGTTGGAGGTGGCCTAATTAAGCCACCCCCAACTTACTTTAATTCTTACACAGCCGGTTGGCTGAGTCAACTTTCTGGAGAGATGAATCGGGCGCCTTGACCCATTCATCCCTCCAGAAGTATGTTACCAGTAATGCGTTCTAGGGAGCGGTTACGAACTCGTACGCACCCAGGCTGGGTAGGGCAACCAGCTTAGACACAACCACTACCTCTAGACGGTTGGAGCCTTCGGCAAGAGCGCCGGTTGTTTCCGCGCTGAGGGTGACCTGCCACAGACCGTCTTCTACGGCCTCGGCCTGGCCAACCTCAACCTGCGCGCCGGTGGCGTCAAAGAGCAGGTAGGTCACGTTGTCGATGTCGTCCACGGCGTAGGGGCCGCCAAAGACATCGACGAAGATATCGAAGGTGGCTTCGTTGCCAATGGTGACGCGGCTTTCACCGTCAATTTCTACTTCAGCCAATGCCGGGGCGGCAAAGCCAGCATAGCGGGTAGCCATGTCCGGATGGGGCTCGTAACGCTGCAGGATGGCCTGGCTTTCGACCGGGAAAACGCCCTGCAGGAAGTACCAGCCGGTGCCAACATAGTAGTGACCATAGCGGCGGGCAAACTCAGCCAAATTCTGGTAGCGAGCAGCAGCCTCTTCGGCGGTGATGTATTGCCCCAGGGTGGGCGCATACGGGATGTAATTTTCTGCGGTGGCAGAGATAAGTTCGCCAGCCATGATCTCCAGGGAAGGCCCGGCGATGGTGCTGATGCGCTCAATCTCGTTGCCTTCGGCTTTGTCGGGAGTAAAGGCAAAGAGGCCGTTGGCGTCACCGCGCAGCATAAGAGCCATGTTGTGCCAGGCAGCTTCGTCACCATAATCGTATGAGGGCCAGAAGGAAACCACCAAGTTCTCGGCATCCAATCCGGCGTTGTCGGCATAGTACTCCATGACCAACGGATTTGTAGAGACAACACGCATGCCCTTGAAGGCGGACACGAATTGATCACGATTCGGTACCAGAGATTCATCGTAGTTCGCGCTGGCAGGATCGGCGAAGTCGAAGAGCACAATGTAGTACATCAAGAAGTCGGCCACGCTCATGGGGCTGCCGTCGTGCCAGGTCATGGTGTCAAAGAGGTCTTCGGGATAGTAGACGGTGCTCTTGAAAACGGCCGTCTGCGTTTCAGTGTATACCTCAGCGGCGGTCAAGAATACCTGGTTTGTAGCATCCCAGCCGGCCAAAGCATCATCGGGAACGACAATTTCAGGCTCAAAGGAGAGGGTCACCCAATCAGAGCTCACGCCGGTGGGGAAGCCTTCTTGCACCACGACTTCGGCACGCTCAATGCGCCCAGGGAAGCCCAGGCCTGTGTTGGGATCAGAGTAAACACCCAGGTCACCAATACCGCGCTTGACCATGTTGTCGAAGACCCAGTTGGAGCCGCCAATGGGGTTCCAGGGCTCGGTGAAGACGCTGGGCAAACCAATGGTCATGGAACCACCCACCTCATCGACGAAGCGAATGGTCTTGGCCCAGATACCCGCACCACTGACGCCGGCAGCCAAGTCACTAGTTACAGACACATCAGTGCTGAAAGGTACCAGGGTGGTACGGCTGGTCACCCACACGCGGGTGGACATCTCGCCAGCCAGAGGCAGAATTTCGCTGACTAAGGCAGCGCGCTCTTCCAACGTAGCGAAGTCGTTGTTGAACAGACGCAGCGACAGCTCGTCAAACTCTGGAGTCGGTTCGTAAACCTGCCACGATGGCCACGGCACGCCACGGGAGGTATAGAAGAAGTCAAAGTTGTCCACGCTGCTGCGATCAATGACTGTCTGGCTCCAGGCGCCGGTGTACAGGTTCCACTGGCACTCGGCGGGGTCAGAGCTGATCCACAGCGGGCTGAGCTCGCCAGAGGTGCGCTCGACGCGCTCAATGGTGAAGCCCATGTCCTCAAGCTGGTTAGCAACGTAGTTGCCGATTTCCAGGCGGGTGTCTTCAATACGGATGAGGAAGATAAGGGTAATCGGCTCGCCAGCGTAGGTCCAAACGCCATTTTCCAAAGTCGCGCCTAAGCCTTCCATTTCGGCCGTGATAACTTCTACAGCCTGATCATAGTTGTAGGCATACTTGGCTTCAATAGCACGAATGTCGGCAGCAAAACGGGCGCGGTCAGCACCTGCTTCCGAAATCGTGGTGTACTTTGGCACAGCCAAGCCACCATACAGCTCGTCGGCCACGTAGTCACGGTCAATTGCCCAGTTCATAGCCTCACGAATCTTGGCATTGTTGAAGGGATTGAGCGTGTTTTCGTCGGCGCAAACGCCGTTGTTGAAGAAGATTTCGTCATAGAGGCCGTACTGGGTGCGGGTCTGGATATTGCCAGCATCGCCAATAGCCTGCAGGACAGCAGCGCCGGCCACGTCATCAGCAAACATGTCAATGTCGCCGGCAGCCAGACGGGCAATAGCGGAATCCTGATTCGGCTCTTCCACAAAGATGATGGTGTCGAGCCAGCCGCCAGTGCGGTTCATTTCTTCTTCATTCATGGCCGGAACTTCCACGGTCTCGACCACGGTTTCGACCACGGTTTCGGTAACCGTCTCGGTGACGGTCTCGGTAACAACGCGCGTTACCTCAACAACCGACCCTTCTTCCACGACGGTTTCGGTAACAACACGGGTTACCTCAACAGTCTGCGCCTCACCACCACAAGCGGCAAGCACCAGACTGGCAACTAATAAAAATACAACAATCGAAATCCATTTTTGTTTCATTTGTTTTTTCTCCTCCTAGGAAGAAATGTTGAAAATTTTTAAGGCAATTTGTTTTTCTGTCTGTAATCTTCAAAACTTTATTAACAAACGTCCATAACAAATCTAACTGCACTTAGTTCACAGGTAAGCTAAACTCACCCTTGTACGGGAATCAGTCGATGAAACCACCTCCTTGAGTTGAACCGTTAATGGGGTAAAAATGGTGCTTGGGGCTAGACAAAAACAGCCTGCCAACAAATTGCTGGCACGCTCTTTACCAATTTTGCTACAATTTTTTTTCTCTGGTAAACAAATCATGCAGTGTTTACTCGGTAAGCACCTTTTGTGTTGGGGCCTCAATATTTTTCGCGAGGCATAATCTACACGATGCTTATTATATGGGGGATGCGCCTAAGTGTCAATAAGGTGGCATTTGGGTGTTTTGCGGGTAAACATAATCGGGCAAAAGGGTTGGTTGCTAAGCACACTTTAGGCCCGAACCCTTGTCGCTCATTGAAATTAGCCATGAAAAGGTCGCACTTGGCGGCATATTTAGTAAGCGATCACTCCCTCTGAAGACCTGCGAGGTTTTACTCTAGTGGAAACCTCGCAGGTCTAAACGGTTACCCTATTTCCATAAATTTTCGACAAATTGGCAACTAGATATGAATTGGCGCCCCTTCTATGCCGTGGGCTGCCTCCATAAGCGCTTCACTCAAGGTGGGGTGCGCATGGACGTTGCGGGCAATTTCCTCCGCAGTGAGTTCCTGGTTGTGAGCCAGGGTCAGCTCGGGCAGCAGTTCTGTTACGCTAGGGCCAACCATGCTTGCACCCAAGATCTCGCCATACTGAGCGTCGGCCACAATTTTGATGAAGCCATCTTTTTCACCCAAACCTAAAGCTTTGCCATTAGCCTGGAAGGGGAATTTGCTAACTTTAACTTCGTAACCTAGGTCTTGGGCCTCTTTTTCAGTGTATCCAAAGCTGGCCACCTGGGGGACACAGTACGTAGCGCGGGGCAGCATTTTGTAATTGAGCGGTTCAGCGGCATGCCCGGCGATGGTTTCGGCAGCAATCATGCCCATGGCGGAAGCGATATGGGCCAGGCGATAATCAGTGGCTACATCACCGATGGCGTAGATGTGGCTCACGCTGGTGCGCATGTAGTCGTCAATCTGGATATTGCCACGCTCCGTCAAGGCGACGCCGGTATTTTCCAGGCCAATATTTTCGGTATTGGGCACAAAATTGATAGCCACCATAACCTGATCGGCCTCCATGACAGAACCATCAGCCAGGGAAACCTTGACGCTCTCGCCAGTTTTTTCGATTTTCTCTACGCGGGCGCCAGTCTGGAAGTTGACGCCCATTTTCTTGTACGCTTTTTCCAGGACGTCACTACATTCGGGGTCTTCGTTGGGCAGCAGATGGTCTAACATCTCGAGAATGGTGACATCTACACCATAGTTAGCCCACATGTAGGCAAATTCAACGCCAATGACGCCACCGCCAATGATGATGACTTTTTTCTGCAGTTGTTCGGCTAAGATGCCCTCAATATAGGAAATGATGCGTTCGCCGTCAAAATCTGCGCCGGGAAGCTGGCGCGGGCGCGCGCCGGTAGCGATGATGATGTTTTGCGCTTTTAGCTCTTCTTCGCCGCCTTTATTGAGGGTGACGTGCAAGGTGTGGGCATCCACAAGACGGCCGTTTCCCTCATAGGTGTCAATATTATTCTTGCGCATCAAGAACTGGACGCCTTTGACCAGCCGGTTAGAAACCTGCCGGCTGCGCTTCCAGGCCACTTCCCAATTGAGGGTCAGGTTATCGAAGCTGAAACCAAATTCCTTGGCGCGGTGCTGCAAGGTATGGGCCAATTCGGCGTTGTGTAAGAGCGCTTTGGAAGGAATGCAGCCAATATTGAGGCAAACACCGCCCCAATACTCTTTCTCAATGATGGCGACGCTGAGTCCAAGTTGGGCAGCGCGAATGGCCGCAACGTAGCCGCCAGGGCCTGCCCCCAAAACAACAAGGTCATATTGTTTGTTTGCCATAGGTATCTCCGTTTTAACATTCTGGTGTGTGGACGTGATTTACAGGCACTTGCGGAAAGTGCCCATAAGATTATACCGTTATTGGGCTTTTGAAGCAGGATATTATGAGTATTTGATGTGCTGCAGCGGTATTTGCGACAAGAAGCGCGAGGTGTGAATGGGTTGAACGGCCGTTTCTCAACCTTCCTTTTCCCTTTTACTTAACACCTTAGGGGCAAACTGGTTATAATCGCCCCGATATGGGTTTTCCGACCTGGACTTTATGGGGCATGGGAATATCGGCGGTGGGTGCGCTGGCGGCAATCTTGCTGGCGTACCTGGCGCAATCCCCCCGTTTTATCGCCCGCGCCGGCCTGAGCGCGCGGCAGGTGCAACTGCGGCAGCGCACGCTCACGGGCATTGCTCTGGCGCTGCAACTGCTAGCCTTCGGTTTCTTCTTTGCCGGTGTACCTCTGGGCGGGGAAGAAACGGCCGTTCTGCCCACCCCCATTATTTTAGCCGCCAACACGGTGGAAAATGGCGGGGAAGCGGCAGCGGCGACAGACGGCGAGCTGACCGCATCGGCCGTCGCCCAGGCGAGCCCCGTTTCCACCAACACCCGCACCCCATCCGGCACGCCGGCCACCGGCGCATTTGGCGGACCGCCCGCGTCCGCTACCGAAACGGCCGACGAGAACGCTGATGCCGCCGCGGGTAATATCGAGGAAGCCGCTGTTACAGAAACGGCCGTACCCACGAACACGGCGCCTCCGCCGCCAACTGCTGACGCTTTGACCGGCACCCCTACCCCCACACCCACCAACACGCCCACCCCCACGCCTACCCAAACGCCGACGCCAACCCTGACACCTACCCCCATTGAAGGGGAAACGGCCGTTGCCAATACCGGTGGCGGCAACCTGGCCGTACAGCGCGTACCCGGCGGTAATATTATTGCCCTGGTGCCAAATGGCAGCGTCGTGATTTTGCAGCCCGGCCACGCCAACTACTCTGGTGATTTGTGGCGGGAAATCCGCACCGTTAACGGCATTTTGGGTTGGGTTCCCGAAGCGCTGCTTTCATTTGATCAAAATCAGGAGAATTAGAGATTGGAGATTGGAGATTAGAGATTGGCGACAGGAAGTCGCTTCCAACCTCTAATCTCTAAATCTTAATCCCCCACACAACATGGCAACAAAAGAGCGAAAATCTCTCCCATCCACACTTTATACTGAGGAATATTTTCTGACGGCCTGCGAAGGGTATGACGTTTTCCTGGAATCGGAAGGCCAGCACCTCTCGCGCCGCCTGCGCGATGCTTTCGCGGTGGCCGACGTGCAGCCCGGCATGCGCGTGCTCGACGTGGGCTGCGGGCGGGGCGAGATTTTGCGGCACTGCATGGCGCTGGGTATTGAAGCCTACGGCATGGACTACGCGCAAGCGGCGGCAGTGATGAGCCGTGACGTCATTAACACTGCCCGGACCAATGCCGACCTGCCGGAAGTGAAGGCTGGTGTTTGTTTGTCTGATGCCAAGTATTTGCCATTTCCCGACCATTATTTTGACCGGGTCCTCATGTTTGACGTTGTGGAGCACCTTTTTCCGTGGGAGCTGCATGAGGCGATGCTGGAGGTACGGCGGGTGCTGAAGAGAAACGGCCGTTTCATTATTCATACCGCTCCCAACATCTGGTACGATCGCTACGCCTACCCCTGGGTCCGCCGCTTTCGCACCCTGATTGGCGAAGGGGACAAATACCCCAAAGATCCCCGCGCCATCACCCCCGTCAACCAGGACGTACACGTCAACGAGCAGTCTATTCTTAGTATGGGTCATGCGCTCAAAGCCGCTGGCTTCCGCAATGTGAAGGTCTGGCTAGACTCACCGCCCCAAAACCGGCAGGAAAATGCCCTTCTCGCCGCTCTGCGCCGCCTCGCCTTCGATATGGCACCCTTCCGCTGGTTCTTTGAGCGCGAAGTTTTTGCCGTCGCCGAGAAACCAGATGCCGGTAACTCGTGACCGGTAAACGGTTCATGCGTAAACTCCTGCCCCTCCTGCTCATATTGCTGCTGGCAGCCAGCCTGCGCCTTTTCCGGATCACAGAAGTTCCACCAGGGCTGACCCATGATGAGGCCAATCATGGCCGCGAAGCGATAGGCGTGCTGGATGGGGAGTTGCATTACTATTTCCCCTACAACTATGGCAGCGAACCCCTGTACAGCTACACCGTGGCTGGGGCGATGGCTCTGTTGGGCGAAAACGTGCTGGCGCTGCGGCTGGTGAACGTCATTTTTGGCGTAGGGGCCATTGGCATCACCTATTTGTGGGTAGCGCAAGTCTTCGACCGGCGGGCAGCCACGATAACGGCCGTTCTGCTATCCCTCTCCTTTTGGCCCCTGGCCAGCAGCCGCGAAGCATTGCGTGCGGGCATGCTGCCCTTTTTTATGGGCCTTGCCGTCTGGTTTTTCTGGCAATTTTTTGCTGAAAAACGCCAGGCAAACAGGCTTGCAAGTTTACCAGTGGGTGCGATCTTGGGTTTTGCCGTGGCGCTGGTAGCTACCCTGCACATTTATCTGGCAGCGCGGGTGGCCTGGCTGTTGTTTCCCATTTTTCTCGTTTATTTGACTTTGGCCAACCGTTCCTTACTGCGCAAAGGTTGGCGCGCAGCGGTGCTGGGCCTGGCTATTACGGCCGTTCTTATCACGCCTATGTTCATTTACCTGGGTAACAACCCAGAGGTGCAGCCCCGCGTGGGCATGCTTGACGGCCCCTTGCAGGCGCTGCGCGACGGCAACCTGACACCAGTTTTCGTCAACGCCCGCGACGCGCTGCTGGCCTTCGTTTGGCCTGGCTATGGCGACCAGTTTCTAGCTTACAATATTCCTGGCCGCCCCGTGTTTGATGCGCTAACGGCCGTCTTCTTCGTCCTCGGTTTGCTGTTCATCCTCTATCAAACTATTAACAAGAAACAATTCACAATTCACAATTCACAATTCATTATTAACTATTCCCCCGCCTTCCTCCTGTTCTGGTTTCTTATCGGAATTAGTCCCTCGCTTATTACCGGTCCCACAGCCAACACCACCCGTAACATGGCCGCCCTGGCCCCCGCACACATTTTGCCCGCCATTGGTTTTGTAGCGACGATGGATTGGGTGACGCTCCGGCTAAAACAACAGCTCCGGGGGAAAAAGACGTGGCTGGTGGGTGGAACGGCCGTTATCTGGCTGCTGCTGGTCGGATTTTGGGCAACTCGCGATTATTTCGTCCGGTGGGCGGAAGATCCTGACGTGCGCACCGCCTATCAGGTTACCCAGATAGCAATGTTCGATTATGCCGCACAGCTAAACGCTGAAACCGTTATCTCCACCGCCCTGCCCGGTCCGGCCCACGATCCCTCAATTGCAATGGTCACCCATCCCCAACTGCGCGCCCGCTGGATCGATGCTCGTTACGCTTTGATCTGGCCCGGCGGGCAGGCTGCACAGGTCATCATCCCGGCTTCTACCGCGCCAAACCCGGCCTTTGCTGCCCAATTGAACCCGCTTAGCACGGTTGATATGCGCCCCACCGATTTAGATCCCAGGTTCACCGCATATGAGTTGGCCCTACCCCCTGAAGAATGGTTGGCTGCCCCGCCACTGGCCAATTTTGACAACGGGGTTCTTTTGCGCCATGCAGCCTGGCTGGAGTATGATGTGGAACCAGGGGAAACGGCCGTTCTGCTTACCTTCTGGCAGGTACAAGACCCCAGCCGCGTTGGGCCACTTGTGCCTCCCGCCCACACTACCGACGCCGTTTTGTTTACCCAGGTCTTGCACAATGGCGGCATTTTGGGCCAACGCGACGCGCTGGATGCGCCCTCTTGGGACTGGCAAGCCGGAGATATTGTCGTTCAGGTTCATCCCGTATCCATTCCCGCCGACACCATCTCCGGCAGCTATCGCACCATCGTCGGCATTTACGACCGCGCCTCCGGCGTGCGCCTCCCGGTCATCGACAGCGCGACGGGAGCTACATTAGAAACCTTTGCCAATGTGCCCCCCCTCGTGATAAAACGGTGATAGCATTTCAGCGCGTCAGCAAATTAGCATTTCAGACTGACGTGCTAAATGGCTGATAAGCTGAGTACCTGATTGGCTGACAGGCTCCTATGGACGAAAAAAGACCGGCTGCTGAATTGAGTGTGGAAGAGCTGCAACAGCTTCTCTACCACAAAAAGCGCGCCCAACGGCGCCAGCGTTTGCTGCGGCTCAAAGGAGAAGGGCGCTTGATCGAAATTGCCGGATTGCCTGCACCCAACCCGACACCACCCCCACTGCTGCGCCCGAAACCTAAAGCTAACGGGGCTATGGAGGCGTACGCGCTGGAGATGGACGGAGGGGCAGAGGAAACGGCCGTTACCCCACCCTCTAACCGCCTTAACCTGCGCTGGGTCGCCAACAAATTCCTGCTGCTAGTTGAAATTGGGGCCGTCATTGGCCTGGGCATCATACTGCTTGGCTTGTGGTCCACTCGCAACGAGCTGAATCAAGAATTAGCCGCCGCGCAAAATGCCGAAAGCCAGCGTCTGGCTCTACCTACGCCATCCCCTACGCCTATCATCAATCTCGTCGTGCTGCCTGGTGGCCATAAGCCTCCGGTGGAAGGTTTCTCGCCTGAACCAGGCGAGGCCGGTGATATTCCCGCCCATTTGCTGCCAGCCATCAATGCCTATGTGCCTCCGCCCATCCCCACACCGGGTCCAGAGCAGGCGCGGCGCATCCAGATTCCGGCGATCAATGTCGATAAACCCATTGTGCAAGGGGATGATTGGGAACAGCTCAAAAAGGGGGTTGGACAGCACATCGGCTCCGCCCAGCCTGGCCAGACTGGCAACATGGTTCTTTCAGCGCATAATGACATCTTTGGCGAAATCTTCCGCCACCTGGACAAGCTTCAGCCTGGCGACGAGATTATCATTTCCACTGAAGTGAACGCCTATACATACGTTGTGCGCGAAATCACCACAGTGGAACCAACGGCCGTTCAGGTCATGGCCCCCACAGGCTTTCCCAGTGCAACATTAATTTCTTGTTATCCGTACCAGGTCAACACCCAGCGCATCGTAGTTTTTGCCGATCTGGTTACAAACTCTTAGAATTCATTCCACAAATCAACGCTTCAAAAAGGTAAAATCTAATGGCTCAAAAAGTTCGCCGTGTTCGCAAAGCAAAAGGCAAAGATGCAGAAGGTTCTAAAACCAGCTCATTAACATCCGCAGAACAATTCCAAATGGAATATGCTTACGTTATTCGCGACTTGCGCCGCGTTTTCATCCTCGCGGGCATCATGTTTACGTTGCTAATTATTCTGAACATTGTTCTCCAATAAACCTTCTGGGCATTATTGCCCAAAAACTCATGCACGAGCCCACTTCGCCCGTCTTGACGACCTCCTGAGCATGTGTTATATTTCATCTACATTCCGGTCATTTTGACCGGCTTTTTGTTGTATAAGTTAGCAGGATTAAGAATAGAGGAGTTATTGCAATAAGAAGAAGCCGTAGCAAACCCAGCAGAGACGATAGCGCGTCAATAAACTACAGAATTAACAATCGTATTCGTGTGCCTGAAGTGCGCCTCATAGACCATAACAATGTAAATCATGGTGTTGTCAGCACTTCACAAGCTCGCGATATGGCTTTTGAAGCCCAGTTAGATCTGGTAGAAGTTGCGCCTAACGCAAACCCTCCCGTTTGCCGCATAATGGATTATGGCAAATTTGCATATGAAAAAACCAAGCGGGAGCGTGAAGCACGTAAACATCAAAAACAGATAGAGATCAAAACCATCAAACTGACGCCCCGAACGTCCTCTTTTCACCGAGACATTACCGTGCGTAAAGCCCGGCAGTGGCTAGAAGAAGGGAAAAAGGTTAAGTTCATGGTGCGGTTTAAGGCTAGGGAAATCACCTACCCTGAAATTGGCCAAAAGACCCTGGAAGAGATAGCTGAAGAGCTTTCTGAGATTGCTGAAGTGGAACAAGAGCCAAAACTCGAAGGGTGGTCCATGACCTTGATGTTGAACCCCTTGGGTTCCAAGTAATTTGATTCTCCACTGCTTACACCAATTGATACGGTAGCAAGTTTCCGCGCAGCAGCGTAATAACTTAAAATCTTTTACACAGGAAGCCCACTGTGGGCTTTTTGTATGAGAGGAATAAAGATGCCAAAGGCAAAAACAAAAAAGTATAAGATCAAAACGTATAAAGCAGCCGCAAAACGTTTCCGGATGACGGGAACTGGCAAGATCGTGCGGACCAAAGGTGGCAAGAGCCATTTGCGCCGCCGCAAGTCCAAGCGGGTGAAGCGCCTGTTCTCGCGGATGTTGGAAGTGACTGCCCCTGGGGACCGTCGCCGTATTAAGCGTATGGCGCCCTACCTCAAAAAGTACAAGGCGAACCCCCCGGCATAGGGCGTGACGCCGCAACTGTCGTATCCTGTCGCTGCCTGGCCTCGGTTGGCCCACGCTAGCTTGAGTGTCCAGAGCTTTTTTGAAATGCGAGGTAAAGAATTATGCGAGTAAAAGGTGGGACGGTAACACGCCGTCGTCATAAGAAAATCTTGAACATGACCAAAGGCCAGTGGGGCACGCGCAGCAAGCTGTTCCGCCGGGCCAATGAAGCGATGATGAAGTCGTACTGGTATGCATACCGGGATCGGCGGCAGCGTCGTCGCGATTTTCGCCGCTTGTGGATTGCCCGAATTAACGCGGCTGCCCGGATAAATGGGATAAGCTACAGCCGCCTGATTCATGGGTTGAAGCTGGCGAATGTCCAGTTGGACCGGAAAGTACTGGCCGACCTGGCCGTTCGGGATGAAGCTGCATTTGCCGCGGTGGCAAATGTCGCCAAAGAAGCCCTGGCCTGACCTAAGCATCAGTAACCTCTCCAAACGCCACGCCTGGTGACAAGCGTGGCGTTTTTGTTTGGGAGAGGATGTCCATAATCGCTCCCCGGGGCTTTGGAGAAAAACTGGTGAGTTATTAAGCAAACGCAGGGCAGGCGTAGTTGTCGCATCTGGCTATTTTTGTATCATGGCGCGGTTATGAGTATGGCAACAAGTTTTAGGAAACGGTATGGTTGGGTGCTGTTGGTGCTGCTAACGGCCGTTTCCCTGCGCCTGGCCCACATCACCACCGCCCCACCTGGCCTGACCCACGACGAAGCCGACCACGGTATCACCGCCTGGAGCATTGTGGACGAAGGGGTCCGCGACATCTACTTCACCATCGGTTACGGCCGTGAACCCCTCTACGACTATTTGACCGCTGGGCTCATGGCCCTGATTGGCCCCACCTTCCTGGCCGGACGGCTGGTCTCCGTTTTTGCCAGCCTGCTTTTTTTGGCGGCGCTATATGCCTGGGTGCGGCTGGCCTTCAACGCCGATGTGGCGCTGCTGACCCTGGCCGGTACGGCCGTTTCCTTCTGGCCCTTGATGACGGCGCGGCAAATGCTGCGCTCCAGCCTGCTGCCCCTAACCTTTACGCTGGCCGTGCTGCTTTTCTGGCGCGGGCTGCGGCAATTGGAGACTAGAGACGGGAGATTGAAGACTAAACAGCCGTCTCTAATCTCCCGTCTCCAATCACCAGTCTTTAACTTTCTTCTGGCCGGCATTTTCTTGGGGCTGGCGTTCTACGTTTATCTACCGGCGCGGGTGCTGTGGGTACTGTTTCCGCTGCTCCTGTTATTTTGGTCGATTACGAACCGCCCCCTGCTGCGACGGGTTTGGCCAGGCACGGTGGCTATGTTAAGCACGGCGTTTCTGGTAGCCGCACCGCTGCTTTTGTTTTTGGTCCGTCATCCAGAAGTGGAAGCCCGCGTCAGCGAGCTAAGCGCGCCGCTAACGGCCGTTGCCCAAGGCAATTTTCGCCCTCTGGTACAGAACACCCTGGCCAGCCTACGCCTATTCACTTTCACCGGTGACCCTACCTGGCGCTACAACATCCCGGAACGGCCGTTTCTCAACCCGCTGTTGGGCGTGCTGTTTTTCGTAGGTTTCTTGTTGGCGCTTTTCGCCATCGTAAAAAAGCAAGGGTGCAAGGGCGCAAGGGGGCAAGGGAGAAGCTCTTTCACCCCTGCTTCCTTGCTCCCACGCTCCTCTGCCCTCTTCGCCATCGCCTGGCTGCTGGCGGGCATGTCCCCCGTCCTCGTCACCGGCCCGGAACTGGCCACCACCCAGGCTATTGGCGCCCAGCCGGTACTGTACCTCTTTCCCGCTCTGGCCCTGGCAAAAATGGGAGAATGGAGATTAGAGACTAGAGGCGCAATCTCCATTCTCCAATCGCCAATCTCTACTTTGCTGTTGTTTGGCATAACGGCCGTTTTTACCGCCCGCGCCTACTTCCACACCTGGGCCAACGCCCCCGAAGTGCGCGTGCAGTACGAAACGACCATGATCACGGCACTGCAATATCTGCACCAGCACCCCACCAAATATGCCGCTATTTCTACTATTACGCCCGCGCCGGAGCACAGTCCCGCGGTGGCGCAGATGGTGCTGCATAATGATGCGCCCATTCGCTGGTTTGACGGCCGTTCCAGCCTGCTGCTGCCCGCCAACGCCCAAACGACCGTCCTCATCCCCGGCTTTGCCGCGCTGCCGGAGGGGCTGCTGCCCTATTGGGAAACGGCCGTTCTCAGCGACACCCTGCCCCTGCGCCCAACAGACCTGGATCGCCCCGTTACCATTTACCAGGTAGACACGGCTGGCGCTTTAGCCCAATGGCAGCGCCAATTCACGCCGCCCATTGCCCCCACCCGGATTGGCGACGCCCTGCAATTTTTGGGTTATGATTTGCAAACGATGGATGCGCGCGCTGGTGGCGTGTTCAGCTTGGCAACGCTATGGCAGGTGGAACGGCCGTTGCCCCACGCCCAACTCTTCACCCACCTGTGGCCAGGAAGCGGCAAGCCTGCTGCCCAGCTTGACCTTCTAGGCGCGCCTAGCGCCGGATGGCAGCCCGGCGACATACTCATCCAACTTCACCAATTTATCGCGCCATCTCCAGGCAATTACCAGCTTTTGGTAGGCGGCTATGACTCGAAAACCGGGCAGCGATTCCCCGTTTGGCTAGATGGCCAGCCCGCCGGCGACGCTATTTTCCTGCAAACCATCATCATCCAACCATGACGACGACCTCGCTTACCGCTAAACGCTTCCTGCTTCCCGAAAAAGTGCTGCTTTTGCTGCTGACGCTGCTAGCCTTTGGCCTGCGCCTGTGGCAGCTAGACAGCGTGCCCCCCGGATGGCGCGACGACGAGTTAATTAACTCCCTGGTCATCTCACAAAAAGTGCTGAACGGCGACCTGGCTCTTTATTACCCCGACGCGTCTGGTCACGAAGCGCTCTACCACGCCCTAAACGCCATTTTCTTAGGGCTCTTTGGCCCCAGCGTGCCGGGCATTCGCTGGCTTTCGGTCATTCTCGGCACCCTCGCCGTGCCCCTCACTTACATGCTGGGCAAGCGCATGTTTGGCTCTACAGCAGGTTGGGCAGCAGCTCTTGGCCTCACTTTTAGCTTTTGGTCGCTCATGTACTCGCGCATTGGCCTGCGCCACATTTTGCTGCCCGCTGCTGGCCCTGGCTGCATTCAACTTCTTTTGGCAAGGGTTGATGGGGGACAGAGGTGCAGAGGAGCGGGGAGAAAATGCCAAGGGAGCCAAACGCAATCATCCAATCTCCAATTTCCTCTCTCGCGGCCCTATTTCATGGCTCTTGGTTTCTACACCTACTTTGCCGGGCGGGGCGTGCCCCTCATTTTGCTGGCTTTCATGGGCTACGTGGGGCTGGTGCGGCGCGATTTGTTCCGGCAGCAGTGGCGGCGCTGGGCGCTTTTGCTGGGCGTAACTTTTGTGCTGGCCCTGCCCCTGACTATCACTTTGCAGCAGCAGCCGGAGGCCGAAGGGCGCGTCGCGGAGCTGGCCGTGCCCCTGGTAGAAGCGCGGCAGGGTAATTTTGCGCCCCTTTTGGAGTACACGCGCATCACGCTGAGCATGTTCCACAGCACCGGCGACGAAGAATGGCTGTACAACATACCCGGACGGCCGCTTTTCGGACCTATTGGCGCTATTTTTTTGTGGCTGGGGGTGCTGTGGGCGGCGTGGCAGGCCGTTGGTATTTGGAGATTGGAGATTGAGATTGGAGATTGGCGACCAGCGCGCCAGCAGCCATCAACCAACTTACCAACTACCATCGGCACTTTTCTGCTAATCTGGTGGCTGGCGGGCATTGCCCCGGCCTTCATCAGCGTGCCGCCGGCCAGTCTGGGGCACACCATTTTGGCCCAACCGGCCACCTATTTGCTGGCGGCGCTGCCAGTTTGGAGATTAGCGATTAGGGATTGGAAATGGCAGCCAATCTCTAATTTCCAATCTCTAATTACCCTCTTTTTGGGGCTGCTGCTGGTGGGCAGCATTGCCCTGCGCGACCTGCCGGATTATTTTGTGACCTGGCCGGAACGGGGCATGGTGCGCTTTTTGTACCGTGCCGATATTCATGAAGTGGCCGAATATTCTGAATGAGCACCCGGAGATAACCGACTTTGGCATTTCGGGGCTGCTGGCGGGGCCGTGGGACCGGCTGGCGCTGGAAATGGGCTGGATGAGGAAACGGCCGTTTCCCCCCGCTGGTATAATGCCGCAAGAGCCGTCATCCTCATGCCGCCGGTCAGCTTTGCCGGACAGCCCAACGTGCCCGCTGCCTACGCCGACTGGCTGGCAGCCACCGGCGAAAGCGCGGGCGGCTACAAGCTGCACCGCGTGGACAAGCTGCTGCAAATGCAAGACGATGTGTGCTTTGTCAATGGGCTGTGCTGGGTGGCCGCCGTTTATGACGCAGAACAGCAAACGTTGGACCTGGCGCTGGCGGGTGCGCGACAATTTCAATTTGCCGCCTTTTCAGCTGATCAGCAATCCGCCGCCGCCGGGAGTGTATAGCGGGCCGCGCCTGGACGTGTTTGCCCAGATGTGGGATGCAGACGACCATTTTCTGACCGGCGACGATGGTCTGTGGGTCGACCCGTACACCTTGCAGCCTGGTGACATCTTCATGCAGCAGCACCGTCTGCTCCTGCCTGCCGGAACCCAAGCAGCAACCATCGCCTTTGGCCTGTATGACCCTATGACCGGAGAGCGCATTTTGACGGAAGATGGGCGAGAGTTTGTGAAGTTAGAGATTGGAGATTAGAGCCTGGAGACTAACCAACCATCTCCAGGCTTCAATTTGCTTTCAAGGAGTTGTTTTTGGACCAAGAACGCACTGGTCGCATTGCCATCGCCATCATTCTGATTTTGTTTGTGCTGTCAGCCTGGGTTACAGCGTGGTCAATCCGCTGCACGAAGCCACGGATGAGCTGCGTCATTACCGCTTTGTGCGCTACGTAGCCACAGAAGGCGCCCTGCCGGTGCAAGGGGAGAACGAGCTGCCGCACCCAGGCCCATCATCCGCCGCTTTACTATGCGGCGGCAGCGCTGCTGACCTCCTGGATTGATACGGGCCGCCCGGTTTGTTATGCTCCGCCGCAAAATCCGTTTTGGGCCTACCGCTATTGGGAAGTGGGCAACGACAATAAGAATCAGTACCTGCACGGTGCGGATGAGGCGTGGCCGTGGCGCGGGGAGGCGCTGGCCGCGCACCTGGCGCGGGCGCTGAATGTGCTCATTGGCGCGGGGGTGGTGTGGCTGACGTGGGCCATTGCGCGGGCGATCTGGCGAGAACGGCCGTTTCTGGCCGTCGGCGCCGCCGCCTTTGTGGCCTTCAACCCCATGTTTGCCTTTATGGCCGGGGCCATCAACAACGACATCATTGCCGCGCTGGCGGGGGCAGCGGTGACGCTGGGCTGCGTGCGCCTGCTGCGCGACGAAAAGGGGTTGAGCCGCCGCTGGGGCTTCATTCTGGGGGTGCTGTTTGGGCTGGCGCTGCTGAGCAAGTTTAATCTGGCGGCCATTGCCCTGAGTATCGAAACGGCCGTTACCTGGACGGCCTGGCGCAAAAAGCAGTGGCGGCTGTGGTGGCAAATCAACATCGCTATTGCCGCGGCGACGCTGCTGGTGGCCGGCTGGTGGTTTGTGCGCAACCAGCTTTTGTACGGCGAACCCACCGGCGTAGAGCGGCTGACCGAACTGTGGGGCGTGCGCGACCCCGCCGAAAGTTGGGGCGTGGCCATTTTTGAGCTGCCCTACGTCTGGACCAGCCTGTGGGGGCGCTTTGGCTATGGGCAAGTACCCCTGCCGCAGGCCATTTACAGCGGGCTGTGGTGGCTGGCCCTGTTTGCCACCGCAGGGCTGGCGCTGCCTCTGCTGCGCCGCCGCCCTGATTTGCGCCAGGCCGGTTTCCCGCTGCTGCTGCTGGCGCTGAATGTGGCCCTGTTTTTCGGCGTTATTTTCAACTATTTGCTCATCAGCCCCGCGGGGCCCATGGGCGCTTTTTCTTCCCGGCGCTGCCCTCGCTGGCCATTTTGCTCTTTTTCGGCCTCAGCCAATGGTGGGAACTCATTGCTAATGGTCAATGGTGCAACTGCCCCTCCCAAATCCGAAATCCAAAACCCGAAATCTTCCTCGCCGTGCTCACAAATCTCGCCATGTTCACCCTCTCTCTTGGTGGCGCTGTTTGGTTACCTGGCTCCGGCCTACGCGCGGCCGCCATCTTTTGCCGATGCGGATGTGCCCAACGTGATTAATGCCCAATTTGACAGCTTTGTGGTGCTGCGGGGGTATGAGGTTGCGGAAACGGCCGTTTCTCCTGGTGACTACATTGACATAAAGCTGTATCTGGGAGGTTCTGGCCACGCCCCCCGGCAACTTCCTGCTATTTGTCCACCTGCAGGACGATGTGGGCATGGTGGCACAGCGCGACACACATCCCGGGCTGGGCAATTTCCCCAGCAGCCTGTGGCGGCCCGGCGACCGCTTTGTGGAGTCCATTCGCCTGTACCTGCCCGAAACCGCATATGCGCCAGAAGTCGCCACTCTTAGCGTGGGGCTGTATGCCCCGGTGGAAGGATACCGTTTGGGCATCACCGCCGCTGACGGCTCGGGGCTGGGCGATGCGCTGCCGCTGGCCGACGTCACCATTCAGTCCCTACCCGGGACTTACCCCAATCCGCAAAACCAGAATTTCAACGACGAAATCCGGCTGGTGGGATATGACTATGATCGGCGCACGCTGGCGGCAGGGGAACCGTTGACAGTGCGGCTGTATTGGGAAGCATTGCAAGAGGTTCCGCCTGATTATCTGGCAGAAGTGGGGCTGCGTCGCCCGCCGGGAGAGCCGTGGGACCAGGTTTGGAGCATGACCACCCCCCTTGTGCCCCAAATAAGCAATTGGCAGGTGGGGTTCGTGATCATGACAGAGCATGTCCTGGAAACGGCCGTTGCGCCCGCCGATTATGTTGTTCACGTGGCTCTGCTTGACCCATCCACAAGGCAAACACAAAATATTATTGCCGCAGACGGTCACTGGATTGACGATCATTTACTCCTGGCGAGAATCCGCATAGAACCGTAACAAGCTGGTCTGCTTCATAGTGGTGCGCGCCGTAGAATACTTTGTAAACATAATGTGCAACTTATTTTTGATTTGGACATCGGGTGACTCCTTTTAGAATAGGGGTACTAACCAACTATTCATTAACGAGGAGAATTCCCGATGTCCAGAGACTATTTTATCATTATGGTGTACTGCTTGGTGTGTGAACATTATCCAGTTGTTGTTGCTCAATATCCCATCCGCAGGCGCGGTTTTTCTCCTGCTTTGACCGATGAAGAGGTTATCACCCTTGAAATCTGCGGCGAGTATTTCGGTTTGTATCAGGATGAAGACATCTATGACTATTTTCATGCCCACTACCACCATTTCTTTCCTCATCTGCGTGAAAGAACAATTTTTGTCCGGCAGGCCGCTAATCTATGGGCTATCAAAGCATTGATTCAACAACGATTAACGCAGGTCAGCGGACAAGCGAATGACTGTGTGCAAATCATTGACACCTTACCGTTACCTGTCTGCACCTATACACGCAGTCAACGGGACCACTGTTTCCAAGGAGATGCCGATTATGGTTACTGTGCCGCCAAAGACCTGCACTACTATGGGTTCAAGTTAGGTCTCCGCATTTCACGAGTGGGTATGATTATTCACTACCCTTTGTTGCCGGCTCGTCCTCACGACTGTCAACTCCTGGATGACTTGATTACCGGCTTTGAAGGTGTGATTCCGGCAGATAAAGGTTTTGTTGATAGCTGGCGTCAGGAGAATTTAGCCCGAAAACGACACATCGAGCTTGTGGTACCTGCCCGTAAGAACATGAGAACCAAGCCTCCGGTATCTGTCATCAAAACATGCAATCGTTGGCGTAAACTGGTCGAAACAGTGGGTTCACACTTGACTGAGCGTTACCACATCACCAAGACGCGTGCTCATGACCTGTGGCATTATCAACATCGTTTGATTCGTAAGGTACTTTCTCACACGGTTTGTGTGTTCATCAATTTGCAACTGGGCCGACCGCCTCTTCACTTAGATGATTTGGTGGCCGCTTGAAAGTTGCACATTAGGTTTTGTAAACAATTCGCGAATTAACGGGCATTTCACACCTTGAATCGGCGTATGCTCGCTGCCCAGACTCCCTGGAAATCCACCCATTTCATCAGCGAAACGCCGTCTCAATTGCCAGAAAAGACACCGGGATAGGCAATATTTTACCAAGTTTCAGGCTCCAGATCGCCAACAAAAAAGCACCCGGCGATTACCCTACGAAGCAAAATAAACCTTTGACTTGGCGCTTGGCTGCGCTATACTTGAAACATGGGTGAACTAAGCAAAAATGCACCTACTGCACACATTTTTTTTGTTTGAACGCACGCTGCTTGGCGTGCGTTTTTGTTTATTGGGCCTGTTCAAAGTTGGCAGCAGGAAATCAATCGCAGAGAGGAGAACCTATAGCATGGACTACGCGAGAATCAGTAAAATTGAAAAATCTAAAATTTACGCAGAGGAACGCAGTGACCGTATTGACTTCATCTCTTTAAAAGCAACCATAAAAGGCGATAACAACGGCAGCCACCTGGTGGAATACAACGATGGCACCTGGATCTGTGACTGTAATTACAACCGGTCGCGGCACGAGGTTTGTACCCACATTATGGCTTTGGAACGCGTTCTGGCGAATATGGTTAAGTTGGCCTGATTCAGCGTTTACACAATCGCATAGATTTTAGAGGGCGTGCCTGGCCGTTGGTCAGGCGCGCTCTTTTTGATCTGCACATCCGCGGAAGAACGGTTAAACTTACTGAAAGAAAAATCGCGAAGCCGCGCTTGAGGAAATTATGGAATTGATTAAAACGATAGAAGATTTTGTGGGCCAACGGGACGACAAATTCTACAAAACCACGCTCTTTTCTAGCGAAGCTTTGCTGCTGGGTTTAAACTGCTTGGAACCGGGACAGGTGCAAAAGCCTCACGACCACGAGGACCAGGATAAGTTTTATGTTGTGATAGAGGGCACGGGCGTGTTTTGGCTGGGCGAAGAGCGAGTAACGGCCGTTACAAACCAGGTGGTTTGGGCACCCGCCGGCATCGTCCATGGTGTGGCAAACCAAGGCAACACCCGCCTTACCCTACTCGTGGGCATTGCCCCGGCCCCCTAATGCCAGTATTCAGTGAGCAGTATTCAGTTGGCAAAAAAGGCCGCTGAATACTGAAGATTGAACACCGATTTTCGGATACTTTTGCCCATCAGGAACCTTCTATGACCATTGGCGGCGTTGCCTTTGACCTTAAACTAACCTTTTTAATCATTCTGACCACCATCGTGCCCCTGCTCGACCGGTACAACCACGAAATAACGGGCGTGAAGGCGTATGACCGCTTTATCTTTTACTTCGTCATCCCTATGGCCGTTATTGTGCTGCTGTTTCGCGAATCGCCGGCCGAGTATGGCTTCCGTCTGGGCAACTGGAAAGAGGGCTTAGCGTGGACGGCCGTTGCCATCCTGGGCATGGGTCTCATCCTCTGGTTTTTAGCCCGCTCCCCAGAGATGCAGGCCTACTATGAAAAACGCGCCTACCCCGAAATTGGGCGAACGCTCTGGCTAAATGGCATCGAGATGTTTGGCTGGGAATTTATCTGGCGCGGGTTCCTGCTCTTTGCCTATGCCCGCATCTTTGGCCCGGGACCGGCCATATTTCTGCAGGCTGTGCCCTTCGTCTTCATGCATCTGGGCAAGCCGGAATTAGAAACGTTGAGTACGATATTTGGCGGTGCAGCTTTCGGCTTTGTGGCCTGGCGCACCGGTTCCTTTGTCTATCCCTGGCTCATCCATTGGTTCATGGTCTCTTTTACCATGTTCATTGCCAGTGGCCGATTATAGAGATTGGAGATTGGAGATTAATGAATCAAGATTGTTGAATCTCCAATCTCTAATCCCCAATCTCTTTCAAACAGCTATGAAAACACTCACGATAAACATAACGGCCGTTGCTAACGGCGGCGCCGCCATAGGGCATGATTCTGACGGCCGTACCATTTTTGTGCCATACGCCATCCCCGGCGAAGCCGTGCGCGTAATCCTGGTAGAAGAAAAAGCCCATCACGCCCACGCCCGGCTGGAAGAAATATTGACCCCCGCCACCGAACGGGTAACGCCCGCCTGCCCCCACTTTGGTACGTGTGGCGGCTGTCACTTCCAGCACATGGCGTACGCGGCTCAACTGCGCTTTAAGCAGGACATTGTGCGCGACCAGTTTCAGCGCATCGGTAATTTCCAGGATGTGCCTGTACAACCCACCCTGCCCAACCCTGCGCCCTGGGGCTACAGCATAGAGTTACCCCTCAGCCCTACAGCAGAAGGGGGTTTTGGCCTATGGTCCCCTGCCGAAAAGCGGGTCATCCCCATCACTACCTGCCCCATCAGCCACCCGGCGCTGGCGGCACTGCTGCAAGACATTGACCTGGAGCTGCCCAACCTGCGCCAGCTTACCTTGCGCATGGGTGACGATGAGGCGCTGCTTGCTGCCCTGGAAGTGAACGACGTAGAACCGCCCGAAATGGAAGCGGACTTCCCCATCTCCGTGGCCATTGTCCTGCCCGACGGCACGGCCGCTTCCCTCATCGGCGACAATTTCATCGTGCAGTCGGTGAAGGGGCGCGACTTCCGCGTGTCGCCAGGCTGCTTTTTTCCCCCCAGCCCAGTGGCAGCAGCGCTGGTGGTTGACCAGGTGTTGGCTTACGCCAACCTGCGCAGTCAGGAAACGGTGTTGGAGCTGTACAGCGGCGTGGGGCTGCTCACTGCCTTTTTGGCCGAGGCAGCGGCTGAGGTAGTGGCCATTGAGCTGAATGAGGATGCTGTGGCGGACACGGCCGTAAACCTGCCAGACGTCAACAACGTCACCCTCTACACCGGCTGGGTCGAAGACATTCTGCCCGCGCTGGACGTGCAGCCTGACGTAGTGGTCATGAATCCCCCGGCCAGCGGATTGACCCGCGAGGCCCGCGAAGCCATCACGAACCTGCGAGCGGAACGGCTAGTGTACGTCAGCAGCGACGTGGCTACCCTGGCCCGCGATGGCAAATTCATGGCCAAAGCAGGCTACCAACTGGTGGTCGTGCAGCCCATTGACATGCGTCCGCAAACCTACCATGTGGAAACGGTTTCGCTGTGGCAATTTACAGACAGAGCCAGGCACAGGGCATAAAAGTGCCGGTCACTGAAAGAGAAAGCGCCCTGTGCCTGGCTCTACAGGTCTGAATTCTGGCGCCGTTTCCTAAGCTGCCATACATAGGCTGCCGTGCCATAGGCAAAGCCGAATACAGAGGCAAAGAATATGGCGATAAGCCAATTTACCTGGTCGGTGAGCAAATAACTGATAAATATCCAACTGACAAAAGCAGCGCCAGTTCCCGCAAGCGTAGGTAAACCACCCAGGAGTTTCACCATCATCATAAATAGCCTTTACCACTATCGCTGATACTGAGCTTTATAGCCCGGTCAGCTAATGTGGCCCGGTGTCGCTCGTTTACAATTTTCATTGTAAAAGGCTGTGTGAATAAAGGAAATACGCGCCACCGCATTTCCTGGAGCAATTCGAAGTATGTACATCGTTGTACGGGCAGGACAGGCGGGGCGACCCCTTGACCAGTCACCAAAGCCTCATCTCCTGCCTGTCTCGCCTATAATGTTACTCATTTGCCCTGTTTTCGGGCGAGATGGCGCGGAGAAGTTCGTGGTGACTGCTTCAGCGGGTTGAATGGCTGTGGAGTCGGGCGTCTTCAGATGCCTACCGTTCGCATCTGAGGATGCGAACTCCTCCTCAAGAATGGTTATTGGGGTTATCCGCTACCAACCCCTCCGCCTGCGCTACAGTTAATAACCGTTTGTCTGCGGTTACAAATGTGAATGAAACTTCGGGAAATTGGACAAAGACAGGTTGCAACTTTAGGGCAGAAGCAAGCTGCACGCTGTCGTAAGCGCGTAGAGGGTGGCGTTGCACCAACTGACCGGCTTTTTGAGCCAAAGATTGGTCAAAATCAACGACTTGATATTGTGTATCGAAGTCAAATTGGAAGGTTTGCGTAACGGCTGCTACATCTGCCAACGATAAATTCCCCTCGCGTTGCAACCGGGCAAATGCGCTTAATACTTCTACCCAAGTAATACGCGCCACGATCAATTGGTTCGCCGCTTGATACGCAGTGACAGTTTGTACCCAGGCTGATCCCATCTCTTGTACATAGCGCTTAACCAACGCGCTGCTATCGAAGAAGTAAGCCTGTATCATTGCCCTCGTTCCTCAATAATGATCTCTGAGAGAGGTTTGGTAGCCGCTTTTCCCAATCTGTCAGCCAGGGCGCGTCGTTCTTCGTCTGATAAATGGACAGCAGCCGATTGCCCTGGTGGCGGTGTAATCAAACCTGCCGTAGTCAGCGCAAGAATGGCTTGTTGCATTTGATCCGATGTGTCTGCCATCAATATCTGAATTTGCACAGTTTGTTTTTCTTGCAATGGTAATGGGGTCAACGGCCGTAAGACGCCCTGTTCATAAATAGCCGTAATCATACTGGTACCTGCCATCTTTTCACCTCGGTCAACTTGTCTGGCTAAATTATACCATGATGGGAGGATTGCCAGTGGGAAGTAATTAAGGCTGGCGGTTCTTGAAGAACGGTAAGGCAACGCGCTCAAGCGCATTTCTTGTACCAGCCCATGAGTTCATTCATGAGCGCCAATGAGCAAATTGAGAATTGCTGATATTCTCGGCATGGCGCTTGCCACTCCCAAATAACACAGTAAACTTACTCGTTGACCATGCAACTACAGGAGTTTTTTTATGAGTGACACGACAGCACCATCCAACTTCATCCGCACCCTCATCGACGAGCATTTGCAGAACGGCCGTTACGACCATGTACACACTCGCTTCCCCCCCGAACCCAACGGCTACCTGCACATCGGCCACGCCAAATCCATTCTGCTGAACTTTGGGCTGGCCCAGGATTATGGCGGCCAGTTTAACCTGCGTTTTGACGATACCAATCCCCTGAAAGAAGAGCAAGAATTCATTGATGCCATCATTGAAGACGTAAAATGGCTGGGCGCAGATTGGCAAGAACGTCTCTTTTACGCCTCTGACTACTTCGCGCAGCTCTACCAGTGGGCTATCCAGCTCATCAAAGAGGGCAAAGCCTATGTGGATGACCTAAGCGCTGACGAAATCCGCCAATACCGCGGCACCCTCACCGAGCCGGGTCAAAAACAGCCCCTACCGCGACCGTCCCGTGGCCGAAAACCTGGACCTCTTCGAGCGCATGAAGCAGGGTGAATTTCCCGACGGCTCCCGCGTGCTGCGTGCCAAAATTGACATGGCCTCCCCCAATATGAACATGCGCGACCCCGTCCTATACCGCATTTTGCACGCCGAGCACCCGCGTACGGGCAACGAATGGTGCATCTACCCCATGTATGACTGGGCCCACGGCCAATCTGACTCCATCGAAGGCATCACCCACTCCATTTGCACCCTGGAATTTGAAGACCACCGCCCGCTCTACGAATGGTTCATCGAAAATCTGGGCATCTATGCCCCGCAGCAAATCGAGTTTGCGCGCCTGAACCTGACCTACACCGTGATGAGCAAGCGCAAGCTGCGCCGACTGGTGGAAGAAGGGTATGTGCAGGGCTGGGATGACCCGCGTATGCCCACTCTGCGCGGGCTGCGGCGGCGGGGCTACACGCCGGAGGCCATCCGCAATTTTACGGAGGTGATTGGCGTGTCCAAGGCTAACAGTACGGTGGAAATCGAGCTGCTGGAGCACGTGCTGCGGGACGATTTGAACGCCCACGCGCCGCGGGCCATGGCGGTGTTACGGCCGTTAAAAGTCACCATCACCAACTATCCCGAAGATGCCATAGAGGAATTTGAGGTGCCCACTTATCCCCAGGACAAGGAAAACGACGAAAGCCGCGTCGTTCCTTATTGCCGCGAAATTTTCATTGAGCAGGAAGATTTCATGGAAGATCCGCCGGGCAAGTATTACCGCCTAGCCCCAGGGCGCGAGGTGCGGCTGCTGGGCGCCTACTACGTCACCTGCGACGAGGTGGTGAAAGACGAGGCAGGCAACGTCACTGAACTGCGCTGCACTTACGATCCGGAATCCCGGGGTGGGCAAACGCCAGACGGCCGTAAAGTCCGGGGCACTATCCATTGGGTCTCCGCCCAGCACGCCCTAGACGCAGAAGTGCGCGTCTACGACCACCTCTTCACCCAACCTAACCCGGACAGCGTCGGCGACGACGAAGATTTCACCGCTAACTTGAACCCCAACTCACTTGAGGTACTGAGCCACTGCAAGCTGGAACCCAATCTAGACGCGGCCCAGGTCGGCAGCAGCTTCCAGTTTATGCGCCAGGGCTACTACGTAAAAGACCAGGACTCTAAGCCCGGCCACCCCGTCTTCAACCTGACGGTGGGCCTGCGCGACACCTGGGCGAAAATGCAAAAGTAAGCGCGCAGAGGAGATTAGAGATTCTTCAGTCTCCAATCTCTTTTAGCCAAACCCCCGCGCCTGCCACGCGGCATAAAGCAGCACTGAGCCGGCCACGGCCGCATTGAGCGATTCTACGTGGCCGCGCATGGGCAGTTCCACAATAAAGTCGCAGCTTTCGCGCACCAGGCGGCGCAGCCCCTGTCCCTCGTGCCCCACCACAATGGCCAGGGGCATGTCCAGGTCGATGTCACCCATTTTGCGCGTGTCAGCGCCCATGTCCATGCCCGCTACCCATACCCCCTCTTCTTGCAGCTGCTTGATGGTTTGCACCAGGTTGGTCACCTGAGCAATACGCAAATGCTCGGTGGCTCCGGCAGAAAACTGCACCACGGCCGGAGTAATTTCCGGGGCGCGGCGATCTTGCATGATGACGCCGTGCACGCCCACAATTTCGGCCGTGCGCAGCAGTTGGCCTATGTTTTGCGGTCCGTGGAGCAGATCAAGCATGAGGAGAAACGGCCGTTCTCCCCTCTCTCCCGCCAACGCCAGGATCTCCCCCACCTCTGCATAAATATACGGTCCAGCTTCCAGCAGCACCCCCTGGTGGCTGCTGTCGCGGGCCATCTGCCCCAGTTTTTGCTTGGAAGCCTGCTTCACCGGCACACGCCGTTCTTTTGCCGCCGCCAGCAGCGGGGCTGCCTGTTTGCGATCCAGCCCCTCTTGCAACCACAAAGCATACAGCTCCCGGCGGCTGCCGCGCAGCGCTTCCAGCACAGGGTTTCTACGGATAATATTTTCAGTCATCAGGAGATTGGAGATCAGAGATTGGAGATTGCCGCTCTTGCCAATCTCCAATCTCTCTATTCCTCTATTCCAGCTTCCAAATCGTTCCATCAGCGCGGTCTTCCAACACCACGCCCAATTCTTTAAGCTGGTTACGAATGGCATCGGCCGTAGCCCAATCCCGGTTGGCGCGCGCCTGCGCCCGCAGCTCAATCAGCAATTGCACGAGGCCTTCTTCCCGCTCGGCGCTGCTGCTGCCGCCGTCCGCCTCGTCAGGAACGATGCCCAACACCGTACCCCCCAACTCGCGGTACAAATTGTCAATGGCTTGCAGCGTCTCTTTGTTGTGCGGTCCTTGCTCATTAAGCAGCGTATTTACCTGCCGCGTTAGCTCTTGCAGCACGCCCAATGCCGCTGGGGCATTGAAGTCGTCGTTCATCTTTTCAATAAACTGCGCTTTGGCCTTATCCAATAGCGCCACAACTTCCGCTTGGGCTTCGCCATTCGCCGCCGTACGCAGCTGCTGCCGCGCCAGCGTCACCGCACCCCAAATGCGCTGCCACCCCTTGTAGGCTGCCTCTACCGCCTCATCAGAAAAGTCAATGGGACTGCCATAATGGCTGGAAAGAATGAAAGTGCGAATAGCCTCCGAACGCCAGCGAGCCAGCGCATCTTGAATGGTCAAGGTATTGCCCAGGCTTTTGCTCATCTTCACGCCTTCCAGCGTCAAGGAGCCGGTTAGCATCCAATAACGGGCAAAAGTTTCGTCGTGGGCGGCCTCACTTTGGGCAATCTCGCACTCGTTGTGCGGGAAAATATTGTCTATGCCACCGCCGTGGATATCAAAGGTGGCGCCCAGGTATTTGTTTGCCATGGCCGAGCATTCCACGTGCCAGCCGGGGAAGCCTTCGCCCCACGGACTGGGCCAGCGCAAAATATGCTCCGGGTCAGCCTTTTTCCACAGGGCAAAGTCCGCCGGGTGGCGTTTTTCCGTGCGCACCGCTTCACGGGTGCCTTCTTCTTGCTCCTCCAATATGCGCCCGCTCAACTTGCCATACTCCGGGAAGGAGGTGACGTCAAAGTAAACGGAGCCTTCAGAAACGTAGGCGTGCCCTTTATCAAGGAGTGTCTGCACCATCGCAATTTGCTCCGGGATGTGGCCGCTGGCGCGGGGGCTAATATCCGGGCGCTGTACAATCAGGGCATCCATGTCGGCGAAGTATTCGCGCATGTAGGTTTCCACCACCTGCATGGGACCGGCGGAAAGTTGGCGGGCTTTTTTGAGGATACGGTCTTCGCCGGTATCCAGCATGTGGCCCACGTCGGTGATGTTTTGCACATAGAGAACGTCGTAACCTAGATAACGCAGGTAGCGGACAACGACGTCAAAGCCGATGTAAGTTTTGGCATGACCGATGTGCGAGTAGTCATACACGGTAGGCCCGCAAACGTAAATATTTACTTTGCCGGGCTGCAATGGCATGAATTCTTCTTTTTTACGCGTCAAGACATTATAAATTTTTAGCGTCATAGTTGCTCCTCAATAGGATGAAGAATGGTGGGTGCAGAATGCAAATATGGGTTGTCGGCATAATGACAACGACACAGTCTGCAATTATATGAAAATTTGGGGGTTTAGACACACTGGCAGGACTTTATATCAGCTCTTTGTTGCTTAAAGCCCTGCTACAAACAGATGCAGGCACATCTGTTTGAAAATGACTGCGCTTGCAAGAGTGTTCCAAAATTCATGGCCTATACTTTAATCCATCTGCCAACCGTTGTAAAGACCTTTGCTTGCCCAAAAGGCTCATCACGGCGGGGAGCGGTGGCCCACCGGTTTGGCCAGTGAGGGCAGCGCGTATGGGCCTGAACACGGCCGTTGCTGACCAATCGTGACCTTCTTGAAAGCTCTGGCGCAGCCCCGCCAAAATGCTTTGGGCGGTGAGTTCGTCAAGCAGGACAATGGCCGCCAGCTCGGCAATGAGGCGGGTGAGCACGAGTTTGGCGGGCGGGGTGACCAGGGCAGCCGCGCCATCCGGAACGAGTTCGTAACCATCGTCGAAAGCCCAGGCGGCCTGATCAATGGCATCAGCGTAGGTGTTCAGCCCATCGCGCAGGGTACGGGTCAGGGCAACCAGCCATTTGGGGTCGTTGGGGAGATAGTCATAGACGTTTTCGAGAAACGGCCGTATTCCTTCGGCCATCTTCTCATCACTCAACCGCTGCAAATATTGCCGGTTCACCCAGTTCAGCTTGTCCCAATCAAAAACCGAAGGTGAAGCCGACAGGCGTTCCAGACGAAACTGCTGGCGCATGGTCCATTTGTCCACAATTTCCTGCTCACCATCGGGCGTCCAGCCTAGAAGCAGCAAGTAGTTCCACACTGCTTCTGGCAAATACCCCGCTTCCTGAAAATCAGTGATCAGGTAGCCCCCCTCTGGGTCGCGCTTGCTCAGCTTTTGCCCGCGTTTGTTAAGGATGAGGGGCAGGTGAATCCAAACGGGCTCTGCCCAACCCATGACTTTGTAAAGCTGGATGTGAATGGATGTACTGGCTATCCATTCCTCGCCGCGCACCACGTGGGTGATGCCCATGTCATGGTCGTCGGTCATGGCCGCCAGGTGGTAGAGGGGACGGCCGTTGCTGCGCACTAACACCGGGTCAGGCAGCCGTTCATTCTCGAAAACAATGGGGCCACGGATCCCGTCCTGCAGCACCGTCTGCCCTGAACGCGGCATGCGCAGCCGTATCGGATTTCCCTCAGCCTGCGCCGGCTGTGCGGGATCATCACCATAATACGCGTGTCCTTCTTGCAGAAGCTGCGCCGCCACCTGCCGATGCCTTTCTATCCGCTGCGATTGAATATAAGGAGCATACTCTCCGCCTATGTCTGGCCCTTCGTCCCAATCCAGGGTTAACCAGGACAGGGCATCTAGCATTTGCTGTAAGGCTTTTGGGGTGTTGCGCTGCGGGTCGCTGTCTTCAATGCGCAGCAAAAAATCTCCGCGCATTGCCCTTGATAATGCCCAGCTAAACAGCGCTGTATGCAGGTTGCCTATGTGGGGCACGCCTGTAGGGCTGGGCGCAAAACGAAAGCGGGGAACATCGCTCATGGGCTGCCGACAGTCAGATCAAGGTTTGGCAAAAATCATGCGTCCGGCGGAGGTTTGCAGCACCTTGGTCACCGTCACATCCAGCGTTTGGTCCACCAGGCGATGGGCCTCTTCCACCACTACCATGGTGCCATCTTCCAGATATCCTACCCCCTGACCGGTTTCGCGCCCTTCCTGGATGATTTTGACGCGCAGCTCTTCCCCAGGTAAATAGGCTGCCTTCACCGAATTTGCCAGGTCGTTCACGTTTAAAACGGTGACCCCCTGAATTTCAGCGACGCGGTTCAGGTTATAGTCGGTGGTCATGATGGGGCAGCGCAGGTGACGGGCAAGGGAAACAAGTTTGCTGTCTACTTCCCGCACTTCGCTCATGTCCATGTCGGTAATGCGCGTGATGATGTTGGGCTCTTCTTGCAGCATGCGCAGCACTTCCAGCCCCCGTCGCCCCCGGTTACGGCGCATGGCGTCGGGGCTGTCGGCGATGTGCTGCAGTTCGCGCAGAACAAAATTGGGCACCAGCAAAATACCGCGCAAAAAGCCTGTCTGGCTGATGTCGTGGATACGGCCGTCTATAATCACGCTTGTATCCAATAAAATAAAATCCTCTTTGGCCTCTTTGCTTCCCTGAACCTGTGCTACCGGCCTGAAATTTACCAAAAATGATTTCAGATCATTTTGGCGCATGGTCAAGATTACGACACTGAGGTAGCAAAAAATGACGGCCGCAACAAGCGGCAAAATGTGCCGGAATGGAGGGGGAAGCAAGGCTAAAGGCAGCGAAAACAAAGCTGCGCCTACCAATCCCAAAAACAGCCCAGCAATGATTGCCACTAATCTTTCGGGCGCCATGCTGATCAGCCGCTGACGCATAGAACGCATGGGAATAACCGAAATATACGGCGTCAGAATTAGGCCGACCAGTACCCCTAGCAAGGCAAATACAACCACGTAGGGTTCAGGAGAAGTTTTTACAAATTCGGCCAGGCTATTGCCCAGGTAACCTCCGCTAATCCCAAAGGCAATTGCGCCCAGGATGCGAGAAAAAAATTCAATGCTTAATGTCATAATAATTTGGTATCAATCAGTAATTTCAGAATAAATGTGATAAAGGGTTGATAGAGGAGTCTTACCAAAAGCAACTGATTCCAAGATCAATAAATATGATGCATTATGCCCGTTATAGAGAGCTTCTCCAAACCAAATTAATTCCTACTCATGGTGATTCTAAAATTGGGTAGCTTGTGGTTTAGGTCCTCAAAAATCAGAGCGGTTTGTATTATAACGAGATAGTTGTAGCAAGAAAAGAAGAGGGGGAGGAGATGTGGGGTTGTCAGGATTGTCCCTGATAACCCCACATCTGGGAAGAGGGAGGGGGGAAAGGTTTGCTGCCACCTGAATAATAGCACGTATGTTCTAATTCGTCAACCCCAATTTAGCTTTATAATAAGCGGCATGACGAACTCTGAATCCCCTCTTAATCCTATTCTTCTGCGTGCCCAATTTCCGGCACTGCAGCAACAAGTGGCAGGCGAAACGGCCGTTTACCTCGATGGTCCCGGCGGTACCCAATCCCCTCGGCAAGTCATAGACAGCATCAGCGAAGCGCTGACCCTGGGCATCAGCAATCATGGCGGCCCCTTTCTTACCAGTGCCCGCTCTGATGCCATTGTCGAGGAGGCCCGGGCAGCCATTGCCGATTTCTACAACGCCCCCAACCCCGAAGAGATAGTTTTTGGCCAAAACATGACCAGCCTCACCTTTGCCATCAGCCGCGCCATTGCCCGTACCTGGCAGCCCGGCGACGAGATCGTCGTCACTCGCTTAGACCACGACGCCAATATCTCCCCTTGGCTGCTGGCAGCAGAGGACAAAGGGGTTACCGTGCATTGGCTAGATTTTGACCCCGCCAACTGCACCTTAAAACTAGAAACACTGCCGGAACTGCTCAACGAAAAGACGCGGCTGGTAGCCGTTACCTTCGCCTCTAATGCCGTAGGCAGCATTACCGACGTGAAACGCGCGGTGCAATTGGCCCACCAGGCAGGCGCGCTGGCTTACGTGGATTCCGTGCATTACGCGCCGCACGGCCTCATTGACGTGCAAGATCTGGATTGCGACTTCCTGGTAGCTTCTGTTTATAAATTTTTTGGCGGGCATGTGGGCGCCCTCTATGGCAAATATGAGCTACTGGACAACTTGAAAGCGTACAAAGTGCGCCCTGCCCCGGCCAAACCGGCAGGCAAATGGGAAACAGGCACGCAGAGCTTTGAAAGCTTGGCCGGCGTCAAGGCCGCGGTAGATTACATTGCCAGCATTGGCGGTGCAGAAGGTTCGCGCCGGGAGCGCCTTGTGCGGGCAATGGAGCGCATCAAGGAATACGAGATGGGGCTGAGCGAGCGGTTTTTACGGGGAGCAACGGATGTTCCCGGGTTAAGAGTCTACGGCATCACCGACATCGAAAGCCTGGCGCAGCGCACCCCCACCTTCGCCGTCAGTCTGGCAGGCTACACGCCAGAAGAAGTGGCCACCCGCCTGGGCGAGCAGGGCATTTTCGTCTGGCACGGCGACTATTACGCCGTCGCCGTCATGGAGCGGTTGGGAAGGCAAGATAAAGGTGGATTAGTGCGTATTGGCTTTGTCCATTACAACACTTCTGCTGAGGTTGACCGCGTGCTGGCCGCTCTCAAAGAACTGGCTGATTCACGCCCTTCTTTATGAGAAGCGGTTGACATGCCCTGATGAGTATGCCATAATGCCATCGTTATTGATTGATTCGCAGCGAAAGCTGCACCGCCATCTTATAACAAGAGGAGGTGGTGCTTATGAGTAGTTATTTACCTAAACGCACCGTAGCACTGCCTCCTCGTCAGAGTTAGTGGTGCTACGGTGCAAGCAAAGGCCCTGTTTTCGAACAGGGCTTTTGTGTTTTTAAGAGGATGGATATGAAACGCGCTTCTGTTATGTTGTTTGGCGTAGGGGGTGTGGGGCAGGCTTTGCTGCAGCAAATCGTCAACGGCCGTAACGTTACCGCCTTGCGCAATAGCTGTCACCTAAACGTGGTATGCGTGGCTGACAGCCAGAGTTACGCCTGGGCGGCTGACGGGCTGAGCGACGCCCAACTGCAGGATATCGTGGTTGCAAAACGTCTGGGGCAGCCGTTGTCTACCCAACAGGAACGGCCGTCTAACCTGGAACTGCTGACCCTGGCCGATAGCGCCAGCATGCCCAACCTTATTCTAGCAGACGTGACTGCAGCCAGTGGGATGGAACCATTGCTCGACACCACCCTGGCCCAGGGGCACCGCGTGGTGTTAGCCAATAAAAAAGCCCTTGCCGGACCCTGGGCTACCGCTAAAAGCTACTTCCACCATCCCCGGCTGCGCCATGAATCCACCGTCGGCGGCGGGCAGCCGGTCATTGCCACCTTGCGCTACCTACTGGACGTCAACGACCCCATTCTGGAAATAACCGGGCAGCTAAGCGGCTCTTTGGGTTTTATTTGCGGGCAGTTGGACCAGGGAGCGCCATTTTCAGAAGCAATTGCCGCCGCTAAAGCCCATGGTTACACGGAACCCGACCCCCGCGATGACCTGGGCGGGCAAGACGTAATGCGCAAAATTCTTATTTTGGGACGGATGGCGGGCTGGCCGCTGGAAGCGGCCGACATTACGGTGGAGTCGCTTTATCCGCCTACAATGGCCGCCTTATCGACGGCAGAATTTATGAGCCGGTTGGGGGAATTAGATGAAAAGATGGCGGCGCGAGTGGAAACGGCCGTTTCCCAGCAGCAAGCCCTGCGCTACGTGGCTCGCGTCACGGCCCAGGGGGGCGGTGTAAGCCTGCAAGCCCTGCCCGCTGCCAGCCCCCTGGCTAACATGAAGTACATCAGCTTTCGCAGCGGCCTTTATCATGATGAGCCCCTGCTCATCGGTGGTAAGGGGGCCGGCGTAGAAATGACCGCCGCCGGTGTGCTGGGCGACATTCTCGACTTGGTCCGGGAGACAACAGGGTAACAGTCAACAAAAAACAATAAACGCGGGCTTGTTGCCCGTTATTTGTTTACTGTTTCTTGTTTTGGGCTGTGTACTCCGCTTCGGTCACGTACTCGCCGCCGGTTAATTCCGTATTCGTTACGTTGTAACGGCCGTCAAAATAGACCACGGTCTGCATGCGGCGGAAGCAGCGATTGTCCACGATGGTTTTGTGCCATATAAACCCACCATCCGCCCTGCTTAAATCATTTTGCTTGCTAGCCCGCACCTTAACAATAACACCACAGTTTTGGCATTTGACATAAAAATAGATGCCGTCAGTATCTACGTACTCCTTAGGACCACCACCAAACAGCTTCTTTAAAAAACCCATGACATTCTCCCATCTCAAGTTTGCTAATCACAATTATAACAACTTTATCCGCCAGCATTTGCGCAATTTACACGGAGGGCTGCTTCCCGCCCCCTGGGAATCATGCTAGACTAACCCCATGGCAACCACGGGTGCTGAATTTTGGGCCGCATTGGAGCAGGCGGTTGATGCGACAGCGTACAAACCGCAGAAACGGCCGTCTGTCATTGCCACGCGCCTGGAACACCGCGACGAACCCTATTACGTTCTCAAACAGCCTGAAACCAAAAACTATCAGCGCCTCTCCGAAGAAGATTTTGCCCTCTGGTGGCAGATGGATGGCAGCCGCACCATCAAAGATATTCTCTTTTACTGCCTGCGCCGCTACCGCTCTTTACCTATTGGCCGCCTGACCAGCCTGGTAGCCGATTTACGAGAAGGCCATTTCCTACAAGACAACCCATGCAACATCTATCGTCAAATAGAGGCGCAGTTGAACGCCCGGAATCCAGCCAGCCGGGGTCGCCGCATCCTTAACGGCTTTCTGCACACTGAATTCAGCGTTGATGGGCTGGATGGCTTCTTCACTGGCCTCTATCGCTGGCTGCGACCTCTATTTACCCTTCAGGCACAATTGCTGCTCTTACTGCTAATCATCACTGGTAGTTACCTGTTTGGGCGACATGTTTTGGCTGAAAGCTTTGCTTTGTCAGAGAACGGCGTCTTCAGCTTTGCCAGCCTGCTGCTGGCCAATATTGTGGTGATTGGTATCCACGAATTGGGGCATGGGCTGGCCACCAAACATTTCAAGCGGGAGCTAAACCGGGGCGGTTTTTTGTTGTATTGGGGCATGCCTGCCTTTTTTATAGACACGCGGGACATCTGGCTGTCGCCGCGCCGGGCGCGAGTGGTCGTTTCCTGGGCAGGGCCACACACGGGTTTGCTGATTGGCAGCACGGCGGGGTTTTTGCTGACGTTTATGGGGTTGTACTATCCAGAGTATGCCGATTCACTGGGAGTAGGTTTTGTTTACCAATTGGGTTTCCTGGCTTATCTCAGCGTCCTAATCAATCTGAATCCTCTGCTGGAGCTTGATGGCTATTTTATGCTGATGGATGGGCTGGAACTACCGAATCTGCGGCAGCGGGCTTTTAATTTTTGGCGCAAAACGATTTCGGCGCAGATGCGGGACTGGAAACGGCCGTTACCCTCCCTGCGCGCCCTCTCTTGGCAAGAACGTTTTTTTGCTCTCTTTGGCCTGCTGGCCCTTGCTTATTCGGCTTATGCCCTGTGGCTGGCGCTCTATTTTTGGCAGACGCGGCTTACCCCCTTCGTACGCAGCTTGTGGCAAGATTATGGCTCGTGGGGGCAAATACTGGTGTTGGTTGGAACGGCCGTTTTCCTTATTCCCGCCGCCTATTACCTTCTCACATACAGCTTGAGCCGCATCCAAAAGTCCCTGGAATGGCTGGCACGCCGTGACCTGCTGTCCCGCGCCGACGTGTTAGCTCTCCTTACCGGCCTGCCTCTCATCATCGGCATACCCCTGCTCTTCTTGGGGCTGCAAAATCTGCCCAACCCCGATCTGGCATTTCAAATTACCTTCTGGGTGCTGCACCTGGCTGCCATTTTCACCCTTTTAAGCGTAGCCCGCCAGCTCCCTGGCTCCCGCTTTCAATGGGCATTGTGGGCCCTCGTTGCTGCCCCTGTCGGCATTACCCTGGCCTGGCTCTTTATCGGCACCTGGGTAGCGGACTTGGGGCTGCTGTTTGCTGCCGCCGGGGTGCTGGGAGCGGGAGGTGTGGGTGGTTTCACCGTCTGGCCCCGCGAACTTGCCTGGAGCGACCGCCTGCTCATGGCCTTCATGTTCCTCCTGGGGTTGGGCTACACTGCGCTTACCTTTCTCCTCAGCAGTGGTCAATGGCTGGCAACTGGCTTTGTACTCTTTGGCATCTTCCCCGGTCTCGTCTTTATGACTCCCTTGTTCATCAACTTTCTGCGCTCGCGCTTTGCGCTACCCTGGGTCCTGCTCGTACTGGCTATACTCGCTATACCCTGGCTCAAATTCTTCCCTTTTTTGCATCTGCCGGTAATTGTGCTCTGGCTTTATGCCGGCCTCCTCTATCTGTTGTTAGGCAGCCTGGCCCAATTTACCCGCAACGAAACCAGCCTGGAAGATGTGCGCGCCTTTAGCGAGCGGGAGCGGCTGGTAAATGCCTTCAACCATTTTATGCAAGCCATGTTCGCCAGCTATGAGAGGGTTTTCGGCGGGCGGCGGCTGGCTGAAATTCAGCTACAAATGGTTGCCCTTGGGCCCGTTGATCCTGACGCGACCATTTTCGACATTGCGCAAAAAATCAAGCAGGCGCTTTTATTGTCTGTAGACCGCCTGGACGACCTGGCCGGAACGCCTTTTACCCGGCGTGTGGGGCAGGCCGCTTACGACAGTTTGACCTGGCTAGAAGCGGAGACTTTAGCCCGGCACGTGCTGGCCGACCTGGAATGGGGGGCACAGTTAGCCCAGGGTTTCATTGTAGCCCGCGACAGACATGCCCAGCTTATCCGCCAGGCTGACATCTTCGCCGGTTTTGACCAGGCAGATATTGCCGAGGTGCTGCACATCATCGAACCGTGGGCATGTCGCGTTGGCCTGCTTATTGCCCAAGCCCAGGAAGATGCAGAACGCTTTTTCTTGATTGAATCGGGGGAAGTAGGCGTGTTCCACGATGGGATACAAATGGCTTCCATTACCAGCGGGGGATATTTTGGCACGCTGGCGCTGCTGGATCAGGGGGTGTATATGGCCACGTATCGTGCACTGTCCGCGGTACAAGCGCTGGTTATTCGCCGCGAGCGCTTTAACCCGCTGCTGCGCGCCGACACGACACTGTCGCAGCAGGTTAGTTCTGGCGCTCGGGAAAGGGAGTTGCTGAAGAAGATGCCGTTGTTTAGCAGCCTCAGCCCGCAGCAGTTAGCTGCCATTGATGCGCGGCTGGAGCGCCGCAGCGTCCAGAGTGGCGAGGTGATTGTACAGGAAGGGCAGTCTCGTTCTCACCTCTTCATTGTAGCCGGGGGGTTGGTGGAAGCTACGGTGGCCAACGGCACGGCTGAAGAAATCGCAGGCAGTTTGGGGCCGGGCGAACATTTTGGAGAATATGCTTTGTTTGCCGATACCCCGTACCAGGCTACCTACCGCGCAAAGCTGGATACAGAGCTTTTGCTGCTGGACGAGCCAAAGTTTGACGAGCTGGTAGCTGACACTGCGCAAATGTTGCATTATGTGGAGCAAATTGGTAGTGGCCGTCTTTTTGCCACCCGCCGCCGCCTGGGGCTAAGTGCCGTGTTGTCTTGATTTTGTGGTAAAATCTCGACGCAATTTGCGCACAATAAAGGAGTCAATCGTGTACGATATCGTCAAGAAACAGAAAGAACAACAAGCGGCACTGAAAAAAATTCGTGACGGGGGCATTGCCACAAAAGTGCGGATTCTAGCGGCGCGAGACGCCTGCCCACTTTGCAAGTCTTTTGAAGGAGCCTATGAATTTGACGAAGTACCGGAACTGCCGCATGAGGGATGTTCGCACCCGGATGGCTGCCGTTGTTTTTATGCCCCTGTTTTGGACCGCTTTGGCCCATAGCAGTAACGGGTCTGCCGCAATGCTTAATAGTGGCCTCAATTTTGGGGTCACTTTTTTCTTACCTGGGCAACTGGAAGCCGCGCCGGAGCAAGGATTACGGCCGTTTCCCGCGAGTAATGCTTCCCCATGCTAAAAAAGTGGCTTCTTGCCCTGGCCCGCAGCCCTCTGGCTGGCTTTTTTCTGGGCTGGATTTTTGCGCACATGAGCTTTATCGTTCCTGGCAAACGGCTGCACGAGACAGACACCCTCATTGCCATTCACCATCCCCAACCAGCTTATCCCATCCATGTACTGCTTGTGCCCAAACGCCAGCGGCGCAATCTGGCAGCGCTGCAACTTGAAGACACAGATTTCCTAACCGATCTCTTTCAAACTGTGAAATTATTAGTGGAATTCCTTGATCTGGATAGACAAGGTTACCGCCTTGTTGTCAATGGCGGAGCACATCAAGATGTTCCCCATCTCCATTTTCACTTGATTTCCGGCGAATTTCCCCCCGGCGATTAACCACATCCTCCGGGCAAATAGTTGCAGGGGTCTACACGACGGCCGTTTACGAAAATCTCAAAGTGCAGGTGCGGCACCGTTGAGTAACCGGTGCTGCCCGAAAGCGCGACGACGTCTCCCTGGTTGATGGTGTCGCCGGTTTTTACGCGCAGCTCGCTGTTGTGGGCGTATAAGGTGCGCACCCCGTTTCCATGATCCAGCACCACCAGGTACCCATAACCATAATTGTTCCAGCCAGCAAACTCGACTGTCCCGCCAGTCGCCGCCATGATGGCAGACCCTACGGCCACATCTATGTCAATCGCCTCATGCCACCATAAATAATATTGATAAAGGGCGCGCCGCTCTGTGGGCCAAGCAAACTGGCCAGCCAGCGGATCGCCCCCAGTGCCAGGGTCTGCTGCCGGGTTGGGAATGATGAGCGTCATACCGGGATAGATCAGGCTGGGGTTGGTAATGTAGTTAACTGCCACCAACGAGGACACGGCTACGCCAAAACGCCGGGCGATCAAAGTGATGCTGTCTCCGGACTGCACGGTGTAGGTGGTGCTGCCTTCTGTAGAGGGAGCGGGTGCGGGCGTTGGCTGGGGTACAGGTGCGGGCGCTGGTGATGGGGAAACGGCCGTTTCCGGCACTCGCAGCACCTGCCCCACGGTAATCAAATTCGGGTTACTCAACCCATTTGCCGCCGCCAAAGCCTGTACCGTCACCGCAAAGCGGCCGGCAATAGCTCCCAGAGTGTCCCCCCGCTGCACAACGTAAGTAGACCCGCCGCTGGCAGGAGGCGGTTCAGGTACTGGTGCTGGCGTAGAATTCCCGGGAATCAGTAAAACCATGCCTGCGTAAATAAGCTGGGGATTGGTAATGTCGTTTACTGCCACCAGGGTTGCCAAATTCACTCCAAAGCGGCGGGCAATTTCATAAAGGGTATCACCCTGCCTGACCGTATACTGCTCGCCGACCTCCGGCGCAGGCGCGTTGGCGACTGGTGGCGCGATACTCGCCGGGCTTTCAAGGTCCGGGCTGGGTGCAGATGGTACATTTTCCGGTGTGTTATGGGGCATCATTTGCACATTGGCCCAGTCAACGGCGGGAGGTGGTGTTGGCTGGGGTTCTTGCCCGGCATCTCGTTGGGCTTGCGATGGCGCTGCAAGCACGGCGCCGAATATTATGCTGCCCAAGAGCATTACAGCTAACAAAAGACGTCGATTGCTCATGGTGGTCTCCTCTTGCCCATAAGCATAGCCGACGAGCCACCAGGGGGAATGAATAGGCCGTGAAGCCCCGGTTAAAGGGCCGTAAAAATAAAAATAGCCCCACCCTTACTACAGTGTTAAAGAAGTTTTTCAATAAAAGTGAGGCCCGAGCCTGTCGCGAGCCGGACTTCGACAAGCTCAGTCCTCAATTCGCATACTTTTTTAACAAGGTACTTACTTGGGTGAGGCTAGTATTTTGTCACTTTTGCAGGTTAAGCGACCTCTTTTTCCGTTGTGGTCCGCTTAAAAACAAGCTCTTCATCGACAACGTCAATCTCAATGCTGTCGCCGGCCACAAATTCACCTTTGAGCATGGCTACAGAAAGCGGGCTTTCAACGTGGCGTTGAATAGCGCGCTTTAACGGCCGTGCGCCAAAATCCTGGTCATACCCCTGATGCGCTAACCATTCCCGGGCCGCGTCAGTCAAGGTGACGGTCAGACTGCCAAACTCGCTCAGCCGCTTTTGCACGTCCTTCATCTGCAAATCTACAATACGTTCGACGTCTTCTACCTCCAAAGGTTCGAAGATAATGATCTCGTCAATGCGGTTGATAAACTCGGGGCGGAAGGTTTTCTTGAGCGCTTCTTCAATGGCTTTGGATTGTTCTTCCTCTTCGGAACCGCGCGCGCCCGCAAAACCCAACGCGCCCGCCCGCTTCACAAAGGATGTACCCACGTTGCTGGTCATCACCACGACGGCATTGCGGAAGTTGACTACGCGCCCCTGGCCATCCGTTAAACGGCCGTCATCGAGCAACTGCAGCAGTGCGTTCCACACGTCCGGGTGGGCCTTCTCAATTTCATCGAAGAGCACCACGGAATACGGCCGTCTGCGTACCTGCTCCGTTAGCTGCCCGCCCTGCTCATAGCCAATGTACCCGGGAGGTGCGCCAAACAGGCGGCTCACCGTATGCTGCTCGCGGTACTCACTCATGTCCACACGGATCAGCGCATCTTCGTCGCCAAACAAAAACTCCGCCAGCGCTTTCCCCAGCTCCGTCTTGCCCACGCCAGAGCTGCCCAGGAAAATGAATGAGCCAATTGGCCGACGCGGGTCGCTTAAACCAGAACGGCTGCGCCGGATGGCATCCGCCAGCGCTTCAATAGCTTTATCCTGGCCAATGATGCGCTCGTGCAGGCGCTCCTCCATATTTAGGAGCTTTTCCGCCTCCGTTTCCAACATTTGGTTCACGGGAATGCCTGTCCACGACGCCACTACCTCGGCAATGTCATCTTCATCAACCAGGTCATCCAGCATGTGCTCAGACTGCCAGGTCTCTCTCTTGGCGGCAAAATCCGTCTCCAGCCGCAGCCGGTCAGCCCGATGGCGCGCCGCCCGTTCGTAATCCCGCACCGTGTGGGCTTCTTCTTCCTCCACGGAAAGCTGATCCATCTGATTTTTTAGCTCTTTTAAATCTGGGGGCAGCGTATGCAAAGCAACCCGCAACTTAGCTGCTGCTTCGTCAATCAGGTCAATTGCCTTATCCGGCAGGCGGCGGTCTGTCACGTAACGATCAGAAAGCTTAGCCGCTGATATCAAAGCATCATCCGCATACTTGACGTTGTGGTGCTTTTCATACCGGTCGGCCAACCCCCGCAGCATCTCAATGGTCTCTTCCACCGAAGGCTCATCGACAAATACCGGCGCAAAGCGGCGTTCCAGGGCGCTGTCCCGTTCAATGTATTGGCGGTACTCATCCAGGGTTGTCGCGCCTACACACTGCAGCTCACCCCGGGACAGCGCAGGCTTGAGCATGTTGCTGGCATCCATAGCGCCTTGGGCCGAACCAGCTCCTACCACCGTGTGCAGCTCATCGATGAAGAGAATAATCTCACCCTGAGCTTGCTGAATTTCTTCCATGGCCGCCTTCAGGCGCTCTTCGAATTCACCCCGGAAGCGACTGCCGGCAATCATCGCCCCCAAATCAAGGGAAAGCACCTTTTTGTTTAGCAGGTTTTCGGGCACGTCGCTGGCGTTAATCTTCTGGGCCAGCCCTTCAACAATGGCTGTCTTGCCGACACCAGCCTCGCCAATCAGCACGGGGTTATTTTTGGTGCGGCGGCTGAGAACCTGCACAATACGCAGGACTTCACTGTCACGGCCGATTACGGGGTCTAATTTGCCGTCCCTAGCCAATTGGGTCAGGTCGCGGCTATATTTGGCCAGAGTGCGGTACCGGCTTTCCGCCTGCCGGTCGGTTACGCGCTTGCCGCCGCGCAAGGCCTCGATGCCCTCCAGCACTCGCTCCCGCGTCACGCCAAACTCTTGCAAAATGCGCGCCGATGGCGTGTTGCGCTCGCTCAGAATCGCTAAAAAGATGTGTTCGGTGGATATGTACTCATCTTTCAGGCGGTTGGCTTCTCCCTGGGAAAGCTCCAGAACGGTACGAATTCGCGGTGTGTAAAAAATTTGTCCTACACCACCGCCATAAACGGCTACCTTGGGACTGCTGCGCAGTTCGGCGTCCAGCCTATCGCGCATGTTAGCTGTTTCTACTTTAAGCTCGTCTAAAAGTTGGGGCACGGCGCCTTCATTTTGTTCAAGAAGGGCTAAAAACAGGTGCTCGGTATCTACCTGGGTATGCCGGTAACGCTGGACGATTTCGTAAGCGCGTGCGGCAGCATCTTGTGCCCGTTCAGTGAATCGATCAAATCGCATCATGTCTTTTTCCTTGGCGTTTTACTGATTATGGTATCCATCTGCTAGTGTGCGTTTTCGCAGGTTGGAGTATAGTCGATTAAAGTTGGATTCCCATAAGAGAATGAAGGGCTGCGCATGAATGCTAGATGAGCAAAGCATCGGCATTACAGGATGCGTGTGCCCTCAGATTCGTAATCATCGCCCCAGGCCAATATTTTTTGGGGGGTAATTTCAACCAACCGCCAGTCGGCGCTGTCATCGTAACGAAAATCCCATTCGTATTTGTGGTAGAAGTAGTTGGCCACTGTGTCAACGGTTTGCCAATCGGCTACGGTCGCTTCCCCTTCGATGATGATCACTTGGGTGGTATCGGGCAAGGCCAGTGCGATATTTTGGTTGCCGGTGAGGTTGATGAATTTTTGGGTTTCAGAGCCGGTGCTGATGTAGATTTTTTCTTCCAACCAGATAAACCAGACGGGAACAAGGTGGGGCCGGCCATCGTAGCGGGTGGTGGCGACCCAGATGGTGGGTTCTCGGCCAAGTCTTGCTTCCAGGGTGCGCCAGCGGGCGGGATTTCGTCGTCTCACGCTGTTTATTGTCAATGCTTAGGAGGGAATTGTCAATTTAGCCGGGGTTTCTGTTTTTCGTGGCTGCCATACGGCCGTTTCCACCGTAATTGGCTCCCCCCACAACTGCTGCACCAGGGCCGCCATCGGCGCTGCAGACCCCGTGGTGAACAAACGCAATGAGCTAGGGGCTCCACCAACTGTCAGAAGGTTGTGGGTTTCCATAACGCGCCGGGTCTGACGGGCCACAGCGGGAGCAGGGTCAATAATCGTTACGGCCGTTTCTGGTTTCTGCGGGGCTGCGGCCACAACTTGGTCAATTAACGGCCGTACAAAAGGGTAATGGGTGCAGCCCAGCACCAGCGTGTCCACGCCTTGGGCTAGCATGGGGTGCAAAACGGATTCCAGCAGGCGCCGCGTTTCTACCCCCGCAGTGTGCCCTGCCTCAATCAGCTCCACCAATCCCCGGCAGGGATCCTCATAGACCATGATGCCTGCGGCAAAACGGTGCATCAAATCCGCGTACCGCTCGCTTTCAAAGGTGCCCACGGTGGCCATAACCCCCACTTTGCCCGTGCGCGTCTGCACCGCAGCCGGCTTCACGGCCGGTTCCATGCCCACAAAGGGCACCTGGGGCAGCGTTTTCCGCAAATACGAAAGCGCCGCAGCGGAAGCGGTGTTGCAGGCTACAACAATAAGTTTGGCGCCCAGTTCCAGAAAAAAGCGGCTGATTCCCTCGCTGAATTGGCGTACCTCGGCGGCAGACCGCGTTCCATACGGTACGTGGGCCTGGTCAGCAACGTAGATCAGCGGCTCGTGAGGCAGCTCTGCTCGAACGTGTCGCAGAACAGAAAGCCCGCCAACGCCAGAGTCAAGCACGCCGATCATTGGGTACAGGCTACGACTTGCTGGCTAAAGCAGCCTGTACCAGCCCATCGAACAGCGCTTGCATAGCCGGATCGGTGGGAGCCAGGTCTTCGGGATGCCACTGTACGCCAATGGCGTAGGGGTGGCTGGGGATTTCAATGGCTTCGATGAGACCGTCGGGAGCATGGGCAACGGCCGTTATCCCTGTTGCCAGCTTGCGAATGCCCTGGTGATGCAGGCTGTTCACCGCTAGGGCCTCCACCCCAAGCTGCCGCGCCAGCCGCGACTTGGCCGCTATCCTCACCTCGTGGGCAATAAACTCGCGCGGTTTTATGTCTACGTAGGCGTGGAACATGGCTTCCGGCATTTCCGAATAAACATCTTCCCAGAGCGAGCCGCCCATAGCCACGTTGAATACCTGGAGTCCCCGACAGATGGTCAGCAGCGGCTTTTGCGCTTCTACGGCCCGGCGCACCAGCTCGATTTCCACACGGTCCCGGTCAGAGTCTACTTCAGCCACCAATTCGTGATCATTTTGGCCGCCATAAAGGCCGGGTTCAATATCTCCACCACCGGGGATAAGCAGCCCATCAACTTGATCGAAGATGGCGTGAAGCTCCTCTAGTGGCGCGCCCAGGGGGATGAGCACTGGAATGCCGCCGGCAGCACGAACTGCCGCGACGTAAGCAGGGCGTAAAGCAAAAAGAGGTAGATTATTTTCGGCGCTGGTGAGGCGGTAGGTTGTGCAGCCAATGAGGGGTTTGGGCATTGTTTTGCTCCAGTTACAGATTGGTATGGGCCAACAAAGCGTGGGACCAACAAAAAAAGGGTGAAAGCACGTATGCCTTCACCCAACCTGATTTTTGTTAACTGCAGCGTGGTTAGAAACGGCCGTTTCCACCACCGTTATTTCTCAGCAAACGTGCGCTTTTCCCGCAAGCGGGCAGATTTACCAGTACGATCACGCATGAAATAGAGCTGTGCGCGCCGTATATGTGCATGGCGATGGATCTCAACTTTTTCAATGCGCGGGGAGCGCAGCAAAAAAGTACGCTCAACGCCAATACCATTGGCAGCAATACGCCGCACAGTAAAATTCCTGTTGTTGCCGCTGTTGCGCAGGCGGATAACCATGCCGCGCACCAACTGCACACGTTCGTTACGCTCACCCACGTTAATTCGCAGATGTACGGTTACATCGTCCCCTACGTGCAGTTCCGGGAACTCTGCCTGATCCTCGTTTTCAAAAGCCTTTAAAAGTAAGTCGGACATCACCCACTCTCCGTCTATTTCCTTGTTCAACAATGCCTGGGGCATAAAGATAGCCCGCTTGGCGGGCCAGAACAAGAAATATAACACGCTCTAGAGGAGATTGCAAACAAATTAAGAGATTAGCAATGCGTACATCAAAGCGGCTGGCTCATTTCCTGCAGGCCAATTATCTGTATGCAAATTACTCTGGTGACAAGTGGCAAAACGGCTATTAGTTTGGGCCATTGCCTGGAAGCTCAGCTGCAGGGCATATGTCATGCAAAGGGCAGCCTGCGCAATTTGGGCTGCGGGCAAAGCATATACGCCGTCCATGGAAAATGAGCAGGTGCGAAATCTCAATCCAGCTTTTGCGGGGTACTAAAGCCATTAAATCTCGTTCCACTTTTACCGGGTCCGTTGCGTCCGTCAGGCCCAACCGTTTGGCCAGCCGTTTCACGTGCGTGTCTACAGTAATGCCCTCAGCAATATCATAAATTTCCCCTAGCACTACGTTGGCTGTCTTGCGGGCCACGCCAGTCAGCCCAAGCAAGTCCTCCATATTGTCTGGCACCTGGCCGCCGTGCTGGTGCACAATAGCCTGGGCTGCCTCTTGGATGAAGCGCGCCTTTTGGCGAAAAAAGCCGGTGGAGCGTATCGCTTCTTCCAGTTCCGGTCGGTTGGCAGCGGCAAAATCTACGGCCGTTTCGTAGGTGCTAAACAGTTCTGGGGTAACCTTGTTCACCCGTTCGTCGGTACATTGCGCGGACAAAATTGTGGCCACTAGCAACTGCAGCGGCGTCTCGTAATTTAGCTCACAGTGGGCATCGGGATGGATCGCTCGCAGGCGCTGAATCAGGTCTTGTATGTCAATTTGGCTCATTGCCGCTTTTTTAGCGTGATTGCCCGGTTTCGGCAAGGGGTCCCGCACTTTCGTACCATAGACGTTAGCCACCGCCCCGGTAGAATAATCCTTAGGCAAGCATTTTTCTATTTCCTTCTTGCCGCCACAAGCGCATGAATACGGTTTTCACCATTCAATACCTCTTTTTGCTGCTGTGCGCTGCCATTGCCACCCAACTGGTGCTTTATGCGTGGCAGCGGCGGCCTGCCGCCGGCAGCACCTGGTTTGTGGTTACCATGCTGGGCGTAGCCATCTGGGCGCTGGCTTATGCCCTGGAAATGACCAGCACCAGTCTGGACAATAAGCTAATTTGGAATTATGTAAAGTTTGTCGGGTTGGCCTTGGTTCCGCTGGCGTGGCTGTTGTTTGTGCTGGAGTTTTCGGGGCGCTGGCATTGGTGGAAACGGCCGTATCTCCTGGCCCTCTCTGCCCCCACTCTGCTGACTTACGCCCTCTCTTTGAGCAACGACCAGCACCAACTGTTGTGGCAAACCTTTGCCATGCCCAATGCCTATGGCACGCTGGAAATAGCCTACGGCCCTTGGTTTATCGGGTACGTTGTGCTGTCCTACCTTTACTTGCTGGCGGGCGCAATCGCCATGTTTAATCATTGGCAGGAGCAAAACACCGCTCTTTACCGCTGGCAAATTTTGGGGCTGTTGCTGGGTGTCCTGCTGCCCGGCATGGCCAATATACTCTTTCAAACCAGGGTGCTCCCAATTGACCTTACGCCCTTTTCATTTGTGCTGGCTGGCATGCTGCTGCTGCCTTTTGCCTTTCGCCTGCGGTTGTTTGACATTAATCCTATTGCCCACCGGCTGCTGGTAGACAGCATGGAAGAAGGCGTGCTAGTTGTAAACCGCCAAAATCGGATTGTGGGACTAAATCCGGCAGGAGCACAGCTTTTGCGCCTGCAAACTGACGCGGTGATTGGGCAGCCGGTCGACCATGTATGGCCCGAACTGACTGAACGTCTTGACGGAACAACCGAGAAGTGCGTGGAAATTGGCCCGACTGGCTCAGAAAATGTTTACTACGAGGTTTCCCTTTCTCCGCTGCACGACAGACGTAATGAATTCAAGGGGCGCGTGCTGTTGGTCCATGACATTACCGCACGCAAAGAGCGCGAACTGCTGCAGCAGGACATGACGCGCGCCATGGTTCACGATTTGCGCGCTCCCATCAGCAATTCTCTCTTTGCCCTGGAAATGTTGAAAACGGCCGTTTCCGATTTTGTTTCGCCCGATGACCAGATGCTGCTGGAAATGACCCATGCCAACACCAAGAAAACCCTCCAGCTTGTAAACCAAATACTTGACGTACACCGGCTGGAAAGTGGGAAAATACCTCTCTCCTTTTCTAGAATTTCGCTAAGCGACATCATCCACGAAACCCTGCAAGCTCAGCAGGGGCGCATTGAGCAAAAAAATTTAAATATTGTCTGCGACGTGTCTGCCAGCTTGCCACCAGCCTGGGCTGACGCCGATTTGCTGCGACGTGTGCTGCAAAACCTGGTGGATAACGCCATCAAATATTCCCCTGAGGGCGGGAAAATTTGCGTGTCGGCCCGCCTGGGACCTGCAAAAGGTGATACTGAAACGCAGCTCCTTCTGGTTTCTGTGGCCGACGAGGGGCCAGGCATCCCCCATGCCTTACAAACCCGCATTTTCGATAAATTTGTGACCGGGGAGGATGAGGGCAGCGGCAGCGGCTTGGGTCTGCCCTTTTGCCAGATGGCTATCGCCGCTCACGGTCAGCACATCTGGATTGACAGCCAGTCTGGAGAAGGAGCTGTATTCACATTCTCACTAGCTGCACCTGCCTCGCCTTAACGCCGTGAATTCGTGCTTTTCCCCCTTTCGTGATATGCTACTTTTAGAGGGTCAGCCCATCACTTTGAAGGGCTGACTTGTAGAAACACCAACCCGCTATTCCACTAAAAAATTAACGGCATTAAGGAGCATAGAATCTATGTTGTTTGATTTTGGGCGCGAAGTCTGTGGCAATTTGACGGCTGCCGAGAGCCGTGAATGGTTAGTTACGAATGGCATTGGCGGTTTTGCTTCGGGGACCATTGCGGGATTGCTTACCCGTCGGTATCACGGCTTGTTGGTAGCCGCTTTGCAGCCGCCTTTGGGGCGCACCCTGCTGCTGGCCAAGCTGGACGAAACGGCCGAATACGATGGCATCTATCCTAAAAGCGGCAAGTTTTATCCCCTCTACAACAACCGCTGGGCAAGTGGATCTGTGGAGCCAAACGGACATTTCTACCTCAACCGTTTTCACCTGGAAGGTACCACCCCCGTGTGGACGTTTGCCCTGGCCAATGCTCTGCTAGAAAAACGCATCTGGATGGAACCAGGAGCCAACACCACCTACATCCAATACAAGCTCACCCGCGCCACCGGCCCACTTGCGCTGGAAGCTAAGGCCTTTGTCAATTACCGCGACTACCACAGCACAACCCTGATGAACGATTGGGAGCCAGAAATTGACGCCGTGAATCATGGTCTGCGGCTGAAAATCTTTCCCGAAGCGACACCATTTTATTTACTCAGCGACCGGGCTGAAATCACGCCCCAATTTGACTGGTACGAAGAATTCCTGCTCAGCATCGAAGAATACCGCGGGCAAAATGACGTAGAGGAAGACCATATCTATGCGGGACTCATGCGCGTCACCCTGCAGCCCGGCGAATCTGTCACCGTTGTCGCCAGCACCGAGTCCAACCCTATCCTGGATGGCGATGCCGCTTACGCTGCTCGGCAAGCATATGAACAGGCGCTCATCGAGCGCGCCGAAGCTGATCACCAGCAAGTGTTGCCCCCAGAAATTCGCCAGATGATACTGGCCGCCGATCAGTTCATTGTGCAGCGGCCAACACCCCAGGACTCAAACGGCCGTTCCATTATTGCCGGTTACCCGTGGTTCAGCGATTGGGGGCGTGACACGATGGTGGCCCTGCCTGGCCTTACCCTTGCTACCGGCCGACCCACTGTCGCCGCCAGCATTTTGCGCACCTTTGCCCAATTTGTCGACATGGGCATGATCCCCAATCGTTTCCCTGATGCCGGAGAACGCCCCGAATACAACACCGTGGATGCCACATTATGGTACCTGGAAGCGATACGCGCCTACCACACCGCCACCGGCGACGACGCTCTCGTGCGCGAACTGTTCCCGGTGCTCACAAACATCATTGAGTGGCACCAGCGCGGCACCCGCTACAACATTTACATGGACCCCCAGGATGGCCTGCTGCACGCCGGTGAAGAAGGTGTGCAGCTTACCTGGATGGATGCCAAGGTAAACGACTGGGTGGTTACGCCGCGCATCGGTAAGCCGGTAGAGATTAATGCCTTGTGGTACAACGCCTTGCGCATCATGGCTGAGTTTGCCACGCTGCTAGAAGAAGACGGAGCCGCGTACAGTCAAGCTGGCGGAAAAGGCTAAAATGGGTTTCGGCCGTTTCTGGAACGAGGAAATGGGCTACTGTTACGACGTCCTCGATGGCCCGGACGGGCACGATGGCAGCCTGCGGCCTAACCAACTCTTCGCTGTTTCCCTCCCCTACAGCCCGCTGCCCCTTGCGTCACAGCGTTCCATTGTTGATGCCTGTGCCCGCCACCTGCTGACCGCCCACGGCCTACGCAGCCTTTCCCCTGATGACAAAACTTACATCGGCCAGTACGGGGGTGACCAGCGCAAGCGAGATGGCGCTTACCACCAGGGTACGGTTTGGGGCTGGCTCATTGGCCCCTTCGTCAGCGCCCACCTGCGCGTTTACCAAAACCCGGCTGAAGCCTTTTCTTACACAGCGTCGCTCTTCCACCATTTGGCCGACCATGGTGTGGGCAGCATCAGCGAAATTTTCGATGGGGACCCGCCTTTCACACCCCGCGGCTGCTTTGCCCAGGCGTGGAGCGTGGCAGAGGTGCTGCGGGTGTGGCAAGAAACCCATCAGTAAAGCTAGCACGCTGCCCCCAAAGACATTCCGTTTGTGGATATTGGTACCTGCGGCAGCACGTATAGACCGAACGACAGGGAAAACATGATGGTCGGCCGTGTTGGCGCGCGTTAAGTCACTACTGCCAACGTCCGCGATCTTGCAGGGTATGTGGCAGAAGCGTTCCCAAATGGAATCCCCTATGTTATCAGCCCTCGATCTGGAAAGAGAAAGTCGCTGGATCCTCTAAAAAAAACCGTTGGGAAAGATAGGGTCATCATGATTGTTCAGGGGTTTCTTTTGTAAGCTGGTTAGTAGGTTGGTCAGTCTGTTTTTTTTCGTCTGCCGAGAAGGCCCACCCTTGGGCCGTAAGGGCTAAATGCAACCGCGTGCCCCGCAGTTGCAGGATGTCATAGCTGTACACTTCGCGCACTAAAGTGGCGATGGTGGCCACGAGAGGCACCGCCAGCAGCACCCCTAAGGGGCCTAAAATAATCCCGAAAATGACCTGGAAAAGCAGCATACCCCCGGCTGGAATGTTCAGCTCAGCCTTGACTACCGAAGGGGTGAGGATGTTGCTTTCCACGAGCTGGATGAGCAGGTAAGCAACGGCCGTAATCAGCAGTGCCGACGGGTCGTTGGCCAGGGTGAAAATAACGATGGGAATCAGCGGCAAAACGACCCCCACATTGGGGATTAGCGTGGCAAACCCCGCAAAAACCGCCACACTCATCACGTTGGGCGTATCCAGCGCCACCCCCAAAATCAGCCAGACCAGAAACGTGGTGATGGTAATGGAAATCAGCAGTACCGAAAGCCAACTCCGCAGCGTGCGATACGCCTCATTCCAAATTGCCAGGGCGCGCTGGTGGTATTCCTGAGGTATAAGAAACAGCGAGGCCTTGATGTAGCTAAACGGATCAAGGAGAAAAAAGATGCTCATAAAAAGAATGATCGCCAGGTTTGCCAACGTAGAAGCCAGAATCCCAAATCCCTGGAGCACAATAGGAATCCCTGCATTTAGCAAAGAAACAGCCCGATCAATCGTTTCCTGACTGTTACCCACAAAAGTAGAGACTTCCAAAGCGGGTAGCAGTTCCAGTAACCGTTCGTTGCTCTCGCGCAGGGTTTGATAAGAAGCCGCCGCGTTATTCAATGCCCGCGGCGCTTGCGCAAACAAAGAAGTCGTTTCACGCACCAGGTTGGGCACAACAATCAAAATAATGAGAATGAGAATGAGTAAAGCACTCAGAATAGCCACCACCAGCGCCCAACGGCGCGGCCAACCCAGGCGCACTTGCAAAAAGTTAGAGGGGATGCTCATTGCCACCGCCAGCACCACGGCAGCAAAGCCCAAAAGTAAGGTTTGGCGTAAATGCCACACGCCAAACAGCGCAATGGCAACTGCCACAACTAAAAGGAACCGCCGAATAAATTCACGATAACTCATGCCCAACCACTTTTGCTAAGAAGATGGGCAAATTTTACCACGGAAACACAAAGAGCCGCTCAGCGAATCAGCATCTCAGCATCTCAGCGAATCAGCTTTTCAGCCTGATCAGCTATTAGGCTGCCTGGCTGAGAGGCCAATCAATTAGCGAATCGGCAAAGTAATGGTGAACGTCGTCCCGGCTCCAGGAGTAGAGTCGGCAACAATTGTACCTTCGTGGGCCAGCACCAGCGACCTGGCAATGGCCAGGCCCAACCCTGATTCGTTTTCCTGCTGCTGGCGAGATTTTTCACCGCGGTAAAAACGTTGGAAAATGTGGGGGAGGTCTGCAGGAGGGATACCGCTGCCGGTGTCGGTCACGGTCATGGTCAGGGTTTTTTCATTCGCTGCGGCAGCCAGGGTGATTGTGCCCCCAACAGGCGTATAGCGCAGCGCATTGCTCACCAAATTGCCCAGCACCTGCGCCATGCGATCTGGGTCCATAGATGCTTGTGGCAGCCCGTCAGGAACGTCTACAAGCAATGACAGCCCCTGCTCTTGCGCCTGCACTTGATGAGCGGCGGCAATGCGCGTCAGTAAAGCAGCCGGATCAGTGTCCTCACGGGATAGCGGCAGTTCGCCGGCGTCGGCTAGAGAAATGGTGCGTAAATCTTCAATGAGGCGCTGCAAATGCTGGGCCTCTTTGTGCATGACGGCATACATGTCGCTGGACCCGGTCAGTTTGCCATCGTTAAGGGCTTCGGTGTAGCCCAGAATTACGCTGAGAGGCGTACGCAGGTCGTGGGCAATGTCGGCCGTCATTTGGCGGCGACTCTGGTTAATGCGCGCCAAGTCGGCGCTCATCTGGTTGAAAGAGTTTGCCAGATTACCCAGCTCGTCGCGGGTGGTCACGTCAACCTGATGTCCCAGCTCGCCTTGAGCGACGATCTGGGTGGCGGTGGTAAGTTGGCGAATAGGTCGCGTAAGGTTGCGGGCTAGCAGCGCACCGAGGAACAGGGCTACGGCCGTTGCCGCCAAAGCACTCAAAAGGACAGCCGTATTCAAGCGGTTTAGGAACTCCGTCTCTGGCGAAGGTCGAAAGGGGAGCTGCTCCATGCTGAGATTGTTGAACTGCAGGTAACCCACAGTCTCATCGGCCACGACCACAGGCAGCCAGGCCTCCTGTTTTATGGAGTCAATTCGTTCATCTGGATAATGCTCTGGTCCGGAAATGACGACCTGCTGATTCTCATCCAGCAAGGTGAAGAGTAACGGCCGTTCCCCACGCCGCATCATACGCTGGGCATGGGAAGAGCGAAAATACCAGAATGCAACGTCCTCCCAACTGTCGTTGGTTTCATAGTAGAACACCAGGCGATCCAGTATATTTTGCTGGTAGTTGTCCAGCACAAACTGGTCGAACTCAGTCTGCGTGCGCTGGCGGATGAGCAATGCCATAAAGGCCGACCCACTGAGGCCAACCAGCAGAAAAGCCAGAGTGAGCTTCAGCGTGAGGGAACGAATCATCTTGCCTCCGCTGCAAAACGGTAACCCACACCATACACCGTTTCTACGTAGCTGGGGCTGCTGGGATCTGATTCTAGCTTGGTACGCAGGTTACGCACGTGGACGTCAATGGTGCGCTCGTAGCCTTCGAAGCTGGTGCCCTGCAGCAGTTCCAGCAGCTCCGCGCGGGAGTAGACGCGGCCTGGCGCGGTCATGAGCGTTGCCAGCAGGTCAAATTCGGAGGGGGTAAGGTTGGTGAGGAAACGGTCTCCAACCTGCACGGTACGGCCGTTTCGGTCCAACATCACGTCACGTACGCGCAGCACTTCCGCCTCGGGGGTTGCCTTCCCAGCGCGGCGCAGCACGGCGCGGATGCGCGCTGTCAGTTCGCGCATGCTGAAAGGCTTGGTCACGTAATCGTCAGCGCCCAGCTCCAGCCCCAGCACCTTGTCCGACTCCTCCAGCTTGGCGGTGAGAATGATGGTGGGGGTGTCAGCTTCGCGGCTGTGCACGCGCATAAACTCGTAACCGCCCATTTCCGGCATCATCAGGTCCAGCAAAATGAGGTCCGGCTTTTCCTGGCGGGCCAAAAACAGCGCGTCTCGGCCATTTGTGGCCGTTACCACGCGAAACCCTTCCTGAACCAGATAGCTTTTCACCATCTGGCGCAGGCTTTCTTTGTCGTCGACTACGAGAATGGTTTTGGTCATGGGATTAGCTGTTAGCAATTAGCATTTAGCTGTCGGCTATGGGCTAATAGCTAACAGCTAATGGCTAAAAGTTAAAACTATGATGCATTTGCAACAAAATCTATTATCAATTCTACTTCTTCTTCCACATTGGCCACATTGGGCACTTCGGGAATGCGCAGGCCATAGTCGGCGCGCAGGATGGTGGCAGAAGCGGTGCCGGAGATTTGTGTAGCAGAAACGGCCGTTGCCGTCACGTCAAAGGTCACTTCGGTAGTCACGTCCCGTATGGTCAGATCGCCGACAATGGAAAAGCTGATTTCTTCACCCACGTTAGCGCTGGCAGGCAGTCCGTTAACGGCCGTTGGTGTAAAGGTGATGAATTCATACGTGCCTGTATCCAAAATCTGGTTCTGGATAGCGCGGTTGCGGAAGCCGTTGTCCGTCTCCAGGGTGCGGGCGTTAATTTGAATGACCCCAACTTGGGCTGTTGCAAGGTTGGCCAGGTCTAGCGCCAGTTCGCCGGCCACCTGGTCCGTTTCGCCCACCACAGTGATGCGATTGCCGCGCAAATCTTCGTCCAGCTCAAAGCGCACACGGGAATCAGCCGGGCTGATGCTGTAAACAACGGCGCCACCAGTTTCTTCTGCTGGTTCCGCAGCCGGGGCAGGAGCCTCCTCAACAGGCTCGTTCACTTCCAGGGGAATGGCTTCAATAGGCGCGCTGGCTGCCTCCGGCTCCTGTAACAGAGAGCAGCCTGCGCCCCCTAGGACGAACAGCAGCACCAGAACAGTCAATGATAATAATCGTTTCTTCATCAGCAAGAAAACCTCCAATTGGATTGTAAGATGCTGATTATTTTAAGGGCAAATAGCGCCAATACCGGAAATCCTGACCAGATGTTTAGAAACGGCCGTTCCTTACTCATTCGCGTTATTGCCATAAAGTAAATTATTTACATAATCTTCCAGGTTTTGCTGCTCGGCCAGGGGCGTCTCTACCAGAGCGGCAACGATCTCGTCGAAAACGGCCGACACGTCCCCGCCATTTGCCGCAATCAGCGCCGCCGGCGTCTGCCCCTCAGCCATTTGGGCGCGCAGCTCCTCTTGCGTCAGCCCGCTGGCTGCGCTTACACTCTCCCACACCACAGCCAAAGAACCATCGCGCGGTGCGGGGGCCTCACCCGTTTTCGTTTGCAGCAGCCGCATCACAGAATTCGTCAACAACATTTCCTGTACGTCGCCTACATCGCCGCTTTCAAACTGTGCCTGGCGCGTGGCCTGGGCCGCCGGGGCAACCTCGCCACCGGGCATGCCTCCGCCAAACCCGCCGCCCACGCCGCCGGGACCGCCACCAGGCAGCCCACCACCGGGACCACCTCCGCGGGAAAAGCCGCCAGCCGTATCGCTGCCGCTGCCTTGCCCACCCATGCCGCGCCCAAAGCCCAGCGCGCCGCTTTCTTGCAGCTTCGTCAGGCTGTCGGTGGTTAGCTGCATGTTAGCAATCGCCGCAACCTGTGCAGGGGTCATGGTTTCTTGCACCTGCTTGACCACCGCATCTAATTCGGCCTGGGCCGTAGTGTCACTGCTGCTCAGCGCGCTGAGAGCCTGCCAAAGGGACAGCAGTTCCGCAGCCTGCGCATCGTCGACGGCCAGCTCTGTGTCTTCCAACTGGATGGTGCCCAGGGCTAACTGTCCCTGCACCGACAGGGCGTCGCTGTAGCTGGTGGCAAGCTGGGCTGTGGTTTCGGCCGTTTCCGCCGCGCGCGCCACTTCTTCCACCGCCGCCTCATTGCCAGAACACCCCGCCAATACCCAAATAAAACTTAATACCACTAATAATCGCTTCATCACGTTCACCTCAAAATATTGTTTCAGCCAGTCAGCGCTTCAGCTAATTAGCTATCTTTGTTCATTGGTTTACTCATGCCGCAGCGCTTCAATCGGATCCAGCTGCGCTGCCTTATTCGCCGGGAAAAAGCCAAAAAACACCCCCACCGCCGCCGCAGAGCCAAAGGCCAGAAAAATAGAGCTGGGGACAATGACGGTGCGCATATCGCTGGTAGCGCCAAAGATGAAGGAACCACCTACCCCGGCAGCCACGCCAATCAGGCCGCCCACCAGGCTGAGCATCAGCGCCTCCGCCAGAAACTGCAGGCGAATGTCGTTGGGCGTGGCCCCTACCGACTGACGAATGCCAATCTCGCGGGTGCGCTCCGTCACGCTCACCAGCATGATGTTCATGATGCCAATGCCGCCAACGATGAGCGAGACGCCCGCCACCCAGGCCAGCAAATTACGGAACGCTTCCGTGGTTGCCCCTTGGGTATCAATAATGTCCTGTTGGGTTTGAATGGTGAAAGGCAGCTCATCCACGGTGACGTCCTTGCTGGTTGCTAGCTTGAGCTGAATTTGCTGAATCACCATCTCCATGTCGGCCCCTTCCTCAATTTCCACGTAAATGATGCGCACGCGATCTCCGGCAAACTGGCGGAATTGGGTGGGCACAAATTTGTCGAAGACCAGGGAAATCGGCACGTAAAACTGCATGTCAAAATCGGTGTTGCCCACCACGCCCTTTTCGCCGGCCACGCCAATGACGGTCAGTTTGGTGGTATCCACAATGATGGATTGGCCGATGGGGTTAGCTTCACCAAACAGTTCCGCAGCCAGAGAATGGCCCAACACGGCCACTTTGGCCGAGCGTTCCAGTTCTGTTTCGTTGAAGTACCGCCCCTGGGCAACGTTGACCTCGCGCACCGAGGGGAACCCAGTGGACGTGCCTACCAGGGGTGCGTCAGTCAGGGTGACGCCACCAGCTTTGATGGTTAGCACGCTGGTCTGGTCAACGGCCGTTGCCACCACGCCGCCCACGCTCTCCACAACGGCCGTATCATCATAAACCAGCGTCGGGCCAGAATCGCCGCCACCCCCTGGGCCGCCCCGGCCAAAAGAGGCCTGAATGAAGACCAGGTTGGCGCCCAAGCCCTCAATTTGCTCGGCAATGGTCGCTTCCGTGCCGGCGCTGATGGCAATCATGATGATCACGGCCGCCACGCCGATGATGACGCCCAGCATGGTGAGCAGAGAGCGCACTTTGCTGCGCACCACCCCTTCCCAGGCAATACGCAAAATTTCCACAGGGCTGATAAGGCCGGAAGAAATTGGCTCGTTCCCTGTTTCTTTTTCTTTCACAGGCGCGGACATAGGTAATGTCTCTTGTTTTGCTGCCATATTAATGCCCTCCGCCGTTATGGTTGTCTGTGTGAATACGGCCGTCTACCAGCGTAATTGTGCGCTCCGTTTGCTCGGCGACATACTGCTCGTGGGTCACCATCACAATCGTGCGGCCACGGCCGTGCAGCTCATGCAGCAGCCCCATAATCTCATCCCCCGTTTTCGTGTCCAGGTTGCCCGTAGGCTCGTCAGCCATGATCAGCAGCGGGTCATTCACCAGGGCACGGGCAATGGCCACCCGCTGCCGCTGACCGCCCGACATTTCATTGGGTTCGTGGTGCGCCCGGTCGGCCAGCCCCACCGCTTCCAGCGCTTCCAGGGCCTTTGCCTCCCGTTCCGCTGGCGACAGCTTGCTTTCGCGTTTGTACACCAGGGGCAGCATCACGTTGCGCAGCGCGCTGGTGCGGGGCAGCAAGTTAAAGGATTGGAAAATAAAGCCCAGCCGCCGGTTGCGAATAGCCGCCAGCGCCACCTTGTGCAGACCGCTGACGTCTTCGCCAGCCAGCAAATACTGCCCCTCTGTCGGCCGGTCCAGGCAGCCCAAAATGTTCATCAACGTACTCTTGCCGGAACCCGACGGTCCCATGATGGCCACAAACTCCCCTTCGTTGATGCAGACGTCTACGCCATCCAGCGCCTTTACCTGGATGTCGCCCATGCCATACACCTTGCGCAGACCAATGGTTTGAATAATTGCGTTTCTGTTCATCGAAAACCTTTGGAACGGTTATGTTACATGTAACCAGTTATCCGCTTACTGCGTCTGCACCAGTCCCGTGGTTACTTCCTCGCCCACCGACACGCCGGAAAGAATCTCTGCAAAGGAAAAGTCCATCAAGCCTACCTCGACCATGCGCAGCTTTGGTTCGCCATTTTCCATGACAAAAAGGGAATATTGTCCGGGGGATAATTCACGCAGCGCTTCTACCGGCACCAACAGCGCATTCTCGGCGCGCCCACCAATTACTTCCACTGTGGCGTTCAGGCCAACGGGCAGCGCCTGCGGCTTGTTATAGGCTAGCTGCACCACGGCGCGCACGGCGCTGACCCCGCTAGATTGGTAAAGCTGGGGGTCTACCTGCACCACCTGGCCGGTAAACACATCGTCAGGCAAGGCATCAAAAGTGACGTCTACTTCATAGTCCACACCCACTTTATCCAGGTCAGTTTCGTCCAGGTAGATTTCGAGCATCGGTTGAGACAGGTCGGCCAGGGCAAGAAATGCGCTGCTGCCTACCTGTTCGCCCACGTGGTAGTTAATGCTCATGACGGTCCCATCCATGGGCGCCGTAAGGGTCGTGCCATCCAGGTCAGCCTGGGCGGACGCCACGCTCAATTCGGCTTGCCGTAAGCTAAGGCCGTGGGCTTCCTGGTTGAGCAGGGCTTGTTGTAGGGATAGTTGGGCCTTGGTAACGGCCGTTTCCGCTGCCGCAATCTCATCCTCCGTGGGACCAACCTGGGCTGCCGCCACGGCCTGCTGCGCGCTGAGCAAGTTGCTCTCAGCGTTCGCCGTGCTGCTGCTGCTGCTGCTAGAAACGGCCGCACTGTAATTCAACTGGGCAATGCGCAAATTCTCCTGCGCCCGCAGCAGCGCATCGTCCGCCCGCGTCCGTTCATTTTCTAGCGCCGTGGCGCGGCGGGGATCATTCAGTTCCCAATCGCGACCCGGATCATATGCCGTGTCATACGCCGCTTGTGCGTCATCCAGATCGCGCTGCGCCTGGTCCACACTAACGCTCTGCACCATGATGCTGTTGCCTGTAGCCGCGGCTTGCCCCCGGGCTGCGTTATAGCTGGCCTCCGCCGCAGTCAACTGCGCTTCCAGCAGCACAATCTCATCGGCGTCAGGCTGCCAATTCAGCAATTCATCCAATGCTGCCTGGGTTTCATCCAGCGTCATTTGCGCCTGCGCCACGCTAATGTCGTCATAGCTGACGCCGGTTTGCGTGGAAGAGGCGTCTGTTTGCATCGCCGCCTGTGTCAATTGAAGTTGGGCATTCACCAAAGACTGCTGCGCGTCGGTGTCGTCCACGCGAGCCAACACGTCCCCAGCCTGCACCTTGTCGCCCACCTGCACCAGCAGTTCGGTCAGCTTGCCGCCGGTGGTAAAGGCCAGCTCCACCTCAGTGGCGGCAATCACCGTACCTGCCCCGGTAGCGGAAACGGTAATGTCTCCCTGGCGCACAACGGCCGTTTGCAATGTTTCCGGTTCCGCGGCAGTTTCCGCCGTGGCCGTACTGGTAAAATAAAAGTAGCCGCCGCCACCCAGCGCGGCCACAATAATGATTACCCAAATCCAAAAGCCCTTTTTCCGCAGCATCATTCATCCACCTCTTCACGCAAATAGATGTCATTTTTTAGGTTGATTTCCTGTGCAGTCTACCCCTCTTGCATTCAGAACCATTAAAGAAAATGTGTAGAAATTGTTAAGATGGTCCTCGTATGATATGTAGCAACGGGGCCTCCCCCGTTGACAATAAATTGAATCCCTGAGATGCTGCCATAAACAGCCAAGAGGAAATGCTCTTTGTCCTTTGATAGCTGATTATTGGCCACTGGCGGCTGGTAATCGCTAGCAAACAGCATCCATCGACTAGCAGCCCCTCCGCAGTTCCGCTAAAATCCGCCCATGATCCCTCTGCGCCTGGAACTAACAAATTTTCTATCTTATCGGGAAACGGCCGTACTCGACTTTAACGGCATCCACCTCGCCTGCATCTCCGGCCTGAACGGTGCGGGCAAATCCAGCATTCTCGACGCCATTACCTGGGCGCTCTTTGGCAAGAGCCGCAGCAAAAGCGACGACGACCTGGTCAACCGCCTGGCCGTTTTAGAAGACGGAACCTGTGAAGTGCAGTACACCTTCAACCTGGAAGGCAGCGCCTACCGCGTCATCCGCCGCAAGCGCTACGGCAAGACCCAGGTGCTAGAGCTGCAAATGAATGCCGGGAGCGACCAGTGGAAACCCCTTAGCGAGAGCAAAGTGCGCGAAACGCAAACCGCCATTGAAACCTTGCTGCGCATGAATTACGACACCTTCACCAACGCCTCCTTTTTGCTGCAAGGCAAAGCTGACGAATTTACCACCAAGACACCCAACCGGCGCAAAGAGATTTTGGCCGACCTGCTAGGCGTCAGCCAATGGGATCAATACAAAGAAGCGGCCAGCGCTCGCCGCCGCGAGGTGGAAAACAGCCAACTGCTGCTGGATGGCCAACTGCAAGACATTGCCCACGAGCTGGCTGAAGAAGAAGAACGGCGCGCCACGCTGGTGGCCGCTCAGGCGGAATTGGCTGCGCTCAGCCAGCAGCGCGCCGCCAAAGAGGAACTGCTGCAGCAGGCGCGGCACACGGCTGCCGCCATCGAACAGCAGAAACAAATGGTGCAAAATTTGGCGAAAAACCTGGAGCGCGCCCGGCGCAGCCTGGAAGACCTGCATAAAACGCTGGCGCAACGCCAAACAGAGCGCGACAGCTACACGGCAATCCTGGCCGAATCGGAAGCGATTCAGGCTGGCTACGCCGCCTGGCAGCAGGCTGACGAGGCTTACCAGGGCTGGCAAGAAAAAGCGGCGGCTTACAACAAGCTGCTGCAAGCCAAACGGCCGTTTGAGCTAACCATCACCCAAGAACGCAGCCGCCTGGAGCAGCGCCAGCAGGAGCAGGAATCCCAGGCCCAACGCGTCGCTGCGGCGCAAACGGAGCAGGAAACGGTGGCGGCGAGACGGGCAGAAACTCAGGCGCAGTTGGCCGATTTGGAGCAGCGATTGGCAACACTCAGCGCCCAGGAAGCGGCCTGGCACGAGGCGCGGAGCGCGCTGCAAAGCATGGAGGGCGAGCGCAAGCTGCTGGCGCAGGAAGTGGCCCAACTGCAAACCCAGGCGCGGCGCATTGCCGGTCTAAAAGAGGAAGAAACGGCCGTTTCCGCCAACCTGGCCGCGGCACAGAACCAGTTAACGGCCGTTACCACCCAAATTAGCGCCCTGGCCGAGCAGCGCGCCCGCCACGCCACCGCCCTGGCTGACAAAAACAGCCTGGAGGCGGAGCAAGAGCGGCTGCGCGAGCAGATGAATCGCCACAGAGAGCGCATTGATCGCCTCACCGCCGAAACAGGCAGCGAATGCCCCCTGTGCGGCCAACCCCTCACCACCGAACACCGCGATACGGTGCTGGCCGATTTACAAACCGAAGGCACAGACATGGGCAGCCGTTTCCGCGATAACAAGGAACGCATCACAGCGCTGGGCGCGGAAATTGCGCAGCTAACCGAGGCATTGAAGCAGGCCAACCGGCTGGAGCGCGACCAGCAGACCCAGCAGCAGCGGCAGGCCCAAGCTGAAGCGCGACTGGGCGAAATTCGCCAGGCTACAGCCGAGTGGGAGACGGAGGGCGCGGCGCGGCTGGCCGAACTGGAAGCAACATTGGCGGAAGATGGCAAACTGGTGGCGCAAAAAGCGAAGGTGGCGGAACTGGAAACGGCCGTAAAACAAAAAGCCATCCTCGAACAAACGCGCCAAGGCCAACAAAAACTGCTGTCTCAGGCTGAGGCCCGCCAGGTAGAGATTGACCGCCTGCTGCAGGAATGGCGGCAAGAAGGGGCAGCGGCCCTGGCTGCCGTGCAGGCGCAGTTGACCGCCGGTGAGTATGCCGTCGAAGCCCAGCAGCAGTTGGCCGCCCTGGACGCCAAGCTGGCATTGGTGGATTATGATGCCGCCGCTCACGACCGGGCGCGCGCCGCACGGGATGGCTTGACCGAAGCCCCACAGCGCTACCAGGAATGGCAGCAGGCCCAGGCGGCCGTGAAGCCTTTGGAAGACACGCTGGCTGATTTACAGCAGCGGGTTGCCGAACAAGAGGAAGTAGTAGAGGAACTGTCCGCACAGCAGGAAACGGCCGTTGCCCATCTGAACCAGCTTACTCAAGACAGCGGTGACCTGCAAACCGTTGAGGACGAAGTCTTTCGCCTGCGGGAAGCCGAGAGCATCAAGCAGCGTACGGTGGGCGCGGCCCAGCAGCGGCTCGACGTGCTGGACGACCTGCGCCAGCGCCGCATGGCCATTGACGCCCAGAAAGCGGAAATTGCCCAACACATTCAGCGGCTCAGGCTGCTGGAAAAGGCGTGCGGGCGCGACGGCGTGCAGGCGCTGCTTATTGAGCAGGCTTTGCCAGACATTGAAGACCGCGCCAACGACCTGCTGGAACGGCTGACCGGTGGCGACATGCGCATCAGCTTTGACACGCAGCGCCAGCTTAAAAGCCGTGACGCCCTGGCGGAGACGCTGGATATTCACATTCAGGATGGGGCGGGGGAACGGCCGTATGAAAATTTCAGCGGCGGCGAACAATTCCGCGTCAACTTTGCCATCCGCCTGGCCCTTTCCCAGGTGTTGGCCCGGCGCGCTGGCGCACGCCTGCAAACCCTGGTCATCGACGAAGGCTTTGGCAGCCAGGACCCCACCGGCCGGCAGCGGCTGGTTGAAGCTATCAACACCATCCAGGATGACTTTGCCCGCATTCTCGTCATTACCCACATCGACGAGCTGCGAGACGCCTTCCCCGCGCGCATTGACGTAACCAAAACTCTCACCGGCTCCGCGATCAGCCTCAGCAGCTAACCAGCCGCCCGGTTAGGCGAATTGCAGAATGATACCTGAACGCCAAAGAGCGGAGATGCTGCCCCGCTGCCGGGTCACTCTCTGGCAATAGGCAGCGATACTTCAAAGGTTGACCCCACCCCTTCTTCACTTTCCACGCGCACGTATCCCCCATGCGCCTCCACAATTTCTTTTACCAGGGCCAGACCCAGACCAACACCGTGGGGATTCATGCTCTTGTGGCTACGCAGTTGGTAAAAGCGTTGAAATACCTTGTTCAACTGGCTGGCCGGCATACCCACACCGGAATCCGTGACGCAAAAAACCACAAATTCCCCTTCTGGGAAGGCGCGAATTTGAACCCACCCGCCTGCTGGCGTAAATTTTAGGGCGTTGGAAAGCAGGTTATCAAAGACGCGCCGCAGTTGCGTATCATCACCAGCAATCATGGGTAAATCTGGTGGAAGATCAGTTTCCAACGTTAACGACAGTTCCTCGGTTTTTAGTTGGAAGTCTGACATGATGGAAGTAATAAGCTGCTGGGGTTGTATGGGGTGGCGCATGATTTCTTGTGTTTGCGCTGCCAGAAGCATACTCAAATCATCAAGCATGTCGTTGATCATTTGTAAGCGCCGGTTGATGATGCGCATGGATTCTGCTTGGGAAGGGTGCAATTCACCCAAAATACCATTTTCCAGCAGCTCCGCATGACCCATGACAATCCCCAGAGGAGTGCGGAGTTCGTGTGTCAACGTCTGCACGAAGGCGTCTTTGGCACGATCCATCTCTTCCTGGCGGGCCAAAGAAATGGCTAGCTGATTCACGCGCTGGGCAGTTTCATCATAACGTCGGGAGTTATAAATGGCCAACCCGGCCTGTTCGGCTATCGTCTCGGCAAGATGCAGGTCATCGACGGAAAAGAGCTTATGTGCGGACAAATTGAAGAGGCAAAGAGCGCCATAAATGCCCTCGGGCGTGATAAGCGGGACTCCCAAGAAAGCCTGGACATTGGCGTAAACCCATTTGTCCAAAGCCTGAGGATGCTGTGCATAATTGTCTAACAAGATCGATTCACCCGTATCGACAATGTGCCAGCCTAACCCATGGCCGCGGCTGCTGGGTTCAAGGTTAAAGTGGGGGGGGATGTTGTAGGGATAATAGGTCATAATGGAGCCTTCAAGCACCAGACCAATTATCCCGGCATCAGCCCCAATGAGGCTGGCAGCATGAACAATGACATTGGAGAGGATGGCGGGCAGGTCCTGACCTTCGTTTAGCAAGCGCACAAAGTCACTAAACTTTTTCTCACTGCGAAGAGCATGGCTGCGTTCTGTAAAAAGCCACACGTTTTGCAAGGCTACAGAAATGATGTGGGCTAATGTTTGCCCTGTTGTGAGGTCGTCTGCCGAAAAGTGATAAGGAGTATCAAAGAAGATGCCAACCGCCCCTAACAACTCGTTGTCTGACAGGAGGGGAAAGAGAGCGTAGGAATGAAAGCCTTCTTTTTCGATGAGATCGATTATGGGAATAGTGATAGGGTGGTCACGGGCATCGCTGATGAGCAGTGGTTTATGATTGTGCAGGATTTGGGTTCCGGGGGAGTGATTGAAACTGGCCTCCAATTCCTCGATAAAGGCTGTCGAGAGCCCTCTGGCATGCGCGCAAACGAGGTTGCCCTGGTCTGAATCGGTGAGAAAAACGGCCGTTCTGTCTGCATGTAGAATTTTTCGTGCAGCCTGGGTAACGGCCGTCCACAGATCAGGCAAATTGAGCGCACCCAGCACCGTGCTGGACATGGTGGCCAGGGCTTTCTGCTGGATTGCTCGCTGTTGTTCCTTTTCCAGCAACTGCAGCTTTTCGAGCGCTGTCGCCATCTGTTTCGCCAGCGTCATCATCACGCGTTCATCTGCCTCGCCAAACATGCCGGGCTGCTGGCTTTCGGCATTCAACACCCCCATCGTACTGCCGGCTACCTGAAGCGGCACACAGAGCTTGGATCGCATTTGCGCCCCCAACTCATAAAACTGGGCTTCAAAAAACCGCTTTTCCTGCGACACGTCATTGGCCCGGTAAGCATTTCCTGAGGTTGCTACAAGTCCGGCAATGCTGTTTTCAATTGGCACTGTAGCTTCTGGTCCCCAATAAGTGTGGTGCGTCCGCAGCACTCCGCTCACTTCATCCAACAGCATTACCCCAAAACTGTCCGGGAAAAGTTTGGACCCAATAAACCGTGTAGCCCGGTCTAGCAAATCGTCCTGGTTCACTGCCTCGGCTGCTACCGTCGCCAGCGTGTTGAGCACGCTCAGCTCCTGCCGCTTGCGCTGCTCCATTGCAAAAAGACGGGCATTGCCAATCGCCACCGCTGCCTGGTCGGCAATGGCAACCAGTAATTTCAAATCTGCCGGGGTGAACGGGTCGTTCAAATTGTGGCGAAACACGCTCATGACCCCCAAAACATTTTGGCGTAATTTTAAGGGGGCTAAAATTGCCGCCAGGTCTCGTGGCGGCAGCCCCGGAAAATAGATGGCCCGACGGTCAAAGCGCGTATTGGGAATTATTTCCGGCACGCCACTCAGAGCAACACTGCCCGTAATTCCGTGACCAATCTTGATCGGAAACTGGCGCACGGTGTCTGGTTATTTGGGACAGGTCAATTACGCATGAGAGGGTTTCTTCGTCTGGTTCTAGCAGGTAAATGCGGCTGGAATTCCCACGCAAAAGCCGCTTAGCCTCCTGCGCTAAGGTGTTCAACACGTCATCAATCTGGAGGGATGAGATGGCTTTCATGGAGGTCAGCAGCGCATCTTTTTCCTCAATTTGCCGCTGAAATGTGCCTGCCAACTGGATTTTTTGGAATGTCGTGGCCAGTTGGGAAGCGATTGTGGCCAAAAATGTCTCGTCATTCACGTCAAAAGCATTAATTCGTGTGCTTTCGGCATTGATAACGCCAATTACCTTTCCGTCATGGTACAAAGGGACGCACAGTTCGGAACGGATGGCCGGATCCCCCAGGAAAGCTGGCTCCTGGGTGACATCGGGTATGCGCCAGGGCTGCCCGGTAGCTAGTACACGGCCGGTGATGCCTTCTCCAGGTCCGGTAATGGCCAGGGATTCTTTGCGGCCAACGCTCTTTTGGTATGAAACGTGACTGCGCAGGTTCCCAGTTTGAGGATCGACAAAACGGAAGCCTACATTTTCAGCGTGAAGGGCATCCCCAATTAGCTTTGTGGCTTGGGAAATGAGTTCGCCATCAGAAACGGCCGTTGCCGCGGCGGTGGCCAGTTCTTGCAGCGTGGTCAGGCGTTGGCGTAAACGAGTATTTCTCTGCTGCAGGGCGTAATAGGCCAACGCGCTGCTAAGATGGGAGGCAATAACCTGCAGCTCCTCTTCCTGCGCTGCGTTAAAACACCCCACCTGAGAATGCTGAACGTCCAACACGCCCAACAGGTGCTCGCCGTCCAGCAAGGGCAAGGCCGCTTCTGCCTGTGTTTCCGGCAGGAGCGCGTGAGGCAGGTGATGGGGAGATTGGCGCGTGTCGTTGATGATAACGACTCTTTTTTCGCGGACTGCCTGGGCAGCCAGGCTGCGGCGAGCGTTGATGGGCAAAGAAAAGCTTTGCTGTTTGCGCTTTTTCCCCGCTTCTCCGGTGCCGCTGTGTAAAATCAACCTTTCCGGCGCCTGGGCAGCATCCTCTAGCAAATACACCTGGACGTGATAAAATCCCAGGGTATCCTGAATGACTTTTACGACCTGCTCCAGGTACTCGTCAGCGTTATTTTGCCGCTGAAACGTAGCGAGGAGGGCTTGAATAAGCTGCTGCATAGGGTCGCGAGGAGGGTTGGATTTCTGTTCGCTCATGCTGCGCGGTTTACCCCTTAAAAGCTGCCGCGCGTAAAGCGAATTGAACCAGCTCTTTTACGGCCGTTGCCGCTTCTGACTCTGGCTCAGGATGACTCAACAAATTCAGCACAACTTCATCAAAAGCGCCCGATAATGCCTCGGCCGTGCGGCGTACATTTTGCGGCATAACGAGCCCTTTTTGCAGCGCATTATCCAGGGGAGCTTGCCAGAGGCGGACCACTTTCTCGCGAAACTCGGCCCGTTTTTGCCGTAGAGAGAGCACGGCGCCTACGCCGCCCACCAGCAGCAACTGGACTACGGCCGGTTCAAAGACGGCAATGTTTACGTAAGCCTGAATACCCGCACTCATCTGCTGCGGCAGAGTGGTCCGATTAGCAACTGCCTGGCGAATAGTACGCACCAGAAAATCGGCCGTTTCTTCATACAGGTGCACAAACAAGGTCTCTTTATCGGGAAAGTAAAAATAAAAAGTGCCTACAGCCACGTCAGCCGCTGAGACTATATCACGCACAGTTGCTTCGTAGTACCCTTTTTCAGCAAATACACGGACGGCCGCCTGCATCATGGCCGTACGTTTGTTGTCTTTTTTCTGCCGGGTCTTGTCTGTACTGCGGTAAGGCATAGGTTTGACTTTTCTTTTCTAAACGAATACCAAATCATACATTTACATGTGATATTGTATACGGGAAGAGATGTTAAGTCATTCCTGAAACTGAGTAAAGTCTTAGATGTTCTGCGAGGATGCTATGAGCAACCTGGTTCTAAACATAGATTCCCAGGGCGACCAGCCCAAGTATTGGCAGGTTTATTGGCAAATTCGGCAGCAAATTTTGCAGGGGCATTTGCCGCCGGGAAGCAAGCTGCCCGCCAGCCGCCGCCTGGCTCAACAAGCTGGCGTAGCGCGCGTAACGGTGCTGGAGGCGCTGGAGCAATTGCAGGCAGAGGGCTTTATCATGAGCCGCCCCGGAGCAGGGACCTTTGTGGCGGAAGAGTTGCCAGGCACGGCCGTTTCCCTGCCACCCTCAGCCTTTACGCCCACCTTTTCCGCCTGGGGCAGAAGAGTGCTGGCTGCCCCCGTACGGCCGTCGGCGTCGCTGCTGCGCCATGGAGAACGAGAAGGAGGGGAAACGGCCGTATCCGGTGAAATCGACTTTGGGCTGGGACGCACATACTCTCACAGCTTTCCTTACGACATCTGGCGACGGTTGCTAGCCCGCTACCTCAGCACCGACGACATCATTCTCGCCCGCTACGGGTCTGTCGCCGGCTTTATGCCCCTGCGCGAAGCCATTGCCAGGCACCTGGCCCACATGCGCGGCGTGCAGTGCACGCCTGAACAGGTCGTCATCGTCAGCGGCGCGCAGCAAACCCTCGACATCCTCACCCGCCTGCTGCTGAATCCCGGCGATGGCGTGCTGGTGGAAACCCCTGGCTACCAGGACGCCTTCCGGCTTTTCCGCGTCAACGGGGCACGCCTTACCGCCATGCCCGTAGATGAGGCTGGGCTGCCGGTGGAAGCCATTCCAGCCGGCGTAAACGCCAGATTGCTCTTTGTCACCCCTTCCAACCAGTTTCCGCGGGGCGGCGCCATGCCCCTGGCAAGACGGCTGGCTCTGCTGCAATGGGCGCAATCCCATGACGCCCTGATTATTGAAGACGATTATGACGGGGAGCTGCGCTATGACGGCCGTCCCCTGGCTGCGCTGCAAGGGCTAGACCAGGAAGGGCGCGTAGTGTACCTGGGCACCTTCTCCAAAGTGCTCTTTCCCGCCCTGCGGCTGGCCTACGTGGTGCTGCCACCATCTCTGGTAGAACCTTTTGTGCGGGCCAAACGGTTGATAGACCGGGGCGCCCCAACATTGACCCAGGCTGCTGTGGCTGATTTTATTGCCGAGGGTCATTTCGACCGCCACCTGCGCCACTTGCGCCAGGAATATGGGGCGCGGCGCGAAACCCTGGTCAACGCCCTGAGCACTTACCTGCCGGGGCAGGTTCGCTACACTCAAGATGCCGCCGGGCTGCACGTAATGGCCTACCTGGACGAAGTGTGCGATGAGGCTGCCTTTGTGCAAGCGGCAGCAGCTCAGGGCGTGCGGGTTTACCCTGGTGCGCCCTACCATTTACAACGGCCGTTTCCCGCTTCCATTCTCCTCGGTTTTAGCGGTCTGGAAGAAGCGGCCATTGTGGAAGGCGTACGACGCCTGGCGGCCGTGCTGCCTTGCTAAAGGCAGAGCCTGTTTCCTGCAGCCCCGCTACAACCAACTGTTTCGGCTCGCCGAAAACAGATAAGAATGTTCTTACCCCCCCTTGACAAAACGCCTCCTGGCTATTAACCTTCTTCTAAATCTAATTTAGATATGCCAAATTTTATAATTAGGGAGACTTTTAATTTATGAGACGGCACGCAATAAACCTCATACTACTCTTTGCAGCCACCTTGCTGGTTGCCTGCGGAGCCACGGCGTCAGGGGAGCAAGAAACGGGAAATGTTCCGGGAGAAACGGCCGTTGCCCCCCCCTCTGACGAAGCGTTTCGTGTTGTGACCACAACCACTCAGGCCACCGACCTGGCAGAATTATTGGCCGCGGGTTTAGAAAACATCGTCATTACTCCCCTCATGGGCGCAGGGGTAGACCCGCACCTTTACCAACCCACTGAAGCCGACGTTAGCGCCATGAACAACGCTGATATGGTCATCTACAGCGGTCTCAACCTCGAAGGGCAATTCGATACCGTCTTTGCCGCCCTCAGCGAGCAAGGCGTGCGTACATACGCCCTGGGCCAGCCGGTTAAAAACGCTGGTTACATCATCGGGGGTTTTACCCTATCGGAAGAGCTGGTTAACGTAGACGACCCCCATTTCTGGTTTGACCCCCGCAACTGGGAACTGTCCGCAGCCGATCTGGCCGAGGCCCTGGCCGAGCAAGATCCGGCGAATGCCGGCACCTATCGCGCCAATGCTGCCCAATATGCAGAACAACTGCAACTGCTTTTTGCCTGGGCGCAAAATGGGCTGGCGTCTGTACCGGAAGGGCAGCGTTACCTGGTCACTTCCCACGACGCCTTTCAATACTTTGGTGCCGCTTTTGGCTGGCGCATGGCGGCCATTCAGGGGTTAAGCACCGAAGATGAAGCTGGTGTGGGAGACGTGCAGGGTACAGTTGATTTTGTCATTGCCAACGAAATTCCCGTGCTTTTTGTGGAAAGCAGCATGCCACCAGACACCATCGAAGCGGTGCAGGAAGCCATTGCTGCTGGTGGTGGCAGCGTACGGGTAGGCGTGCGCGAGCTTTATTCGGATGCCATGGGCGAACCTGGCAGTTTTGGTGGAACCTACGTGGGGATGCTGGCGGAAAACGTGTACACCTTGCTGCAATCTTATCAATGTGCCGGGATAGACGTAGCCATTCCGGAGTGGCCCGCAGAGCTGACGCCACAGCCTCCGGCAGAACTGCTGGCAGCGCCGTGCCGCTAATCAAGAAAAATTTGCCCCAGTTTGAGGAATTAATTATGTATCGCAACAATGGACATCTCACAACAGAATCAGAAACGGCCGCTCTAGTCATTGACGACCTGACCGTGGCGTATAACAGCAAGCCCGCCATATGGGACGTAGACTTGAGTGTGCCGGAAGGGGTGCTCATGGCCATCGTCGGACCCAATGGCGCGGGTAAAAGCACCTTGATCAAAGCGGCTCTCAATCTCATTCCGCGAGCAGCGGGTACGGTGAATTTTTACGGCCAACCCTACGAAGAGGCGCGCAGTCTGGTGGGCTACGTGCCCCAGCGGGGCAGCGTGGACTGGGATTTCCCTACCTCGGTCATTGACGTGGTGACCATGGGCTTGTACGGCAAGTTGGGCTGGTTCCGCCGCCCCGGCCGCCGTGAACGAGAGTTGGCCATGCACGCGCTTGAGCAGGTGGGGCTGCAAGATTTCGCCGAACGGCAGATTAGCCAACTTTCCGGCGGGCAGCAGCAGCGCACTTTTTTGGCGCGGGCGCTGGTACAAGATGCGCGCATTTACTTTATGGATGAACCTTTTGCCGCCGTGGACGCCGTGACGGAAAGGGCGATTATTGCCATCCTGCGCGAGCTGCGGGAGCGGGGTAAAACGGTCATTGTGGTGCACCATGATTTGCAGACAGTGCCACACTATTTTGACTGGGTAACCCTTTTGAACGTAGAGGTAGTGGCCAGTGGGGAAACGGCCGTTACCTTCACCCCTGAAAACTTGCGCAAAACTTATGGTGGGCGGGTCTCCTACCTGCAAGAGACACCCCTGGTTATGGCCGCAGGGGATTAACCATGCGCAAACTAACCACAGAAGATCGGCGCGTCTGGGCTATCATCGCCGTAATGGCGCTCCTGGCCACGCTTTTCATACCCTTCAGCCAGTTGCTTCTGGGCATTAGCTATGGCTATACCTTACGCGTTGTAGCCCTGGGCGGGGCGCTCTTGGGGGTAGTCAGCGGCGTGCTGGGCTGCTTTGCCATTTTGCGCCGCCAAAGCTTGATGGGCGACGCCCTGTCGCATGCCGCTTTGCCGGGAGTAGCCGTGGCCTTCCTGCTAGCCGGGCGCGAATTGGGAGCGCTGCTAATTGGTGCAGGCATAGCAAGCTGGTTAGGCGTGCATTTTATTCGCCTGCTCACGAGCACAACGCGCATTAAGCAAGATACGGCCATGGGCATCGTGTTGGCAGCCTGGTTTGCGGCCGGCATTGCTCTTCTCGCTTACATTCAAGCCCGCCCCGACGCCAGTCAGGCCGGGCTGGACAGCTTTATTTTTGGGCAGGCCGCGGCCATTGTGGAACAAGATGTGCGCCTGATTGGGGGAGTGGGACTGGCGGTTTTTGGCGTTCTCGCTTTATTCTGGAAAGAGTTTAAGCTGATCACCTTCGATCCTGAATTTGCCGGGGCCAACGGCTTCCGGGTCAGCGTGCTTAGCATGCTGCTCTCTTCCCTCATCGTGGCCGCCATTGTCCTGGGGCTGCAATTGGCAGGGGTTATCCTGATGGTGGGCATGCTCATTGCCCCCGGCGTAGCGGCCCGCCAGTGGACGAACAAACTGGCCCAAATGGTGGTTTTGGCGGCCGTTTTTGGAGCATTTGCCGGTGGCACGGGGGCCATTCTGAGCGCTGTGGACGCCAACGTGCCCACCGGGCCCATGATCATCGTGGTGGCATTTTTAGTCGTGCTGGTTTCCCTGGCCTTTGCGCCGGAGCGCGGGCTGGTGTGGACCTGGCTGCGCAATCGCCGCGACCGGCGGCGCTTTGCAGCGCAAACGGTGCTCCATGACCTGTACCATTACGCTATCGACCACGGTTCTCCGGCAACGGCCGTTCCGGAAGCGTTTTTGCGCGGCGTAGGCGGTGGCGCCGCTGCTTCAGGCTTGCGTCAGCTTCAAGAGCAAGGATACGTGCAAAACCAAGATGATTCCTGGCGTTTGACAGACAAAGGCGTGACGCAGGCTGCTCGACAGGCCCACAACCAACTGCTGTGGAATGTCTATCGCCAATACAACGATGAACTTAAACTTCCTCTGGTAGCTGAAAACAGGCAGCAAGACATTCACGCCGTGCTGCCTGCTGAAGTAATTGAAAAACTAAACGAGAAATTGGAAGGAGTCCTGGTCTGATGTTTCAGCTTGAACAATTGCTAATAGAAATATTGCTTAGCTTTGTCGCTCGAAATGAGCTTAACGCCTTCCTGCGCAATCCCCAGCATACGGCCACGCTGCTGGGCACGCTGATTGCCATCTCCGGTGCGCTGTTGGGCACCTTCTTGCTCCTGCGCGGCATGTCCCTAACCAGTGACGCCATCAGCCACACGGTGCTGCTAGGAATTGTGGTTGCTTTTTTGGTAATGACAGCAGGGTTGGGTTTGGAGCCGGATTTGTCCTCTCCTTGGCTCATTTTGGGCGCAGCGGCTGCAGGAGTAGCCACGGTAGTTCTCACGGAACTTTTGTACAACTCTGGCCTGGTAAAGCAGGATGCGGCATTGGGTTTAGCTTTCCCGTTGCTGTTTGCCCTGGCCATCATTTTGGTAGCACGCTTTGCCGATGACGTTCATCTCGATGAGGATGCGGTCATGGTCGGGGAGATTGGCGTAGCCTGGGCCAATACGAACAGCCATTGCATAGCGAACTGCCAAACGGTAACGATAATGCCAGAGGACCCGCGCGCGCAAATGACGCGCCAATGCACCAACTGCCGGGAGCTAGGTATTAGTCCGCGGGATGCTCAGGCTGAATTTGTGGAATCGTGCGCCAACTGCGGAGTGTACTCGCCCGGTCAAGCCTGGCAGGCTGGCCTCACTGCAGAAGAGCCCCTGCTGGTATTTTGGCCCAAAGCGGTGACAGTGATGGGCGTTTTGACAGTGTTAACGGCCGTGTTCATCCTCCTCTTCTACAAAGAATTGAAGCTCTCTACGTTTGATTCCGCCCTAGCCCAAACGTTGGGCTTTCGACCCGGCTTGTTGAACTATGGGTTGATGGTAATGGTCAGCCTGGTGGCCGTGGGCGCCTTCGACGCTGTGGGCTCCATATTGGTCATCGCCTTCTTTATTATCCCTCCCGCCGCAGCCTATCTGTTAACTGACAAGCTGCCAGCGATGTTAGGCTTGAGCGCCCTGCTTGGCGCCATTGGCGCCTATTTTGGCTACGGGCTGGCGCGGGGTGACTTCTTGGGAATCCTACAAATATCTGATGGGCTGGCTTTGCTGAATGACACCTTGGGGCTGGGACTGCCTGAACGGTGGGATTCCTCCATTTCCGCGTCTATGGTCATCATGATGTTTTTCTTTTTCCTGTTAGCGTGGATTTTCTCACCCAAATATGGCGTCATTTCTACGTTTCTGCGACGAAAGAGCCAGCAGCGGCGCTTTAGCGAGCAGGTTGTGCTGGGGCACATTTATAACCATCAAGATGGCGCTGCGGCAGATGCAGAGCTGGCTGTGGCCACACTGCACGACCATTTTCGCTGGTCGGCGCGCAAAATGGAGCAGGTTTTGCGACGGCTAAAAGCGTCCCGTCTGGTGCAGATGCAGGGCGCGATTGTGCGGCTCACAGCACAGGGGGAAAAACGGGTACAGGCGTTTCGCCAGGGCAACCTGGCGGGGGATTGAGGGGGGGGAAGATCAGGCAAAACGGCCGTTTCCATTGCCTACCCCGACGAAACGAAAAGCGTAAGGACGGAAACTGCCTAGCCACTTTCTGTTTTGCTTATGCGAGCAGTTTAACCAGCTTTTGCAGATGTGGGTGATCCCCCAGACCAGTGCAAAGGGAAATGCGGTCTAGTCATTGTTCATGTATGCAGAACCTCAGGAAAAACCGGATGAAATGCACCAGCAATTCTCAATTTGAAATTAGAGCAGCAATGCCAGGTGGCATATCGTCTTCATCAAGGGATTTAATCATAAATAACCAGAGGGCATCCCAGTCAGGGAAAGTATGATAGCGGCATAACGCCCGCAAGTCATTGAAAAAGATGACCCGCTTATGCAATGCTTGCCGTAGGAATTGATAGAGGTCATCAACCAAATGCATCGCCGTGTGTAACAGAAAGGCGAGAAGATTGAGAACCAGAAAAACCTGAGCGAGGTAGCGTGACCCGTGACCAAAATTATGCTCAACATGGTAGCCTTTCTGTTTCAAAACATTGATACCCTCATTCTCAATCTTCCAACGCGTGCGACCAAAAGCACAAATGTCTTCAACCCGATTCGCCTGTAAATGGTGATTGGTGACCCAACTATTGTGATAGAGGATTTCGCCCGTGGTCTCATGACTGATTTGTAAATCACACCAATTAACCAGCAAGGCATCATCACCAGCCCGTAAAGGAACCTGATTAACCCATTGCCAACGCCAGATTTCACCTTGTTTTCCATTCCAGCGCCGCTCCGAGCGTTCATGGGGCGTGAGCGCATCTAACCAACGATACAGTTCAACATGGGAATCCGGTTTGCAAACAAAGATGAAGTATTGCTGCTGGGCAATGACCGCTTCACAAAATGGCTGATTACTAAACAAATCATCGCCCAGATAGGTAATAGACTGCGGCGTAAACAAATGTGACCATTTCTGCAACCATCGTTTACCGGCGTTGCGTTCACAATCTTGTTTCTCCGCCCCATCTTGCGGGGTAATCATTTCGGGGAAACAAGCCAAAACGTGTTCCACTCCTGGTTGGACCATCAAGGGCAACAAGGTCGCATGATAGTAATGGGTCTTGCCGGTTCGGTCTTGCCGCGTAGAACAACAGGTGCAGGAAATCTCTGTCGATGAATGATACACCATGCCATCCAGAGCAATGAGGCGTGTATTGAGGCTCGTTTCATATACTTTTAGTCCGCCTAACCGAGATAGCTGTTTGCCATATCCATTCGTACTGTGGCGCGAATTCTGTTGGTTGAAGTGGGTCTAACAAATTGCGAATTTGATTATCCGAGGGAACCTCCTGCACCTCGAATAATGTTTGCAGGTTTTGTTTACCCCCTTTTTTCCCACTCAGCGCCTGATTATGGGCCAGAAATGATTGGGATTGCATAAAAAACATACTCATGGCGCTGTTGACAGCATCGGATAAGGCATACTTTGTATTGGGGCTTGGTTTACGGTGGTCTGGCAAGTCAATCCAGGCGGCTTGACATGCCTTGAAAAATGCTTGTAAGGGGAATCTCTTTACCATAGGTCATAGTAATTGCCCTATTTGCCTTCTTTGTCAACCATTTCTCCAAATTGAGAATTGCTGGAAATGCACACATGACTTTGCTTTTTATCAAATTGGCCCGGTAAGAAAGTTGGTAAAAGTTACTATCCCTGACGTTTCGTGATGGAATTACAAGTGGTAGGTTGGCGCTTTTAGGCTCTAATTTGCCAATAAAAAAGAGCCATATCACAGGGATATGACTCTTCTGTCGGGGCGGCGGGATTCGAACCCATGATCATTCCTGCCCCCTCACCAACCCCGCAACTGTTTCCTTCTTAAACACAATTAGGTCTTCCTGCTTCATCAAGAACCTTTGTACATCTGCCACCACATGTGACCAATCCAATGGCGCCAATCGCTCCAGTACGTATCCTCGCCAATTGCTGGTTGTCACCTCACCCTTTTCCCAACCAGATTGGACAAGCGCATCGTTCAACATAGCCACATTGGGAGATGCCCACTGCGGCTGACTCAAATACCAATATAAATCATACCAGTCCCGCCCTTTGACATATTCACGCTGCAAAATGGCATGAAGTTTTCCCGCCAACAGCGAAGCCTGGTCATGATGTTGTAAATGAACAGCCACATGATGTTGAATAAAAGACGTATCTAGCCCCGCGCTTGATGGCGGATTGGTATCAATCTCCAATTTAATTGCCAAAACTTCCGATTTATGGGGTGAAATGCCCAACTGATGAAAGAGGCCGCGAAAGCGCACAAAAGCGCTGTGAACAACCTTTCCCTCATTCAACTTGATCTCGACATCATACGTTTCGGCTGTCATATCACGCTGAATCGTTGTCAGATATTTGCGAAAATCATATTGTTCTGGCTGCCGTTCCAATGCAAAATCCAAATCCTCCGAATAGCGGGGTAACTGATAGAGAATCCGCAAAGCCGTTCCCCCATGAAAAGCCAGGGGAATCATGGCCCCAACGCTCTGCAAACTGTATAAAATCCGCATCTGTAGATATTCACGCACAATGGCTTTTTGCGTTTCTGGGGTAAATGCCTCCGCAATTTGCGTTTTCAAATAAGGGATCATAGGGACACGTACTCTGTTAACTCTTCTTCAATAACATGGACGATAGAAGGCAGGGCGCGGTTAAGTTTAGGTTTCTTGATACGCTCAACGTAAGCCGTCAACCGTTCAATATCAAGTTGATCCAGATTTTGCAACCGCAATGCCCGAATATACCCCTCGTTGTCTGCCCCTGGTGTCAGATAAATCAAATCAAGTAACGCTTTTTCCGGTGTTGCCATATACGCCCATTGCGTTTGCGAAACTTGCCTGTATTCAAAACCAAAAAAGAGTTCCGCTTGAATGTGTTGGTAGCTGAAATGGCCATACAAATTCTGCCACTGACCCGGTCGCCCAGTCGTGACGCTTGTCACAACAGCCACATGCTCTGGAATAAGATCGTAATGAGACAATACGGTGTGCAGGCTGACATAGGATGCTCGCACCATATGGTTGGCAACAACATAACTATGAGGATGCTCTGATTGGTGGCGTTGGGCCAAAGTATAATAACCCCGCCGAAGCTGAATAACCTTTCCTGCGCGAACCCAATCGGTGAGTTGCCGTTGTGCTTGTTGTGGATTATCGGCTCCCGCATAGAGGTGTCCGCTTTCAAATACGGGTAGGTTTGTAAGTTTTGGTGACACTTTTTGAAAATACATAGCTAAATCATAGCAAAAACCGTCAATTACTGCAATAAAAACACGGGTACTCAGACTCATGACCTCACCGAGCAGAAACACCATGCTCCCGGTTGTTGATGCACTCAAGATACGATAGGATCGCTCTATGGCTAAACGGAAAAAACAAAGGAAAAATCGGCGCTCACCGCAACGGCCGTCCACCAAATTAATCCGCGAATTGGGCGCAGCAATGACCTTATATGATGAGGGAGATGTAGATGCTGCCCAAAAACAGCTTTTACGCTTAGTCAGACAATATCCTGGCAGCAAACCCGTGCTGCTAGCCTTGTTGGAAATAAGCGAGGCGATCCAGGATTGGCGCACATATGCTTATTACGGCGAACAGTTACTGCCTATAGAGCGAGGAGAAGATCAGGCCGAGACCCTTAATAATCTTGTGTATGCGCATTTACAACTGCTTTACCCAGCATTAGCCTGGCATTTTGCCAAAGAAGTAACCACAAAACACGCCAATTTTGAGCATCTAGCACAGGTACAATCCCTGTTAGAGGAGTTAGAGCCACGACTGTTAGAAGAGGAAATAGATCTGGATGATACGGCCGTTTCGCCCGAAGAAAAACTCGCCCTTATGGTGCAGCATGACCGGATTCGATTCTACACCGAATCAGGGCATCCAGATGCCGCCATCCCCGCAGCCGAGGCAATCCTGGAGAAAGCTCCCAACACCATACCCGTTCTCAACAACCTCAGCCTGGCGCAGTTTATGACGGGAGAAATAGCCCAGGCCATCGCCACTGCGGAAAATGTATTGGCTCACGACCCCGACAATTTTCACGCTTTGGGCAACCTGGTGCGTTATTCCGTCCTGACAGCGCAATTTGAGCAGGCGCAAGAATATGCCCAGCATTTGGAAAATATTAGTAGCGACAATCCAGATTTGGCAATAAAACAGGCAGAAGCCTTCGCCTTTTTGGGAGATGATGAAAAGGTACAGGCTGTTTACGAGCGAGCTACCGCCAAAGGGGACGAGCTGTACCCCCTTCTCTTGCACCTGGCAGCCGTCGCTTTTTATCGCCTGGGCGATGAAAAATCGGCGTGGAAATTATGGCAAAAAGTAGCTAAACAGATGCCGTCCTTTGATATGGCCCAAGAAAGCCTGGCCGAAAAACCTTTGCCTGTAGGCGAACGCAGCGTGCCCTGGTACTGGCCGTTTTCCTATTGGTTTCCCCAGGATATAGAACAGTTACTAGAAAAGCATCTCGGGAAAAATATCCAACGCAAAAGCGCCAGGGCCGTTGAACAGGGGATGAAGGGCTTGCTGGCGGAACGGCCGTATCTCCCCCAACTGTTTCCCCACATGCTCGAATTCGGCGACCGCACCGCCCGCGAATTTGTATTGAATTTTGTTCGCGTCGTCGAGACCCCGGAACTGCTGCAACTGCTTTACGACTTTGCCCGCAGCCCCCACGGGAGCGACGGCTTACGCTTCGAAGCCATCCAATTCATCAGTCAAAATCATCCAGACATGCTGCCGGAAAACAAAGAAGTGCCGATGTGGCGAAATGGGCAAAAAAGCGACATGTTCATAATGGGCTTTGAGATTACCGATGAACCACAGCTAGTGGAAGGCATCTCCGAAGAAGTGCTGCAAAAACATGAGGAGGCGGTGGATCTCGTTCTCGATGATAAGCTGGAAGAGGCGGAACAGATGCTGCAAGAAGTCATTGCTGCTGCCCCCAATTTTCATAGCGCATACAATCAATTAGCGATGGTTTATGAGTTGCAGGGGCGTAAGCAAGAAGCGCGAGCACTGGTCGAAGAAACCCACGCCCGATTCCCCGATTATTTATTTGCCCGTGTGGCCCTGGCCCGCATCCTTACACAGGAAAAGCGGCTTGAGGAAGCGCGAGAACTGCTTAAGCCCGTTCTCAGGCTGTCTAAATTGCACATTAGCGAGTTCCGCGCTTTAGCACGGGCGGAAATGGACCTAGCTTTGGCCGAAAATCTGGTAGAGGGAGCAAAAGCGTGGCTGGAAATGTGGCAGCAGATGGAGGAAGATAATCCAGAGCTTTTGCAGTGGCAAATGCGCATTGATGGCCCCGATAATCTGCTGGGTGGTTTGCAAAAGTTATTGGGGCGTTCGCGGGAGAAAAAGGGGAGGCGTTAGCCGCACAAACGGCCGATTGCCGCTGCCACATCTGGTTGGCCGATGCGCTCCTGCTCCAGGCGTTGATTATGAGCAAGAAGATGTTGGTAAACGGCCGTTTCCCTCTCATCTAAATTTGCCAACAATATCTCCCCCACCGGTGTGCCTGTGACCACATAGTTTTGGTACTTCGCCAACGTGATTTCATCCATCAATAAAGAGCGCGTCTGCGGCCAATAGCGGCGCAGTTGGGACAAAATAGCGAAGCCCTGCGCATCCAAATCCCCCCAATACCAGATGGTGCAATCGGCCAACCAGCCAACCTCGTGTAGCAGACTCACCTGGAAGCCTTTGCCCCAGACAGCCAGTCCATTAGGGACCGGCGGCAGAGTGAGAAAGGTCATTTTGTTTTCGACAATTAGAATGGTACGGTCGTTCATTCCCCTTAAAGCCGCACAATCGGATACCGTCAGACTCATGTCGGTGGCCGGCCAACCCAGTGCATAGCGCAAGGGTTCATCCAGCAGGCGCAGGCGGATTTGCGGCTCGTCGTAGCGCAGGCCAAAGCGGCGCTCGAACTGGCTCTCATCAGCGTGGATGGCTGCGGGCGGCAGCAAGGCGTCCAGCAGATGACGCAGAATGGCCTGGTTGTCTTCAACGAACTTGGTATGCACCGCCACGGGTAGCTCCCGCAGGTAGAGATTGGAATGGGGATGATCCACGAAGTAGGCGCAGACCGTAAGTAAATCATCCCAGATAGCCAGATGGGGCAGCACGCGCTGCGGATACTGGGCCAGCCAATCCTGCAGTTGGGGAAATTGGACCAGGGTATGGGAAACGGCCTTTTCCCACTGGTCAAACTCCGCCACTTTGCCATTCAATCGCAGGAAGTCATTGACGGTGTCGATGGTGATTTGAGACGGCAGGGATTGACGGCCGTAACGTCGCAACTCTCGCTCTTCCAAAATGACCGTATATCCAAAGCCCCGCTCTCCCTTACTCTCCGCCAGCAAATCCCCCACCCATTGCCGCAGCGCCAGATAATCATCGCTGGCCTTCGCCTTGCGAAAGCGAATTGCCAATGGAAAAAACGATTCCCCACGCGCGTTAGCCCGCAAAAAATCAAGGTATTTTCGCTCTGCCTGCTGTCTGATCTCGTCTGGAGCAATCATGAAAATTTATTGTGGGTGAGCCTGAAAAAACTCCTTTCGTTCCTCACGAAACTGCTGGATGCTCATCGTATGCACCTGTGAGTGGTTGCCTTCGCTGTTGTTCCAGACGAAATGGCAGGCGCTTATATACGGCTCCACAATGTGGATGCCGGTCAGGGGCGTGACCACCAAAAGCTGCAAATCCAATTCCTTGAACAATTGCATGGCATAGCGCGAGTTATTCTCGTCAGAACGACTGAACGCCTCATCCACCACCACAAAGCGAAACGACTGCGACTTGCTCTCGCCGCGCTCCAGGCCAAACTGGAAGGCGATGGCCGAAGCCAAAATGGTATAGGCCAGCTTCGCCTTCTGCCCGCCCGACTTACCCGACGAATCGGAATAGTAATGCTTCTCGCTGTCGTCGGCGCGGTAGCGTTCGATGGCGGCAAAGTTGAGCCAGTGGCGCACGTCGGTCACTTTGGTCGTCCAGCGTGTTTCCTCTTTGAAGCAGGTAATCAGGTCGCGCACTTTGGCGAAGCTGGCCTCATAAGCTTCTTCTGTGCGCTGCTGCCCCACGTCTACCAGGCAATCCTTGAGCATTTGGCGAAATTCACGGATTTCTGGATCGCGGCTGGTTTCGGTTTGTAGCTGGATGTAGGTATCAGGCGTGTAATTAATGGTGCGCAGCGATTGATTGAGGTCGGCGATATTTTCCTGGATTTCCTCGATGTATTTGTGCAAATCGGCCTGGAAGAGAGCGATGGCCTCGATCACCTTTTCGTCGCGCATCCGGCGGAAGCGCTCGGTGTATTTAGGCAGATCGTCGCGCTCGATGCGCGCCAGTTCGCGGTCAAATTCGGGGATGGATTCGACGGCCGCGTCAAAATCGGCCGTTTCCGCCGGATAAGCGTCTTTGTATTCCTGCATCAGCTTCAACAGGCGACCCATAAAGGTGTTGGCGCGGCGCTGTTCGCTGTCGCTGGCCTGCCGGAAGTGGGTGATCACGTCGCGCCAAAGGCGGTCTACGTTTTTCAGGGTGATGGGGCCGGTGACTTGGGCTTTGATGCGCGGCGCGTATTGGCCCATCGCCGCGTCGTCGGCTTCGCGCACGTCTTCTTTGGCGCGGTCTATGTCTTGCAGGTAGGCGGCAATCTGGTACTCAAGCTGGCTGACAGTACGTGATTGCTCGTGGCGTGTCTGGCTGGCGGCATTAAGATGCGCCTGAATCTGCGCCAGTTCGGTCTGCAACTGCTGCAGGTGGTTGGAGCTTTGCCCCAAACGGTTCTTTTGCGTTTCGAGCTGCTGGGCGTGGGCGGCGTCGCTGCGCCAGTCGAGTTGGGCGAAGTCGTCAAAGGCCAGCAGGTTTTGCAGTTGAGTCTGACGGGTACGCCCATGTTGCTGGTCATCTTTGGCCTGTTTAATCTGCTCCTTCGCCTGCCGCAGCTGTTTTTCCAGCGCTGCTAACTCCTCCTCCAGGGCGCGGATTTTGTCCTGGTTGTTCCAGCCGAGGATATAGCGGCGGCGGTCATGGATGGCGTGGCGGTCGTCTTTTTCGTAGCGGGCGCCGCCGCTTTTGCTGAGGCCGGCGCGGGTGATGGCGCGCTGGGCGCGGTCGAATTCGGCCAGGGTGTCGGCGCAGGTGTAGTCGAAGTTGGTTAAGAGTTCGCTGTCCAGCCAGTCATAATAAGGTGTGTCAGGCCTGATTTCCAGCTTGTGGCGCAGGGCGCGGGGTGCGTCGGGCTGGTGTGGGCGGTAGTGGGCATCTTCAGCAACGCGATGGAAGATGAGACGGCCGTTTAAATGGTTCTTGTTGACGTAGCGGGCAAAACGGCCATAATGCCGCTCTGGAACCAGCAGCCGCAAGCCAAAGTTGTGCAGCAGCCGCTCGATGGCCCCTTCCCAGGCGCGCTCGCTTTCTTTCACCTTTAGCAATTCACCCACAAAAGGCACGTCAGCCTCGGCAATGGTCAAGGCGTCGAGGATTTGGGCGCGTAATTGTATATTGGGAAAGGGTATCTGGCTGGAACGGCCGTGCAGCGATGCCAATTCTTGCTGGATGCCAGTCTGTTCCTGGGCTAACTCATTCTCGGCGATTTGCGCCTGACGAAGTTTCTCAGCGGCTGCTTCCAACCGCTGTGCAATTTGCGTGGTCAGTTTGGCGGCTTGCTGCCGATTGGCAGCGAAGGCGGCTTCATCGCTGAACTCGGCCAGGCTCATGGTGCGGACGATCTGGTCGTATTGGCGGGCATCAGCTTGTTTGCGCTGCTGGCCCTGGCGCGTATAGTGAATTTCCTGCTCCAGTTCGCGCAGACGTCTGCCTGTTTCGTCGTTGCTGATGGCGATTTGTAGCTCGGTGTCTTGCTGCCGCAAGCGAGTTAGCTGACCATCAAGCTGATTGAGTTTAGCCTGGGCGGTGGCGAGGTCTTGTTGGGCGGCGGTTACAGCATCCTTTAATAGCTGCCACTTTTTCCCGGCGAAATAAATGGGAATAGCCTCCTGGCAGCCGCGCAGTATGTCAATTTCAGACTGCGCCGCTTCATATTTGCGGGCTTCATCGGCCAGGGGGCGCAACAAGGCCATCTGCTGTTCTGCCCTTTGCATGGCCTGGTAAGCCAACATCAAATTCTCATAATGTTCCTGGAGCTGGCTGATTTTTTCCTGGGCGTCGGTTCTTTCCAGCATGTGCTGGCGCACAAAGTCGTTGAGTTCACCGATTTCTTTGATGGTGACGGTCTGGTTAAAAAGGTCGAGAGCCTTGTCCGAGCGCAGGCCGAATAGTTTGCGAAATTGCTGACTGTAGCGGTTGAATTGGTCTTCGACGCTGACCCCTTTGATATTGCGCAGCCGGTTTTTCAGCTCTTTAATCGTCTCGAACCCGCTGAAATGCTCCTGGATGGTAAGGGGGCACGTGGCAACAACGTGGAATTTTTTAATACCATCCGTGAGCCAGAAGACTTGCGCCAGGGTTACATCCTGATCGTAGCCGTCGTTGTGAAAGTGGGCCAGCAGCACAGCATAGCTGTTTTTGTCGCGCAGGTATTGGATGTGGGCGCTGAAACCTTCGTCGGCCTGAAGACGGCCGTAAGCGCCGCGCATGTATGTGTACTCACTGCGTTCACGACGGCCGTTTCCGGCAGATTGGTTGTAGTTGCGCTTGACATTGGGCACCAGCAGAGTCAGTAAAGCGTCTACCAGGGTGGATTTGCCAGAACCGTTTTCGCCAGTGAGCAGGGCGGTGTCGCCTGCGGGCTGGATGTACCAGACCAGGTCGTTGAAGGTGCCCCAGTTATTGAGTTCCAGGGTGTGGAGACGAAAACCGGCGCGGGAACGGCCGTTGCTGGAAAAATCAAAAAGTGACTGCTGCATAGGTTTATTTTAACCTAAAGGAGTGGAGATGCCTTTACCCTTCTATTCTTCTTGATAAGCTCTCAATTGCTCACGGATGTCAACCAGCACGTCGGCGGAAATTTTGGCTTTGATAATGCGGCGCACTTCATAAAGGTCTTCGTTCTCGGTGTTAAGCTTTTTGAGAAAGCTGACATTTTCAACCTGCCGAATGGCACTGTCTATGCGCCGTTCCAGGCGGGTCATGTCGGTTTGTTCGGGGAGGAAAAGCTGCATCATCTCCTGAATTTGGACGCGGCTGAGGATGTGGCGGGGTTCATCGGGTGAGCGGGCGTCAAACTGTTGGAGGCTTTCTCGCAGCAGAACACAGAGCAGCGTGGCGTCATAAGTAAGGGGAACGCGGCGCACAAGACGCGGTAGGTTGGTTGGCAATTCTTCGTCGTCAGGTTGAGTCAGGTAAGCGTAGCCTTCGGCTTCGTCTAGATAAAGCTGTAAGCCAATGATGGCAAAGTGGCGCTGGATGGGCGCGGCATAACTGATAAGCTGCTCCCACAGTTTGTCGTCATAATAAACGACGCCTTGCAACAATTTGAGAATGAGCGGCGCGTAAGGTAGCGTTTCTTCAGGCATGGGTTTATTTCATGGTTCTTTTTTTAAATGTCACCAGGGACAGGCGGATAACACGGCCGTTCTCTTCCATCTTCACCTCCTCCCAGGCGCTGCCATCAATCTGGTGGGCCTCATCCTGGACGGCCAGGGAGATGTATGTGACCACCTCAGCCAAACCCTGGGTGATGGGGTAAACGGCCGTTATCTCCCCCAATGTTACCAGCGGCTTTTGCTCCAATAAAGCGGCAATATGGCGGTGCAGGCGGCTTTTATCTACGTAAAACTGGCTGAACAGCGCCTCAAGATTGGCCGCCGACAAATCCAACACGGCGGCGGCCGGTTCCACCTCGGCATAAGTGGCGGTGACGGGCGGGGTCCACAACGGCCGTTCCCAGGGCATATCAATTATCGGTTCGGCTTCCACCCAGATAATTGCCTTGTCATCAGGTGGATTGGCAGCCAGGTTAACGGCCGTTTGCTTGATCTCCGTTGCCAGGTCCATAACCCGGCGTGCTTCAGCCAGATTCTGCTCATCAAGCAGCTTGCGTAACTGCTCCCCCAATCGCCTGTTTGACTCCACAATTTTGGTTGCAGCGTCTATCAGGCTGCGCTTTAAGCGGCGCAGACGGAGGTTTGCGCTGGTTCTAGCTGTTGCAGGTCGGGAAGCTGGTAAACGGCCGTTAACAATTCCTGTAACTCCTCCTGTCGTTGCGAGGAAATCAAAAATTCCCAAAACGCATAAAAACTTCGTCCCTGGTCTGACTCTTTCAGCGCGGAATCCGCCTCCAAGACGTGGCGCACAATCTGTCCCTTGCGTGCTTCCAGGGCCAACTGCTGCTCCTGTACCTGGCGGGCAATGGTTCGAAAATTTTCCTCCACCTCGCGAAAATCGGCCAGCAGGCGTCGGGCCACATCGTTGGCCTCAAAGAAGCGTTCTTTAATTTGGGTTTGAGAATACTGCTCTATCTGTCCGGTCGCTTTGATGGCATCAATTTGCGCCTGAAGTTGCGCTTTTTCTTTTTCCAACTGGGCTAGTCGTACCTCAACATCTTCGGTGCCGTAAGTGACTATTTCTTGCAGCAGATCGAAAATGCGCAAAAAACGGGATTCCGTGCCCACAAAGTCGCTTTTCTGCAGCTCTTCTATCCAGGCGATGGCACGCTCCGTGTCGGGCGTTAGTTCGTAGACAGGGTCATCGCTACCTGTTTCGTAATAACGACGCAAAAAACGATGGGATTCGTCGCACCAGAGGCGCAGGTAGGTAACGGCCGTGCCTCCATATAACCCCGGATGGCTTTCCTGTAACGCCTCCAGATAAGCGGTCAGATGCTCAATTAGTCTCCGTGTGCGGAATTGTCACGCGCTGTTTTAGTTTGAACTGGGCGACCAGAAAGCTAAGAATCAGCGGCGCATTCTGGCTTTGCAGCAACTTCACGGCTGCAGATTGGCGCAGGGTAGAATAGAATTCATCATGGTACATGAGAAGATTTTAACAGAGATTTTGCAAACCCTCGTGGATAATTTCTCTAGCCCGCCCCCCTTGATAGGCTGCCTGAACGATGAGATCTTCTGCTGTTGTCAACCCGCGATTTAGCGCCTCTTCAATAGCCTGTATCACATGCTCCCTGGCCAGCCCAGCAATAGCCACATCCGCAATAGTACGAGCTACCGTTGTAACCGGTAATCCCTGTCGTTTGGTAACGTCTTCTGGACGCAGATGATTGGTATGCAGGTGCAGGTCCGACCGTCTTCTGGATGCAGTGCGCGGTATGATCACATGGATTTCTCCCGGCAGCACATCCGATAAGTCATATATCGTTAATGCGCTTTCGTGAGATATAGACGAGTGAGGGCCTGTCCTCAGCCAGGCTACAAACAAATCTTCATGGTCTGAACTGGGGAAATGAGTCAAACGATAAACGCCGCGTACAATCCGCAGGAATCGGCCACGCTTTACGTTGTCTGAAAGGCGCTCCCAGGAAAATCCATGTTTTCGCGCTTGGGCAGCTGTAAAATAACCAGCCTGACTCTCAGCAGTTTCATAGAGGAGATTGTAATCTGGTTGATCACTCATGCGTGCATAACCTTAGTGGTTCTTTGGGAATACAAGGGGTACACCCAGATATGGTGGTGAGGTAGAATGGAAGTCATTTTCACAAACGGAGTAAAAACGATGCCCATATCTACCCCTGCCCAAATCAGTTTTCCCCTGGATATTCCTCAAGTTGATGTGCTTGCCACCAAGCAAACACGGGATAATAAATTCATCATTACGGTTGAAAGCCGCCGCGAAACAACGAAATGCGGCGTCTGCAAACAAGAAATCGCCTGCAATTATGGTGTGGGACAGGCGGTGCGCTTGCGCCATTTGCCCATCTTGGGGCAAGAAACCTACATTGTCATTCGACCGCGGCGAGCCCAATGTCCAACCTGTTTGCACCATCCGACCACGACCCAGACACTGAAATGGTATGACCAACGCAGTCCGCACACCAAAGCGTATGACCAGTACTTGATGAAACTGCTCATTGGCAGCACCGTGGCTGATGTCAGTCTCAAAGAAAACCTGGGCTACGATGCGGTTCTGGGCGCGCTGGAGCGACAAGTTGACGATGAAGTCAACTGGGATGAAGTCCAGAACCTGGGCACCATCGGCATTGACGAAGTGGCCCACAAGAAAGGGCGCAAGAGCTATCGGGCTGTGGTCACTGCGCGTCAGGATGATGGCACCGTCATCATCCTGACCGTGCTGAAGAATCGAAAAAAAAGACGGTGAGCGAGTTTCTGATGACGATTCCACAACGGCTGCACCCGACCATCCACACCTTTTGTTCCGATATGTGGGATGGCTATCTGAGAGCGATTGCCGATTTCATTGCGGCTCATCCCGAAGTCAAGGCCAAAGTCGTCATTGACCGCTTCCATGTGGCTCAGAACTATCGGGAAGATTTCGACAAGCTACGCAAAAAGGAACTGCGCCGTTTACGCAGGAATTACCCGAAGCAACCTACAAGGAAGTTGTCCACGGCATGCACTGGGTGCTGCGTCATAACTATGCCAATCTCAATGATGATGATAAGGTGCGATTGCGCCACCTTTTCCAATATGCGCCAGCACTCCATCAGGCCTACACCCTGCGTGAAGAGCTAACGGCTATCTTCAACATGGACTTGAGCCTGGCTGATGGACGGCGTCGTTTGGAAAAGTGGGCTGCCAAGGTGAAGCGCAGTGCACTCACCTGTTTTGACAAATTTCTCAAGACCCTCACCAACCATCTGGCTGAAATTGCCAACTATTTTGACAAACGCGCCAGCAGTGGTTTTGTCGAAGGGGTCAACAATAAATTGAAAACGATCACGAGACGTTCTTATGGTCTCAAGCGCGTTGACAGTCTGTTTCGCCGTCTGTGGCTTGACCTGAATGGGTATCGGCATTTCATTGCCTGACCCCATATGTGCTGTCAACCCCATGAGATCCCAAAGAACCACCTTAGTTAAAACCGAAGGTGTTGCACACATTTTTCACCAAATTGTCGAATTTGCCCAGCAAGAACACGTGTATGAAGTTGCTGCTTGTGGACCTAAATGATGAAATCAGAGGTGATGGCTTAGCGCTTTCATCCCTCAGATTGGCAATAAAAAAGAGTCATACCGCCATGATATGACTCTTCTGTCGGGGCAGCGGGATTCGAACCCACGACCTCGCCGACCCGAACGGTGCGCGCTAGCCAAGCTGCGCCATGCCCCGAATACTTCCGATTATACTAAATCAACCACAAAATTGAAATACAGGGTCAGGTTAAGGTTGGAGGTGTCACGACCTCACCGACCCGAACGGTGCGCGCTAGCCAAGCTGCGCCACGCCCCGAACAGCCCAAATTATAGAGCAACTCAGGCAGTTTGCAAGCAGGTGGCGAGTTTAGCCGGGGGCTGTACAATTGCGCGTTGGCGGCAACGGCCGTGTATATCATTTCAGTTGACAAGCAAGGAAACGTTACTTGAAACGATGGCAATTCTGGCTCGGCGTACTGATTAGCGCCGGTTTTTTATGGTGGGCACTGAACGGCCTAAAGCTGGGCGACGTGTGGCGCGATATGCGCTCCGCCAATTAC
>CAVOGX010000005.1:0-84275 GCA_963695505.1 uncultured Chloroflexia bacterium | reverse complement strand
AGGTGCTTGCGCAGCACCACGGCATAGGCCGCGTAGCCCACGGCGCGGTAAAAGGCCTGCGCCTCTTTGTTGAGCTGCCCCGTTTGCAGCAGCAAATGGTCAGCCCCGCCCTCCCGCGCCAGCCCCTCCACAAAACGCAGCAGCGCGCGGCCAATTCCGCGGCGGCGGTACGCTTCTTCCACAAACAGTTCCGTTAACTCGGCGTAAGGTACGGCGTACAGCGGCGTAGGCGCCAGACGCAAACAGGCCAAGCCACAGACACGGCCGTTACTCTCTGCCAGTACCACCCGCTCCACATGGGCGCTGGCCTGCATGCGCGCGGCAATTTCGTCCGGCGTCGCTTTGACCCCGTTAAAGGCCCTGTTTAGCCGGGCGACGGCGGCAGCGTCCTCTCCCCTGGCCAGGCGAATGCTCATCTCAGCCACGGCTGCGCCTCCGCAGCCAGCGCCAGATGCCCAGCGGCAGATTCAAGCGCGGCACTCGCCGGCTGTAGGCGTCATAGACCGCGCCAAACTGCTGGCGGCACAACGTTTCTTCGGCCAGCGTCATGCGGGTGAGCAGAAGCACGCCGCCGGCGGCCAGCAGCGCCGCCAGCCAATGCTGCTGCAAGAGGGCAAACCCGGTAAAGAGCAGCATGTAGGCCAGGTATTGCGGATGGCGCACCAGGGCGTAGACGCCGCGCTCCACCAGCGCCGTGGTCTGGTAATAGGGCCGGTCAGGGGCAGAACGGCCGTTATGCCGCAGCAGCCAGAAGGGCCAGGCAGCCAGGGGCGCCGCCAGGGCCAGCAGGGCCACGCCCAAAATATTGCCCAGGGGGGCATCCCCGTCCGGGAGGAATTCTCCGGCCGCAACCAGCAGCGCAAAGAGCAGCACGATAGCCCCGCTCCAGCGGTACGCTTTTTGGTCTGTGGCGGAAGGGTTCTGCATCGGTTCCTTCAGGTTTGCGGGAAACGGCCGTTTCCAGGCAAACGACAGCCCCATTTTAAACCTTCTGGCTACCCCACACAACAGCCATTGCCGTGGATGCCCGGCTGCCAGGGCAATGTGGCAGGATGCAAAAGAGGTTAGGGATCGGTTTCCGCTAACCTCTTTGTACACAGAATTGATTAATGCTGCCGCAAACTACAGCAGGTAATTATCCGGGCTAGTTTTGGCTGCCCGCCCCCTGAAAGCCGGGGCGCTGGGACGGCCGCCGTTGCGAACCTCGGGAACGGCCGTTGGCGGATTGGCCGCGGCGGCGATTGGAACGGGCTTTGGTGGGCAACGGCCGTTTCCCCGCGGCCAGAGTTTCTGGCCGAAAATCACCATAATCAAAGCCGTTCAGTTGCCGCCGTTCAATAGGCGCTTTCAGCACCTTTTCCACGTCCCAGACCAATGCCTCATCCCCTGGGGCAAAAAAGGTAAACGCCTCGCCCGCTTCCTCAGCGCGCCCCGTCCGGCCAATGCGATGGGTATAGGCGTCTACCGTATCCGGCATATCAAAATTGATCACGTGCGAAATGTCGGCCACGTCAATGCCGCGGGCGGCAATGTCTGTGGCCACCAAGATGTCATACCGACCGGCGCGGAAGCCGTCAATCGCCTTCTGCCGCTGATTTTGCGACATATTCCCTTGCAGCATCGTCGCCCGATGCCCTCCCTTTTCCAGCTTGCGCGCCAGGCTGCGCGCCCGGTACTTAGTGCGCGTGAAAATGAGCACCCGCCCCATGCGCATTTGCTGCAGCATGGCGAAAGTCAGGGCGGTCTTGCGCTCTGCAGGCACGGGATACAATGCATGAGAAACTGTTTCGGCCGGGGCGATCACGCCAATCTGCACCGTCACCGGGTTTTTGAGAATCTTGTCCGCCAGCTCGCGAATGTCGGCGGGCATAGTCGCCGAGAAAAAGAGCGTCTGGCGCTGCTGGGGCAAATGGCGCAAAATGCGGCGAATGTCAGGCAGGAAGCCCATGTCGCACATGCGATCCGCCTCGTCCAGTACCAGCACTTCCACCTGCGACAGATCGATGCTGCCTTTACCGATGTGGTCTAGCAGGCGTCCAGGGCAGGCCACAACAAGTTCTACGCCGCGGCGCAGCGCCTCTTCTTGCGGCCGTTTACCCACGCCGCCATACACCGTCACCCCGCGCACCCTGGTTTCACGGCCCAGGTCTACGCTGGCCTGGTAGATTTGCTCGGCCAGCTCCCGCGTGGGGGCAATAACCAGAGCGCGCACGCGGCGTGATGGCCCGCGGGTCAGGCGCTGCAAAATAGGCAGCAGGAAAGCGGCCGTTTTGCCTGTACCGGTTTGCGCCAAACCTAATACGTCACGGCCGTTTAAGATGGCGGGTATTGCTTGTTCTTGAATGGGGGTTGGGGTCTCGTACCCCACCTGCTTGATTCCGGCCATGAGGCGCGGATCAAGGGAAAATTGTGTAAAATTCACTGAGAAGTCTCCTTGACTTTAAGAGCCAAGTCGCACCCTCAGCCCGATGGTTTTCAAAAATGATTTTTGTTGCCGCAAACCAGACTGGCCGCAAACACAAGGGAACAGTATACCTGCACACCTCGTTCGCGCCAACTTTCCCCGGCATTCACTTATCCGCTTACCTGACAGCAGGTGTCATAAATACCCCCTAAGCTAGAGATAGAGATAGCGTTCGCAATTCATTGTTAATTATTCATTGTTAATTGTTAATTGTTCACCTTCATTCCAGGAGCAGCTCATGACCCACTTCCAGCTAGAATCCACCTATAACCCCACCGGCGACCAGCCCGCGGCCATTGCCGGTCTGGTAGAGGGCCTCAAACAAAACCTGGCTCACCAAGTGCTGCTGGGGGCCACGGGCACCGGCAAAACCTTCACCATCGCCAACGTCATCCAGCAAACCCAGCGCCCCACCCTGATTCTGGCCCACAACAAAACCCTGGCTGCTCAACTTTACGCCGAGTTTCGCCACTTCTTCCCCCACAACGCCGTCAGCTACTTTGTCAGCTACTACGACTACTACCAGCCCGAAGCGTACATCCCGCGCACCGACACCTACATCGAAAAGACCACCGCCATCAACGCCGAGATTGAGCGCATGCGGCTGGCCGCTACCCAGGCTCTGGCCACGCGGCGCGACGTCATCGTCATTGCCAGCGTCAGCGCCATCTACTCTCTGGGCGACCCGGTAAAGTACCACCAGGCCCACGTGCGATTTCGCCCGGGGGAGGTGGCGCGGCGGGACAAAACGCTGCGGCGGCTGGTAGACATTTATTACGAACGGAACGATTACGAGCTGGGCTACGGGCAGTTCCGCGTGCGCGGCGACGTGCTGGAGATTCGCCCGCCCCACGCCGACGCAGTGTACCGCGTGGAGTTTTGGGGTGAGGAGGTGCAGCGCATTAGCGAAATCGACGGCCTGACGGGTGAGGTCGTGCAAGAGCTGCCGGAAGTGGTCTTGCACCCGGCCCGCCACTTTGTCACAGACCAGGAAGAGCTGGAAACGGCCGTTACCCGCATCGAAGCCGAGTTGGTGGAGCGCCTGGCCCAACTGCAAAGCGAGAACAAACTGCTGGAGGCGTACCGCCTGGAGCAGCGCACCCGCTACGACCTGGAAATGCTGCGCGAGATGGGCTACTGCAACGGCAGCGAAAACTACACCCGCCACTTTTACGGCAAGCCCGCTGGCGCGCCCCCCTGGACCCTCCTCGACTACTTCCCCGACGACTACCTGCTGGTGGTGGACGAAAGCCACATGACCATTCCCCAGATTCGCGCCATGTACCACGGCGACCGCCACCGCAAGCAAACGCTGGTGGACTACGGCTTTCGCCTGCCCAGCGCCTTGGACAATCGTCCCCTGACCTTTGCCGAATGGGAGCAGCGCGCCTACCAGGTCATCTACACCTCGGCCACCCCTGGCCCCTACGAACTGGAGCAGGCCGAGCGCGTTGTGGAGCAAATTATTCGCCCCACCGGGCTGGTTGATCCGCAGGTCAGCGTGCGGCCGGTGCGCGGCCAGGTTGACGACCTGCTCTTCGAGGTGCGGCAGCGCGTCGCGCTGGGCCAGCGCGCCCTCATCACCACCCTGACCAAGCGTCTGGCGGAAGATTTGGCCGACTACCTGACCGAAATGGGCCTCAACGTCCACTACCTGCACAGCGAAGTGGACACCCTGGAACGAGTAGACATCCTGCAAGACCTGCGGAGGGGCGTGTACGATGCTGTCGTGGGCATTAACCTGCTGCGCGAAGGGCTGGACCTGCCGGAAGTGTCGCTGGTGGCCATTCTGGACGCGGACAAGGAAGGGTTCTTGCGCTCGGAGACGGCCCTCATTCAGACCATTGGCCGCGCCGCCCGCCACGCTGACGGGCACGGTGATCATGTATGCCGACCGGGTTACCGGGTCGATGCAGCGGGCCATCGCCGAAACGGAGCGCCGCCGCGCTAAGCAGTTGGCGTACAATGCCACCCATGGCATTACGCCTGTTACCATTGCCAAGGGCATTGCCGAGGTGCGCTGGGCGAAGGTGGAAAAGAGGGCAGAAACGGCCGTTGCCGAACCCAACCCGTACTACGAAGATGGTGACCTTCTGGCCCACACCGAGGAGCTGGAAAGCGCCATGCGGCGCGCCGCAGCCCTCCTGGAATTTGAAAAGGCAGCCGCCCTGCGCGACCAGTTACAAGCCCTGAAAGAACATTATTCCTGACAAACATCCCGCAAATTGATGACAAACGGCACTACCCAACTGCTCCATTCCGGTTCTAACCTGGAAAGGTGGGGTCACAGAGCCAAGCATTACCCAACATAGCCACAATTTTGTTTCCATTCCCCCGTTTGGTTGATTTCCTTTTCTTTCACCTGGAGGTGGGTCATGATACGCTCTATCGAAAGAACGAGCCGCGTTTGGGTTCGTGTGGCCGTTTTGTTTCTGGTCATCGTTGGCAGTTTGGCGCTGGTAACGGCCGTTACTTTAGCCGCCCAGTCATCACCTGTCGTAGAAAGCGAGGCCGCTGTGGCGTCGCCGGACTGTGTGGACTTTGAAAGCCTCCCCCTGAGCGGGGAGTACGTAGTTGGGGACGTCTTTGTCGATTCTGGCGTCATCATGCGCGCCTTACCCTTTGAGTGGAGCAATGGCACCGTCTATCACCGGAGGGTTGGCCAGCATCGGCAATACGGGTTTTGCCGGCGGAACGGGTCGCGAAATTCAGCTCAACAACATCAACTCTGGCCTTCGACTTTGGCCAACCCCTCAATGGCCTTTCATTCTTGTTTGGTGAATATGGCGGCAATTTGAATTTAATGGTCAATGGCGTTTTCACCAACTTTCTGAATTTTGCCCAATTGAATGGGCAAGTCATTGGGGGAGTTGAATTTTTAGTCATCAATGGTTTGGGCAACGACACGGGCTACTTGCGCATGGCGGGTCCCATTGCCGAATTTTCCGTGGGTGGTCAGGAGTTGTGGATTGATGATGCCTGCCCGGAAACAAACTGCGTAGACTTTGAGGACCTGGTTCCAGGGACCTCTTACGTCGTCAATGACGTCTTTGTGGACTCGGGTGTGCCCGTTACCGTTAGACCTTTTGAGTTTACCGGGGGCGGTGTGTTTACCAACGGCACGGCGACGGTGAGCAACGCCGGGCTGGCCGGTGGTTCCGGTCTCGACATGAATGCCAACAACGTGAATCTCGTCTTCCAATTTGCTTACCCCTTAAAAGGTCTCTCTTTCGATTTTGGCGAGTACGGCGGTAATGTGAACCTGATGGTCAACGGCGTGTTTACCAACGTGCTTAATTTTTCTAACCTGCATACGGCCATGATGGGCGGAGTTCGGGTGATCGTGGTGGGTGGTCCCATTGGCCGGGTTTACCTGTTTGGTGAGGTAAGCGAGTTTGCGGTAGGCGGGCAGGAGTTGTGGATTGACAACGTCTGCCCGGAGTCCTGCTGCGTCGATTTTGAGAGCCTGCCGCCCATGGCCAGCTACAATGTTGGGGATGCCTTCATGGATTCTGGCGCGCACATGGCGCTTTTCCCCTTTGAGTGGAGCGGCGGGACCGTTTACACCGGGGGTGTGGCCACCGCAGACAGCAGCGGGCTGTCCGGCGGTTCCGGGCAAGACATGCATTTGAACAATATCAACATGGCTGTTGATTTTGGCATGCCGGTCTCCCACCTGAGCCTGTTGTTTGGGGAATATGGCGGCAATTTGAACCTGGAAGTAAACGGAGTGTTCACCAATTTCACTATTTTTGCCGATTTGGACGGCACGATGTTGGGCGGTACGGCCGTTTCTGTCGTCAACGGGTTTGGCAACGACCGGGGCAAGCTAGCCTTCGATGGCGTCATCTTCAGCTTCAAAATTGGCGGTCAGGAATTGTGGGTTGACGATATTTGCGCCGTACGCATGGATAAACGTCTCTTTTTACCAATAATTTTAAAGCCTGAGTTGGAATGATTGCTCCCGTTCAGACCCGCGAGGTTTTCATTAGAGGAGCATGGTAAAAATTTAGTGCAAAACCTCCCATTTCTCTAGGGGGCTGAATGATTGCGAACAATTTTTTTTAGAGTTCTCATGGCAAACCGACGTCCACGATAACGTTGTTGACAAAAGGTGTCAGTAATTCAGGTTAGACTCCAAATATGACGATGAGCTGGAAACAAGCAACTACAAGTTTCCACTCTATCAATTGGAGCCTATTATGAAATTTGCAATATCGATGCCAAATTGGGCAGGCAGCCCGGACGTGCGCCCCTTTGCCGAAATGGCTGCCGCAGCAGAAGCGACCGGTTGGGACGGTTTTTTCCTATGGGACCACGTGTTTCACGAGTTTCCGGTGGTGGATCCGTGGGTGGCGTTAACGGCCGTTGCCCTGGCTACCTCGCGTATCAAGCTGGGCACCATGGTGACGCCTCTGCCCCGCCGCCGTCCCATTAAGCTGGCGCGGGAAACCATCACCTTGGACCACCTCTCCCATGGCCGGCTCATTTTAGGTGTGGGCATCGGCGAAATGCCCTGGGAATGGGACTATCTGGGCGAGGAGCCGTCGCTAAAAGTGCGTGGGGACATGCTGGACGAAGGTTTGGCGCTGCTGGCAGCCTGCTGGCGCGGCGGGGAGATTCACCACCGCGGCACCCATTACCGCATGGCCGCTGACCCAAACCCTTATGGTGAGCTAGTTTTTGATTTGCCAGCGTTCCAACAGCCACGTGTTCCTGTATGGGTGGGCGGCTTCTGGCCCCGGAAACGGCCGTTTCGCCGCGCTGCCCGCTGGGATGGTATCGTGCCCCTTAAAGAGGGGCTTGAGCCTCTTACCCCCAACGAGGTGCGGGAACTGCGGGCATACATCCAGCAGCACCGCCAGGCGGAAAGCCCCTTCGACCTGGTGCTTAGCGGCTGGACGCCCGGCGAAAATCCTGATGAGGCCGCCCATCAGGTAGCCGCCTTTGCTGAAGAGGGGGCAACCTGGTGGATTGAGAGCCTGGACCACTGGCGCTATGGATGGGATGACAGCGCCAAGCCCTGGCCGCTGGCCGAAATGCGGGCGCGCATCCAGCAGGGGCCGCCGCCCCTGTAAAGTTAGAGTGAGAAACATAAGGAAATCCCAGGATGCCTTTTTGTCTCACTACACTTTATCACTCGCTCACCATGAAAATATGAGGAAGGAAAAGTAATGCATTTCGGAATCGAGATTGTGCCTTTTGGCGAATTTGCCGAACCGCAGAACATTGTGCGCTTTGCCCGCGCGGCAGAGGCCGCCGGCTGGGAAGCGCTATGGGTATGGGACCACCTGGCCATGCCTTATGGCGTGGCTGACCCCTGGGTGACGTTAACGGCCGTTGCCGCCACCACTTCCACCCTCAAAATCCTGCCCGGCGTGGCCGCCCTGCCGCGCTACAAACCCCACCTGCTGGCCCGGCTGCTGGCGTCGCTGGACCGCTTGAGTAACGGCCGTTTCATTCTGGGTGCAGGATTGGGCGCCATTCATGGCGAATTTGCCAACGTCGGCGAAAATAGTACCTACCAAACCCGCGCCGCCATGCTGGACGAAATGCTTGACCTGCTGGCGGCCTTTGCCACGGGAGAGCCGGTTACCCACCACGGTCCGCACTACAACATCGACAACCTGGCCATCCTGCCCCCGCCACTGCAGCAGCCGCGTTATCCCGTGTGGATTGGCGGCGACAGCCCCGCTGCTCACCGCCGCGCCGCCCGCTGGGACGGCTGGATCATGGGCACTGTCGACGAAAACAGCAAAATCACCCTGCCACCGGAGGCCTTAGCACAACGTGTGGCGGCAATTCAACGACTGCGGCCAGCAAATTTACCACCCCTGGCCTTTGCCGTGGACGGCATTTCCCAGCCCGGCGAAACGGCGCTGGTAAAGGAATATGCTGCAGCCGGAGCAACCTGGTGGTTTGAGGTTCTATTCGGACTGCGAGGCAGCGTGGACGAGTTGCTGGCAAGAGTACAGGCAGGGCCACCACGTTGGTAAAAGAAAAAGCCCGGTTTTATTGGCCGGGCTTCATGAATAGGAAACGGCCGTTTCATGCCGTCAAAATAAAATTGCGGATTTCGTACCCCTTCACCGTTTCGTTGAAAATTACGTCCGGTTCCCGCTCGATGCGCAGGGAATCAATCGCCAACAGCTTACGCATAAATATGTCTGTCTCCTGGATGGCAATATAAGCCCCTGGGCAGCGATGCGCTCCATCGCCAAAGCTCATCATAAATTCAGGCACTTTCGGCCGCATTTCTTTCATTTCCCGTCCAGGGCAAACTTGCAGAGGATTCTCACCCACCACCGACTCATCGGCGTTTACGGCATATGTGTGCAGGTCAATTAACGCTCCCTCAGGAATCGTCACGGTTTGGCCCTGGCTTTCGAGTTGAATTTCGGCCGTTGCCCGACGATACAGTCGTCCCACCACCGGTTCCAGGCGCAGCAGCTCGTGTAAAAAGCTGTAACGCGTTTCTTCATCCGCATGCAGCAAAAGCTGGCGATACTCGGGATTCTCCAGGCAGTACCAAGTCACCACACTGATAAACTCCCGCGTCGTCACCATCCCCGCCGCGCCATACGTAATGCATTCGGTTAGTATTTCAAGATTGCCGTAGTCACTATCCAATAGATGTGAAATCACGTCTTCTCGCCGCTCTGTTTGCCGCGCTTTTATGGCCGGGCGTACGTCCAGGAAGAAAAAACGCCCCACTTCCCATTGATTCTTCAAGAACTGGGTAATTTTTTGCCAAAAATTCAGCCGCTTACTGCTAAAATCCTGATGCACCAGGGCATCAATCCGCCCTTCCATACCCGGCAGCAAGCTGTTGGTCAGGCCCACAACCTGGGAGGCTACCTGTACCGCCATCTTCATGCTCAAGTCACTCAGGTCAGCCCGCCCCTGATGGAGAAATTTAGCCAGTACCTCATCCGCGTATGCTTCCATGAACTGGCGGTATTTTGTGTCGGTAGTGCGCGGGGTAAAGAAACGGGCCGTCTGGCGGCGCTGCTCGTGATGTGGCTGCCCCTCCAGGAAAAGGATTGGCGGATTCATGTAGTTTGGGAGCTGATCCATCAACTCTGCACCAAAACCTGCCTGGCGAGTTTTATCCGAGCGAAACACCTCTCGCGCCTCTGCATACCCGCGCACGTGCCAGACGCCAAAATCATCAACCTCAATGGGACGATTTGTCGGTTCTGCAAACGGGGCTGTTTTTTGCTGATTAATTGATGAATGGTCAACCGGGCATTTACTGACCTGATTGTTTTCTAAATGAATGGATTCTGCCATACATGGAATTTCTCCTAGGGCCCACTGCAAGCCAGGGTGCACCTGACGGGTAACTAGAAATTTGATTTTCAATTTTTGGATGAGGTTTGGCTCAACCCCAACTCATTCCATGATTTAAGTTTAAAACCTGTGACGCAGTGAGGTCAATTCTCCTTACGTGTTATTTAGAAAATACGTCATTCAGCACCAATGTGAACAACCCTTTGCACCAGAAAGCCCCTGGCATTCCTGTGCCAGGGGCTTTCTTTCTACCCTTCTCTCCTCGTCGGGAATTTTGTCGTTGCCTAAATAAAAATAATTTGTGCGTCTTCGCTCATTTCCATGAAATCGGTTGCGCCAACAACACCTTCAACGCGCTCATAGATGTCTTCTTCTTTCATCATGTGCATGTCGTGGAACATGTCTACCGACATTTTGCAGGCGTACAGTTTGCCACCCGCATCAGTGATCATTTCCAAAAACTCTTCGACGTCGGGGAAATCCAACTTGGTGATTTCACGTTTCATAACGGCCGTTGCCACATTCGTCATACCCGGCAGCCCACCAATTGCATTGGGAATCGGCATGCTGGGATTGCCAATCGGCACAAACTTCAGCTTGTTCATCTTCTTCTTGTTGATAATATCCAGTCCCCAGAAGGTGAAGAACAGCGTCACGTCAATGCCTTCCATCAGAGCCGCATTGGCCAACACCAGCCCCGGATAAGCCATATCCAGCGTCCCTTTCGAGCAAATAATACACAGTTTCCGATCCGTATCCTCAAACATGAGTAGTCTCCTTATCGCCCGGCAATCTAATCTCCGGCATTAAGTCATTTAAATACAACCTGACGGTTTTTTCAATCCAGCAACATATGCGACTTTCTTTGCCGGACCTTTTGGGAACAGCTTATACAGCTCCTTCGTAGGTACGCCACCTACTGTGGTAATGCGGCGCAGCGTTGGCGCATCACCCTGTGCTTCATAATCTTCCCGGCAAAAGTTGATCACTTTCCAATGCCGGTCTGTCAACGTAATACCAATTTCCGTTGCCAGAGTTTCAGCAACCTGTTGGTTCCACTGGTTGTGGTCAGCCATAAAACCATCTTCATCAAACTCAACGGTCTTACCTGCAATTTCTCTTGCTCTCATTTGATCAACCTCCAATTTTTTAAATAATTTGTTTTCCACTCAATATTTTTTTCAGGATTAATTTTCCGAAACGGTTCTCAACACCGACAATGTTTTCGACAACCCTCGTTTTACGGCCGGATCATTCAACTGGCGCAAAATGGTCAACATCGACACGTTTCCTACGGGTTCTTCCTCACGCATCACGCTGGCAGTATTGCGCATCATGGTCATAATTTCCGGCTGCGTCATCTCTTTGACGGTTTGCAAAATCAGCACAATATTGTCACCTAACTGGCGCACATCATCTTCCGTAAACGACGTGACCACCTGATCCATAATGTCCATGCCACCCTTTAGAAATGCGAAATACCCCTTGCGTTCCATCTCATCCAGGCGATTCATCAGGGTTAAGAATGCATCCTGGCTTAATGGGGTCAGGTCTTGCCACATGGCGCCCATGCTTTCCATTTGGTCCAACATCTGTTCCAGATTGCGCGTGTTACGCATCAGGCGCTTTAGCAAGCGTAAGACATCTTCCAGCTGCACATAGCTTTCTACTTCGTCCAGCTGCTCCACCGAAACCCGGAACACGTCGCTGGCAACAGGCGTCAAGTCATTTTTTAACTCGTCCCATTCCTGGCGGCGGCGCTGCTGCAGCCGCGTTTCTTCGGCAAAAAGGCAACCTGCGCAGTCAAGGCATCTATTTTTTGATTGAGTTCAACAATTGCCTGGTCACTCATGGCTGACCTCTCCGGTCAGCTCCACTTGCCGGCCATAGACATCTGGGCCGTAATGGGCATTTCTTTGCCTTTGAGCAAGATGTTCCAATACATCCAGCGGAACATCATTTTGCCCCAATGGTTCATCTCCGATTCTTGCAACAATGAGAAGGGGCCAATGCCCGGTAAGGGGATACTTGCCCGGCAGTGGTTCCACGTCATAATTGAAGTCAATGAGAATACCCTTTGCCAAAACCCGATTCGATGAAGCAGTTGGCATGACCATCAAATTGCTCGGTCATTTCTTGCCCGTCGATGTAGCGCAGGAAATTTTCGACAAACACTTCGGCGGCAAAGTGGGCCACCGAACCAGCTTTGGAGGTGGGCAGGCTGGCAGCATCCCCCAGGCAAAGATGTTGTCATATTCGCGTGGACAGGAAGGTGTGTTTGTCAACCGGAACATGGTTCAGTTCATCGCCCAGGCCAGAACGGCCGATTACATCCGCCCCCATATTCACCGGCACCGTCACCAGCAAATCGTAGGGCACTTCCTCCTCATCATAGGAGACCAGCACCTTGCGTTCTGGATCAACCCGCTCTCGGATAAAATTCCGGCACAATGTGAATATTTTTCTCTTCCAGGGTGTTGCCTAGCAAGCGCGCCGCTCGTGGTTTGGTAAATGCGCCGGGCAATGGTGTCACCAGGGTTAGCTCCACCTTATCACGCATGCCGTGTTCGTGGAAGTACCAATCGGCCAGGAAGATGAATTCCAGCGGGGCCACCGGGCATTTGTAGGGCAATTCCATGATGTGACACACCAGCTTGCCACCCTGCCAGGTGCGCAGATGTTTGGTCAGGGCCACTGCCCCTTCATAGGTGTAAAAATCGTGAATAGATTTGCGCCATTCGCCCTCAGTCAGCCCAGGTGTTTCTTCCGGGCGGGGTGCGTGCCGGTGGCGATGATCAGATAGTCGTAATGCAGGTAACGATTGTCTTTGGCAATGCGCACCCGGTTTTGTTCCGGCTCAATCAGCTCAATTTCGGAAACAATCATCTCAACGCCAGGGGGAATGTAATCCCGCTTGGGTTTGATGACATCATTTTCGCCATAAATGCCAAAGGGAATGAACAAGAAACCCGGTTGGTAATAATGGGTTTCATCTTGGTCAACAATGGTGATTTTCCATTCATCCCGGCTAAGTACATGACTTAGCTTATTGGCCACCATGGTCCCGGCGGTTCCTGCACCTAAAATCAACAATTTTTTCATCACTTTCTCCTACAGGGAAGTCAGTTCAGCAATGGCCTGTAACCGACCCAAGAGCTGCCGGCGTTCGTCAATAATGTGGGCCAGGATATTGGCTATTTGAGGCAGGAAACTTATAACTTTAGTTTGCTGAACTGAGTCGAGATAAAAGACGTTATCGAGGTTTTCAAGAATTATTTCCTGATCCAGCCCAAACTCTGCCGCCATGGCGGCAATTTCATTGGCCGGTGGAGGCCAATTTGCCGGAGCAATACAGCCGGTCACGACCATACCCTTTAATTCAGCACCTACGCGAATCATGCTGCGCGCACAAAGCAATCCCAAATGGCTTTTGCGATATTGAGGTTCCAATGACAACATGGTTGCCAGGTCATGCCAGCTATGGACACAACGCTGCAGCGCTTCGTCTCCCGTGATAACGGCCTTGAATAATCCACAGGGGTTGCTGGCCGTGGTAATCGGGTGCCCCTCCATGTCTGTAACTACCAACATGGTGTTTAAGGCTTTAGCAAAGCTATCTTGGATAAGCTGTACACATTCCAGGGGCAAGAGGGAGTTTAGATCGTCCTGAATTGGATTAGGTTCAGGAATGGTAGCAATCATGGGCTTGCGAGCTGCTGCTGTGGCAAGGCTCCCCATTTGCCCCTGAAACCATTCCTCGACCCGGGCTGCCGGAAAACGCCATTGTTTCCCAACCTTGATGGCCGGTAAACGGCCGTCTTCAGCCATGCGGTAAACTGTAGAACGATCTACCTGTAATAAGTCCTGGATTTCCTTGGCGGTCAGCATCTCAGCCATCATCAGATCCTTGCTTGTGAAATATTGCACATTTACAAGCAAATGATAGTGCAGCACAATGCCGCCTGTAAGTGACTTTTGTCAGCATCCTGTGTGACAGATGTCATATTATGCATTTCCCGCTTTGTATGCATATTATGCACACCATGCAGACGGTGCACATTTTTGGTTGGTCACTGAGACTGCCCCATTGAAACCGGCAGACGCTAATTGCTGTTGATTTCAGATATAGAATGTATGATGGAAACGTAAAACGGCCGTAATCACGCTTGCCCATGCTAAAATTTCGGCAGCCATGTACAATGATGGTGATTAAATTTCTGAAATCTGATTACCAGGTACAGGACAAATGCCTATGAACCGCGACACCGCTCTTTTACTGATCGATACTCAGTTAAATATGTTCTCCCCAAACCCGGTTTATCAAGTTGATGCACTGCTTTCACGGTTGGTCAGCCTGCTGGCTAAGGCGCGGGCGGCTGGACTTGTTATTGCCTATGCGCAAAACAATGGCGGCCCTGACGAGCCGGACGCACCGCACACCCCCGGTTGGGACATTCACCCGGCGCTGGCCCCCCAGGAAGGGGATATCGTCATTCAAAAGGATACGCCTAACGCTTTCCACATGACGCCCCTGGCCGAGGAGCTAAATGCGCGAGGCGTGCAAAGCGTGATTGTTGCCGGGCTGCAAACAGAATTTTGCGTGGATACCACCGTGCGCGCCGCCGACGCTCTGGGCTATCGGGTGACATTGGTGGCTGATGGGCACAGCACCTACGACGGCAGCTTGCCCGCTGCGCAAATTATTGCCCATCACAATGATTTACTAGGCGTATTTGCCAGCGTCACACCGCAAGAAAAATTGGATTGGGCGCGAGGAAATTCGGTTTCCGATTTAGGACTGACCGAACCGTTCTCGCTGCTAGATATGGGTGCGCTGCACAAAGGGCTGGCTGAAGTGGGAAACGGCCGTATCCAACACAATCACGCCATCCATACCCTGAACGTGCTGCGCCACGTGTGGGACCCGGCTTTTCGCCCACCCATGTACCGGCTGGCCCCTGCCGAATGGCGGGTGGGCATGACGGAAATCTTCCAAGATGGACTGCGGCGACTAAATCCCGCCTGGCGCACACTGGTAGGGTCTGAGGTAACGGCCGTTACGCAACAAATGCTGAAATCTGTGCTGCAAGTTCCAGATGGCAATACCCGCCTCATCAGTGAAACTTTACCCTTGTGGTGTTACCAGGCCCCCTTCTTCCGCCTCATCTATCATCAGAAAAATGACCAACGGCAGATAACCTTACTCACCATTGCCGATAACCCCATTCTGCAAGGCGAATCGGCCATGGATCAGTTTCGCCAGCGCTTTGGGCTTAACCGTTCTTGATCAACAAACTGTGGGTCAAGATTGTTCATTCTTCGGAAATTTAACCAATCTTAATGGTGCGGCGCATTGAGAATCAGTTCACCGCACCATTAAGAAAGTTCTGTTACATTTTATCAACCGCCAACCCCTTGATTGATAATTTCGAAGCGGCTTACTTTGTCGCTGTAGCCTCCGCAGAGGGTTGCGGTCTTTCGTTATCTACCGAAGCAGTCGTGAGACTAGCTTGAAAGCTAAAATCATCTAGGAGTAAGTTACTGTTTAAAGAAGAATCCGTGGTTACCCGGATGCGTAAGGTAACACTTTGTCCAGCATAAGCAGCCAGATTAATCACCTTCTGCGACCAGCCAAATGTGTTCGCGTCAGAGCATAAATCGTATTGATGTACACTCGTCCCATTTACTAAGATATTTGCAAAGTCAAAACCACATACGTCATCAGAGCCGATCCATTGCCAATAGGAAAGGAATGATCCCGCAGAGGGTACGGATACTTGCTGCTGGACATAAGCAGTTTCGTCGTAGTCGCCTCCCAACCAAGCCAACCAGCTTCCGTTGTGGGGGGTCACACCCGAAGGAAAGCCCGAGTTAATAATCAGTGGCCACCCTAAGGCGGAAAATTCAACCCATCCAGTAGCGCCGCTTTCAAATCCTGGGTTCGTAAAGGGATTAGGAGGCGGAGGTGGTGGAGGCGAAACGGAACCCCCGAGCGCCTGGTATGCATCTACAATTCCAGAGCCGCAAATGGATGTATTGCAACTACTTCCTGAAGGGAACGGCCTTGCCGTCGTTTGCAATAAGGTAAGCACCTGGCTGGGAGAATAACCAGGATGGACGCTATATATTAATGACACCACACCAGCTACGTGAGGCGCAGCCATGCTGGTGCCCTGGTAAAACTCATAACTGCTGTTGTTCAACGCAGTCGTGGCTCCGCCATCCAGGGTAGACAATACACCATTGGGATCATTGGCATAGCTTTGAGCGCCGCCTGGTGCGCTTACCTCAACCACTGCACCGTAGTTACTGTAATAGGCGCGTCCTCCATTGCGATTTGTGGCGGCGACGGTGATAACGTTGGCACAGTTGCCAGGACTAAAACCCGCGGCGTCTACGTTATTATTGCCGGCAGCCACAACGGCCGTTACCCCCGCGTTGCGCAGTTGGTTAAACGCATTTTGCTCTGCCGTAGAACAAGTCCCTCCGCCACCCAAGCTCAAATTTACCACATTTGCGGGGTTGGGGTTGGGCAGACCTGGCAGTAGATTTGCTGCCCATAAAATGCCATCAACAATGTCCGATTCATATCCACCACATTTGCCTAATGCGCGCACGGGTAATATTTTCGCTTTTTGGTCGACCCCGGCCACGCCTAAGCCATTGTTGGTGGCGGCGCCAACGGTGCCAGCCACATGGGTTCCGTGCCACGAGCTGTCTGTCACCGGGCAGCCGGAAAAGTAACCACTGCTGCTTTCAGCGGAGGTAATCCAGTCACCGGAATCCAGCGGATTGTTGTCACGGCCGTTTCCATCGTTAGCAACCAAGGAATCATGGATGAAATCATATCCGGGGACAGTACGACCTGCTAAATCTGCATGATTCAAGATGCCTGTGTCAATAACTGCCACCACGATACTGTCCGAACCGGTGGAGATACCCCAGGCATTGTACAAATTGATGCCCTCGGACGAACCTGGCACATAATCATAATGCCACTGCTGCCCACGCAAAGGATCCACCGCCACCGGGTCAGGGCTCAATATTACCGGTAGGTAAATCGATAAATCATCCCCTTCCACATCAACCGGCTGGTTACCCGGTGGGTCAAAATGCTGTTTGATGCGGTCCGGAATCGCATAAAGCACGTCATCCCGCTGCTGCAAGTTTGCGGCAATTGCCTCCACTTCCGCCAATGGCAGCCGGGAAGGCAATTTGAGCACGTGGTGAGCTTCCAGTCCCATTGCCCGCACGTAGCTCAGAGATACGCCTGCCGTCTCGCTCAATGCCGGCATCAGGTCATTTGCGGCAATTGCTTCCAGGTGGCGGGTTATTCCTGAATTGTTAAATTGGATAATAATCTGGTCTGTCGGCAAGCCGGGGGCAGGCAGGGAAACGGCCGTTTCCTGCCCACGAAGCTGCAATGGCAAAATCAGGGCTGCCAGCAGCAAGCCCGCCAAAACAACGAATCTACGAATCATGCAAAACCTCCAGTTATAATGAACATTTTTCTAAAAATTGTAAAACGGCAGCGCAAACTGCCATATCACGATACTTGCTCAGTAAACACCAAAACCTTGCTAATTACAAGTCACGATTTTCCTACAAAACAAAAAAGCGTGCGCTAGACCAGCACACGCTTCATAAATACAGGTTAGAAGCAGGAAAACTATTTCCAATCAGTCTGCAATTTCTTGCGCCCGTGAATGTATTTGTCCGCCGCAATGGCAGCAATCACCCCGTCAGAGGCGGCAATAACCGCCTGCTTGATATGGGTGCACAGCAGGTCGCCGACGGCAAATATGCCCGGAACGGCCGTTTGCATCTCATTGTCCACCACTAGGCACCCCTCTGGCGTCGTCTGCAACTGCTCCATCAAGTAATCGGTAATTGGCTTGCCACCCTGCAAATACACAAAGGCCCCCGTTACCGGCAGCACCTGCTCTGCGCCGCTGCGGGGGTGCACGCGGATAGCTTCCACCAATTCGCTGCCCATAATTTCCTTCAGGCGCGTCCCCAGCAGCACCTCGATTTTCTCGTGGGCGGTCACTTCCTGCACCAGGAAATCCCGCGCCTTAAATTCCGGCGTGGGCACAATCATGAAAATCTTCGCCGCATACTTGGTTAAGAAAATCGCCTCTTCCAGGGCTTCATCGTTGTTGCCAATGACGGCCACCGTCTGGTCACGGAAAAACGCCCCATCGCAGGTGGCGCAGTAGCTCACGCCCCGCCCCAACAGCTCCTCCTCACCCTTGGCCACGTTGGTGCGGCCCATGGAACCCGTCGCCAAAATGATCGCCTTGGCCGTAAAGGTGCCGGTTCCGGCCATCACCGCCTTGGGGTTGGACTGCATATCCACGCCTACCACCTTGTCAGTGATAAACTTCGCGCCAAAGGATTCCGCCTGCTGGCGCATAATTTCCACCAGCTCGGCCCCCGTCACCGGACCGGGCACGCCGGGGTAATTGCTAATTTTTCCCGTAATGCCCAGCGCACCGGCCGTCAGGCCCTTGTCAATGACCAGCGTCTTTAGCTCCGAACGGGCCGTGTAAATGGCCGCCGACGCCCCCGCCGGTCCACCGCCAATAATGACCACGTCGTAGTCATTTTCTTGCTCCATCCCCAAATTTGACAGACCCAAGCCCAAACCTAAATCCATCGTTCACCCCTTCAAAGCTAGAGGTTAGAGCGAGAGCTAGAGGAAAATCCTCTTCTTTCTCTAGCTCTTGCTCTCGCTCTTGCTTCTTACGCTACCGCTTCCTTCAGCTTGCCCAGCAGCATCATTTCCGGGGCTGCCCCTTCCATGTGAACGGTCTCGTTGATGATTGTGCGCGGCACGCCTTGGACGTGGTACTTATTGGAAAGATGGGGGAATTCTATCGCTTCCACCATGTCGCTGTGAATGAGGTCGCTTTCCATAGCCAGTTGGTGGGCCAGAATGACGGCCCTCGGGCAGTAGGGACAGGTGGGCGTAATGAATACCTGCATATGCACCGGCTCGGTCAAATTCGCCACCCAAGCTTTTGTTTCCGCCGCCAGGCCAGATTCGCCCTTAGAAACCATCATGATGTCTTCGATTAAGGTGGAAAACTCGTAACCGGAAGGAATTCCGAAGAGGCGAATGCCATAATCCTTGGGTTGGTCGCCGCCGCGCATAATGACCGTAGCCGGAATCTTGTCGATGTTGTACTCCTCAGCGATTTCGGCATGGGTCTCAAAGTCGAACACTTCCACGGAAATTTTGTCTGACAGGCTCGCCACCTCTTCGGCAATCATCCGCGTTTCGGCGCAGTATTGACACTCCATTTTTTGTGTAAACACGATGATTTTGACCGGCTCGGTCAGCGCGCTAAATTCGTTGATCAAATGTTGACGATCGTCTTCTTTCAGTAAAGCCATTTTATCCTCCAATTAGGCGGGGTCATTCACACAGGATGCAAGGCTCCCGCACCGCTGTACTTGCATGTGTATCGAACTTTCCCTTACATATTAGTTGAATTTTTGTCTTTGGAAAAGGTAGCCACTGTTTCGGGCCATTCCTCTAGTTTAGATGCAGCATGGGTGGTTCCGTGACAAAGGCAGGGAAAAGTGAGGCGGGATGCGTGGCGGTTCGCTAGATGGGCAAGCCGTTCAAAAGACGCCCGTCTCTTCATTAAGAGATGCCCGTCTCTTGATGGAGAGATGCGCATCTTTTATCGTCTTGATCTTTTTAGCAAACGATCTTAATCTTTTTTGGGAGGGGTCGGGAACGGCCGTATTAGGCTCCTTGGTTTATTCATTCAGAAAGATATAATCAAATCATGCATAAGGAAGATATTGTGACACTGGTTTCCTACACGTTTTGGGCGGATATGCGCGTCTTGCACGCCTGTGAGAAAGTGTCCTCAGAGGAATTTGTCCGCGCAGCAACACCTGATCCAGGTTGGCACAGCTTGCGTGGTACGCTGGTTCATGCATTGGATACTGCGTATGGCTGGCGGGTGGCGCTGCAGGAAATCGAAGACGCAGGTGTTCTCGACGAGAGCCATTTCGCCAATGCGGTAAGCCTGAAGAAACGCTGGGAAGACGAGGAGAAAGCGTGGCTGGCGTACGTCGCAGACCTGTCGGACGACGAGCTGAATGCAATTTGGTGGTCGCAAGGGGAAAGCAAACGAACCCGTTGGCAAACAATCATGCACGTGGTAAATGACCTGACACATCATCGAAGCGAGGCCGCGGCGATATTAACGGGATATGGGCAATCGCCAGGCGAACTAGATTTCGATCAATTTATTGTGGACGTCATGCCGAAACAGGAGCAGTGAGTCCGTCGCCAGCCCTTTAACAATCGATAACTCATCACTCCCTACTCTTCAACTGCATTCACCGTGAAGGTAACGGCCGTACTCATTACCACCTCCCCCTGCACAGTAACGGCCGTAGCCCACACCTCATGCGTCCCTTCGGCTAAAGGCCACCACGCCGCATAGGGCGGCTGGGCCAGCGTCGCCAAAGGCTCACCGTCCAGCCACAGCGTCACCTCCCGCAGGTCGGCGCTGGCGGCTACCGCCTCCACCCGTAGCCGCTGCGCCGCCTCCGGCATGGTAGGGCTGAGGCGAAAGAGAGCATAGGGGTCTGGAGCTATCAGGCGCAAGGAAGTTTGATTGGAGGAAACGGCCGTTTCCTCCCCATCACCAGCTCCCCCCACTGGCCAGCAGCAAATCATCCAGCAGCAGCAGTCCCTCCGCCCGCGCCCAGGGATGAAACTGCGCCGGTAAATCCAGCGCCAACTGCGCCACCTGCCGCTCCGGCGGCGTAGCCGCATTGGCCAACAGCCCTGTCGCCCTGTCCAGCGTTACCCGCTGGTAAAAGCTGTCCATCTCCACCGGCTGCGTACCCGCCAGGAACCATTCCCGCTGGCGGTAGGGGCAATCCTCCGTTGGCAAAAGGCCGGAAAGGGCGCACACCTCCACCATGACCATGCCCGGCGGCTGCGCAAAGGGCTTGTCCGGCTGCCCGGCCAGCACCGTGCGCATGAAATAATGCCACACCGGCCCTGCGCCGCTCAGCCCGGTGACGTCGTGCATGGGTTCGTTGGTAGCGTTGCCCACCCACACGCCCACCACCAGGTCCGGCGTGTAGCCCACCGTCCAGTTGTCGTGGAAATCGTTGGTGGTGCCGGTTTTGGCGGCGGCCGTGCGGCCAATGTTCAGCAGGCTGTTGCGGCCAAAGCCCAGCAGCCGCGCCTCGTCGTCGCTGAGAATGTCGCTGATCAGCCAGGCGACGCGCTCGTCCAGCACCTGTACCGGGTCGGGGGGAACGGCCGTGTACACCACTTCCCCCTGTGCGTCTGTCACGTCCAAGATGAGGTGGGGCGTCACCCGGTAGCCGCCGCTGGCAAAGGCCCCGTAAACGGCCGTTAAATCCAACAGCCGCACCGGCCCGCCCCCTAAGGCAAAAGACAAATCATACTCGTCGGGGTCGCCCAGGGTGTGAATGCCCGCCTCTTCGGCCAGCGCCACGGCCGCGTCCACGCCCACCGCATCCAGCGTCAACACCGCGGGAATATTCAGCGAGGAGGCCAACGCCTGCCGCAGCAGCACCGGCCCATGCTCGTCCCGCGAGAAATTCACCGGCACGTAGCTCTCACCCTCGTTGGTGGTAAAGGCGGTGCGCACGTCGGGCAGCATGGTAGCGGCCGTCCACACCGGCGGCGTTTCCGCGTCCAGGGCGGCGGCATAAATGAGCGGCTTCAGCGCCGAACCGGGCTGGCGCGGCTGAATGGCCATGTTGATCGCCCCGCCACTCTCCGCATCAAAATAGTCAGGACTGCCCACCAGCGCCCGCACTTCGCCGCCGGGCACGTCCAGGGCCACCAGCGCCCCGTTTTGTGCGTTATGGCTGGGGCCGCCATCGGCCGGGTGATTCAGCCGCACAAGCTGCTCGGCCAAAATAGTTTCGGCGTGCTGCTGCCAGTCTAAATCCAGCGTGGTGCGCACGGTCAGGCCGCCGCTTTCGTAAAGCTGCTGCGGCGTAAAGAGGGCGTCCAGTTCGGCCTGCACCATCATCACAAAATGGGGGGCATTTACGGGGTACGGCGTGGCGGCGTACTGCAGCGGCTGGCGGACGGCCAGATCATGCGCGTCTTGGGTAATGAAATCTGCCTTGCGCATGAGGTCCAGCACCACCAACTGCCGTGTTTTGGCGGCGTCGGGGTTAGTGAAGGGGTTGTAGAGAGCGGGGGCCTGGGTCAGTCCTGCAATGAGGGCGCTTTCGGCCAGGGTCAGGTCAACGGCGGGTTTACCAAAGTAGGTTTGGGCAGCAGCTTCCACGCCGTAGGCCAGCGCGCCGTAGTTCATCTGGTTCAGATAGAGGGCCAGCACTTCCTCTTTGGGCAGTTGGCGGGCAACACGCCAGGCCAGCCAGCTTTCGCGCAGCTTGCGGCGCACGGAGCGGTCGGCGCGCTCGTCGGCGTCTAGCAGCAGGTTGCGGGCCACCTGCTGGGTAATGGTGCTGCCCCCGGCCAGCACTTCGCCGCCGCGCAGATTGATCCAGAAGGCGCGGGCAATGCCCTGCACGTCCACGCCGGGGTTGGCGTAGAAGTTGCGGTCTTCGGTGGCAATGGTGGCCTGCTGCAGGGTGAGAGGTATCTGGCTGAGGGTCAGGTTGGTGTGCCGGCCATATTCGGCATCCAGCACGTCATAGAGGAGTCGGCCGTTTCTATCTACAATGCGCACGCTGGGGGGCACCAACCGCTGGCTAATGTCGGCAGGCGCAGGCAAATCCCCAAACAGCCACACGCCAACTGCGGCTACCCCTCCAACCAACAGTAATACAAACACCGCTGCCCAATGCCATCTGCTCTTCATGCTGCCATTATAGCGCACACCTCTAGCACCCAACCTGACGCCTGCCCTACCGGACCAGCTCTTGCGCTATGCCTCACCAAAAAGAAAAAACCCGAAGGCGGGATTCGCGCTTCGGGTCTCATACTGTCTATAAGGGGGCAAAAACTATTCGCCAGTCCGCTGAACGCGGCGGGCGCGGCGTGTTGCTTTTTTCTTTTCAATGCGCCGCAGTTCGCTCTTGGAGACAAACCAACGTTTGCGGCGCACATCGGCCAAGACTTTGCTCTTGACTACTTCTTTATTGAAGCGCCGCAGCATTTGCTCTGGCGATTCGTTGTTGCGCAAAACTACCTTTGGCAGCGTATTCACCCCCTTCTTTGGGAAAATTTTGTCCTGTAGTTTATCACCTGCCAGTGAGAAAACAACATTTTGCTCAAAAAAAGACCCCCAGCAAAACTGGGGGTTTTCACAATCACAAAATCGGCGATTTTAGCGGTTAAATCGCTGCACACGGCGCATGCGGCGGGCCGCTTTCTTGGCCTTAATGCGGCGCAGTTCGCTTTTGGGAATGTGCCAGCGCTTGCGGCGTACGTCCGCCAGGACGCGGCTCTTCATGACTTCCTTGCGGAAGCGGCGCAGCAGTTGTTCTTGTGATTCATTGGATCGTGCTTCAACTTTAGGCAATGCTCTCACCTCCTTGAATTTTATGGGTTGGCGTGGTCTGCCTATCAACAGGCAACACTTAATCGCTTAGGATTGACTAAGGCGCACATCACCTGATTTGCATCAGCACAAATTTGTTTCTTGCTGGTTTGGACCAGAGAAGTAGACGAGTGTCTGATGTCTATTAGTTGCAAAATGCAGGGGAACCTGATTGAGAAGGCTCGTTTGGGCAGCCCACACCTTTTATTGTTAGAAAGTCAGTGTACTGGCAAGGAGCAGGGCTGTCAAATTTGGCGGCTTCTCTTCAGGTGTGGCTTAATTTGATTTGGCATTATTCTGCTGGCTGTGACTGAGGATGTACTGGTTTAATGCTTCTCTAGCGGCAGGCAGGTGCTGCATAGCAGGCCAATTATCCAAAATTGCCTGGGGATGGGAAATATCAAGCAAAAGTTGGAACGGGTCGATGGCGGTGGGAGCGCCGGCGGCTTTGGTTATCTGCCAGAACGGCCGTAACTCATCCGCCCAGGTTCCGTAATGCTGCCGCAGCCACGGCCACACCCGCGCATATTCTGGCTGCGCTTCAGCCACCGACATTTTCTGCCGGTAGACCTGCACCACCACAAGCTCCAGGGCATCCCAGTAAGCGATAAACTGTTGGAAACGGCCGTCTGCCGACCATTGGCTAAGAAAACGGGTAAACGGGTTTGCCATACACACCTCCGCACCTATGCTATAATCAGAAGCAAATTTCGCAAAGGTTTATTAATCCCCATGAAAAAACTAGAACTAGAAGATAAAGAATTCAACGTGTTACAATACCTTTGCCAATTCATGGCGAATTAAGGCAAGGCTGAGGGTTATGTACCCTGCCTAGTCGGGAAATCCTGTCAAAAATCGTGCCCAATAAAATTGGGTCTGGTTTTTGCGGAAGCAATTTTAACGTTTCGACCACATATTTGTGGCCGCGATAGAACGCTTTCAAATCTAGCACATTAACAGTTGAATCCTCTTGCCGCAGGTCACGCAATAAAAGCTGGGAGACGCTGACCATGAAGAGCGATAGGTTGATGGCATTGGTCACCGGCGTTTCCTTGACATTCATGAAATCTTCCAAGCCCCAGTACTGTTTAGCGTCGCGGAAATTAAATTCGATTTGGAAACGAAGCTGATAATAGTCGATTAGCTGGGCCCAGCCTAACAGCAGGTCACTGGAAAAGAGAATCACGCGGGCTGTTGCCCCGGTTGCCAGCTTCGTTTTGACAATGATGACCACATTGAGCGCTTGGGCAAACTCTTTGTGCAACATGGTGGCTTGGTAGATGTCTGTGCGAATGCCGTCAGCGGTCGTTGTCTCCTGCAAATACCGGGCCGGCATGTTAGTCGTGTCAATTCTGCCACCATACTTCTGGCGCTTGTTGTTGCCTTCATACAGAAAGTGCAGCGCCGCATCATGGCGTAATTTGGAAACGAGGTGGAGGCCACACTGCTGCACCATTTGTAGGGCATTATTGTTGCCAAAGTGGCCATCCAAGGCAATGTAGGTCAGCGTAATGGTGTTGCCAACCAAGGCCAGAAAACGCTTGATCATCGCTTGGATGCGGGTCAGTTCTGGGGTTAAGGTCACCACGCCTTTGTTCCGATTCTTACTGCCTTTGGGTCGTCCGGGTTTCCCCTTCTTCTTTTGCTGTTTCTTGGCTTTCTTCTGCTGGGCGTTTTTCTTAGCCACTGCCTTTTCTGCCTCGGTGCGGACCACTTGTTCGGCCATCACCGGATGAGCGCGGCGCTCGCCTGTGTTGACCAGCGATAAGGCAAACAGGGCTACACTGGGAACCGGTTTGCCAAACAAGGATGAAAAGAAGCGGTCCAATCCGTGCGTTAGCTTGCCCGATTTGGTGACCACACATTCATCACCCGCCAACACGTAGACGCCCTCAGCTTGCTTAAGATGGGTACAGAAGAAAGACCACATCACCTGTGCCCAGGGAATGATTGTCTGGAAAAAACGTTGCACCGTTCGATAACTGCCACCTTCGTCGGTCCAACGCGATAGGCCCAACATCGTCACTCGACCTGTCATCGCCAACAGGGCATAAATGATGAGACCCATCTGCTGTAGAGTCGTTTTTGCGACAATCGGATTCAACGGTTGTAAAAGTGCTAAAATATCCATCTTGAGTGGTTGTGTAATTGCGGAATTTTTTCCTTGGTCGGTAAAAACCCGTATCTTACACAACCGCTCAACTTACGCTATTTTTTGGCGAAGGTATTGGTGTTAGAGACGCCGTTCCATCCCTTAGCGCTGACAGCGTTGTACGGGAAATGATACAAACCTGCACTTTACCCGACATGGTTGAACTCAAGGAAGCAATCACCCATGTACCTGAAATCAGGGAGTGGGTGCGCCGAGCGGCCTTGCCTTCCCCCGACACCACCAAAGCAGAGCAGAAATCGGCCGTGGCCCATTTCCTGGTGCAGCACGTGGGCATCGAGCAAGTTCAACAAGCCCTCAACGCCTATCAATCCGATGGCGAAGCAGCTAATGACGCCACAAGGGATGCAGTATGAAGCTGCTTTTAACCAGCTTTGAGCCATTCGGGGGCAGCACCATAAATCTCACTGAAAAAATTGTGAGCGTCTTGGCCCAGGAAAGCATTCCCGGAGTGTCGTTGGAAACGGCCGTTTTACCGGTAGATTACAGTGCCAGTCCGGAAGCCCTGATTGCGGCAGTGCAGCGTAGCCAACCTCAGGCAGGGCAATATACAGACAATTGTCCCGCACCTTTCAGGAGGCGGCCCCCTTGCCCGAAGCTTCAAATAAACGCTGGCTAATTCTGCTGATAATTATCATCCTCACCGGCATCCCTATATTGGGGACCACAGCAGGTCTTTCGCAGCCTGTAAGCGCGCCACATATCCATACCCTCATCGAGCAAGTAGATGCCGCCACCGTTGTGGCCTATAATGCTCAGCTAAGTGGAGAACTGCCTATTGAAGCAGGTGGTGAGCCCTACACACTAACCACACGCTACACAGGCAGTGGTTTACCAATACAGAACGCAGTTCAATTTGTGGGGCAGCATTTTACGGATCTTGGTCTTGACGTCACATTCCATAGCTGGCAGGCAAATAACTTTGCTGGCACAAGCGTTATTGGGGAACTTAGCGGGCAGGCTTACCCCGACCAGGTCTTTATTATTGGTGCCCATCTAGATTCCACCAGTAATTTTTCGCCTAATCTCACCGCACCCGGTGCTGATGACAACGCCAGCGGCAGTGTAGGCGTGCTCATCGCCGCCGACATCCTGAGCCAGTTTGCCTGGGACTACACTCTGCGTTTTGCCCTCTGGACCGGTGAGGAACAAGGCTTATTGGGCAGCATCGCTTATGCAAACGAGGCCCAACAAAATGGCGAAAACATTCTAGGCGTTCTCAACCTGGATATGATTGGCTACAATTCAGATGCTAATCTCTCTGTGGACCTCTATGCCCGCAGTGCCTTGCCAGGCTCAATTACCATGGCGCACATATTCTCGCAAATGGTGGAAAGGCACGATTTAACACTCGATCCAGAAATTCTGGTCGACAATTGGTTGGGTAATTACAGCGATAATCGTGCTTTTTGGGATATGGGCTATCCGGCCATTTTGGTTATTGAAGATGTCGATGACTTTAATCCCTACTACCACACCATCCAAGACGAATTAGACAAACTGGATTCAGACTATTTCACAGAAGTAGTAAAGGCCGCCGTGGCCACATTTGCATTCCTGGCCGATAACGGCTTGAATGGGTATCAAACTTTTCTACCGTTCGTGCGATAAGCGAGGTGTTTAATGGCAGCAATCAACAATAAGATGATCCATTTTCCCGCCAATAGTGGCAGCACGCCAGGGTACCTGGCGCAGCCCACAGAACCCGGCACTTACCCCGGCGTGGTGGTCATTCAGGAATGGTGGGGGCTGCTGCCCCACATCAAAGATGTAGCCGAGCGCTTTGCCCGTGCTGGTTTCGTGGCCCTGGCCCCCGACCTCTATCACGGTAAGTCGGCCTCGGAACCCGATGAGGCGCGAAAGCTGGCTATGGCTCTGGAACGCGACCGCGCCGTGGCCGAAATCTTAGGCGCAGCTCGCTATTTGCAAAGCTTGACCCAGGTGTCCCCTAACCAGGTAGGGGTGGTTGGGTTTTGCATGGGCGGCGGACTGGCAGCTTCTTCGGCTGCGGAGTCAACCGGGGAGTTTGGCGCGGCAGTGATGTTTTACGGCCGTCCTCTCAGCCCAGAGGATACCGCAAAATTGCGAGTGCCCCTGCTGGGTCTCTTTGGCGAACTCGACCAGGGTATTCCCGTCGCTGGCGTGCGTGCTTTTGCAAAAGAGTTACAAGCCCACAACAAAGTCCATGAAATTCATATTTACCCCAACGCACCCCACGCCTTCTTCAACGACAGCCGCCCCCACATTTACCATGCGGAAGCAGCCGCGGACGCGTGGGAAAGAGTGCTGGATTGGTTTGGGCGTTATTTGTAAGTAGATGACCATCGAGACACCGCTTGGAAGCCTTCTGGAAACGCTGGATTTACTGTTAGCCCAGGTGCAAGCTTACGAGCGGGCGCTGCCTACCGATAATTTTCCGGCCAGGGCAGCGGTAGCCACACTGGGAGAGCTGGCGCGCCAGGCGCGACTGGAGGCAGAGGCGCTGGCGGAGATGGTTACGGCCGTTTCCCACGTAGACCTCTCGCCCCACCCCTTTTCTCCCCGCGAACATCAGGTGCTCACCCTGGCCGCCAAGGGGCTGACCAATAAAGAAATTGCTTACCGCCTGGGCATCAGCGAGCGTACCGTGCAGTTCCACATGAACAGCATCTTCAACAAAACCGGCACCCAGTCCCGCACCGCAGCCGTAGCCCTGGCTTTACAACAAGACTGGCTGGGCGAATAGCCTGAGCAACCCCACAGGCTACCCTGGGGTAATGGCGGATGCGCCGCGGGCTGCCCATCCTTTATGCTGTTAACAAAATGCAATTCTGGAAGGCCGCTCACCGGTCGCCGCTTACCGTAAATGGAGGTTCCCATGTCTCAAGCTGAACTGTTAACCGCCCTAGGCCCCCTGGCCTCGCTCTTCACCGATTCAGAAATACAGGAAATAATGGTAGATGCGCCGAACAAGGTGTACGTGGAACGGCAGGGGAAACTGGTGGATACGGCCGTTTCCTTTGCCAATGATCAGGCCCTGCGCCAGACAATTGAACGTGTTCTGGCCCTCGCCAAAACCCAGCTAACATCTCATAACACCACGGCCGAGACCCGCCTGCCTGACGGCTCTCGTTTTGTGGCCGTTCTGCCGCCAACGGCCGTTTCTGGCCCCACCCTCGTCATTCGCAAAATGGTCGACAATGCCCAGGTCAGCTGGGAAAATCTCATCAAATGGGGATCCATCACCCCTGAGGCTATCGACATCTACCGCGGCGCCATAGCCGCCCACGCCAGCATCCTCGTGGTAGGGGGCACCGCTTCTGGAAAAACCACCCTGGCCAATCGCATCGTCGAACTCGTCCCTCCGGATGAACGCATTGTCATTGTTGAATCTATCCATGAAATGCAGGTCAATCATCCCCGCAGGGTTTACCTGGAGGCGGGTGGCTCGGCGAACGTCGCCATCGATGACCTGCTAACCACCGCCGCACGTATGCGCCCCGATTGGTTGGTCACGGGCGAAACCAGCGGCGCCGAGGCCATGCAAATCGTTAGCATACTCAGCCAGGGGTACTCCGGTCTGGCTAATATACACGGCACCAGCGTCGAAGATGGCCTGTCGCGCCTGGAAATCATGTGCTTGATGGCCAACCTGGGCTTAGGACTGCTGGAAATCCGGGCCATCATTGCCGCTGCTCTGCGGCTGATCACTTACCAGGAACGGCTGCCCAACGGCCGTCGCAAAGTCCTGCAAATTTGCGAACTTTGCGGAGTTGAAAACGGCCGTTACGCCCTCCAACCTCTCTTTCGCTACAATCGAGAAACCGAATTCCTGGAAACCACCGGCATTAAACCCACCTGGAAAAAACAGTCAACTTAAGCATTCCCCAATAACCAACCAAAGATATTGGAGATTAGAGATTGCCAAACCTCTAATCTCTAATCTCCGGTCTCAAATCCCCAGTCTTTACAGCTTCGGCCCAGCCGCACGTATTTCCGGTGGGCATTCCGGCGCAAACTTCTTGAAATTACTCACAAAACGGGCCGCCAAACTGCGATACTTGCCCATATAATCTGCCTCGCTGGCCCACGATTGCGCCGGGTGCAGCACCTCATCAGGCACGTTGGGGCAGCTTTGTGGCACCTCGAAGCCAAAAATTGGGTCCGTGTAATAGGGCACGTCCTTCAGGTCACCGTTCAGGGCAGCATTTAGCAGCGCCCGCGTGTACTTAATGCTAATCCGCTTGCCCACGCCATAGGCGCCACCTACCCAGCCCGTATTCAGCAGCCAACAGGTCACGCCATAATGCTCCATCTTCCGCCGCAGCAAATCCGCATAAAACATGGGATGGTGTACCATAAACGGCGCGCCAAAGCAGGCACTAAACGTAATCTGCGGCTCTTCACCCAAACCCACTTCTGTACCACCAACTTTAGACGTGTAGCCAGAAATAAAGTGATATACCGCTTGCTCCGGTGACAGCCGCGCAATGGGTGGCAGCACCCCCTGCGCATCGCACGTCAGGAAAATGATGTTTTTGGGGTGACCACCACGTTTATCTGGCAAGGCATTGCCTATGTATTCCAGGGGGTAAGAAGCCCGCGTGTTTTCCGTGATGGCATCATCATCCAGGTCAATCAAACGCGTCACCGGATCATAAATCACATTTTCCAGGATTGTGCCAAAGCGTTCTGTGCAGGCGTAAATCTCTGGTTCGGCTGTGGGTGACAGACGAATTACCTTAGCATAGCAGCCACCTTCAAAGTTAAACACGCCGTCATCATTCCAACCATGCTCGTCATCGCCAATCAGGTGGCGGCTGGGGTCAGCGGAAAGGGTTGTTTTCCCCGTCCCCGAAAGGCCGAAAAACAGCCCTACATCTCCATCATCACCCTGATTCGCCGAACAGTGCATGGTCATCACGCCCTCCAGAGGAAGCAAGTAATTCATCACGGTGAATATCGATTTCTTTATTTCCCCACTGTAGGCTGAGTCCCCGATGATGGCCAGGCGCTGGGCAAAATTGAGGATGATGAAAGTGCTGGTGCGAGTACCATCAATGGAACCAAAGGCTTTAAAGGAAGGTACAGCCAGTACGGTAAAGTCCGGAACGTGTTGGCGATACTCTTCCCGGCTTTCCGGCAATATGAACATGTTACGCGCAAAATGGCTGTGCCATGCGTACTCACTAATAATGCGCACCGGCAGGCGATAATTTTCATCTGCCCCGGCGTAACAATCCTGCACGAACACGTCCCGCCCCTGCAAAAAGCCCTGGAGACGATGATACACTTCATTAAACTGCTCTGGGCTCATAGGCCGGTTGTATTCACCCCACCAAATATGCCCTTCGCTTTCTGGTTCACGCACCACAAATTTGTCTTGTGCAGCACGAGCCGTATGCTTGCCCGAATTCACCACAATCGGCCCCATCTTGGCTGTTTTTCCCTCACCGCGAAAAACGATTTCTTCGTAGAGGCTTTCGGTCGGCAAATTCCAGTAGACATGCCGCAGGTTTTGTAAGCCGTGGTTTTCCAGGTCGTAATCACTTTTTAAAGCAGAAGCATAAGCTTCTGCCGGTGTTTTGATATTGAGTATGTTGTTCATAGCCAATCCCTGATCAGTTTACGATCGCCAATGTAGATTTCATTGGGTGCATTGGGATCCAAAGCCCATTTCATTCGCTCTACGCCCTCACGAATCTCTTTGATGGGTCCACAGTAACTCAATCGCAAGTAGCCTTCCATGCCAAAAGATTCTCCCGGCACAGTTACTACCAGCGCTTTTTTGAGCAGAAACTCGGCCAATTTAACAGAGTCCTGCCCATAAGCACGAAAATCAGCCAGGCAGTAAAATGTTCCGGCCGGTTTGGGGGCAATGATATCTGTGAAGCTGCGTAACTCCTGCATCATCACGTCACGATGATTTTGGATGGTAAGCCGCAAATTCTCAGTAACGCTTTGCATGCCGGTGAGGGCGCCTTCGGCTGCAGCCTGATTTAATACAGGCGGGCAAGAGGTGATCTGGCTTTGGATGTTGGCCATGACGCGAACCATATTTTGGGGAGCGATTGCCCAACCTATGCGAAAACCGGTCATGCCATACAGCTTTGAGACACCGTTAACGACCAGGATATGCGTGCTTTCAATATCTTTGTTGGAAAAGCGATATCCTGGTGCAGCCTCTTTACCATCAAAAACGAGTTTGTGGTAGATGTCGTCCATGATGATGTAAATGCCGCGTTTTTCACACAACTCGACCAAGGCCTGCACAAATTCCGGCGGGTAAACGGCTCCCGAAGGGTTGTTGGGGCTGTTGACGATGATGGCTTTTGTATAGGAGCTGATGACCTCTTCGACTTCGTCGATGCGGGGCTGGAATGTGCCATCTTCGGGCTTGACAATGACGGGTACGCCATACACCATGCGCACCATGTCCGGATAGCTGACCCAATAAGGGGCCAGGATGATTACCTCATCCTGGGGGTTGATGATGGTGAAGAGTATGTTGTAAATGGCCTGCTTGGCGCCAGTAGATACGATGATATTTTCCTGGGCGACCAAACGGCCGTAATTCTCCTCCGTGTAGCGAATAATGGCCTTTTTCAGCGATGGCAACCCATCAGTGGGAACATATTTAATGTCCCCGGTCTTGAGTTTGGCCGCTGAACCAAGAATGGCCGTGATGGGCGCTTTGTTTTTTGGCTCACCACCGCCAAGGTGAATGACCGGCTCACCCTTGACCCGCAAACGACGCGCTTCATCATTGAGCCTGAGGGTGGGCGACTCCGGAATCGAGCTTGCTAGCCGACTGATGCTCATAAGGCTGTTTACCTCCTAAATTTTTTTGGGGCGCAGCATTTGGAAAAACATCGCCGGGTGATCGTCTTCAGTTTTCCTTAACCTCGCCCTTCCTATGCTGTGGCCTTGCTGGCATGACACCCAGGCTAAGCCACTTAAATTCACCATAAGATACACGGCTTCAGTCACACTTCACAGTTGCGAATGACACCTTCGTCCGGTGATGTTTGTCATGTCTTATTTACTCTCGAGGACAACATCACCAACGTCACCGCTGGTTTACTGTTGACTTTATACAATGACCGCGGTAACATATAACAAACTGACCGGTCGGTATGTACGTAATATTTAGAGCAGACTAATGAACAAACGCCTTGATGCAGACACACGAAAACAGCAAATTATTGAAGCCGCAGCGGCCGTTTTTGCGCAAAAGGGTTTCTATCAAGCCAGCATGGACGACATCGTGCAGGAATCTGGCTTGAGCAAAGGGGGGTTGTACTGGCATTTCAAGAGCAAGGATGACATTGTAACGGCCGTTCTGGACCAGTTCTTTTCCGCTGAAATGGACGAAATTGGCGAAATACTAACTGCACCATTTTCTGCCCGCGAAAAAATATGCCAGCTTATGCAGCAAATGATGGCTGACACGGTAGAAGAATTAACCGCTTACCTGAATATCTGGCTGGAATTCTACGCCGTCGCTGCCCGCGAAGGCGCTTTCCGTGAGCGCATGTTGGTGTATTTGCACCAACTTGTTGATTTGCTAACCGTGCTCATTCAGCAAGGGATAGATGCAGGTGAGTTTCGCCCAGCCAATGCCCGTGATGTTGCCATGACGGCCGCTGCGCAGTTTGAAGGGCTGGTTTTGCTGTGGGCTATTGACCCGGAGCACGTAGATTTGTTGAGACTGACGGGAACGGCCGTTTCCCTGCTGCTTGATGGTTTGCAAAAGAGAGAAGACAATGAATGATGCCAAACCCAACCACGTAATTCCCAAGTATCTAGATTTACTTGCCACCCAGCGTGAAACAGCCTTTGCCGCTTTAGCGGGGCTAACCGACGCCCAAATCTGGCAGCGACCCGCACCCAAAGAATGGAGCATTGGCGAAATTTTGAATCACAATTACCTGGTGATGTCCACCGCCATGCCGTACGTGCATTTTGCCTGGCGTTTTTTCCGCTGGTATGGGGAACGCTTCCGCGCCAGACCCTATAAAACTGACATTCCGGACCTTTACCGTGACGGCAAATTTCCCATGTGGGTGGGCTTTTTGTGGACTCCGCGCCATAAGCCAGGCAAACCGGTCTCCCTGGAACAGCTCAAAAGCGAACTGCGCGATCTGCATCGTGACGTCTGCAATTTTTATGAAGGCAAAGAGGAAGATGTGTTGGGCAACATAGCCATTTTCGATCCTTACTTCGGCTGGCTTAACCTGATTCTCACCCTGCGTCTGGGGCTGCATCACGATCAGCTCCACTACGAAGACGTCATCAAGTTGGCAGAAGCTGTCAGGCAGCCCAATTTCCAGCCAGCCGGAGTCAAACCGCCCACCGGCTTATCCCGCCTCGCCTTTCGTCTTCCCATATACCTCTTCCGCGCCGGATTGGGCGGCTTGTTGGGCAATCGCTTCCTATTGCTCAACCACATTGGGCGCAAGAGCGGCCTGCCGCGCCAGGCTGTGCTGGAAGTGGTAGATTATGACCAGGCAACGGACACCTATTATGTAGCCTCGGGTTACGGCCGTTCCGCGCAATGGTTCCGCAACATCCAGGCCAACCCCGAGGTGACCATCCAGGTGGGGCGGCGAAAACTGGCCGTTACCGCCAAGATTTTCGAGCCGGAGGAATCGGGTGAAATGATGGTGCAGTACGCCCAGCACCACCCCAACGCCGCCAAGAATCTCTCACGCATGATTGGCTACCAGGTGGATGGCAGCATGGAAGGCTACCGGCAAATCGCCGCTAAGCACATTCCTTTCGTCGCGTTGCAGCCCCGGCTGTTGCTTGAAGAAGGTCGGCCTCTGTGGCCGCTGGCGGTCGTCTCGGCGGCGCTCGTAGGCTTGGGCTGGCTGCTGCGGAGAAAACGGCGTGAAAATTAGCTGGACGCCCCCGCGCTGCGCACCGGCCTAGCCGGAGAATGGGACAAGTTTATCGGCCCAGAGCCACCCGCGCCGAGCTGGCATTGATTCTGCTGCCGCCCCTGCTAGCAGCAACGGCCAGTTCCTCTCCTAGCCAAAGCTTAAATAATTGACTGACCAGTCAGTTAGGTATTGACACAGATCTCGGCAACTTTTATACTGATAGTTGACCAACCGGTCAGTTAATTTTCGAGAGGTGAATAGATATGCCCCGTCCTGATGTAAGCGCCGAGCGGAAAGCCCAAATTTTGGCAGCGGCAATGACGGCTTTTGCAGAAAATGGTTTTGAAAAAACGCGCATGGAAGACGTCGCCAGCCTTGCCGGACTCAGTAAAGGTACACTGTATTGGTACTTCAATAGCAAAGAAGAGGTCTTTTCCGCCATACAAGCTGATTTGATGAAAAATCAGTTTGGCTGGCTGCAAGAAGCCGCAGAAGCAGAGGGTCCGGTTGCTGAGCGGCTGCAGCAATTCGTGGGCCGTTTTTCGTCAGAGTTGGAGACTCTCGTTCAGGTGCAACCGCTGATGTTTGAGATATTTGCCTTGATTTGGCGGGAGGAAGAAGGGCGGCGCAATATCCAGGAGCGCTTCCTGGAGGTGAAGGCTTTACTGATTCAAATGCTGCAAGAAGCCATAGCCAGCGGGGAGTTCCGCAGCGATATCAATGTGCGGGAAACGGCCGTTGCGCTGATGGCAATGCATGAAGGATTGGAACTTATTTGGCTAATGGCTCCAGACCAGATTGACCTGCCAGCCATGAAACAAAAGTTGTTGGGCGAGATGTTGGCCGGGCTAAAGCCCGCGCCCAACTAAAATATCGTGGGGTGAAGACATGAAAGAACCTCTGATTATCTGCCGCGACTTGACACGACAATACAAAATGGGCGCTGTGACTGTCCATGCTTTACGGGGTATGAACCTGGAAATTGGCGCAGGGGAGTTTATTATACTCTTAGGGCCATCTGGTTCTGGCAAAACCACCACCCTCAACCTGATTGGCGGGTTGGATCGCCCTACCAGCGGGCAGGTGTTGATAGCCGGAGAAGACATTACCCGTTACAACGAAAAGCAGCTAACGCGCTATCGCCGTGAGCAGGTGGGTTTTGTCTTCCAATTCTTCAACCTGATTCCCACCCTAACCGCCAGCGAGAACGTGGAATTTGCGCTGAAGCTGAACGGCAGCAACGGCCGTTCCGCTGCTAGCCGTGCCCTGGAACTCCTGCACATTGTGGGATTGCATGATCGGGCCAGTCACTTTCCTGCCGAACTATCGGGCGGCGAGCAGCAGCGGGTTTCCATTGCCCGCGCTCTGGCCAATAACCCGGCTTTGCTGTTGTGTGACGAACCCACCGGCAACCTGGATGTGAAAACCGGCCACCAAGTTTTGCAGGCGATCCGCAATTTGAACCACGAACAAGGCGCTTCGGTCATTCTGGTCACCCATAACACGGCCATTGCCCCCATGGCTGACCGCATTGTGCGCCTTAGTGACGGGGAAATTGACAGCATTACCGTGCAAGATGAGCCGGAATTGGTTGCCGAACTGGCATGGTGAACGGAGATTAGAGACGGGAGGTTGGAGGCTGGTCAATCTCTAATCACGAATCCCTTCCCTTGCCCATAAGGAAACGATCATGAACAAGCTCCTCATGCGAAAGACATTGCGCGATTTTCGCGCCGCCCGGGCGCAAAGCTTCGCCTTGATGGTCATTGTAGCGCTGGGCGTAGCGTCCTATATTGCGCTGGTAGGCTCGTATCGTGACCTGAAACGGTCGTATGACCGTACCTATGAGACACTGCACTTTGCAGATGTCACTTTTTCTGTGGCGAAAGCGCCTCTGGCGGTAGCAGACGAACTGCGCGGGGTGACAGGCGTAACGGCCGTTACTCCGCGGCTTATTCGCGATACCGGCTACGAACTATCTGATGGCGAACCGATTCGGGCCCGGCTGGTGGGCTTGCCCGGCCTAGAACAGCCAGAGGTTAACCAATTAGTGGTGCAGAACGGCCGTTTCTACACTACTGACACCCTGCTGGTAGAAACGCACTTTGCCGAGATTTACGACATTCAGCCTGGCGACACCGTTACCCCCATTATCAACGGTGAAACAGCACAACTAGAGGTTTCTGGAGTGGCCATCAGCCCCGAATACCTCATCGTCAGTCCCAGCCAGCAAGACCTCTTTCCCTCTGCGCGTACTTTTGCCGTACTGTGGCTGCCATTAGAAAAAGTACAAAACCTGACCGGCAGCCCCGGCGCCGTCAGCGACTTTACCCTACTAGTGGATGATTCGGCCGATCTCGACACCATTGTGCGGGAGGTACAAGCCATTTTACAGCCTTACCAGCTTGAAACTACCATATTGCAAGCTGACCAACCCTCCAATGCGCTTTTGCAGCAAGACGTGGCTGGTTACCGCGAAATTGCTAACCTGATGCCTGCCATTATTTTGCTGGTAGCGGCCATTTCAGTTTATGTGCTGCTGGGGCGCATGGTTCGCACCCAACAGCCGCAGGTCGGGTTAATGAAGGCTTTGGGCTACAGCACGGGGGACGTTCAGCGCCATTACCTGCTGTTTGCCCTGGGCATCGGGCTGGTGGGGCTGGTTGTGGGGGTAGTTGGCGGTATTCCTCTTGCAGCCTGGGTAACCAACACCTATGCTCAAGAATTAAGCATTCCTTTTGTGCAAACAGAGGTCTATGGAGATGTGGTGGCGCAAAGCGTGGGCATTAGCCTGGCGCTGTGCTTGCTGGCCAGCTTTGGACCGGCCCGCACTGCTGCCCGCCTAAGTCCGGCTGAAGCGATGCGCATTGATCCGGCGATTGCCCTGGTTAACGGAAAACAGAACTGGCTGGAAAAGCTGCTGCGGCTGCCGTTGGAGGCGCGCCTGCCGCTGCGCAACGTGCTGCGCCTGCGCCGCCGCTCCCTCACAACGGGGCTGGGCATCGTCTTTGCCTTTATTTTGGTGCTGATGGTTTGGGCCATGTTTGACTCGATGGCCAACCTGTTGGACAGGAACTTCAACGATGTGGAGCGTTGGGACATTACGGCCGTTTTCGACCAGCCGCAAACAGAAGGTACCTTGAAAATCGTGGCTGGCTGGGAGGGGGTCACTGCCGTGGAGCCAATCATCCAACTGCCGGTGACACTGTTGGCGGGGGACAGCCGGGAAGATGTGCTGCTAACGGCCATCAATCCTGACCAGGAAATGCACGTGCTGCAACTGCCAGAGGGGGACGTGGTTACGACCGTTTTGGGTAATGATCAGATAGTGCTGGCCGATGCCCTGGCCGAGGAAATGGGTTTGCGTATTGGTGACGAGGTGACGATGGACACCCCATTTGGCCAGCATCTCTTTACCTTTAGCAGTACCACAAAGGAGTTGATCAATACGGCCGTTTACGTCAGCCTGGATGACACTCAGGACCTGTCCCCCTTCCCCATGGACATTTTCAACGGGCTCTACCTGCAAACGGAAACGGCCGTTACCAGCCGCATCAAAACCGACCTTTATCATCTCCCAGGGGTAGCCAGCGTAGCTCGCAAAGCTGATTTGTACAATGACCTGTTGGAAATGCTGAATCTCTTCTACACCTTCATGGGCGTCATGCTGCTCTTTGCCCTGGGCATGGCCTTCGCTTTGCTGTTCAATGCCACAACAGTCAACGTGCTAGAAAGGCAAAGAGAATTGGCAACCATGCGTTCTGTTGGCGCAGCAAACTGGCAAATCGCCGCCCAAATCACCGCGGAAAACATAATTCTTTGGCTGCTGTCGCTGGTTCCAGGGCTGCTGCTAGGTTACCTGGTAGCCCTGCAATTAGGTGACGCCTTTAGCTCTGAACTGTTTCGCTTTGACGTGGTGATTACGCCCACCAGTTTTGCATTGACCAGCCTGGGCATTTTGCTGACTATTCTGTTGGCGGCCTGGCCAGCCATTCGCCGCGTGAACCGGCTCAATCTGGCTGAAGCAACCAAGGTACTGGTGTAAATTAAGCCAAACCAAAGCAAATGAAAATTTACCCCCTCCAAGATTTGGGGCTATCCAGCAGCTTTTTCCCAGGAGAATGAAGTATCTAGTTTGCGGTGGATTAGCAGGAAATTTGCCATTTTATTAGGTGAAGATTAGAATAGCTTTTACTTATCAATTCGTTAAAAAATTAAGATGTTTGCGGATTATTCCTTCCCCTTTTAGATCAAAGAGACATCGATCAAACGTTTCGGGGAATGGACACGCAGAATTGAGCTTCAAGACACCAAATCCGTGGTCGGTAAAATTTTCGGATCAATTAGAGCGACCATTTAAGCATTTTGCCTTTAGGGCTTCATGCGCTGTCTCAGGCACTCCTTACCTAGCCAGGTGAGGTATATGACTTAATCCTCAATACTTAACAGCCGGAAGTAAAGTATTAGGGTATTTGTGTCAAATAACTGTCTGAAATCAAAGAGGAGAGAAACAATGAGCTCAAAATCTATACGCCGCATAATTTTCTTATTAACATGGGTAGTTTTTCTCGCTGCCTGCCGTGGTCAAACTGGGCCTGCTGGTCCGGTGGGGCCTGCTGGTGCGCCTGGTCCCATTGGCCCTGTTGGCCCCGCTGGTGAAGATGCCTCAGCTAGCCAGACATACGTTGGTTCCGAAACATGTGGTAGCTGCCACGAGGAAATATTCGCCAAGTTTTCCCTCTCCGCTCATCCCCACGCTCTCAAAGCAATTGACGGCACACCGCCTCAATTTCCATTTGATGAACTCACTAATGGTGTTCCTAATCCACCAGAAGGTTATTCATGGAATGACATTTCTTATGTAATAGGTGGATTTGGTTGGAAAGTGCGCTTCTTAAAGGATGATGGCTATTTGATTGCCGGTGAAGCAGATGCCCCGACTCAATATAATTTTGCCAATGAGGAGGTGGGTAAAACTGCCGAATGGGTAGCCGGACACATTGCCGAAGAAGAAATATTTGACTGTGCCCGCTGCCATACCACAGGATACGCCCCTCAGGGGCACCAGGATAATCGTGAAGGCATCCAGGGCACATGGGCTTATGAGGGTATCCAGTGCGAGGCATGTCATGGCCCTGGTAGCCGGCATTCGGCCGACCCCATGGGGGTGTTTATGCCTGTTGACCGAGCCTCGCAAATGTGTGGGGATTGCCACTCTCGCGAAAACCCGGCCATTATTGATGCCTTAAACGGTTTTGAAGAACAATACGTGCACTACGATGGGCTCTTCAACTCAAAACATTTTGCCCTCTCCTGTGTCACATGCCACGATCCACATGCCAGCACGCTTTATGGTGATGAAGCAATTAATCCCAACAATGGCATCTTGCAGCAGTGTGAATCTTGTCATTGGCAAAATGATGCCGTGCAAAATAATCGCAAACATTTAGGGGTCAAGTGCGTCGATTGTCACATGCCGCCTATGGGCCAGTCAGCTTGGGGAGATTTAGAAAATTTCACGGGCGATCTGCATAGTCACCAATTCTCTATAAATAGTGAACCTGATGCCCCTCAATTTACGGCCGACGGCACGCAGGTAATGCCCTATATCACCTTGACGTACGCTTGCCAACATTGTCACAATGGGGGTTTTGCTTCCGTCAAAGAAATGCCAGAGCTTACGGCCGTTGCCCAAGGTTATCACACTCCTCCTACTCCAACACCAGAACCCTCGCCTACCCCTGAACCGGCACCGGAACCAACGCCAACATCCAATCCCTAGTGTTAGGTGGTAGCGAAAATCAAGATATCAAACTTAAATGTAAATTTGCTTGGATAAAGGGACAATATTATGCGCAAAATCTTTTCTGCAATAAGACGCTTTTTCTTTCCCCCACCGGGTAGTCCCAAATGGATAAGAGCCTTACCATTTATTTTCATGGGGATCTTAACCGCCAGCATAATTTCTGGGACGGTATACGGTTGGACGTATACAAATTCTTCTGAATTCTGTGGGACGACATGTCACACAATGCCTCCAGAGTATAGTGCCTACCAACGGTCCCCGCATGCCCGTGTGCAATGCGTAGAATGTCATATTGGGCGTGATGTCGTGACAACCCAGTTCTCCCGTAAAGCCGGAGATTTACGTCACGTATACTTGACATTGACTCAAGATTACGAGTTTCCTATTTACTCCCGGGCCATGCGCCCGGCGCGTGAATCTTGCGAAACTTGCCACTTCCCCGAAAAATTCTCCGATGATAGCTTGCGGGAAATTAGAAGTTATGAACCGGATGTAGCCAACACGGAAAAAAGCCTGTTTTTAGTGCTCAAAACAGGCGGCGGCACAAAACGAGAAGGATTGGGCCGAGGCATACATTGGCATATAGAAAACGAAGTCTGGTATCTGGCTACCGACCGGCTGGAGCAAGATATACCCTATGTGCGTGTTATTGAAGATGATGGCACAGTTACCGAATATTATGATATTGCCTCAGACGTCACCCCTGAAGATGTCGCCGGGCAATTTCTGGAAAGAGTAGATTGTATAACCTGCCACAACCGAATTACGCACAGTATCCCCAATCCAGAAGAGGCCATTAACCAGGCAATAACAAAAGGATTAATTTCCCAAGAACTCCCTTTTGTAAAAGAAAAAGCTGAAGAACTGCTGAGTGTCAAATATGAAAGCCTGGAAGAAGCAAATGAGACATTTACAGAATTGGAAGCTTTTTATGCAGAAGAGTATCCTGAGATTTATGCCACTCAAGAAGAAGTGATTAATGAGGCGGTCGCGGCTTTAGAAGAGATGTATGTGCAGATGGTTTTTCCAGAGCAGGAATTAGATTGGGAAACGCATCCTGACAATCTTGGTCATAAAGATACCCCCGGCTGTTTTCGCTGCCACGATGGCAAGCATCTTTCAGGCACAGAGGAAGCAATTCGCCTGGAGTGCAATTTGTGTCACTCTATACCAGTGACGGCCGACGAGTCTCTAGTGACCAATATTGAGCTGGCACAAGGACCCGAACCCACATCGCACACGCACAGCAGTTGGATTACACTGCATGGGAGAGCGATTGACAGCTCTTGTGCAGCCTGCCATGAACCAGGAGACTCAGGCGTTGATTACACAGAGTTAGAAGGAAAGCCGCCAGCCGATGGCTCGTTTTGTGGCAATGTGGCTTGCCATGCCAACAAGTGGGCATTTACAGGGTTTGATGAACTAACCCTACAGCCGGTGCTGGACCGCCAGCTCTACATTTTGCTCAATACCAGCCCTTACCTGCTGGAAGGGGTCGCCCGCACGTATGAGGGAACCTTCAAGGCGCTATTTGACGGCCGTTGCACATTTTGCCACAGTGGCTCTCAAGCTGAAGCTGGGTTAGACCTCAGCAGCTATGCCGCAATGCTGAAAGGCGGAGATACAGGCGAAGTCATCATACCGGGCGATCCGGCAGCAAGCTTATTAATTACGCGTCAATCAGGGCCGCTGGAACACTTTGGTCAGATGCTGGACGAAGAGCTAGTTGCGGTAAAGGAGTGGATTGCTTCTGGCGCACCAGAAAAATAACCTCACCAACGCGCGATTATCTTACCCAACATCCAACGGTTTTTTCAGTATAAAGGTGGCCCTTTTTCGGCCACCTTTTTTTATGGCAACTGTTTATAGGAGAAAAAGAAAAAGCCGGGTGGTTTATTGCCCGGCTTGTAATACTTGTTCTATTTATTTGAATCTAGCGGATTACGGCCGTGTCATGCCGGCGGTGCTGCCACCCACCGCATTGATCGAGTCGTACAGGAACTGTATGACGTACAGACCGTTATGAGCGTACGCCCCTGGATCCTTCTGCACGTACTGGTAGTTGTAACCAGCCCGCAGTAGGTTTGGTGTCCAGGTTGCATAACGATCACCCGCGTCATTGAAGAAGTACGGGTAGGCACTGGGATCGTAAACAATTGCATCAACGCCCTCAATGCCATCTGCATAAGCCTGCATAGCGGCATAGAGCACTTCAGCCATAGTTTCAATCTCGCCCGCCAGACCTTCCGCTACGTCGCCGTCACCATCAAAGTCAGTCTCGGCCACACGTATCGCCGGCAGATCTTCTGGCGTAGCAACATTCTCATGGCAAAAGGCGCAATCTTCAAAAACAACTTCTAATGCATGCGCATTGTGGCATTCGCTACAAGAGTCGAAGTTCTCCACGTGGACGTTGCGGCCCAGGTAAGTTTGCCCGGTAAATTCGTAAGCGCCCTTCACCTCAGTGCCAAACAGCGTGGCACCAGCAGCAAAGTAGTGGATATTTTGGAAGCGAATTGATTCCGATGCAACGTCGTCATCTAAACCGCTCAAGGAACGATCAACGGAAACTGTTGATGACCGCCCCTGGTGACAGTTCAAACACATGTTGCTCTTTAGACCAGCCTCGTCTGTTTCGTCCGCAGCCAAGGACACAGTCTCCCCACTGGGGAAGGTCACCTCTGCAAATTCATACAGCGTGTATTCTGTCAAGCTGTTGTGGCAGGTAGCGCAATTTAGGCCATTGCTGGTTGGCTGATTAATTGCTACCCCCTGCTCCGCAAACAAAGGCAAACCGGCTGCGGAATGGCACACACTGCAAGAACCGGGGACAAATCCGTCTTCATCCCAATGGCGGAACGCTTCTTCCGAACCGGCAAAGTGGCCATGGTCAATACGATGGGCATTGCTCAGGTCAACCGGCTCAGCTATGGCGTTGTTCAAATCTTCAATGGAATCATATAGCAATTGGATGATGTACTTGCCACCGTGAGCAAACTCGCCAGGATCCTTCAACGAAACCTGATAGTTGTAGGCCGCCTTGGCCAGGCGTGGCGTCCAGGTGCCATACCGTTCGCCGGCATCATCAAAGAAGTAAGGGTAACTGGCGGCGTCATACACAATGCCAGCACCCGCAACTTCTGTTGAGTAAGCTGTCATTGCCTGAGCCAGCATTTCCTGCAGCCCCTGAATTTCAGCCATAATGCCCTCTTCCAGGTCGTCATCGCCGTCGTAGTCTACTAGAGAACCAACCATGCGGATGTTGACAAGGTCTTCAGCAGAGGTCACGCCAGTATGGCATGCGGTACATTCATCGACTTTGACTTCAAGGGTGTGTGGGTTATGGCAGTCTATACAGGAATCGTAGCCGGCCACATGATCGAATTTGCCGTCGTACGCCTTGCCTTCATACTCATACCCACCCATAGCCACCTTGCCGTACAGCGTAGCGGCGGCAGCATAGTAGTGAATGTTGGTGAAGCCAACCTCCTCGCTCACTGTGTCCAGGTCTGCTACCGGGTCAAGACCGGCATCAAGGATCCCTTGGTCTACTGTGAGCTTAGAGCTGCGACCCTGGTGACATTGCATACAGCGGGCTTCATCACCCAGGCCCATAACTTCTACCCCAGAGGGAAAGACCACACTGGTCAGACCCAAGGTTACGTCATTATGGCAGGCTGCACATTCTACTGTTGATCCAATTGGGGCAGCATTTTCCACTGAGCCAAAGGCGCTGCCATCTGCCCCTAAGAAGTCCAGGTATCCAGGCGTGCTGTGGCACTTCGCACAATTGGTTGGCACTTCTTGAGGATCATCTTCATCCCAGTGGACAAAGGCTTCGGCTGCCGCATCGGCATGTCCGGAGCTTTGCCATGCTTCCAAGAAGGGGATGGCATCAACCGCTACCTCTGGTTCTACCATCACCTCCACGATTCGTGTGACCTCCACCTCGGGGCCGGGTACCTCTACCTGGGTTTCTCCGCCCGGTACTTCGACGGGCACCTCAACCTCGACGATGCGGGTCACTTCCACTGGTTCCTGACTGCATGCTGTAAACAACAGCAAAAATAACAGCAGGAATCCAATGACTAAAATGATGCGCTTATTTGAATTAACCATTGGTTATCCTCCTTTCTCTAAAAGATACAAATACATACGGAGTTAGAGAATGCCTCTGTATGTACGACTAACCATGTGCCTTGTCCTGCATTTCCATCTGTCAGTGTGCCACAGCTGCAGGACAGGGCACCGATTAACAAGGTATCTATTTGGAAGCCACCATGTAACTGTACACCTCTAACATTACTTCAGATTTTACCTGAGCTACGCCAAAGGTGAGTTAAATGTTTTTTTGCCTCCTTCGGTTTCAACCATTGCTAGCTGTTCAGGAAACCGGCTTTAGAACCATCTGCTACCGAATAAATTCATTAAACGCGGTTACCTAACTTTCATAATACCACATTACAATATTGTAGCTACGGTGCAGGCTCAGCCAAAACTTCGGGTCGGCTCATGCCAATTGTATCCGCACCAATATCTACCAGAGTGTCAAACAATACCTGCACAACATACTTTCCATTATGAGCATAAGCCCCTGGGTCCTTTAACACATATTGGTAGTTGTAGGCAGCACGCAGCAACCGAGGTGTCCAGGTTGAATAAGCGTTGGTTTCATCTGCGCTTAGTTGGCCATCACCATCGGCATCGATGAAGAAATAGGGATAACGTGCGGCATTGTACGCAATGCCATCAACCCCCGCGGTGTTGGCTGCATATGCTTGCATTGCTGAATATAAGATGTCGCGCATTGTTTCAATTTCGCTGAAAATACCTTCAGCGACGTCACCGTCCCCATCCCAGTCAACATATATTTGTTCTTCGTTGAAGCGGATATTGTGCAGATCAACGGCCGTTTCCACCCCAGCATGGCAAATACTGCAAGCCTCAATTTCCACCTCTTGTGCATGGGAGTCATGACATTCCACGCAGGTGTCAAATTGAGAAACGTGCTCATTCCGACCAAGATATGACTGACCAGAATATTCATATATCCCTTTTGCTTCTGTGCCAAATACAGTTGAGCCAGCAGCAAAATAATGGACATTCACGAAGCGTAACCCACCGGTGGGATCATCCGGATCCAAACTTCCAATGCGCCCATCCACACTGGCTGTCGATTCGCGGCCCTGATGGCATTCTAAGCATAAGTTGCTGTCTAAATCACTCATACTTAGCATAGCGCCACTGGGAAACAGTACTTCTTCCACAACATACCGCGAAAACGTCGTTACATTGTCATGACATGTTGCGCAGTTCAAGCCATTAGACGGACTTTGAGAAATGTTCACTCCTTCGGCAAGGAAGAAAGGCAGCCCCTGATCCGAATGGCACTTACTGCATGATGAAGGTACAAATCCATCCTCATCCCAATGCCGAAATGCTTCCTCCGAGCCGGCAAAATGCCCATGGTCAATGCGGTTCATGCCGCTCATATCAACCGGCGTAGAAATCGCCTGATTCAAATCCTCCATTGCATCATAGAGCAACTGTATGACGTATTTACCGCCATGGGCATAACGTCCTGGGTCTTTCAAAGAAACCTGATAGTTGTATGCAGCCTTTGCCAAACGCGGCGTCCAGGCATTAAACCGGCTCTCCTCACCATCTACCGTTCCATTACCGTTTGTATCAGCAAAGAAATATGGATAGGCCATTTCATCATATACAAGAGGCGTACCGCTCACTTCCGCAGCGTAGGTTTGCATGGCTTCGTAGAGCATTTCGCGCATTGTTTCAATTTCAAAGTACAGCCCCTCTTCCATGTTGCCATCTCCATCGTAATCAACTAAGGAGCCGAGGAAGCGTACATTCAACAAATCTTCTGGGGTGTTCAAGCTGCCATGGCAAGAACTACACTCATCCAGCTTCAATTCCAACGTATGGGCATCATGGCAGTCTACACAAGAATCATATGGAGCAACGTGATCAAAACGAGCATCATAGGATTTTCCTTCGTACTCGTAGCCACCCATCACAATGTTACCGTACTGTGTCGCTGCCGCCGCATAATAATGGATATTCGTAAAGCCCAAATCCTCGTTAACTACGTCCAGGTCTTCTGCTGTTAAACCAGCACTTTCTATTGAAGCATCCACAGTAGCTTTTGAGGAACGACCCTGATGGCATTCCATGCAGCGCGCCTCATCACCAAGACCCATCACCTCCACACCAGAAGGAAAGATGACACTCGTTTTTTCCAAAGCAACTGGATTATGACATGCCGCACATTCAACCACGGTACCTAATGGAGAGGGAGCGTCTACCACACCAGGCGTCGAGCTATCAGCTCCAAGGAAATCCAGATAACCTAAGGTGCTATGACATTTAGCGCACTGCACCGGTATCTCAGCAGGGTCATCTTCATCCCAGTGCCGGAATGCTTCTGCTTCCAAATTAGCATGGGGGGAAATCGCCCACTGTTGTTGATATGGGACGCCTTCAACTAATAAGAGCCCCAATTCAGATGGACTAGGTGTAGGAGTTGGCTGTGGCGTTACCACCACCTCTCTTTCCACAACCCGCGTTACTTCGACAGTTTCGCCAGGCAGCCGCACCACTCGTGTCACTTCTACTAGTTCTTCTCCTCCACAAGCGGTCAGCAAATAGACCAGTAACGCCAGTGCTAGAATACGAGTCTTCATAAGACGCATAAGTCAATCTCCTTTTTTTCCTTACAACTCTCCCCAATGGCCAGATTTTCTTGTCTTAGAGTTTAAAAGATTAAAAATTTCTAAGTAAGTATAGCGTATTTCTGGCTTATGATCTCAACAAAAATAGATGACATTTGTCATGGATTTAAGAAATTTTTGTCATCATTTACGTAAAGTGCCATTTATTGAATAAAAAAAGCCCATCAAAAAGTCTGGGCTTTTTCAGGAAATATGACACGGTTTTTTAGGAATGGTGTTCAGAATCCGATTCTGGATAGATTGGTAAGTGCCGCACCCCAAGAGTGAAAGCCAATAGCGAATAGCCTAAAATACCAAGCGACACAGATACTTCTGTCCAAGATGGAATATAAGCGGCAGCAACAATATTCCCTAATACTCCGGGCGACCATTGAGGGGGAACTATTAAACCGGATAAAGTTACATTCCAGCGATTTACAATCACGCCAAAGACTGCAAATGCTAAACCTATCATAAAGACCCCATGACGGCGGCGTAATGGGCGGTTCAGCAGAATCACCACAGGGACAACACCCCCTAGAAACACCTCAATTAACCAAAAGGAACGTGTATAAGGGGTCGTTGCCGAGAGGCGCGCCAAGGCATCGGCCGTTCCGGGTGCATGGCTATAGTATGATGTGGCTGCCCAATCCCAAATTTTGAGGTAAAGATAAGCAAGTAAGGCACCGGCAGCAAGGCGAGCAATGTCGCGGCGTAAAAATTTGTCAATCACCTCTCGTCCCGTCAGCTTCCATACTATCATGGTGGCCAGGAGCGTCAGGGATACACCGCCAGCTACGGCCGATAAGATGAATAGAACTGGCATAGAAGGCTTGAACCATATTTCACGACCTGTAAGCACACCATAGGTAGCGCCTAAGGAGGACTGGTGCAGCAGAGAGAGGCCCAGGCCAATAACAGCCATAACGGGGGTCAGTCGGTGGAGTTTGTGGCCAAAAGCACGAAGTCTGGGCCACCTGGAAAATAATGGGCTTTCAAACAAAATTGGTAAAAACTCAATTACCAACACTGTTGAATACAAAATGACGCACAGTGTAATTTCCCAAAGAACAGAGTGAACGTTCCAATATACGAGTGGGTGCCAAAAGCGATCGGGGCGGCCAATGTCCATGGCCAGAGCCAGCATTGCCGAGGTGTAGCCGAGGAAACCTACAAACACGGCAGCCCTGGCGATAGGCTCAAATCGTTTAATGCGAAAAAGATAGACCACTGCAGAAAAAGTAAATGCTCCTGCACCTAAACCGATGGCAGAAAGGTCGTGGGTGATCCACAAGCCCCAGGGAACACGGTCATTCAGATTGGTAACGACAAGGCCATTCCAGAGAACCTGGTAAATGCCGACAAGTCCAACACCTATCATGGCCAGCAGCAATGCATACCACAGCCGTAAGGGTAAATTACTCTGGGAAGAGGGTTGTGTAATAACTTGATTGGTAGCCATAATTAGGCCTCCTCTCGGGACGGCCGTACATAATGCACCTTTGGTTCCGTCCCAAAATCTTCTCGTAACCGAAATGTCTCGTTTTCCTGAAGGAACCTGGAAATTGGGCTTTCTGGGTCTTTTACGTCGCCAAACACCCGCGCATTTACAGGGCAAACCACGACGCATGCCGGGGTTGCCTGTTGGTCCACACCAGGCGTCAAGCCATTTGCTAACCCGCGATCAACTCGATGAACACAGAACGTGCACTTTTCGATAACGCCTCTTGCCCGTCTCTCAACTTCTGGGTTTCCCCAAGTTGGGCTATATGAGTTTTCATCCTCAACCACATCCCAATTGAATCGACGTACATCGTAGGGGCAAGCAACCTCACAATACCGGCAGCCAATGCAGCGATCATAATCCATGGCCACAATGCCATCTTCACGTACCCAGGTCGCGCCTACGGGGCATACCTTCACACAAGGAGCTTCCTGACAATGGAGACACGGCCGTGTCATAAAAAAGTCTATACCATTGTCTGTGCGTTCAGGAAACCCCACATTCCAGCGCATATCATCGCGTGGCACATCATTCGTCGCCTGACAAGCCCATACACAATAGTGGCAACCTATGCATTTATCTAAATCAATCCCCATGTGCCACTCGTAATCAGCACTGGCTTCACCCTCTCGATTTAAACCTTGAATTGCATCTGGAGACCACGGCCCTAGAAGAATCGCCTGCGACAAGAGCACGGTCGCTCCAGTTGCGCCTCCAATCTTTAAGGCATCGCGACGGGTTAGTAATGGAGTCTTGCTTTCAGATTTATTATTTGCCTTTTCAGTCATTACTTCTCCTCCTCCTCACGCCTTCCAGCCCGAATATTTTGAGACACAAACCAAGCGGTTGTGCCGCCTAATACAAGGCCCACAATACCCCCTTGAAAAATCTGTGTTACGCCTTGGCTGGCAAGGGCTGCCTCGAGCGCTTGAACTTGCTGCTCCAGGGAGAGCGTGCCGGTTTCTTCTTCTGGTTCTTCGTCAGCATTTTCTCCAATAGCGCCAGGTAAATCTATGGGTTCACCATTTCCATTCGCTACCCGAGCCCCATCCTCCCAGCCCGGCAAAGAGAAACCAGCATGAAGTGCATCTGTATGGCAAGCCACACAGGTCGCAGGAGTAATATTAAAAGCATGTCCGGTCGGTACAATGCCATCATCGGGGATAGGATCTGGCGGAATAACCAAGGCGTGACAATCCACACAGCCAATACCTTTAGTCACGTGCAGATCTTCAAGGTATTTCTCCATCGAATCTTGATGACAATTAATACACATATCATCGGCTACCTCAAACAGAGCTCCCTGGCTATGAGGATCATGGCAGTCATTACACCCAACATCGGCCGTAGCATGGCCTGTCTGCCGCCACTCACCTAACGTTGTTGTATGACATGTGCCACAATACTCTGTGTCTGCTTTGATTGGTACTGTTGCCGGGGGATGATCTGCGGTTACCTGACCATGGCACGCCTCGCAAGAGATTCCTTCTTCGTCAAACTCTCCCAAAGCTGGCTGGAAATTTGTTGTGTGGCAAGTCAAGCATTCCCCTGGCTCACCTAGAGCTACCCACCTCTCCTGAAAGTAGGGATCATCATAGGCATGGGCATGCGGGCTATCCTGCCAGTGATTGGTCACGTCGAGATGGCATTCCTGGCAGGATTGTGAATTAAGAACTTCTGCAGGTGACTCTTCCTCACCCTCTGTTTGCAAGCTGGGCGAAGCAGCAACAAACTTAACTGTGAGAACCAGACTGAGCAAACCCACGAAGAGGCCGCTGAAGAGCGGCCAAACAACCGATTTTCGATATACGCTATTTTTCATTGCCTTAACCTCTTTGCTTTCCTTCATCTTCTCGAAATTATCCTTGCTATTCATAATAGTCAATATTTACATTATTGATGAACTCCCAAAAAACCTTCTGCGCAGTGGTGGCTGGACGGCGAATGTTTCGGCTTATGAATATTTTTCTTGTGATATCTAGCCCCATCACTTTTATAGGTGCCACGCGATCTTTGACCAATCTATCCACAACTATTTCAGAAACAAAGCCTAATCCCAGGCCTTCCTGCACGGCAATAGCTATCGCCTCGGAGTTTCCTAATTCAAGCAGCTTCTCTAATTGATCAACATCTATGCCGAGGTTTGCCAAACTAGTCTGAACGGCCGTTTGTGTTCCTGAGCCTTCCTCGCGCAGGATGAAATCCGCAGTATAAAGTTCTTCAGGTTCAATTTCCGCTCTCGTAGCCCAGGGATGGTTAAGGGGGGCTATGAGCAAAATTTTGTCATCCATAAATTCCAACAGTTCAACGCCCTTGCAGGCACTCTCGAGGTTGCTTAAAAGGGCGAAATGAACCTGGTCTTCACATACCATCTCTAAAGACTGCTGCTGACTGGCTACATGACAAGAAAGGGTCACTTTTGGATAAAGGCGATGGAAGTGGGCCAAAAGGTGCGGCAAAACGTATTTGCCAGGCGTAGTGCTGCAACCTACGAGCAGATGGCCATGCACCTCACCTTCTAAGGATTTCATAACTTCTTCAATATGGACAGAACGATTAACCAATTCTCTGGCCAAGGGAACAAGAGCAGCGCCAGCATCTGAAAGCTGTATATTTCGACCCGAGCGAATGAAAAGAGGCTGTTCAAAGTGCTGCTCTAACGAAAAAATATGCTGACTCACGCTTGGTTGGGACATGTGTAGGCGTGCGGCAGCCTGCGTGAAATTTAATGTTTCCGCCGCCATCAAAAATACATTGAGTTGGTGTGCATCAAGCATAAACCTTGCAACCCCTTTGCGTTCTTTTGTGAATATTGTAACAAAACCTATTAGCAACTCAATGGTATACAGCTACAAAACTATTGCTTTTGCTTATACCTGTTAAAAAGCAAAACCTATAAGTAAAACCTTGTGTTTGTATTGATTAAACCACAGCGTTAGTTATACTGAATAGTGACTATTTTCACAGATTAACCATGATTATCATTACTATTTATATGACGTTGGTTCCGCTTTAATTGTATCTGTGTAGTTATTTTGAATTTTTGTTTGATAAGGAGAAGACCGTTGAAGAACGCTAGAGGGACATCATTAATAGCAAATATATGCGTGTTCGCGGTTCTGATTTTGGTTTTTGTGGTGGCGGTAGGTTGTCAGGCAGAAACTACAACAATGAATGAAGTTGTAGAATTGGCTCCAGTGGAAACCGCAGAGTTGGAGCCGGCCGTTTCCACCGTTAGCACCGAAAACCTGGTCCAGACCGCAGATACCCTCGCCCAAGAAACGGCCATTGATGAATGCTTAGCCTGCCACATCGACAAAGAACAGCTCATAGCCACGGCAGACCCTGAGGAAGAAGTCATCAACGAAAACGAAGGTGAGGGTTGAGGAGGCGAGGTGGCTCCGTTGGAGCCTTGGGAAAAAGTCCTCGTCAACAGCGAAAACTACCCCGACACCGTACATGGGCAAATTAGCTGTGTTGAGTGTCACGGTGGTATCCAATCATCCGACAAAGCAGAAGCCCATACTGGCCTCGTCGAAAATCCTAGTAGAGACCCGGAGTCATCGTGTGGGAGTTGCCATCCCAACATTGTTGAGCATAACGACGTCAATCTGCACACAAACCTGGCTGGTTACTGGACAGTTCTCGATGCACGAAGCGCCCCAGCCAACCATCCAGAGCTAGAAGGCATGTTCAACAACCACTGCAGTTCTTGCCATGCGACATGCGGTGAATGCCACGTTAGCCAACCCAACCTGGTCGGTGGCGGCCTCATCGATGGGCACAATTTCAATAAAACACCATCGATGACCCGTAACTGTACCGCCTGCCATGGCAGCCGCGTTGGCAATGAATACCTGGGGAAACACGAAGGGCTCATGGCTGATGTGCACTTCCGCCAGGGGCGTATGACCTGCGTAGATTGTCATACTGGTAATGAAATGCACGGCCAACCGGACAATTGTCAAGAATGTCATGAGGGGCCAGAGGCCAATATGCCTGTACCGCCCGATCATCGGTACGCCGGCGTACAAAACCCAAGCTGTGAGGCATGTCACGTCACTGTAGCCACCGGCCAAGACGACATTCTGATGCACCAACAACACGCCGGAGACCTGAGCTGCCAGGTATGCCACTCGGTCGCCTATTCAAGCTGCGACGGTTGTCACGTAGCCATCAGTGAAATCACAGGGAATCCATTCTACGCCACTGACGCAACTTACATGACCTTCATCATTGGCAAGAACCCACGCCAATCATATGACAGACCCTATGAATATGTCACATTGCGCCACATCCCTGTCGCCAAAGATAGCTTCTCGTTTTACGGCGATAATTTGCTGCCCAATTTTGAAGCCTTACCAACTTGGGCTTACGCAACACCGCACAACATTCAGCGCAATACGCCGCAAACGGAAACCTGCTACGCCTGCCACGGCAATGCTGACCTGTTCTTGACCATTGACAAAGTGGCCCCAGAAGAAATTGACGCCAATTTGTCCGTTATCGTAGAACAGATACCCATTAGCGTAAAACAGACCTATCCAGATTTGGAATCGCTGCTCAATCAACTCAACGAGCCAGAGATTAGTTCCACTCCTGTGATAACTAGCAGTGAAGTTATTACTGACACTGCAAATCAACCATAAGAGTCAAGGGGAATAAAAACCCACTCTGCAAAATAAATTTCTCATAGAGGAGAGAAAAGAATGAAAAAATTTTTACTCATATTGCTCATCATTTTAGGTCTTCTGATTGTAGGTTGTGGCGGAAATACAGCTAACAACACGCCAGCAGAAGAACCAGCCGTCGAAGAACCGGTAGTAGAAGAACCAGCCGAGGAACCGGCGGTAGAAGAACCAGCCGTAGAAGAACCGGCCACAGAAGAGCCAGAACCAACCCCAGAACCGATGGAAGAGCCCGCTGTAGCTACGGCCGAAGACCTGGACACAGCCTATGCTCCCTTCTTGGCCAGTATGGAGGCATACAATACCATCGGTATTGAAGCTCTCAACGAAGCTCTGGTTGAAAATCCCCCCTTCTTGTTAGACGTACGGAACCCGGGCGAACTAGAAGAAAATGGCTGGATCGAAGGCGCCGTCAACATTCCACTCAGCGAGTTAGCCAACAGCCTGGAGTATCTGCCAAGCTTCGATACCCCCATTGTCAGCTACTGTGGTAGCGGCTGGCGCTGCACCATTGCCTTGACTATGCTCGAAGCATTGGGTTGGGAAGACGTAAAAGGCTTGAAAGGTGGCAGCTTTGGCGGCTGGGTGGAAGCAGGTTATCCGATTGCAGAAGGTGAACTGCCCGAACTGGTGGCCCTAAACGCCGCCGAACCAGACCCGGCACTGGTGGCCGTCATGCAAGAAGCTCTGGCAAACATGCCTGAAGGGTTTGGCGGTATTAGCAACGAAGATTTAAATCTTGCCCTGGGCGAAAACCCTGACCTGATCGTTATCGACGTCCGCACAGCCGGCGAAGTGGAAAACAATGGGTACATGGATGCCCCGAACCTGGTTTTCGTACCTTTGGAAGAGATGATTGCCATGCGCGCCGATTGGCCGGCAGACCTGAACGCGCCCATCGCCGTTTACTGCGGCAGCGGCCACCGTTCCACCATCGCCATGTCCATTCTCTGGACCTATGGCTACACCGATGTGCTCAGCCTGAAAGGCGGCTTTAGCGAATGGGTGGCCGCCGGCTTCCCGGCTGTAGGTGTGCCTGAACCAGTAGCTGAAGCAGCAGACCTGGACACAGCCTTCACCACTTTCCTGGCCGGCATGGAACGCTACAACACCATCAGCGTGGACGATTTGAATCTGCTGCTGGTAGAAGACACTCCACCATTCTTGCTTGACGTACGCGAGCCAGGCGAGTTGGAAGAAAACGGCTGGATCGAAGGGGCAGTCAACATTCCACTGCGGCAAGTTGCCGATAACCTGCAATACCTGCCCAGCTTTGACACCCCCATCGTCAGCTACTGCGGCAGCGGCTGGCGCTGCACCATTGCCCTAACCGCGCTAGAAGCATTAGGCTGGCAAGACGTGCGCGGCCTGACGGGCGGCAGCTTTGGTGGCTGGGTGGCTGCTGGTTACCCCATAGCGGAAGGGGAAATCCCAGAGCTGGTGGAACTGAATGCGGCCGAACCAGACCCGGCGCTGGTAGCGGAAATGCAGGCCATGCTTCAAGCTGTACCCGAAGGGTTCGGCGCCATAACGGCCGATGACCTGTTCCTGGCCCAAGGCGAAAATCCCGACTTAATCTTGATTGACGTACGCCGCCAGGACGAGGTTGAAGAAAACGGCGTTATTGAAGGAGAAAACCTGATTTGGGTGCCTCTGGAAGAGTTTGTGGCGATGCAGGATATGTGGCCTGCTGAGTTGGATGCGCCAATCGTGATATATTGTGGCAGCGGTCACCGCTCCACCATTGCCATGACCATTCTCTGGTCCTATGGCTACAGTGACGTGCGCAGCCTGCGCGGCGGTTTCGGCGGCTGGGTTGAAGCTGGTTATCCGGTAGCAGAGTATGTAGCCCCGTAACGGCCGTTTCCCCCAAACATCCATAAACCATGAAGGCCCCCTCTTTTCGAGGGGGTCTTTTTTTAATTGAGCACCAAAATCCGTATTCCTCCCTGATAGTCAGCGACGTAAATGGTCCCGTCACGCACCAATACATCTCGGGCAAATCCAGGGGTCTGGTATTGGGTAACAAATTCCGGGTTGGTGGGGTCAGTGGCATCCAGCACAGTCACGCCATTGGTCCAATCGGCAACAAAAACGAGGTTTCCAGAAACGGCCGTACTGCGTGACCACCCGCTGGTATCGAAGGCGCCTAACTCTATGGGGTTACTTGGGTCGCTAATATCCACAACGCAAACGCCGCTGCCACCGCGCGCCAGGTATGTGTAGTTGCTTTAAACCGTCACGCATTACATAAAAAAAACGGCCGTTCCGGGGTGGGAACGGCCGTTTCTCTTTCTCTCCTCAGCTAAATTGGGTGTGTTACCCACAGCCACCGCTGGTGGGGCCGCGTTTGATCTCCAGCTTCACCTTGGGCACAAATTCCAGCTCGTGCTCCTCAGGATCGGGTTCTGCGGCGGCATACCGTCCGCCCAAAGCCGAATCAAAAATGTAACACAGCTCGTCATCCCCAGCCCCAGAGTTAAAGCGCTTGGTCAAGTCATCGTCGCCAAAGGTGGCAATCCAGTTGTTGATGCCTCCTTCCAAAATGTACACATTGGGCACCGCCTCGGCTACCAGCGTTTTCCAGGCCTCTGTAGCCGCCTCTTCGTCATTGCTCATGGTCACAAAGACGGTGTTTGCTGGTTCCAGATGAAGCTCTTCAATGATCGCGGGAATTTCATCCTGAGGCACATTTCGCGAGTCCAGGATGTGGAACAAGTTATAGTCGGCTTCGCTGCGCACGTCCAGCATCATCACTTTCAGGCTGGTATCGTTGGTAATTGAAAGCAGTTCGCCGGGATGAATCTGTACCTCACGCTCGACTAAAACCGTCTCTTTTTCGGGAGCCAGGCGCGCCCAGCGGTCTGCCACCGTAGGCTGCCCCACCACCAGGGCAAAAACACCGACCAGAATCAGGGCAATTGCCGCTCCATACCGCCATTTTGGCTCAGAAGAAGGGTTCTTGCCGCCAAAGGCCACTTCTAGCTTTTCGGCGCCCCAAAACATGAACAGAGCCATAAAAACAATAATGAGCACAACCACGCCGGTGGGTAGTCCCAGCCATTCTTGCAAAGTAAAGCGCCCCAGATAGGAAGAGTTCCAGAATATGGCGTAACTATCTACTGTCTCGCCAAAGAGGAAAATCCCAAAGAAGACGCCTAAAACAAAGAACATGCCGTCAATTTTGGCCGTCGCTGCCGCTACCATGGAGGTGCCGGGGCAAAAGCCGCCGATGATGAAGCCAAAGCCCATGATCAAGCCGCCAAGAATGCCAGGCCAGAGGTAAGTGGGGTTGACCCAAATCAAGTTGTAGTCCAGCAGCCCTACAGCCGAAGCGCTGAAAATAAGCACCATGGCTACAACGATGGCAGAGAACATCACTTTGAGCACGGTCAGGTCTTTAAAGTAGAACTGGGCCGCCAGTTTTTTGGAATTGCCAAATCCGGCAATTTCCAGCACGTAGCCAAAGGCAAAGCCAATGAGCGCATACACAACGTAAGCGCCCCAATGTCCAAAAATGGTGCTGAGTGATAAGGGGAATGGTGACATTATTTCCTCCTTTAGTTCCAGAATTTGCGCAAAGAATAGGCCAGCAGGTATGCGCCGCCAAAGACGGCGAACATGAAGGCCCAACTACCGACCGACAAGACCGCGCCACCGGACAATGCCTGTCCAGAGGTACAGCCACGGGCCATGCGCGCGCCATAGCCCATCAGCGCGCCGCCAATGAAGGCCATCATCCAGCGCATTTTGTTGGAAATGTTGGGGCCTTTGTTGGTTTCGAGCTTGAAACGGCCGTTACGCCAGCCCGACACAAATCCACCCAACACCGTGCCAATGCCAATAAACACCACCCAACTGTCCAGCGGATTTGTATCACCACCCGCCATGTCTATCAGGTAAGGCGTGCGGTCAATGTGCTCTGGTGCAATCAGGTCCTCAACAAAGACCAGCATACGGTTCAGCCCGCCCGACGCGCCTAAACCGTTGCCGGTGATGAAGAAGGCCAAAAACAAAACGACACCCAGTAAAATGCCGGCAAAGTACGGATTGACGTAATCCTTTGCCACGCGTTCTGCTTTTTTAGCCGGTTCATTTACGGCCGTTTCTGTTGGTGTAAAAGTTGTCATCCTACGCTCCTTTTCAAGAAACCAGTGGTCAGCAAACTGACTACCGTTTACTGATTACTATTTGCCACTAATCGCCAGTCGCTCCCGCCAACTGCCCTTTATCCGCTTCGTGGCTGTCTCCATGCACTTCCACGTCATCCCAGCCCATAATCATCGCCTTAATGCCAGCCATAGGCGTATGGCCTGTTGTGGTCAGGTACACGTGCAGCACAATGAACTGCGCAAACAACCAGGCAATCAACGTGTGGAACGGCGCCAGTCACGGCAGGCCGCCTAAGCGTGCGGCAACCTCAGGCCAGCGCTGTACGCCCCACATCAGAATGCCCGTAATAATTTGCAGCGGCAGCAGTACATTCAAAATGCCAAAGTATGTCATCTGCTGCAGCGGATTCAATTTTCTGTCCTGCGTCTTTTCAAAGGGATGTTCTTCCCCTTTAAAGATGCCGCGCAAGTAAAACAACGTTTGCTCAATAGCCTGGTCAAAGAAACCGCGCGGTCGCGGCAAAAACTGCTGAATCTCGCCGCTGGCCAGGTGGTAAAACAGCGACAGCGCCGCATTGATCACCAGAATGGCCGCCAGCACGTTATGGACCTGCACCATGTCCTTTGAAGCTGAAGATGCCAAACATGCTGGGTTTATGAATGACCAGGCCGGTAAAGATAAGCAGCATAATGGCGGCCGTTTGCAGCCAGTGCCACAGTCGTTCGTACACGCCATACATGTACACGCGACGCAGGCGTGGTTCCTGCGGGGGGTTGCGGCGCATAGCCCAATACCGCAGCCCACCATGGGCAAAGACGCCTAACACCGTGCCTACAAATAGCAGCGCTCCCAACCAATCGACCCAGGATACATTGTCATGTCCTAAGACATATAAAGATTGATTGCTGGTCTGCGGCTGGAAGGAGAGCGAACCATCCTCGTTGGAAACCAACTCACCACTGCTGGCGGCTACACTGCCCCCCACAAAAGTAGGCAGCACGCCTCCAGGTGTGTAATTAGACAGTTGCAAAGCGGCCGTTACACGCGACTCATCCCCGTGACAGGCAGAGCATTCTTGGGTTGCCCATTCGCCTGTGGTGACGTTGTGGTGAATGCTGTAGGGCTGCACTTCACCCTGAATACGGGGGTTGTCCAGACCGCGTTCCTCTAATCTTGAAGCAATCAGCGCCTCTTTGGCATCGCTGTCTAGGACCAGTTCCGTCTCGTCCAGCGCGCCATCCTTGTTGGCATCAAACAGGGCCATAATGTCTTGGGAGTATTTGTCGCCGTCCAGCCAGGCCGCCCGCAAATCGCGCAGCGGTACCGGCCGTTCCGGATTCGCCATAGACCCAGAACCAGGTTGTAATGAGGTTGTGCGGCGCCAATGAGGTCGTGCCATCCCCATTGTCCAGCGGCAGCAGCACTGGCTCAAAACCGGTAATGTATGATGTGCTGAAGGTCTCCCCTTCTTGCTCTACACCACGGCAGACAGAACGAGGTGTGCCATCGCTTTGGATAATCGTCCAGTCTACAAACTGGCGAGATGAGGAGTACATTTGCGGCACGTGGCAGCTTTCACAGCTTAACGAATCCATGTGCTTGTCTTTATAGGGCAGCCAGTCATGGGTTACTTCCGTGCTGTGGCAGCTTTCGCAGCGGCGCAGGGTGTTATCCAGTTCGGTGGCCAATGTTCCCTGAGCACTGCTGCCTTTGGCAAACTCGTGCAGCGGCCGGTTCAAATATTCACCCAGGTCAATACGGCGCGGATCAAAAATCAGGTGGTCTGGCCGGTCTTCTGATAATTCTTGGTAGAAAGTAGGGTTATTCAGAGCATAATGGCAGCTTGTGCATTCCAGCACGCGCTCCGCATGAATATCCCACGAACGGCCTAATTCTCCCTTGTCCGGCAAATTCATGCCAGAGTTGGACATGCGCTGCGGCGAAAAGATTTGCCCGGTAGTAATGGTGCTCCATTGATCAGGCGTACAGCCTTCCAACACCAGCGGCGTCAGGGAATCAACGTGGACCAGCCCATGGCATTGGGCACAGTTTTTGCTGGTGGGGTCTTGAATGGTCACAAATTCTTCGGCCAGTTCCCCATCTTCGTTGAAGGCAGCGGCATTCCAAACCAGTTCGCCATTTACATCTTCGACAATGCCTGTGCCTAGTAAGGTGGCGGTATTTGCCCAACGAAAGTCGCCAGCTTTGAGCGTGTCTATGCGCGCCTGGTTATTAGGCTGTGGGGTGTGGCAAAGAAAACAGTTCATTTCTACCACGCCAGATTCTTGCCAATCCCAGGGCACAAGCGCGCCAGTTATCGCATCGACGATGTTGGTTTCAATGTCGCCTGGTTTGTAGGGAATCTCGGTGAGCAATTGCCCATCCCGACTGTACATAGCCGGACCGCCGCCAACGTGGCGATTGCCGTACCATTGAATCCACTCCGGTACGGTGAGGTCGAAATATTCATCCTCTGCCGGGGAGAGGTAGCGGTAGGTGAGGCCATTCCATTTGCCAAACACGCCTGTGCTTGTATCCCAGGCCCGGCCGCTGCCCGTTTCACCGGCTGCGGTCAATTCACTCAAACCCAGGTCGGCATGGAAGCTGTGCTGCTCAATGAAAGCGGTGTCGTGGCATTCCCCGCAGGTGGTAAGGGTAGAGATGGGACTACCGCTGGTTAAGACGTTTTCGCCATTCTCATCAAGCAAAGTGAAGCTGGGATGATATTGAGGTTGGGGCTGTGTGGTTACGGCCGTTTCCCCATCATCTTGGGCCATACACTGTGTTTTGCACCACCAGCAGCACCCCGGCCAGCAGCATCCCAACACTCACAAGAATTGTTATGCGTCGCAAGTTCTTTCTATTCATGTCTACTTTTCTTCCGCGGTCATTGCCGTTGTATCAACCATTGACGTGCGCCCGCCCCAGCGAATGGGGTCGCCGTAGTAGCCGAGGGCTTCCCAATCCATACGGCCGTTTTCACCGTGACAGTCGCTGCATTGCAGGGCATTTTCCTTGGGCTGCACCAGGTGCGTCAGGGACCAAAACATCTCGGTTTGGGTAAATCCATACTCACCGCTGTAGGGCAAACCCACAGCTTCCATACCCAGTTTTGCCGCCAGGTCCCAATCAAACTCTGTCCAGTAACCGCCCTCGCCCACCGTTTTCGGCTGGATGAGGTAGTTGTACTGTGCATCGTAAATTTGGCGCGCCGTGTGAATTTTAAAGGGCCAGATTTTCGCCGTGGGGTCAGTGATGCTGCCTAACGGCTGGTTCAGCACCGTTACCTGCGTCGGGTCTATGACGTCGCCCAACAAATAACGGTCAGCTTGGCCATTGAACCAAGCATAATCCGGTGTAAAGTTCTTCTCGTACACAAAACTGCCCTTAATTTTTAGATAAACGTGGGGGTCTTCGGGGATATCTTGCCCGGCTGTCGACCAGTCCCAATCCATCTTAGTAGCATCGCGAATAGCGCCCTGAGGCACGTGACAGGTCTGGCAGGCAACGGAATCAAGGTGGGCATTGATACGGCCGTCCTCATGAATAACCCCCTGATGACAATCAGTACATGCCAACACGTTATCATCGGTAGCGCTGACCGAAATCGAATGCCCCTTAATCTGATGGTTTTCTGTCTGGTGGCAGTCTACGCATTGAAAATCCAGCCGCCCCATGTGCACGTCCACACTTTCCGTGGGGAAGAAGAGGCTGCTGTCCAGGTCGCCATGCTTCACCGCATTGCCGCCGCCACCGTTAAAATGGCAGCCGCCACAGTTTTGCCGGGTGGGCGTGGCCACGCTTTGGGCTGCCGCCACCAGGTCAACCCCATCCGCCGGCAAGCCCGAGTTGCTCTTCACGTAAGCGCCAGTCTGCTCATGACAAACCAGGCAGTCCACGTTTTCTTCTTGCGAAAAGTCAAAATCGGCGCTGTCCCAACCATATCCGGCGTGGCAGCGCGTGCAGCCCGTCCAGTTGCTCTGAACGCCAATGCAGAAATTGTTGATTTGGTTCTTCTTGCCAATGGTCACCGGCTCGTCGCGCCCCGGCAGCAGCACCGGCTCGCTTTCCCAGGTCCAATGCACGCTGCTGAGCATCTCTTGCCCGGCTTCTTCGTGACATTCCAGGCAGCGCCTGGTCACGTCAGAGCCTGTTTCAAAAGGCCCTTCAATAAGAGAGGTATGGTCGACATGGGGCGGCCGCTGCGGCACGTTAGCCCAAGGGTCGCCCGTTTCCGCATCAGGATTATCAGCCACGACAGATATAATCGGCACAGCGATTATCAAAATTGTTATTACAAGACCAAAAATCCAGACGTACTTTGAATTTTTCATTTTGCTCCAGATTCCCTATTTAGTTTGAGCAGATCATGCCAAAACTTCTGATTGCCGGGAAACCACGTCCCGCAAGATTTGTCGCATCTCATCCAACACCCTGATCATGCGATCATCAACCAGTGTGTACACGACCGCCGGGCCATCTCGTTGTGTTTGCACCAGCGCCCGCTGCCGCAATACGCGCAAATGCCGCGAAACGGTGGGTTGGGGCATACCCAAATCATCAGCCAGCGCCGTGACGTGGCGCGGCTGCTCGTGCAGGGCATACAAAATTAAGATACGTTTCGGATCGCCCATTGCCTGGCAAATATGAGCATGCAAAAGATTTAGTTCTTCTAATTGGGGGTAGGTCATGACCACCTCTTCTTTTCATTTTGCCTATCAGTCTATTCATGTATTCGCTTATGCGAATACATCAGGATTATAGATTGTGACAAAATGTACAAAAAGGAGGGTTGTCATGTGTTTCTCATGACAAATGTCATATCTGAGGTTACATGCCGATACCGCGCAGGAAGAGGAGGTACATACCCACCATGTAGGTTATGATGATGAGCAGCGTGTCGATTTCCAAGAAAAGGAATTTGCGTTCTACGCGGGCCAGGTTGCCCAATAGGGCCATGTTGGTCAGCAGCAGCCCCAGCAGCGCCACCAGAGCAAAACCAGGGTCAATCGCTCCCAGGAAACGGCCGTCCAGGTAAAAGAAATCCGCCAATCCCAGAGCAAACATATTGAACACGCTGGACCCAAACAGGTTGCCCACGGCCATATCGAACGCGCCCAGGCGTACCGCCGCCAGCGCCGCCAGAAGTTCCGGCAGGGAAGTCACGATACTGAGCAGCGCCGTCCCCACGAAGCCAGTGCCCAACCCTGTGAGGATGGCTATCTCTGTGCTGGCATTTACCAATACAGGTACAACGGCCACCAAAACCGCGGCTGCAATCAAAAAACCTATTACGCCGCGGCGCAGGCTGGGAAATTCCGGACCAGGCTCGAGGGCTGCTGGCGCCGTGGAGGCTTTAGGTCCCTGGCTTTCACGCTGAATGAGCCACACCCCTCCAAAATAGACCCCCATGATAAGCAGGCTGTCCAATCCCACCCAACCGATGGTGACATCAATTTGACCGATAATGGAAATAGCCGCCATGAGCATCAAAATGGTGGTTAATGTGGCGGTCAACGCATGGCTAACCGCCACGCGCCGCAGCAGGGGCACCTGCAGGTGGATCAAATCCACCAAGGCCAACAGCAGCACATTCACCATATTGCTGCCAAAAAAGTTACCCGCTGCCAAATTGGGCACGCCGGAGCTAAAAGAGCTGATCGAAGCAATCAATTCTGGCAGAGAAGTAGCCCCTGCCAGGAAGAAGGTGCCCACCACCACCCCACCCAGACCGGTGCGCACGGCAATGACATCCCCATACTCTGACAATTTGATGGCAGCAACGACAACGACTGCCCCGGCAAGCAAAAATTGAATCCAGACCATGTTTCCTCGAAGTTTGCAAGCATGCGGGTTAACAGGAGCCTAGAAATAGCCTTGCACCCTGTTACCCTAGCGCCACGTCACTCTTCTGCGTAAGGTTCGGGCATACCCCAAGTCTTGGCAACCGGTACGGCAAAAATGATGCCAGAGTGGGGTTGGGTCAAATCGCCTAAAATAGCTTCCGTAGCGGCAACGGCCGTTTCTGCCGTTTCCAGTTCATCAATCACAGCAAACAAAGTGTTATGCCCTACACGCCCACTGCCAAATATCTGGCTGAAACCGGCAAACATGGGTCCCGCCGTTGGCCGCGGCAGCACGCGGTTTACTCCTGTACTTTCCACGATGGTCACGCCCTTTACCCCGGAATCCACCCAGGCTTGCAGGACCTCATTCAGACGCGTGCTGTCATCCAGCACCATAATCAACATATACATAAGCATTTCCTTTTCGATAACCTATACGACAGTCATCTATTTTGGTTACCGACCACTCCCTGTGGCAATCCTAACGGTTTGAAAATAAAGATCAACCGTTTCGTGAATGTCACGGCCGTATCCCCCAGCCATCACAACCACCAGGGGTAGCCCCGCCTCCTGTACGGCTTGCAGCACAAACTGGTCACGAGCCGCCAGCCCTTCTTTTGTCAGAGCCAGCCGCCCCAATCGATCGTTGACGTGGGGATCCGCCCCCGCCAGATAAAATGCCATATCCGCCTGAGCCTCAGCCAGCGCTCGTTCTACGCCGGGAACCAATGCCGCCAGATACGCGTCGTCCGCGGTGCCGTCGGGCAGCCCCACATCCAGGTCGCCAGGAATCTTGCGAAAAGGGAAATTTTTCTCGCCGTGAATGGAAAATGTGAAAATAGTTGGATCGTTTTGCGTAATTTCGGCCGTGCCATTGCCCTGGTGCACGTCACAATCCAGCACCACGGCCCGGCGAATGCGTCCTTCGGCCTGCATTGCTCGCGCTGCCACCACCACGTCGTTGTACAGGCAAAAGCCCTCGCCGTGGTCGCTGCAGGCGTGGTGGGTGCCACCTCCCAGGCTGAGCCCTACCCCATCTTGCAGTGCCGTGCGCGCCGCCGCAATGGTTGCCCCCACTGTGTGCTGCACCCTCTTAACCAGCTCTGGCGACCAGGGCAAGCCGATGCGCCGCATCTCTTTGTCCGTCAGCAAACCCTGAGCCAGCCGGTGCAGGTAATCGGCCGTATGGGCGCGGCCTAGCTGGTTGTCGGTGGCTGCGGGGGCAGGCAGCAAACGGTCCGGGGGAATAAGTTGAGCAGCCTCCACGCGCTGGCGCAGCATGGCATACTTGTTGGCTGGAAAGCGATGGTCGACCGGCAAAGGAAATTCATGATGGTCGTAGTAAAAAATGCGCACCGGGTTTCACACCCTTTCCCAGTTTTCCAGGCGTCTGGCTGCAGCGCGCCACAGCGGCACAATGCTCAAACCAAATAACAACTGACTCCCGCCCAAAACTAGGGCTGGCAAGGCGCTATCTGAGAAAAGCCAGCCCACCATGGCAAAATCGGACAGGTTTTGCAACGGCCGTATCAAATCACCGCCAGGAAACCAGTGTAAAAGCAGCCAGGCCACAGATAAAAGGGTCAGCAAAGCAAAGAGGCTGTGCACGATCAAGACCAGCAGCGATCCCGGCACGGTCATGCTTTTTGCCGGATCCGCCGCCTGAAAATCGGCCAACAGGGCGCCTAACGGAAGCAAGATGGCCGCGCTCATGCTGATTTGCCAGGAAACGGCCGTTACCAATACCACCACCTGCCAGCTCGTAAAGCCGAAATACCACCCCACCAGGGCCAAAAACAGCGCCCACAGCAGCAGCACCAACGGCCACGCATTTCCCCAAAACTTCCCCGCCAGTACCGCCCGCGCTGAAATTGGCGCAACCCGCCATAGTTCGCTCTGCGCGCCATCCCGCCCGGCGGCCGGGACTATTTCTCGAGACAGGCTAGTGAAGTTTATGAACAAGCCGATTGCCAATAGCAGCCAAAATATGAGCGGGCGCAGTGTTTCTACGCGCTGGCTGCCGAGTAGTGGCGAAAACATAAACAGTACCAGCAGCGGGATCAGTGCCAAGTTAACCAAACGACTGGGTTCACGACGCAACAGCAGCCATTCATTCCGCACAAAGGGACGCACTTCTGGCGGAAACGGCCGATACCACCACCCCATTTTCCCGGCCGTCTCGCGTTTGGGGCGCGTCTGCACTTCCCGCAATTGGTTCCTACCATCATAATAAGCAGTAGTAAAAACCAGGTAAGCTGCCCCTGTCGCCAGTATTGCGCCCCCGGTTAGTGCCAGCGTAAACTGTGTCAACTGCGCAGTATTTTGCAATGCTTCTGCCAGCCATCTCAGTATCGCCTCTTGTCGCAATAACCAGTCAATCAGCTTTTGCTGCCCCCAGACCATTACCAACATAAGCAGGGAGGCGATTATGGGCAGCCACACGTTGACAAGCCTGGCCGGAATCAGTCTAGCCAGCGCCAGCACCACACAGAAGATAACGGCCGTTACCAACACCATCCCAGCCATCAAGAACAGCAAGGTCACTCCGTAGAAAGCTGCCTCAGCCTCCCGCGCCGCGCCAAAGATGGCAAACATGAGTCCTAGCACAATGGCTGGCAGCAGCGTGACGCGGCTGCACTGCACCAGCTTGGCCGCGAAAATCGTGCGTAAAGGTAGCGGCGCTGCCAACAGCAGATCCAAATCGGCAGAGTGGTAAAGCAGGCGCATGACATCTGCGATGCCGACGACGCCAAAGAATATAAAGAGGATCAAGACATTGGCTAATATGGGCGCAAACATCGTAACGGCCGTTTCTGAACGCAGCAGGGGCAAATTGTCAGGAATCAGGTTATCCCACACAAACTGGCCGCCAAATCCCAGCAAGAGAAGCACAGCCCCAACTGCAAAGCGGTTTGCAGACCGCACGCGGCGATCCAACTGCCAATAATACGGCCGCAGCACATACCAAACCATCATTTCCCACTCTTTCCCAGCATATCGGCTACGTCAGCAACGGCCGTTCCCCCTGTTAACTGCAAAAACAGCTCCTCCAGCGTACTTTCGGCCTTAGACTGCGCCATCTGCTGCAGTTCCGCCATCGTCCCCTCGGCAATCATGTGGCCGCGCTGCAAAATCCCCACCCGATCACAGACGCGTTCAGCAATTTCCAGCGTGTGGGTCGAGAAAAAAACCGTCACGTCCTGCACCGTTAAGTCTCTCAGTAAGTCCTTCACGCGGCGGGCACTATATGGATCTAGCCCCGCCAGAGGTTCATCCAGCACCAGCACCTGTGGCTGGTGCAGTAATGCCGCGCACAGGCCCAACTTCTGCCGCATACCTCCTGAATAGCTGCCAATCAATTGATCCGCTTTCTCGGACAAATCGAGCAGCGCCATGAGTTCTGCTCCGCGAGCATCACTCTGGGCATCGTCCAGGCCATACAAGCCGCCTACAAAGCGCAAGAATTCGCTGCCGGTGAGTCTGTCATACATCGGCGGCGTTTGGGCCAGGTAACCAACCAATCGTTTGACAACCACCGGTTCCTGCTGGATATCATGGCCAGCAATAACGGCCGTTCCGCTGCTTGGCCGCAGCAGTCCCACCAACATGCGAATGGTCGTCGTTTTTCCCGCGCCATTCGGTCCCAAAAAGCCATAAATTTCGCCAGGGCGTACGGAGAGGTTAAGGTGAGAAACGGCCGTTACTGCCCCAAATCGCCTTGTCAAGTCCATCGTTTCGATCATGATGCTCATTATAACCAAAACGAGGCTTACTGGGCGGTGAAAGTTCCCCCCAGCACAAAAAAGGCCACCAGCAACACGCTGATGGCCACTAAACTTGCGAAAGGACACCCATAAAGCTAACTTCCATTTGGCAGTTGGCTATGCCTTTTGACCGCAGGTTTCCCTCGTCCAGGCCGCCTTCTGACCCTAATGCGATACTGGTTAATTTGGGTCCTTTTCTATCCATATTTTCTGCGAAAAAGCTTACAAATTTCATTACGAATTGACTCAATCCAATACAACCCGCATTCAACTCGCAAACTCCCTAATACCTGCTAAAATTCATTCCGTAAAATTTGATGGATGCCAGCTCCACATCCATCCTGTACATTCCACAAATTCCCCAAACCGCCAGGATAATCTGCTCCCCGCTTCCACAGCAGGCCGTGGCTTCCCTGGCGCAAGCACATTTCTAAGGAGATTACCATGAGTCAGGATTTCATCTTTGACGGGTCCCTAGACAACCTCGACCCCGACCTCAAACAGATTCTTGAATTAGAAGACCGCCGTCAAGCAGAAACCATCATTCTCATTGCCTCTGAAAGCATGGCGCCAGCGGCCGTACAGGAAGCCATGGCATGTAATTTTGGCAACATCTACGCCGAAGGCTACCCTCGCGAAGAAAGCCGCAAGCAAAGCCAGGCGGACATCATGGACACCGCTTACGAGGTCGCCCGCTACCGCCGCAACAGCGATCCCCGCTACTACAAAGGTGTCGAATATGCCGACGTGCTGGAAGCCCTCACCCGCCGCCGCGCTGCCGAGCTCTTCGCCGCCAACGGCATCAGCGCCGACCAGCTCTATGTCAACGTGCAGCCTCTCAGCGGCGCGCCCGCCAACAGCGCCGTCTACACCGCCCTGCTCCAGCCCGGCGACACCATTTTGGGGCTGAATCTGAATGATGGTGGTCACCTTTCTCACGGCACGCGCATCAATCGCTCCGGCAAGCACTACAACGGCGTGCCCTATTTTGTCGACGAGAAAACCGAACTGCTCGACTATGACGCCATCGAAAAAATCGCCCTGGAAGTCAAGCCGCAAATCATCGTTGCCGGTTACTCGGCTTACCCGCGCATTGTCGATTGGCAGCGTTTCCGCGCCATTGCCGACAAAGTGGGCGCATACCTGCTGGCGGACATCGCCCACATCTCCGGGCTGGTAGCCTCCGGCATGCATCCCAGCCCCATCGGCATTGCCGACGTGGTGAGCACCACCACCCACAAAAGCCTTTGCGGGCCGCGCGGGGCCATGATCCTGACCCATCGCCGCGACCTGTGCCGCAAGCTTGACCGCGCCGTCTTCCCCGGCGAGCAAGGCGGCCCCCATCTCAACACCATGGCCGCCCTGGCCGTGGCCCTGAAGCTGGCCAAGACCGACCAGTTTCACGCCTTGCAGGAACGCATTGTGCGCAATGCCGCGCGGTTGGCCGAGAAACTGACGGAACATGGCCTACGCATTGTCGGCGGCGGCTCCGACAATCATTTGCTGCTGGTAGACACCAAAGAGCGTCAGCCACAACGGCGTGCACCTTTCCGGCGACATGGCGGCCCGCATTTTGGACGTGGCCGGGCATTGTGCTAAACCGCAATACCATTCCTGGCGACAAGGGCGCACTGAACCCCACGGGGCTGCGCCTGGGCACGGTGTGGATCAGCCAGCTTGGTTTTGGCGACGCCGAGGTGGATTTGCTGGCGGAGGCCATTGCCACGGTGCTGCAGGGCTGTAAGCCGTTCACCTACACGGCCCTGGGTGGCAAGAACGGAACTGCGGGCAAAGGTAGATTTTGCGGCGCTGCAGCGTGGGCGAGAAATTGTGCGCCAACTGCGGGATGTAAAGCAGGCTGCTCCGGCTGGGGACACGGTGCAGGTGCGCGGCGACAAAGCCGCCGCTCTGCTGCAGCTATGCCCTGACCAGCGAGTGCTGGACCTGGCCGATGGCGACATTCAGCCAACCCACATCTTTGGCGGTGGCGGCCTGGACGCAAACGCGACGCTGAAACGGCTTGGCGACAGACGAGTTTTTGCTGCGCTTTGCGGATGCGGAAACGGCCGTTTCATGCTGCCACCTGGCTCATGGCCCTCTCCGATGGTTATGTCGAATTTGACGACCTGTATGGCAAATTGCCCGGCCCGGTCGTTGTGCAGGTCACCGCTGACGAAACCCTGCCCGCCCCCGCCGCCAGCGATGCCGCTTTTGTTGACAGCAAGCCCTACTTTGTGGGCTGGCAGCAGCGCCCGGCGCAAGATCTTGTGTTGCCACGCCTTCCAATGGCAGAGCCAGCCGATCCGCCCATGCTGCGTACCACCCTTTACGACACTCATGTCGACATGGGCGGGCGCATGGTTCCCTTTGGTGGCTACGAAATGCCGGTGTGGTACAGCAGCGTCAGCGAAGAACATACCGCCGTGCGCGAAACGGCCGGTCTGTTCGACGCCACCCACATGGGCGTGTTCGACGCCAGCGGCCGCCACGTCGTAGAATTCCTGAACACCGTCACCACCAATGATGTCTCCACGCTGCAGCGTCGGCCAATCTCACTACACCTACTTCCTGCTGCCCGACGGCAGTGTGGTCGATGACCTGATGGTTTACCGGCGTGGCCGAAGAACGATTCATGCTGGTGGTCAATGCCTCCAACAATGACAAAGATTGGGCCTGGATGAATGCAGTGAACAATGGCGAGGTGATGATTGATAGGCAACGGCCGTTTGCCAAAATCCAGCACCCGGTCAGACTGCGCGACCTGCGCGACCGCCAGTGGGGCGACGACTGCCGCGTCGACATTCCGCTGCAAGGCCCCAAATCCCGCGACATTTTGCTGGCCATGTGCGACGACGACGCCTTGGCCAAACGGTTGAAAAGCTTACCCTGGGCAGGCGTGACCACGGTCAGCTGGCCGGTTTTGACGTCATCATCTCCCGCACCGGTTACACCGGCGAGCGTATCGCGTATGAACTATTTGTCCATCCCGACAAAGCGCCCGCCTTCTGGAAAGCGGTAGTGGCTGCCGGTAAACCCTTTGGCCTGAAGCCGTGCGGGCTGGCAGCGCGGGACAGTACGCGCACCGAGGCTGGTCTGCCGCTGTATGGCCACGAATTGGCCGGACCGTATGGCCTGAATCCGGCCAATGCCGGCTTTGGCAGCTACGTCAAGCTGTGGAAGCCGTTCTTCATTGGCCGAGATGCCTTCATTGCTCACGAAGCAAACCCGCGACAGCATCATTGTGCGCTTCCGCATGAATGAGAAGGGCGTGCGCCGCCCGGAACAGGGTGACCCGGTGCTGGACAAGCGGGGCAAGAGTCGTGGGCTACGTGACAAGCTGCGCCATTGACGCGGAAGGCTATCTGCTGGGGCAGGCGATTGTGCCGGTTAGTATGAGTGAGCCGGGAACGGCCGTTTCCATTTATCAGCTCGGTGGCGGCACGCGGGCCATTAAGCTGCCTAAAGAGCTAAAGCTGGGCGCGCGGCTGCCCATGCCCGATGGGGCAACGGTGCTGACCCGCTTCCCATCACGAAAGAAAAAAGCGTAAAAGGTAATACGGGAAGCGTGATAGATAACTACGCAGTTCCACGTTTCCGCTCTACGGTTCAAGTTTTGTTGACACACTGCCTGGCAGCGTGTACGATTGCAGAATATTCATTCACCCAAATTAACAAAACCGCAAGGCTAAGAACAGAAAGCGCGCAAGGGAGAGGCCATGAACCCTTTGCGCCTTTCTGTTTACTCTGGCCCTTAGGAGAAAATAATGCGTCGTGAAGTCTTAACCTGGTCCGACGTGGACAAGCTCATTGACTACCTGGTACCACAAATTCACGGCCGATTTGACTCCATGGTGATTATCACCCGTGGAGGCATTATTCCCGGCGGCATGCTGGCTGAAGCGCTCAATATCACCTACATCCTCACTGCTTCTGTACGTTTTCCGGCAGATTTTCCTGGCCTGCAAAGCACTATGCAAAGCAAATATGCCATTCCCGAATTTATCCAGTTTCCAGATGATGAACTGCTGGATAGCCGGCGTATTTTGGTTGTGGATGATGTATGGACCAAGGGGCGCAACATGGTCACGGTATCCAATCGCATTGATGCCGCAGGCGGCCAGCCTGAAACCTGTGTATTGCATTACAAACCGGCTTCGTCGCTGTACCCGGGATACACACCCACCTACTATGCGGCCGTTACGGATGCTTACATCATCTACCCTTGGGAACTGGATCGTGGACCAGAAGTGTTGGGCATCTGGAATTAACGAACAAAAAGTGCGCCGCATTTCTTGCAATTGTTAATATTTTTGTCCAATTGCGCCGCATTTGTTACGATTCAAGGGAACAAGTTCATATGCCCATGAGACCGGTGGTGACTGGGTCCCTGGCGGCGAAGGCCGTCGAACCGTGTCAGGTCCGGAAGGAAGCAGCACTAAGGCGAATCCTTCGGGTGCCCAGGATTACCTGGTGACCATCGGCCTCATGGGCATATGCTGGGAGATTGGAGATTAGAGACTGGAGATTGCACCACGTCAATCTCTAATCTCCAATCTCCAATCTTTTTATTTATGACCAAATTACCCAAACCTACTGCCCGCATTTTGCTGTTTGCCCTGCTGCTGCTGGCCATTGGCAGCTTGGCGATGGCCGGTTTATTGGCGGCGCAGGGGCAGTACACGGTATATGATGGGGAAACGGCCGTTACCGTCTCTGGCTCCTATGAAACTGTGCAAGAGGTTATTGCGGCGTCCGGACTGGCGCTGCGCCCTGAAGACGTAGTTATCCCCGCCCCAGACACCCCCGCAGACGTTGACACCGCCATTCAGATTCAGCGCGCCCGCGCCGTGACCCTGCGCACCGAGGTCGACGGCACGCGCACAGTCTGGACACAAGCTACAACGATGGGTGCATTCCTCAGCGAAGCAGGCGTGGCCGTGCAGCGTACTACCCAAGTCTATGCGGATCGTGTGTTGGTGCCTTTTGGCTCCTTAAACCAGGCACCTTTGTCCCGTGAAGTGGAAATTGGCCGGTTTCTGACGGTGACTGTGGTGGATGGCGGACAGCAGCAGGTGCTGCGCACAGCGGCGCAATCGGTGGGTGCGGCTCTGGCAGAGGCGGGGCTGACGCTGTACGCTGCCGATGGCGTGGAACCCCCGCTGGGTAACTGGTTGGAACCGGACATGACCATCCAGGTGCGCCGCTCCAAGCCGCTGACTATCCAGGTAGACGGCCGTATCATCCAAACTCGCAGCCACCACACCAACGCCCTGGACGTGCTGGCCGAGGCGGGCATTGGCCTGGTTGGGGAAGATTACACCCAGCCCGGCCCAGAAAGAGCCCTGCAAGCCAACGACACCATCACCGTTATCCGCGTTACCGAAGATTTTCGCGTGGTGGACGAACCCAACCCCTTCCAGACCGTGTGGCAGGCTAGTGACGAACTAGACCTGGACCAGAGGGCCGTCATCAGCTACGGGCAGCCGGGCATTTTGCGCCAGCGCATGCGCGTGCGCTACGAAAACGGCGTGGAGGTCAGCCAGGCAGCCGACGGTGAATGGGTCGCCCGCGAACCGGTAAACGAAGTCATCGGCTATGGCACACGCATTAACATCGGCGTGGTAGACACCCCGCAAGGACCTCGCGAATATTGGCGAGTGGTGCGTATGCGGGTCACGTCTTACACCGCGGCCAGCTCCGGCAAATCCCCTGGTGATCCGGGGTATGGCATTACCGCCAGCGGCCGTCCAGCCGGCTTTGGCATTGTGGCGGTGGACCGCAGCGTGGTGCCCTTCCGCTCGAACGTGTTTGTGCCGGGGTATGGCGTGGCCTTTGTAGGGGATACCGGCGGCGGAGTGCGCGGTAGGTGGATTGACCTGGGCTACGACGTTGGCAACTATGTCTCCTGGTCGGGCTACGTGGACGTCTATTACCTGACACCCGTACCTGCTCCTGAAGACATTAACTATTTGCTGCCAAGTGTATTACCGTGACCAATATAAGTAACGAACTTCCTGTTCGCCCTATCAAGTTGGTATGTTTGTGCTTTTTACTTGTTGCCATTGGTTGTGTCAATCAATCTAATTCCGAGGGTAACTCAAATATTACAGTCACTCCGAGTATTGCGGTTATCGTAAGTACCATAGAGCCACTTCCAACAAAAACAAAGATTCCATCCTCTGAAACCACCCCATCACCAACACCAACTTTAATTACTCCTGCTTCATCGACCCAAATTTTTTTGCCTGTGGAGACAAAAGAAAGTGATGCAACACGTATACAAGATGTCTCCTCTACTCCCATATCATTGACACTCCCTAACCTGAGTTGGTCAACAAATGCCCAGGTTGTTTCAGTGGTCGCTTCCGACCACATTCTTTGGTCACCAACATCAAATGAATTTGTGTTTGATCACTGCTCCGTATTACCAAGCTTAGATCAAATACCAGATCAGTTTATTTTCATCACCTCTGAACCCGATTTTGTCCCATTAGCCATCAATCCTTCCAATATTTTCTGTTCCGCCTATTCACAGTTTGAGTGGCATCCAAATGGAGAAAAAATCTTATTCAATGGCTTATTCTCTTCGAGCCCCTTGATCAATTCAGGTCTCCTTGACGGAACCGAACTCTTTGTTATGAATCGAGACGGGACAAATCTTCGCCAAACTGATATAGGCGGGTGGCTTTTCGAGTTCCAGGGATGGATGGACAACGAGCGAATTGTAACCAGAAGTTATCGCGGTGGAGGGAATTGGATAGTCAGCATATACAACATCGAAACAGAGAAAGAACTGGCATGGGCATGGTTATATGCACACGAGGTTCGAGCCACCAACTCTGAATATGTGGCAACTGAAAGTGGTGATCCTTGTTGTATGATGTCGGCGGCTGTTTTCTCCATGACACCACGCAGATCACAACCAGAGCCAACTCCATCTATTAGTCAACGGATGGGAGTTGGCCCATTTATCAACCATCTCTCCATTGATGAAGAACCCTGGCAACATTTATTTAACTCACAATTTGAAGATTGGATTGATGAACGCAATGAAATGCTTGTTTTAACCTGGGATGCTGATATCAACTTATTCATGACAGATATTCTTCATGACTCCCCGGTAACAAACTTGCAAATATGGAATGTGGATTCTGATGAACTGACTAATGTAATTTCAGGGGGAATTTGGGGGCGCATTTCTCCGAATCAACGCCACCTGGTGTTTTTACAACCAGCCTCAGGTTTCCCCACATTTCATTTGCTTGATCGAACATCCGAGCAAATTATCTTTTCCCAACCTGCCTACGCTGAGACATCTTATTATCCTGGGGAAATTAATGCGTTTACATCATTCTCACCAAACGGGCGTTACCTTACATTTTTTACCGCTAACTCCAATCTAGCAATTTTCGATCTAGACAACAGCAAATTTCTCTCTACACTGCCAGCAACCTTTTTGACACCCGTCTGGTCGCCTGATAGCAGATGGTTCGCGTATGAAGCTCCGGAACCTGGTTTGTCATTGTATGATGTGCAAACTCAATCCAAATTCCCCCTCGTATCTTTTGATGGCGAGCACCTATCATCTCCACAATGGTCCTACGATGGTGCTTTTTTAACCGTAAATGTACTTCAAGAAGAGGGTGAATCTTATACGGCCATTCTTGCTACCCCGCATGAATGAAGTTATCAGTTCGACTAACCACAGTAGCTAAATGACGCATCCGAAAGACATTCTGCAACAGCATGGCCTGGAACCGAAGAAAAGCCTGGGACAAAACTTCTTGTTTGACGAGAATGTGCTGCGGCGCATTGTGGATGCGGCCGAGTTGGGGCCGGAGGATGCGGTGCTGGAAATCGGGCCGGGGCTGGGGTCTTTGACAAAGCTGCTGGCAGAAACGGCCGTTTCCGTCACCACCGTGGAGCTCGACGAACGCTTCATGCCCATATTGCGGCTGGAACTGGCCCCCTACCCCCACGTGCGGCTGGTGCATGGCGACATTCTGGAGCAAGATCCGGCGGGCTGGTTTAGCGGGCCTTACAAAGTGGTCGCCAACGTCCCTTACTACATCACCGGGGCGATTTTGCGCCATTTGCTGGAAGGGGCGCATAAGCCGACGCTGCTGGTGCTGACGGTGCAAAAAGAGGTGGCTGAACGGGTAACGGCCGTGCCCCCCAACATGAGCCTGCTGGCTGCCAGCGTGCGATTTTACGGCCGTGCAGAGAAAGTCGCTGACATCAAAGCGGGTTCCTTTTGGCCGGCGCCCGACGTGGATTCGGCCGTGCTGCGCATTGCCCTACACGAAACCCTGCCCTCGCCCGCATCTGAGCAAGCATTTTTTCGTCTCGTGCGGGCCGGATTCAGCCAGAAGCGCAAGCAGTTGCAGAAGAATTTGCGCCAGTTGGGGCTGGACAAGCAGGAAATTGGGGAAATGCTGCAAGAGGCTGGGGTAGACGGCCGTGCCCGCGCTGAAGCCCTAAGCATGACCCAATGGCATGCCCTCACCCACATCTACCAGAAAATGTAACTTGTAACCTGTTCCAAGTTTCAGGTTACAGAAGGCTGCTCATGACCGATCTCACCCAATTCATCCACGCCATGCCCAAGGCGGAAATCCACATCCACCTGGAGGGCGCCATTCAGCCGGAAACGGTGCTGGCGCTGGCACGCCGCCACAACATGCTGGGCAGGCTGCCCGGAGACAGCATCGAAGCGCTGCGCCAATGGTTTACCTTCACCGACTTTCCGCACTTTGTGCAAATTTACATCACCATTCAAGACCTCATTCGCACGCCGGAAGATTTCGCCCTCATCGCTTACGAAAACGGAGCTGATATGGCGCGGCAAAACATTCTTTACCGCGAGCTGACAGTGACGCCGTACACCCATACCCATTTGCAGGACAAAAACCTGACCATTGAAGGCATTTTGCAGGGGCTAGAAGCAGGGCGGCAGCGGGCCAAAACGGAGTTTGGCGTGGAGATGCGCTGGGTGTTTGACGTGCCGCGCAATTTGAGCTTTGTGGGGGATGGGAACGGCCGTACTTATGACCCCGCCCCCGCCAGACAAACCCTGGAGTTCGCCCTGGCTGGCCGCAGTTTTGGCGTGGTGGGCTTTGGTCTGGGGGGCTGGGAACCCACGGCGCCGCCGCGCCCCTTCGCGCACGCCTTTGCCGCTGCCAAAGAAGCCGGGCTGCTCTGTGTGCCTCACGCCGGCGAAACGTTGGGCGCAGAAAGCGTGTGGGACGCCGTCAAAGCATTGCATGCGGACCGCATTGGTCACGGCGTGCGCGCCATGGAAGACCCCAACCTGCTGGCCCTGCTGCGTGAACGGCAAATCCCGCTAGAAATAAATCCCACCAGCAATGTTTGCCTCGGCGTATACCGGCGGCTGGCCGAACACCCCTTTCCCCACCTGGATCGCATGGGGCTGCTGGTCACCGTCAACAGCGACGACCCGCCGCTGTTCAACACCGATTTATGCCAGGAATATGGCGTCCTGGCCGATGAATTTGGCTATGATGCCACAAATCTTGCCCGCGTGGCCCGCCATGCTTTCGTCGTTTCGGGCGTTGAGGCAGAGCGTAAAAATGCCTTGTTAGCTCAATTTGATGGCTGGGCCATGCAAAATCTGCCGCAATAATGTGCTATGATAGTGGCACATCTGACGTGACCTGGGACAGAGTAGAACACTACAGCAAAAATCACTGCGTACCTTTGCCATCACAATAGATGAAAATGAGGTGGATTTATGACCGTTTTTGAGGAAAACAGGCGGCTATATCTGGTTCATTGGCATGGTGTAGAGGCCAACCGCATGGCCCATACTCTGCGGCAGTTGGGTTGGCAGGTGGCGGTTGCCTACAAAGAAGAAGAGATGAATTTAAAGGTGGTACGCCAGCAACCGCCGAAAGCAGTCATTGTTTCCCTCAAATATTTTCCTGATAATGGTCGAGACGTGGTTGATACGCTTTGGCTCACCAATTGGGGGCGTAGTATTCCCACGATTTTTTTAGCCTGCCCGGAGGATGAAGAAGCCAATTTTGCCAAAGAGTTCCCCGAAGCAATATTTACAGATTGGGACACGCTGCCGGTGGTGTTGGGTAGGATTCCTGACAAAAAATGGTGAGGGAAAACGGCCGTTTCCAGCCATAAATCCGCCTCTCTGGCCCCCCCCAGCCTGCTTGATCAAATAACTTGATTTTTTATCGTTCTATGTTCAGCCGCCATTCTCGTGTCGAAGGATGTGCTATAATTTGCTGCAGAAAGTGATGGATTTCATTCCTTAGTGAGCATTCATGACCCAGTTTGAACCATCTGAGCAATGGCAAGCACAACTCCACCAGCGTGTGCTAGACGGCGAAGTTACTCCCTTTGCCGAATTATGCGAGCAAGCGCTGCCCCATCTTTTAACCTTTGTGCAATCCCACTTTCCTCAGATTGATTCCCATTTGCAAGAGAGCACCGTCATAGATTGTTTGTTAGATTACCAGGCTCATCCCGAACAGTACGATTCCACACAGCTCGGCCTCTTCAGTTACCTGCGCATGGCCGTTCGCGGTGATATTCTCAATGCCATCGACAGCCAAATGCGCCAGCAGCGCCGCCTGGAAGATATTGCCGATCCACAGGTGCAGCAGCGAATTCCCGTTGCCAATCCCGCCGTGGACACCGGGCCGTTAGATGATTGGCTGCAAACGCATACGTCTTTACCTCGGCAAGATGTGCTGCGGATTTTGTACAGTGAACTAGACGAAGCGGATCGCCCGCTTTTGCTCCTTATGCTGGATGGCGTGCGTGATTCCACTGAATTTGCGCAGGCCATGGGCATAGCTGACCAGGACCTCATCATTCAGCGGCAGGCTGTTAAGCGGGCCAAAGATCGCATCAAAAAGCAGATGCAGCGTATTGGGCAGCGGTTGAAAACCCAGTAGGTCTATCTCTTCCTCCGAAAAGCGAAATAACCCCAAAAGATCAAGGACCTTGCTTTATTTTCAGGCAATTTGTCGAACTTTGCCCTTGGGTTCGGAACTAATAGTGAAAGGATCTTGAAAGCTGTAAATTTTTGGAGAATTGCAAATGGCAGATTTACTATTCAAATTGGCCCAGCAGGCGCACACAGACGACTCGCTTTTGGCGTCGCTTATTGAGCAGCAATGCGAACGCCAGGGGCTAACCTGGGAGGAGCTTGCTATCCGTTTACGCATTAACCAGACGCAAATGGCCAAGCTGGCTTTGTGCCGCAAACCGCGCAACGATTCATTAACGCAAGATTTGGAGCAGATTGCCAGCTACGTGGGCATGGAAAAATCTGCCATGGCGCAATTTGCAAAGCAAGCTGGCTACCCTATACGCGTCGTGCAGCAAGAAGTGACAAAACGGGTAAAACGGCCGTTCCCCCTCGCAGGAGTATTTAAGAAAATGACCAGACAACGCACTATCGCCTTTAGCCTCGCCGCACTCACCATAATGATCATGGCAGCTTTTGCCTTTGCCCAGCCAACCGGCCCCGAAGCGACGCTGGTTGTTTCTGCCGGGCAGGCAGTTGTCTCGCAAAACAGAACCTCTTTACTTGTCATTAACACGGAAAACGAAGTCTCCCTGGCCTCCGGCAACGCGCTGGCCGTGCGCGCCGGGGACGTGATCAACTTACCGGCCAATTCTGCCGCCCAACTGCGTTTGCAAGACGGCAGCCTGGTTGACATTTTTGCGGACACGACCCTGGAAGTCTCGGAACTGATTACCACCGATGACAGCTACCGCGTGCAGTTGAACCTGCTGGCCGGGCGCACGGTTAACCGGGTTATTCGCCTGTTAGGGGCTGACGACCGCTTCAATGTGCGCACCCCCTCTTCCACCGCCTCGGTACGGGGTACGGTGTTTACCGTGGAAGTGCTTTCAGCCAATTCCTCCTATGTTGGCGTAGAGGAAGGGGTCGTGCAGGTGAGCATGGGCAGTGACGTAGTGGACGTGCGGCCAGGTTTTGAGGTAACGGCCGTTGTGGGCCAGCCTCTTACCGTGCAACCCCTGGGCCAATCAGACACAGTCCCTGCAGACGAACCGCCCCCCACCGAAACCCCAGAACCTTCCGAAACCCCGGAGCCATCTGAAACCCCCGAACCGGTGACCCTGTGCCACATCCCGCCAGGAAATCCTGACAACCCACAAACCATTCAGGTGTCTCCCGAAGACGTGCAAGACCATCTTGACCATGGCGATTATCTGGGCCCATGTGATGGGACTCCCGAACCTACCGAAACAGCGGATCCCTCCGAAACGCCCACGGAAGAAGCTGAAAAAGTTGTGATTTGCCACATTCCCGGTGGAAATCCGGCCAATCAGCATACCATTGAGGTAGACGCTAGCAGCGTGCTGGACCACTTAAATCATGGTGATTATCTGGGTCCCTGCGTACCTCCCTCGGCGACTCCCGTGCCACCACCAACGGATACACCGGTACCACCACCGCCCGACCCAACGGATACTCCGGTGCCACCGCCACCGCCTCCCACCGACACCCCGGTGCCACCACCGCCAGAACCAGAAATGATTACTATCTGTCACTATCCACCAGGGAACCCAAATAATGGGCAAACCATCGTCATCTCTATTGATGACTGGCCCGCCCACCAAGCCCACGGCGACACAATGGGCCCCTGCCCTTAATCAAAAAAACCCTGGCAGTATGCCCTAAACTTCTAAGGGAGTGGTAAAAACAACAAGCCCCGGTACAAATAAAGTGCCGGGGCTTTCCTTTTGCTACAGCTTAACTTGGGCAATGCCTTTATGACAAAATCAATCCATCCACCGCATAAATCGATATTGGCATCGAGCGCTCGCGCAGCAGCATTGGCCGCAGCTCTTCAACCTCGATTTCATCTTTTACTTTCTGGAAAGCGGCATCTCCAATCAATATTTGGCCAAGCTTTGCCTGAACTGCGATTTGCGAAGCAATGCTAAGGGTGTCGCCAAAAGCCGTGTACACGGCCCGCTGGGATTCGCCAAAACTGCCAACAATGGCGCGCCCAGCATAGATGCCACACCCAACCCCGATTCCTTTTTCCGGGTCATCTTCTGCTAGGTATTGTACATACTCGACAAGTTTGTTGCGCACGGAAACGGCCGTTTGTGCAGCCCGCAGCGTATGGTCAGATTGCGGCAAGGGCGCGTTAAAAAGTACCATAACTTGCTCCCCCTCTGTGTGCGCAATGGTGCCATCATACTTTAAAGCTGCATCCACAACCATGGTGCGAAAACGGTTCATTATGGATACAACCTGGGATGGTTCGTAAGCTTCGGCAAATTTAGCATGGCCGCGGATGTCCACCAGCAGCACCGATAACTCTTTTACCTGCCCCCCCAAATTGAGGTCACCACGACGCACGGCCTGAAGGGTTGCCTCGGCCACATCGGGCGTCACGTTGCTGGCAAACAGGCGCATCACTTCGCGGCGCAATCGCGCTTCGGTGGAGAGCCGGTACGTTGTGACGGTAATGTAGGTCAGCGCAATGGTGGCAAAGGGAAAAAAAATGTCCAGCATGATTGCCTGATTATCAAACAACAGCAATGCCGCCAAATAGTACGCCCCCCCTAATCCAATCGTCAAAATCAAACCTGACCAGGGGCGATATGAAACTAATCCGGTCAACAGGCCCAGGGCAAACAAAATGATAATGAGCAATGGTTGTGCCGGCCGCACGATAAAATTGCCTGACCAAACAGTTTCAATCAGGTTGGCAATGATTTCTACCCCATACATTGGCCGGCCTTCACTGACAGGCGTCAGGTAACGATCCGGTTCGGCCGTGGCTGTGATTCCAACAAGGACAATTTTGTCGCGGAATAGCTCCGGATCAAAATTTCCCTCTACAACCTCGTGATAGCTGGCGTGTTGAAAAGTTTGCTTTTCTTCAGTGGCCGGTGGGCCAGCATAGTAAACGCGGATTTCGCTAAAATTACCGACCGGTATCCGACGGCCGGCAAAATTTAGGCGGTTTTGATCTGGCTGTGGCAAGTCAACCTGGTTGAGTCCTCCGGTTAAAAACACCTGGACGGCTGCTAACGCCAGGCTGGGGAATTTTTCTTCCCCCACGGCAATAAGAGCTGGTATCTGGCGCACATACCCATCTTCGTCATGTAAAATATTCGTGTGGCCTAATGCAGCAACCACACTGCGAATGGCCGTTTGTGGCAATATGCGATTCTCAAAGCGTACTGCTCCAGGGAGGTCTAAGATGCCGTCTCCCTGAGCTAAAACAGGTTGGATAACATTGCCGGCCTGTCTCATTGCGGCGATCAACGCATCGTCATCGGCTGTTGGGGCATCAAATATCACGTCAAATGCAATGGCCTGTGCGCCGGCAGCGCTTAGATTATTGATGAGTTGGGCGTGCAATGAGCGGGGCCAGGTGTCCCAACGGCCGTATTTTGCCAGGCTGGCATCATCAATCTCCACGATGGTGATAATATCGCTGGATTCATAAGGGACGAGGAAGGTATCGCGAGTCTGTTCATCGGCCCGGCCAAATAACCCCAGGGTCATGAAGACGGTCATCACAATGGCCACCAGCACGCCAATAGCCATGCGCGATAATGAAACCCCGGCATTGTCATCTTTGAATTTCGCAGACAAATCAGCAAATCTGGCCTGCAAACGCAGGGGTTGGGGTACACGCTGGGGCAGGCTGCCTGCCTCTTGCCACACAGAACGCAAAGTATCGCGCAGCCAGGCCTGCCCTTGTACTTCTTGTACGTCTAGCAGCGCCTGAACGGCCGTTTCGCTGCGAATCCGGCCAATAATGCGCGCAGCTTGTTGTGCCTGGGCAGAATTTCCCGATGCCAGGTTTGCCAAGCGTGCATCGGCAATCCAGGAAACCCCAACTTCCTGCCAATGCTGGGCCAGGGGGGTGGCGTGTTCCAACACAGACAATACCTGGTTGCGAATTGTCCAATTTTTTTGATTGACCGTGAGATCTAATAACTGTTCGATGGTCTGGGTTTTCAGCGGAACGGCCGTATTCCAGGCCGTAGGATCCGCCTGCAGCCGATCGAGGGCAAGGCGTGCCGCCGGTTCATCTTCCAGCAAAATTGTTTGCTCGCACACCGCCAGCCTCGCAGCCGCATCAGTAACCTGCTGCCACCAATAATCGACCTTGTAATCAAAAACAAATGAGCCGCGGAGCATAAATAGATTTTGCTGTTCGCTTAAAATCAGGTTAGGCGAAGCCAAACCAGCACAGGCGGAATCTATCAGGGCAAAATGTGACAGCCGCACCGGAAAAGATTCCAGCTCTGCATCCCATGTCTCTGTATATTCCTGCAAGAAATAACGGGCGTCGTAATAATAACTGGGATTAACTTCAGCGGATACGTGCAATTGCAGAAATGCATCCAAATCCTGAGTAAAACCCATGCCGACTGCTGAAGTTAACAAGTTGAATGCCGCAACGACCGTTTCCGGGCGGTGCTGCCAATGTTTGGCAGTCATTTGCCGTAAGACAGGTGTCAGTTCTACAGACAGCTCTGGATTTAATACCCGCGGGTCTGGGAGCACAGCTCCTCGTTGCATTTGCTGAACAGCCAGAAACTCCCGCCCATCCCAGGGCAAAGCCCCGGTAAACAGCTCGTACAACATCACCCCCAGGCTAAAAATATCTGATTGCGGAACCAAATTTTGATGAGAGTGCTGCTCTTGGGGTGCATACGGGCCTGTCCCCCGCCCTGTGTGGTGGACCCGCGTCTCAAAAGACAGGCGGCGGGCCAGCCCAAAGTCAGAAAGATAAACACGATCCTGACTATCCAACAAGATGTTGCTGGGTTTCAGGTCACGATAAATAATCCCCCGTGAGTGGAGGTAGGCCAATGCTGAAACGATTTGCGCCGATATGCGCATAATCTTAGACAAGGAGAGAGGTCCCAGTAAAAGCCGATTTGCAAGAGAACCCAGCCCACTGTATTGCATCACAAAGAAAAAGTAATCGCTGGTTGTCCCAAACTCGTATAAGGGCAAGATGTTAGGGTGCTCAAGACTGGCTACAAGATGCACCTGCCGCTCGATTTCATCCCACAATAGTTCAACATTGGGTCCAGCCTGAAAAGCAGGAATCAGCTTGATGGCGACTATGCTTTGACGCTGATTGTCCCAGGCTGACCATACGACTCCCTCCCCACCATAGCCAATCCGTTCCAAGAGGGACATTTCATTTAAGCGATAGCCACGGCTTAATTCCGTGTCCCATAAGGGTTTCGTTGCAAGCATCAGGGCGATAAACCTTTCACAGGTATAGGAATAATGGCTTAATAAGGCGTCTTTACTCCTATTCGTGCCAATGATAGAATTATACTCGACAATGAAAACGAATGGTATGCAGTGTCCGTTTCATGTCGAGAATCATTGAGGCCTTCATGGAAAACAACAAAATTTGCCCCGCATGCCAGCGGAAAAATAATGCAATCGCCACCCACTGTCATTACTGTGGCACTTCACTCAGCGAGCCAAAATTCAAATACACCGTCACCACAAAAGGTGTACAACTCACACCCCCTGACCATGATTCTAAAGTTCCTGGCTGCCAAGAAATAGCCCAAAAACTGCCCGAAAGATCGCTGGCCTTGCTGGTAATCGGGGCGGAAGAACCTATTATCATTCACAATATTCAGTCAATAGTTTTAGGTCGCGGAGATGAGGCTCCCCCCGGAGTGGAATTCGTAAATCTGGCTCAGTTAGGCGATCTGGTTATGGGCATTTCGCGCCAGCACGCGCGCATTTTTTACGAAGACAAGAAGTTTTGGCTGGAGGATATGCACAGCACGAATGGCTCCTGGCTCAACCGCAAGCGATTAGTGGCCGGTGTGCCCTATGCTCTGGCGCCTGATGATTATATCTGGCTGGGTCCTTTAAAGATGGCTGTCTGTTTCGCTTCTGGTAAAGGTCTTAACTCAGAATCAAAGGAAGCTGCCAAAGTAACAACAATTGCTTTGCAGCCGCGTAACGCAATAATTCTACCCAGTCAGCCGCTCTCGCCATCCTTTTTGGTGCAGCACGTAGCCCCTTTTTTGCAGGGATTGGCAGATGTGCAGCAGGCGATGGATAGGTGGCGGGGCAGAACGGCCGTTCCCGTGCTCATTCAATCCATTCAAGAAAAAAACTTGACCGTCATCGTGACGCTCAATGGGGCAGCAGAAATCACTTCGCTCTATCACGCTCTCATCAGTGTATGGCGTGACAATCATTTCACTGAGTTCCAGGCCAGCAGCATGCCCGAAACTGAGCTAAATGCCCTTTTAGAAGAACTAACGAGCCATATTGGGCAAGCCGTTGACCAAAATCTCGAAGATGCCACCAGAGAAGCGTGGGTGCAAGCCGCCCTACCCGGGGTAAAAACGTTGGCTACCAGCCTATTGGAGATTTCTCAAATCAGTCAGCCCAAAGAAACAACGACTCTGGGCCTGGATAACCTGACACCGCCATAATATTTTGGCGCTGCAAACAAAAAACACCCGCCCT
>CAVOGX010000004.1:0-130524 GCA_963695505.1 uncultured Chloroflexia bacterium | reverse complement strand
GTCAATGAGAATGATGGCAAGTTCGGCCGTGGAAGCTCCGGTAACCATATTGCGGGTGTATTGGATGTGGCCCGGGGTGTCGGCAATGATAAACTTCCGCTTGGGGGTGGCAAAATAGCGGTAAGCTACGTCAATGGTAATTTTTTGCTCTCGTTCAGCGCGCAGGCCATCGGTGAGAAGGGCCAGGTCTACTTCTTCATCGCCGCGGCTCTCACTGGCCCGCTCCACCGCTTCCATCTGATCTTCGAAAATTGATTTAGAATCGTAAAGCAAACGGCCGATCAGGGTGCTTTTACCATCATCCACGCTGCCGGCCGTCGTGAAGCGTAGTAATTCTATTTGTTGCGTTGTCTGTGTCATGCTCTTACCTTTGTGGATGAAGATTGGAGACTGGAGACTGGGGATTGTCCATGATTTGCAACCATCTCCAAACTTTTGATCCTTGATCCCCTTTTTAGAAATACCCGGCCTTTTTGCGGTCTTCCATGGCTGCTTCTGAGCGCTTGTCATCGGTGCGGGCGCCGCGTTCAGTGACGCGGGCTGAGGCGACCTCGCTAACAATGTCGTCAATGGTGCTGGCGCTGGATTCCACGGCGCCAGTGCAGGTCATGTCCCCGATGGTGCGGAAGCGGATGAGCTTGCGTTCGACGGTTTCGCCAGGTACGGGGTACACAATGTCAGAAGCCGCCAAAAGCACGCCGTCACGGTTGATGATGTCACGATCGTGGGTAAAGTAGAGTGAAGGGAGTTCGATACCTTCCAACTGGATGTACTGCCACACGTCGAGCTCAGTCCAATTGCTAATAGGGAAGATGCGGAAGTGCTCGTTTTGTTTTTTTCGGCCGTTATATAAATTCCACAATTCCGGGCGCTGGTTTTTGGGGTCCCACTGGCCAAACTCGTCGCGATGGGAGAAAAATCGCTCCTTGGCGCGGGCCTTTTCTTCGTCGCGGCGCGCCCCGCCAATGGCGGCATCTACCTTGAATTCAAGGAGGGCATCGAGCAAAGTAACGGTTTGCAGGCCATTGCGGCTGGCGTAAGGACCGGTTTCCTCCACCACGCGCCCCTGGTCGATGCTGTCCTGCACGTAGCGCACTACCAGCCGTGCCCCTAACTTATCCATGAGGGCATCGCGGAAGGTCAATGTTTCAGGGAAATTGTGACCGGTGTCGATGTGCAGGAAGGTAAAGGGGATGTTTCCCGGATGGAAGGCTTTACGGGCCAAATGGGCCAGGATGATAGAATCTTTGCCACCAGAGAAGAGGAGGAACGGCCGTTCAAACTGCGCCGCCACCTCTCTCATCACGTAAATTGCTTCAGATTCTAGAATTTTCAAATGGTTATACAGCATAATTATTTCCTTCAAAGATATTCGGCAGCATGAGGCATGGTGCGGCTGCCGCCAGCCCTCGATTAAAGAACGGTTTTCTTACAAAGCCAATTAACTGATGGGTTTTTAAGTGTGAATGTATGCGTACAGCGCGAGTTTGCTGCTATTAGCCGGGGAAGTATAGGTGATTTGGTCCTAACTGCCCATGACCCAAAAGTATAGGCTTAAAATGACAGGGCAACCCACCTAAGATTAACCGCCTTTATTTTCGTTAGCCGTACCTGGCATGCTAAAGTTTGGAAACGGCCGTTCTGATTCTGTCCAGGGCTTCTTCCAAAATGGCGCGAGGGCAGGCAATGTTGAAACGCTCAAAGCCTTCCCCTTCTGGGCCAAACATCTCACCCTCGTCTAAAAATACTTTCGCCTTGCCCATCATCAATTCTTTGCGCGCTTTGGGGTCCAAGCCCAGCGCCCGGCAGTCTACCCACACCAGGTAAGTTCCTTCTGGCGGCACCACTTTGAGCTGCGGCAGGTGCTCAGCCAGGTAGTCCACCATAAAGCGGTAATTTTCCTGCACGTATCCCATCACCGCTGCTAACCAATCAGCGCCGTGCCTGTATGCGGCTTCTGTGGCCACCAGGCCAAAAACATTGCTGCCCATCAGCCCATGGCGCATCAGGGTCAGCATCAGTTTTTCGCGCCATTCTTTCTTAGTGATGATGATGTTCGAGGTTTTGAGTCCGGCAATGTTGAAGGTTTTGCTTGGCGCAGTGCAAACAATGCTGTTTTCGACAAATTCAGGGCCAAGGGTGGCAAAGGAGGTGAAGGTATGCCCATCGTAAATCAGGTCGCAATGAATTTCATCAGAGATGACCATGACGTTATTCTCCAGGCAAATATGGCCAAAGCGGGTCAATTCATCTGCTGTCCAGACACGACCCACGGGGTTATGAGGATGGCACAAAATGGCAATGCTTACCTCCGGATCCGCCGCTTTTTCGGCTAGATCATCGAAGTCCATGGTGTAACGGCCGTTTTCATAGACCAATGAGTTCGACACGATCACCCCGCCGTTGTTTTCGATGGCTGTAAAGAAGGGATAGTAGACCGGGCGCTGTACCAATACCTTCCCTCCAGGCTGCAAAAAAGTCTCGATCATCATGTTGATGGCGGGCACCACCCCCGGCGTAATGACGAACCACTCCTGCTCCAAGGAACGGCCGTACCGCTCCTGCATCCAGCCCATAACCGCTTCGTAGTAAGCGTCCGTCGCCAGTGAATAGCCAAAGATGCCGTGCTGCGCCCGCTGAACCAGCGCCTCAATCATGGCTGGCGGCCCCTGGAAATCCATGTCTGCCACCCACATGGGCAGAATGCGGTCGCGCCCATATTTGGGGTCGGCATGATCGCCGTACACGGGCTTAAAATTCTCAAACAAGAATTCCCACTTAATGCTGGAGGTGCCTTTGCGGCTGATTTCTTCATCAAAGTTGTAGGTCATGGGCTGCTCCTCGTGCAATCTAACTGTCCTGCTGAGGCACTTATTTTAACACGCTCTCCGGGCAGGGATGTAATGGAAATAGGGTGGTCATTATCCTGGTTTGGCGGGAAAGGTAACGGTTTGAGACGGCCGTTCCAGAGTTTCCGGCACAAACCGGTAAAATAAAACAGCGGCGAAAAGTCCGATGACCCCAGCCGCCATGCTGGCCAGGGGTAACGTCAGCAGCGCGGCTACCGTACCGACGATATTGGGTCCCAGAGCAAAACCCAGAGAGTTGGAAATGCGCCACAATCCCAAAAATGGCGTGCGCCGCTCTTGCGGAGCCAGGTCAGCGCCCAGGGTGAGCATGGTGCCGGCGCTGATGCCGTTGCCAAAGCCAATCAGGCAAACGACGCTTACCAAACCGGCAAAGGTGGCCGCCAAGGGCATGAGCAGCAGCCCGCCCGCCTGCAGCAGCAGGCTGGGAATGATGGCCATTTTGCGGCCAAAGCGATCTATCAGCCAGCCCGCTACCGGAAAGAGCACGGTATCCAGCGCGGCCCCGATGCTGATCACCACGCCCACAGAAGCGACGTCCAGACCAATGATGTTAGCAGCGTACAGGGGCACGATGACGCTGCGCGTGCGCCGCACGAGCTGCATCATCAACTGGCCGCTGCCCGCCACCAGTAGAACCTGCCGGTTTTCACGAAAGGTTTCGGCCAATTCTTTACCGTAAGCTGACAGAGAAAAGGGTTGGGTAGGGCGCAGTTGGGGTGGCATGTAGCGCAGCACGATAACGGCCGTAACCACCGCCAGACCGGCCATCACCCAAAATGGCGCGCGATATCCGGCGGTCTGGGCCACCCAGCCGCCTACAATGGGTCCAATGACGCCTGCCAACCGAAAAACCCCGCCAATGAGAGCTACTGCTCGGCCCCGGGTTTGGTTGGCAATGTGCACGGCAATAAACTGGTGCCTGGCCAGTTCATACAGGGTGAGGCCAATACCCGCCAGCAGCCAGGCGGCAAATACCACGGCCAAAGTACTGACCATCGCCATGACCAGCAGGGCCGCGGTGAGAATGCCCAATCCGGCCAGCATGGTGCGGCGCATGGTAAAGCGCGTAAGCACCCCACTGCTGGGCAGCGCCGCAATAAGCCGCCCAATTTCCAGCGCTGAAATGACAATACCCACCACGGCGTAGGAAGCACCACTTTCCTGGAGGTACAGAGGGAGCACAGGGTCGGCAATGCCCAGCAGCATGGCCGTCAAAAAGGTAGGCACAAAAAGTGGACCAATCAAGGACCGGTAAAAGTTTCCGGCAGGCGAAGTCATAATCGCAGATGGTAACACACTGCCGGGCTTTGAAAAAAAACTTACCTTAAATCATGGTCAGATCTTGAAGCTTACTCTTCCGCCGGGTTATCTCCTGGCTGGCAGGTGCCGTGGAAGAAGTCCCACCCTTTGCAGGCAGACCCGTCAGGAAAGACGCACGATCCACATTCGGTACCGTCGGCCAGGGTGCGAATTTCGTAGCTGTACCCTTGCTGGGCACAATAGATGGCGGCCGGGTTGCCTTCAGGTTCAATCTGGGCGGCGTTCCCCGTTTTTACCACCTCACCGCTGCTGTTGACCATGGCCTGCCAGCAAAAGCCGGTAACGGCGTGGCTCAGGGCAACGTTGTAGAGCGGGTCTGGATCATCCAGTGCGTAAGAGACGGTGATGGTGCACTCTTCGGCAAAGAAGCGGTAAACGCCAAAGCCAGCAGGGGTTTTTTCAGGGGCGGTGCTGGTTTGCCAGTTGACGCCCTCGGGGGGCACGCAGATGTTGGCGCTGGTGCGCAGGAAATCGAGGACGGCGTTGCGAGCCACAATGACGGCGGTAGGGGCTTCGGTTGCGGGGGTAGAAGTGGGCGTAACGGCCGTTTCCTCTGCTGTTTCGCCGCATGACACCAGGAATAGAGTAAAGACATAAAGCAGTATGAGTAAGGAAATTCTGTGTTTCATCATGCACCTCATTTGGTTAGCTCCCACTTTCATTGTAATACTATAAGGTACATTTGTATAGAATAAGGGGGTTGTTTAAGGTGGTTTTGCCGCCTGTTTACCTTGCTGTAACATAGCCCAGCGTTGTCAACAGGAAAACAGGTGAGGCTGATTATGAAAAATGTGGTGATTACGGGGAGCACGCGGGGCATTGGGTTTGGATTGGCTGTGGCCTTTTTGGCCTCTGGCTGCCAGGTGGTGGTGAACGGCCGTTCCCAACACAGTGTGGATGAAGCCTGCGCACAGCTAGCAGTTCAATACGATCCCAAATCGGGTTCACGGCTGCGCGGCGGTTGTGTCCGACCGCGCCGAGATACAGGCGCTGTGGGATTTTGCTGTAGTGCTCATGGGGCAGGTGGATATCTGGGTAAATAATGCCGGTCTGGGCCATGACAGCGTGCCTTTTTGGGAGCTGCCGCCAGAGCAAAGCCAGGAAGTGGTGAACGTAAACGTGTTGGGCATGCTGCATGGTTCACAGGTGGCCATGCAGGGCATGCTGGCTCAGGGGCAAGGCCAGATTTACAATATGGAAGGTTTCGGGTCTGGTGGCAGCACGCGGCGGGGTATGAGCGTGTATGGCACTTCAAAAGCGGCCGTGGCGTATTTTTCCAAGGCGCTGATGAAAGAAGCTAAAGGCACAGGTGTAATTGTTGGTACCTTGCAGCCGGGCATGGTGATGACCAACCTGGTTTTGGATCGCTTTACGGAAAAACCGGCGGAACTAGAACGGGTAAAGGGCATCTTTAACATTATTGCTGACCGCGTGGAAAACGTGGCTCCCTGGCTGGCGCAAAAAATGTTGGCCAATGCGAAACATGGCGCGCACTTCAATTATGCACCCAACTCGAAGCTCGTTGGTCGCTTTCTAACTGCCCCTTTTAGTCGCCGAGATGTATTTAGCCCCAAAAAATAATGTGATCTTTATCACTTGAAATTAAACAGCCGGATGTGCTACCCTGACGGGTGAACAATCCCCAGATACCGGTAGTTTGATCTTTATACTACCTAAACGGGGAACGGGAGCCGGCAAATTGAACCAAATATCAAGAAAATTGCGGTGGCGTGGCTGCCTGGTATTGCCTATGCGAGAGTTGCTGTTGCATGGGTGATTTTGCTTTTCTCTGTGGGAGCCGCCCAGAGGAGGAAGAATATCGATTAAAAATTCAGTTTCTATTGATGATCGGGGAGCCATTACTCCCGAGTGTTCAGACAAAATCATGAATATGAGGAGAGATACGAGTCATGACAAAATTAACCAAAAGTCCTTGGGTATTGGTTCTACTAGTTCTGTTGGTGTTGCTGCCGCTGACAGTCAGCGCCAGCAATAGTACCCCGGAGCGCGTCCGGGTATACGTAGAATTTGCACCGGGTCAGCGTAATGCGGTGCAAAGTTTGTTGAAAAGCGAAAATGCCCAGTTCCATTTTGAGTTTGCAGAATTAAATAGTTTTGTGGTCACCTTGCCGCAGAAGGCTATAGACGGCCTGCGCCATAACCCGCGAGTTGTGGATGTGGAAGTAGACCCGTTGCGATATCTGGCAGCAGAGCAATCGGCTTATGCACTGCCAGAATTGGTGACGGAAGATTTGGCGCAGACGGTGCCTTATGGCGTAACGGCCGTACAAGCGCCAGAAGTTTGGGCCGAAGGCTATTGGGGTGCGGGCAAAAAAGTCTGCATCATCGACACTGGCTATTCGGCTGTCCATGAAGATTTGCCAGACGACGTAGACGGCATATCCCAAATTTCCGGTGAGCTGTTTACCGATGATGGCAACGGCCACGGCTCGCATGTCGCTGGCACCGTGGCCGGGATTGACAATGATGTAGGCGTCATTGGTGTGTCTCCCGATGTCGATCTTTTCATCGTTAAAATTTTTGACTTCGATGGGCTGTGGGTTTCGGCTGGCCACAGCTCTGACCTGGTGGCAGCGGCTTACGCCTGTGAAGAGGCAGGGGCTAACGTTATCAGCATGAGCTTAAGCGGAACAACTCGTTCAGGCAAAGAGGAGCGGGCATTTAACGCTGTTTACGGCCGTGGCATTTTGTCCGTGGCGGCAGCCAGCAATGATGGTTCCACGGAGTACCATTACCCGGCTTCCTACGACTCGGTTATTTCCGTGGCGGCTGTGGACGTCAATAATGAGCATGCCGATTTTTCGCAGATGAACGACGCGGTGGAGCTGGCTGCCCCTGGCGTGGGCGTGTTGAGTACGGTGTCCTACCTGGCTACGGCCGAAGTGCTGGTTGATGGTGTTCCATACGTGGCGAATGGTATTGAGTTTGCGCCATTGGGAACGGCCGTTGGCCCTCTGACTGATGGTGGATTGTGCACCGCAACCGGCGATTGGGCGGGTATGGTAGTTTTGTGCCTGCGGGGTGATGTTAGCTTCTATGACAAGGTGATTAATGTGCAGAACAGCGGTGGTACGGCAGCCATCATCTACAACAATGAACCGGGCAATTTCTTTGGTACGTTAGGCGATGGCAATTCGTCAGCCATTATTGCCGCCAGCTTGAGTCAGGAGGATGGCCTATTTTTGGTTGCCAACAAGCTGGGGTCAGAAGCAACGATAACCAACCAGTTTGAGTATCCGGGGAATGGATATGAGGCGTGGGACGGCACCTCGATGTCCACGCCGCACGTTTCGGCCGTGGCCGCCTTGCTTTGGAGTGCAAACCCGGCCTGGACCAATGAGCAAATTCGGGTGGCGATGCAGCAAACGGCGCTGGACTTGGGCGATCCTGGTCGAGATGACCTGTATGGGTTTGGCCTGGTGCAGGCAAAGGCGGCGCTGGATTGGCTGGAAAATGGTACTGTAAGTATGCACGTGGCCGATGTAGAAATGGCGTACACGCAAAACGGCCGTAATTACAATCTCTTTACCACAGTAGCCGTTGAAGATGAAGCTGGCGCGCCTGTCGCCGATGCCACTGTGTACATAGCCACTGAGTATCCCGACGGCCTGGTGGAAACAGACATTGGGTTGACAGATGCAAATGGCCTGGTGACATTTCGTTTACGGACTAAATTGACCGGGCGTTACGTGTCTATGGTAACTGACGTGGTACACGCGCATTTGGCTTATTTACCCGATTCCAACGTGGAAACAAGCGCTTTCTTAACGATTCCCCAGCAGCCCTAACATTCCGATTAGTTCATAGTTTTTTGGCGCTCTGTCAGGTTAGCCCGGCAGAGCGCCATGCATTTTAACGCCATTTTGCTTTGGAAGGTGAAGAGTTCCTGACTGGTAGAAAACCTTTGATCCCTGGCCCAGATGACATTCTCTCACAATTTGTTGTATTCTTAATGAGAGCTTGACCTAAGGAGACGGGTGCATGGAGCTGACTCTTGAGCAAAAGTACAATCTTCTTTCGCAGATTTCCTCAGAAATTCGCAGCACGCTGGACCTCAATGAAATTCTGAATCGGCTGCTAGACATGCTGGCGCGGGTCATTCACTATGATGCCGCCGGTATCTTTGTGCTTAACCAGGATTTGGTACATTCACGGTTACAGCAACCCAAAGAGCTTATTGCCAGCGTGGTATGGCGCGGCTTTCCGGAGCGCCCACCGCAGACGGATCCAATGCTTAGCACTGGAAAGGGCATCATCGGTCACGTGATTAAATCGGGGGAATTTGTGGTTGCACCAGATGTGCGCCAGGACCCGCGCTATGTAGTTGGCCGCCAGGCAACATTGTCGGAGATTGCTGTGCCAATTTTGCGAAATAATCGGCCCATAGGCGCCTTGAACTTGGAAAGTGACAGTTTGAATGCCTATGGTGCGGAGGATCTGGAGGTGCTGCAATTTTTTTCAGACGCGGCAGCAATATCAATTGAGCGAGGCATGCTGCATCGGCAAATTTTGGAAAACGAACGATTTGAGGGGCAGTTACGGGTAGCTCAGGAAATTCAAAGACGCTTGCTGCCCCAAAAACCTCCGCGCCTGGAAGGTTATGAGATTGCCGGTGTTTGTATACCTACCTTCGCCGTAGGGGGTGATTATTATGATTTTATTCCGCTGCCGGACAATAAGCTGGGCCTGGTGGTAGCCGATGTGTCGGGTGATGGGGTGCCAGCAGCGCTGATTATGACCGCTTTCCGGGCTTTGCTGCGAACGCACGTGCGTGGAGAACCTGGGGTCATCAGAGTGGCGCGTTGGATGAATGAGCAGCTTCCGGATTTCACAGGCCATGTGGATTTTGTCACGGCCGTTTACGGGGTGCTCGATTTGGATAACGGCCGTTTTCGTTACACTAACTGCGGCCATAACCAACCACTCCTTTTAAGCCCGGCTGGGAATATTACGATTTTAGACAAAGGAGGCCCACTCCTCTCCATTATCGAAGATGCCCATTACGAAGCAGGTGAGGTTACCTTACAGGCTGGTGATTTGCTTTTACTGTACACAGACGGTGTGGTGGAAGCGGTCAACCCGGAAGATGAAGAATTCAGGACCGAAAGGCTCCTGCAATTCTTGCAAAAAGTCGGAAACATGTCCGTATCCGCCATTATTGGCGAAATTGTGCATGCGGTTCAGAGCTTTTCCACACTGGAGGGTTTTCGGGACGATCTTACAATGGTTGCAGTGCGGCGGTTATGACATTAGCCCGTCATGCTTTCTCACTGCTACGCGGGTGCCAAACGGGCAGCCATTCTCAAGGAAAAAACCATGAAACAATCAAAAAAATTACATGTTATCACCATCTTTATGATGATTTGCCTGACATCGGCCCTTTCTTTTGTGTCAATAATCCAGGTGCTAAAAACTACGGCTGCACCTGATGTTCCTCTGTTTGATCCCGCAGAAGAGCCGTATTTGGTGAAAGACATCAACCTGGCTACAGAACCTGCTGACCCGGAAGAGCTGGTTGACGTCAATGGCACATTGTTCTTTGTGGCCGATGACGGTCTTCATGGAACGGAACTGTGGAAAAGTGACGGGTCTGAATTGGGTACCTCGCTGGTAAAAGAGATTAACCCCGACGGCAGTGCCAACCCTGACTATCTGGTGAACGTCAACGGCACGCTCTTCTTTAGCGCCAACGACGGCGAGCATGGCACTGAGCTGTGGAAAAGCGATGGCACTGTTTCTGGCACGGTTATGGTCAAAGATATTAATCCTACACCTTCTGCCGGTTCTGGGGCGTCGTATCTATTGGCGTATAACAACCGAATCTTTTTCCGGGCCAATGATGGCGGCAGCGGATACGAGCTGTGGCAAAGTGACGGTACGGAAGGGGGTACAATCCGCGTCAAGGATATCATCACTGGGGCTGATAGCTCTTATCCTTATAACTTGATTGAGGCTGATAACACGCTGTTTTTTGTGGCCTATAACACCAGTACTGGATACGAACTATGGAAAACCAATGGTACAGAACTGAGCACAGTTCTCGTTAGGGATATATACACTGGAACAACAAATTCGGACATTGGTTGGATGACCAGTTCTGGTGGCAAACTATTTTTCCAAGCAAACGACGGGGTACATGGCCATGAGTTGTGGATGAGCGATGGTACAGAAACCGGAACGGAGATGGTAAGGGATATTGTGCCAGGACCAGCCGATTCTTGGCCTTATTGGATGACAGACGTAAACGGCACGCTCTTTTTCCGTGCGACAGACGGGGGCAATAATTATGAACTTTGGAAGAGCGACGGTACCGAGTCTGGCACAGAGCTGGTAAAGGACATTTGGCTAGGAGGGGCGCAATCGAATATAGGTTATCTGCTAAGCTGGAATGGATTCCTCTACTTTGCCGCCAATGATGGTGTTAACGGTATTGAGCTGTGGCGCAGCGACGGTACTATGACCGGCACCATTATGATTGATGATATTGTGCCAGGAACGGCATCATCAGGGCCTCAGTATTTAACGGCCGTTGGCAGCCAACTATACTTTACAGCTTACAATGAAGAAACAGGTTCAGAGCTATGGGTGACGGACGGCAGCCCAGGCGGTGCGGGGTTGGTAGAAGATACCGTGCCTGGTTACGGCTCTTCCAGTCCAAGGTTTTTAACTGGCGTAGGAAACACGAAACTGTATTTTGTTGCCTACGATTTAACCGGGCGTCGGGAATTGTGGCGCAGCGATGGCAGCGAACCAGGTACATTTCGGGTAAAAGACGTAAATACGCGGAACGCCGGTGCACTTCCCGCGCGCCTGACCGATCTGCAGGGGACTCTCTTTTTTATGGCCGATGATGAGTACACGGGCAATGAATTGTGGCGCAGCGACGGCACGTTAACCGGCACTTTCAGGGTAAAAGACATCGTAACCGGTACCGGTAATGCCAATCCTGATAACCTGACCGCCCTGGACGACGTGCTTTTCTTCACTGCCAACAGTGATGAGTTTGGTTCGGAATTATGGCGTAGTGATGGCACTGCCGCAGGCTCATACATGGTCAAGGACATATTTACCGGCACGAACAGCGCAGAACCGGATAACCTGGCCAGCATGGACGGGCTGCTTTATTTCAGCGCTTATTCCCCTCTCTCGGGCACCGAGCTGTGGCGCAGCGATGGAACAGGACCGGGCACCTTCATGTTGAAAGATGTCTTAACTGGAACGGGTGGATCCGAACCGGAATTTTTGACGGATGTGAATGGGGCTCTCTTTTTTGTGGCAGACGATGGTGAAAACGGCCGTGAACTGTGGCAGAGCGATGGCAGTGCAGCGGGTACAATGCTGCTGCGGGACATTTTCACCGGAACCGATAGTGCCAATCCAGAATTGTTGACCAATGTTGCCGGTACTTTGTTCTTCATAGCTGATGATGGCGTGTTTGGGGAGGAACTTTGGAAAAGCGATGGTACGGAAGCAGGCACCATCATGCTCAAGGATATCTACACCGGCACCAGTGGTTCTGAAGGGCAGTACCTCACGGATGTAAATGGCGTCCTCTTTTTTGCCGCCTATGACGGTGATGGGTATGAGCTGTGGAAAAGCGATGGCACCGAAGCTGGGACAACTCAGGTGAAAAAAATAAACACCGACGAAGATAGCGAAGTACGGAACCTGATCAACGTCAACGGCACGCTTTTCTTTGTGGCCAACGACGACCCGGGCGGAAGTGAGCTGTGGAAAAGCGATGGCACGGAAGCCGGCACTGTGCAGGTAATGGACATCAATCCTGGTCCCACAGGTTCGAACCCCGAATGGCTGGTTCAAGCAAATGGCATGCTTTTTTTCAGCGCCGTTGATGACCAAAATGGCCGTGAATTGTGGATGAGCGATGGCACGGAAGCGGGAACCAGACGTGTGGCGGATATCTTCCCCGGTATTCAAGGTTCAAGCCCGGATAATCTGACAGTGGTTGGGAATTTGCTCTTCTTTAGCGCCGATAATGGTGAAAACGGCCGTGAATTATGGGCATGGAATTTGCAATTTCGCCGAATCTATCTGCCAACCATAATTAAAAACTAAAAAGGAAACCTGCGTGGGTTAAGGGTAAACAGGAGAGGGTCTTTTCTGGTGGGATGAAAATTACCTGGTGCATAGGTGACAATTGCGGCGGGAAACCGTACAATCAGTAGCGGTGTTGTTTGCACACATCCCACTTTGCACTGCTGCCTCGTCAAATTCGTATAACCATTCTGATTTTTCCACAGAGGTGCCCATGAAAAAGAAACTGCGCGGCGTCAAACGGCGAGACATTCTGTTTGATTATGACCTTTACCGGCGGAACGTACCTATTCCTGGCGCCGCAGGCACAGAATTGAGTGTTCTTGACCTTTGGCCGGAGGGCGCGGAGCGTACAATTCTTTTTTTGCACGGCTATGCGGGGGTTTTAGAATCGTGGGAATATCAGATTAACTACTTCGCCAGCAACCACTACCGTGTCATTGCCCCGGACCTGCGCGGGCATGGGCAAAGTGACGCACCCTACACCCGCTACACCATGGACGAGCTGGTGGCGGACCTGTATGCCATTACGCAGACGCTGAATTTGCCGCCACAGTTTATTTTGGTGGCCCACTCTTTTGGCGGCTCCATTGCTGTGGAGTACGCTAATGCCCACCCGGAGCAGCTAGAGAAGCTGGTGTTGATTGCTACAGCCGGGGAGTACCCATTGCCGCGATTTGTTAATTGGTTGTTGAAGCTGCCGCTGACCTGGCTACGGCCGTTTTGGAAGTACCGCCGTCGCTGGGATGCGGAACTCCACGTGATTAAGCGCATGATGGCTAACAATATGCGTCATTGGCAGGGCTGGTCGCTGATGCGTAACATTACCACGCCGACTCTGATTATTACCGGTGAACGGGACAATTACTTTCCGCGCCGCGTGTTTGAGGACGTAGGCAAAATGATTCCCAACGCCGAAGTGGTGGACGTGGGGTCGGCCAAGCACAAGGTGCAGCTAGAGCGGCACCAGGCCGTCACCCGCGCCATTGAGCGTTTTGTGGAAAGCCGGCAGCGCTCCTGGCGCGACGCCATCAGCCAAAACAATCCGCTGCAAAGCCGGGTGTGGCTGAAGAGCTACAGCCCCGGCACGCCGCCCTCGATTCCCATTCCGAAACGGCCGTTACCCGACTTCCTGGAAAGCGCCGCGGACTGGCTGCCCCGCCGCACGGCCATCCAATTTTATGGCTCCCGCCTCACCTACAAAGAGCTAAACGACCAGGTGAACCAGATGAGCCACGTGCTCCATGGCCTGGGTGTGCGTCCTGGGGATCGGGTGATGATCATTTTGCCCAACATGCCCCAAATGGTGGTTGCCTTTTACGGCGTGCTGCGGGCGGGAGGCATCGCCGTGCTGCCCAACGCCGAGGCCAACGCCCTGACCATCGTCAAGCAGGTGCGCGAAAGCCAGCCCAAGGTGCTGGTAACGGTGCGCAGCTTTAGCGAGCTGGCCCGCGCCATTAAGAAACACAGCAAGCTGGAAGAGTTTATCTTTGCCGATTTACGTACGGCCGTTTCCCAGTCAGTTTACGAAAAACTCATTGAGCGCTTTGGCATTGCCGGTGACGAAGAGCAGCACAAAGCTGCAGCCCGCGAACTGGGCCAGCGCATGTTTACCGTTTTGCAAGATGCACCCATTACCCCCCTGGCCATTTCTGTGCAGCCCGACAATTTAGCCGCCATCATTTACACCAGCGGCACCACGGGCGATCCCCAAGGCGTCGCCCTTTCCCATCAGAACCTGGTAGCCAACACCCTGCAAACCCGCCATTGGATTCCTGATTTGAAGTATGGCGAAGAAACCTTTCTTTCTGTGGTGCCCCTGCTGCACAGCTATGGCCTAATCAGCGCCATGAGCGTGCCCATCGCCCTGGCTGCTACTCTGGTACTGCTGCCCGTTTTCGACACCGAGCAGGTGCTGGAGCACATTCGCGACCATAAAGTGACCATGTTTCCCGGCGTGCCCTCCATGTATATGGCCATCAACCAGGCCCCCAGCGTGCGGGAATATGGCCTTTCCACAGTAAAAGCGTGCATCAGCGGCGCGGCCCCACTGCCCATTGAGGTACAGGAGGCATTCGAGAAGTTGAGTCACGGCCGTTTAGTGGAAGGGTATGGTCTGACCGAAGCTTCTCCGGTGACCCATGCCAATCCCCTCTATGGCATGCGCAAGCCTGGTTCCATTGGCGTACCCTTGCCCAATACTGACGCCAAAATCATTGACCTGATTTCCGGTGCAGACCTGCCCGCGGGGCAGATTGGTGAGTTAGTCATTCGTGGCCCCCAGGTAATGCAGGGCTACTGGCAGCCTGATGGCAGCCTGGATAACAGCATCGTTCTGGATGATGGCTGGCTGGATACCGGCGACGTGGCCGTGCAAGACAACGATGGCTATTTCCGCATCATCAGCCGCAAAAAAGACACCATTGTCTTTGGTGAATACACCGTTTTCCCTCGGGACGTGGAGGAAGTGTTGTACGAAAATCCGCGCGTGCTTGAAGTTGCCGTGGTTGGGGTAGGCAAGGCGGAAGAGGGGCAAAGAGTCAAGGCCTTTGTCGTGCCACGCCCTGGCGCCAATCTCACCAAGGAAGAACTGCTGGACCTCTGCCGCCGCCGTTTAGAGCCTTATGCCGTGCCCTGGGATATTGAGTTTCGCAAGGAGTTGCCAAAATCTTTCATTGGCAAGGTGCTGCGCCGCTTGCTTGTGGTGGGCGACAAACAAGCAGAGGAGCAGGGGAGCACGGGTGCAGAGGTGCAGAGAGGAGAAGGAGCGGAGGACGATACATGACGTGAATCTTGATGCGTGACCTGTTACCATTCGCGTATCACCCTTCACATGTTAATGATGAATCTTATGCAGCGATTTACGAAACGTTTTCTTTTACTTTCCGCCGTGGGCAGTGTGGCCGCGGTGGGTTTTTTCTTCAAAGCGCGCATTTTTTCGCGGTTGGTGGAGCAAAGCACGCCCGAAGAGGTGCTCTTTCACGTAGATATCCCGGAATAAAGTGGTTGCCCTGACCATTGACGATGGTCCCCATGCCGGACTTACGCCAAAAATATTGGATACGCTGGCTGTTTACGATGTGCCGGCTACCTTTTTCATCATTGGCAGCCGCGTGCAAGGAAATGAGGATTTACTGGCGCGCATTGTGGCCGAAGGGCATGAGCTGGGTAACCACCTGATGAGTGATGAGCGCAGTATTGCCTTGAATGCGGCAGAGTTTGAGCGGCAGCTTGCGGAAACTCACAAGTTGATTACCAACTATGGCCCGGTGCGTTGGTTCCGGCCCGGTTCAGGCTTTTACAATGAGCGCATGCTGGCCCAGGTACGGCCGTTTCAATACCGCACCGTCGTCGGCTCCATCTACCCCTATGATGCCCATGTGCACTCTGTGGAATTTGCCAGCAGCTACATTTTAGGCAACGCTCAGCCCGGGTCCATCATCATTTTGCACGATGGTGGCCCTGAAAGAGAAGCCACCCCCGACATCTTGCAGCGCATCATTCCTGCCTTGCACAAACGGGGTTATCGCTTTGCTACCCTTTCAGAGTTGACCCAGATCGGCCAGGGAGCGAGCAGCGAATAGCGGAAAAGCCATGAAACAGCAAATCCCCCCCATTATTGTGGTGTCCGGCGGCGTGGGGGCCAGCGGCGAGCAGTTGGTCAACACTGTGTTAGCGCAATTTCCCGACCAGCACGTGCCGGTAATCACCATCAATCACGTGCGAAACCCGCAGCAGATTGCAGAGGCCGTAGAAAAGGCCCGCGCCCAAGGCGGGGCCATCGCCCACACCCTGGTTGAAAACCAGCTACGGCAGCAGCTCATTACCATTGCCGCGCGGGAGGGCGTACCGGCATTCGACCTGATGGGCCCGCTGCTGACCTACCTGGCTGACCATTTGGGTGAAGAACCGGCCGGACAGCCAGGCCTTTACCGCCAGCTTCACCGCTCCTACTTTGAGCGCGTTGCGGCCATTGAGTACACCATGAACCATGACGATGGCCAGCGCCGCGAGGGTTGGCCGCAGGCGGACGTGGTTCTGGCTGGGGTTTCGCGCACGGGTAAAACCCCGCTAAGTATTTACCTCTCTGTGTTGGGTTGGAAGGTGGCGAATGTGCCCCTGGTACCGGAAACGGCCGTTCCCCCTGAACTCTTTCGGCTGGACCGGGGGCGGGTGGTGGGGTTGGCTATCGACCTGGACCGCTTGCTTAATTTCCGCCGCCAGCGCAGCACAGAAATGGGCATTTCGCAAAACCTGCCCTACGCTGATCCGGCGCGCATTGCGGCCGAGCTAGATTTTGCGCAGCAGGTTTTTCGGCGCGGCAGGTTCATCGTCATTAACGTGACGGACAAGACCGTGGAAGCCAGCGCCAATGAAATCATCAATCGTGTGACCAGCATCCACCAGAGATAAGATGCTTAAACCGATTAATGGCTCCAGGTATTTGGGTCGTTATTCGTCATTTACCCAAGATAATCAGGCTTTTTGCCCACCCAGCCCACCTCAATTCGTCCCCTGCCTCCCAGGCGCTCGCATAATTCCCCCGTATGCTGCTGCAGGTGGCGAATATTGTAAAATTGTAGTTCGAGCTTGCTGAATGGCAGCCAGTAAAATCCTGACTCTCCTTCCAAATCCAGCTTGTCCACCTTGTTTAGTACTTCTTGCTGCACAAAGGCCAGGTATTCCAGGATTTCAGCTTGGGTGAACGGCCGTTTCATGGCTGCTTGTTTATCTGCACTTTCGGACAGCGTTCTGGCATTTTCCCGATGCTTTTCCCAGGGAACAAAGTCACCTTCTGTGGGCTGCAAGTACAGGTGCACATAGAAAAGCGTATGGAAGGCCATGTGCCAGAAGCGGTTTTTATAGGCGGCATCATCCCAGAGTAAGTCCGAGCACTGTTCCACAGCCAATTTCAACATTTCCAGCGCCGCCAGGTACTGGCTTTCGATTGTCTTATGCACATTCATCGCTTTCTCCTCACCATCTCCAAAGGAAAGAAACCTTATATATCTTGTAACTTACCTGCTATGTGTCAAACTTCAAATCTGGCTTGGTGGCGCTGACGCTTTCCCACCAGGCGCGAATGCGCCCTCCTACAGGCCGCTCAACCCACGATTCCATTTCATGCACAATGTCCCACAACCGCGCGAAATCAACGCCCGTGCCAATGCCCATCTTAGCGCATAAATGCACCAAATCCTCCGTGGCCAGATTACCTGCGGCGCCCGGCGCAAAGGGGCAGCCTCCCAGTCCGCCAATGCTGCTGTCGAAAATGCGCACGCCTGCCTGCAAAGCCACTGTGGCGTTGGCCAGGCCAATGGCCTGGGTGTCGTGCAGGTGCACTGCCAGGCGGTTCATGTCCAGCCGCTTGCCCAATTCTTCCATCAGGCTGCCCACTTCCAGCGGGTGGGCAAGGCCAATGGTGTCCGCCACGGCCAGTTCGTCAATACCCAGCTCCCATATGCGTTCAGCCATGCTGATGCTGCGCCATGGATTGATGGGGCCTTCAAAGGGGCAAACCCAGGCCGTCATCAGATACACGCGAGTCCAAATGCCGTCCCGCCGTGCCTGGGCCACAAGGTCGCGGGTAATCTCCAGGGCGCGGACTGGCGACATGCGCGTATTTTCCTGGCTAAAGGTTTCGCTGACGGCTACACCAAAGGCCATGGAATCACAGCCGGAAGCAATAGCGCGATCATAGCCGCGCTGGTTGAAAACTAGGCCGATGAACTGTGCATCGTGGGGGTGCGTTTGCATGGCATGGGCCATCATAGCGTCCGCGTCAGCCATTTGCGGGACGTATTTGGGATGGACGAAGCTGGTCAACTCAATGTGTTGTAAACCAGCCTGTACCAGACCAGCCACCAGCCGCTGTTTTTTGGGTGTTTCTATGGGAGTGGGTTCATTTTGCAGCCCATCGCGGGGGCCAACTTCGTAGATTTTGATGTAATCAGGCATAGGTTCGTGGTCGTGAACAGCAGGTTTCAGGTTAATAGTGACCGACGGTGGGGTCAACGGCCGTTGCGTAAGCCTCAATCCCACCCGTCATATTATACACCCGTGTCCAGCCCTGCTGTTTCAACCACGCCGTTACCTGGGCGCTGCGGATGCCGTGATGGCACATCACCACAATTTCTGTTTCTCTATCCGCCATGACGGATTCTGGCAGCGCTTCGAGGCCAAATTCCGCCAGCGCGCTGAGGGGAGCGTGAGTCGCCCATTGCCCCAGATTGGCCAGCCGGAGCTCCTGCCCCTCACGTACATCCAGCAAAATAAAGGGGTCACCTCGAGTGATCTTTTGCGCCACGTCGTGTACATTAACGCTGGGCAAGCCAGTGTAGCTGTACATGCTTACGAACTACGCCAGGCGGCAAGCATAATCAGCGCCCAGCCGGCCAAAAAGGCCACGCCACCCAGGGGCGTGATGGCTCCCAGCCAGCGCATTCGTGTCGCCACCAGCAGGTAAAGGCTGCCGGAAAACAAAATGATGCCAACCAGGAAGAGATAACCGGCCCAGGTGGGCAGCGCGCCACCCCATTTATCTACAGCCCACGCCGCCACAAACAGGGCCAGAGCATGGTAGACGTGGTAACGAACGGCCGTTTCAAACGTCCCCGCCAGGTCATATTTCGCCAAATAATCACCCAGCCCGTGCGCCCCAAAAGCCCCCGCACCCACGCTTAAAAACATCATGATTGAACCAAGAATTGTAAATAGTTTGTCCATGTAGCGGATTATAGCGTGGTGGTGTAAATAACGTAAGGAACAGCAGGGATTGGGTCAGCCATATTATGAATGATTTAACGCTTCCACAAACCCTGCAATTTTTTCAACCATTTCTGGTCGCCGCTAGGTCCTTCGTCTACATCTTGATTAGAAGCAAGGTGCAGCTCTTTATCCAGCCAAGCACCAAACGCAGCGCTAAACGGCCGATATGCCCCCGCATCCTCCCGCAAAACCCCGCGCCTTTCAAGCTGCCGGAACTGCCGCTTAATCACCAGGGGCGGGTCTGGCTGCATGACTTCCACCAACAGCTTTTGCTGCAGGGGCAGCAGTTCCATCCACAGCCGCCGCCAGTAGGGTTCTGCCTCGTGCAAAAAATCCTGCTTGAGCTGCGCGGTGTGGAAGCTGCCCATTTGCAGCAGGTTCACCAGGTGGTGGGCGGCCATTTGCAGGTAAAATGGATGCGTACCCCCCAGCAGCAGCAGTTCATCCACCGCGCCGGCGGGCAGGGTAATACCGTACTGCTGGGCCGGTTCCCGCACCAGGGCCAGGGCGCTGGTCTCATCCAGCAGTCCCAGGTCAAGCTGCGTAAAAATATTGTCAAAGTTAGAAGTCAGCCCGCTTTGCTTAATCAAGTCTGCCAGAGGTTGGTGCGAAACTGTGACAAAAGCGAGGTGCCCGCTGTTGCCCAAAGCGCGCCAGCCTTCAAAGACGGCGTCGTTAAACTGCTCTGGGCGTTTGGTAAGCTGCTCAAACTCGTCCAAGCAGAGCACCAGGTGGTGGCCGCCTTCGCCCAGGCGCTGCACTGCCTCGCTAAAGGGGGCCAGACCGGTCACCCTGGGAATGTCTTCTTGTCCCAGGGCCGCCGCCCATTGGCCCAGCGCGCCGTTAAGCAGCCCCGTCAGAGTGTGATACCGGGCATCTTGCAAATCCAGGTAAGCAAAGAGAGGCTGCCAATCTCCGCCAAAAGCTTCGTGGTGGCTAAGGTAATACAAAAGCGAAGATTTGCCGATGCGCCGCATGCCCACAATGGCGCTGCTGCCCATGTTTTGCAGCCGCGTGCGCAGCCGCCGCCTCTCCTCATCCCGCCCAAAGAACATCGCTTTGTCTGTGACCATGCGCCCGGCGTAGTATGGGTTTACTGCTGTTTGGTGGCGCTCATTGGGTGGGAGAGCCGGTTCGTCTTCCCAGCGGGTAGTGGGCATTTCTGGGGGCGGGTTGCGGCGCAGACTGGCCGCATTGGTCACGGGTCCTGGCTTGTCTGGCTCACGAATATCTTTTAGCTTATTTGTTTGCGAAGTGATTTGCGCCTGGTTTGCCTGCCCCAAACCGGCGGCTACCTCATCAATCCATCTTAGGTGGTCGGGCTCTTCGTCCGCCAGGGGCAAATGGGGGCGCATTTTGCCCATTTCGGCTGTCAGTGTCGCTGTTCGCCCTTGTTTTTGTGTGTGAGCAATCAACGCCATGGCCTTCTCGCGGCGCGTGGCGCCTTCCAGGTCGGCGTACTCTACCTGCAGTCGAAAGCATAATTCTTTGAGGTCCGCTTCACTGAACGATTTACGCAACAGGTCGAGTAAGTATGACGTGTCCATGACAATTACCTTTTTTACGATGAGAGCGATTTAACAATTGTCCCTCAAGTCATGACCGAGGCTGGTGGGCCAGGTCGGCGGCGTACAGGGCCACGGCCGCATGGTGGGCCAGGGTCATTGGCACGCGATTATACAGGTAATAGCGCCCCAGGTCTTCTGGGAGCACCACATGCAGCACACCCATGACGCGCTGGGCAGCCACTAGCGGGCATACCATGGAAACGCCATTGACGGCCACGCAGGGTTCGGTAATAGGTTCCAGATCAATCTCGGCCACGTTGCCATGGGCTAATAAATCCGCCACAATTTCCCCGGCAAACCCATCGCCAATGGGGGTACGTTCTCGCGGGCCTACGTAAGTCAGCCCCATTTGGGCGATTTGAGTCAGGTGGGTGAAACGGCCGTTTACAATGTGAACTGAAGCCTGCACGCACTCAAAATCGCGCATCATCGTTTCGCACAAGGTGTGCGCGATGCCCGCGCGCGTCCGCTTGTTGGAAAGCTTTTGGCTGGCCGTTTCCAGGGCAATGAGCCCCTCGTTGGTTTCCCCGGAGAGCAAATCCAGCTTTTGGTTGATGATGCCCAATCGCGCTTCCAGGGCGATCTGGCTTTGCTCAATGCGGCTGGATTCATCTTCTACCAACACTGAGGTAAGGGAGGCGGTGAAAATTCCGGTAACCGTCAGTCCCAGCAGCACCAGCCCCACAGTGAGCAGCCGCCCTCCCAGGGTTGTGGGATTGTAGAGGTCGGCAAATCCGCCGGTCACCACCGTGGCAAAGCTCCACCAGAGGCTTTCGCTCAGCTCGCTAGGGGCTGTGGGCTGCTGGGGCGCTTCCAAGGCAGCGATGCTCAACCCACCGAAGAAAAGCAATACCAGCGCGATAATAACGGAACGTTTTAGGAGGTTGATTTGGAAGGTGCGCGAAAGCTTGTCCAGACCACGAAAAGTAAAAAGCAGGACGCGAATGGCGCGGCTAAGGCGCAAAAGACGAAATAGGCGGGCAAAGCGAGTGAGGCGCACCAGCCGCCCAAAGCGCAAAAATTCGTAGAAGGGTATGGAGGCTACCAGGTCGATCCAGTAGCGGCGAAAATACCAGCGGCGGTCTTCGGCCAGCAGCAGGCGGGCGAAGAAATCGGCAATGAGAAAGAGGCAGATGGCGGTGTCGATGGTGGTAATGGTGGAAATGGTGGTTGCGGACAGAGGCAGGATAATTTCAACGATGGTAAGAGCGACCACAAAAACAATGGCCAGCAGGATGAGGCCATCGAGAAGGTTGAGGCGTCTTTCACTGCCGAGATAATTAACCAGCCGTTGGCGCAGGTGACGCTCTAACAGGGCTTCGTCAATTTCTTGCAGGTGCTGGTTTAGCCCTTCCCATTCGTGGGTGAGCCGGTCCAGGGCGCGCAAGGATTGATCAACCTCCAAGGGACGGCCGTTTTCCAGGTACAGATTCAATCGTTTGTTCGCCTCCTGGAGCTGTTCTTGCCTCCCTTCCATCTCATCAATCAAGGCGTGGCGCATTTGCTCCAACGTTTCTTCCGTACAATCGGTCAGCCGCCACTGCTGGGCGCGCCGTTTTATATCCGCCACTTCAATTCTGCGCCGGTCGATTTCCCGGGCCTTCAGATGGTCTTGGCTACTGTTGAACATAGGCTACTCCTCTGTGTGCCTGTAACTATACTTGCGAGTGTGGCAGGATACAAAGTTACCTGTTACAGGCAGCATAGATTTTGTAACTTGTAATCTGCAACCTGCCAAATCCATGTGCAGTGGCTACTGATTGTGATAAGGTAGATGGCTGTTGGCATTCGGGTGATGTTCGGCAATGAAAAATTACCCTTTTGGAGTATATGCGTGCAGGAAATTGTGGCGGCGGATTTAGAAGGCACACTCACAGCCGGGCAAGCGTGGCGGGGAATGCGCAGTTATCTGGAGGCGCATGGCCACGCTGAAATATTCCGGAAATTTTATCGCCGGAATATGCCCCGGCTGGTGTTGTTCCGGCTGAAGCTGGTGAATGGTCACGCTTTTAAGGAGCGCTGGATTTTAGAACTGCTTGGTTTGTTTGCGGGATGCGATGCCGCAGCTTTTGCAGCGATGGCGGAATGGGTGGTGGAGAAACAGCTTTGGCCGCGCCGCCGCCGGCAGGTGTTGGCGGAGCTGTCCGCGCACCGGGAAGCTGGCCGCCGCGTGATAATTGTTTCCGGTTTGTTTCAGCCCGTATTGGATGCGTTTACGGTACGGTTGGAGTTTGAGGGGTTGGGCACGGCCGTTTCTTTCGACGAAGACGGCCGTTTCACAGGCCAAACGGCCGAGCCCCTAAACGTGGGAGACAGGAAGGTCGCACGATTACGGCCATTTCTGCAAAATGGCCCCCTCTACGCCGCCTACGGCGATACCGTGCGCGATATTCCTATGCTGGCAAACAGCCGCGACGCCGTGGCCGTCCACCCCGATAAGCGCCTGGACCGCGAAGCTGCCGCCAGAGGTTGGCGTATCATCGCCTAAAGGAAAGCAAAAAATGAGTATTGAAGCCTGGTTAGTTCTGGGAATTTTAATCGTTGCTGTCGTATTCTTTGTTACCGAATGGCTGCGTGTGGACGTGGTTGCTTTGGGCGTAGTGGTAGCCCTCATGCTCACCGGGTCGCTGAGCACGGCCGAAGCGCTGGCAGGATTTTCTAATACGGCCGTTTTGACCATAGCCGCCCTTTTTATTGTGGGCGGGGCCGTACTGCAAACGGGATTGGCGGGCATGATTGGGCGCAGGGTGCTGCAAGTGGCGGGCAGTGGCCAACTGCGCCTGACCCTGGTGCTGATGATCGCCGTGGCCCTCATGTCCAGCTTCATGAGCGATACGGGAACAGTGGCGGTGCTGCTGCCCGCGGTGGTGATCTTAGCCCGCAGCGCCAAGATTCCCTCGTCAAAGCTGCTCATCCCCCTGGCTTATGGCTCCCTTTTGGGCGGAGCCACCACCCTCATCGGTACGCCGCCCAATATCATTGTTAGTGACTTGCTGCGCGAAAATGGGCTGGAGCCGTTTTCGTTCTTCAGCTATACGCCTATGGGTGTAACCCTGATTGTGTTGGGCATTGGCTACATGGCTTTGCTGGGCCGCCGGCTGCTGCCCGATCGCCGGGTGCAGGTAGACACGCAGTCATTCAAATCTCCAGAGGAATTGGTGGATTTGTACCGCCTGCCGGATAATTTGTACCGGCTGCGGGTGCGACGGGCGTCTGACCTGGTAGGTAAAACCTTGGCCGAGGCGCAGCTTCGCAAGCAGTTTGGCGTGACGGTGCTGGACATTCTGCGCCGCGAAGAGCCACGCCCGGTGCTGCAGTTAGTGTGGGGGCGGCAGCGAGAGTCGGAACGGCCGTTGCCCCCGCGCGTCTCCATTTCACCCCAACCTGACACGGTGTTTGAACTCGACGACGTCCTGATGGTGCAGGGCGAAACCGAAGCTATCACCCAAATGGCTGCCCGCTGGAACCTCGGCGTGCGGCCAGCTCGCGAGGACGAAGACGCCAGCGTGCTGCTCAACGAAGAGGTCGGCGTAGCCGAGGTGCTCATTCCCCCACGCTCCAGCCTGGTAGGCAAAACCCTGGTTGATGCCCGTTTTGGTTCGATTTACAAGCTCACCGTGTTGGGCCTTTCCGGGCCAGGCAGCAAAGGGAAACTGGACATGAAGAGTACGCCGCTGCGCTTTGGCGACATTTTGCTGGTGCAGGGATCGTGGAAGCAAATCGCGGAACTAAAGCGCCAGCGGCGAGATTTTGTGGTCATGGGCCAGCCAGAATCAATGATGGGCGCGCCAAACCGGCAGAAATCGGCCGTGGCCCTGGTAATTTTGTTGGGAATGGTCGCCGTGTTGGTGGCCGATTTGCTGCCCATTGCTACGGCCAGCCTGCTGGCGGCGCTGCTTATGGTGCTCACTGGCTGCCTGACTATGGATGACGCCTACCGCGCCATTGATTGGAAGAGCATTGTGCTGGTGGCGGGCATGCTGCCCATGAGCACTGCCCTGGAGAGGGTAGGGCTGGTGGACCTGGCTGCCCGTGGTCTGGTAGACACCTTGGGGCAAATTGATGCGCTAGCTGTCCTGGCAGGCTTGTTCCTGCTCACCTCGCTTTTCACCCAGGTGTTGTCGAATACGGCGACCACCGTGGTCATTGCCCCCATTGCCCTGGCCGCGGCCAACAATTTAAGCATTACCCCCCACGCATTTTTGATGTCGGTAGCGCTGGCGGCGTCAATGGCCTTTGCCACGCCGGTGGCCTCCCCGGTGAATACGTTAGTGATGGGCGCGGGCGATTATCGCTTTGGTGATTATATCAAGGTGGGAGTGCCGCTGATTTTTGTAACCCTTATAGCGGCGGTACTGCTGCTGCCTTTGCTCTTTCCATTCTAGCAGCGATCCAAGAAACTAGTTGCTGGTACAGGGCTGCCCATAAGCGTCCGCAATCCAGCAGGCCAGGTTTTGCTCGGTCCAGGCTATGGCGTTGACCCAAGTGCCATTCACCAACAGGTCCCAGTGCAGGTGATTGCCGGTAGAAAAGCCGGTGCTGCCAACTTCTCCTACAATTTGCCCTGGCTGCACGACGTCCCCCACGTTAACAAGGACGTTGTTCATGTGGTACACGCCAGTGTAAATACCTAATCCGTGGTCTATGATAACCGTACCCCCGCGCACGTAGAGCATTTCCGCAATGACGACAGTGCCCCCAGCGCTGGCCAAAACGGGCGTTCCCCCATAAGCGGCAAAGTCCACCCCTTCGTGAGAGCGGTTGTATGCACCACCGTTGTAAGAACGGCGCGCCCCGTAGTTAGAACTGATGTAGAGGTAGCTGTCCAAAGGCTGGCGGAAGGGGGTCTGAAATTGTACGGTAGGGGTGGCGGTATTCCAGATTTCAAAAAGACGGGCGCGCTCGCGGTCAATGTCTTCCTGGGTAATTTGCGCGGCTGTTCCGGTGAGGGTGATTTGCTCAAAATCCCACTGGTCGTCTACGAATAGCCACGGCTGGCTCCAGCCCGGAGCGTTGGCCGGTTGGATGCTGAGCTCGGGCTGGCCTGCCCCGTAAAAGTTGTAGGTTCCGCCTAAAGCAACCTGAGAACGGCCGTTTCCAAAGCTGTTGAAGGGCTCCATGTTTAACTTTACCGTGACCGTCAGGGGTTTGGCGGTTTGCCCGCGCAGCGCCAGGGCCTGCCCCGGTCGGGCGGGCACGGCCGAAAAAGTGAGGTCGGTGAAGCCAATGGGTAGGTCACGGGGCGCGTCTGATCCCGGCAGGAAAAGGGGCTGGTAGGCCAGGGGCAGATAGGGATGAGCTAGATTGTTTTGCAAGGTGATTGCCCAGGGGGAGAGGTTGTGGGTAACGGATGTTTCCAGCAGCCCGCCGTCATTGCTGCGTAAAATGAGCCCGGCGCGATTTATGCCCTTGTCTGGCAGTGCCAGAGTAGTGCCGATAACCGGCTGGCGCTGGCGGTTGATAGATCGGAAAGGGGCCACGTCCCCGTCTTCCAGGCCGTAGCGCCAGGCTAGCGTGTCCCAGGTATCGCCAGGCTGCACAGCGTGCTCAAGAATAGGTGCGTCTTGCGCGAAAACCTCGGGCACGCTGCTGAGTAACGCCAGTAAAATGAAAAGTAACATCGTGCGCAGCATAACCATATTTTACCGGCAGACGCTGTTTTTCCCCACTGGTTGGTAATGGATTTCTTAACGTCAATTATGCCTGTTGACACTCATGACGCACTGTGTTATAAAGTGTTACAAATGATGCGACGCGTCATTGTGCAAACTTACCAATTCGTGCAACCATAGCAGTGATGCCGCCGGGTGAAAAAATGAATCAGGTTTTTTTTGGGATTGGCACAAATCTGGGGCGCCGGGAGCAAAATATCCGCCAGGCTTTGGCTGGATTAGCGCACTTCTGCCAGATTACGGCCGTTTCCTCTCTTTACGAGACCTTGCCCTGGGGCGTTACTGCACAACCGGGTTTTCTAAATTTATGCGCAGCAGCCATGACTGAGCTCACCCCGCACACGCTCCTGGCGCGGCTGAAGCAGTTGGAGATGGCAATGGGCAGGCAGGTAACCTACCGTTGGGGTCCTCGGCTCATTGATATTGATATTTTGCTTTACAACGACCTGATCATGCATGATGACCGCCTGACCATTCCCCATCCACGGCTGCCCGAACGTGCCTTTGTGCTGACGCCTCTGGTGGAAATTGCCTCTGCGGTACGTCATCCGCAAACAGGAAAGACGCTTGCAGAAATGGAAACGGCCGTTGACCGCGGCGGAATTAATTATTATGCCCCTGCGCCTTGGGGCAATGGAGAAAGCCCTTGACGCACGAATCCCTCTTGCCAGAACCCTCACCCTTGGACGAGCTCTTCACCTGGGGGGCGCGAACATACGTGATGGCCATCCTCAACGTCACCCCGGACAGCTTCTCCGGCGACGGTATGTATAATGAGCCCGGCGTCGTTATTGAGCGGGCCGTAGCCCAGGTTGAGCAGTTCATCGCTGAAGGGGCTGACATCATCGACGTTGGTGGCGAGAGCACCCGCCCCGGCAGCACGCCTATCCATCCTTCCGAAGAGATTCAGCGCATAATTCCCGTTATCGAGGCCATTCGTCAGGTGTCGGACGTGCCCATCTCCGTTGATACTTACCGCGCCGTTGTTGCTGAAGCTGCCCTGGAAGCAGGCGCGAACTGGATCAACGACGTCTGGAGCCTGCGCATGGACCCCGACTTGGCGAAGCTTGTGGCCCAGGCTGGATGCCCGGTGGTACTCATGCACAACCGCAGTAAGCCTAAAAATGTGGCCCAAGAAGAGCGGCTGGGTGGCCGGTACGTGGGCATGGATTACAAAAACCTTATCCTGAATGTGCAGGAGGAATTGGATGAAAGCATTGAACTGGCTCTGGCGCATGGAGTCAGCCACGAAAAAATCATTATCGATCCGGGCATTGGTTTTGGCAAAACTGTGGCCCAAAACCTGCAGTTAATCAATGAATTGGATCAATTTTTAGACATGGATTACCCCATTTTAGTAGGGCCCTCGCGGAAATCATTTATTGGATATACCCTCGATTTACCGCCAGATGAACGGCTGGAAGGTACAGCAGCGGCCGTAGCCATTGCCATTGACCGCGGGGCAGACATTATTCGCGTGCATGACGTGCGGCACATGGTGCGCGTGGCGCGAATGGTAGACAGTATTGTTCGTTAATTTAGCTGGTCAGCCAGTTAGCATGTCAGCCGGACAGGCTGTTTGGCTGACTGGCTGATTAGCTGACACGCTGACTAGCTAAAAGACAAGGAGCAGATAAATGTTAGACTTCCGTTTAGACGAAGAGCAGCAAATGCTCATAGAAGCGATTTCCCGCTTTACCAAGGAGCGGGTGCGCACAATTTACCGGGATGCGGAAGAAGATGGCGTCATTCCTGCAGAAGTGGTGCAGGCGGGGTGGGAAATGGGCGTGCTGCCCACGGCCATCCCGGAAGCCTACGGGGGATTTGGCGAATATTCGGCCGTAACCGGCGTGCTGGCTGCAGAGGAATTTGCCTGGGGAGATTTGGCCGTCACGCTGCGCATTATGGTGCCCAACCTGGTGGCCATTCCGCTGATGCTGGCGGGAACAGATGCGCAAAAAGAAGCGTACTTGCCCGGTTTTTGTGACGAGCAGGCGCCACCCATGACGGCCGCACTCACGGAACCGCGCGTACAGTTTGACCCGCTGAACCTGGCGACAACGGCCGTTTCTGACCAGGGTGATTACCTCCTCAATGGCGCCAAAACCTACGTACCTCTGGCGGGGGACGCCGAGTTAATACTGGTGTATGCCAATGAGGAAGGCCAGACGCAAGGATTTCTGGTTCCGGCGGACGCCGTTGGCCTCACCATAGGCGAGCGCGACAAGCTTATGGGCGTCAAAGCATTGCCAACCTATTCTATCCAGCTAGAAAACGTGCGCGTGCCTGCCAATAACAAGCTGGGTGGTCCCGAAGGCTGGAACTTCCAATTCATTTTGAACCACAGCCGCGTGGCCATAGGGGCGGCGGCCGTGGGCGTAGCTCGCGCCGGTTACGAATACGCGCGCGAATATGCCAAGCAGCGCGTGCAGTTTGGCGAACCCATCGCCCACCGCCAATCCATTGCCTTTATGCTGGCTGATATGGCCACTGACGTCGATTCGGCGCGCCTGTTGGTGTGGGAAGCGGCCTGGCTGCTGGACAAGGGCAAAGACGCTACCCGTGAAATTGCCGTGATGAAGCAGTACGTGGACCAATTGGTGGTAGACGTGGCCGACCGCGCCGTGCAAATTTTGGGAGGTTATGGCTACATTCGCGAATATCCGGTTGAACTGTGGCTGCGCAATGCCCGCGGCTTTGCCACCTTTGATGGACTGGCGATGGTGTGACAGTTAACGGTAATCAGTAAATCAGTATTCAGTAATCGGTTTTTGGAACACTGATTACTGACCACCGATTACTGACCACTGAAAATGGAGATTCCCATGATAGACTTTGAAATTCCAGACTTTATTAAGAATCAGCAGCAGCTAATCAAAATGGTGGCAGAGCAGGCCATGCGGCCATTTTCGCGCCAGTTGGATGAGGAAGAGCACGAACGGCCGCTAACCTTTGTGAACATGACCTGGCCTTTTACACAGCAAATGACGCAGCGCAGCCTGAAACCGCTTATGCAAAATGGCAACGGGAACGGCAGCGCGCCCAGGAAAGAGCGCAAAGGCCCCGACTATTCCACCTTGGCCCTCATTTTTATGATTGAACAGCTTAGCTGGGGCGACGCCGGGCAGTATCTGTGTCTGCCGCACCCCATGCTGGGTGGAGCAGCGGTACAGTCGGCGGGGACGCCAGAGCAGCAGGTGCGCTTCTTAAAGCGCTTTACCGAAGGCACACCCAAGTGGGGGGCCATGGCCATCACTGAGCCGGGAGCTGGCTCGGACAACTCATCCATGCGCACAACGGCCGTTCTCGACCCGGAGACCAACGAATGGATCCTCAACGGCGAGAAAATCTTCATCACCAGCGGTAAGCTGGCGTTGGAGGAGTCCGAAGGCATTTGCGTGGTGTGGGCCACCGTAGACCCCAAAGCGGGCCGCGCGGGCATCAAATCCTTCGTTGTGGAAGGGCATACCCCCGGCGTGACCATTGCCAAGCAGGAGCATAAGCTGGGCATTCGCGCCAGCGACACCGTTTCCCTGCACTTTGACAACGTGCGCGTGCCTTTTGATAATCTGCTGGGCAGCGCAGAGGTAGCCCAAAAGGTTTCCAGCAAAGGTTTCCAGGGCGCGATGAAGACCTTCGATGCTTCCCGCCCGGCCGTGGCCGCCAGCGCCGTGGGCATTGCCCGCGCCGCTCTGGAGTTCACCATTGCCCGGCTGAAGGAAGAGGGTGTTGAGGTGGATTACACCAAGCCTAAACACCAGTTAACGGCCGTTGAGCGTGACATCATGGAGATGGAGGCTCGCTACAAAGCCGCCTGGCTGCTCACCCTGCGCGCCACGGCGCAGATGGCCCACGGTGAGAGCAACCGCCTGGAAGCCAGCATGTGCAAATACCGCGCCGGTGAAGCCGTAACCTGGATTACGCAAAAGGCCGTGGAACTGCTTGGTCCTCAAGGGTATTCACGGGAACTGCTGGTGGAGAAATGGATGCGCGACGCCAAAATCAACGACATTTACGAAGGCACCAAGCAAATTAATCAGCTTATTGTGGCTCGCAGCATTCTGGGTTACAGCCGCCGCGAATTGAAGTAAAGTATTTCAGCGTTTCAGCACTTCAGCATGTCAGCACATCAGCCTGACGAGCTGACTGCCTGATAGGCTGACAAACTGACTACCTGACACGCTGACTAGCTAATCAAAGGAGAAACAGATGACCTTACGCATTGAAAAAGTAGCCATCATCGGCGCGGGGACCATGGGCGGCGGCATTGCCGCGCACCTGGCCAACATTGGCATTCCCGTGGTGCTGCTGGACATTCCCACGCCTAACCTTGGCGATGCGGAAAAGGATGACCCCCAGGCGCGCAACCGCCTGGTGCAAGGTCTGTATGACCGCATGGTCAAGGCCAAGCCGGCTAACCTGGCCCGCGCTGACCGCGCCGACCTGATCACCATTGGCAATACTGAAGATGACTTTGACAAACTTGCCGATGCGGACTGGATTGTTGAAGTTATCATTGAGCAGTTGGGCCCCAAGCAGGCGCTGATGGAGCGCATTGAGGCGATTCGCAAACCGAGGCCATTGTCAGCAGTAACACCTCTGGTATCCCGATCAACGAGATTGCGGACGGCCGTTCTGACGCCTTCAAAGCCCATTTCCTGGGCACCCACTTCTTCAACCCGCCGCGCTACCTCAAGCTGCTGGAAATAATTCCCACGGCAGACACCGCGCCGGAAGTGCTGGACTTCATGGTGCAGTTTGGGCGGGACGTTTTGGGCAAAGGTGTGGTGGTGTGTAAAGACACCCCCAACTTCATCGGCAACCGCTTCTTTGCCGTAGCCGCCTCCTATGGCATCGAATACGCCTTCAAAGAGGGCTATTCCATCGCCGAAATCGACGCCATCACCGGGCCGCTCATCGGCCGTCCCAAAACCGCCACCTTCCGCCTGCTGGACCTGGTGGGGCTGGACGTGATGGGCCACGTCAACAGCAACCTGTACGCCGGCTATCCCTCACGACCCTTACAAAGAGATTTTCAAAGCGGAAACCGTTTCCGGCGTGATGGAGCAGATGATTGCAAATAAATGGCTGGGCAACAAAACGGACCAGGGCTTTTACAAGCAAAACTATGGTGAATGGCCAGCGGGAATTTTGGACGCTAGACCCGGCGACGATGGATTACGTGGCTCCGGAAAAGGTGCGCTTTGATCAGCGTGGGAGCCGTGCGCAAGGTGGAAGATTTAGGCGAACGGCTGCGCCAGCTCCTGCAATTTGAGGACCGCGCCGCCAACTATGTGCGCGACATGCTGTACTACGGCTTTGCCTATGCCGCCCACGTGGCGCCGGAAATTGCCTACAAGCTCAGCGACGTGGACGACGCCATGCGCTGGGGCTTTAGCCACGAAGCCGGGCCCTTTGAGATGTGGGACATGCTGGGTGTGGCGGAAACGGCCGAAAAGATGGAAGCTGCTGGTCTGGAAGTGGCCGGTTGGGTGAAAGAGATGCTGGCTGCCGGGCACGACAGCTTCTACAAAAACGGCAGCGTTTACGACTGGGAAAGCAAGAGCTACAAGCCGCTGGACGTAGACAAGAATATTATTGTCATTGCCGACCTGCACGCGGCGGGCAAGGAAGTGGCGCGCAACGACAGCGCCAGCCTGCTGGACATGGGCGACGGCGTGCTGCTCTACGAGTTCCACGCCAAGATGAACGCCATCGACGACCAGATTATTGCTATGGGTCACGAGGCGTTGGCAAAGCTGGACACCGACTTTGACGCCCTGGTGATTGGCAACGACGCCGAGAATTTCTGCGTAGGCGCCAACCTCTTTGCCATTGGCGTCGCCGCAGCATCCGGCATGTGGGACCAACTGGCAGAGATGGTGAAGGGGCTGCAAACGTTGACCTTTAACCTGCGCCACGCCCCGAAACCGGTGGTAACGGCCGTACAGGGCATGGCTCTGGGTGGCGGCGTAGAAATGGCCGTGGCCGGCTGGGAAGCGGTTGCCGCTCACGAGAGCTACATGGGCCTCGTCGAAGTTGGCGTGGGCCTGATTCCCGCCGGGGGCGGCTGCAAAGAGACCCTGCGCCGCAAGGTGAACCCCACCATGCGCACCGCCAACGCCGACGTGCTGCCCGTGCTGCAGGCCGCCTTTGAGCAGATTGCCCTGGTCAAAGTGGGCACCAGCGCCTGGGAAAATCGCGAATTGGGCTACCTGCTGCGACAGCGACACCATCGTCATGAATGCCGATCATCGCCTGGCCCAGGCCAAGCAGCGCGCCTTGCAGCTGGTGGCGTCTGGCGCGCGTCCGCCGGAAGTAGAGAAAATCTACGCGGCCGGGCGAGACGCATTGGCGGCGCTGAAGTTGGGTGTGCAGTGCTTCGTCTGGGGCAATTATGCCAGCGAGCATGACCAGCTTATTGCCAACAAGCTGGCCTACGTGCTCTCCGGCGGCGACCTGAGCGCCCCGGCCTGGGTAGACCCCTGGTACATTCTCGACCTGGAGCGGGAAGCGTTCCTCTCCCTGCTGGGCGAACAAAAGACCCGCGACCGCATGACGCACATGTTGCAAACGGGCAAACCGTTGCGGAATTAAAAGCTGGTCAGCCTTCAGCGTTTCAGCCATTTGCTGACATGTTGATTAGCTGATTGACGCTGATCATGCTGATTGGCTGACACGCTAGCTTTAAGGAGATAAACATGACACGAGAAGCTGTAATTGTGGCGGACTGCGAACGGCCGTAGGTAAATCAAAGCGAGGCACGACCCGCAACTGGCGTTCGGATGAGATGGCGGCGGCGGTGATTCAGGCTTTGATGCAGCAAGCTGGATGGGCTGGACCCGCACTGGTTGATGACGTGATTATGGGCTGCGCCATGCCAGAAGGGTCGCAGGGGCTGAATTTTGGCCGTACCATTGCCATTCGCGCCGGACTGCCGGTGAGCACGCCCGGCATGACCGTCAACCGCTTTTGCTCCAGCGGCCTGCAGACCATCGCCATGGCCGCCGAGCGTATCATTGCCAACGGCGCCGATGTCATCATTGCCGGTGGCGCGGAGACGATGAGCCTGGTGCCCATGACCGGCTTCCGCGTCAGCCCCAACCCGTGGCTGGTGGACAATGCGCCGGAAGTGTACATGGGCATGGGTCTGACGGCCGAGCAAGTGGCCGACGAATTCGAGGTCAGCCGCCAGGCGCAGGATGAATTTGCCCTACGCAGCCATCAGAAAGCGGCGGCAGCCATGCGAAAAGGGCTTGTTCAAGGATGAGATTGTGCCCCTGGAAATTGAAGAAGTAACGGCGGGGCCAGATGGCCCAACGCGCAAAACACTCGTTTTTGACACGACGAGCACATACGCGCGGATACCACCTGGAAGCCTTGGCAAAACTGCGCCCGGTCTTCAAGCTGGGCGGCAGCGTCACGGCCGGCAACTCTTCGCCGTTGAGCGATGGCGCGGCGGCGGTGGTGGTGATGGAGCGCCAGAAGGCCGAGGCGTTGGGCTTGACGCCGCTGCTGCGCTTTGTGGGCTTTAACGTGGGTGGCGTGCGCCCGGAAATGATGGGCATTGGGCCGATTGCGGCCGTGCCGCGTGTGCTGAAGCGCACCGGCATGAAGCTGGCGGACATCGACCTGATTGAGCTGAACGAAGCCTTTGCCGCGCAGGCGGTGGCCGTCATTCGCGAGTTGGGCCTGAACGAGGAAATTACTCAACGTCAACGGCGGCGCGATTGCGCTGGGGCATCCGCTGGGCTGCACGGGGGCCAAGCTGACGGTGCAGATCATCAACGAAATGATGCGCCGCAACACGCAGTACGGCATGGTGACGATGTGCATCGGCGGCGGCATGGGCGCAGCCGGCATTTTTGAGAATGTGACGTAAGCCAAAACCTGCGAGGTCTCCGAGACCTCGCAGGTTTCAATATTACGCCTGAAATCAGAAAATAATGATGAGGGAGAGACCTTTTGATCCCTCCCTTATTACAAGCAAAACAAGAAGCAAATTAGATTAAACCTAAAATATATAGTTAAACTCAAAAACTACCGCAACTGATCATTGATGACCAAATCTTGCCATAATAATTCGATTTGCTTATGAAACAAACGGGTGTTGGCATCCGAACAAAGTTGCGATAGCTTATCTTCAAGCAACATATCATTAACAGCACGAAGTTCATCAATTTTCGTGTTTAACTTATTAGCTAACTCAAAATACTCATCAAATCCATAAAAGAAAATTGAACTGAAACGCTCTTTGAAGTTTAGACATTATATCGATTAAATGAGATAGAATGACGTAACCTTGAAAACAACACCCTACCAGCTTAACAAGAGATGGAGCATGAGTAAATATCAGGATTACGCCGATAAACCCAGAGAATTTCTAGCCTTAACCGGGTACACGCGAACAGAATTTGATGCCTTGTTACCGCATTTCGCAAAACAGTTTTATGAACATATGAAACAGTATCGCCTGGATGGAAAGCCCAGAGGCAAACGCAAGTACAGCGATTATCAGAACAGCCCGTTGCCCACACCAGCCGACAAGCTCTTTTTCATTTTGAATTACCTCAAAACCAACAACCTACAAGAAGTACAAGGTGCCATGTTTGGTATTAGCCAACCTAAAGCCAATCAATGGATTCATACCTTGCGGGTGGTGTTACAGCAAACCCTTACCTGTTTGAATGAAATGCCTGCACGTAGCATGGCGGAGGTGGTGTTTAATGATGACTGCACCCTCTATTTTCATGATGGCACCGAGCGTCCCATTCCCAGACCAACCGATGCCGCCAAGCAAAAAGAGTTCTACAGTGGTAAAAAAAACAGCACGGCCTGAAAAACAACGCCATGATTAACACCGCCTGCAAAATACTCTTCCTCACGGCGACCGTCGAGGGCAAAAGACATGATAAAAAGCTTGCTGACGAAAGCACCTATAGGTTGCCTCCTGGTAGCCAGCTGGCCCAAGACACTGGTTTTCAAGGTTTTGACCTGACGGGAGTGACCATTCTTCAACCCAAGAAGAAACCGCGCGGAGGCGAGCTCTCTGATTTGGATAAACATGTAAACGAATGGCTTTCATCCCTCCGCATCCGCGTTGAGCACGCCATTGGTGGCGTCAAACGTTATCGTATTGTCAGGGACAAAATCAGAAATTGGAAGGAGGGGTTTCGAGACGCGGTCATGGAAATCTGTTGTGGCCTTCACAACTTCCGTTTGAACTTTCGTCCGTGGCATTATGAGCCTATTCAACTTCATCTCTTTGTACCTATCTAATCGATATAATCTTTTTTATGTAGAATTTCTCAAATGCATCAATACTTAAAGAAGGTAGATGCCCCTTTTCTTCCAAGTCACCAATTATTTGCCCCCAATACCACGAGCGAACATAATTCCGGTTTCCATTCAGTTCCTCAATGAATTGCGTCCTTCTATAATGGTATTCAACATCCTGCCAATAAACTTCAATAAAAGATTCATTATCTTCTATTTGGAGCCAATGCTTGCGTAAGTAGTTGACGACTATCAACTGAATAACATCCGACTGGCGTAATTCAAATTTCAGCCCAATATGAAGTTCTAAATCATCCTCAATGAAACGACTTACAAATCGATATTTCCTTTCTTCAAAATTTGTGATAAAGGTTCCCCTGTTTTCAAGAGGTGGCATAGGATTCACGCTGTGGGTAAATACATTTCTTAGTCTGTAAAGATAATCGCAAATTTTTCTAAACCGCCCTTGTTGGTCAAGATCATTCCACTTGTCTTGAACAGAAGGATTAAAAAAATCATCGGGAACAACAATAAAACTTTCAGCTAGCCACCTCTTCAACCATTCATCAAGGTCCCATAAAACGCGCTTAAATCCCCGGGTAATTCCGTATTCATTCAGGTAAACCTTGGTGAGATTAGCTGATTCAGAATTTGGATCAAGGCTACCAATGAGCAAGTTTTTGGTTTCATCATCATCAGTGGTTTGAGCCAGGCTACTAAGAAAATTATTTACAATTGGAACATTGCTATTAAGAATTGCTAATCTCAGCCAATCATAATAGGGCTTAAAATTTTCTCCATCTTGAGCTATCACATCAATACAGGTAACTGTTAAATAAGCTAATAATTGGTCACCGAAATGTTGGAGAAAGAATGTAGCACCGTAGTCGTTACTTTTATCAAAAATGAGTAAATCACGAACTTTGTCCTTAAATACAAGTCGAATGCAAATTCCGACAAGGGTGTCAAATCGTTTGGGGTCATATTCCTTTAATTTCTGCAATTTTGGAATAACTTCATTGCTGTCCTGCTTAAATGTCAGAACCCGAATAAAGTTTTGGGGTATATCTTCCAACTGACACTCCTATGGTCTAGTTTAAACTCTTACCAAAAATCAAACCAACTAGCGTCACGTTGTAATATCTTGCCGCTGGAACAAGAACAGCACCAGCCCCACCCCCAACACCAGCCAGGTAGCCAGCACCAGCACGGAAAAGCTCAGGCTGTCCACCGGCGCTGGCTGGTTAAAAATTTGAAAAGAGGGTTCCAGCCAGTTGATGGCCTTATCGAAGCGCACCCAGGAATTGACGTTCTCGATATTGTAAAAAGGGCTGAACCGCCCCAGGTGCAAAAAGAACGGACTGTCAAATAGCCGGGCCAGCAGCAGGTTCGCGCCGAAAATCAGCGGTTCCGTAATGGAAAGGCCCACACCCACCATGATTCCACCCAAAATGGAGCGCATGAGGATGGCGGACAGGGCGGCGTAAATGGCAGCGATGATGACCGAGACGAAGGCCAGCGTGGCTTGCAAGGCGTAATCGCCGAAAAATTCGCGGAGAACGGGACCGGTAACTTCGGGTCCGTAAGGGACGTCGACAATGCGCGTGAGAAGCCCCTGGCCAAAGCCGAGAATGAGGGACATCAGGCCAAAGGCGATGAGGATGAGCACGCCCAGATTGATGAATTTGGCCATGATGAGGAGGCCGCGGCGCTGGCGGGGCACGATGTTTTTCCAGGTGCCCCATTGGTATTCACCGGCAAAGGTAACGGCCGTAAATCCCAGCAAAAAGGTCCGGCCAAACAAGTTGTTGGCAAAGCCCCAAGGCCCCAGAAAAGCACTGGTCCACATGGGCGGCTCGGAAAGGGCATAGATGTTTTCCCCAAATTCGGGGCTGAGCAGCGCCAGCAGGGACATGATGGCCACAAAGCCAAAGGCCCCCGCCGGAAAAACCCAGATGAGAAAGCCGGTGACCCAACGGTTCCCCACCATTTTCAGCCATTCAGCGCGTAATACATTAACCATCGGCCACCTCCTTTCCCTGTGCTGAGGTTTCCGCCGGCCTGACTGCTTCATCCTGTCCGGTGACTTCCAGGAAAAACGCCTCCAGGCTCTGGCGCTGGCTGCGCACCTGGTAGATGGCGATGCCGCTCTCGACAAGCTGGCGCACAATGTGCGGCGTATCGGCCTGGGTGGCAGCCAGGGTAACGCCGTTGTTTTCGTAGGTTACCGGCCAACGGTCCCCCAAAACGGCCGTTACTCCCTCCAACGGATCCGCTTCGATGTGCAGTTGGCGTCGGGTAGCCAGCAGGTCGGTCACCCGCCCCTCCCGCACAATTTGCCCCTGGTGAATGATGGCCACCCGGTCGCAAACTTGCTCTACCTCGCTGAGCAAATGGCTGGATAAAAACACCGTTTTGCCTTGATTTTCCACCAATTCACGAATGAAATGGCGCATTTCCTGTATTCCGGCAGGGTCCAGGCCGTTGGTTGGCTCGTCCAGGATGACCAGGTCGGGGTCATTTAGCAGCGCTGCCGCCAGCCCCAGACGCTGCTTCATGCCCGTGGAATACCCCTTCACAAAGCGTCCAGCCTGGGCAGTGAGATTGACCTGCTCCAGCAGCCGCTCTATGCGGGAGGGGTCATAAAAGCCGCCGGTGCGGGCGATCACTTCCAGGTTGCGCCGTCCGGTGAGGAAGGGGTAGAAGGCAGCCCCTTCTACCAGCCCGCCGATGCGCTGCTGCAAGATGGCGTGATTTTGGGCGGCGGGCTGGCCGTAAAGGTGAACTTCGCCGCGGGACGGCCGTATCAAGTCCAGAATCATGCGGATGGTGGTGGATTTGCCCGCGCCGTTGGGGCCCAAAAAGCCGTATACCTGGTGGGCGGCCACCTCCAAATTCAGGCCGCGCACGGCCTTTACCTGCCGCTTGCCGCGGCCAAATCGCTTGCTCAAGTCCAAGAGGTGAATGGCGTTATGATTTTCCATGCCTTTACTATACCCTTTCCCCAGCGACGGCGTCACCTGACAATGGTCACTCTTGGCGACAGGTTACACTCGGAAACATTCGTTTCCCCTTGACTCTCCAGCCGCTGGATGGTTTATACTCAAATCATAGAGCAGAACGAAAATTACAAAGATAACAGATAGCATGAGGAAATTTAGCATGGCCAAGATTGATTACAAAAAAGAGCTGAAGCAGCTCTACCAGCCATCAGCCAGAGAAGTGTCCGTCGTGGATGTGCCGGAGATGAACTTCCTGATGATTGACGGGGCCGGCGACCCCAACACGACCCCCTTTTTTCAAGAAGCTACGGAAGCTTTGTTTGCCGTTGCTTACCATCTGAAATTCATGGTGAAAAAGGGCGCAAAGCCTGTAGATTACGGCGTGATGCCCCTGGAGGGGTTGTGGTGGGCCGAGGACATGACCCGGTTTAGCGCAGATAAAAAAGAGGATTGGCAGTGGACGCTGCTGATGATGCAGCCGGAGTATGTGACTGCAGCACTTTACGCGGAAGCTGTGGAACAGGTAGAGTGCAAAAAGAACCCCACCGCGCTGCCGTTAATGCGCTTTGCGGCGTACGTGGAAGGACAGGCAGCACAAATCATGCACGTCGGACCCTTTACCACCGAGGGGCCAACTATTGCCCGCCTGCACGATTTCATTGCTGCCAGAGGTGGCACCTTTTCAGGCAAGCATCACGAAATTTATCTCAGCGACATTCGCCGCGCGGCCCCGGAAAAGTGGAAAACGGTGGTGCGGCAGCCGTTTGTGGCGTGAATGGGGTGCCTATGCAGCCAGGAAAATGGCTAAAGGCTGACCGACTGAGGGGCTGATTGGCTAAACAGAATGTTCAAAATTGGCGAATTTTCAAAATTATGCCGCGTGCCGGTTAAGACGCTGCGCTATTACCACCATATTGGGCTGTTGGAACCGGCGCAGATAGACGATTTTACCGGTTACCGCTACTACACAGCGTTACAGTTGACCCGACTGAACCAGATTTTGGCGCTCAAAGACCTGGGTTTTTCGTTGGAGCAGATTGGCCAGATGGTGGATGATGACCTCTCTCTGGAGCAGATTCGCGGTATGCTGCGGTTGCGAAAAGCAGAAATTGGACAGGAAATTGCCGCGGATCAGGCCCGCCTGGCGCGGCTGGAACTGCGGCTAACGCAGATAGATAAGGAGGCTAAAATGCCAGAATTTGAGATTGTAGTCAAAAAAGGGGAAAAGATGAAAATTGCCGGCGTGCGCGACGTCGTTGCCAACTACCAAAGCGTTGGCCCCTTATTCGCGGAACTCTTCTCCGCTCTGGGGCAGCATGGCGTTGCCCCGACCGGCCCGGTGATGGCCATCTATTACGACGAGGAGTACAAGGAAAGTGACGTGGACGTGGAAGCGGTGGTGCCCGTGGCTGGCGGTCATCTACCTGCCGGGCGGGTGACGATTCGCGAGCTGCCTGGGGCAGAAGTGGCTTCCCTGGTGCGGCAGGGTCCATATGACGATTTTACTCCGGCTTACCAGGCACTTATGGGCTGGATTGAAGCCAATGGCTACCGCATCATCGGCCCCAACCGCGAAATTTACCTGCGCGGCCCGGAGGCGGGCGTCAGCCCCGCTGATTTCGTGACCGAAATCCAGTTTCCGGTGGCCAAAGCGTGATATTGGGAATGCAGGGGAAGTTATGAAACGGCCGTTTCTCAGGGAATGAACATCACCCGAAACAGCACTTCTCGCTTTCTTCAAGTTTTATCTTAGGGTATCATCCGTCTTATGATGGAGCAGATTTCCCTGATTGCTACCGCCACCTTTGGCCTGGAAATGCTGGTGAAGCAGGAAGTCAAGGCGTTGGGCTTTGAGTTGACTCAGGTGTCCAACGGGCAAATCGAGTTTGCGGCCACGCTGGCGGATATTCCCAGGGCCAATTTATGGTTGCGCTGCGCGGACCGGGTGCTGCTGAAGATGGGGGAGTTTACGGCCGTTTCCTTTGACGACCTCTTCGAGCAGACCAAAGCCATTCCCTGGGAGCGCTATATCACCCAAGATGGCCAGTTCACGGTGAATGCCAAGTCCGTCAAATCAACATTGCGCAGCGTGCGCACCTGCCAATCCATTGTCAAAAAAGCGGTTGTCGAACGTCTAAAAGAGGCTTACGCTGTGGACTGGTTTCCCGAAACCGGGCCGGAATTCACCATCCAGGTATCCCTGCACAAAGACGTGGCCCAACTGACCATTGACACCTCCGGCGCGGGGCTGCACAAGCGGGGTTACCGCGCCGAGGCGGGGGAAGCACCACTCAAGGAGAACCTGGCCGCCGGGCTGGTGCTGCTCAGCTTCTGGCGCAAGGATCGACTGCTCATTGACCCGCTGTGCGGATCGGGCACTATTCTCATTGAGGCAGCCATGATTGGCCGCAACATCGCCCCAGGTTTGCGCCGCGAATTTGCCTCGGAAAAATGGTCCGCTGTTCCTCAGGAGGCATGGCAATCCGCGCGGCAGCAGGCTGCTGCGGCACAGCAGCCCGGTGGCGACATGCAGTTGTATGGCTATGACATTGACCCGGAAAGCATTGCCACAGCGCGGAGCAATGCGCAAAAAGCAGGAGTGGCGGGTGACATTGTTTTTGCCCAGCAGGATGTAAAAACCTTGTGGATTGACCAGCAGTATGGCATTTTGATCTCCAACCCACCTTACGGACTGCGCATGGCCAATTACCAGGAGCTCAATGAGATTTACATTGCCCTGCACAAAACGTTTCGCAAAAAGAAGGGTTGGTCAGTTTATATTTTGACGGCCGATAAAAAATTCCCCAACTATTTCAAGCGCGCTCGCCCTGACCGGGTGCGCAAGTTGTATAACGGTCGTATCGAGGTCAACTATTATCAATATCATGGTGAGAAGCCACCCCAAGACGGCTAATCACTCTTTTTTCGAGACAGCGATACCGTAGAGGGAGCGCTTACATTGTCACCTCGCTTCTCGCCCATCCCTTGGGAAATAAGCTTTCCAGCAACCCTTGCCGCGCGCGATACACACCAACCCCCAACGGCAGCCCCTGATATCGTACAATGACATACCCTGTGCCCACACCCTGCAGAACCTGTTCGGAGGCGATAGGCGTATCGCGCCGCGCCAAATACGCAGCAGCTTGCTCTGGCAGCAGATCGACCACGTGGCGTGTGGCTTTTTTGCCAAAGTATTGAGCCGCCGCCGTGGTCAATTTAGGGTATTTCCCGTCTATGTGCATAAAAAACATGCCAACTGCGTCAGGTTCAGGCTGTAATACCGGTAAATGCTGCCTGTTTACCATATACAACCGCTTTCGACTCCATTTTATAAATTGATAAGGCGTAAATTCTTGAGAATCAATTCCAAAATAATCCTCAATGAAAGGCAGCCAAGGCGATCGTTCCTCGTTGGTGTTCCAGGGTTGAGGATGCTCGGGTGCAGGTGCGCGGGCTTTTTTCCCGAGCACAGCCACGAAAAATCCCCCGGTATCGTTTTGGTGAGGCCATACGCGCAGCGCGTGGCGCAGCGAATCGTCCAACCGTTGCTCCTGCCAATTAACCAGCCCTGGGGAAAAAGTAAAGTTGGGCATAGTAACCGGGCGTATGGTTACGACATCAGGGCCAAATTCTTGCAACATGGCATCAACCACCAGCTCGTTTTCCTCAGGTGCAAAGGTGCAAGTTGCGTAGACAATTCGCCCACCTGGGCGGCAAAGCTGCACCGCTTTCCGCAGCAGGGCTTTTTGTGTGCCAATCAGCTTCATAAAGCTGTTGGGGTTACTTTGCAGAATGCTGGCATCCTTGCGGCACGTTCCTTCGCAACTGCACGGCGCGTCTACTAAAACCTTGTCGAAATTACCGGCGCGACGGGAGAAGTTGCCTCCGTCGTAGGTGGTCGTGGTCACATTGATGCACCCCAGGCGGTCCAGCGCCTGGCGGGCGGCGCGCATGCGACCCGGATTGCGGTCATTGGCAATGAGGGTGCCCGTATTGCGCATAGCCAGGCTGATTTGGGCTGTTTTGTTTCCTGGTGCAGCACACAAATCCAACACGCGTTCGCCGGGTTGGGCGTCTAGCAGGTATGCCGGTAATAGGGAGACTTCTTCTTGCACGTGGTAGAGGCCGGCCAGGTAGGTCCAGTGCAGGCCGGAGCGGAAATCGGCTGGCAGGCGGGAAGCGCCAGGAAGCCAGGGGAGGGGAATGGCCTGCACTTCGGCGGGAAGTAGTTTGAGTAATGTTTCTGGGGAAGTCCTGCTGGGGTTGGCCCAAATTGTGGTGGGTAACGGCCGTTTCACAGCCGCCTGAAACGCTTCCCAATCATCTATCAAGGGCCTGTAGCGGTCAAAAATGGTCATGGCCGTGCTTTCAGGTCTTGGCATAGTTTATTTGCGCTGCTTTGCGGCTGATTATCAATCGCTCAGCAGTGTAAATGATGAGCGCCACCCAGATAAAGCTAAAGCCAATCAACCTTTCACGGGGGAAGGGTTCGTTGTAGAGTAACACGCCAATGAGAAATTGCCCGGTGGGCGCAATGTATTGCAGTATACCCAGGGTTGTCAGGGTGATGCGCTGGGCGGCCATGCCGAACCAGATCAGCGGTAGAGCGGTCGCTAAACCGGCTAGCGGTACCAGCCAGTTCACTAGAGTAGAAGCATGGGGGAAAACGGCCGTTCCTGACCAGGTTAAGTAACCAAGGTAGACTAATGCCGGGAAAAACATAAGCCCCGTTTCCAGTGAAAGCCCCTCTACCGATTCTAGTGGTGCTTTTTTGCGAAGGAGCCCGTAAAAACCAAAGGTCAAGGCCAGGGTTAAGGCAATCCAGGGCAGGCTGCCATAATTAAAAGTGAGATGCAGTACGCCAATGGTAGCTGAACTAACGGCCACAATCTGCCAGCGCCGCAGCCGTTCGCCCAGGAAAAGCACGCCCAACAGGACGTTGATAAGGGGGTTTATGAAGTAGCCCAGGCTGGTCTCAACAATGAATCCGGCATTGACACCCCAAATATAAACTCCCCAATTGACGGTGAGCAGAAAAGCTGTTGTGAGATAAATAAGAATCGTGCGGGGAGAGTGACGAGCCGCGCGCACCCATGCCCACTGCCGGCGCACGGCTAAAAGCAGCATCAAAAATACAAAGGACCACGCCATGCGCTGCCCAAGAATTTCTAATGCAGGCAGCGCTTCAATGGTTCGCCAAAAAATTGGTAGCAGAGCCCAAGTGGTATAAGCAGCCACGCCGTAGAGCAAACCCTTGTTGTCCATATTCTCCTCCAAATTCAGGGTTCCTGAAGCGAGGGCGAGTGTACATGAATTTTTCTGTTTCGGCACAGAGGGGTGGCAGAAGTGGGCAGTCGTACATAAGTCGTGTAACTTGCGTCACAGTAAGGGTGGCTGAAATCTTCTATAATGAAAAACATCAACAAACAACTTGCTTTTCCTTTTTCTCCTCCTTTTCTCCTCTTCCGCAACAGAGCCCCGCAAGGGGCTTTGTTGTTTTCTGAGAAAGTGTGCCGTCTATTCGAGCAGTGGTTAAACTTCCACCATGGCAAAACTAAAAACTGGCAAACCTGCACCCTCAGTGATGCTGCAAACGCTTGACGGCCGTTCCATAGCCCTTGCGGATTATTGGGGTAACGGCCGTTCTGCATTGCTCATCTTCTTGCGGCACCTAGCCTGACTGCCCTGCCGCGATCATGTGACGCAGGTTGTGTCCATTCAAGAAAAATTTCAAGCCCTTCACACGAACGTAGTCACTATTTCTTTTGGAACCCTTTATTGGGCGCAGATGTGGCTGCAAGAAACCCAGTCCCCATTTCCATTTTTAGTTGATCCGGAGCGTGTCTCTTACAAAGCTTTTGGTCTGCAATCATCGGTTTTTCGCTCCTGGAGCGTGAAAAATTTATGGTATTACGCCAAAGCTGTGCGCCAGGGGAGAGAAACCTTTGGCAAGCGCGGCAACCCTCACCAATTGGGTGGTGATTTCATCGTGGACCAACATGGCATATTGCGCCTGATCCATCCCAGCCGCGATCCCACAGACCGTCCTCCCATTGACAAAATTCTCTCCGTCCTGCACAGTTTGCAGTAATTACTTGCATTTGGAGGTGCTGTTATGTGGCGGATGCGTGTTGTGATTATTGCGGTACTTTTGCTGAGTATCGTGGGGTTATCAGTTCAGGCGCTTTATTCCGGCGCCGTGGTGACAGAAACGGCCGTTTCTTCTTTTGGCAGCGGGTTGACCATGTGCAGCGCGCCCATCCAGCCGGTTAACTTGCAAAACCCGACCATCATTACCGACTGTACCCGGGCAGGCGTCCAGGCGGCATTGGACAATGGTGGGCACATCACCTTCAACTGTGGCCCTAACCTGGTGAGCATCCCCATCGATCAAACGCTGGTGGTGACCCAAGACGTTGTGTTGGACGGGGGCAACCTGGTCACCTTAGATGGGCAGAACCAGGTGAAAATCCTGGAAAAGCCGTGGACACCTGCACCCGTGAGCGTGACAGTACAGCACTTGCGTTTTGCAAACGGTCGTGCCCCTTCCAGCAGTGACCTCAGCGAAAATTCGGGCAGCGCCATCACCCTGGGGCATCCCGGCAGCCGCCTGCACGTCATCAACAGCACCTTCGAGAATAACCACACTACCAGCGTAACCCAATCTGACAACCAGGGAGGGGCCATTTTTGTCTCTAATGCCTATGAAACTGTCATTGTGGGATCTCTATTTGCCAACAATTCGGCGGGAAACGGTGGAGCCTTTGGCGGTATTGCTACGGGGCTCATCATTTACAACAGCCGCTTCAGCGGTAACCATGCCGTCGATACGACAAGCGGTGGAATTGTGCGTGGTTATGGTGGGGCCATTCATCTGGATGGGGTCCGCAACAGCTATAATCCCAACTCCAACAAAACCGTCGATGTGTGCGGCAGCATTTTTGAAAATAACCAATCTGTACGCGGCGGCGGCGCGTTTTCGTCAGTCGTGTCCGACAATTATGGCACCAAGGCCAGCTTTGCCCGTTCGACCTTTTTAGCAAACGAGGTGACCGGACTCAATGGGGAGTATGGTCAGGGTGGCGCCATTTATCACATCGAGGACGACCATGCCGGTGGGCGAAGCGAGGACAATTTTGAGATTGCCAACAGCACCTTTCATGGTAATCTGGCTTTGCGGCAGGGCGGGGCAATTTGGGTGCTGGTCCTGGGTAACGGCCGTATCGTCAACAGTACCTTCGAAGGAAACAGCACCACTGCGCCCTTCAACACCGTTGGCCAGGGTGGTGCGGGGATGATCACCCTGGGGCACATCGACATCGTCAACACAACCTTTGCCAACAACCATGCTGCTTATCAGGCTGGCGCGCTGCACGCAGGCAGCGCAACCGACCCGGACCGGGTGGTAACTTTGCGAAATACCATCTTTTTGGACAACACCCTCAATGAGCAGGATTTACCCTCGGAAACGCGCTGGCAAGGTTACCACACCAACCGTCCCATGGTAGACGGAGGGCAAAATATCCAGCAGCCCCGATACAAGCCCACTTACAACAATGACGTAAATAACAACATTGTGCCCAATCCCCTGTACGTGGACCCACTGCTGGCCCCGTTGGCTGATAATGGAGGTTTCAACGACACCATGGCCTTGCTAACAGGCAGCCCGGCTATAAATGCTGGGGCAGCAGGTTGCCCAGCCAGCGACCAGCGCTTTGCCCCCCGTGTTGGCCAGTGCGACATTGGCCCATATGAGTATGGTGGGGTGCCACCGGTGTCTAACCGGCTGGCTATTGATGTCCTGGTATCCGACTTGAATGGCACGCTGCCTTACACGCAGACAGTAGCCTACGAGCTGACGCTGGTGAATGGGGATACGGCCCCGGTTTTTGGGGTAACTATGACAGCGACGCTGCCCTCGGCTATTACTTTTGCGAACTGGGTGCAGCAAAGTGGCGCTTTTGTGGTCGGGGATATGGTGCAGTGGGGGCCGGCAGACCTGGCCGTGGGGGAAACAGTCAGGGTTGTTTTTACCGCCGACATTAACGCACCGGCGGGCACTGAGGTGTCTGTTATGGCCGTTTTCCAAACCACCAGCGGCGAATCAGGCAGCGACACAGCCACTTTCACCGTAAGCCAGCGCCCGCAGTGGCGGAGCTATTTGCCCCTGATTATGCACTAAAGCTCTTAATCCACAGAATGGACAAGCTCTGCTAAGGAGCGTCTGGTTCGTTTTTCAGGTTCCTCACCAGCGTAGCCTATGGGCAGCAATGCTACGGGGCGCAAGGTTTCGGGAATATTCAGGGCGCGAGAAACAGCCGTTTCGTCAAATGCACCCACCCATACGCTCCCCAGACCCAGGTTCGTAGCTGCCAGCATGGCAAAAGTGCAAGCAATGGTAGCATCCTGAATTGCATACAAACTTTCGCCGCGCTGCCCATACCTTTGGGCGCTTTGGCCCGAATCTGCACAAAAAACCAGGACCAGCGCAGCGTCATTGATGAAGTTTTGGCCCAAAGCCGCGAATGCCAGGGATTGCTTCAATTTCTCATCCATCACCGAGTACACTTTAAAAGCCTGTAAGTTACCTGCTGATGGCGCGCATTGGGCAGCTTCCAAAATTCTCGTGTGCATATCTTCGGATATCTCCTGCTGCTTGAACACCCGAACAGATTGGCGAGTTGCAATGAGCTCATTAAATTCCATGCTTAACCCCCTAAAGATAAAAAGTCCCGGCCCATTAAACGGCTTTGGATTCGCTCCCAAATCTGGTCCAGATGCTCTCCATTTTGCACGTAGTCCAAACTATTGGTATCCACAATAAGTACCGGGCTCAAGCTAAAGCTATTTGCCCAGGCGTCGTACAAGGCATTTAACTGCTGCAAATAGGTTTCAGAAATATCACGTTCATAATCCCGGCCTCGCTGCCCGATACGCCTTTTCAGTGTGGGAACCGACGCCTTGAGATAGATTACCAGGTCTGGCGGTGGTAGAAGCAGGGCCAAAGTCTGGTACAGCTCATAATAGGCGCTCCAATCTCTGTCACTCATGTGGCCCTGAGCGTATAGATTACGCGCAAAAATCTCGGCGTCTTCATACACGCTGCGGTCTTGAATAGCTGACCGGGGCTGACGCAGAAGTAGATGATGCTGCTGTAAGCGCCGGGAGAGAAAAAAGACCTGGGAATGAAAACTCCAGCGACGCATGTCTTTGTAGAAGTCTGCCAGGTATGGATTTTCGGTTACCGCTTCAAAAACAGGCTCCCAGCCCAGCCGCTCGCCAAGCAACCTTACCAGTGTAGATTTCCCAACTCCAATGTTGCCAGCAATGGTGATGAAATATTTAGTCATGTGTTGCCAATCAGCCCACCAGTGAAGAGACGGCAAAGAAATGACAGAGACTGCCGCCCAGAACAAATAAATGCCAGATGGCGTGATTATACGGGATTTTTTTAATGGCATAAAATAACACGCCCACGGTATACACAATGCCACCCCCCACCAACCATGCTACACCGTGGGGAGGCATCGTAAGCAGCAATTGCTTGATGGCAACGACACAAAGCCAGCCCATGCCCACATAAGCTATCGTTGAAAGGACTTCAAGCTTTCCGATGAAGAATATTTTGAATAGGATGCCCAGGATGGCGATGCCCCAGACCACGCCAAAAAGCGTCCAACCCCACGTCCCCCGCAGGGCGGTAAGCAAAAATGGCGTGTATGTTCCTGCAATGAGGAGAAAAATGGAAGAGTGATCGATGATACGCAAAATGGGTCTGGCCTTGGGCACCTGAATGCTGTGGTAGAGCGTAGAGGCAGTGTAAAGTACAATAAGGCTGGCGCCAAAGATGCTAAAGCTGACAATATGCCAGACGGTGCCGTACAGGACGGCTAAGACGACAAGCACTACCAATCCAGCAATGCTGAGCACTGCCCCAATGCCATGCGTGATGCCATTGGCAATTTCTTCGCCTAATGTGAAGTGCTCGTTTATTTGTTGGTGGATATAGCTTTGGGGGGACATAATTTTGTATCCTTTTTGATCTGGAGTAACGGGAAACTGCCGTTTCCATTTCCGCTTCTACGTCCGTAACCCCTTTGTACCGAATCTAACGCGCTGCGTCAACCACCCTTTTGCTAACATTCACCTAACAACCCGGAAGTGGGTGAGGTGTGTAGGCTGCAGTCCCACCCGCAGGCAAAACAGGGTGGACATCTTGAGACATGAGCGCAAGCCAGCGGAAATTAGCGTTGTTGGCTGGCGCATTATTGCGATGAGAATGCGCGTTGGGAGTGTACGGCCGTTTCGTATCGCAGGGTAGCTGTTAAGGCTGCACGTCCTGCCGCTGGATACAACCTTCCCCGGCTAAAACGGCCTCATATACACGTAGCATGCGCCTGACGATGTGCTGCCAATCATAATCACAAGCATACTCTCGCGCCTTTTGCCCCAAACGCGCCCGGTACTGTTCATCGGTGAGCAGTTCGTAAATGCAGCCAGCCAATGCTTCCGGATCGCGAGAGGGAGCATGGAGGCCATTGACGCCATCCTGCACCAAAAATGCCAGACCTCCTACTTCTGAGGCAACCACAGGCGTGCCCATGGCCATAGCCTCCAGGGCGACCATGCCAAAGCTTTCATAGTGGCTGGGCATCACCACCATTTCGGCGGCGGCATAGTAGTTGGGCAGCACGTTTTGGTCTTTTGCGCCTAAAAATGTGACAAATTCGTGAATGCCCAAGGAAGTGCGCAGCTCTTTGAGGCGGGCCATTTCCTCATCCGGATCATCAGACCAGGGGTCGCCGCCAATGATGGCAACACAGGTGTTCCTCACTGCACCGGGATGGCGCTGGTGAATGAGGGCCATGGCCAGGAGCAGCGTATCGATACCTTTAAGGGGTTCGATGCGCCCGGCGAAAACGATGTTTTTATCGTTCAGCGGAATGCCAACCTGTTGTTTGGCCACAGCTTTAGGGATGGGTTTAAAACGTTCCAGGTCGACTCCGGGGGGAATGATGGCGACCTTGCTCATGTTGGCATCATAGAGCCAGTTGAGCTGGGCCTGTTCGGCAGGGGTGGCGGCAATGATGCGGTCAACGATCTGAATGACATGAGCTTCCCCATCGAGACGCTCTTGGGGGGCGCGCTCACTTTTGTTTAAGGCAATGCGGTTTTTCATATGCCCCAGCGTGTGGAACATGTGGACAATGGGCACGTAACGGCCGTTCTCGACCAGCCATGCCTCCCGCAATTTCTCTGCTACCAAACCGGATAACCAGTAATGGCTATGAATCAAGTCGTATTGAATCCCTTCATCTGCGGCAAACTGCAGCACTCCGTCTGTAAACTCTTCCAGGAAGCTAATAATGTCAGCTACAGGCACCGGACGTTCCGGTCCGGCGGGAACGTGAATGACGCGACCACCGAAACCCAAATCATGAACCACTCGCGGCACGCAGTCATCCTGGGAACGGGTAAAGACATCAACCTGGATGCCCTGGCGGCCTAATTCGCGGCTAAAATCGCGGACGTAGACGTTCATACCGCCAGTTTTTTTGCCACCAAGCATGGCCAACGGGCAGGTATGCACGCTGAGCATGGCGATTCTCTGAATGAGTGACCGGGTGTTGTTCAAAGCAATTTTCCTTTTGGAATGAAACGATTTGGCACGTCGCGGAGTGGACGGACTGTTATTTACTGGCTACTTTTGTGCATGGAGCTTATACACCATGGTATCTTGCGCACCAAAGCGGTATTTGTACGCTTCGTCACCGCGCAAAAAGTCGAAAGTCGCCCGGCCATTTTCAATAGACCACTCAATTGCTTTTGCCGTTAGCACCTCGCCCAGGCTTAGGGGGCCATATGCCGCAGAGTCCAGTCCTGAATTGTACACAAGCACGTGACCATTGTAGTCGAAGTTAAATAGCGCCGAGGCTTTGTTCCCGCCAATTTCCATAAACATGAGCAGAAGCGATCCATCAGCCTGGGCCGCACAGGCAGTGTCATGGAAAACGGCGCGCCGCCCGTCATTGAGCCAATCCCGTTTTTCAAAGGTGCTTTTGGCGAGCAAGTCGAGAAAATCGTTTACGGCCGTTTCTACATCGTCATCTTGCCCCACAATTTTCAACTCTGCTTCCGCCCCTTGGGCGCGGCGCAGCTTGCGACGAATTTCCCGTCGCTGCTTGCTGTCCAGAGATTCTAAATAATCCTCGAATGATGCTGGAAGCTGCACCACAGGGCAAACCTCGTGAATGCTTTCGGAAAAAGTGAGACCATGCTGGCGGGCTACTCGGGGCACAATCTCGCGAGAAGGAGATGATTGAGGAACGTTACATAGGTCAATGGTGTGCCATTCGGGTAGGTCGTCATGCAGCAGGTGTTCAAAAACGGCCGTCCACAGCGCTTCTTCATACTCGGGCAGCACAATCGCGTCCAGGTAGTCTGTTTCCTCCACGCAGCCATTAAAATAAACCAGCCCACCAACGATGTACAGGCAGACGATGCCTACCAGCCGTTCAGACTCATCGCGGGCGATTATTGTGTGCAGCGATGCCCCAGGGGGTCGGAGGTGAGTCCACCAAGCTTTTTGGTATGCCAGGTGTTGAAAAGGTGTATCAGTTATTCCCCGGCGGGCAAGCGCATCCCATTCTCCCGCCAAAATATCAAAAATTGAGTCGCCTTGAATGCATTCTGTGTGCATGGTGGTGAGTAAGTCCTTTTTGAAAGAGGTGGCAGTTTGTCCATACAAACGATTAAAGTTTGGCCGAGACTATTATAGCTAACAAAAGTGACTGTCAGCCAGTTAGCTAATGATGCTGTCAGATTGTTGTTAAGTTAGTGTACAGGATGGCTGTGTGTCATTTATGGGTGGCAGCCTCTATTTTCGCAAGCGCCGCTGCCAGATAAATTTCCACCAGTCTACAAATTTGGGGATATTGCGTTCGTAGCGTATGAGCAGAATGCTGATGAGCAAAATGAGGGCTCCCAGCCACTGCACTGGCGTGAAACGCTCGTCCAAGAAGAGAATCGCCAGAATGATGCTGACGACGACTTCTAATATGCCGAGTAAGGCGGTTTGCATGCTGCCCAGATGTTTGACACCCAGAAAAAGCGTGAGACGCGAGAGGCCTGTGACGAGGCCCATCAATACAATAGCGCGCCAACCAACAAGGGAAACGGCCGTTACATCTCCCGGGTTGATGAACCAGGCCACCGTCACCACGGCCGCCATGGCCGTCATGGAGTAAAGCGCCATGGTGGGAGCAGGAATGTCAAACAGAATGCGTTGGCTCAGCACAAGCTGCAAAGCATACATTAAAGCACCGATGGCCATCATGCCCACACCCACCCAGTCAGGCTCGCCCAGCCCACCCTGCGTGAGAATGTAGATGCCACCCACGGCCAACAGCGTGCGGAAGAGCGTCAGCCAGGAAATGGATTGTCCGGCCAGCCGTAGTAACAGCGTTACAAAAATGAGGTAGGTAATATTGACGAGCTGCCCCAGGGAGGCATCAATGCGGGTGAGACTGGCGTAAAAGAACAGAGAGCCAACGCCATTGATGGCTCCGGCCACAAAGCTGCTCATTACAGCCGGGCTGGAACTGAGAATGAACTCTCGTTTGAAGAGCAGTACGGCCGTCCACAGCATCAGGGCAGCAAACAAGGTGCGAAAAGCCACAACTGTGAATACGTCGACGTCAGCGGCGTAGGCTATTTTTGCCAGAATGGGAATGGTGCCTAGGAAAAGGGGGGAGACCAAAGCCCAAAACAATCCTTGTTGCCAATGTGGTGGGTCGGTGTCGAGGGAATTCGTTTGGCTCTCCCCAAATATCCTGCGCAGCATGGCATTCAGGGAGGAGTTTGAGTTGGGCATGAAACTAAGGGACCGTTTACAAATTGGTTTGCTGGCTGGCTTGTTTGATGGGCAGCAGGATGTGGAAAGTGCTGCCAGGTGGGTTTTCCACGTCTCGCCGCTTGCTTTCGACCCAAATACGGCCGTTGTGCGCTTCCACAATACCGCGAGCAATAGCTAGACCAAGTCCCAGGCCACCACCCTGAAAAGCCGACTTGCTGGTTGAGTGGTGCTGAATAGATCCCAAGACATAGAATTGGTCAAAAATTCGCCGCTGCTCCTCCACAGGAATGCCAATCCCCGTATCACGTATGATCAAGTCTACAGCTTCGCCTACTTTACGGCCAACAATAAAAATGCCGCCCCCATCAGGGGTAAATTTAATGGCGTTGCCTAACACATTTTCTAAAACTACCCGAATTTTTTTGCCATCCCCCTCTATAACCGGCAAATTTTGCAGGTTGCCAATTTCTAAATTGATATTTCGTCGTTGGCAGTTTGCCTCAAGCTCGGAGCGAAGGTCATCCACCACGTCGACCAGCCGCACTGGACCAATCGCCAGCTCCAGGTTGCCGGAGGCAATTCGTGACACGCTGATAATCTCGTTTACAACTTCACGCATGCGCGTCACACCCATGTTCAGCCCCTCCGCAATCCCCTTAACTGCCGCAGCGGGCACCTGCTGCTCGCTGCCCTGTTTCATCTGCTCCTCCAGCAGGTGGGCGTAACCACTGATGAGGGTTAACGGCGTCCGCAGCTCGTGAGAAACCAGAACAATAAAATCGCTCTTCATTTTGTCCAGTTCGCGCAGCCGTTTATTGGCGCCTTCCAGCTCGCGGATTTTATCTTCTAATCTTTCCACCAAATTTTGGGCATGTTTTTGAAGGTGAAAATTGCGTTCTGAAGGTGAAAGCGGTTCAACACGGCCTTCCAAATAATCTTTCACCTGCTGTGGGAATTCTGAAACGTTAATGGGTTTGGTTAGATAACCGGTACAACCGGCCGCAAGAGCAAGCTCTCTGTTGCCCGGACTGACGTTGGCTGTCAGAGCCACGATGGGAATGTTAGCAAAATGGGGCAGTCCCCGCAGTCGAGTGGTTATCTCTCTGCCATCCATGTCGGGCAGATTGATATCCATGAGTATAAGCTGCGGTTCTGTGTCGCGGGCTAAAGCGATGCCATCGAGCCCATTGCTGGCTACGTGGACGTCGTACCCGCGGCTGCCAAGGACCCGCTGCACTAAAAGCCGGCTGGCTGCGTCGTCCTCGATATAGACAATGGTGGCATCTGCTTCTTTTAACATGAATGAATCCGTCTCTACCTGCTTGATGGCACGTTTAAGGTGCTCGTTTCTGACCAGTGTCAGGGTATGGCCTGCTGGATATCTTGGAGCAGGTCAGAATCCATAAAAGTTCCTTTTTGCAATAACGCCTTGATTTTACCGCTTAACCGTTGTCTTTCAATAGGCGTTAATTCCTTGGCAGTGATGACTATAATCGGAATTGTGTGCAAGTTGGGATCTTTTTTCATAATTTCGATGATGCTAAAACCATCTAATCCAGGCATCATCAAATCCAATAGGAGGAGATTGGGCGGCGTTTTCTGAATAAGGGCAAGCCCTGTTTGGCCGTCACGGGCTTCCTCAATGTGGAACTTACCCTGCGCCTGGAGAATGCGGCGAATGAGCCGGGCTGAATCGGGATTGTCTTCGATTATGGTAATGCGCTTCACGCGCTCATCCAGTTCTTCCAGTGCCGTGAGTAACCCTTCAGAGCGTCCCTGGGCGGCATTTTCGCTGACGTTCATGTCGCGGGTAAAGTGTTCGCCTACAATTTGCTTCTCAACGGGGAAGGTATGCCCGGAGCAGTTGAGGACAACTGTTTCGTGGGGCTTAATGACGCCCTGCCTAATTAGTTTGAAGAGACCGGCAAAGGTAACGGCCGTTGCTGGTTCTACCGAGAGACCATCCATTTCCGCTACCACGCGCAGCGCCTGGAATGCCTCTGTGTCAGTGACAGCGGCAAATATCCCGCCATGCATGCCGCGTGAGCTCAGACAGTACTTCATATGCCTGACCTGGATTGCCGGTAGCCAGGGTGATAATGTCTGTTATGGGGTCATTCACCGGAGAGGCTGTCAGGTTTTCGGACTCATAGGCGTGCACCATGGGGGCGCAGCCGCTGGGCTGAAAGCAGCCCAATTTAGGCATACCCTCAACCAGGCCTAATGCGTTTAATTCAGCAAACCCTTTCATGACCCCTACTGGACCCAGACCGCCGCTAACCGACTGCAAGTACCAATCGGGCACGCGCCAGGGATATTGGCCGCCATTGGGCTTCATAGGGTCTGCCCCTGCCAGTGCGGCCCCTAACTGTTCTGCAACTTCAAAAGCGATAGTTTTCATGGCTTCTTTAGCGGCAATACCTTTGATGCCCCGGTCCAGGAAGATGTTTTTACTGGCGGCAAATTGGGCAGCGATATCTTTTGTCTGATCATACGTACCGGTTATTTTGATGACCTCTGAGCCATAGATTGCCACCTCGCGCATTTTTTCGACAGGAACGCTGCTGGGTAAGAAGACCCACAGCTTAATGCCAGCGCGGGCGCAATATGCAGAATAAGCGATGGCGACATTGCCGGTTGAGGCAACTACCGCTTCGGTGATCCCAGCTTCTTTCATGGCGCTGACAGCAATGGCTGCCTGGCGATCTTTGAAAGAGCCGGTTGGCCCCTGTCGCTCATCTTTGATGTAAATGCGCTTATGCCCCAGCATGAGGCCCAGGTTTTGAGCGGGCAGCAGTGGAGTCCACCCTTCGCCAAAGGTGATAATGTTTTTGTCATGGCGCAGGGGCAATAAATCGCGGTAGCGCCACAGGTTAGCGCCATACTGATTTAGAGATTGCGGCCAACCTAAATCTTGATGAAGAGGGTAGACCGCATCCAGCCAGCCTGCGCCGCATTGGGAACAGCTCGCTATCGGACCCGTAAACGGCCGTTGCGCCCCACAGGCGCGGCAAGAAATGGAGAAAGACCTCATTGTGGCTGTTCCAGGGATTCTGAAAAGGTCATTTGTGACGTGAGGGTCTCGTCCTGGTGCAGTGGCAAAGTGACGTGAAAGGTTGAACCTTCACCCACGCGGCTTTCAACCATAATTGAACCCTGGTGCATGGTAACCAGCCATTTGGTGATGGGTAGCCCCAGGCCTGTACCACCAACTGCTCGCGTCGTTGAACTATCCACCTGCGCAAAAGCGGCAAACAGCTTGTCAAAATCATTTTGCGAAATACCAATCCCAGAATCTTTTACGGTGATCCGGACATGGTTTGCGCCCTCTTTGCGCGCTGTTAAAGACACGAAGCCCGAGATCTGTGTACTTCACAGCATTGGAGAGCAAATTGTTTAAAATCTGTCGCAGCCGGACAGCGTCTGCTTCAATATTGGGTAAATCTGGCTCAATGTGGGCGCGCAGCTCCAGCCCCTTCTCCTGGGTCAGGCTGCGGATAGTTTCTAGAGCGCCGTGCAAGCGTTGATTTTAAATCTACAATTTCAAATGCCAGTTCCATTTTACCCGCCTCAATTTTGGCCATATCCAAAACTTCATTGATGAGGCGCAGCAAATGCTGCCCATTATTGTAAATTGAGGTCAAGTCTTCTTCTTGTTCCTGATTGATTGGACCATCAATGCCTTTCAAAATAACGCGAGAAAAACCAATAATGGAATTTAACGGTGTGCGCAATTCGTGAGACATATTTGCCAAGAATTGCGTCTTTAACTGGTCTAGCTGCCGCAACTGCTCGTTTGCCGCCTGGACTTCTCGCAAAAGGCGCTGATTTGCCAGGATGACTGCGGCCTGGTCGGTGAGGGTCAGAAAGGGCTGCAAGGATTTTTCGTTAAATGCATTGAGGGCATGGTTGAACAGTGCCAAAGCGCCTAACCACTCATCTTCTTGCTGCAGGGCAATCAGGGCGGACGAACGGAGGTGGTTGGAGAGAAACCAGTCTCTCATTGCATCGTCAACCCGTTTGTCGGTCAGCGCGTCTTCAAAGATGAGCAGCTTGTTCTGGATTGCATACTCGCCAAACTGGTATTTCTCCCGCATGTAAATGGCCGGCGCCTTGTTTGCAAGGGGAGACTCGGCTCCAAACCGCCGGACTTAGCAAAAACGCATCATCGTCCGGATCATTTACGATTATTTGGGCAACGTCAACGAAATCAATTTGACTGGAATAGTTTGACTAAAGCCTCAAACACTTCCTGGGGATTACGGGCGGCGCTAATTTGTTGACTTGCGTCGTACAAGCGATTGGTCTCAGCCAGAGATTCTTGAGTTTGCTCAAAAAGGGTGGCTGTTTCGATGGCAGTTGCTAGCTGGTCGGCCAGATTTTGTAATACGGCTACGATTTCATCGGAAAAGGCATGGCGCTCGGTGCTTTGGACGGTTAGAGCGCCCATGACGCGACCGCGCGTACGCAAAGGAAGGGCGAGCTCGGCTCGGGTTTCGGGCAACAGGGGGTTGGGAATGAAGGCGACAGCCCGCCGCACGTCTTGCTCCACGATGGCCTTACCACTGGCAACGGCCGTTCCGACCATCGACGGCCCACCAATTAGCAAACTGTGTTTGCGCTCCACCTGCAACCGGCCTGCTTCTCCGGTTCCCGCCTGCAAAACAGCCTTTTTTTCGTTGGCGTCGACTAAAAATAAACCCACATAATAAAGCGTGAATCGACTGCGAATGAGGTCGACAACCTCTTGAATGAGATGATTTCGGTCAAGGATGGTCGTTGCCGCACGAGACACCTCTGTGGCCAGGGCAAGCTGGTTGGCATGGACGCGCGTGGTTTGCAGCAAATAGGCATTGTTAAGGGCATTGCCCATTTCGCGCGTCAGGCTCTGGATTAGCTCAAGCTGGTCTGGACTCAACTTTTCTGCTTTGGAAAGGATGACAGAGCCAAAAGGAATATCGCCCAGCAAAAGAGGAAGCTGCTTGCCGTTAATGGGCGCTGACTTTCCATCTTGCAGACGTTTAAAATCAAATCCCTTTTCTGCGTAACCTGCCTGGAATGCAGTCTGAGTTGTGTTCCAAAGATTGTCAATTTGGCGGCTTTGCAACACGGCTAATTCCTGATGCCGCTGTTGCACTTCATGTAAATAGCGTAAATTGTGCCAAAGGGCGGCAAGATTCTGGGCAAAGGTTTGCAATAAAATCGGCAGACCTTGAGTGGAAAAAAACTCGCCTTGAGCCGTTTCGCCTTCCACAACTAAAGCCCCTAGAGTGTGGTCGCCAGCTACCAGGGGGCTGGCTGCGAGAAGGGAATCAGCGGTTTTTTGCAGGGCCATGTCACTTTGTACCAGGGATTTTTCAAGCAAAACGGCCGTTTCATCTGGTGCATAGTGCCCTCGTTGCAGGTTTGTGTCCGTTGTTTCACGCACAAACCAATGCTCTTGGGAAGCGCGCCGCTCATAACAAGTGGCATGGCGCATTTCCAGCGCCTCGCAAATCCCTTGCAGCGCCTCGCGTAGCAAATCGTTTTCGTTTTGCAGCGCTGCCAGATGCGCATTAAGGTCCAACACCCTCTGATAATAATGCGTCTGCAAATTAGAGTCTTGCTTTTGTTGGTTGTTCCAACGATGAGGGGTCAATTCATCCATGCCTATTTATTTTTCCCCTCTTGGTGCCGATAACGTGGGTGTGCTGTCGCCCAAATGAACGCTGACAGGGGCCCCCTCGAGTTGTTCGGAGAGGGCTTTTAATCCGGTGCGAATTATTTCTGTCACATCTGTGGAACGATACATCTGTAAGCTAACTTCATTTAACAGGCGCTGCTGCCTGGCACGCGCTTCAGCGTTTTCAAGCAACTGTGCATTCTCAATGGCGATGGCCAATTGGTCAGCCATAGTTTGCAAAGTACCTATGAGGCTGTCTTTGAAGAAATTTCGTTGATTGCTTTGGACGGTTAAAGCGCCAATGATGCGCCCCCGAACTTTGAGTGGCAGCGCCAATTCTGCCTTGGTTTCTGGTAATATGGGATTCGGTTGCCATTCTGTATCGGCTATTACGTCCTGCGAAATACGGATACGGCCGTCACTCATCGCCCCACCGATCAAAGACCGACCACCAATTTTTAAGCTGTGGCCTTGAGAAACTTGCTGCCGCCCAGCATCACCGCTTCCGGCTCGTAGAATCGCATTTTCCCCATCGCCATCCGCCAGAAACAACCCCACATAATACAAATTAAAACGCTCTTTAATCAAGGATACTGATCGTTCAATTAGCTCTTGCTTTCCTAAAATCGAAGTAGCTGCGGCCGCTACTTCTGCTGCCGTTTGCAACTGAATTCGCTGCTCAGATTGCGATGCCAATGCTTCTTCTATCCTGGTAAATTGAAGATGGTTATTTATCGCAACCGCAAGAGGTCCAGCAATAATCTTTAGTAAATCAACATCCTGTTGTGTAAATGCGTCATGGTCGAATTCGTTTTCCACGGCTAACACGCCGATTAATTCATTGGCGACGATTAAAGGCAAACCTAACCAACTACTTGCTGGTGCTCCTATTGTAAATGACTTGTACTCAGCGCTAATTTCCTGAGTCTGGTGGTTAATCAGTAACACTTCACGTGTCCGAACTACATGTCCGCTAAATCCTTGGCTAATGGGAAGAGGGGCAATATGAGACAAATCCACTTCTTTCCCTTTTTCGAACCCGTAAATCCAGTTGATGTGGGTTTTCTCGGGCGTCAACAGCATAATTGACAAACCAGTTGCCTCAATAAGCGAAAAAATCTCACGTCTCGCGCCATCAAACACATCCGCCAGGGTTGGCGATAAAGATAACAGCATGCTAATCCGGTTGAGCGTACTTAATTGGGCAGCTCTAGCCTGTGCCTCTGTTGCCAGCTCTGCATTTTGCCGGGCAGTAGTCAAAACTTCGTTTGCATGCTCATGGCTGGCAGCATTTAGCCTTGAAAGCTGAAGAGTATTTTTAGATATGGTCCTTGCAGACCATGATATTAATCCCAGGCTGACAGATGTTAGATAGTAACCTGGAAGAAAACTGGCTTCCATCTGGTTCGTGGCAAAAACTATGAAAGAGACAGCAAGTAAAATGACGATGCCATAAATTATGGCGGCAGAGATTTTGTCAAGAAAAATCATAGCGACGAGCGTTATTAGCATAAAGTAGGCAAAAAAGGGCGCGCCGCTGCTAAATAAACTCAAAGTAAGGAAAATGAGGTTTGGGATGAATATAAAGTGGATGGCAAGTGAAAGGTACTTTTTGCGAATCAGATAGAAGGCTACAAAGAGTATGGCCAGGCTAATTAAAACATTTATTGGGGGCAAAAGAAAAGAGATGTTGTGCAGTATAGGGGAAATGATGGAATACGCTAGAGGTGATAGGGTTAGAACGACAGCTAAAATTTGTAAAAATATTCTTTGATCTTCCAAAATACCGGAGCCATGGTGGGATAAAGGTTTGTTGGACAATGTTTTCATCTAACCTCCTGGTTCCCACACCTCATCGCCACGCAATATGCGACGGATCTGCTCTGGGAATTTGTCAACATCTAGGGGTTTAGCAATGAAGCCATCGAACCCTGCAGCGCGTGCCTTTCCCATCTCTACGGAGCTGCCCTGCGCCGTCACAACAACGACTAAGGTGTCTTTTAGCTGTGGGTGCGCGCGAATCTGGCGGAGGGCTTCATAGCCGTCCTCGTGAGGAAGCCGTAAATCCATAAGGACAAGATCGACGCGAGTCATTGTGTTGGCAAATTCAACCACCCCCCAGCCTGTGGTTTTCCATTCACACTTTTCAATGCCCATAAAAGCAAGCAATTTAGCTATGAGCACAAAGTTGGACACATTGTCTTCCACCACAAGTACGTGGGCTATCTGAGGGTCAATTGGTAAGTTTGCCTTGCTCATTTGTTACTATTTCCTGTTTAAGTAATCGGTTATCTGTTTGGGGAGAAGGTCAACGTTGATGGGTTTTTGAATAAATCCGTTGCACCCAGCCGCGGTGGCTTTTTCTTTGTCGGCCTTCATGACGCTGGCGGTGAGGGCAATGATGGGGATTTGCGCCAGATCTGTTTGTTTGCGAAGTTGTTTCGTCATGGCATACCCGTCAATCTCGGGAAGATTGATGTCCATGAGAATGAGATCCGGAATTTGTGCTTCAAGAAATTTAAAGGTCTCTTTGGCATTGGCTAACCCATGAAATTCGAATCCATGGGCAAGTAGAATGCGCCGGACGAGTTTGCGATTGTCCGGGTTGTCTTCTACATAAAGTATGAGAGGTGACTTACTCATACACAACCCTTTGCGGGAAATCGAGCGCCAAGTACACAATGCCTATCAGATAATACATGGAATGAAGTGGTTTTGCCGTAAATGCTCCGAGAATTGTGTTTCGTCAATTTGCCCAGATGCGGGCAGAACGGCCGTTAATCCTGTAACTTTCGCCTGCAATAAAAGGCTGACCCTGGTTGGCCAATTTTTCCTCTAGCCTTTGCCCAAACCCGGCGGGACATTTAATAACTTTAGGCGGTACACCGGCGTTAAATGCGCAAACCACGGTTTGCTCATCTAATCTTCGCTGATAGACCACGCTACTCTTATTGGCATACAAAAGTTCAAAGGAGCCGCGCCGCAATGCCGGGGTTTCGTGACGCAAGCGCACATAGCTGCGCACGTCCGCCAGTAATTCTTGGTCCCACATGCTCTGGTCATGCCAGGGGAAAGCGCGGCGGCAGTCCGGATCTCCACGCCCAGTCATCCCGATCTCATCTCCATAATAAATATTTGGCGCGCCAGGGAATGTCATTTGACAAAGAAACATGAGACGAACGGCCGTTTTGTCATTATTGGCGATTGTCAACAAACGAGGCGTGTCATGACTGCCCAACATTGTCATTTGCGCCTGAACAATCTCCTGTGAATATAGTTCATGGGTTAAGCGATGAAGTTCCGCACCAAATTCCTGACCCGTCAACGAGGGCATCAACCCATACCCCATTCCAGGGGTATCCTGCTGATTCATGTTTTTTCCCACGAAAAAGCTAAAAGCCGCGCGGGTGAAGTTGTAATCCATTTGGGCATCAAATTGGTCACCTTGCAGCCACCGCTTGGCGTCATGCCACAGTTCGCCCACAATGTACGCCTCCTGGTTCACGGCCTTAACCCGCCGTCGAAACTCCTGCCAAAATGCATCATCGTCAATCTCGTTGGGCACGTCCAGCCGCCAACCATCGATGCCTTGTTCGATCCAATAAGTGGCCACATCCCACAAATACTCGCGTACGGCCAACGTGTCTGTATTAAATTCTGGCAGCGCCGCGTTGCCCCACCAGCTATCATAATTTGGTTTATTAGCGTCCCGATCATAGGCGTTAAGCGGCCATTCATGAACACGGAACCAATCAACAAATGGAGATTCTGGGCCGCACTCGAGTAGGTGGTGAAACTGGAAGAAACCCCGGCTGGCGTGGTTAAATACTCCATCTAGAACAACACGAATATTGTTGTCGTGAGCGGCTTGTAGGAATTCAAAAAAAGCGAGATTACCTCCCAGGATTGGGTCCACTTGGTAATAATCATGGGCATGGTAACGATGATTTGAGGCAGACGCAAAAATTGGGTTGAGGTAAATAGCATTTATGCCCAAGTCCACCAGGTAATCTAGTTTGTCGATAATTCCCAATAAATCTCCACCCATAAAGCCGTGCCGGGTTGGTTTTGCGCCCCAGGCTTGTAGATTTGTTGGCTTTGCAGGATACCGATTTTGCCCAAAAGCAGCCTTGCGGTGCGCAAAGCGGTCGGGAAAAATCTGGTAAAAAACCGCGTCTTTTACCCAGTTTGGCGTCTTTGCATTCATGAATGTTTTCTCCAATTTTTGAATCGTATTATAGCCAGAAATTAATATTCGTGATGGCAAAAATTTTTGCCTTCAGTCCCCTAATCTTCATAAGGGTTTACCAATTTGCCGCAATAAAATCGGTAAAGAGATAAAATACTGCCTGCTGGTTGCAAAAAGTGTAACTCGTAACCACAATCTGGAAAGGTATTTTCTTATTATGAAGCGAGCCCGTCATTTACTGCAATCCTCAGTAATAGTCATCATCCTTTTTGGTTTGGGGAAACTTACCGGGCTAATTCGTACCCGATTGGTAAGCGTTAATTTTGGCACTGGACCAGAATTTGATGCTTTTACCGCCGCAAATCAACTGCCAGAAGTGTTTTTCATTGTAATTGCCGGCGGGTCGCTGGCGGCAGCTTTTATACCGGTCTATGCTGGTTATCTGGCGCGAGAAACGGCCGTAAAAAGCGCGCGGCTGGCGAATACCATTCTCACTCTGGTCATCCTCCTTTTGGGCGTCATATCGGCGTCGGGGGCATTTTTCGCGCCTTGGCTGACCAGGGTAGTACTTGTGCCTGATTTCTCTCCTGAATCCCAGCAGCTAACGGCCGAAATCATGCGCATCATCCTCATTCAGACCACGCTGTTTGGCATAAGCGGTGTATTGAGCAGCGTACTGAATGCCCACCAGCATTTTGCTCTACCTGCCCTTGCACCGGTGGCTTTAGATATTGGTTACTTTATTGGCGTCACGCTGTTACGGCCGTTAGGCATACAAGGCTTAGCCTGGGGAACCGTTGTTGGCGGGGTGCTGCATATAGCCATTCAGCTACCTGCTCTTGTGCGTTACCGTTACCGCTATAAACCGGCGCTGGACCTGCATTTAGAGGGTGTCCGCGAAATTATTCGACTGATGGGACCGCGTATTATCACGCTGGGGGCAATTCAGGTGGCAGATTTATTCATCATTCGCCTGGCCTCGGCGCTGCCCACGGGCAGCACGTCCGCTTACTTTTATGGTTACACGCTGATGCAGCTCCCAGAAACCCTGTTTGGGACGGCTATTGCTCTGGTAGTGTTTCCGACGCTGGCTGAGTTGTTCAATGCTGGGGACTTGGAAGGTATGAAGCGTACGGCCGTTTCCACCCTAAGCATCATCTGGACCTTAACGATACCCGCAGCAGCAGGGCTCGTTCTGCTTGGCCAGCCCGCGATAGCCTTTCTACTGGAAGGCGGCGAGTTCGATGCCACTTCTTCAGCCCTCGTGTACAGTGTGCTGCTCGTTTTCAGCGTGCGCCTCATCAGTGAGGCGACACTGGAGATTGTGGCGCGTCTTTTCTATGCCCAACACAATACGCGCACGCCTATGTTTGCTTACATAGTCTGGTTGGCAATTAACGTCACCCTGGCTTACTGGTTGGTAGAGGACCTGGGGATTGTGGGTCTGGCATTGGCAAGCACCGTTGCCTTTACCGTGTTGTCTGCTCTGTTGTTTGTATTAAATCGCCGTACGCTGGGCAGCCTGGATGAGCGGAAGCTGGCTGTTGGCGCCGGTCGGGCGCTGCTGGCGGCTTTAGGAATGAGCGCGGCCATATGGGGAATCGGCCGTTTCATAATAAACCCGGTGCAATTTTTGCTAATAGGTGGGAGTGGGGGAGTAATTGTTTACCTGATGTTGAACATGCTCCTGGGTGGGCGAGAAATTCCGCAATTATGGCGCTTACTACGCCGGCAAGAGGACCTGTATTAAAAATTTGAACACCTGTTCGGTTTCGTGATTTCGGTATTGACAAATTAGAACAGCCGTGCTACTATCACAGCGTTAACGTAATTCTTTTCCCAAAATTTATTGTCTTGCAACACAAAGGAGAAGTCTCATGGCCTCTACAAATGGAAACGGCCGTATTGCCGCCTTGGAAAAAACCTTGGATTCTTTGACCAAACGATTTGGGGAAGGGGCGATCATGCGCATGGGTGAAGCTCACCACCTTCAGGTTGAATCAATCCCTACAGGTTCGCTGTCTTTAGATATTGCCTTGGGCGTGGGCGGCGTCCCCCGGGGCCGTGTGGTTGAAATTTATGGCCCTGAATCATCCGGTAAAACCACATTGTGCCAGCATATTATTGCCGAAGCGCAGCAGCGCGGTGGCATTTGCGCCTTCATTGATATGGAACATGCCCTAGATCCGGGTTACGCCGCTAAGTGTGGGGTAGACATTGATAACCTCTACGTTTCGCAGCCAGATACTGGCGAGCAGGCGCTTGAAATAGCCGATGCGTTGATACGTTCAGGCACCATGGATGTGGTTGTTGTTGATTCTGTGGCTGCCTTGGTGCCCCGGGCTGAAATTGAAGGCGAAATGGGTGATGCCCACGTAGGTTTGCAAGCCCGCCTAATGTCGCAAGCATTGCGCAAACTCTCTGGTGTGATCAAGCAAACCAATACCGTGGTTATCTTTACTAACCAACTGCGGCAAAAAATTGGCGTGATGTTTGGCAACCCGGAAACCACCAGCGGCGGCAATGCCCTTAAATTTTATGCCTCCGTGCGCCTGGACATTCGCCGCATTCAGAGCATTAAGGCTGGTAGTGATGTCGTTGGCAACCGCACTCGCGTAAAGGTAAAAAAGAACAAGGTTGCCCCACCTTTTACAGAATGTGAATTTGACATCATGTATAACGAAGGCATCTCGCTAACAGGTGACGTTCTCGATTTGGCTGTAGAAATGAGTATTGTTGATAAGCGTGGCGCTTATTTCCGCTATGGTGAAACTTTACTGGGTCAGGGGCGCGAAAATGCTAAATTGTACTTAGCTGAGAACCCCACTGTGTTGGATGAGCTAGAGTTTCTTATTCGTCAACAATCCGGCCTGCCCACCCACGATTTTGAAACGGTTGCGCCAGAGCTAGAAGCTGCTTAACAGCACCGAAAAACTCATAGTTTAACAAATAAAGCACCCGTGACGGCCACTTGTAGTAAACGGCCGTTCACGGGTGCTTTTCGATTCAAGGCGTGTTATTGACTTCGGAGAATAGCGGGTAGGTAGAGCTGCCAGGAGCTTCCCACAACGGTTTGCAGTGCCGGGCTTGCTTCCCCAACACGGCCGTCAGCATCTACTGGACGTACCCAAACCTCATAGGTTTCGCCTGGGGGCAAACCGCTCAGCGTCGCCTGGGTACCTCCGCCGGCACTTAGTGGCGAACGGCCCTCTACCGCGCGGAATCCGCCGGTGAGGCTGCCACTGCTATTTACCAACAAGCCAGACAATGGTGCTGCCGTATCAGCCATGCGGCTGGTGGGGCTGAAGATGACCGTGTAGTAAAGCAGGTAGTACACGGCTTGCGGAGACGGCTGCCAGCTTACCTGGATCTGGCCAGGACCCACCGGCACTACTTGCAGCCCCTGCACGACGGCTGGCGGCAGGGGAATATTACCGGTGGGTGTGCTGCTGGTGCCGGCTGACGGCGAGCTGACGTTACCACTGCTGTCGTAAGCTTCGACGGTGCAGGTGGCGGGTTCTGCGTTCAGGCCATTGACCCGGGCTGTTTCACTCAGGGTTTGGCTGGCTTGAATTTGCGCCGCCACGCGCACCACGCGCGTTAGTGCAGCTTGTTGGCAGGTGACCAGATAACCTGCCAGATCTTTTTCGCTGTTAGGCTGCCAGCGCACAACCACACTGCTGATGCCTTCGGGCCGCGAGTCCACCCCAGTGGGCGCGCCTGGGGGGATATTGTCTTGAATGCGGACGCTACCCGGAGCATACAGTTGGTCAATCGGCAGGAAGAGGCTCGAATCGAGCATGGTGTTGCAGTTGGGGGCTGTCGGATCCGGATTATATTGGTACCCGTACACCGCAGTTGTTGACAGCAACGGCCGTTTCGTTGTCAACGCGGGCAAATACTCGGTAACTACCGGTAGCCAACCCTTCCAGATTCCACGTGTAGACGCCACTGCTCGTCAAAGGCAGCCGTTCGACTACGGGGCCGACGGCGTCTTGTGATGGGTCCAGCCCTCCCGCAATTTGCTCATAGTACAGGCTGATACGGCCGTTGCCGCTGATACTGGACGTCCAAGAAATCGGAATCCCCGGCTGGTCAATCGCTTGCAGCGGCAAGTCACTTAGCGTGATGGTCGGCGTGGGTTGGTTGGTGAAGAAAATGAAGCGATAATCTGTGCTGGGACCTGGATTGCCAAAATTCACTTGCCAATTACCGGGCAGCGGCTGGTCAATAACGAGAATGGTTTGTTGACTGATTGCAGTTGGCGTTGTAGCCACCGTCACATCCGGGGCAACGGAATTGAGATTGATGATGCGGTTACCCGGAGGCGGCTCGGTTAGCGTCAACGCTGCCGAACCATTTTGCCAGGCTAATGCAAACATAGCGCTTGACTGCCCGGGAGTGACGTTAATGGTGGCTTGCAAGACGCCATTTGGGCTGCGGAGCAGCAATACGTCATCGGCGGGCATGCTGCTCATGACCAGATTTGCCTCGTCAATCAAGACGTAATCGGCGCTGCCCATGATGAAGCTGATGCCGCTGTCAAAGCCATAGTAGGCGCCAATGTCGTAACCTAGTAAGGTAAACGCGCCCATCACGCCCCATTCGTAACTGGTGCAGGAGTTGTTCATGCAAAATTCGCCAAAGGCCAACTTTAACCCTGCCAGCGTGACGTCCGAAGGCGGAATGATGGCCGGGCCCCAATCTACAATTAAACCGGCGGCGATGGTCAGCCGCGCCTCAAAGCGGGAAGCAACGTGCAGGGCATCGTCGTCTGGCAGCCAGTCGTAGGTATTTTGCCAGCCCTGACCTTGCCACAAGTGCATGCGCAATGTGCCGTACAATAGCTCATTCCCATCGCATAGTGACGCCGGGAAATTCTTGGGATCAAAGCCATTGTAGGGAATACAGCCTTCTACCTCGAAGCCCAGGTCAAGCGGGCTCCAGGCTACCCAGAAGTGGCCGTCCACACCGGCGCCGATGCCGCTAAAGACCTGTACTCCCGTTTGCACCTGCACGTCAAACAGGCCTCGCGAGTCAATGGTCACCACGCCGCGGCTGAGGATATTTGATGATGCTTGCTGCGGCGTCATACCGCGGAAGCGCATGTCCAGAACCACCGTGGTATAGGCTTGCGAGTTGGGCTGCTGCGGCGTCAGGCTCACTGTGCCGCCAATGAAGTTTAGGAACATACCGCTGTTGCCCAAGAGGGATGGCGGTTTGCGTGCCGGTATCAAAAACAAATTTCATTTCACGCAGCGAACCTTCGCAAAGCGTAAAGCTGGCCTGAATCCGTGGGCCTCCGGATAGGTCCCCGCTATCTGCGCCGGCATTTGGCAGCACCATGCCCGCCGAGCCAACGACCACCGTCGTTACCGGTCCTGGGGCCGCTTGCTGGTCTGGGTTGAGAGGATCCCTGGCGCCTGGGCACTGCCCGCGGTAGGTGCGGACACTGCCATCGTAAGCCTCGTAGTTAAAGTTAATGCCGCCGGCGCTGGTGCTCATGGGGATGGTCAGAACTCCAAATATCGACGCCACTGGGCGTATTGACCATGATGGTGTTGGCGGTGTCCTGGATGATCAGGTCTGGCATTTTATACTCGCGGTCAACCAGGGGCCCAGACGCGGTCATAGCGTCAGGCTCGCCGCGCAGGTCCAGGCAGTGATTGCCGCATTCCAGGGCGACGTTATTGCCATTGGGGTCTTTGACTGACTGCCCCGGCGGCAGCAGCACGCCCTGCACCGGCAGCTTTGCCCCGCCGAGGTTTGCTGGTTGGGCAATGGTGGCGCCGGTCATGCGCAGTTGTAAGAACTTGGGAAGCGCTGCCGGGTTGTTAGCCGAGGCGTGCTGCGGATTATACTCAATGCCATATCCCGCGTTAGGCGGCGTTAGCAGCAGGGTCCCTACGTTAATGATGCTGCTGGAGACACTGTTGAGGGATACCTCCCCTTGCAATGAGGGGCCACCCTGCACGGCAATGCGCCAGTCAGCGTCGAAATTGAAGCTGGTGCTGCTGTAGCCAACAGTAGGTCTTACCTGCCGCACCAGGGGGCCGAAGGCGTGCAAGAAGTCAGCATCTAGCTCAATCTCGTAGTTCCAGCCGCTGGTGGCGTCCTGGGCGTGCAGCGGAGACTTGACCAGCAAATAGGTGTCATTGGGCGCGGATATTGGCGTCATGCGCCGTTCGTTACTGCCCAAGACCTCAAACTCGCCGCGCAGTACCGGCATCGAAGCGATGTAAATAGCATCACTGAAATCGGCCATGACCAGGCGGGTATCGGCGGAGGTGTCAATGCGGTTGTTGTTACGGTCGAGAGTGAAGGTGCCGCCTTTTAAAGCCACCCAATGGTCGTCGTCGCCGCCGTAGCCAATAAGCGGCATGACGGGTACGCCGTTATCCTCTTCGTTGGTGGTGCAGAGGGTGTTGCAGTTGCCGGTGAAGCCGGCAGGGCTGTACAGGCGGACGTTGCCCAGTTCCTGGTATGTTGGGCCAATGACTAAATCTTCTGGTGGGCGGCGTAGTTCGACGCAACGGCCGTCTAGCGGGTAGCGCACCACGTCATCATTGTTCTGGCAAACCGTCACCTGGGCGTCCATGTTGACGATTCGCGGTCCTGGTTGCTATTCAGGACCAGCAGCCAGCTTCCGGCCTGCCCAGGTGGAACAGAAAACTCGATTTCGTAGGCGTCCGGACCGCGGGTGATCTCCGCGCCATTGGTGGTACGGCTGCCATAGGTGTAGCCTGGAGCAAAGAGCTGCAGGTCGAAGCGGCGGGCCGTACTCTGGGTTCAGGCCAGCGCTGGCGTACGGAATCTTGATTTCGACCGTTGTATCTTCGGCAAAGTTGAACATTTGGCCGCGCACCAGCTCACGCATGAGCGTGATGGGCACCGTCGTGGAGATACCGAAGCCCGGCAGAATTGGAGCAGGCCAGGCCGTTTGCGATTGCAGATAGTAGCCTTTATTATTGTGCGTACTGGTGGGCTGGTTGTCTGGCTGCACCCGCACTGCCAGGTCAGCAGGCAGCGGCTGATTGCCATTTACCACCAGGTAATTTGGCTGCCAATCCCAGTTTTCATTGCCAGGCGATGCCGTCCCGGCATCCGAACTCATTAATAAATCACCATTTAGATCGGCCAGGTCCAGCGGTACGTTGGCGAAACCTGTTGATGTGAAAGCCCCTTGTGCGGCAATGACGCGCCAGCCACTGGCTGGTGGCGTTATTTCATATTCATGGTATTGGTAGAGGTAACTGCCCTGGGGGTTAGCTGACGGCACGCGGATTGTCTGGAAAGAATCGACAGCCAGAGCCTGGGGCCTCATAGGTGATAAGCAAACCAAGACCCGCGCCATCAGTTGTGGGGTTTGCTGGATTATTGACCACATCGTCCAGGCTGCTCCACTGCGCCGAGAGGGGGAAGCAGCTAAAGGTGGGGTGGGATAGTGTGGGCAGCTGCGTTTCGAAGAAGTAAAAATTTTCGTAGAGCAATTTCAAGCTGAAACCGAAGTTAGTGGCTGGTGCGGCGTACCAATCCTGAACGATGCCGGTCACGTCCCAGGTAGTTGCGGGCAGTGCAGTCAATCCTTTGCCGGGGTCTGGCTTTTCAATGATGGCTAAGTTGCTGCTGGGATCCATCGCCGGATAAACGCCAGCGTTGGTATTTGTAATGGTCAGCAGATAGCTCCAATCCTCAGTCATTTTATGTACAAAAGTTGGCTGTCTGGTAACGCGGTCATTGTAGTAAGAATATGTCGGGTCTGTGCTCCATCCGGCGTCTGGTACGGCAACAAGCGTGGCGGCGCCGGGCTCCGTGCCAGGGGGCAGCGATGGTAAGGGAAAGCGCACGTAGCCGCGGCGATAGCCACGAATGAGATCTTCATCGGTGACAAAGTGGCCAACGCAGGTGGACTGGCGAACGCTGGCGATCGGGTAGGGTGTCCCAGACCGCTTAAGATCTCTCTTGTGCTGATGGTGGCACCTTCAAGATCCTGGATGACCTGCATGGTGGGATTGAAAACGGCCGGATAGCGACGGTCGGGGGCAGTCCACCATGCGTACGGCGTCTGGATGCGTAGTTCAACCCCTAACGCCTGGGGTATGAGGTGGTAGCGACCGGCAATGCTTACATCTGGTTGGGCCTGTTCGTAGGCAACGGGGGGCGCCAATTCCAGCAGCAAAGTCCCATCAGGTGTGCGCAGCTCGATAGGGCCAGCGGTGACAAATTCGCCTGCTTGCAGCTGGCCATCGGCCAGGAATTTGGTATCTGGCGGGGTTGCCAGAAGGACGCGGAGTTCAAACCAGTCGGCACCGGAAACGGCCGTTGGCGGTGCATCTAGAATGAGCTCTTGCTGCAAGGTTCCGGGACCACTGCGGAACTGCTCTGTCATCCCAGCCAGGCTCCACGCCTGCGCATAGGTCAAGGTCGTGTTGGAGACGTCTGTTTCAGGTGGAGAAGTTCGCTCAGGAGGCAGCGGCGTGGCCACTGTTACGGTTTTTTCGCCACGGGCAGCCAGGGCTTTGGACTGCCATACGAAAAGGGTGCCATGGGACTCCAGCGATAAGGTAGTGCGGTCTTGCTGCAGAAAGGATTGCAGACTGTTTTCACGGACGGCATATCCTGATTCAGTGGTCTGGAAGGCGGCTTGGATGGGCTGCCAGGTCCCCTGATCATCCAGGTAATTCAACGGAGTAGGGCTGGCGAGGGCCAGGAAACGGCCGTTTCCCAGGTCGAAATGACGGCTGTAGGCATCGCGGCGATCGACCACTTCCTGCGCCGAAAGGAGGGTTGATGGGGCTGAAGACGGGCCAATCTGAGGAGAGGAGACGGGGTTAGAAACGGCCGTTTGTGGTTGCAGCCCGTCGTGTAGCGAGTGATTATCTAAATTGAGATTGGCGGGGGTAACTTGCTGCAGTGGTAAAACGGTTAAAAGGATAAGCGCGCCGCTCATGATCAGAATAAGGATGAGGGACGTAGAGCGGCGGTGGGGAAAAGGGGCAAATGTAGGGGAATTAAGCATCAGACCTCCTGATTTGAATTCGTGATAATTAAAATGGGAGAGGCTTGGTCTGCCCGTAATATATGACCTGCCTGATTAAATTGTCGAGAACCAACTAATAACGTGAAAAATGCCCCGGCTTTCTGTTATTTGGCATTTATGGGGGAGTTATGATGCACTTCCGGTGCGTAAGTAGTATAGACAATGAGAGGGGTGCTAATCAAGATTGTGCAATCGGACACAAGTTCCCTAAACCATCATAATCAAATGAATTATTCTGATAAATGTGACCATAATTTCATGGTCCAAATTATGGTAAAAAAATTTATGGGAAATAGTAAAGTTTGTTACGCCTTTAGGGTTAATGAAATTTCAGATGCGGTTGATAAGAATACTTGATCAGGTATGGTAGCCAAGATTGATTCCACTTGAATAAACAGCCGTGGCGAATCTAACTGGTTTTTTGAGAAGGTTGCGTGCTTTAGAGGTGGTCTCAATTTCGAAAAATGCCCCAATTTGGACACGTTTGAAATATTACCCCCGCATTAGGCGCAACCTACGGAACAAAATTGTCGTATAGAAATTAGACAAGTCAAAACATTTTCTCATTTAGCAAACACCCCATCCATCGGGTGATCGGAGAAACAACATGGAACCCCTGGTTGGTTTCGCGTTAATACTGCTTCTTGTGATTGCGATTGTGACATTTATGTCCATCCGTGACCGAAAGAATAAAGAGCGCATCGCAGCAGCGATCCGGCAGGCCGGTGGTGAGCCTGTTGAGATCTCATTCCAGTTCGTTGGCTATGACAGAGACAATCAACACTACAACGTGCAATTTGCTGACACGCTTGGACGCAAGCATAAGACACGTTGCAAAGTGAATGTCTGGCAAGGTAACTTATTCTGGCAGAGAACGCCTGTGGAGTTTATGACCGACCTGCCTGTTGAAGACGAGCGTCGGAATCGACTTGGTTATGCCCCCGGCAGCTCGAAGGAGCAACTCATCGACGAGCTTGTCGCTGAAAACGTAAGGCTTCGCGAACAGCTAATGCATGACGAAATGGTGAATGGCGATTTCAAAGGCTCCGAGTGATTCAAAATAAGGAGATAACGGATAGATAAAAGCGCCTCTTTCAGGGTTTCCTCTGCAAAAGCTTCTTCTCAGCCAATTATCCTCAAATAAGCGAGGTAAAAACAACTCAGTTAGCGATATTTGATGAAACCGCACCTCATATCAATTAGGGTGCGGTTTTATATTGTCTCGGTACACAAGCACACTCATACTCTTCACTCTGGAAATGCCCCAAAATCAATAAATTAGGACTAACGATAGATACCGCGAGAAGGACTTATGAGGTTGGCAGATGAACAAAACCCACTTATCATCAAGACGATGTACGATTTGACCGCATTTAGCCTCAAGGATATGACCACATGTGGTGCGGCTTTGCGACAGATGGGCGATGGGGCAGCCAGTATGGAGGAAGCAGCACAAAACATGGTGCGCTACCTGTACGAGCATTTGGTGGATGCCGATGGCCAGCGGGCGACGGCGCTGGTGCGCTTTTTCATCACACGGCCGTTTCACACACTCAGCTCCGATTTGCAGCAGCACGTCAACGGCTTTCTACCACAGCCGCTGGACGACCCGGCGCTGAAATGCCAGACGCTGCTGGCCACCATTGGCGACAACCCGGAATGGCACAGCCGCCACAACTCCCGCTTCTACAAGGTGCATCCGCTGAGCAAAGAGATTGTTGACGTCAATCCGATGTTCGGTCAGGTATCGCAGATTTTTGGCATTGTGCTGGAGCAGGCGGTGAACCGCGATCCCGGACCTGGTGCTCGACCTGGAGCAGGAGACATACAACATTTTGCACGTGCCCGATGCTCGCGGCAACGTCTACGTACCCGATCAGGCAAATTTTGTCATCCCATACGGGATTCGTTCCGTGTTGGTGATGTTTAGCTTGCTGCCCAGTGGCAATATCTTTACGATTGTCCTGTTTACCAAAGTGATCGTGCCCCGAGAGCTGGTGGATTACTTTCGGCCGTTAACGCTGAATGTAAAGATGGCGGTTTTACCCTTTGACGAAACGGCCGTTTTCCACGAGGATCCACCCATTTCACCAACCCCCACCCAGCGGGCGGCCCAGTTTCGCTCCCAGGCGGCCAGCCTGAATCAACTGCTGGGCGTCCACGAGAGGGTAGTGCAGGAACAGTCAGACCGGATTGCCCGGATGGTGGCCGAAGCGGCTGTGACCGAGGAGCGCCACCGCCTGGCCCGCGACCTGCACGATTCGGTAACACAGGCGCTCTACAGCCAGACGTTGTATGCCGAGGCCGCCATCCGCCAGTTGGACAGCGGCAAAGCCGTCCGCGCCGCCGAACATCTGCGCCGGCTCAAAGACAATGCCCAGCAAGCGCTGCGCGAAATGCGGCTGCTCATCTTTGAGCTGCGGCCGCCGGCGCTGGAAGAGGAGGGACTGGTGGCGGCGCTGCAAGGCGCGGTTGGAAGCGGTGGAAGCGCGGACGGGGGTGGAAACGGCCGTTTCCGCCCCCGACGATCTCCATCTTGCCCCCGAAATCGAAACCGGTCTCTACTGGATTGCCCAGGAAGCGTTGAACAATGCCCTCAAGCACGCGCAGGCCGAAAAAATCGAGATAGCAGTGAGCCAGGAAGCGGCAAAATTTGTAATGACCATTGCCGATAACGGCGTGGGATTTGAAAAGGCTGCCTCTCACCACAAAGGCACCCTTGGCCTGCGCGGTATGCAGGAACGCGCTGCCCAGTTGAGCTGGCAGTTCACCATTATCAGTGCCCCCGGCCAGGGCACCACCATTCAAGTTGAGGTACCCCATGAGTGATACGATTCGTATTTTTATTGCCGACGACCACACGATTGTGCGCTCCGGTATTCAGGCGCTGCTGGAAACAATTGATGATCTGACCGTGATTGGTGAAGCCAGTGATGGCCAGGAAGCAGTAGCGGCCGTTCTTCGCCTGCGCCCCGACGTTATCCTGATGGATCTGGAAATGCCCATTATGGACGGCATCGCCGCCATTGAACAGATTATGGCCGGGTGGCCCGAAGCGCGCATTTTAGTGCTCACCAGCTTTGCCAGCGACGACCGCGTCTTCCCGGCGGTGAAGGCTGGGGCGATGGGCTATTTGCTCAAGGATTCTGGCCCGGAAGCGCTGGTGCAGGCCATCCGCCAGGTGCATCGCGGTGAATCGTCGCTGCATCCCAAGATTGCCCGCAAGCTGATGCAGGAGCTGTCCCGCCCCGCCAGCCCTAGCCAGCCACCCACCGCCGACCCGCTGACGCCGCGCGAGGTGGAGGTGCTGCAATTGGTGGCGCAGGGATTGGGCAACCAGGAAATCGCCGACAAGTTGTTCATTGGCGAGGCGACCGTGCGCTCCCATGTGAGCAACATCCTGAGCAAGCTGCACCTGGCCAGCCGTACCCAGGCCGCCCTCTACGCTCTGCGCGAGGGGTATGCCTCGCTGGATGATTGATCTGGGGGAAAAAGGGTTGGCTAGAAACAGTCGTTTGTAACAATTTAGCTTCATTTATCAATTAGTTGTGGCCAATTGTGTTGAGATGATATTGCTATAACCGCAATGGGTAAAATCTGAAAGTTTTACCAGAGGTGGCACGGTCAGAGACCGGCCACAGCGGGTATAGATAAATAGTGTGTTAATGATGGTATTAGGCAAAATGGCGATTTTCGTTAATAAATCGTACCCCCTCTCCTAATCCCCAACATTTGTTGTAGTACCCCCTAAAAAACCACTCAAATTGTGGAAGCAAAACCCGCTATGCCGCTGATGTGGAATGGTCCTCGTTCCTTTACTATTCAAACATCATGAACGACACAGCACGCAACGTCCGATTGCTTATTGCCGACGACAACGCCGCCACCCGCGCCGCCACCATCGCCCTGCTGGATTCCAGCGGGCGCCAGGCGGCCATCTGGGAAGTGGCCGATGGCGAGGAAGCGCTGCGGTTAACCAAAAGCGTCCAGCCTGACGTCATCTTGATGGATGTGCAGATGCCCAAATTAGACGGCATCCAGGCGACTCGGCGCATCAAGCAATGCTGGCCGGCCACTAAAGTTATTGTGCTGACGATGTACATGACGTACCGGGCAGCAGCCCTGGCCGCTGGCGCAGATGCGTTTTTACTCAAGGGAGGATCAGCAGATGAATTGATAACGGCCGTATTTAGAAGTTAAGCAGCCTGACAGCACGCTGCGCTTTCAGCGATTCAGCCTGTAAGCGCTAATAAGCTGACTTGCTGAATTGCTGACAAGCTGAATTGCTTAATGAATCAGAAAGGAGATATGAAAATGAGTAAATTACAGAAGTGGGGCGGCGCGGCCGCATTGTACGAAGCATTGGCTTACATCATTGGCTTTATCGGTTTTATCGCTGCAGTAAACGTGGGTGGCATTGCCGACCCGCTGGAAAAAGTAGCGGCGATTGTGGAATACCAGGGATTGCTGACGGCGCTGCACCTGATTGTCTACGTCGCCTGGGGCGCATCATTAGTAGTGCTCTCGCTGGCGCTGCATGAACGGCTGAACGGCCGTAAATCCGCCTTAGCCCGCACCGCCACCGCCTTTGGCATCATCTGGGCCGTGCTCGTCATTGCCAGCGGCATGATCTACAACGTGGGTATGGAAACCGTTGCAAGCCTGCAGGCCAGCAATCCAGAACAGGCGGCCACCGTCTGGCTAGCGATTGAATCCGTTTTTAACGGCCTTGGTGGTGGTGTAGAAGTGGTTGGCGGCATCTGGGTCATCTTGTTAAGTGTAGCTGGCCTGCGCAGTGGCAACTTTGGCCGCGCCTTCAACTATCTTGGCTACCTGGTAGGTGCAGCCGGTGTCGTCAGCGTAGCACCTGCAGTCGCCGAAATCAGCGCCAGCATCTTTGGCCTGACCCAAATCATCTGGTTTACCTGGTTGGGGGTTGCGCTGCTGCGCAAGCCAAAAATGGCAATCCAAAGCGCGGTAACACCGGCATAAAAGAGGCCAGGCCCTGACAGGTTGGATAAACCTGTTGGGGCTATAAGTACCCCCTTTCCATCCTTTGTTGTCTGTACGGCAATACCAGGCAGTTGATATGTTGGAGCCATATTAAACGTTCAAGCGGCGTGGCGGAACGCGAGTTAGCCGGGCCGCAAAAATAAGGAGAAACATCATGTCTCAAAATCAAGAAATTATGAATCAACCCGATAATGCGCTGAGCAACATTTCTTTCCAACAAAAAAGCACCGCGCTTTCTCTGGTTATTACCAGCAGCGCCACCACCTACTATTTTGCCAACATGTGGCCCATGCGTCCCGTTGCCCTGGCCAATGACATCATTCCAGCGGGCTATGGCAGCCTGGTATTGAATACCATTACCTTGATCGTCCTGGCCCAAATTGTGTTGCAAATTGTGCTGGTTTTCGGCTCCGGCGTGGCTGCCGCCCCCACTGAGCAGGAGAAGGTGGCCACCCTGAAGGCGAAGCGCAATGCGTACGGCGTGTTGACCTTTGGCATTTTTGCCGCCATTGGCTCCGTTTTTCTGGAGGAACTGACGCCATTTTGCACAGCCAACCTGGCCATCCTGGGTTTTTCTTTGGCTGAGATGGTGAAATACGCTTCGCAGCTTATTTACGCACGGCGGTAAGGGGAGATTGGTGGCTGGAGATTGCCGGTCGCTAATTTCTAAAGCATTCTGACGAAATCAACAAGATAGAAGGATAAAACTCATGAAAAAGTTCTGGCGCATCGTACTGATTTCCACGGCCGTTTCCGCCGTCATCTACTTCGGGGCAGCACTTATCCTAACCTATTGGCCAGCTCAGCCGACCTTTGCCGTGGAGCCGTTCCCGGTGGCCCGGCACAGCGCCGCCGAGTTCACCTCGCAGCAGTACACAATGCGCGACGGCGAAATCTTATTCGCCCGCCGCTTTCCGGTTGATTCGGATGACACCATCCTGCTGCTGCACGGCGTCACCTCGGAAAGCGCTGCCTTCAACAGCAGTGCCCAAATGCTGCGCAATATCAGCGGAGCCGAACTCATCGCTCTCGACCTGCGCGGTCACGGCCAATCCGGGGGCACACCGGGTGATGTCGATTACATCGGCCAGTACGAAGATGACGTGGCGGATGTAATCACGGCGATTCGGCGAACAGAAGCCAAACGGCCGTTTCATTCTGGCGGGTCACTCGATGGGCGGTGGCATTGCGCTGCGCTATGCTCAGCTCAGCGACCGCCCCGCCGTGGATGGCTACCTGATGTTTGCGCCGCACCTGGGCACCGATGCGCCTACCATGCCACCGCAGGACCCGGTCAGCGCTGAGGCTTCCGCTGCTTACTCTCAGCTAAACGTCCCTCGCCTGATTGGGCTGATCATGCTCAACAACGTAGGCATCACGGCGCTCAATCACCTGGACACGCTCTTTTTCAACCTGACGGACGAGGTGACCCACGTCTACAGCTTTGGCGCGACGGTCAACACGTCACCCACGGAATATGCGGCGGCGTTAACGGCCGTTGATGCCCCGATGTTGGTGGTGGTGGGCAGCAATGATGAAGCGTTTGTGGCTAGGGAATTTGAAACGGCCGTAACCGCCCACAGCGATGGCGAAGTACACGTTATCAACGGCGAGAACCACAACAGCATCGTCGAAAGCAATGGGGCAATGGCGATTATTGAGAACTGGCTGGGCGAGACAGAAATCAGTAATCGGTAGACAGTAATCAGTTATCGGACACTGATAACCGAAAAGAGGGAATCAAAATGAAATCAATAAAAAGTATACTCAAAATGATTGGATTTAGTTTATTAGGCATTCTTGGATTGATCGCCGTGGCAATCATGGGCTTGTTTGTGGCCACGCGGGGCAGCTACAGCGTGCCCGCCACCGTGGAAGATGATCCCACACTGCCCAGCGTCATCATCGACGGAATCACCTTCCATGCGGAAACGTTTGGCGACCCGGCTAACCCGGTAGTGGTCGTGGTTCATGGCGGGCCCGGCGGCGACTACGGCTACCTGCTCAATCTGCACGATCTGAAAGACGATTATTACGTCGTCTTCTACGACCAGCGCGGCGCGGGTTTGTCTCCCCGCGTGTCCGCCGCCGAGCTGACGCTGCAATCGTCGGTTGACGATTTGCACCGCATCGTCAGCCGTTACGGCAATGGGGGGCCGGTGCGCATCATTGGCCACTCCTGGGGCGCGATGCTGGCGGCGGCGTACGTGGGGCAGCACCCGGACAACGTGGCGCAAGTCGTCCTGGCCGAGCCGGGGGCGATGGACAATGCCGGCCTGGCGCGCTTCAACGCGCGGCAGGTGCAATCTGCGCAAAGCGCCGCCTACTACCGGCTGCTACTTCCTACCATCTTCGAATCGCTGCGACTGGACGGACCTGACAGCCAGGCGCAAGTGGATTACATTTACGGCAAGATGTCGGCTAACTTTGTGAATACGGCCGCTTCTGGCTACCGGTGTGAAGATGAAAGCATAACGGCCGTTCGCCCCAACGTTACCGTCCCGCCCAGCCGCTTCGGCACAACGGCGTACCAAACCCTGTTTGACATCGATAACGATTTGTCTCCCATTGCCGACAACGCCGGCAACTACCAGGGTGACGTGCTGTTCATCGCCTCAGAATGTAACAGCTTTATCGGTGTGGATTTCCAGCGGGAGCAAATGCGGCATTTCCCTCAGGCGCAACTGGCGGTGATTGCCGACGCCGGGCACGAAATGTTTAGCGAAAACCCGGCGGCAAGTTTGGCGGCCGTTCGTGAGTTTTTTGGACGGTAATCAGTTTAACACGGATAACGCGAACTTTTCTCTGTGAAACTCCGTTGGCACGTAGGCGGGACCGACGAACACGCCGCCGAAACGCGCCTGCTGCCCATCCTCCTCCACGATGGCCAAATCGCCGTTAAATCATTTGGCAAAAGCAAGCAAACCCTGGAAGATGTCTTTGTCTACCTGGTTTGGGTTGGTACGCCCCGTTGCGAATCAACGAAGGAGAAATGAAATGAACAACATCAACATGCAGCTACAGCGGCTGATTGACAAAGAAGCGAAAAAATCCCACACGCATACGGTTTTGCTTGGCGTTCAATCGAGGGATGGCCGCCTTCAATTTCGTGGTGCGGCCGGGGATGCCTCAGCAGAGAGCCCCTACTTCATCGCCAGCATTACCAAAATGTATACCGCTGCGGTGGTGATGCAGCTGGTCGATGAAGCGCGGCTTGACCTTGATACACCCATCCAAAACTACCTGCCCCATCTCAATCTGGAGAGCATTCACGTGCACAAGGGAATTGATTATAGCCAGCGGCTGAAGGTTTACCAGCTTCTTCACCAGACCAGCGGGCTGGCTGATTACTATGAAGATGGCCTGGTGGATGACCTGAAGCAGAATAAGGATTTTGCCTACGGCGTGGACGAGGTGCTGACGATGGTGCGGGGGATGGCGGCAACGGCCGTTCCCGACAGCGGCAAATCTTTTTATTCCGACACCAACTACCAACTGCTGGGGGCGATTATCGAAGCGGTCTGCCAGCAGCCGCTGGACGAGGTGTTTCGGGTACGCATTTATAAGCCGCTGGGGTTGGCAAATACGGCCGTTTATAACGCCACCAACCGGCAAAACGGCCGCCAGCCTCTGCCGCTGTATCACAAAGCCCTGCGGCTTGATGTGCCCCTGGCGCTGTCCAGCATGGGGCCTGACGGCGGCATCGTCTCCACGTTGGCCGACAGCCAGCGCTTCTTGAGCGCCTATTTTGGCGGTGAGCTGTTCGCCGAGGCCCACTTCCCGCGCATGAGGCAGTGGAACGCCCTGTTCTTTCCGCTGCAATATGGCTACGGGCTGATGCGCTTCAAGCTGCCCCGCTGGATGAATCTGTTCCGCGAGACGCCAGAGCTGATCGGGCATTCGGGGTCCAGCGGCTCATTTGCCTTTTACGTCCCGCAAAAAGAGTTGACTCTTGTGGGCACGTTTAACCAGATCGATAAACCGCAACGGCCGTTTAACTTTATGCTCAAGGTCATAAACCTCGTTGACAAGGCCATGCAGTAAACCTACTAGGATTGTTCATTTTATTTTTGGACCGATTACGTTGGCGCTGGTGTTGACCAGCCTACTGGTGATTTCAAGAACAATGTACGGGAGGCGCTACTGCTCCTTGATTTGGCGCATTGTCCTGATGTTTATTTTCAGCCAGTAACGGCCGACGTGCGCCTGGTGACGACAGAGGTGCTCTTTAGTGAGGTGGCGGCCGTTTTAATGCTATTTTGTGCAGCGCAGGTACGGCGCGAATGTTTCAACCTCAATATGCACAATGGGTATTGACTGAGAATTCAAGAATGGATAAACGGCCGTTTCTCGCCACTTCATCCCTTTCCACTATAATGGTTCCATGTCCGGCGAGTTGCTGCAAACGAAATTATTTCTGCCACGATTACGGCCGTCTCTCGTTCCCCGTCCGCGCCTTATCAAAATCCTCAATCAGGGGCTGTCCGGCAAGCTGACCCTCATCTCCGCTCCCGCCGGTTTTGGCAAAACCACGCTGGTCAGCAGCTGGATCGATGCTCTGCAAACGGATAACACTGCCCCAACCCCCACGCAAATCGCCTGGCTGTCGCTCGACGAAAACGACGGTGTGCTGGCCCGTTTTCTTTCCTACGTCATCGCCGCCTTGCAGCGCATCGATCCCCACATCGGCGAGTCGGCGCTGCCCCTGCTGCAAGCGTCGCCGCTGCCGCTGCCCACCTTGCTGACAACGCTGCTCAACGACATTGCGGCGCAGCCCGATCCGCTTGTGCTGGTGCTGGATGATTACCACGTCGTCGATGCGCACCCGGTGGATGAAGCGCTGGCGTTTCTGCTGGAACATGCGCCGCCACAGCTGCATCTGGTGATCACCACGCGCGAGGACCCCAACCTGCCGCTGGCGCGCCTGCGCGTGCGCGGCTTGCTGACAGAACTGCGGGCGACAGATTTGCGCTTTACGGTGGCGGAAACGGCCGTTTTCCTGCAAAAAGTCATGGGGCTGGACCTGACAGAAGAACAGATCGCTGCGCTGGAAGCGCGCACCGAAGGCTGGATTGCCGGGCTGCAAATGGCCGCGCTCTCCATGCGTGGCCAGAAAGATCTGTCCGGTTTCATCCAATCCTTCACCGGCAGCCACCGCTTTGTGCTCGATTACCTGCTGGAAGAGGTGCTGCATCAGCAGCCGGATCATGTGCAGGAATTTTTGCTGAAAACGGCCGTTCTCAACCAGCTCACCGGTTCCCTGTGCGACGCCCTCACCGGAGAAACCAATGGTCAGGAGATTCTGGAATCCCTGGATCGCGCCAACCTGTTCCTCGTGCCGCTGGACAACGAGCGGCGCTGGTACCGCTATCATCATCTCTTTGCCGAGCTGCTGCGGCAATCATTACAGCAGAGCACCGCGGAGAGCGATGTCAATGCCCTGCACATCCGGGCCAGCGAATGGTATGAAGCCAACGGGCTGGCGCTGGAAGCGTTTCATCACGCGACGGCCGCCCATGACGTGGACCGTGCGCTGCGGCTGATTGAGGGTGACGGGCTGCCTCTTTACTTTCGCGGCGAAGCGACGCCGGTGCGGCACTGGCTGGAATCGCTACCAGAGGCCGAATTTAAGGCCAGGCCAGCATTGTGGGTGACGTATGCTTCCGTGCTTACCCTGACCGGTCGCCTGCACGACAACATCGAAGAAATCCTGCAAGCAGCAGAAGCGGCGCTGCCAGACCCTGCTCTGGACGATAAAACGGCCGATCTGCACGGCCAGATTGCCGCGAACCGAGCCATGTTGGGCGTCGTAAAAAATGAGGTGGAAAGGATCATCACCCAGTCGCAGCGCGCCCTGGCGCTGCTGCACCCCGACAACGCGCCCATGCGCACCACCACCACCTGGACACTGGGCTATGCCTATCAGGTTCAGGGAAATCGGGCGGCGGCCAAAGAGGCTTATGCTGAAACCATCGCCCAGAGCCAGAAATCCGGCAATATCATGACTGAAATAGCCGCCACGACCTGTGTGGGACAGATTCAGGAAACAGAAAACCAGCCCCATCAAGCTGCGGCAACCTTCCAGCGCATCCTGCAGCTGATGGGTGACCCGCCGTGGCCGGCGGCGTGCGAAGCGTGTGTGGGGCTGGCGCGCATTCATTACCAATGGAACGATTTGGATGCGGCGGAACAGTATGGACAGCAAGGGCTGGCATTGGCGCGGCAGTTGGAAAATGTGGACACGCCCGCGGCCTGTGGCGATTCTGCTGGCGCGGGTAAAACTGGCGCAGGGGGATGCGGCGGGTGCACTGGCAACGTTGGCGGAAGCGGAGCAGTTTGTGCAGCAGTATCATTTTGACCATTGGTTGGGGGAGATAACGGCCGTTCGCATCCAAATCCACCTGCACCAGGGCAATCTCGCCGCCGCCGCCGAGTTAGCCGAGTCGCAAGACCTGCCCTTGAGTCAGGCGCGGGTAAATCTCGCGCAGGATGATCCCGAGGCAGCAGTAGCCAAACTAGAGCCGGTGCGGCAGCAGGCAGAAGCAAACGATTGGGCCGACAAGCGGCTGCAGGCGCTGGTGCTGCAAGCGTTGGCCCATCAGGCGGCAGGCGAAAGTGAGCAGGCGGTGCAGACGTTCGGGGAGGCGCTGGCGCTGGCTGCGCCGGGCGGCTTGCTGCGCCCGTTTGTGGATGAGGGAGCGCCGATGGCGGCGCTGCTGCGGGAGGTGGTGAAGCAGGGCGTTGCGCCGCTGTTTGCGCAGCAGGTGCTGGCGGCTTTTGGGGAAACGGCCGTTTCCCAACCACCACCTGCCCAACCCCTCCCCGATCCCCTGTCGGAGCGCGAACTTGAGGTGCTCAAGCTGCTCACCACCGCACTCACCGGCCCGGAAATTGCGCGCGAACTGATGATTTCCCTGAACACGATGCGCACGCACACGAAAAATATTTACTCGAAGTTGGGGGTGAATAGTCGCAGAACGGCCGTACGCCGCGCTGAAGAACTCCGCTTACTCTAAACTAACTTATCCACTATAATGGCCCCATGTCCGGCGACTTGTTACAAACGAAATTGTATCTGCCCCGGTTACGGCCGTCTCTCGTCCCTCGCCCCCGCCTCATCGAAACACTCAACCAGGGTCTGACCGGCAAGCTAACGCTCATCTCCGCTCCCGCCGGTTTCGGCAAAACAACATTGATCAGCAGTTGGATCGATGCCCTGCAAACAGAAGGATGCATGCCCCAAGTCCTCGCAGCAAATCGCCTGGCTGTCGCTGGACGAAAACGACAGTGAGTTGGCCCGTTTTCTGGCCTACGTCATCGCCGCTTTGCAGCGCGTTGATCCGCATATTGGCGAGTCGGCGCTGCCGCTGCTGCAAGCGTCGCCGCTGCCGGTTTCCAGCGTATTGACAACCCTGCTCAACGACATTGCCAAACAGCCGGATGCGCTCATGCTGGTGCTGGATGATTACCACGCCGTTGATTCGCGACCGATTGACGAAGCGTTGACCTTCCTGCTGGATAATCTGCCGCCACAGCTGCATCTGGTGATCACCTCGCGCGAGGACCCCAACCTGCCGCTGGCCCGTCTGCGCGTGCGCGGCTTGCTCACGGAGCTGCGGGCGGCTGATTTGCGCTTTACGGTGGCGGAAACGGCCGTTTTCCTCCAGCAAGTCATGGGGCTGAACCTCACAGAGGACCAAATCGCTGCCCTGGAAGCGCGCACCGAAGGCTGGATTGCCGGGCTGCAAATGGCCGCGCTTTCCATGCGCGGGCAGGACGATCTGTCGGGCTTCATCCAATCCTTTACCGGCAGCCACCGGTTTGTGCTCGATTATCTGCTGGAAGAGGTGCTGCATCAGCAGCCGGAACATGTGCAGACGTTTTTGTTGAAAACGGCCGTTCTCAACCAGCTCACCGGTTCTCTGTGCGATGCCCTGACCGGCGACGACGATGGCCAAGAAATGTTGGAATCACTGGATCGCGCCAACCTGTTCCTCGTGCCGCTGGACAATGAGCGGCGCTGGTACCGCTACCATCATCTCTTTGCCGAGTTGTTGCGGCAGCGATCACCAGCAAGGGACCGAGGAATTTGATCTCCCTGAACTGCACATTCGAGCCAGCGTCTGGTATGAAGACAATGGCCTGGAGATTGATGCGTTTCACCATGCCGCCGCTGCCAATGATATTGAGCGCGCCGAGCGCCTCATTGAAGGAGGTGGCGTCCCCTTGCACTTCCGCGGCGCGGGTGTCCCTGTGCTTGCACTGGCTGGAGTCGCTGCCAACAACCGTACTCGATGCCAGACCTTCGCTGTGGGTGACCTACGCCTCGGCGTTGTTTTTTGTCGGGCAACACACCGCTGTTGAACAGAAACTGCAAGCGGCCGAAGCTTGCCTGGCAGGCCAGCGGCTCTGCAAAGCACAGAACCAGACGAAACAACCGCAAGACTTAGTCGGGCGTATTGCTACCTACGCGCCACTTTGGCTATCGTTCAGCATGATGTGGCAACCATTATGCGCCAATCACAGCCGGGCCCTGGAGAATCTGCACCCCGACAACCTGCTTTTCCGTTCGGCAGCGCTCTGGACGCTGGGGTATGCTTATCATCTTACAAGGAGATCGTGCTGCAGCCAGCCAAGCCTACACCGAAGTCCTATCACTACACTGCAATCGTTTGCGGATTCCATCTACGACCATAGCGGCTGCAATTAGTCTCGGTCAATTACAGGAAGCAGACAACCAACTCTTGTTGGCGTCAAAAACATATGAGCGGGTTCTGCAAGTGGCCGGTGATCCGCCGCAGTTGATTGCCTGTGAAGCGTTTCTTGGTCTGGCTCGCATACATTACCAATGGAACGATCTGGATAGCCGCCCACCAGTATGGGCAGCAATGCGCTCAATTGACGCAGCAGATAGAGAGTATCGACACCTTCGCTGCGTATGGGGTGTTTCTCGCCCGCCTGAAGCTCGCCCAGGGAGACGTATCTGGCGCGGTCGCTGCTTTGGATGAAGCCGAAGCGTTCGCCCGTCAGCACAACTTCCTCTTTCGGCTGCCTGATGTTGTTGCTGCGCAAGTGCTTACCTTGCTGCGGCAGGGCAATCTGACGGCGGCGGCTCATCTGGCTGAGAAACACGAACTCCCCATCAGTCAGGCGCGCGTATGCCTGGCCCAGGGTGACACACGCGGCGCTTTGGCACTATTGGCACCGTTACGCCAACAGATGGAGGCCAAAGGTTGGCAGGATGAACGACTCAAGATCATGATTTTGCAGGCGCTTGTCCTGCAGGCGCAGGGGGAAAAGGATGAGGCCGTGCAGCTGCTGGGTGAGGCGTTGGCGTTGGCAGAGCCGGGCGGCTTCATCCGCATCTTCGTGGACGAAGGGCTGCCGATGGCGCAACTGTTGGCGGAAACGGCCGTTCGCGGCATCATGCCGTCCTATTGTGAAAAGCTGCTAGTTGTATTTGCAGCCGAGGGGCACAATATCGAGAAAGAAACGTTCCAGCCCCTGCCCAATCCCTTGTTGATCCGCTCACAGAACGAGAGATGGAAATTTTGTCCCTTATTGCCACCGGATTAAAAAACAAAGAAATCGCCGCCACCCTTTTTGTCAGTGTCAACACCGTGCACTATCACACCAAAAATCTCTACAGTAAATTAGGGGTGAATAGTCGCACACAGGCGATTACCAGAGCAAATGAGCTGAATTTGTTGGCGTAACGGCCGTTTCCCTCACCCACCACCTACAACATCCCCAAACAGACTACAATTTTTCTCGCCACCAACTACCAATTTTGGTAGGGACTGACGCTGCCATCTGCCATATCCTGTGTACACAACAAACAACACCCGCGACAAGGAGAAAAAACGAACATGAACAATCAAGACAACAATAAATCTGAACAAAACATTGTTGGGGCGGGCCTCGCGATTGGTGTCGGTCTGGGCTTAATCTTTGGGTCTGCAATCGGCAATGTCGGTGCGGGACTGGTCATCGGTATCGCGGCAGGCATTGGCTTTGCCACCGGACAACAGCGGAAGAAAAAGTCGGAATAAACACCAATCTAACCGGGGTCAAAATAAGGAGAATCAGATGAATTATTTAATCGTTGGCGCCACTGGGGCAACCGGCCGATTGCTCACCGAACAACTGCTTGAACGCGGCCATTTTGTAAAAGTCATTGTCAGATCACCTGAAAAATTGCCGGAGGCCGTCAGAAATCATGCCAATTTGACCATCATCCGCGCGGCCGTTCTCGATTTAAGCGATGCGGAACTGGCCCAGCATGTTCATGGGTGCGATGCTGTCGCATCCTGTCTAGGTCACAACGTGACCTTTAAAGGCATGTATGGCCATCCGCGCAAACTGGTCACCGATGCGACCCGCCGGCTGTGCCAGGCCATTCGTGCCAACAATGCCGATAAGTCGACGAAATTTGTCTTGATGAATACGGAGGGAAACAGCAACCGCGACCTGAATGAGCCACTCGCCTTCGCCGAGAAAGCGATTGTCGGACTTTTAAGCCGCCTGCTGCCACCGGTGGCCGATAATGAACAGGCGGCCGATTATTTGCGAACCGAGGTGGGGCAAAACGATAGGTTGATTGAGTGGACGGCCGTTCGGCCGGACACGTTGTTAGATGAAGCCACCGTTACAGATTACCAACTGGTTCCATCCCCAATCGAGAGTGCCCTTTTTGGTTCAAGGGAAACCAGCCGCATCAATGTGGCGCACTTTATGGCGGACCTGATGACGGATGAGGCTTGTTGGGCGCAATGGAAAGGGCAAATGCCGGTTATTTATAACCAGGCTGAAGCCTATGCACCATCTCAAGCCAATGCCAGTGAACGGCCGGTGCGACCATAACCATGGAGAAAAACAGCCCATGACAAAAGAGAACTTCTTAACCATCCGCTGGAACAATGTCCTTTCGCTGGGAATCGGGATTCCCACCCTGATCTTTATCCTCGTCGCCTTTTCCACCTCGATCTGGTTAGGCAGAGGCGGTCTAATCGGACTTTCGATTTTCGGGGCGCTTTTCTGACTGGTTATCGAATTACATACAGGCATGCGGTTCGCGTGGCTTCGGGAGAACAAGTCCAACTATGTTTCAGTAAAACAGGCATCCATGCACCCACTGGCGCTGATCAGACGCGCTTACAACATCACATTCTGGGTGTTCCTGCTGCCCTTTTTTACGACGATGGCCTACAGCACGGGCTTCATCGCCTTTACCATCGTCATTTTTATTAGACTGACGCTCAATGTGTATACCAACAACTTTCTCAATCTCACACCTGAGCAGCACGAAAGTTATCCGTTTCGAATTTAGAAGGAATTAATCGCATGAACAAGGTGCAAGCAGAAAAACGAGAGGCGCAGCGGTGGCAAGACTACACGCTGACACAATATGTCGCGTTGCGCAACGGCGTCCCCTTGGGAGACGGCCGTTCCCTGCGCAACATGTTACAGCGTTCTTTCGGCGTGGCTTCCTTTGCCGGGTTCTGGCAATATTGGAATCCGATTTGGGGGTATGCCCTGGGGCGCTATGTGTATACCCCGCTGCGCCGGGTGCTGCCGCCGGTCGTGGCCTTCATCGTGACGTTTGCCATCTCCGGCGGCCTGCACGATTTGGCGACAATGGCGGTCAGCCGAGCACCAGCCTTTTTGTTCACGCCCTGGTTTGTGCTGCTGGGCATTGGGGCCGTATTGGGTCGCGCAGCCGGGATGGATTTGGGGAAACGGCCGTTTTGGCTAAGAGCTAGCGTGAACCTGGCATACCTGGTGGTCTGCCTGCTGCCAGCGTTGGCCATTAGAAATGCGATTTTGTGACGGCCGTACACCTTACGAAACACAACCTCCGGGAGATTTCGGACATCAGCAAGGCTGTCTATCACACCTCCCGGAGGTTTATGACCAACAAATCACCACATCAATCACCAGATGTGGTGATGACCACTCACCACATTAATTTGTATCCTCCAGGCAATGAAAACAAGAGTTTTGATGGAGCGCAAGATGGCAAGCACAAACACAACAGTTGAGAACCAGAAGCAGCCAGGAAGCTACGAACTTCGCCTCAAAGGGCATCTGGATGCACGTTGGACCGACTGGTTTGACGGCTTTACCATCACCCTGACCGACAGCGGCGAGACAATTCTCACCGGCTCGGTCGCTGACCAGGCTGCCCTGCATGGCTTACTCAAAAAAGTGCGTGATATGGGCCTGCCCTTGCTCTCCATCAACCCAATCAACCCATAAGGAGAGATTCAAATGAAAACTAATTTCCGTGAAATGTCCCCGTCAGCTTATGCCCGCTTTGCTGGTGTCCTTTACCTGGTCATCACCGTCGCCGCCATCTTTGCCCACATGGTCATCCCGGGGCAGTTCATCGTGACGGGCGACGCCGCGGCCACGGCCGCCAACATCGCCGCCAACGAAGCCACCTTCCGCCTGGGCACGGTGGGCAGCGAGTTGATTATATTGCTGAGCGAGATTGTGCTGGCGGTGGTGCTGTACGTGTTGCTGAAGCCGGTGAGCAAGACGCTGTCGCTGGTAGCGGCCGTTTCCCGGATTATGCAAATTTCTTTCTGTAAAAAGCCGTATCTTCGTCCGTGTCACTAAAATCTATTCGCAACCACTGGTGGGCTGATGGATTTGTGGACAACTCTCCGCTCTGCTCCGCCTTGACCACAACACCACAGCCCCTACGACATCAACTCAAAATGGTATTTCCTCGACATTATCCAGCCGCATGTAGGTGCGACCGGTTTCCCACTCCTCGCTAATCTCCATCAACACGGCTGTCACCAACCGCTCACAAGATGCGATGTTGGGGAAGAGTACTGCCACACGAGAACGCCGACGGACCTCCCGGTTGAGCCGTTCCAGGCTGTTGGATGTACGAATGCGGCGCCGGTGACGTTCCGGGAAACTGAAAATCGTCAATCCTTCCGGGATATTCTCTTCAGCCCAGGCTGCAAGACGCGGCGCTCGCTTCTTGTATTTCCGCACGAACTCAGCCAGCAGTGCCTCAGCTCCAGTCCGGCTCGTCGCGTTGAAAATGGCCCGAATGTCGGCCGCGACGGCCGCCTTCATGCTTTGCCGGGGCACGTAAGCCTGGGCGTTTTGCTGGAGATGGAATTGACAGCGCTGCCAGGGGACACCCCCAAACACTGCTTTGCGGGCGGCTTTCAGCCCTTCGTGCGCATCGCTGATAATCAGTTCCACGCCACATAAGCCACGTTCCACCAGGCTCTGGAGAAAGTTGCGCCAATGCACCTCGTGTTCGCTCAGCGCAACACTCGTTCCCAGAATCATCCGCTTGCCATCTTCCGTCAGACCAACGGCCTTCAGCACAGCCGCATCCCGCACCTGTCCATCCTGCCGTACCTTCTCATAATGGGCGTCTAGCCACAGATACCGGCTCCGACCCAACGGCCGTTCTCGCCAGGCAGCCAACTGCTCATCGAGAGCAGCTGCGGCCTGGCTAACCTGGCTGGAACTGACTTCAAAGCCGCATAGTTCCTCGGTAATCGCTTTCACTTTGCGAGTGGAAACGCCCTGGACATACATCTCGGCCAATGCCAGTTTCAGCGCCCGCTCGCTGCGAATCCCTTTCTCCAATGCATTGGGATAGAAGCTGCTATCCCGCACTTGAGGTACATCAAAGGTGATTTTCCCCAACCGGGTTGCTACCGTTTTCGATTTGTAGCCATTGGCATAGCCGCGCCGTTTTTTGCTCCGTTCATAGGGGGCAACATTCAAGTGCTGTTGTCGCTCCAGTTCCATCGCCGTGTTGATCAGCGTGCGGATCAGTTCTGGCAACGCGTCCAACCCATGTTTCAAAATGGGTTCCAGGAATTCTTCTGGTAAAGTACAATCATGGTTACAGGTCATTGTGTTTTCTCCTTCAGTTGTTTTGAGCAACACTGAAGATACACAATGGCCTGTTTGCCATCAACTCAATTTTACAGAACGAAATTTACACTACTGTTTCCCGCCTGGCGATGACCACCATCCACGGCCTGAATCTGCTCAATTACTACTTCGTCTTCCAACTGCTGAACGGGGCTGAATTTAGCCACCGTCTTTGCCCCGGAACAGGTGAACGCGCTGGTGACGCTGTTCCTCGACGCCCACAGCATTGGCTTCACCATTGGCATCGCCTTCCTGGTCCCCCACGTGCTGATTCTGGGCTACCTGATTGTGCAATCGGGCTACTTCCCCAAGGTGCTGGGCTTCCTGTTTATCGCTGCTGGGATTGGCTACCTGTTTGACAGCATGGGCCTGCTGCTGGTCGCTGGCTACACTACCACCCCCGGTGCGATTGCCGCCGTCATCGCCATCGCCGAAATTGCCTTCCCCGTCTGGCTGCTGGTCAAAGGCGTCAACATGAACCGCTGGCAAAATCGCTCCCTGGCTTTGGAAACGGCGTAGGTAAACGTTCAAAAACAAAAATGACTCTTTGGGATTTCAGGGGATAATCGACAGTGGGGGCGGTTCGCGAACCGCCCCTACGCCTACCATCAACCCTTTGAATTCCTGAAGATCCGCAACACGCTGATTGGATCAAACAATTAGAAGCATAAGGAGAAACATGAAAGCAATTCTAGCACGCACATATGGCACCCCGGACGTTTTGACATTGGAAGAGGTCGCCCGACCCACACCGGGAGACGATCAAGTCTTGGTCAAAGTACACGCGGCGGCAACCAACCCATCCTACTGGCATCGCATGGAGGGCAAGATTCCCATGCTCCGCAAGATGTACGGTGACCCAGAACCAACCGATTACGCCATGGGCGGCGATTGTGCGGGAACGGCCGTTGCCGTTGGCAAAAACGTCACCCGGTTTGCTGTGGGGGATGCCGTCTTTGGCGCGGCGAAGGGTGCCTTCGCCGAATACGCCATCGCTGCGGAGAAAAATCTCGTCCACAAACCGGAGAGCGTCTCTTTTGTAGACGCTGCCGCCATCCCCACCGGTGGGCTCACGGCTCTGCAAGGTGTGCGTGATTACGGCCGTATCGTACCTGGTCAGCGCGTTTTGATCATTGGCGCATCCGGTGGTGTGGGGATATATGCGGTGCAAATCGCCAAATCATTACATACTCATGTGACAGCCGTGTGCAGCATGCGCAACATTGAGATGGTGAAACGTATCGGTGCCGATGCGGTAATCGACTACACCCAACAGGATTGGGATGGCACCGGACCTTATGACCTCATTCTGGATATGGTTGGTGATCGTCCATTCGACGTGTACGTAAAGAACCTCACATCAGAAGGGCGGATGGTCTCTGTCGGTGCGCTCGGTATGGACACGATGGCATTTATGGCCAAGATGGGGGCCTACCAGGTGTCGCAAGAGGAAGAGAAGGTCTTCAATTACATAGCGCAGTTCAATACCGACGACCTCAGCACACTGGCGCAGCTCATGGCGTCTGGCGCGGTCAAGTCTGTCATTGACCGCACCTTCCCGCTGGAAGAAACGGCCGCTGCGATGGCAATGCAGGGCAGCAAGCAGATCAGCGGCAAGGTTGTGATTACAGTGCGGGCGAATGATAGCTGAAAGTTAGCTAACCTTTAGGTAGGGAAACGGCCGTTCTTCTACACTCCTTCTATTAACAAATCGTGCGAGGAGAATCATATGATTAAACAACTTATTTTGAGTTTGACCCTGATAATGCTGCTGCTGACCGGCTGTAGCACCACCGACCAGGACGTTCCACAGGCACAAGCGGAAATGGACGATACCATCATCCAAGACGACCCACAGACGTCACCGCCCGATGTCGTTATGGAGATTCTGTCGGAAACAGATGATGCCGTTACCTCAGACGACTCACAGGCATTCCCTTCTGATGCCGTTGCGGAGATACAAGCAGAAATGGACGAGCTAACCGCTGGCGAACTCCCGCCCGGCATGGTCGTCTGGATCGACGCGCCGGCGCACCGATTCGCCGGGGCGAGTGGGTTCGCGAACCTCACGGACGACACCCCGATGCCGCCAGAGGGCGCGTTCCGAATTGGCAGCATCACCAAGATGTTCACCGCGACGGTGATCATGCAACTAGTGGAGGACGGCGTGTTGGCCCTTGACGATCCGCTGGCGCTGTGGCTGCCGGAGGTCGCTGCGCAACTGCCCTACGGCGACCAGATCACGCTGCGTCACCTGCTGTCGCACACCTCTGGTCTGTTCAACGTGGTAGAACACGAGTCTTACTATGTGGATATCTTCACGGAGATGGTCGTTGATGAAGAAGCCGGGACCGTGACGCTGGACTGCGTGCAGCGGGATCCCCATGACACGTTGGCCCGCTACGTCTACGGTAAAGATGCCCAGTTTGAGCCGGGGGCACAGTGGCGCTACAGCAACACCAACTACACGCTGCTCGGAATGGTCATCGAGGTGGCGGCGGAAATGCCGCTGGCTGAGGCGTATCGCACGTACATCTATGAACCATTGGATATGACGTCCACGTTTCTCGATTGCTACGAAGAGCCGGTGATTGATGTGGTACACGGCTATACAAGTTCCGGGGACGGCATGAGCGATGTGACGGAACTGCATGAATCCGTTGGCTGGTCGGCGGGCGGCCTGGTTTCAACCGCATCGGACCTGGTCACCTTCGCCCGTGGTTTATTCGGTGGCGCTTTGTTTGACAATCCAAAGTCGCTGGTCGGCGATGACGACAGCCGCCCCCGGCAGTGCTTACGGTCTGGGCGTCATGCTCCAGGGAGATTATTTGGGGCATGCTGGCGGGATTGCCGGTTTTCGCTCGGTGCTCAATTATGCGCCTGAGTTGGATACCGTTATCGTGATGCTCTGTAACCACGATGCGGCCGATCCCGAACAGAGTCTGGCGGATATGCTGAATCCCGCGCTCCCGCTGTTGCGTTTGGATGAGTAAGAAGCCGGGAGAAGCTAAATCTTCACCCTTGAATCTAAGAAAAATAATTATGCTTAAAAGACAACCAAGTGTTGCCCCGGACAAGCCGGCTGAACGCAGCGTTAGCATTGCAACAAAGGAGTTTTATCGAATGAAAGGTCTACAAAAATTAGCGGGGATTTCAGCCATTTCTGAAGGGCTTATCTATATTCGTAGCTTTTGTATACTTTGGTGCTTTTTGGTCATACCCAGTCGATGGTAGTCCGGCAGAAAAAATGGCTCATCTAGCAGAGAATCAATTACCATTTTCAATGATCTATTTCCTAATGTACGTGGTATTCGGTGTTCTTCTGTCGTAATCGTTATTTGCTTCGCATGAAAAGGCTCAAACATACAGATAATCCAGTAGTTACAATTGGATCTGTATTTGGTGTCATTTGGGTTGGTCTGGTGATAGCAAGTGGAATGATCTCAAATATCGGGCTTGCTCATGCAATCGGTCTGATGGACGCAAGTCCGGAGAAAGCGCTTGATATGTGGACAATAGTTTCAGTAATAACAGAAAGTATAGGTGGGGGAAATGAATTGGTTGGTGGACTTTGGGTTCTCTTGATTAGTGCAGCAGCTATACAAGGGGGCTCGGTTGCCTCGGACACTTAATTATCTTGGATATTTTGTAGGTATAGTGGGCATTGCAACGATTTATCCTGACGAACTATTTACTGAAATATTTGGTGTGTCACAAATTGTGTGGTTTATATGGTTGGGTATATGTTTGCTAACTCAAAAAAATGCTAACAAATCAATCGAGCCGACTGCTAACGCGCTGGCTGATTGAGGCGTTAGCTTGCTGTGAAGGAAACCTACGTTAACTAATGAACGACAACCAAAGAAATAGCAAGACTTTATGTAGTCTATTGCGGAGAAAAAAGTCATGGAAAATCTCAACAAACGTCGTATCGTTCGAATACTCAGAATAATCATGCCCATCGTAGGGCTAATCACCATCATCGTAATTCCCCCCTTGGACCTGGTACCCCCATTGATAGCACCCTTACCCGATACGGTGCAGGCACAGGTCGATGATGCCGTTGAGCAGGGGCTGGATGGCATCATCGTCTATGTTGATCAGGCAGGCGAGGAACCCGTATTTTATTCGGCAGGCTGGAAAAATAAACTGACGCAAGAACCAGCCGATCCGCACGCCTTTTTCAAAATTGGCAGTATCCACAAACTGTATATCGCTACGGCCGTTGCCAAGCTGGTCAGCGAGGGGAGTCTTTCTCTGGAGGGACACCCTCGCCGACTACTTACCTGAACTTGTGGGCAGAATCGAATATGCCGACCAGATCACCCTGAGAATGCTGGTGCAGCACCGCAGCGGCATTCCGAACTTCACTGACGATAGCGAGTTCGACTGGTTCACGCCGCTGACGGATGAGGAGAAGGCGCTGGAACTGGTGTTAGACGACCCCGCCGATTTTGAGCCGGACACGGATTACAGCTATTCCAACACCAATTATCTGTTGCTTGGCCGCATTCTTGACCGGGTGTTGGGGTACAGCCATCATCAATATGTCTATAATGAAATACTGGCTCCTCTCGGGCTAACGAACACCTTTTTTACGCTTGACGAGGTGGAATTCGATGACGTTGTCAGCGGTTACTGGTATGAATATGACGATGATCTGCGGTTTTTGGAGGGGTCGATGATCGCCACGGCAGAGGACGTCGGCATATTCCTGAGAGCCTTGAATGATGGCTCATTGCTCAATGACGACGAACAAGCGATTTACTCCTCAATTTACGAATATGATCATGACGGTTGGGTGCCTGGATACCACAGTATGGCACGCTATCACGAAGATATTGACACAGTCGTTGTTCAGTTTGTGAGCACCACCGGCGGAGAGACCTGGGGGATGGCGAATATCATTGGCGGAAAGGCAACGGCCGTTTCAACTATCATCTATAACCGTATTGTCCGGATTCTCCGCCGGTAAGCGGTTTTGCGGTTTGCGGTGAGTTGATTAATTTTGCTAAGCGAGATTGTGCTCTCCTTGATGCAATACGTGTTGTAGAAGCTGTTCCTGAAAATTAGTGGCGTAAGTTATTTTTCTTTGGACCCCAACTTCGCACTAAGGGTGGTTTGGGTCCAGGTGTGCCTCCTAGAAAACCTAGCAAAATCTTCAACCTTTCCCTATAATGTCTTCATGTCTGGTGACCTGCTGCAAACAAAATTGTATGTGCCCCGATTACGACCGTCTCTCATTCCCCGTCCCCACCTCATCGACAAGCTCAATCAGGGGCTGCACCGTAAACTAACCCTCATCTCTGCCCCGGCTGGTTTCGGCAAAACCACCCTGGTGACCCATTGGGGGCAGCAGTTAACACAAGCAGGCGACTGGCATTTTGGCTGGCTGTCGCTGGATGAGAATGACAATGAGGTAGAACGCTTTTTCACTTACTTTGTGGCTGCGTTACAGCAAATTGACGGCCGTCTCGGCCAATCCGCGCTGGAACTACTGCAAGCATCGCCCACCGACAACATCCAATTCATCTTAACCGACCTGCTAAACTCGCTGGCCCAGTCGTCCCCAGCCATCATCCTGGTTCTGGACGATTACTTCCACATTAACAATCCGGCCATTCATGAGGGCATCCAATTCCTGCTCGACAACGCGCCGCCCCGCTTTCATCTGCTGCTCCTGAGCCGCACCGACCCGCCACTGTCGCTGGCCCGCCTGCGGGCGCGCCGCCAGATGACCGAAATTCGCCAGGATGATTTGCGCTTTGCTCCGACCGAAGTCCACCAATTTTTGAACCAACTGATGGCTCTGGATTTGCCAGAAACGGCCGTTACCGCTCTGGAAAAACGCACCGAAGGCTGGATAGCGGGCCTGCAAATGGCCGCGCTTTCCATGCAAGGGCGCACCGACATAGACAGTTTCATCAGCGATTTTTCCGGTTCCCACCGCTACATTTTCGATTATCTCACGGAGGAAGTATTGGCTGGTCAGACCAGCCGAAATACGAGACTTTTTGCTGCAAACGGCCGTTCTCGACCGCCTGTGTGCCCCTTTGTGTGATGCCTTATTGGAAATCTCCCAATCTCAACAAATCTTGGAACAACTGGAAGCCGCCAATCTCTTCCTCATGCCGCTGGACGATGCGCGTCACTGGTATCGCTATCACCAACTCTTTGCCGACCTGCTGCGCCAGCAGTTGCGGCGGGAGCGGCCCGAACTTGAAAGCATGCTACATCGTCGCGCCAGCCATTGGTTTGAACAGGCCGGCTTCACCGACGAAGCTGTCCAACACGCCCTGGCGGCCGCCGATTATGAACGGGCGGCCAACCTGGTGGCGGAATACAGCCAATCACTGCTGCATCATGGGGAGACAAATAAGTTGTTGTCGTGGATCAACCGTTTGCCGGCCGAATGGCAGCGCCGACATCCACAGTTAATCTTCAATCACGCCTGGGCTTTGCTCTTCCACAGCAGCGCTCAAGAGATGGAAGCCGCGCTTGCCCACATGCCCGATGCGGTGGCCAACAGCCTTCCCTATTCGGCTTATTTGTTGGTTTTGCGTTGCATCGCCGCCACCCGCCGGGGTCAAACCGATGAGGCGATTGCCCTGGCGGAAAAGGCAGAAGCACAGTTGGCGGCCCTTGAACCCAGCCTGATCAATCAAAGTATGCGCGGCGTGAGCGCACTGGTTCTGGCCAATGAATATCGAACGCGGGATGGGAAACGCGCCGGCCAATTTTACGATACGGCCGTATCCCTGAGTCGTGAATCCGGCAACCTCATCGCCTTTTTAACGGCCGTGCGCGACAGGGGCCGGTTCCTGCTCGAACAGGGGCAGCTTCACCAGGCCGAGGCTGTTTTTCGGGAAGGGATTCAATCCGAGCAGCAGTGGGTCAGGAAATTGGGGAGTCAAAACAGAAAATTGCTGGCGGCTGCGCCCATCCATGCCTCACTGGCCCAGCTTCTGTATGAATGGAATCGGCTGGATGAGGCCGAAGACCATCTGGTAGACGCCCTCAGATTGTTGTTGCTCGTTGGTCCTGTCAATCATAGCCAGGGCCTGACCACGCTCGCCCGCTTACGTTTAGCCCAGGGGAACATCGAGGCTGTCCCGCCCCTTTTGAAACAGCTAGAAACCTTGCAAGAAGAAGCCAGCAACCAGTACACGCGCCGCTGGTTGGCCATCGCCATTGCAGAGACGACCTGTGCTTTGTACCAACAAGAGCCAACACCCGCTTTACAACTCAGGCTGGAACAGTCGCTGTCAGCATTGGCCAATGAGCCATTGGGTGATGAGCCGATGGTTGTTCTGGCACAAGCGCGCGTCTTGCTGGCTCTGGCCCGACCGGCGGAAGCGCTTCCTTTGTTAGAAACTTTGGCGGAACAGATGCAGGAGAACGGCCTTCACGGACTGTGGCTCTCAGCCATCCTATTGCGATGCCTGGCCCAACAGAAATTGGGTGAACCGGACAAAGCGTTGAATGGGTTACAGCAAGCCTTGTCGGTCGCTGAACCATCAAGCTACACGCGACTCTTCCTGGATGCGGGACAACCAATGGCTGAACTTTTGCAAACGGCCGTTCAACACAACATCGTGCCAGACTATGCCAACAAATTGCTTGAGCATTTACGATTTACGATTAGACACTTCGCCATTCAGATCGTCAATCGTCAATCGAAAATCAATCGTCAATCGCTAAGTCCTCGCGAAACAGAAGTGCTGCAACTCATTGCCCAGGGTTTGACCAACAAGGAGATTGCCAACGAGTTGGTGATTGCCCCCAGCACTGCCAAGCGGCACACTGTCAACATCTACAACAAGTTAGGCGTCTCCAATCGCGCCGAAGCGACCGCCAAAGCGTATGAATTAGGTCTTGTCAATCTGGCGTAGTGCCAACCTACCCCTTCTTTACACCCTCCAATACACCGTTTGTAGGATGCAGCTACACCCTGGTTCCCGTTATCCTACCTCCATCAAATCATTCATGCACAAAGCGAGGTAAACGGTGGCCGAACGGTACAAAATTGAATTACAAAGCACAATCGATCATGACTGGTCATCCTGGCTGGGCAACATGGAACTGACGCACACCCCAACCGGCCACACCATCCTCATCGGCGACGTGACCGACCAGCCAGCCCTGCATGGCCTCCTGGACCGCATCCGCGATCTCGGCATCCCTATCTTGCTCGTTGCCCGCATCTGTCAGGAGACAAAATCACCCGATACATGTTGATTGATCTCAACGCATCAGTATCAAAAGAGAGGTATTCAAAATGGGTTCTCATCCAGCAAACTTGGCCTGGCGATTTTTATTAGAGCTGTTGGCCCTAGGCAGCATGGGGTATTGGGGGTGGACGCAGCATGATGGAATTGGGCGTTGGTTGTGGGTCATTGGTTTGCCTGTGGTAACGGCCGTTCTGTGGGCAACCTTTGCTGTTCCGAATGACCCTAGCCGCTCTGGTCAAGCGCCCATTCCCACACCGGGCATGATCCGCTTGCTGCTGGAGTTATTGATTTTTACCGCTGCGGTTATTCTCCTGAGAGTGAGCCAGCAAAATTTCCTAAGCAGTCGCTTTAGCGGTCATGGTTATTGTTCATTACGCGATCTCTTATGACCGCATCATATGGTTATGGAAAAACTAAATGGACACGTTTGACGGATTTCGGCCGTTTCCCAATCAACCGATCGGTTGACTAGCAAAATCCATCACCTGTTACGGACTTTTCCACTGATTGGTTGGTTACAAGAAACGGCCGTTCCCTTATCCTAAATGTTATTCATTCACACAAAGGAGATGAAAAAATGACAACAAAAATCGAATTGACACGAGAAACACAATCTTCACGCAGCCCACTCAGCAAATTGCTCTGGGTCAGCCCATTGGCGATGGCCATAGCCACTGTGGCCAACCTTGGATCTTTACGCGGCGGCCGGTGCAGTTTTCCCGCAAGTTGCTGCCTGGCCTGGCGCAGGCATCGGGCAAATCATCGGCGCTAACATCGCCTACCTGTTCATGGGCACGATTGTATTTGCCCTCATAGCCCGCTTCTCATCCCGTCCCGCCCGCCATTACTGGATTGTGGCCACGATTGGCCTGTTGCTCTCTCTGGGTCTGCCCATCGGGGCTGGCTTTGGTTATGGCGCACCTGGCGCACCGCCGGCGGATGTGGCCACAGTTATCACGTTGAGCCTGATGCACGTTATCTCTTACGCCATCAGCGTGCCTTTATTCATTCGCCAATTACTTAATTAAAGACATGAAATGAGCGCGGACGAGCCGTCCGCGCTCCCATTTCAAAGGAGATAAACAACCATGAATGAATTATTTTGGGTACGAATTTTTGGGTATTCGCTCTTGCCGTTGTTGTTAACGGCCGTTCACCTCCTCCTCGACCGGCAGGCCAACACAACCACGCGGCGCATTGAAGTGGCTCTCATGTATCTGCTGGCAATCAGCGTGGGCGCGAACGGCATCGGCGGCGCCTTTGGTCATCTTTTCCTATCCGACCTGGTGGCCGAAGGCATTGGCTGGCCGGCCGGCAGCCCCTTCCAGCTAGAGATGGGTTTCGCCAATCTCACCATCGGCGTCCTGGGTCTGGTAGCCATTGGTCGTCGTGATGGTTTCCGCACAGCGGCCATTGTGGCCACGACCATCATCGGCGTTGGCGCGACGGTTGTTCATCTACAAGACATCGCCGCCCATGGCAATTTGTCGCCGGGCAACACCATTCAGAACATCAGCAACCTGCTCGACCCCATCTTGCTCATTGGCCTAAGCTGGTGGGCCGCGCGATTGGCCGACCCTGAAGCTGGTACGCTGGCCTTCCGCCGCTGGCACGAACGGCAGCAGCCGATTATGGGTATGGCCGCTGCTGGTGTGGGCATTGGTTTCGGCGTCGGTTTTGCCACCGGCGCATTATTCTGGGGAACGCTGCTGGGTGCATTGGTTGGCGTGGGCGTTGGTCTGGTTATGCGGCGCGGCATTGCCCGTCAGCAAAGCCGGTCAGAAACAGGAGCATTGACATGAGTACATTAGGCTGGATTCACACCATATTTGGTATCGTCGCCTTGTTGGCGGGAACGGCCGTTATCTTCCTCAAATAAAGGTACACGCTGGCATCGCACATTAGGTCACGTATATCTGACCAACATGATGGCCCTCAATGTTACCGCTTTGTTCATTTATAAATTATACGGCCATTTTGGCCCCTTCCACTGGATGGCATTAGGCAGCCTTCTAACCCTCATCGTGGGCATGATTCCCGTCTTTACACGGCGACCCAAAGGACGGTTGGCTAGAACTACACGCCGCCTTCATCAATGGCTCTTACGTCGGTCTGGTCGCGGCCACCGCCGCCGAAATTACCAGCCGCATTCCCGGCACAGAGAATGCGTTTGGCCCGGTCGTCGCTGGTACAACGATATTGGTGATAGCGGTTGGCACTTTTTGATTCGACGTTATTTGCCACAAAGCATCAGCCGCACGCCTGCCCGTTTTCGGCGGAGAACGCCAACCATTGCTTCATAAAACGGCCGGCACCTGGAGGAATATAATGACAACTTACAAACAAGAAGCGACGATCCGTGAACGGCCGTTAGACTGGCCACTCATTCTCTTTTTCGTGCTGGCTTACGCCATTGCCTGGGGCGCATTTGGAATTGTAGGGCTGATCGCCCGCCAATCGGGCATAGCCGATGCCCAAACGCTGCTGGCGATGGGCGAGGCCTTCCAATTTGAGGGCGCTGCGCTCAGTGTACCCCAATGGTTTGTGTACCTGCTCACGCGCCTGGCCGACTTTGCCTTTTCGATTGCCGGTGTGGTGATGATTGCCGTCACGGCCGGACGCACCGGACTGCGCGAACTGTGGCAGCGGCTGACGCACTGGCGGATTCGTTGGTATTGGTATGCCTTAGGGCTGCTGCCGATTGGATTGTATGGGGTGGCAACGGCCGTTGCCGATGCCTTCCCGTCAGCCAACATCACCGCCCAAACCATCACCACCGCCCTTTTCAGCTTGCACGCCGGCTTCTTCGTCTCCCTCTTCCTGCGTGGCGCGATGGGTGAAGAGTTAGGCTTGCGCGGCTTTGCCCTGCCGCGCTTGCAGGAACGCATGTCTCCCTTCCGCGCCAGCCTCATCATCGGTGTGTTATGGGGCGCATGGCATCTGCCTGTCCTCATTGGCCGCGATGTCTTGTCTATTGTCGCCTTTAGCTTACTCTCAATTGGCCTGAGTATGCTGTTTACCTGGCTCTTTAACGGCAGCGGCGGCTCGCTCATCCCTGTGCTGCTCTTTCATGCCAGCCAAAATTGGGAAGATGGTTTCGAGGTATTGTTTCCCAGCCTGGTTGGTACCGAATGGGAGTTGGTGTCTACGTTGAGTTTGTTGGTGATTGGTTTGGTAGCGGGGATAGTGGTGTGGCGGAACGGCCGTTCCACTCCCGCATCCAACTAACATCACCGATTTCCCCTGCATTAGTGCACAATGAGACCATCGACAAGATGGTCTTTTTTTCTCGCCACCTGGCACATCTTTCCACTATAATGTGTTCATGCCTGATGAATTACTGCAAACGAAATTATATGTGCCCCGATTACGGCCGTCTCTCATCCCCCGCCCACACCTCCTCGATATCCTCAATCAGGGTCTGGAAACAGGCTGCAAACTAACCCTCATCTCTGCTCCGGCGGGTTTTGGCAAAACGACAATTGTTACTGAATGGATTGCTGAGAGCGAACGGCCGTTTGCCTGGCTCTCACTGGAGGAAAGAGACGGGGATCTCACTCGTTTCCTCAAGTACCTCATTGCCGGCTTGCAAACAGTCGCGCCCACCTTGGGGACCAGGGCAGCCGAAATGCTCGACTCGTCACAGCCACCCCCAACCGAAGCCCTTCTGACAACCTTGCTCAACGAAATTGCCGCTGCCCCACACGAGCTTGCCCTCGTCTTGGACGATTATCATCTGGTCGATGCGCAGCCAGTGGATCAAGCACTTGCCTTTTTGCTGGAGCACCTGCCGCCGCAAATGCACCTGGTCATCACCACTCGCGAGGACCCGCCTCTGCCACTGCCGCGGCTGCGCGTGCGCGGCCTACTCACTGAACTGCGGGCGGCTGATTTGCGCTTTACGCATGAGGAAACGGCCGTATTTCTCAACCAGATCACCGGCCTGGCGCTTTCTACCGCAGAAATGGCAGCACTGGAACGGCGCACCGAAGGCTGGGTTGCTGGCTTACAACTGGCCGCCCTTGCTTTGCAAGGACCGTCTACCTCGCCGGGGCAGGTAGATGTGCACAACTTCATCAACGCCTTCGCCGGCGACGACCGGTACATTGTGGATTATTTGGTAGAAGAGGTCTTGGAGCGACAGCCCCAGTCGGTACGGGACTTCCTCCGTCAAACATCCATCCTCAACCGGCTGTGTGGTCCATTATGTGATGCCGTGACTACACAAGAGGAAGGTCACAAACTGTTGGAAACATTGGAACGCAGCAACCTTTTTGTCATCCCACTGGACAACAAACGCCGCTGGTACCGCTATCACCACCTCTTTGCCGACGTGCTTCAGGTTAATTTGATGAAAGAGCAGCCTGAAGCACTGCCCAGTTTACACCAGCGTGCCTGTTCCTGGTACAAGCAGCACGGTTTAACGACCGATGCCGTCCATCATGCCCTCGCCGCCGCAGATTACGACCAAGCTGCCCAAATCATTGAGTTGGCCTGGGCGGAAATGGATCGAAATCGGCAGGCCCCCGAATGGTTAAAGTGGGCCAAGAGATTGCCGGAAGAATTGCTCGATACCCGACCGGTGCTTGGTGTTGGTTTAGCCTGGGCCTTTCTGGACACAGGTCAAATGGAGGCCGCGGAAACATGGTTGCAAAAAGCAGAACGCGCCTTGGAAACTACGACAGCCTCCGTCGTTGCGGATCATGAAGAATTTCAATATTTACCGGGCAGCATCGCCTCTGCCCGCACCTACCTGGCGCTGGCGCTGGGCGACATGCCTGGCACGGTGAACTATGCCCGGCAGGCTCTTGACTTTTTGCCGGAGGAAGAACATTTGCGGCGGGGAACGCCGGGCGCAATCCTGGGGTTGGCCTATTGGGCCGAAGGCAATGTGGCAAAAGGCCGGCAAGCCTTCGCCGAGGCCATGACCAGCTATCAAAAGGCTGGCAACACCCTTTATGTGATTACCGGCGCTTACGTCCTCGCGGATATGACGCTGGCGCAGGGCCATTTGCGCGAGGCGGTCAAGATTTGTGCTGACGCCCTAAAGCTTGCCCAGGCGCACGGTGGCGTTGTGCTGCGCGGAGCGGCTGATTTGTATACCGGCTTGAGCGAGTTGTCCCTGGAACAAAACAGTTTGGATGAAGCCAAAACGTACTTGCAGCAAAGCAAAGAGCTGGGTGAGGAAGCCCCATTACCCCGCTGGCTCTACCGCTGGTATGTGGCTCAGGCGCGCCTTCTGGAGGCGGAGGGTAAACTAGACGATGCACTTGAAGCTCTCCATGGGGCAGACCGGCATTATGTTAGAGGTCCTGTGCCGGATATTCGTTCTACAGCCGCACTTAAGGCGCGCATCTGGGTGGCAATGGGTAAGGTGAACGAAGCACAACGTTGGGCAACCGAGCAAGGACTGGCCGGTTACGACGAGCTCAGCTACTTACAAGAATTTGATCACCTCACTTTGGCTAGAATACGACTAGCCCAATTCCGTCGAGACGGCGCAGTGCATGTTTTGCAGGAGGTCGTGGCGCTGCTGGAACGCCTCCACCAGTTGGCGGAAAGCGACGGCCGTATGGGAAGCGTGCTTGAAATTCTGGTGCTGCAAGCGCTGGCTTATGCGGCAAATGGGGACATCCCCGCGGCAGTGGCGCCATTAAAACAAGCTCTAACCCTGGCTGAGCCGGAAGGATACGTTCGCCTCTTTGTGGGTGAAGGGGCAGTGATGGCGGCGCTGCTAAACAAGATGAAACCGGAAGATGAAAAACTGTCGGCCTATGTTGCCAAACTGCTGGCCGCCTTCGACAGCACAAAAGAGCGCCAGCTACCCGTCCTAAGCGCCCAGCCTTTGGTCGAGCCATTGAGCGAGCGGGAACTGGAAGTGCTGCAACTGGTGGCGGAGGGTCTTTCCAACCGCGAGATTGCCGAGCGGTTGTTCCTGGCTTTGCCTACGGTGAAGGGACATAATCGGAATATTTACAGCAAACTGAATGTGAGTCGGCGCACCGAAGCGGTGGCGCGGGCGCAGGAATTAGGAATTTTGTAGAGAAACGGCCGCACAACCAATCACTGACCTCTCTCATCTTCAAACTGCATACCCTCAAAAACAATACCCCTCACCATACTTTCGTGTCTCTACGCCAATACCGGTTGGCCGCTATGCTGTTTTCACATCAAACAAGTGAAAGGAGCAGGAAATGAAAACGCACAAGAAGTTGATCTTTGGTTTGTTCTCGGTTTTGTTGGCGGCAGCGCTGTTTTTGGGCACGAGGCCGCAAAAATGCGCTGACGGGATTTGCACGGAACAGCGACCCGATGCGCCAACTTACGGTGTGCCTGGGGCCTATCCGGTGGGCAGCCGCTGGCTGGCAATGGAGGAGGGGCCTCGGCTGGCGCTGAGAATCTGGTATCCGGCTGCTGCTGATGAGGGGGAGAAAACGGCCGTATCCTATCCCTATCAAATCAAGCTGCCATTTCTTGGAGCGGTGACCATTGCTGAAGACGCCAGCTATGCCGTGCCTGATGCAAACTCCGATCTGGCCAATGGGCCGTATCCGCTGGTGATCCTGTCGCCGGGCTTTGCCATGAGCGCCTCCAGCTACGGCTGGCTGGCGGAGCATCTGGCGTCGCATGGGTTTGTGGTGCTGGCCCCAGAGCATGATGAGCAGATGAATCCAGAAACGGGTTTGTGGCAGGGGGCGGTGAAACGGCCGCAGGAAATCCAGACGGTTTTTGCCTATGTGGATGCCCAAGTGCAGCCGGGCGGTGCGCTGGCTGGGTTGGTAGATAGTGAGACGGTGGCTGTGATGGGTCACTCCTACGGCGGCTACACGGCGCTTGCGGCAGTTGGAGCACGCCTTGATACTGCTAGTTTGACTGCGCATTGTGAAGATGCGGCCCGAGAAAACCATCCGGCTGCCTGGCTGTGCGACATGCTGCTGCCCCATCTGCCAGAGATGGCCACGTTGGCCGGGCTGGAGGCCCTACCAGAGGGCGTCTGGCCTAGTTGGAGCGCCGGCCAGGTGGATGCCGTCGTGTCGCTGGCCGGGGATGCCTTTTTCTTTGGTCAGGAGGGTTTGGCGGAAATTGATGTGCCCGTGCTGGCAATTGGCGGTACGGCCGATCTTGATTCGCCCTATCAGTGGAGCACGCAGCCAACTTACGACTATGTCTCCAGCCCACGTAAGGTGCGCGTCGCCCTGGATGAGGCGGAGCACATGATTTTTACCAACCCGTGCGTCTCTGTGCGCTGGTATGCCAAACCGCTGGCGGACGAATTTTGTGCAGATGCTGTCTGGGATCGGCAGCAGGCGCATGGCCTGATTGCCCATTTCACGACGGCGTTTTTGCTGGCGGAACTGAAGCAGGATGCAGAGGGTGCCGCTGTACTCGCTCAGGAAACGGCCGTCTTCCCGCAGATGGATTACGAAGCGGAAGGGTACTAGCCCGCCACAACAATACCCCCAAACAATACTTTCGAACCTATCCGACAATACCCATCAGACGATAAGGTATAGGCATATTAAGCAAGCGGCACGGCGCAAGAAGGCAAGAGCATGTCGAACAAGCCAACAATCTACCAAATTAGAATAGGCAGCCAGCTAAATGAGCATTGGACAGCCTGGTTTGACCAAATGACGCTCACCCAGGAAGACAACGGCGACACACTCTTGACCGGCCCGGTGGTAGACCAATCCGCCTTGTACGGCCTGCTGCGCAAGGTGCGCGATTTAGGACTGCCGCTCATCTCGGTCATCCAGATTCAATCCGGGCAGGAAGATACGCTGGATATCTCATGGTGAGCAGCTGCTGGAAAAATTATTGTCATAACTTTTTGTTCAAAGGAGAAACACATGGATTCTGTTAAGAAAACTGCACGATTGACCGGTCTTTTTTATCTCGCCATCTTTTTTGCCAACTTCTTCGTTTTCATCTTTGTGAGCGGCAGCCTGAATGTGGCGGGGGATGCGGCGGCAACGGCCGAAAACATCCGCGCCTCGGAAGCGCTGTACCGGAGTGGGGTGGTTAGCTACTTGATTGTCTTTTTGAGTGAAATTGGGGCGACGATTCTGCTGTACAAACTGCTCGCACCGGTCAATAAGACCCTCTCTTTGCTGATGGTGGCGACTCGGTTGATGCAAGCGGCCGTTCACGCAGCAAACCTGATCAATTTCATATTTCCGCTGGTTTTGATTAATGGCGGCAACTACCTGACAACCTTTAACGCCGGGCAGATAGATTCGCTGGTGCTGCTGTTCACCGATGCCCATTACTACGGCGTGCTGGTTTCGGAAGCGTTCTTTGCCGTGAGCCTGTTCCTGCTCGGTTACCTGGTGGTCAAGTCGGAGCTGTTCCCCAGCATCCTGGGCATCATGCTGGCGATTGCCGGGGCAGGTTATGTGCTGGACAGCTTCGGGATTTTCCTGCTCCCCCAGTACCAAGCGCTGTTTGCCAATATCATGATTGCGCCGGTGATTGTTGCCGAACTGTCCTTTACGCTGTGGCTGCTAATCAAAGGCATTCGCACCCCGAAGTCGGAAAGCCGTAAAGCGATTGCCGCCGCGTAAGTATGCGAATCGTCCCTTCAGGTTTGGCCAGCGCCCGGTACAGTGAATCGGGCGCTGGCTGGGTAAACCGATACGGAGTTTGAAACATGCAAGCAGAGAAGAAACACGACCTGTCGACGATGGCCGTTAGCCGCTCTGTTGCCTTCCTGTTTACACCCTGGTTTTTCCTGTTGGGGGTGGGAGCGGTGCTGGGGCGGGCAGCGGGGATGGATTTGGGAAAACGGCCGTTTCTCATACGGGCAACCGTCAACTTTACCTACCTTGTCACCTGCCTGCTTTTGACATTGCTGGCGAAAAGGATGTTTTAATAATGACCGTGAAATCGTTTCGCGTAGCACTAACAGTTGCTGACTTTGACCGGGTGGTAACGTTTTACCGCGATGGCCTGGGGCTGGATCCGCAAGCGCTGTGGACGGATAACGGGTACGGACAGCTTTTGGGGGCCGGGTCAGCTTCTTTGGAAATCTTTGACCCGGATTATGCCGCGGGCGTAGACCAAATTGAAGTAGGGGAACGGGTCAGCGGCCAAATCCGGTTTGCCTTTGAAGTGGCGGATGTTCGGGCAGCGATGACGCGGGCCTTAAAATTTGGCGCAACGTTGGTCCATGAACCGGTTTTAACCCCCTGGCATGATTTGAACGTGCGGCTGCGCTCGCCGGATGGGCTGCAGATCACGCTGTTTCAGGCGCAAAATAAGGAGAGTGACTAATGAAAGCTGTCGTGCACACAAAGTACGGTTCGCCAGATGTTTTGCAGATGGTGGAGGTAGATATACCAACACCCAAGGCGGATGAACTGCTGGTTAAGATTGCGGCTACGGCCGTTAACCAGGCTGACAATCATCTTTTGAGCGGCATGCTACGCTTTCGTACCGGGCTCTTCAAACCAAAGCATCCCATCCTCGGCTCGGATATTGCCGGGCGGGTGTTGGCGGTTGGCGCCGGCGTTACCCGGTTTCAGGTTGGAGATGCGGTGTTTGGCGACCTGTCCGGGTATGGCCGAGGCGGTTTTGCCGAGTATGTGGCTGCGCCGGAGTCAGCGTTGGTACTGAAGCCGACCAACGTATCATTTGCTGCAGCCGCGGCGGTGCCGATGACAGCCGTTACTGCCCTGCAGGGATTACGCAACTACGGCAATATCCAGCCAGGGCAGCAGGTGCTGATCAACGGCGCTTCCGGAGGTGTAGGGACGTTTGCGGTGCAGATTGCCAGGGCGCTGGGGGGTGAGGTAACGGCCGTTGTCAGCACTCGTAAAATAGAGATGGCCCGCTCAATTGGTGCAGACCACATCATAGATTACACGCAGGAAGATTTTAGCCAGATGGGACAGCGGTATAACCTGATTTTTGATACGGTGGGCAATCGTTCTGTGGCGGAATATGAACAGGTATTAAAGGGAAACGGCCGTTTTGTGACCACTGCCTTCTTGCCAACACTGTTGTGGCGTAGACGCCGTGGTAGCAAAAAAATGGTCAATATGATGGCGCATCCAAACAAAGATGACCTGTTATTTTTAGCTGATCTGTTAGCGGATGGGCGAGTCGTGCCGGTGGTCGATAGATGCTTTCATCTGGCGGAGGTTCCTGCGGCGCTGCGCTATCTGGGAGAGGGGCATGCAAAAGGGAAAGTGATTATTACGATGCCCGACGGTTTAGAAAGAAAGTAGGCCAAAATGAAGTATAGACCAAAAGTAGTCAACATGACTTTCAGATAGGAACTTTAAGTTGATGGTTTGAAGGATAAAAAAGAGGGATGTGTAGAATTTGGCGGCTTCTTCGCCATTACTATTGAACCAAAAACAGGTGACGATTTTGGGTGGTCAGGTGAGATAATCACCGACCCAAAAGAAGGAGGTCTGGAGTAAGCGGTAGAATTACCGCATGAAAGAAAGAAACACAACCAGACCTCCCATGAAAAGTTTAGCATGTGTCAACCCTGACTGCGACCTGTATGGTCAAAACGGGGGCACAAATCTGCACATTAGAAAAGTATATGGCCGTGACCAGATTCGCTATTTGCGCTGCCGTTGCTGCCAACAAGAATTCAGCGAACGGAAAAACACGGCATTGTGGAATAGCAAAATACCAGAGGCGAAAGCTGTCTCGGTGGCCGAACACCTGGCCGATGGCTGTGGTATCAAGAGCACGGCTCGCCTGGTCAAAGTAGACCCCAGTACCGTCCGCCGCTTGAACGGCAAGGTGGGCAGACATGGGCAGCAATATCATGAACAGGAAGTGCAAGATGTGCTGGTTACCGAACTGCAAGCAGATGAACGATACGGCTTTGCTGGTAATAAGCAGCACCCAGCCTGGGAAGCAGAGTTGATGGATCCGGCCAGCAAGTTCATTCTGGCTCATGTGCAGGGAGCACGGGATGAATCCCTGATTCGCCGCTTGCTGCAAGACGGCGCAGTTCGATTGCGTAATCGACATGAGGTTGCCTTGTTCACCGATGGTCTGGCGGCTTATCGTACCTTGTTTCCGGAGATATTCGGCTATGCTTACTATCCACCGCGACATGGAACGCGGGGTCCGTATCCCAAAGCGCGTTTCCGTATTCCGCGTACGGCCGCGCATGTCCAAATCATCAAACACCAGAGTGGGTATCGTCTCGAAGAAGTGGAAATTCGGTATGTTCATGGCAGCAAAAAGCGTATTGAAAAAGCTTTGGACCGGTTGGGATACAACGTCCCCAACACATCGGCTATCGAGCGGCGCAATGGCACGGCGCGACTGATGAGCGCGGCACAGGTGCGCAAAACCCTGGCCTTTGCGGGCAAGGACAGTACCAAAGAGGCGATGGGCTGGTGGGGAATGACTGTCTACAATTGGTGTCGTGAGCATCGTAGCCTTAAACGGTTGCTGCCTGAGCCAACGGGCAAAAAAAGTATGAACAAAGAACACCAGCTATGGCTGTTGGTTTAGCCAATTCAATCTCATCAATTCGTGAGATTCTCCTGGCACCGGTTTACCCGCTGTCAGGTTGGAGATAATCACACTGGACTACCCGATTTTGTGAGAAGTCATGTGATGATACTCCTTTCGTTTTTGGTTGATATTTCGATGACGTTCGAACTGATAGAAATTGTAGAAACCGCACCCCTTTTCCATCCTCCGTTCACCGTAGTATTCATCAAGGCTGATTTCAATAAATGCCGACAGTGTTCTTAACTGGGTGTGTGACAAATAGCATTCTACTGGTGGTTAGCTCAAATGTTCTTGTAAAAAGCTTGTCAGACTGCAAGAATGCTGCAACAAACGTTTACCCCCAACCAAGAGAAGAATGCAACATAAGACCTTACGAAATTTGCCAAGTAGAAGGGTAAAGCAGAGGAAAACTGCTTAAATCCGCTGGGTCAAGAACAAAAGAGAAAGAGGCAGTTAACTCTTTGTCACCTCTCCGGGGAGACATTTGAGACTGAGATCTAAAGGAAGCGGTGATTCGCTGGGGGAAAGCCGCCGAGTAAGGCCATGCAGCCGACAACAGACTTGGTGCGCTGCAAAATGATTCCTTTTTATAGCGCATTGCTTTGATAAGTTTTGTTGCATATTACGCTCTTTACAGGGAAGTTGTTTATTAAATGACCTACCGATGTGCCTGCATGCTATAATATTTATAGTTGTAAAGCTTGAAATACTAAATCAATCAGAAATTACATGATTGCCATTAATCCATTGGGAGCCTTCTTGGAATAGTACAGGCAAAACACTCCACAAAGCTTTCGCACCACCATTCCTTCACCTCGCCCGCGCTGCAGCCTTCTTCACCCATTCATTCCAGCTTTTTTGCCTTCGCCTTAAACATTTTCTGACAATAAATCGGTCACAGGGTTCCCATTTTCAGGCTTTTAGCTTTCACGAATATGGGTTTTGTAATGGCCTGTTCCCATGAGCGTAAAAAGAGCGATTTGAAGATGAGGGCATGCAATCGCTCAATTTCGTGACCCCCAAATTTCAGCGGCCTTCCAAATCAGCAAGTAATTTTGGACGGTCACTTAAGGAGGTGCTTATTTCCAGTTAACCGTATTGGGATTGTTTAAACATGTATTTGGAGGATTTTCAAATGCGTAAAAAGATCTCGGTGATTTCTCTTTTACTCGTTGTACTTCTGTCAACGTTATGGGTCGGGGCAATTACTGCCGATGAGGGGCGCGCTGCCGCCGTTTCCGCTTTGCAAGCGGATAGTAAAGAACCAGCAGCACTATCTACCGGCAACGCTTTCCTATCTCCTAACGCCTGCCCGGTCCTGGCAGGCTATGCCAATTCACTGGAACAGCCCGATTACTGCGTCTATTTTAACTCGCCCCCGACGACGAGCACAGAAGCAGGATTGGTCGAAGATTATGTAGATGATTATTGGAACAGGTATGTAGCCCTTGGTTTTGATGCACCGTTGTTCACTGCCCCCAAAATGGAGGCTCGTATTGAAAGCAACACCACCTGTAATGGCAGCGCCTGGGACAATTACATCAAGGTTTGGGATGGTTGTTTTGACACAGTCAACCCGGAATTTATGCAGTATGTGACCGGCCATGAAGTTTTCCATCGCGTGCAGTTTAGCCATGACCCAGATTGGGCGACAACATGGTCAAACTCAGCCTGGATTTATGAAGGCACGGCGCGAAATATGGAGGATGTATCATTTGCGAATGTAGATACATGGAACAACTGCCTGGGTGTTCCTTTTTCGTATTGTGACGAGGTAAATGATTATCTCTCCAGTACCAATACGGATATCACCAGCTACGGTATGCGCTATGAAGCAAATTTATTCTGGACATTTTTCCGGGAACAGTTTGGGTCGACAACAACCGAGCCGCAGTTTGGCGTGGATGCGCTAGTTGAGCTTTGGAATCAAATGTCTTCTGCTGAGTCTGTCACCGCCGTGAACAATACGTTGGCGGTCCTATCTCCGGGCATGACGTTTGATCAAGCATTTCGCCAGTTTACCGTGGCCAATTACACCAAAGACCTGACCGGCTTGCCGGACGATAGTTACAATTACATTGATGAAGATCAGGCGGGAAATCCGGCTCCCTATGGCCCACTAGTGCCTGCCGCCGGAGGATCGATAAATTCAAGCACGACTGCCGCATGGGCCGGCCAGAATGTAAGCCGGTATGGAGCGCGGTATTATACGGCCGATCCCTCCTCCACAGACTGCCCGGTTATTACTGCTAACTTCCAGCGTACCGGGGGCTCGACGGAGTTCTATCACGTCATCATCCAAAACGGTACGGCCTTCAACACGCACGTGACCGGCAGCGGCGCCAATTGGACGCAGAGCTTTCTCAATGATGGCGTAACGAGAATTGTGGCAATTATTGGCGGGGGTAGCAATTCGGCAACGGTGAACGTAACCCTCTCCTGTGCGACACCGGTGTTAGATATTGAACTGCCGACGGGGTTGGCGCCGGCATTTGTTGGCGCCGCGGCCACACCGGATGACATTGTCGTCCAGGTTTCGGTAACGAATGGCTCACCGACTGGCCCTGTTGTTAGCGGCCTTACGAACAGCGATTTCAAGGCGGAAGTGGGCGGCATCCCGGCGCTGGTTCTTGGCGGCGGTTTTGTGCAGGAAGAGTATTTCCTCCTGATTGATACCCCGGTGCAAACAAGCAACGGTCCTTACAGCCTAGAAATTTTCCTTGAGGAACCTGGTACAACAACAACGATAGCCTCCGATTTGGAGATAGATGCTGTCATTTATGATAATACTAATACGGATCATGTCATCATCACCGACGTTTCCGGTTCGATGGGCTGGGACAGCAAATTACTGGCAGCGCAAGAGGCAGCAGGCCTGTACATTGACGCCAGCAACAGCAGCGATGGTTTGGGCCTGGTTTCGTACAACCACGACGTGGATGATACCCTGTCGATTCAGTTTGCCGGTCCGCTGCACCGCAATAATGCCCAAACAGAGGTGAATGATTATACGGCAAGTGGGGCGACGAGTATTGGCGATGGCTTGGATGAGGCCGTCAACTTACTGGCGGCGAGCCCGACCGGCAATACCCGCTGCCAGTTCACGCTGCTCTCTGACGGGATGGAAAACAGCCCATTGTATTGGGCCGATGTGGAAACGGCCGTTGTCGGGACCGGCTGCCCGGTTGTGACGGTGGCCTTTGGTGCTGCCAGCAATGAACTGTTGATGCAAGATATTGCCAGTGCTACCGGCGGCGCGGCATATTACAATGACGTCTTTGTTAGTGAACCGACAGCCTTGGCGACGAGCCTCGATGACACCGCCCTGGGTCTGGGTGACAGCTACCTCCATGCCCTGTGTGAAGGACAGGGATGCGAGCGGTTGGCGACTTTTACCGGCGAGATGGATGATTATCTCCAGGTGATGACGCACACGCTGACGGTGGATGAGGGAGTGCACGATCTGACGGTGGTGTTGGATTGGCGTTCGTTGTCTCAGGGAAGGGTCGACTTTGCGATGGCGCTCTTTGCGCCGGATGGCACGCAGTATGGACCTAACGATTATGCTTTCGAGAACGGCATTGCCGGACACCTGGGGTTCCATTTTGACAATCCCGATGCGGGCGAGTGGACCATTGTTGTCCTGTACACCACGGAGATACCTAATCGCAAGTATCAGGTGGTGGCATATGGGGACACGGAAACGGCCGTTGAGCTGCTGCTGCCTCAATTAAGGGGCCTGGCTACCGGTGATTACGTGCCACTGTATGCGATCTGGTTCCCCGGCGGGACGGTTTCGTCAACGGTGACCGCCCCGAACGGGTTGCCGACACAAGTCTGGCTGTATGACGACGGCAACCATGGTGATGGCATGGCGGATGATGGGTTCTTTGGCGGCCTTTATACCTTGCTCACACAGGCGCCGGTCGAGGAACCCTTTGGTGAAGATGTGCCAAACCCGCCTGATCCAATTGCTGAGGGCGCATATCGGGTGCGGATGGTGGCGATGCTTGACAATATGCGCCGCGAAACGCAAGGTTCATTTGCTGTACCGGGGGCAGACGATGGAAACAATGATGGTATTCCTGATGATTACATTGCCCAATACTGCCCTGGCGCGCCCACTTCTGACGCAGATCTGGATCGCCTCGCCTGCGATGGGGAATACTTTGCCGGCACCGATCCATTGAACTCTGACAGCGACTTTGACGGTGAAAGCGATTATTCAGAATCACAACTACATGGTCTCGATCCCTTAAATGCGGGAGATGACCTGATTGAAGCGCCCGACTTTGTGCAAACGGTGGCGCAAAACGGGTCGGTGCTGTTGACGTACGACGTGAAGGGTGAATACGAATCGATGCTGGCACACCGGGCAACCAGCCCGAACGGCCCATGGCAGCTTGTTAATCAGGAGCTTCCGCTGACCGGGGCGTATGTAGACGCCACGGTAGTGAATGGCGTCACTTACTATTATTGTGTGCAGGCCATCGACGCGGAAAACCACCAGAGTGCGGTTGTCTGCAGCGAAATGGTGGAGCCGCGTGTCGATCCGGTGCCACCGGAAGCGGCGCTGCTCATCAACGGCGGCGCAGCCAGCACGGATGATCCCGAGGTGCTGCTGACTTTTGTCGAATCAGACGAAGGACACGAAGAAACAGGCTTACTGGCTCGGCAGAGTACCTTTGATGACATCAGTGAAGTCTTGATCGGCAATGATCCAGAATTGACGGGGGCCACCTGGCAGCCCTTCGTGCAGGGCATAGCCTGGGACCTGGGGCTCGTGGGTGGTTACCGCACCGTGTATGTGCGCTTCAAAGATGAGAGCGGCAATGAATCGGTGGCAACGGAGACGGCGACGATCTACCTGGAAGTCGAGTATGTGTATCTGCCTTTGATTCAACGGCAATGATCACGTCAATGTTACCGGCCTCGTAAGCCGCTGATTGTTTGGCGCTGAGGGGATTTAGAAACGGCCGTCTTCGCATTGTTTTCGCGAAAACGGCCGTTTTTGTATGCAGCCAAACCTGACTATTCACCTTGGTAGCCAGGCCTAAATCTTAACCCATTGCCTTCAACAATGAGCGATGAACGAGACAAGTCTAATTAAATTACCCATCACATCAGGCATCATACGTCGATGCGGTTACATTACCACCCTCTCCAGTCCAATTTGTATGGAAGAATTCGCCACGCGGCTTGTCTACTCTTTCATAAGTATGGGCGCCGAAGTAGTCACGCTGGGCTTGAAGGAGATTGGCGGGCAGCCGTTCGCGCCGGTAGCCATCATAAAAGGCCAGGGCGCTGGACATGGCGGGGACGGGAATGCCAAGAGACACGGCCGTTCCCACCACCCGCCGCCACGCACTCTCTGCCTGTTGCACTTGTTCCTTGAAAAATGGGTCCAGCAACAAATTCGTTAAATCAGGATTTTTGTCAAAAGCTGCTTTGATATCGTCCAAAAAAGCCGCCCGAATGATGCAGCCGCCGCGCCACATCAAGGCGATATTGCCATACGCCAAATCCCAGCCGAATTCCTCCGAAGCCGCCCGCATGAGCATGTAGCCCTGCGTGTAGGAAACCAGTTTGGAGGCAAACAACGCCTCCTGCAGGTCGGCAATGAAGGTGGCTTTGTCTCCGTCGTAGGTGGGAATGGGTGAACCCAGTATGCCAGCCGCCACCACGCGCTCATCTTTCAGCGCGGAGAGGAAGCGGGAGAAGACGGCTTCGCCAATCAAAGTAAGGGGGATGCCGGTGTCCAGGGCGGAAACGGCCGTCCACTTGCCCGTCCCCTTTTGTCCCGCCGTATCCAAAATCTTATCCACCATCGGCTGGCCATCTTCATCCGTATAAGCCAGAATATCGGTGGTGATTTCGATGAGGTACGAGTCCAGCTTACCCTGATTCCAGTCGGCAAAAACCGCACTCATTTCGGCAGGCGACATGCCCAGTGCGTGGTTCATTACATCATATGCTTCGCAAATTAACTGCATGTCGCCATACTCAATGCCGTTATGCACCATCTTCACAAAATGACCGGCGCCTTCCTCGCCCACCCAATCACAGCAGGGGGATCCATCGGCCACTTTGGCAGCGATGCTCTGAAAGATAGGTTTGACATGTGGCCATGCCTCCGGTGCACCGCCGGGCATGATGGAAGGGCCAAATCGCGCCCCTTCCTCGCCACCGGATACGCCCGTGCCGATGAACAAGATGCCTTTTTCGGCCAGTTCTTTGGTGCGGCGGGTGGAATCGGGGTAATGGGAGTTGCCGCCATCGATGATGATGTCGCCCGGCTCCAGCAGCGGCACAAGCTGTTCAATCGTGGCATCAACCGGCCAGCCGGCTTTGACCATCATCATCACCCGGCGCGGCCGTTTCAACACGCCGACCAACTCTTCAATGATGTGCGTCCCAATGACCTTTGTCCCTTTGGCTTCATTTTCGATGAAACGGTCAACTTTGCTGGTGGTGCGATTGTACACGGCCACGGTGAAGCCGTGGTCGTCCATATTCAGAACCAGGTTCTGTCCCATCACGGCCAGTCCGATTAGTCCAATATCTGCTTGTTGTGTCATTTTTTTCTTCCTTTATATACAGGAGCGCGAACGTACCGGTTGCCCTACGGAAGGTGGCAGCAGGCGAGTTGCCTGCGCTCCAATTCAAATTTCAGCTTCAATAAGTTTCAATATACTCTCAATATCCCGGTCTATGTAAATGATGAGTGCTTCATCTGCGCTGGGCGGTTCCAGCGTGTCAAACTGGCTTTGCAGCATCTCAGCTTTCATGTAATGGTTTTTGCGGGCCTGCATTCGCTGCCAGATGAGGTCGAAGCTGCCATGCAAGGTAAACGAAGTGGACCCGACCGTTGACCTGCAATTGGTCCCGGTATTTTTTTTTGAGAGCGGAACAGGCGAGAACGGCCGTTTCCCCTCTCCAAATGTGCTCAGCCAATCAAATCATGCAGCCGTGCCAGCCACGGCGCCCGATCATCGTCATTTAGCGGCATGCCGCTGGCCATCTTAGCCACATTTTCCGGTGGATGAAAATCATCTCCATCATAAAACGGACAGCCAAATTGCTCTGCCAACGCTTGTCCCACCGTCGTCTTGCCGCAGCCAGACACACCCATGACCACAAACACATTACTCATCGTTTATTCTCTCACCCGATACAGCATCTCGCCTGCTTTGGGTACGTACAAAATACCTTCATCTTCCCGATTCTGCCACGCAGCTCACATCAATTTCATCTGGATTGATGTAGCCTAACGCCAATTGTTCACAATCTTCAGGCGATAGCCGGGTGGCCAGCTTAACCGTTGCGCGTGGGATATTCGATGCCGTTGTGGAAACGGCCGTCTCCCCGCACATGCGTACTGTGCGCCAGCACGCCCAGCGGAATATGCTTGAACTTATCCCACTGCTCCAGAAAGTAAGGCAGCACATGGTAGCCAATCTCATAAATGTACTTGCCATGCACATGACTCACCACATCCAAATGGGGCGCGTAGATGATCAGTTCGCCCCCTTCGGCCAGCGCCGGTTCCAGCTTGTACATCGCCTTGCCAGCCGTCCACAGCTCATCATACATTGGCGGCGCTTGTGACAAGACCCGCTTGAACGGCTTGTCCACCCAAATGATGTGTCGCTGCGATGACAAATCGGCCGCTGCGCGCCAGGCGCTGAGATGATCGCCAACAAAAACGCCTGCCAGTCCTTGACCCACAACCACCAGCGCAATGAGCGTGACGGGCGTAGGCACATGTTCGGCGGCGGCGTGGATCATGTCGCGCACTGGGGTTTCTTTGATGCCGATTGTGCCGCGTACCCCCGCCAACGCGCCCAGCCAGTGGGTCACGTTGATCATCTCTGGCCCAGAAATGCCAGGAAACAGATATTTTGCCCCGCCGGAAAAACCCACGACTTCATGCGGAAATGTCGGCCCCAAAATGAGGATGTGATCATAATCCAGAATGGCGCGATTGATTTTCACATCCACATCGCCGCCCAACGTGGGATGCCAACGGTCGCCAGCAATGTCCTGGATTTGGGATTGTGGCAATGTGCCGATGCTGGTGAGCGTTTCGGCTGAATCCCAGGCGTGGTTGAGTAGTCCGATACGGCCGTAAACCCCAGTCCGCTCTTCCTCACGAATGCCCACCAGCCGGTTTAATTCCGACTTGCTCAACGGCGGATGGGTTCCCAACGCCACCATGAAGTCAAGCTGTTTAACATCATGCAATATTTCGACCAAGGTCCGAAAGAGAAAAGGGAGCGGAATCGTGCGCGTATGGTCAGGAATGAGTACCAGCACCCGCTTGCCGCTAAATTGCTTTTCCAAACCGGCGTACAGCGTTTGCCGCACTTGCTCGTCAATCAATAACTGATTAGATTTTGCCATCATTTGAATCATTTTTACAGTCCCTATAACCGATAAAATAATATGCTATAATGCGCCTATGAAATCACCATTTCCGGGCATGGATCCCTATCTTGAGCATCATGCGCTTTGGCCTGACGTGCATAATCGCCTGATTACAGCCATTGCCGATTACCTTTCTGGCAAAGTTGCCCCAAACTACTACGTGGGCGTGGAAAGCCGCGCCTACATCATGAAGCCAGACGGAGACGCATTCCTGGGACGGCCGGATATTGCGGTTGTGTCGCCCGTTGCCACGCGCCTTGTAGACCCGGCCGCACCGGTTGCGGTTCAGGACGTGAGTGTACTGGAAGTTAACTTGCCTCTGGGAATGGAAATCAATCATTATTATTTAGAAATCCGTTCTGTACAAACGCATGAATTGGTGACGCTCATCGAGCTGCTCTCGCCGGTCAATAAAACGAGCCTAAACGGCCGTGCCGATTATCTGGAAAAACGGTATGAAGCGTTGATGTCCTTAACCAATTACGTCGAAATTGACCTTCTGCGGGCGGGCGATCCTATGCCCGTTGACCCACAAATTGTAAGCGATTATCGTATCCTCGTTAGTCGCGGGCGCATTCGCCGTCACAAAGCGCAGCTGTATGCTTTTCGTCTCCGCGCTGCCATTCCCGATTTTTCTCTGCCACTGCAACCTGGTGATGAAGAGCCTGTCGTGCCGCTCAACCAGATTGTGCATGATTTATACAGTCGCGCCCGCTTTGATTTACGCATCAATTACACACAACCGCCCATCCCGCCATTATCTGAAGAAGATGCCGCCTGGGCGCGTGAACTGCTGTCTGCCCAATCGTAAATCATAAATTGTAAATCGTCACACTCCACTAAACGCCGAAAAGCCGCCATCTACTGGAACCACAATGCCGGTCACAAATTGGGAAGCAGGCGTCAGCAGCCACAGCATAGTCCCCAAGAGTTCGTCAGCATTACCAAACCGCCCCATCGGTGTGTGGTCAACGATTTGTTGGCCGCGTGGTGTCAGGCTGCCGTCTTCGTTGAGCAGGAGGGCACGGTTTTGTTTACCGATGAAGAAGCCGGGAGCCAGCGCATTGACGCGAATGTTGGGGCTGTATTCTTGCGCCATGTGGACGGCCAGCCATTGGGTGAAGTTGCTCACGCCTGCCTTGGCAGCCGCATAACCCACTACGCGCGTCAGCGGTGTGAATGCGGCCATAGATGACAGGTTGAGAATGACGCCTTCGCCTTGTTCGGCCATGATTTTGCCGATGACCTGGCTGGGCAATATGGTTCCGAGGATATTCAGGTCAAGGACGAAGCCCAATGCTTCTTGTGGCAAATCGAAGAAGTTGTTGTCGGGAGTGGTGGTGGCCTGGGGATGGTTGCCGCCAGCGGCGTTGATGAGGATATCAATGTGACCGTATGCCGCCAAAATCTGCTCTACGGCCGTTTCCAACAAATCCCGCTGCAACACATCGGCATAAACAACCATATACTTGCCTGGCCCGGCATCCATTGGCGTTTTCAATCCATCCGGCAAGTTGGGATTGCGATCCAGGACGGCGACATTGGCCCCGCAGCCGACCAGCGCACAGGCCATCTCGCCCCCCAAAACGCCGGTTCCGCCGGTGATAACGGCCGTTTTCCCCGTCAAATCATACCATTGTGTTACATCTTGCAAGTTCATCCATTACTCCAATCGTGATGGAATGTACCCGGTTTATCAATGCGTTCAAAGGTGTGTGCGCCAAAATAATCTCGCTGCGCTTGAATGAGATTGGCCGGTAAACGGCCGTTGCGATAGCTGTCAAAGTAACCCAAAGACGCCATCGTGCCCGGCATGGGAATGCCCAGCATAACGGCCGTGGACACCACATGGCGCCAAGCTTCCTGTCGCGTCGCAATCGCCCGGCTGATTTCCGGGTGAAGCAGCAGGTTAGGCAAACCTGGCTCTTGCTCGAAGATACGGGCGATGTCATCCAGAAAATCGGCGCGAATGATACAACCCGCCCGCCAGATTCGGGCAATTTCGGCCAGGTTGAGGTCATATTTGTATTCGTGGGAGGCCGCGCGCAGCAAAGCCATGCCTTGCGCATAGGCGCAAATCTTGGAGGCATACAGCGCCGCATGTACGGCGGCAATCAGCGTTTGCACGATCGCCTTGATAAGTCACCTCCGGACCGGTGAATACTTCAGCCGCTCTCAAGCGTTCTTCCTTTAACGATGAGAGTAAACGGCCGTTGACCGCGGCGGTCAGTGTGGGAATAGCCGCGCCTACGTCCAAAGTATTTTGACTGGTCCACTTGCCGGTCCCTTTCTGGCCAGCTCTGTCAAGGATGAGATCGAGTAACGGCCGTTGCGTCTCTTCATCCACATGCGTAAAAATGTCGGCCGTAATTTCGATGAGGTACGAAGCCAGTTCTCCTTTGTTCCACTCCGAAAAGACTTCATGCAAAGTCGCATAATCCACGCCTGCACCGCGATGCAGCAGATCATAAGCTTCGGCGATAAGCTGCATATCACCGTACTCAATGCCATTATGAACCATTTTTACGTAATGGCCCGCGCTCCGTGGCCCCATATAGGCCACGCAAGGCCGGCCATCATGGGCACGGGCAGCGATGGCCGTAAGAATGGGTTCAACGGCGCGATAGGCGGCTTCTTCGCCCCCGGCCATCATGCTGGGTCCCCACAGCGCCCCTTCCGCGCCGCCGGAGACGCCCAGGCCCATAAACTGGAACCCTTCGGCGGTCAACGCTTGAGACCGCCGTTCCGTGTCCATAAAATAAGAATTGCCCCCGTCAATGATTAAATCGCCCGGCTGCATCCAGGGCTTAAGTTCTTTAATCGCCGCATCAACGGGCGCGCCGGCCGGGATCATCAGTAAAATGTGGCGTGGCCGTTGCAGGGCATCAATAAAATCGCCGATGCTCTCAGTCACGTTGATTTGTTTCCCCGCTGCCGGGCCGGAGGCAAACTTTTGGCGGGCTGCCGCCGATCGGTCATAACCGACCACGTAAACGCCATTCCGTTCAATATTCAAGGCTAAATTTTGGCCCATCACACCCAGGCCAATGAGTCCCATTTGTTGTTGAATCATAGTTGTAACCACCTCTCTCAAGAATCCAATTTGTAGGCTTGCCGCGCCAGGCCATAAGCCATTTCATAAGCCATTGCGGCGGCATCTTCCATATCGACAATGCCTCGTGCTGCCAATCCGGCCAACCAATTGGCGCTGGCGCGCCGCCACACCTCATGCCGGGCCGGAATGGATGGAAAGGCGCGGGTATCGTCGTTGAAGCCGACGGTGTTGTACAGTCCGGCCGTTTCGATGACCTGATCGAAGTAGCGCCACATGCCGTTTAAGCTGTCGTGGAACCACCAGGGCGGCCCCAGTTTCAGCGCTGGGTAGTGCCCGGCCAGCGGCGCCAGTTCTCGGGCATAGGTCGTTTCATCAAGCGTGAACACGATAAGCGTCAAGCGGGCATCGTTGCCATATTTTTGTAACAGAGCGGCCAGATTGTAGGTGAATTCGGTTCGCACCGGAATATCGGCCCCCATGTCGGAACCGAAACGGCCGTATACCTGTGAGTTATGATTCCGATACGAACCGACGTGCAATTGCATCACCAGGCCATCTTCAATGCTCATCCGCGCCATTTCCATGAGCATGTGGCCGGTAAAGCGGCGGGCATCGTCGGTGGTGATTTGCCCTTGTAATGCGCGTTGGAAAATCGTGTCTGCCTCTTGTGGCGACAAAACGGCCGTATACGGCGTCAAAGCGCTGTGGTCGGTGGCCTTCGCCCCCATCTTTTTGAAGAAGGCACGCTGCTGTTCCAGGGCGGAGAGTAGAGATTGGGGATTGGAGATTGGTTGGTTGGTGACTTCTGCTAGTTTTTGAATGTTTTCCAGCCAGCCGGGGGTGTCGAGGTTGATGATGGCATCGGGGCGGAAGGTGGGCAGAATACGGCCGTTCCACCCTGAATCCCGAATCGCTTGATGATGTTCTAGCCTGTCCGTTGCCGCATCCGTCGTACACAACACTTCGATGTTGAACCGTTCATACAGCTTGCGCGGCGTGAAGTCTGGTTCCTGCAATTTGGCCGAGATTTGGTCATAGATGGCTTGGGCGTTGTCGCTGGTGAGCTTTTCAGAGATGTTGAAAACGGCCGTTAACGCCTCCCGGAACCAGATTCCCGACGGTGTACCCTGAAACAGATAAAAATGATCCGCAAAAGTCTGCCAGATTTGGCGATGATCCTGCTCGCCCTGTTCACCAATTCCCAACTTCTCTAGCCCAATACCCTGCGAATAGAGCATCCGCAAAATATAATGGTCGGGAATAATGAACAAATCCACTGGCGACGCAAAGCAATAATCTGGGTCAGCAAAAAGGCGAGGATCAACATGCCCGTGTGGGCAGATTAAGGGCAAACCCACGACTGTTTGATAAAGCTCAAGCGCAATACCTCTTGCTTCGGGATTGATGGGTAGATAGCGATCAACATGCATATTGCTCTTCCTAACGCCCCATCCAGCCGCCATCGACAACAAGGATTTCGCCATTGACATAGTTAGAAGCGGCCGAAGCCAAAAAGACAATCGGCCCTTTGAAATCATCTGGCTGCCCCCAACGGCCGTTTGGAATACGTTCCAAAATTGCTTGATTGCGGGTGGGGTTGTTTTGCAAAGCGGCTGTGTTGTCAGTAGCAATATAGCCCGGTGCGATAGCATTGACCTGTATGCCTTGTCCCGCCCATTCATTGGCGAGGGCTTTGGTCAAACCCGCAATGCCATGTTTGGAAGCGGTGTAGCTGGGAACCGTAATGCCGCCCTGGAAAGAGAGTAGCGAGGCGGTAAAGATAATTTTGCCACCGCCCGACGCGATCATCATCTTGCCAATTTCTCGGCTCAACACAAACTGGGCATTCAAATTGACTTCGATCACTTGGTCCCAATAATCGTCCGGGTGTTTAGCTGCTGGTTTCCGTAAAATCGTGCCTGCATTGTTCACCAAAATGTCGATTCGGGGCGCATCTTCCTTGAGCTGGGCGATAAAATTATGCAGTGCCTGCCGATCCCCAAAATCACATTGATAGGCACGGAAATTGCGACCCAGCGCCGTCACCACTTGCTCAACGTCACTGCCGCTCAGTTCCAAACTGGCACTCACGCCAATGATGTCAGCGCCCGCTTCAGCCAAAGCGACGGCCATCGCCAGACCGATGCCGCGTTTACAGCCGGTGACAAGCGCGGTCTTGCCGTTTAATTGAAACAGTTCTAACGTGTTTGCACTCATTTGATTACCGCAATTCGTCCATTGCAACCGCATCCATATCGGCAAATGATTGGTTCTCGCCGGCCATTGCCCAAATAAACGTATAACTGCCTGTACCCATGCCGGAATGGATTGACCAACTGGGTGAAATTACCGCCTCACGGTCGCGCATGACGAGATGGCGCGTCTTATCAACTTCGCCCATGAGGTGGAAGACCACATTGTCGTCATCAATATCAAAGTACAAATACACTTCCATCCGCCGAGCGTGCAAATGGGCGGGCATCGTGTTCCACATATTTCCTGGCTCCAGCAGCGTCATGCCCATGACGATTTGGCAGCTTTGGGCGCCGTCAGGGTGGATGTATTTGTAGATGGTACGCTTGTTGCTGTTAAGCGGATCGCCCAGATGAAGTGGCTCGGCATCGGCAAGCTTTAGGTGGGCAGTTGGATGGGCTGCATGGGCGGGTGTGCTGAAAAGGTAAAATTGGGCCGGATTGACCGCATCGGCGCTGGCAAAAGTAACGTCACGCGCCCCTTTGCCAACATACAAGCCATCTCGCTTGGCTAAGGTGAAGGTTTCCCCATCAACGGAGATTGAGCCTGTGCCACCGATGTTGATGATGCCAATCTCGCGCCGTTCAAGGAAGTAGTCGGCAGCCAGATCATGTTTGCTAGCCTGGAGGGCAACGGCCGTTTCCCCCGGCACTGCTCCCCCCACAATCACACGATCAATATGCGAGTACACCAAACATAGTTTTCCTGCTTGAAACAGGTCGCTAACCAGAAAATTAGCGCGTAGTTCATCGGTTGTCATACGTTCAACCTGATTTTGGTGAACGGGATAACGCATTTCCATGAGAATTACTCCATTATGTGAGATTGGAGACTGGAGATTAACCCAATCTCCAATCTCTAATCTCCGGTTTCTATTTTGAGTTGATAAGACGGCAAATCATCTGCCGTTACGTGCAGAATTGTCGTTTCGTCGGCTGCCAAAATATGAATGGCGGCACGGCCGTTTGCGGTTTCTACCACCCTGCTGCCTGTCGGCGTTCCCTGATTGGTCAATAGCCGCCCATTGCCCGTTAAAGCAAATTGGACGCGCCGTTCATCTGTTAGCACAAGGATGCCATCTTGGTCTATGAGTTGGACGGTGGCTAAAACCGCTGTGTCCCCTTCAAACACAACCTCTTCCCACCGACCATCTATCGCCACCACCGACCCACCAACGGCAACCAGCGTTTGGGTGATGGTATGTTCAACCGTTTGCCCATTGGCGGTGGAAGCGACGGCGCGAATGTTGTTCTCACCCTGCTGCAGGGGAACAGACCAGATTAAGCCACGGGCAGGGAAGGCGGTGGGATCGAGGGTTTTGGTGGTGTAGGAACGGCCGTTCACAAACAGTTCCACCCTTTCACAATTAGAATAAACCCGCACCCGCTGCATCGCCCCCGATTCACCAGCCCGAAGCGGCCAGGTGGGCGATTCGATGTGGCAAACAGGCTCCTCCGTCTGGTACGCTTGAAACAGGAAATAAACATCCTTGGGCTGTCCTGAGCGATCCACCAACCCTTTTTGATTGATATACGGAATCGGATTTTCGGGGCGCAGGGGGGTGCCAAAATCTTTAAACACCCACTGTGCCGTCCCTGCCAGATTGGGCAGTCGATTTTGCACCTGCAAATGCCATTCCATCAAATCGAGGATGTAGCTCTCGCTCCAATCCGAGTCCAGACTGCCGCGTGCTTCCCCCTCGTTAGACAGCGCCACGCCGGGGTTTTCTTCGTGGCTGGTTTGATTAGCAATCTCGCGGCGCAAATGCGGCCCATTGTTGTGTCGCCCCACATGAGAATCGCCGCCCCATTCCGTATGGATTAGGCGAGGAAACTGGCGCATCGCATCGCGCAAAACAGTCTCGTAATCCCTGTAACGGCCACGATACCAGCCTGACCAGATAGAAGGCGAGTACACATCTACAATTTCTGCCCCCCGGTCGTAACGGCGCAGTGCCGTCAGGCGGGATGGATCGAGCTGATGGCTCAAATCGTGCAGCTCGGCCAAAAATGCATACACGTCATCGTCGTTTGTCGTGGGATGTTCGCTTTCCCAGTCTAGCTCGTTGCCCAATCCCCAGAAGATGATCGATGGGCGGTTAAAATGCTGGGCAACCATCTCGCGGAACATGGTTCGCGCCTGCGCCTTGAACAGCTCGCCTCCGATACCGCCGCGACACCAGGGCAACTCTTCCCAGACAATCAGCCCTAACTCGTCGCAGGCATCCAAAACAGCATCCGCCTGTGGATAATGGCCGAGGCGAATGAAGTTAAACCCGGCTGCCTTGATCTGCACCATCTCTTGGCGGCTCACTGCATCTGGTACAGCGCATCCCAATCCTGCCCAATCTTCATGGCGATGGGTGCCGCGCAGCAGCAGACGTTCGCCATTTAGATAAAACGGGCCGCCTTTGGGGAAATCGACCGTGCGAAAGCCAATCCGCTCCACAACTTCATCAGACAGCTCACCCTGGCAGATGACCTGGGCGGTCAGCGTGTACAGCGCGGGGCTATCCGGCGACCATCTTTCCGGTTTTTCGACATCAGGCAGTTCAAATGTGAACTGTTTGTTTGTGATGGAGTGGGTGGATTGCCAAACGGCTTGCCCTGAGCCTGCCGAAGGGGCCGTTCCCGCCGCATCGATCAATTGCAAAGCCAACACCGTTCCATACACTAAATTGTCACATTCGCCGTGCAGGGTGAGTACGGCCGTTTCCCCCACCCATTCCGTAACAACGTGCAACTTCACCAGCCGCACCGGGCCACTCTCATACAGCCACACATTGCGCGTCAGCCCGCCGTACAAAAAGAAGTCAGACATGTCCGAGGGAATAAGATGGATGTCGGGGCTGTTGTTGACAGCTAAACGCAATTGTCCGCCGTGGGTGGGTAGTTCAAAATCAAAAGCGGTATAGCCACCAATGTGACTACCAAGCTGCACATCGTCTAGCCAGACTTGCGCTGTCATAGCCGCCGCTTCAAAGTGGATGAAACGGCGGCGAGGGGGTGCAACTGCCGTTCCTTCAATCTCGCGTTCATACCAGCCCGTGCCGCGCCGGTAATGGGCCAATTCGGTGGCCGAATTGGCTAACAAATCTGGCTCCATCGTGTCCAGCGCGTTCCAGGTGTGGGGCGGCGTCACCGTTTCGGCAACCGCTAAAGCGGCATCATCTTCAAACCGAAAGCGCCAATTGTCATTGATTTGTATGCGATTTTTACGAACCATCACCGTCTTCCTGTTTTGTTGGTCCCCAAAAATCGGGATTCTTTCCTTCAACCGTCAAGAGCGCTTCTAAAAAGTAATAATCGCCAAAGATGAGATAGCCATCGGGAATCCAGCCTTTGGGAACGTGCAATGCGCCCTGCTTGATTAAGCCTTGTGCATTCGGGTCCGTTTCCCAGCAATGGGTGATGAGCGCCGCTGTCAGAGCTTCGCCTGCGGCACGCATCTCGCTATCATCACTCAACTCGGCAATTCGCAGCAGTCCACAGGCGGCAATGGCGGCGGCAGAACTATCACGATAAGGCGCTTCGTTGTCGGGTAAGTGTAAATCCCACAAGGGAATTTGGTCAGCGGGCGATTTGGAAAGGAAGTAAACGGCCGTTTCCCTTGCCGCCTCTAAAAACTGAGGTTCATCACACCACTGTGCCGCCAAAGCAAAGCCATAAATCAGCCACGCCTGCCCTCGCGCCCAGCAAGAATCGTCACTGTAACCCTGGTGGGTACGTCCGATAAGCGGTTCACCCGTTTCTTGATTGAAAAAGTAGGTGTGGAAGCTGCTGCCATCTACCCGAATCAGGTATTGGCGACTGCTTTGTGCGTGTGAATAGGCTGCTTCATGATAGCGGGAATCGACCGTTTGCTCGCTGGCCCAAAAGAGCAGCGGCAAATTCATCATCGTGTCGGCGATGATTTGACCGCCTTTTTCGGCATCACCAACCGGCCCCCAGGCCTGAATGTACTGCCCTGGCTCCCGGTAACGCTGCCGCAGTTCGTCCGCCGCCCGCAGAGCGAGCGCTTTAGCCGATTCATCTTGCTTAATCTGCCATTGTGCTTTGGCGCTCAATGTAAAAAGAAAACCTAAATCGTGGTTGATATGGGTTTTCGCTGCCAATCGCGCTTCAAAACTGTTTAATAATTTGCAGGCCAAAGTTCGGACTGTTTCTGGTCCGCCATTGCTGTCAATCAGCCACAGCAAACCAGGCCAAAATCCAGCCGTCCAATTATCATTCTCGCGCAGAATGTAGGCACGGCCATCGCTGACGTAAGGAAACAAAGTGCCAAATTTGGTGATGTTCTCAACAAGTCGTTGCGTTGCTTTTGAGATAACACCCCTGATTTCTTCCATTTCTGCACTTTTTCCCGTTTATTCCTTCAGAAAATCTTCTCGAAGTGGAGTAAAACAATCAACGAGGCGAACGTGTTCCGTTAGCTGTTGGATGGCATGCGGTTCTCCCGAAGGGATGGCAAACATGTCGCCTGGGCCAAGTTTGGCGCTCGCCCCACCCGCAACAACCAAAATTTTCCCTTCAGCGACATAGGTGATTTGCTCATGAGGATGAAAATGGGGCGGATTAGGCTGATTTGTGGGACCATCGTGCAAATCAATCAGGGCGATCATCAATTTTTCCAAATTGACCATTCGCCGCTCCACGCCTTCCTTGATCTTTTCGGGGTTGTTTCATCATGTTTCATGATGATCATAGCGATTTAGTTCCTCTTTGAGCGTTTGCTTTAAGATTGGACCATTTTGTACAGGTTGTGAAAGCCAGCCGTTTAGAAAAATGGTCCAATCTTTGGGGATTACCTTTGGACTCGACCCGAAGCGTCGCCGCCGGCCAGCCGTTTCACTTCCGCTACCGTCGCCAGATTGACGTCGCCCAAAATGCTGTGCTTCAGGCAGGACGCGGCCACAGCGTAGTTCAGTGCATCTTCGTCGGCCATGCCCGTGTGTAGGCCGTAAATCAAGCCTGCGGCAAACGAATCACCGCCGCCAACGCGGTCCACGATGTCGGTAATATCGTAGCGGCGGCTGAGGAAGAACTTAGAGCCGTTGTACAGGCAGGCCGACCAGCCGTTGTGGCTGGCGCTGATGCTTTCGCGCAGGGTGATCGCCTGGTATTTCAGGTTGGGGAAAGTGGCAAACATCTTTTGCGCCAATGCTTCGTAGCGGGCGGTGTCCAAACTGCCAGAGGTGACAGAATGATCCACATCGCTATCTTCCAGCTTCACGCCCAGCGATTTCTGGCAATCTTCCTCGTTGGCAATGCCCACATCGACGTATTTGACCAGTTCGCCCATCACTTCCGGGGCGGTTTTGCCGTACTGCCACAGCTTTTTGCGGAAGTTGTAGTCACAGGAGACGGTGAGGCCACGTGCTTGCGCCGCTTGTACGGCCGTTAACGACAAATCAGCGGCCGTTTGGCTGATGGCTGGGGTAATGCCCGTGATGTGGAACCAGCCTGCGCCGTCAAATATCGCATCCCAATCAAAATCGGCCGCTTTGGCGGTGCTGATTGAGGCATGCGCCCGGTCGTAGACGACGTTGGAAGCCCGTTGATTGGCCCCCGCTTCGAGGAAATAAATACCAATGCGTTCACCTTGCCGGGCAATGAAGGAGGTATCCACGCCATAGCCGCGCAAGAAGCGAATGCAGGCATCGGCTAGGGGATTGGCGGGCAGGGCAGTGACAAAGGCGGCATCCAGGCCAAAGTTGGCCAGTGATAAAGCTACGTTGCCTTCGCCGCCGCCAAAGGTGGCTTCCAGCGCCGGGGATTGGAAGAAGCGCTCAACCCCGGGGGATTTCAAGCGCAGCATGATTTCGCCTAATGTTACGACTCGTTTACTCATGATATTCTCCTTAATTGGTTTGGTAGGGGCGAGGCAATCGGAGCAAAGTTCGTTTGTTAGGCCAAGGTTGTGGCCGATTGCCTTGCCCCTACAATGATCGGTTTATTTTCTGAACACCATTAACCTGCGGAACGAACGGATTTGACGATGGAAACGGCCGTTTCCGACAACGCCCGAATCTCGTCAAACTTCCCTTCATTGATGAGTTTCTTATTCACCATGAAGCTGCCGCCGCAGGCGTGCACCATCGGCAGACGTAGGTAATCGGCTAGATTGTCGGCGCTAATGCCGCCGGTGGGGATAAATTTTACGCCGACATACGGGCCGCCAATCGCTTTGAGCGCCTTGATGCCGCCGGCCGCTTCTGCCGGGAAGAATTTGAGCAGGCGCAGCCCTTTGGCCAGCGCTTGATTGATGTCGGTGGGGGTCATCACGCCGGGCGTGATGGGCATGTCGTTGGCTAAACACCAATCGACGACGGCGGCATCAAAGCCAGGGGTGACGATGAATTTTGCGCCAGCCGCCTTGGCCTGCTTCGCTTGTTCAACCGTCAACACGGTGCCTGCGCCGACCAAAATATCCGGGAAGGCAGTGCTCATGTTTTTGATGGCGTCGGCTGCGGCTGCTGTGCGGAAGGTGATTTCGGCACAGGGCAAGCCGCCATTGAGCAATGCCTGACCCAGGGGAACGGCCGTTGCCGCATCATCAATCGCCACTACGGGAATAATCCCAATCTCACCAAGTCTTTCAACGATATCACGCATTATAAGCTCCTGGTATTATGAAAAAAATCGAACTTTAACAAAACCGTCGGATTGGTTAGAGTATCTCCTATCAGTCGGTGGGAGGGATTGGCATCCAGCACGAAAAATGGAAGACGCACAGGCTTTTCGCCCCGCGCCAATCCCGTCCCATGTCACCGACAAAGCAACAAAAAGGAGGCTCTCATGAAACCAAACCAACGGCCTCACCTGCGCGGCTGGCGGGGCC
>CAVOGX010000003.1:0-180004 GCA_963695505.1 uncultured Chloroflexia bacterium | reverse complement strand
TAATTCTAGTTGTCGTTGGCCGGCCCCCCCACACCCCGCGGCGCGAATAAACGTCTCCCACGGCTGCACGTAGTAGGTCGTTAACGGCCGTTTCCGCTGCGCCACCTCACATACGGTTCTGTACATGTTCTCTGGCACCACTGCCCGCACGGCCGGGTACCGCGCCGACCCGTGAAACTGTCCTTGCCACAAACCTCGCCGCCTACTCAATTAGATTTAGGCCGCTTAAGGGTGCTTTCAATATACATGCAGAAAAGTGCAATAGTCGTTTTGACATCTGGAACGGCAATCTCAAAATGTAAGAAGCGCTGGGAAAAGCACGCATGCAATTGGTTTGGGGACGCTGTTCCAGAGTGAATTCATCTTATTGCGCAATTCCACACGATTCTGGCAGGTACCCTTAAAGGCGGCCCAAACAGCCTCACCCTCTGGTCTCAGTGAATGCACTACCGCACCGCGCGGCCCCTCTAACCCTTCTCGCCCCCCAAACTTTCTGCTTTGTTTCCCGCTTGCGTAGCAGTTTTTTCACCAATACCCCATTTTTCCTAGATACCCTCGCGGGGTTTAGGCGTGGTTTTCTCTCTGGTATGGCCGTCAGGGTTAGCTTAGGGAGCGCTTAGGGGCCGCCCCGCAGCATTACGCCCAAACATTACCCCTAAGCATTGCCCCCGCCCCGCCCCTAAGTCTGCCGGCCTATCCTCCCAACAAGTGCATCTCACCCTCGCGCAAGGGGTCCACCCAGCCCGTCAACAGGCTCCCCGCCTGAAACCCTGCCCACGTTTTCAGCCAGAAGCGCGTCAACGGCCGTTTCTGCCGCACCACGCTGACCACCTCTCCCAGCAGTAATGCCGGCACCACGCACAACACCGCCGGATAGCGCTCCACCTGCAGCAGCGGCTGCCACGGGCTGCGCTGGTAGGCGCGTTCATAGTAGCTGACTTTCTTCTCCCAATTCGTATTCCCCCGATCCATCTCGATGAAATACCCTTGCTCCACATTGCGGTCTGCTTTTTCCAATATTGCCACCCCATCCGGCCGTACCAGCTCTTCTTCCCCCTGGCGCAGGATGGCCGCCCGCTCGTTGTACCAGGTCATCTCATACCCCATTTCCGCCATCTCAACCTGCAAGCGCGCAAACATCTCGCTTATCTGCAAATCGTGCAGCATCTTGTGATTTTGCCGCATAATCTGGTACTGCTCGGGGCTGAAGGGCACCTGTGGGTAAGGTGTGCCGGTATAGAGCGCGTAGGCTTCAATCCCCACCCGGCTCGCAGTATACACGTAGCAAGGCGCCAGCCCCATGGTCTGCATCCCTTCCATCCAGGACATGTCCCTTTCCACAAAATGGTAATGGTAAAGTTTCGCCAGCCGGTTAGCCGCCCGTTTTTCACTACCGGCGAAAAAGAGCCGCTGTATCTGGTGCCGCGTCAGCATCCCCACCGCGATGAAGGCGCGAATCAGATTGATGTCCCGGTCACTTAACCGATTTTGCTCTATCAGCATCTGCGCCTGCTGCCGGGCGCTTATCTTCAGCGGCTCCCGCAGCCGGGTGCTGGCATGATGCCGGCGCAGCTGTTTGTTTTTTGCCTGCGGCAATTTCACAATTGGTTTGGCCATCGTTTTCCTTCCTTTAAGGCTTTATGCCCCTTATATTTCATGGATAAAATCCCGCTCACTTTTTTTCATGCCCACAATGCTCCTAAAAAGGGCGCTAAAAGATGAGGTGGTCCAGCATCGCCGCCAGTTCCGCCTCATCCATGTCGGGGATTAGTGCCCCCTACCGCTCCCACCCTGCCCTGCCGCAGGGCCGCCACTACCGCTCGTGCCCGCTGCCGCGGCGGGTGACGGGCGAAGAAGGCGATGAGGTCGTCGTCTTCCCCCTCCCGCAGCGGCAGGGTAAGCTGAATGCGCTGCACGGCCACTTCCAGCGGCGGGCGGCCTGGCCCTTTTCTCTGTGCCATCACGCTGTTCCTCCACAACGGCCGTTCCCGAGCCCGCTGGCCCGCATACGGCCGTATCCTTTCACTCTCTCAGCCACGCCGACCGCACGGTCGTTTCCCTGGCGCATGCCCTTTTCCCTGAACACCCTCCCGTTTCTATGATTGGCGGCTTCCGCCGGGAATCCCATAGGAACACCCGCTGAACGCCCCGTACTTCGTTCCCCCACCTTATGCTGCCCCGTTATTCCCAACAGTAATCCATACCCCTTCATAAAGCGCCGTTTTCCTCCCCGCCGGCCAGCGGCAGCAGCGTTTCTACCTTCTCCTGCCGGATGTCGTACCAGCCCGCGCCGATGTCGCTGGCCAGAAAGGCTTCCCACGTCTTGAGATAGAATCGCACCTGCCCCCGCTGCTGGCCGATGGTCGTCAGCGCCTTTTTAGCCAGGGCCGCCGGCGTCACGCACAACACCGGCGGGAAGTCCGCTGGCTGCCAGCCATCTACCTGCAGCGCCTGCTGCCAGCTGCTCTGCCGCCGGGCACGTTCGTAGGCCGCCACCTTATGCGCCCATTCCGTGTTTCCGCGATCCATCTCCACAAAGAAAGGGATCTCCCGCTCCTGGCCCATTACCACCCCCATTCCGTCCGGCCGCACGATCTCCTCCTCTCCGGCCCGCAAAATGGCGGCAGCCTCATTGAACCACAGCAGCTCCATCCCTCGTTCGCGGGCGCCCAATTGCGCTCGGGTGAACATCTCGCTTATCTGCAAGTCGTGCAGCAAGAAATGGTCTTCCCGGCCCAGCGTGTAGCGCCCTGGCGCAAAGGGTACATCCTGGCGCCGGATGCCCATGCGCATGGCAAACACCTCCAACCCCACCGTACCCAGCCGTGTAGATGTAGCAAGGCTCAAACCCTTCTGCACCCATCTCCGCCAGCCAGTAGGTGCTGCGGTCCAAAAAATGGTAGTGGTACAGCTTGGTCAGGCGGTTGCCCGCCAGCTTTAGATGGTCGTTGAAAAAGATGCGCTGGATTTGGTGCCGGGTGAGCATGCCCACGCCAATCAGCCCCCGCACGATTTCTATGTCGCGGGTCGTCAACCGCCCCTGCAGCAGGTGGTTGGCCCATTCGCGTACGCTGACCTTCAAGGGCTTGCGCGGCTGGGTGCGCGGGTGACGATACCCGCCCATCTGCTTCTTGGAATCGTCTCGCATCCGAATAATCTGTTTGTATGTCATCATCAATTCCTTTTTTTGTCTGTTTTCTGCGTCAGAAAAGGACACTCTCCTTTTGCTGGCGCAGCTATCTCTTCGTGTTTTCCGCAAAACAGCAGGCCGTCCAGCATGGCCAGCAGTTCTGCCTCATCAACCACACCCTTTCCGCCCGCAGCGCCGGCATCACCGGCCGTGCCGGGGCAGCCGGGCGAAGAAGGCCGCCAGGTCGTTACCTGCCTGCGCCTGGGGCAGCAGGGTGCGCTGCATGTGCTGCCCGGCCTCTGCCAGACGCCCTGGCCTCTTTCTGCGCGCTCTCCCAGGGCGTCTCCGCCACGGCCGTTCCCTTGGCGGATGCCTTCTCCCTGCTTTACGGGAGCGCGCCCTCCGGGAAGCCCCAGGCAGTTCGCGCCCTTTCCCCTTAGACCCCATTGAATGGCGGCAGCTTTTTTCCGGCCCCGGTCACAAAAAAAACGTGCCACAGCTGGCAGTTTCCGGAACGCCGTCGCGCAGGCCAGTAGGCGGCCGCAGCGCCTTGCCCCACAGCCCGGCTCGCCGCCGCGCCGTGGGCATGATACAGTCGGTTCCCTGCCTGACCGTTCCCCCGCGCCCCATTGTGCACAAGGTCTGCCAGGCGGCGCTATATCTTGCGCCGTCGCCCGCCAGGACAGCGCCGGTGTAGGGCGCCGTGGCTGCTTGGCAGCTGCCAGGCCACGTACTCCCCACCGGGCCGTCCTACCCGCCCATCTTTGTCTACAAATCGCAGCAGCCCCCCACCGCGCTGCCACGCCTGCTCCTGCGCCGCTGGGGTGCTGTAAGGCTCTCCGATGGCGATGTTGCGCTGCCGCGGCACGCCCACCACCTGACAGTAGTGGCGCTGGGTGCGGGCCGCCACGCCGGTCAGCCCCTGCTGGACGGTACGCGAGAGCGGCGCCGGCTTCTTTCGGCCGCTGTGGAAGGCGGCATACAGATGCGCCTTGAAGCGCCCCATGCCCTCCGTCAGGGCCGTCAGGGGCAGGGCCACCGGCCAGCCGCGCAGGCGGCCTACCGCCAGCCGGGCGGCTACCCGCGCCACGCCGCGCAGCCACAGCCGCTGCTGCCCATCGTGCTGCCAGAAAAGCCCTTCTCCCTCAGCCAGAATCTGCCGCAGCCGCCGCCAGCCGCAAAGGTACTGGGCGGAAGCTTTGGCGCACAGCCGCTGCCGCATCTCGGTCCGGGACAGCCATCCCCGTCCGGCCGCATCCAGCAGGCGCGCCAACAGCCAGACCCGGTAGGCGCTGGCCGCGCTTTGCGCCAGCGCCGCCAGGCCGATGTCAGGGTAATGGCGTATGGCGGTTCCGGCAGACCGGGGGGCCGAAGCGGGTGGGGGGTGCAGCACGGCCGTCTGGTCCCCAGAAGGGCGGGCGGCGGGGGCCGGGGAAACGGCCGTTTCTCGTCTACCGTCTGGCAGGTGTGTTCCATCCGCATCCGGTGGGCGGGAACGGCCGTTTTCTTCTACGCCGTCCCGCACCCGGTATTGCCGCAGCAGGGTCTGGCCATTGCGCAGGCTCTGGCTGCGGTCTGCTTCACGGGCGGGTGGCGAGGATTGGGCGCCATGGGCAGCGTGACGCCCCGTCGCCAGGCCGGCCGCCGCGCGCTGCTCCTGGCCGCCTGGCGCAGCCGCAGCAGTTCTGCTTGGGCCGCCAGCAAAGCGGCTGAAGGTTTTTGCTGGTTCATTTGTCAGTCTGTCTCCTTGTACAAAGATGGTACGGCCAGCAAGCGGGCCTACAATTTCTCGTAGTAGCTGCAGGTCGATGTTTGTCCCTTCCATATGCGGCCTATCCTTCTTGCACCCTCACCCAACCACAGAAATGGGTAACGCCGGTGCACGCCTATCGCCCTGTCTGGCTGGCGCGTACGGTGTTGCCGACATGTCTCTCCTTTTGGCGCCAGACTCTGCCTGCAGAGGAAATTGCAAGGGGTAGACAGGCTGCTGGCAGTCCACGTTGGTTGGCAACCATCGTTGGCAGCTATCCTTGTGGACCGTGCTCTCCCGCCACTACCAGCAGAAGAAATGTCGCACCTATCGCGGCAGGGCCAGGCCACCAGGGTAAAAACCGACGACCCGGCGCGCGCCCATCTTTCGGGCGGCTGGCGGTAGATCGAAAATGCTGCATCGAAAAAACAAGCCGGGCAGTCTGCGCGAGGGCAATTGTAGGCCACGCTAAAAATGCCGACAGTGTACGAAAGGGTATTTTTTTGGTGCCCGAAAGGGCCCTTTTTTCTACTCCCCCCCACCCACAAAGCCGGGGCAGCAGGGTAAGAATTATGGAGATGGCGGAAAAAGTGGTTCCGGACGTTTTCATGACAAACGCGATTGTAGAGAACGCTGGAACATCCGGCATTGAACTTTAGTTGAATTTTTCTACCACTTTAGTTGAATTTTTCTTCTACTTTGGTTGACATAATCTCCACTTTCATTTACCTGTACGGCTTTTGATCCTGGTAGAAGATGTGGCCCACGCCGTGCGCCCGCGAGCGCGCAACAGTGCCGTCAAGTTCATGGTGGGTATTTTTGGAGAACGCCCCCCAAAAGGTATATTCCAGTACGTTTCGGTCAAGAAGGCAATAACAATATTATTCGCTTTTCCGGTAAATTTGAGCTGTTCATACTCGAGAGATTTTTGAAATATACCGCGCCGAGGGAATATGCCATGGTTTGGTTTTTCCTTTCCCATGCGGTCCATCAGACTCTAGTTTAGTTATTTATGCAAGAACCGGTAATCACACCCACATAGGAGCGAAAAAAGGCAGTCTCTTCAGAAAAAATGTTTGACATCGTGATTCCAGCTGTGCTAATATGCTGCGTAACGATATATCGTCATGCGACCTATTGCGAGAAAAATATGACAACGATACAAGAATTCTTACCTTTGACCGAACCCGTTTTTTTTATTCTGCTGTCCTTAGCACCGGGACCACGGCATGGCTATGCCATCATGAAGGAAACGGCCGTTCTCAGCGAAGGCCGGGTGCAAATGAGTACCTCCACACTGTATGGGGCCATCAAGCGGCTATTGGAACAAGGCTTGATTAAGCGGGTTGAGGAAGACGGGGGTCAGGAAAACGGCCGCATCCGCAAAGCCTACACCCTCACCGACCTGGGGCGGCGCATCCTGCAAGCGGAAGTGGCCCGGATGGAGTCTCTCGTAACTACCGCCAAACAATCCACCGCCGGAGTGCGGGCATGAAATGGGCAGGGCGAATTTTCACGCTGCTGCTGCGACTGTATCCGCCTGATTTTCATGATGAATTTGGCGAGGAGATGACGGCCGTTTTCACCCTGGCCCTCGCCGATGCCCGGCAGCGAGGCCGAGCAGCCATGCTCACTTGGTGTGGGCGCGAATTTACCAGCCTGTTGGCCGCGCTCATGCTGGAACAATGGCACAGTTGGCGCCGGGAGGAAGCTGTTATGAACCCCACACACCCTGTTAATCACACGCCTGACACGGACCCATCAGAACGTGATAAACCTTTAGCGATTCTGGCCGGGATTTTGCCCTTTGTTTTGTTTGGCCTCGTGTATGTGCTAAAAGGTGTGAACTATCATGCGCCGTTAGCTTGGTTGGGGTATGGTGTTTATGGTATTCACGGGTATTTGAGTCTCAATGTTCTTGGTCTCATGCTCCTTGGCCTGGGCATCGGCTGGGCGCGGCGGTTTCCCCGCTGGAGTTATGCTTACCTGGGCGTGGTAATAATGAGTACCGTTTTCCTGGCTGACACCTCTACCCCAGGATTTCGTCTGTTCGACTACACATTTGGCCGGGAGCAGTGGGGCTGGCGAGGTTGGCTGCCGCTGCTGGCATTGATAGTTATCATGTTGTTGCTAACCCGGTCGTTACGGCCGTTGCGCCAGTTGCTCGTGGGCATGTGGCAAGATTGGACGCGGCTCTCCTTTGCCCTTTACGGCGCTCTCACCTGGTTGATCCTGGGCGTCTCCTACGACAATAAGAGCTGGTACGACAACACCCTCTTTCTACCCCTGAACATGTTTTTTCTCACATTGGTAATCACTGGCGGCGCTTTCTTTTACATGTGGGACCGACGGCCGTGGCGGCGGGTTGTGGCGTTGCAACTGGCGATCATCTTATACCCTTCGGTATCAGCCGCAGTTGAAGCGCTGGATGGTAACAATTTCTTCGTCTCGCCGGATTCAGCCGTGGCCTGGCTATTTATCATCATTATCTGGTTTGGGGCGATGTTCATGCCCGGCGTACTGGGCCTGATTCACCGGGCTGTCCAGAGCAATCATTTTGCTTAAAGGAAGGTATGGTGCAGACAACGGCCGTTTCTCTTCTCATTCACTTTTACGCCTGGCTGCTCTGCTGGTATCCAGCCAATTTCCGGACTGAATTTGAAGAGGAGATGACGGCCGTTTTCACCCAAACAATGACGGATGCGGCTGAACGGGACAAATGGACGATAATGATGTTTATCCTGCGCGAACTCCGCGATCTGCCACTTAACCTGGCGCGAGAACACTGGCATGCACTGACAAAAAAGGAACTCCCCATGACCCCAATAAAAAAACCAGAATGGTCCTTTTATCTGGCCTGGATCATTTTGACGGCATTATGTGTTCCCGTTGCCTTTATCATCAACCTTATCATTCTCAGAATCATCACCCTTGCCATCGGTGACTTTATTTATGTGGATGGGGTGCGCCACATTACCGAAGATTATTTGTTTGGTTACACTTTTGTACCAATTTTGAGCCTGTTGATGGGATTGCTGCAATACAGTTTGCTGCGCCGTTACTTGCCGCGCATGGGCTGGTGGGTGTTGGCTACTGCCGGAGGCTGGCTGCTGGGTTTGCTCCTGGTACTCAGCTTGCCTGTTTCCTGGGGATACGAATCGTGGGGGATGGATCTAATATTTACCCTGCTGGGATTTTCTATTGGTGTGGGGCAATGGCTGCTGCTGAGGCGGCGCTTGCTCCGGGCTGAGTGGTGGATTGGGGCTAATATTGTGGGCTGGGGTTTGTTGGCCTTGATAACAGGAAACCCTTTGCATCAATTCGATTTTTTGCTTCTGGGCTTTGTGCCGACCTGTGTAACGGCCGTTGTCCTGGGACTGCTCATGAACCGGGTTCAGCCAACCGGACCCCAAGGCGCCTAGACGCGTGCAGCGTAATATGAAGCAAGCCTTCTCTCTTTTTATCGCCTTTTACCGTTTATTGATTCGTTTCTATCCACGGCCGTTTCGTGACGAATTTGGCGCAGAAATGGAAGCGGTGTTCCAGGAGCAGCTGGCGGATGCGGTGACGCAAGGACGCCTTCATTTGCTGCAAGCCTGCTGGCGTGAACTGCGCGATTGGCCGCGCCACTGCTTGCTGGCCCATTGGCGGGTGCGGCAGCAGCACCTGGCTGTGGCAGCAGCCACGCCTCCCTCTTGGTGGGATACGGCCGCTGCCGGTCTCCCTTATTTTCTTTTTGCCATCATTGCCAGCAGCAGCGCCCTGCTTTTCCTGTTTGGTCAGGCCACTGGCCTCTTGGTCAGCCTTCTGGTTAGTTATGGCTTTGTATTTCTCTTGTTGTTAGTTCTGATCGTAGCCTGGTGGCGGGGTTGGCCTGTCTGGTCGGCGGCCTGGCTCGGTTTTCTTTTCTTTGTTTTGCTAGTCCTCGTTGCGCCGGGGCAGCTCTTTGCTCTTTTAGACCAGCCAGCGCAAATATTGGCGAGCGAAGTCGGTTTCCCCCTGCTCTGGCTGGCGGTTTTGTACGTGCTGCTGGCGCGCTGGCCGCGCTCTGGTTTGGTGGCGATGCTGCCTCCGTTTGGCATTATCTGGCTTTTGTACTTGGAATTTGTGCCGGAGAATGTCAGCCTTGGGGTGATGGCCGTCACCTGGATCTGGTTGGGCGTTGTTGCCATCGTGCTGCTGCGTTGGCGGTGGCACGCCTGGGACGTCTGGCTGCTTTACCTGGCCGGGACTGCTGCGGGGGCAGTTTACGTTTACGTAGGCCATTTTCTGACGGAAATGCCGGTGCGGAGCGGAACCCTGGCAGGTATGGGTGAGAATTTGTTGGCGGAGCTGACTCCCGTACTGGTGCCGATGGTCGGCGTTTTGCTGCTGCACACGCTGCGCTGGTGGAGTTTGGTAAACGGCCGTACGGCCGTGCGCAGCTACCGGCTCTTTTTGGCCGGAGTGGTGCTGGCTATCATTGGCTTACAAACCAGCCTGATAACGTCTGTGCGCTTTAATTTTGCATGGCCGGAGACGACCACTTTCTGGTTTACGGCCGTTCTGCTTGTAGGCTGTTTGCTAATAGGTGCCGCTCTGTGGCTGCTCATTCGCGGCCTATGGCAGCGGTCGCTTACCATGGGTTGGCCCCTGTGGCTGCTGCTGGGTTTGCTGCTGCTGCTGCCATGGCTGGCTAACGCCCGTTGGATGAACATTGCCTTCAGCCACCGGGTTTGGCTAGCTATGCGCCTGGCGGGTCTCTTTTGGCTGGCGGCGGCGGCCTGGCTCGTCGGCCGTTTGCGCCAGCAGCTGCCGCCCATCCCGGCAAATAAGGCGATAAAGCCAACTACGGCCGACCAAGCTCTTTCATCCAGCGGGAAAGGTTACATGTCCAGGTGGCAAATAGGCGCGCTCATTCTGGCGCTTTTTCTGCTGGTGGCGCTGCTGCTGCCCGCAACCACGCTGGCCACGTTCTTCCCCAACAGCCAGGCCCAGCCTTTTGATTTGCAAACCTCATTACCTCTTTTCCTGTTCATGACGGCGGGGTTGATGATGGGTGCCGTCCTACTTTATTTGGGATTCAATCAGCTTCAGGGGGGAATGCGGGGAACGGCCGTTGCCTTTTTCACCCTTTGTGCCCTGATGCTGGTCGCCAGCCTGCGCAATTACTACTGGCTGGCCATTTGGGACAGTACCTATGACGGGCTGGGCATTCTCTGGTTGTTTATCCCCATCATGGGCGTTTTTCTGTCAGCCCTAGGGCTGATGGTGGCGCTGCCCCGGCGAGCAAAGCTGGCCGCCTTCTTTTACTTGCTGTTTTTGCCACCCGCTTTGCTGCTGGTAACCGAACGTGCCAGTCAAATAGATTTTTACCGGTTAACCGAAAACCGCGCTGGGCAGGTTGAGCACGCGCTAAAGGCTTACCACGCACAGACAGGCTATTATCCGGACGACTTGAGCCAGCTAAAGCCCCGATACCTGCGCACCTTATCAGAACCCATGATTATCTTTGGTCAGGATTGGTGCTACGACAGCGATGAAACCGACTATCAGTTTGGCTACGTTTTCCGCGACCATTGGAGTAGCCCCAATCTAGTTGGGCACGTTTACAGCGCCACAAACTCTGCCGAAGATACGGGTCTGACCCCGCTATGTGAGGCAGAAATTGCCGCGCTACATGCCCGTGATCCGGGTTATTACAGCGTGCGTAATGATTAGAGGCGCGGGTAGACACAAAGTGCAGGTAAATGGCATGAAAAAATTAGGCTGGGTAGTGGCAATGATTGGCTTGTTGGCAGTTTTGGCCTGGATATTTCTGTCTTACATCGCGTGGCGTATTCCGTCGCCGGCCGGCACGCGGGGCATGGCCCTGGCCGACCTGGACGGGGATGGCGACCTGGATGCGTTCCTGGCCAACGGCCGTAACGAAGGAACCGTGCCCAATGCCATCTTGTTCAACGATGGTAACGGCCGTTTCCGCGACAGTGGGCAGCAGTTAGGCGACTCCGGCAGCGTGGCCGTGACGCTGCACGATTTTGACGCCGACGGTGACGTGGACGCCCTGGTCAGCAACGATTGGGGTTCCTTTTTTGAATATTTTTGGAACGACGGCCAGGGTCAATTTCCGCGCAGTCAAACCGCCCCCATTCCGACACAAAACGAGGGTTATTTCGCCGGTATCTGGCGTTTTGCCGCGGCCGACCTAAACGGAGACGCGCTGGTTGACCTGTTTCTGGTAGGCTGCTGTGGCGGCGCCGCTTCTGAAGGGTCCGGCAATTGGACACCCCTAAACGCCCACAACACCGTATGGTTCAACAACGGCAGCAGCCTGACCGCCAAAGACGCGCAGCAATTTGGCCCGGGCAGCAGCGAGGCCGTCGCGCTGGCCGACCTGGACGGCGACGGCGACCTGGATGCCTTTACCGCCAACTCCTTTTACATGGACGAAGATGCGGAACCGGTGGCTTACGACCCCAACGCGGTGTGGCTCAATGACGGCGCCGGATTCTTCACCGACAGCGGCCAGCGGCTGGGGCAGCAGCGCAGTACGGCCGTTGCCCTGGGTGACCTGGATGGCGATTGCGATCAGGACGCTTTTGTGGGCAACCGCGGGGCAGACGAAGTTTGGTGGAACGATGGCCACGCCAATTTTAGCGACAGCAAACAGGCGTTAGGCAATGGGTACACTCGTGGCGTCTTCCTGGCCGACCTGGACGGCGATGGCGACCTGGACGCTGTGGCTGCCGGTGATGAGCGGGGGCAAATTTGGTTGAATGACGGCCAAGGACGCTTTCAAATGGGCGGCCAATTTCGCTACGCATCCGGCGACGCTGTCACTTTGGGCGACGTAGACGGAGATGGGAGCGTTGACGTGGTCGCCGGAAAGCTGGATGATGCCCTGGTGTGGTTTAACGATGGCACGGGGAAGCTGCAGCGGTAAATTTCTGCTTGACTGGTTATTCTGTAGCGTTACCAGGTTCGGCAGGTGGGGTTACGGCCGTTTCTTCCGCCACAAACTCCGGCAAAGCATACTGCGGGAATAACTCTTGCAGCCGGTGCTGAATCGCCTCTGATCGATCCGCAAAAATCTTGTGCAGGGCTTTTGTCACCTCCACAATTTTGCGCTCCTCCAAACCGTCAAACTGCGGCACAGCATAGAGCAAGAACGCTTCCGCCACGTGAGCCAGCGTGGCCGCGGCCTCCTGCTCCTGCCGGTACGCCATGTAGCGCGTGATATCCCGGGCAATAGCTGGGCCAAGGGGGCGGTGGCGCATAATGGTTTGCCCATGATTGAACAAATCTTCGCGCAGCACATTAGCTATGGCGTCCTCCTCGCCGTTGGGCAGGCCAGCCTGGCGTAAAAACAAGCTGATCAACCCTTTAAAAGTGTCTGGGCTGGGGATGCCCACATCCACAAAGGCAAACCGGCGCATGAAGGCGTAGGACATCTCAAACAGAGAAGCCTTGTCGTAGACATTCATCGTGCCAATAACCCGCCACGTGGCCGGGATGATGTAATCCTTCTCGCTTTGGCGGGGGTAGCCAGGCGGCAAAATGCGAATGGGATGATGCCCATCACGGTAGGGCAGGGTGACAGGCTGGCCGGACAGCACGGTGAACATTTCACCAAAGGCTTTGTCAATTTCAGCGCGGTTAATTTCGTCAATAATCAACCATTTCTGTTCGCGAATAGCCCGCAGCACAATCCCCTCACTGAAAGCCAGGCGGTTGTCAGCCGTGGGCATATAGCCGCCCACCGTGTCAAAAGTGGTCCAGTCGGCGGTGGCTGTAACGGAAATGAAGCCCCGGTTGGCGTTAGCGTCGTGGGCGGCGGCGCTCACGTCTTGGGCAATGGTGGTTTTGCCAGTGCCGGGCGGGCCGATGAGGATTATGTGGTTACCCGCGTTCAGGGCGGAGCAAATCTGGTTAAAGGTTTCATCCGGCAGAACAAGGGCAGTGTCTATTTGCTGGGGATGGAGGGATACCTGGCGGGCCAACGGTGGGTGCAGGGGCGCCTGTTCGTCTTCGGCGGGGTCGGGGATGAACGGGATGCAGCCGGCTGCGGCCTGGTAAAGGAACAGACCGACATCGTCCAGGTCGTCAAAGCCCAGGTCGGGGTCAACCAGCAGGTTGTTGGCGAAGGTCATGTAGGCGCGATAGTCTAGCTGGTTGGCTTTGTCGCTGAGGCCCAGGTGTTCTAGCAGTTGTGCGGCCTGCCGCTTTTCGTACGGCAGGTGGATTTCAGGGTGGAATGCGGCCAGCAAGATGCTGCTCATGCTGTCGGGGAGAGGGGAGCGGCGGAAGCGACCCCAACTGTCCAGGTGGGCAGTCTGGCCATCGGGGTTGTGCAGCAGGGCTTGCAGCAACTGCCAAAATTCCCGCTGGCGCTCATCGTAATGGGCCAGGTCAAGGTCGCGCACAGTGTGGTTGAGGTTACCTTCCAGACGCAGGGTTTGGATGGCGGCGGCTTTGCGCCACGGCCGTACCGGCAGCGGCGTTTGGGCCTGGCAAAGGTTTGTCAGGGTTTGTGGGGGTTGGCCGCTCATGTTGAAAGAACCAGTCGTGAAAACGGCCGTTTTCAATGCTGCATACGCCGTTTTTCGTGTTTCCTCAGCAGTCTCATTGGCAACCATTTCCGCCACGCGCCCGGCGTCTAGCTGCTGGCGAATCCGCCGTCGCGCTTCATCTCGCAAAAATAGCGCCAGCCGCCGCCCTGGGGATTGGCGGTACTGGTTGGCAGCGCGAATGAGGGCGCGCCGCTGGGCCGGTTGGGTGATAAACAGGGCGTCGAGAATGGGCAGTCGCAATTCGGCCGTCATCTCCGGCGTTACCTTTTGGGTGCGCTCTGCATCGGCCAGCACCCGCGCGCTGCGCCGCCGCAAATCTTCTTTTTGCACGGCCGTCAAGGTAGGCAGGGCCAGCGTCTGGCGCACAAATTCGCGCAAAATGGCGACCTGCTCATTGTCGTCCAGGTCGGCCGGGGCGGTGGATAGGTCGGTCAGGGTGCGGTTCAGACGGTTGTCAGCCAGGGGCGCATTCTCCACCTGGGTAAACCGGGTGAGGTCCAGGGGGGTGGCAGCTTTCGGTCCCTGGTCGTCTGGGTCGGCGGGCGCTTCGGCGGCGGACACCAGTTTCCTGGCGGCCTGGGCCATTTGCCGCTGGCGAACCAGGCTGGCGGTGGGGGTTTCTGCCAGCAGGTCAGCGGCGGCCAGCGGTTTGTTGCGCAGTTGGGCAATGGTGGCCAACCCCAGCGTGGGACCGGTAGCTTCGGGGTGGTGCTGCCGCATATCCTGCATTTTGGCTTCAGCTTTGTCCAGCAGGTCTGGGCCAACCTGGTGGGCAGCCTGAGCCATGCCGATAAAGGCGTTGTTGGCGTTGGGCTGCAAGCTGGCGCACCGTTCCCAATTGATATAAGCCATGCGCTGGTTGCCGGTGGCGGCGTAGGCCTGGGCCAAAATGGTGTGAATGGCGGCGCGTTCGGGACCGCTGCCATTTTCCCATTCCTCTTTTTGTTCTTGCAGGTAGCGAATTGCCTGGTCAGGGTCTTGGGGTAATAAAGCCTGGGCGTTTTCGATGAGTTCGGGCACAGAATCCTGAAAAACGTAGGCCTGTTCGGGGCGGTGCTGTTTGACCAGGTTTTCGAGTTCGCGCAGGCGGCCGGCGACAGCTGATGCCGCGCACCAATTCAATGGCCATGCGGCTGATACCCCCTTCGCTGAGTTCTTCGTAGTTGACGTGAAGTTCGGTGCAGAGGGTGCGCAGCTCGTCGCGGCTAAAATGGCGCACTATAAAATCCACCAGCTTGCGCTCGCGGGGGTCTAGCAAACGGGTGAGGTCGGGAACGGCCGTTGCTGGGGGAGCGGGCAGGTATTGGACGATGACCTCGCGGCGGGACTCGATGCGCTGCCGGTCATGGTCGGTGGTTGCGCGTTGGGCTGCCGTGTCCAGGAATTGGGCGGCTTCGGCGTACTGGTTGCGCCGTTCGGCAATGGCCGCCAGTCCTACGGAAGGCCCGGCGCTCTCTGGGGCGCTTTTGGCGATTTTCTTGATGAACTGCTCCGATTTCTCGAGCTGGCTGTCGATGGTGTTACGGGCGATGCCTTCGAAGGGGGCGCTGGCGTCGGGGTTGAGCTGGGCGGCTTTGCGCCAGTGGGTGAGGGCGCTGGGCGCGGTCATCCAGCCCGTCATAGGCCTGGGCGAGGAGGCTGTGGCCTTCGGCTTGCTGCTGTTCGGTGCCAGATGTTTCCCAGGAGTCATCGGCTTTCTGAAGCATTTCGAGGACGTCCTGGTAGCGGCGCTGGCGCAGGGTGGCTGCGGCGTCGGCAAGCTGGATGTCGGGAGTGGGGGTGATGCCGGCGGCCTGCCGGGCGGCACGGCGCACGCGCCAGTCGCGGTCTTGCTGCAGGGTATCGAGGAGGGCAGGGCGGGCGCGGCTGCCCGAGGTGCGTTCTATGAGAGTGATGAGAGCCTCGCGTACGGCCGTTTCCCTGGGGGAGCTGCTGCGCGGTGGCAACGGCCGTGTTCAGCAAATCAGCGTCTGTCACATTTTCCCATTCGGCCAGGCGCGTGGCCTGCTCCGGGTTCCAGGCCAGCAGCAGGTCCCGCACCACCGGCCATTGGCCAGCCTCGGTCAGGTCGCTGAACGGCTCTGCCGGGAACTGCCAGTTGGCAAGCTGCGGGTGTCTGATCAGCATTTCGGCAGCTACCGGATTTTGCAAGGGGAGTGATATTGTGCAAAACGGCCGTCCACGCTGGTTCCAGTCCTGGGTCAGCTTGTCCCTGCTGCTGAGGGGGTTCCATCACGTTTGCCAGGTGCGTGATCTGGTTATGGGTCCCATTTTCGAAAAGAAGCAGTAGATCACCTACCTGCGCTTGTTTTTCAATTGCCCAGGTTACCGGGTCAGCGCCAGATAGCGCTTCTCTTCCACCATTTTCGGGGACAGCACTAAGCCAGGCGTGGGGCGGGCGCAGCGGCGCAGCCTCTTCCGGAGTAGGTGTCAAAGTTTGGGTAAGCAGGTCTTCTAAATTATCTGGGATATCAAGGTTAGACGCCCCCTTGATTATGGGTGCTTGCTGCGCCGTGGTTTGTTGGGTGGTTTGATAGTTGTTGTAATCATCGCCAGGCAGCGACGGATCGCTTATTTTCTTAAAATCAGAGTCTTCATTATAAGTGGGGTAGGCGGCGCTTTCACTGCTAAAGTTTTCTTCAGTGGCGTAGGGGTCCGTTTCGCGTACCTCAAACTGGCGCGCAGCGGTGAGTTCGGCCAGGCGTTCTACCAGGTCAGACACCTGGTCGGCCACGGGACCGGCGTCGGGGTCCAACGACCACAAGGCGGCGCCGCGCACGGCGGGGTAATGGGCGTAAAGCTCTTCGTTGGCCTGGACGATGTGGTTGAGGGCTGTGCGTGGGTTGGGAATGCGCTCCCGCGTCCAGCCCCATTCGGTGATGAAGATGGGCGGGGGCATGATGCCTTCTTCTGCACAAACCTGCACCAAACTGCGGAAACGGCCGATACCGCTTTCCGGGGCATCAGGTGAAATGGAGTCCAACCGCCCACTAAACTCTTTGACGGCAACGGCGATCTGGTCAGGGTACTTCTGGCTGTAATCCAGCAGGCGCAGCATGCCGTTAGTGCGCCAGGCACCGGGGTCTGGTTGGCCGCTGGACCAGCTAAACAGCGCCACTTTATACCCTTCGACCGTTGTCCGTCGCGTCAATGCCCAGCCAAATTCACCCAGCCAATCTGCTTGCATGGTTTGTTCGTTGCGTGGCAATTCAGACAGGTTGCTGGGCAATTCCAGCCAGACCTTGTCGCGAGGGAAGTCGCTGGGCAGCAGGCGCGCGATTTGCTGCCAGTATTCATCAGCCAGCAAAGAGATTTGCTCTGGACTTTGGTTTTTCCGGTAAAAGTCCGCGTTGGTAAAGTCAAATTGAGAACCGACGGCTTCAGCCAACTGCTGCGGGTGAAATTGAAAAACGATGGTGTGATTGGCCGGAAATCCCAAGCGCCCTACCAGGTTGAAAAGGAAATGAAAATCGCCCACAACAGTGAGAAACATGGGGATATTGGCCTGGTCAACCTGATTGAGCCAAATTTGCAGGAGCTCAGGATTTGTGTAGGGGCCGATGTGCAGGCCAATTTTGTTAAACGTGGTGGTTTGGGGTTCTGCCATAGCTATCCTCGTCGGGGAATGGGCTTGTTTCGTATGACGATGATAGCAGAGGGAAGCGGGACTTGTCTAGCAGAGGGAAAAGGGCGACCCAAAACCCGCCCAATTCATAAAACCTCCCGGCGCGGAAACCCCGTAGCTTTGCGATACTGTTGGCGAATTCGAAATTAGAGTAAGATGCCCTTCCAATAAAAACAAACGTGGAGGTATTTATGTCTCTGAAAATGACCGAAACACAGAAAATTCCAGCAGAAACCGCACGGGTTGTCAAAGCCGCATTTCCCCAAGGCAACACCTACACAGTTTTGCGGGATGAACTGGGCAGCATATTTACTGATAGCCACTTTGCGGAATTGTATCCATCTCTCGGCCAGCCTGGTGTGACGCCCTGGCGACTAGCACTGGTGACGATCATGCAGTTTATGGAGAACCTAAGCGACCGGCAAGCGGCAGATGCCGTGCGCGCGCGAATCGATTGGAAATACGTTTTGGGGCTTGAATTAACCGATGCTGGATTTAACTACTCTGTCCTGAGCGAGTTTCGCGACCGTTTAATCGCCGGAGAAGCTGGGCAAAAGCTACTCGACGAGATTCTATCTCTACTCCAAGAGAAAGATTTGTTGAAAACAAGGCAACAGCGCACGGATTCGACGTATGTGCTGGCTGCTGTGCGCCAATTGAACCGGTTGGAAACAGTAGGTGAAACAATACGAGCAACCTTGAATCGTTTGGCTGCACTGGACCCAGAATGGCTGCGTGACCAAGTTAATCCAGAGTGGTTTGATCGCTATGGCGCGCGTGTGGAAGCTTACCGCTTGCCGAAAAAGAAAACTGAGCAGAAAAGGTTGGCAGAAGTCATTGGCCGGGATGGGTTTGATTTACTGGCAGCGGTCGACAGCCCTCAAGCACCGGCCTGGCTGCCAGAAGTTCCAGCCGTGCACCACTTACGCCGGGTGTGGGAACATCAATATGAACGATTAGAAAATGGCGAGGTTCGCTGGCGCAAAGCAGCGGATGGCCCAGCGGCAGCCGAGAGGAGTAACTCTCCCTACGACCCTGAAGCTAAGTATAGTGTCAAGCGCTCGACGCATTGGTTGGGATACAAAGTGCACCTGACGGAAACGTGTTTAGCAGAAGAATTGCATGTCATAACCAATGTAGAAACAACGGCGGCAACTGTGCAGGATGTGGCTGTGACGGAAAGCATCCATCGCTCTCTGGAAAACCGGGGGCTGTTGCCAAAAGAGCATTTTGTAGACAGTGGCTATGTTGAAGCGAGTCTGTTGTTGGACAGTCCCCAAACTTATGGGGTCACGCTAGTTGGCCCGGTCCAGGAAGATACCAGTTGGCAAGCACTTGCTGAGCAGGGATACGACCTCAGCCAATTTATCATTGATTGGCAGACTTGTACCGTAACCTGCCCCAAGGGAAAAACTTCAACGAAATGGAACCCTTATACAGAGACAGGTAGAGGTAAGGCCATTTTTGTTGCTTTTGCTCCTGAGGATTGTCAGGCTTGTACGGCGCGCTCCTTGTGTACCCGCGCAAAAAGCGGGCCGCGAAGTCTTAAATTGAGGCAGCAGGCTAAACATGAAATTTTGCAAGAGACTCGCCATAAGCAAAAAACCGCACCATGGAGGGAAAAATACAAAACCCGAGCAGGCGTTGAAGGGACGATTTCACAAGTCGTACGCACATCGGGATTGCGTCAATCGCGTTACGTGGGTTTAGCCAAAACACACTTACAACATATTGCTATGTCTGCAGCAACGAACCTTGTTCGAACTGCCAAATGGCTTCAAGGGATTCCCCATGCACAAACCAGGTGTTCACCATTTGCTGCGCTGGCTTCTATTTGAATTCGCCAACAGTATCGCTTGCCGCGGGGTAGTTTATCCGCCGCTGCAGGATAGATTGGTGCCCTGCATACCGGAAATGCTGCTCAGCCACTGCTGGATGGCGGGATCTGGCACACAGAGATTTGTGTCCTGGAAATAGAAGGTGACCAGGTTTAGGTTTGTAAAACTGCTGGGGAGCGGTCCTTGCAGCGGATTGCCATTCACCGTTAGTTCAATGAGGCTGGATAGATTTCCCAATGTGTCAGGCAGCGGGCCGGTAAGCTGATTGTCCGAGAGGAAGAGCTGGAAAAGCTGCGGCAACTGCTCTAATTCGGCGGGGATGGGACCCGATAGCTGGTTAAAGCCCAGCCAAAGCGCTTTTAGCTGGGTTAAATTGCCAAATGTGGCGGGGATGGGTCCGCTAAGGTTGTTCACGGACAGGTAAAGGTATTCCAGGTTGGCCAGGCGGCCGATTTCCGGTGGAATAGGCCCGAACAGCTCGTTGACGTTGAGCCACAAGCTGCGCAGGCTGGCGAGCTGCCCCAGTTCGGGGGGCAGGTTACCGGCAAGCTGGTTTTGGTCAAGGATAACGGCCGTTACCCGTCCAGCCGTACATTCGATTCCGAACCAGGTGCAGGGGTCTCCATTCTCCAACCAGCCCGCCCGGTTGAGCCATCCGGGGCCATTCGTGGCGATGTACAGCGTTTCCAGCGCCTGGCACTCCGCAGCGGGAATGCTGCTTACCTGCTCGCAGCCTGCCCAAACGGTTGGCTGCAAGTCGTCGGGCAGTTCCAGGTTATTGCCCGCATATTCAAAGTTATAAACGTCTAGCAGGCCGGGCGGAATGGGGCCGGAAAGGGCATTATTCTGTAAGAATAGGTCAACCAGATTGGGCAGCGCGGCCAGACTTTCGGGAATCGGGCCTTCCAACAGGTTGTCATGCAATGATAAAAGCTGGAGTTCAGCCAAATTGCCCAGGGTCGCGGGAATGGAGCCAGAAAGCCGGTTGACCCCTAAATTGAGATAAGTAAGGATGGGTAGATTGCCTAACTCCGAGGGAATGGGGCCGGAGAGATCGTTACCTTCCAACGAGAAAAAGTATAGATTTGTCAGGTTGCCCAACTCCGGGGGAATGGCGCCGGTAAGGCCGCTGAAGGCGATGGTGAGATTTTCTAACTGCGTGAGGTTGCCCATACTGGGTGGAATGGGACCGGTTAACTGGCTGTAATTGAGATTGAACCATTGCAGGGCAGACAAGTTACCAATGGAATCGGGCAAAACGCCATTCAAGCCGTTATCGTAGAAATTCAGGTTAGAAATGTGGCCATTGTTGCAGCTTACTCCAAACCAGGTGCAGGGGGTCAGAGTGTTGAGCCAGCCGTCTTGCGCAAACCAGCCTGGCCCGCCCGTGCTGGTGTAGAAATCTACCAAGGCCAGGCATTCTGCCTGCGGGATTTCATTGACCCAGGTGCAGGAGAAGGCGGGAACGGCCGTTGGCAACGTGGCGGTCGGGACGGCGTACGGTGTTGGCGTCGGCGTGATGGGTAGGGGGAGCTGGGTAGGCGCGGTGGTGGGAGTGAAAACGGCCGTTTCCTGTACCGGGGTTGGCGAAGGCAGGGGTATGGCCGTGGTGGGCTGCGGGGTGGCCCGCGTCACCACAACTGCTTCTGCCGCCGGTTCATAGGTTTGCGGCGCGCAGGCCGACAGCAAAGCCAGGGCCAGCCAACACAACAACCAGTGGGGGCTAAAGGGTAAGCGCTTCTTTTGAATCATTAGACAATCTCCCTCTGCAGAATACTTGCAGGGTAATTTATCGCCCTGCGGCCTGCTGGCTGATTGCCCTATGCTTTTTGCACCCTTCGTCTACAGCTCTGCAGAAGTACGAATCATTGCCCCTGCACATTTTCGGCCAGAAAGGCCAGGGTTTGCTGCCACGCTTCGCCGGGCGGGCCTGGTTCGGTGTAGTTTTCGGCGGTGAGGAAGGCGTGGCCCACCCCAGGATAAATGGTGACGGTATTTTCTACGCCCAACTGGTCCATGGTGGCCGCAAAGGATTCCACTTCGGCCACGGGAATTTGCGCGTCTTCCGCACCAAAGACGCCGAGAACAGGCTGGGCCTGCAGCAACGGCCGTAACCGTTCCGCATCCGTTTCCACCGCGCCATAATACATCACCATCGCCGCCAAATTTTCCGGCTGGCGCAGGGCTAATTGCAGCGACTGCTCACCCCCAAAGCAAAAGCCCCACGACGCCACCCGCGCCGCATCCACGTTATCCAGGCCGCGCAGGTAAGCCAGACCAGCGTCAATGTCGCTGAAAATGGCCTCTTCCGGCGTGCTGAGTCGCAGGTAGAGCGCGCCCGGCACCTGGGCTGCCAGCTTACCCCGGTAAGCATCGGGCACAAAGACCACGTAGCCTTCCGCAGCCAGAGCGTCAGCAATAACGGTGATCTCCTCATTTAAGCCCCACCATTCGTGAAGCAGCAGCACGCCGGGATGCGGCCCCGCTCCGGCGGGTTCGGCCAGGTAGCCGAGCAGTTCCGTGCCGTCGCTGGCGGTGTAGGGGGTGTTGGCAAAATCGGCCGTTTGCTCCCCAAAATTAGCGTCGAAGATGAGGATGCCGCCTAAAATGAGCACTGCTACCAGCAGTACCCACAGCAGGCCCAGCAGAATGCGCTTCATTAATTTCATGAGGAAAATCTCCTTTTGTTGAAATGGGTGCAGAAGTTGTCTGCGCTGTTGATGGTAGCAGGCGGCAGCGGTACGTCGAGGGACGTTAAGCAGACGTTTAGCACCGAGTTGGAATTGGACAAACTGGCTTGGTTCCGATTAAACTACCGGCTGCTTGAGACGACCTATGAACAAGAAACCGGCGGATTTGCTAAAAGGAAAAGTGATTTATTTGCTGGCCCTGGTGGTGCTGGTGCAGTTCATTAAAGATTATATCGATTAGATAGGTACAAAGAGATGAAGTTGAATAGGCTCATAATGCCACGGACGAAAGTTCAAACGGAAGTTGTGAAGGCCACAACAGATTTCCATGACCGCGTCTCGAAACCCCTCCTTCCAATTTCTGATTTTGTCCCTGACAATACGATAACGTTTGACGCCACCAATGGCGTGCTCAACGCGGATGCGGAGGGATGAAAGCCATTCGTTTACATGTTTATCCAAATCAGAGAGCTCGCCTCCGCGCGGTTTCTTCTTGGGTTGAAGAATGGTCACTCCCGTCAGGTCAAAACCTTGAAAACCAGTGTCTTGGGCCAGCTGGCTACCAGGAGGCAACCTATAGGTGCTTTCGTCAGCAAGCTTTTTATCATGTCTTTTGCCCTCGACGGTCGCCGTGAGGAAGAGTATTTTGCAGGCGGTGTTAATCATGGCGTTGTTTTTCAGGCCGTGCTGTTTTTTTTACCACTGTAGAACTCTTTTTGCTTGGCGGCATCGGTTGGTCTGGGAATGGGACGCTCGGTGCCATCATGAAAATAGAGGGTGCAGTCATCATTAAACACCACCTCCGCCATGCTACGTGCAGGCATTTCATTCAAACAGGTAAGGGTTTGCTGTAACACCACCCGCAAGGTATGAATCCATTGATTGGCTTTAGGTTGGCTAATACCAAACATGGCACCTTGTACTTCTTGTAGGTTGTTGGTTTTGAGGTAATTCAAAATGAAAAAGAGCTTGTCGGCTGGTGTGGGCAACGGGCTGTTCTGATAATCGCTGTACTTGCGTTTGCCTCTGGGCTTTCCATCCAGGCGATACTGTTTCATATGTTCATAAAACTGTTTTGCGAAATGCGGTAACAAGGCATCAAATTCTGTTCGCGTGTACCCGGTTAAGGCTAGAAATTCTCTGGGTTTATCGGCGTAATCCTGATATTTACTCATGCTCCATCTCTTGTTAAGCTGGTAGGGTGTTGTTTTCAAGGTTACGTCATTCTATCTCATTTAATCGATATAATGTCTATTTACCCCATAACGGCCGATGGCTCTCTGCTGTCCACCCTCATTTACCAGATGCTGTACGCGTCGCTCATCGTAGCGGACATTATTGTAGCCCACGACACGCCCCGGCAAACGGCTGTTCTCATCATCTTGGGTGTTGTCTGGCTTATTTCCGGGGCCATTTACGCCTTCAACCAGACAGAAACCTGGGTGCTGCTGTTAGGTTACGGCGCCATCTTCCCTTTTCAGTTGATGGTTGTGCGGGTCTTGCTGCGCTACATATTCAACACGCGGGACATCACTAGGGATGTACTTTACACGGCTGTGGCCGTTTATTTGCTGCTGGGCGCGCTTTTTGTGCCTGTTTATGGCTTGCTCGAAACCACACAGCCCGGTTCTTTTGTGGACAATGTCGCCGGCGGCGCATTCATCCCCTGGCAAACCTTTACCTATTACAGCTACGTGACTCTGACCACTTTGGGCTTTGGCGATATTTTACCGGTGTCAATGTGGGCGCGAGCGCTGGTTACGCTGGAGGCAGTCATCGGCGTGCTTTATCTGACTATCATCATGGCCAGGCTGGTGGGGTTGTACGCCCAGGAGGTGTTGACCTGATAACCACTCATAATTCACTCAAACCAGTAATAATAAGGAACAATAGACATGACTACTCTTAAAAGCGATAAGAACATAATTTTTGGTACGGGTCCATTAGGTTTGGCGGTGATGGATGAACTGGTGCAACGGGGGCGGGAAGTCACGCTGGTGAACCGCAGTGGGAAAGCGCCAGAAACCTTACCAGCAGGCGTCACTATCGTGGCTGGCGACGCGACCAATGCGGACAGCGTGGCCGCCCTCAGTGCTGACGCCGACGTGGTGTTTCAGTGCGCCCAGCCCCCTTACCACCGCTGGCCGGAGGAATTCCCGCCAATTATCAGTGGTCTGATTGCCGGAATCGGCCGTACGCAGGCCCGGCTGGTGGTGGGTGACAACCTGTACATGTACGGACCCACAGGCGGCAAGCCCATTCAAGAAGGGTTGCCTTATGCTGCCACCGGGCGTAAGGGACGGGCGCGGGCAGAGCTGGCGCAGCAATTGCGGGATGCCCATGCCGCCGGGCAGATTCAGGTAACCATTGGCCGCGCGTCAGACTTCTACGGGCCCCGCGTGCTGGATTCGGCCGTGGGTGAGATGGTGTTTGGCGCAGCGCTGGCGGGCAAAACAGTTAACTTGCTAGGCAACCTGGATGTACCCCACACATACACCTACATCCGTGATTTTGCCTGGGGGTTGGTGGAGTTAAGCGAGCAGGAAGCGGCCTTTGGCCGGGCGTGGCATGTGCCCAGTGCGGAAACGCTGACGACACGCCAGTTTTTGGACATGGTGGGAGCCGAAGTGGGCAAACCGCTGAAAACCCGCGCGGCCGGGCGGATAATGGTTTCGTTTTTAGGCTTGTTTAGCCCCACCCTGCGAGAATTTAAGGAAATGATGTATGAGTTTGAAGAGCCATACATTGTAGACCACAGTCAGTTTGCGGCAACCTTTGGGGCCAGTCCCACCCCTCATGTCGAAGCTGTCCAGGATACGATAGCTTGGTACAAACAACATTTACCCGCATAGTTGCGAAAAAAAGCCCTGGCTCACCTCAACCAGGGCTTTTTTGATTTTTCTACCCGGTTTAGCGAATGATCATAGGCAGGTAGACGTTGCGCATAGGCACGTTGATAATCGTAGCCGTGACCGGCACGGTGACGGAGCCCAGGTCGCTGTGGAAGGTGAGGTTGCCGGTATAAGTGCCATCGCCCGGCAGCCGCTCCGAATTGACGATGATGGTGACTGTGTCCGGTATTTGCCCATTGGCGCGCACGGCCGCCAGCCAGCTGATGTCAGCCGTCAGCGTCCGCTCCACCGGTTTTGTGCGGACGCGAGAAACCTTAACAAATGTAGGTAAATACTTGACAATAGCTGTGCAAAACAGAATAATTTGCACAGATTAACCCTTTTGTTTTGTGGAGGTTACTTGAAATGAATACAAAAATAGTGCCAGAAATACTGGATAAGGATGTGGAAGGCTTAAATTTGCAGGCGGGAACGCTGCGCGACCAATTGCCGGGCCAACCGACGCTGCTGGTGTTCTTGCGTCATTTTGGTTGACTCTTTTGCCGGGAGACCGTGCAGGATCTCCGCGAGATCGCCGGGCGCGATCCCAACTATCCACCAGTAATCCTGTTTTTCCAGGGGACGGTAGAAGATGGCCACGCTTTTTTCCGCAAACTGTGGCCGGAAGCGCGAGCCATTGCCGATTTGCCCCGCGTATTCTATGATTCTTTTGGCATCCGCCGCGGCGGGATGAAAGAAATGTTTGGCCCTGATGTGTGGGCGTGCGGCCTACGGGCTGCGCGCAAAGGGCACTTTATCGGGACACCGGTGGGCGATCCCTGGATAATGCCCGGGCTGTTCCTGGTGCAAGGAGAGCAAATTTTGTGGCAGCACGATTATCAACATGCCGGGGACCATCCCGATTTTGCTGCGTTAAGTAATCTGCCCGTGCTGCAGAAAATGAACCATGCCTGATTTGACGCTCATAGCCGTACATGGCAATGGGGGTGGGGGATTCCGCTTTTCGCTCTTGACGCCACACCTCCCGCCAACCATCCGGTTTCGGGCGGTCACGTTGCCGGGTTTTGCCGACGTGCCGCGCGACCCCGCCCTCCAGTCATTGGCGGATTATGCCCGATGGCTGCACGCGGAGATAGCGGGTGAGAAACGGCCGTTGCTGCTGCTGGGTACGGGCATTGGGGGGTCAATCGCTTTGGAGTATGCCCAACATTACCCTTTGGATGGCCTGATTTTGCACGCACCGGTGGGCACCCGCCTCGACACCCGCTTTTTCCCCCGGCTCATGCGCCTGCCAGGCATGGCCAAATTGGGCCAATGGGCTTTCAGCACGCCCCTCCTGCGACCCCTTTGGCAGCGGTTGCTTTTTAGCCAACCCCTGCCGCAGCAGGTGACCACGCGCTTTTTTAACGAGTACCGCCAGTGCCAGGTGTTCGGCCAGATGTTCACCTTGATTACGGCGGAGTGGTGGGCCAGCCTGCGCCTCTTAGACATGCCCGCCGCCTTGTTATGGGGCGAAGATGAGCGGGTACTTTCCGTCGATCAGCTTGAGGACTATAAAGCATTGCTGCCCCGTCACGTGGTGCGAATCGTGCCCGGTTGGGATCACTTTCCCATGCTGGAGCAGCCTGCCGCCTATGCTGCTGAAGTAAGTGCGTTGGCCACACAATTGCAGGATTTTGGAGGGAAAACGGCCGTTTCTCATCCCCGCGCCTGATTACCGGCGATATTTCTATGGCAAAGTCCACCTTTATCTGGCTCGGTTCCAGACGCTCGCGCAAACATCCCCTTGGCAATAAGGGCAAGTTACTCGATATTGCCGCCAGCCGCGGGCTGCCTGTGCCCAATGGGGGAATCCTGCTGCACGAGTTTTACCAACTGCTGCTGGACGAAGGCGTCATAAAGGTGGCGGGTGGTCAGGTAAGGGTGCCAGACCCAGATTGGCTGCACGAAATTCTGTACCAGGAAGTTCGTTTTCCAACGCTGAACAAACCGGTAGCCGTGCGTTCCGCCTTTGCTGCCGAAGACCGTCCCGAAGCCAGCCTGGCTGGCTACTTTCACTCTGCCCTCCACGTCGATTTCCAGCATCCAAAGGCCATGGCCAATTCTCTGGCGGCCGTGTGGACATCGGCCCTGCAGCGGCCCGGCGACTTTCGCCGCGACGTGCTGGTGCTGGAGATGGTAGACGCCCAGGTGTCGGGAGTCGCTTTCACCGAGCAAGATTTTCAGGATGACCTGGTTAATTTCACTTCCGGCACGGCCGAAAAACTGGTTGGTGGGCAGGTTGCGGGCGAAACGCTGCGGCTGCCAAAATTACGGAGGTGGGAACGGCCGAATCCTGACGCCCCCCCTTTTGCCCGGCGGCTGCAGCAGCTGCTGCGCGGCGTGCGCCGCACCTTTGGTGAGGGTAATTGGGACGTTGAATGGGCTGACGATGGGCAAACCTGCTGGCTGATTCAAGTTCGTCCTATTACGCGCCCCCCGCGGCGTAATGAAGCCTTCACCTTTGCCAATATCAAAGAAATCATGCCCGATCCCCCTTCACCTTACATGACGGGCATTGTGGCCGCCTGCGCGCCGGAACTTTTTGCTTACTACCGTCAATTTGACCGCAGCCTGCCCACCGGCCGCCCAATAATTGAAGTGTTTGCGGGACGCCCCCTTTTCAACATTTCCCTCCTCACGGACATGATGCGCACCTGGGGGCTGCCTACGCAATTGGTGACCAACTCCATTGGCGGCGCGGCCGATCAGGAGGCGGGTTTCCGCCTGACACGCTTTTTAGGGAAGAGTGGGCCATTGCTTAAGCAGGGTTGGGCGCAGCTAACGGCCGTGGCCCATGCGCGCCGCGCTTCGGCTAAGGTGCGGACCGTGGCTGCAAACCCTGGCGACTCATTTACCACCTGCACGAACAACCTTACCGGGCTGTTTGCCTTACTGGTAACTGAAATGTTCAACCTGACGGCGGCATTGAGCCTGCCTCTCCTAATTCTACGACGCACCCATACGCTGGCTGCGCACAACGCGCGGCATCAGGCGATTTCCACGGCCATGTACACCGAACTGGGGCCGCTGCGCCGCTATGCCGCCGGCCATCCCGCCGTGCTGGCCAGTTTAGACCAAGGCGAAGTACCCAACGACGCCACCTTTGGCGAAATGTGGACAGCTTACCTTGCGCGGCACGGCCATCGTGGCGTTTACGAAAGCGATATTGCCCGGCCGCGCTACCATGAAGAACCGGCTGCGCTGCTGCACAGTCTGATTCATGCCGTGCCGCCCAAACCAGAGCCGTCACCACTAACATTTGGGGCGCTGCTGACCTGGCCGGTGTGGTGGCAGTGTCGCCGTGTGCTGAATGCGCGGGAGTGGTGGCGTTATGAAGCGATGCGGGCTTACGATGCGCTGCGGCAGCGGCTGCTGGCTCTGGCCGAAACGGCCGTTTCCCGCGGCCAGCTCCCTGACACCGCCGCTCTCTGGCTGCTTTCTCCGCCAGAGGTCTGTGCGCTGGACGACGGCAAGGTTTATGCTGCGGAAGACATTGCGCAGCGTGCTGCCAAGCTTGACGATCTGCGCCAATACGTGCTGCCCGATTTACTGTACCGCTTTGATGATTTGGAGCAATTTCGCCTAAATGCGCAAACCGCCACCAGGCAAGACGGCCGTTTCACCGGCGTCAGCCTGACCACCGGGGCCGTGGAGGGCCGGGCCTGGGTTCTTGCCGAACCGGCTATGCGCCTGCCTGATGGTTTTGATCCTGAAAATACCATATTGATTGCTCCCTCTGTTGATGCGGGCTGGATACCAACATTTGCCCTGGTGTCTGGCGTGGTCAGCGAAATTGGCGGCGATCTCTCCCACGGTTCAATCATCCTGCGCGAAATTGGCCTGCCGGCCATCACCAACGTGCGTGGTGCCACCCGCGAAATCCGAACCGGCGACCACCTGCATTTAGAAGCTGGACGTGGCCTTTTACTGAGGCTTGAAAAATAAAAAGCTCTGGTGCAGACGAACCAGAGCTTTTTTGAGGGGATGGCATCTCTTGGCTTACAATAGGTGCTCCTTGAAAAAATCGGTGATGGCATTGTAGACCTTCACCCGGTTTTCAAATTTCAGCACGTCGTGCCCTTCATCTTCAAGCATCAGGTATTCCACCCTTTTGCCCTGGCTTTGCAGTTCTTCTACCAGCTCGCGGGATTCGATTTCGCGCACCCGGGGGTCGTTTTTGCCCTGGATGACCAGCATGGGGCAGGCCAGGTTTTGAATGTGGGTTTTGGGCGAGCGGTCTGTAATGAAATCCTTGTCTTTTTCCGGGTCGCCAATGGTAATCAGGAAATAAGGCCGCCAGGTGGCGGGCACGCGGTCGATGAAGGTGAAGAGGTCGTAGGGACCGAACATATCTACAGCCGCGGCCCAGAGCTCAGGATGGCGGCCAACCTGGGTAAGGGTCATATAGCCGCCGTAAGAACGGCCTATGACCGCGGCACGGCTGGTGTCGATACGGCCGTCTTGGGGCAGCGCCTCGGTCATAGCGTGGGCGTGGTCCAGGCGATCTTTGCCGCCCCAATCCTGGTTGACGCGGTTCATGTAGTCGAAACCGTAACCGCTGCTGCCGCGCACGTTGGGCACAAAGACGGCAAAGCCGTTAAGGGTGAGAAATTGAATGAGGGGCATGGAGAACCAGGCAAAGTCGGGGCGTTCCTGGCTTTGCGGGCCGCCGTGAATGTAGTAGACAAGCGGGCGCGGCCCTTCATATTCCAAGGCGGGGGCGGGCAGGTAGAGACGGGCGGAAATACGCAGGCCATCGAAAGAGGTATAGCTGGCATCTTCACCCGGAGAAAGGAGATGCGCGGGAATTCCCAGTATGGTTTCGGCGGTGTGGCATAGAAGCTGATGGCGCTGGGGACCTTCGATGGTATAAAGCTGGGTGGGGGAAACGGCCGTAGAAAATGACAATGCGTAACGGTCACCCGCTTTGTCATATTTAATCGATTCCAGCACACCGCCGGCTAATTCACCCTGGCCGACCAGTACGTGGTCAACGGAAAAATGAAGCGTGTTTTCGTCAAACGTGGCTTCATACACCCAGGAACAGCCGTCGATATTGTATTGCAGCAGGTAACGGCTGCCGGTGAGGTGCTCTACATCTTCAAGTTCGCCTACGCCGGTATGGGAAATGCCGGAAATGGTGACCTCTTGCAGGTTTTGGGCGTCGTGCAGGGGCATGAGTCCCAGGCTGTAGGTATCCTCAAAGATGGCGGAGCTGAATAACAGGGCGCTGTCGTCGCGCACAAAGTGTAGAGAGTTGATGGCCGTGGGGGCAACCCGCTCACCGGGCTGCCGCTGATCGAGGGGCTTGCCAAAGAGTAACGGCCGTTCCGCATCGCCCAAGTTATAGCGGTAAAGTACCGAATCCCCCATGCCATACTGCTCCATGATGACAAACTTGTCGTGGTTTTCATTGTTGGCAGCCGGGTAAGCCCCATATTTGCCCTCGCCCAGCTTGGTCAATTCGGCCGTTTCCAGGTGGGCCAGGTAAGAAGTAAACAGAGCTTCAGAGCGAGATTGGGCAATGAGGTAGATGAGGTTACGCTCCAGGTCTTCGCCGCCGGCAAAGAGGCTGTGCCCGGCAAAGGTGTCGCCATAAATGGGTTCTGGATACCCACCTTCCAGGGGAATGAACATGAGCTGGTAATCTTCGTCACCATCCTGATCGAGCATGACCATGATTTTGCCCAGCTTGGGGAAGACGACGAAAGAACGGCCGCCCATGAGGTGCGGGTTTTGCAGGGCGATGTGGGGCGGCAGCAGGGGTTGGGGCACGCTGCCCCCGTGTTTCATGACGTACAGGCTCATACGGCCGTTCAAATTGCTGATGAAATAGATCTGATCGCCCACCAACTGCGGAACAAGAAATAAGCGAGCAGATAGTAAAGACTCGATGCGGTACATGGGAAACTCCTTGAAGTGACTAATCACATGTTGCCCAGTGCAGACCCCGTGCCTGTGCCTGCGCAACGTAAGTATGAATGTGCTGCGTGAGCACTCTGTCCATTGGCTCTTCAGTTTGATACGCCTTAAACCAATCTACAATTTCGGCCAACGCTTCTTTCCAGGAATAAACCGGCTGCCAGCCTAACCGCGTAGCGGCTTTGTCCCAACTGAGCCGCAGCAAACCTGTTTCAACTTTTGCGTAACCAGGTTCCGTGTGTACCCAGGAGCCGCTGCCCCAGAGGCGAATTAGCTCTTCCGCAATCTGGCGCGTGGAGATGCCCTGCTGCTCTTGCGGGCCAAAATTACACGCTTCACCAAAAGCGGGACCTTCTTGCAGCAGCTTTGCACCTAACCACAAGTAGCCGCTTAGCGGTTCAAGAACGTGCTGCCAGGGACGCACGCTGAGCGGATTGCGAACGCCAATCGGTTCTTCCTTCATCAGGGCTTTCATGCAGTCGGGCACCAGCCGGTACTGGCCGAAATCACCGCCGCCAATAACATTTCCGGCGCGAGCAGTGGCGATAGCCACCTTATGCTGGGCGTAACTCTCCGGGGCAAAAAATGTGCTGCGGTAGGCTGCTGTAGCCAGTTCGGCCATGGCTTTGCTGGCACTGTAAGGGTCATGACCGCCCAGGCGGTCGCTTTCACGGTAGCCCCACAACCATTCCTGGTTCTCATATACCTTGTCGGTGGTGATGACAACAATGCCGCGCACGCTTTGGCCATGCTGGCGCACGGCTTCGAGCAGGTTTACCGTACCGCCGGCGTTGGTGTCGAAGGTGAGCTTGGGTTCGGCAACGCCGCGCAGGACAATCGGCTGGGCGGCGAGGTGAAAGATGAGGGTGGGCTGGTAGGTGGCGATGAGTTGGGAAACGGCCGTTTCCTCGCGCATGTCCCCACGCACATCTTCAACCTGTTTGGATAATTCACAAACATCAAAATTATTAGGATTGGAGGGTGGATCCGGTAAACTGAAACCTATAACCTTGGCCCCCAACGCTCGCAGCCAGGTGACCATCCAGGAACCTTTGAAACCTGTATGTCCGGTGACCAGCACTGTCATGTTATCATAAACGCCGTTGAAAAGAGTTTGCATTGTTTTCTCCCGCTCTGGATTGGCCATACTGGGTGTAAGTTGTGTTGTAAGATACCCTGACCATAATGCGGTTGGTATTATGGGAATTGTAACGCTTATTCGAAGTAGAGAAAACCCAAGCAGGTTACAAACTGTCTGGTCACCCATCCTGAGCAAACAAAGTAAATCCGTGTGAGTTCATTAACTAATAATCTCAGACTCTACTTGGGCCGACAGGCATCAGGTTTGGGTCACTATGCCTTAGAGCAAACTTTGTACCTGCTGGTGGGGTGGATACCTACACTTGTAGGCATTGCCATCCGGGGGATTTTATACCGCTTGATTATGAAAATGGACGGCATGGCAGCTATCGAAAGTGGTGTGCGCCTGCGTTTTGCCAGTAATATAAAATTGGGGCATGGCGTTTACCTGGACCAGGGTGCTTATTTACACGCCACGCCTAACGGTATTGAGATTGGCGACGAGACCATCGTCATGCACGGGGCGATACTGCACGTGTATAATTTCCGCCACATGCCTCACTCAGGAATCAAAATTGGTAAAAACAGCCTGGTAGGTGAATACAGCGTCATTCGCGGGCAAGGGGGTGTGACCATCGGCGACCGGGTGTATACTTCGCCTTTCACACAAATTATTGCGGTGAATCACGTGTTTGACGATCCGAAACGGCCGTTTGTCGAGCAAGGCATCACCGCCGAAGGCATTGTCATTGAAGATGACGTGTGGCTGGGTGCAGGCGCCGTCATTACCGATGGCGTGCGCGTGGGCAGAGGGGCCGTAGTGGCTGCCGGGGCCGTGGTCACAAAAGACGTCCCTCCGCACACGGTGGTTGGCGGTGTGCCCGCGCGAATATTGAAAACAATTGATGGCAGCAGCCCAAAAACAGAACAGATAATTTATTAGTTGGTTGGTTTGCTAGTTTGCTGGTTTGTTAACCAACTAACTAACCAACCTAGAGAAAACCTTATGACCACACTTTCTGTAGTAATTCCAGCTTATAATGAAGAAGACGGCATTGCCGAAATAGCCAACCGCGTATTATCAGTGCGTGAGGCCCTCACCGAGGTAGGCGTAGATGACCTGGAACTCATCGTTGTAGATGACGGTTCAAAGGACCGCACGGTAGACATCACGAAGGCAATTTCCGGGGTTAGATTGATTCAGCACGAACAAAACAAAGGGTACGGCGGTGCATTGAAAACGGGATTTGGCGCGGCCAAGGGCGAGCTGATTGGCTTTTTGGATGCTGATGGCACGTACCCACCCGAATATTTTCCCCAGCTTTGTGCCGAAGCATTGAAGGGTTCTGAACTGGTGATTGGTTCCCGGATGGCGGGGGCAGAAAGCGAGATGCCCATTACTCGCCGTGTGGGTAATTTCTTCTTTGCCAATTTACTTTCCCTCATTGGCCGCCAACGGGTCACAGACAGCGCCAGCGGCATGCGGGTCTTCCACCGCGAGATCATGGAGCGGGTGTATCCTTTGCCCGATGGATTGAACCTGACGCCAGTCATGAGCACTCGCGCCATCCACGAACGCATTTCGATTAAGGAAGTGCCCATTCCTTACAGCGAACGCCTGGGCCGCTCGAAGCTGAGTGTGGTAGGAGATGGCACGCTGTTCCTGCAGTCCATGGTCTGGACGGCACTGACTTACAATCCGGTGCGCATTTTAGGCATGTTAGGCGTGGGGAGCGTGGGCCTGTCGGGACTTATTATTCTTGGCTTGATTATTGCCCGGTTAAGTGGCGTTACGGAGCTGGGGGCTTGGGGTGTGGCGGCTGTTTTTACGGCGTTGGTAACGGCCGTTGTCGGCGTCAGTTTGTTTGCCCTGGGTGTAACCTTTAATTACATGGTAACCATCTTCCACAAGCGTCCTATGCGCCAGGGGTTGCTGGGCAAACCCATTTTTAAGAAGACCCCCCTCAACCACCACTTTGGCTGGATGGGACTGGTCAGCACTCTCGTGGGTCTTTTCATCGCCATTGTCAGCCTGGCCTTGGGTGTAAGCGGCTGGGAAATTGAACGGCTGTGGCTGTGGCTGCTGGGCAGCGCCATGGCTACCCTAGTAGGCGTGCAGCTCATTATTTACTGGGTCCTGCTGCGGGTTTTGGAAGAATTAGGCCAGCGGGAACTGCTGACGCAGAAAGATTTGGGTTTAATGTAGGGTGAGGGAAGCGGGATTTTTATTATAGTTGTAAGAAATAATGTAATAATAGCTGGCGAAAATGGGAGCGATAACCGGAATTGATCTTGGGCAACCTGTTTGTCCGAGTTTGGAGGTAGAACATGAGCCAAATTAAAACAGAAGATGTGCAAGTGAATGGAAATGGCCAGGTAAATGGAAACGGCCGTACAAAAACAAAAGATCCCCTACGTGAGAATTTGGGCACGCGCCGCGTGCCGCGCTTGCGGATGGCCGATTTTCCCAATGCCGATGCGATTGTGCGTGAAGGATTGCTGCAATCTCAACGCTCTGAAAAAGCGGTAGACATTCTCTTAGTCAACCCACCGACCCCAGACGGGGGGTTGTGGATTCGCACCCAGCACCGGGTGGGGCGGCGCACTCGTGAGAATATGGTGTGGCCCCAGGTTTCTCTGGCGCAGATGGCGGCCATGCTTTATCCGGAGCACAAAGTGGCCGTCATTGACGCAAATGCCGAGCGCATGAGCTGGCCGGAATTCGCCAAGAAAATTGAGGAATTGCAGCCCAAGTATTACATGACGCAGGTTACGGCCCCGACGCTGGAAAATGACATGTATGGCTGTTTCCTGGCCAAGGCGCGTGGTGCGCTGACCATCGCTTTTGGGACCCATGTTACGCCGATTCCGGTGGAAACGATGCGGTTGTATCCTGCTTTGGATATGGTTTTGCTGGGCGAGCCAGACTTAACCATTCGCGATTTGTTGGATCATTTAGAGGGCAAAATCGACCAGCGGCCGGACAGTGTTTTGAAACTATTTGCTGACCATGATCCGGAATATGCCCCTGCTATAGCCGAGGACGGCGCCGTGGATATGTCGCGTATTAAGGGCATTGTGTGGCGGCAGGGCGGTGAGATCATTGTGAATGAGACACGGCCGTTCATCGCCAACCTGGATGATATGCCTTTGCCCATGCACCACTTGCTGCCCCTGGAAAAGCAGCGCATGCCTCTGATTAAGGGCCCCTTTACTTTCATCGTGACCAGCCGCGGCTGCCCGGCCGGCTGCACCTACTGCATCAAGCACGTCAGCTATCAATACTCCGTGCGGCTGCGCACTCCAGAAAATATCATGGAAGAGATGTGGGCCTTGAAGAAGCAGGGCATTCACAACATCCACATGTACGCTGACCTGTTCACCGTCAACCGTGACCAGGTTATTGGGCTGTGCAAGCTGATGATTGAGCAAAACATCAACATCAAATGGACCTGCAATAGCCGCGTCGATTACGTGGACGAAGAGATGCTGCAGCTCATGGGGCAGGCGGGCTGTCACCTCATTTCTTGGGGCATCGAAAGCGGCAACGAGCAGATTTTGCGCCACGCGCGCAAGGGCGCTTACCCGGACAAAGCAGAACGGGCGCTGCGCTGGGCGCGGGCGGCGGGCATCAAGAACTGGGGTTACTTCATCATCGGCCTGCCTGGGGAAACCGAGGAGACCATTCAGGACACCATCAGCTTTTCCAAGTCTTTGCCGCTGGACATTGCGTTGTTCCACGTGGCTGCGCCTTACCCTGGCACCCCCTTCTTCTTTGAAGTGGTAGAAAATGGCTGGTTCCGGCCAGGGACGCGCTGGGAACAGGTAGACATGGACAAAGGCACAGTTTTGGACTATGGTAACCTTTCTGCGGAAAAATTGTTGTACTGGCAAAAGCGGGCCTTCCGCGAATGGGCCCTGCGACCGGAGCCGGTGAAGACTTACGCCAAGATGCTGATGTCTGACATCTCTACGGTGAAATCGGCCGTGAGCGTGGGGCTGCAAACCCTGAGCTGGCAGACAAAGGGTGAGTAGAATCGACCTAAAAACTTTACTGGACGGGACCAGATAATTCACCTTGCTGTTTAGTGACACGTTATTTTTTTCTAGAGCTTGATAGCATGCAAGGACGCCCAAGCAGTACTCTTGCATGCTATCTTTTATTTTGTTATTTTCTGGGTTAACTAACTATTCCCGTATTCCAGATGGTTTTGATAACTACCAAACAAATTTTGATGAGGTTAGTTGAATGGCAAACACAGCAAATTTGTCAGAAGTGATTTATACGCCAGATTCGCAAATGCGATCACCTGGCCTACTCCTGCGGTCGATGTTTCGTGATGTGAAGGCATCTCAAGAATTATCCTGGCGTCTTTTTGTCCGGGATGTGTCGGCGCAATATCGACAAAGTATTTTTGGTGTATTATGGGCATTTATTCCGCCCATTGTGACGAGCATTATTTTTATTGTATTACAATCTAGGCGGGTCGTAGATTTTGGGGAAACGGAAATACCATATCCAGTTTATGTCTTAATTGGTAGTATCTTGTGGCAATTGTTTACTGAAAGCCTTAACGCTCCATTGAAATCTGTTACAGCAGCAAGATCATTATTGGTCAAGATTAATTTTCCACGCGAGGCACTGATCATTTCGGCCGTTTACTTGGTATTGTTCAACCTGGGTATCAAGCTGATTGTGATTGCTGCGATTTTTGTCATATTTAGTGTGCCACTTACTTGGGGGGCGCTACTCTCACTACCTGCAATGATAATACTATTGCTTCTAGGGGTTTGCCTGGGATTATTATTGACCCCCATTGGGATGCTTTACACTGATGTGGCGACTTCTTTACCGATTATTATAAGCCTTGCATTTTTTGTCACTCCCGTTGTTTATACACCCCCTCAAAGTTTTCCGTTTTCCTTAATTGCCATTTTAAACCCTGTTAGTCCGATTCTTATCGCTGCGCGTGATTTACTTACTCGAGGCGTGATTGAAAATGTCGTACCATTCACCGTTATTACCATTCTTACTGTTATCTTCACGTTTTTGGCCTGGGTCATTTACCGTGTGGCATTACCTATCATCATTGAACGGATGAGTGCCTGATGTCTGATACATTAGTAAAAGTTGATCATGTCAGCAAAAAGTTTGCCAGAGACTTGAAGCGCTCATTGTGGTATGGAGTGCGAGATGTGGCAGGTGAACTTCTGAGACGAGATGGGCCTCGTGACGCGTTACGTAAAGATGAATTTTGGGCCGTACGTGATGTGTCTTTAGAGGTCAAACGTGGCGAAACGTTAGGCCTGATTGGCCACAATGGAGCGGGTAAAACCACGTTGTTGAGGATGCTGAATGGTTTAATTAAACCCGACTTAGGGACAATAACTGTCCGTGGTCGTATGCAAGCTCTCATTGCTCTTGGGGCAGGGTTTAATCCCGTTTTGACAGGTAGAGAAAACGTATATGTAAACGCCTCGGTATTGGGCATCCCTAAAGCAGAAATTAATCGGCGCTTTGATGAGATTGTTAATTTCTCTGGTATTGAAGAGTTTATTGATATGCCAGTCCAAAGTTATAGTTCGGGAATGACAGTACGATTAGGCTTTTCTGTTGCTGCTCACCTTGAACCAGATATTTTGCTGGTGGATGAAGTGCTAGCTGTCGGGGATTTAGCGTTTAGAACTAAGTGCCAAGTTCGCATTCAAGATATGAAAGAAGCAGGAGTGGCAATTGTACTAGTTTCGCATAATCTCCACACAATTAGCCACGTTTGTACCCGGGCTGTCACTTTTGAAAAAGGGCAGGTAATATTTGAAGGTGATACTGAAGAAGCTATTGATGCTTATCGGACATCATTAATTCAGGATAATGAAGATTTAGCTGATGCATTACGGGCTGGTACTGGGGAGATTCGGATAGAAGGGCTCGAAATCTTAAACGCAAATGGTTGCGTGCAAGAATTTTTTGAAGTGGGCGAATCTATGAAACTTCGTTTGCACTATAAAGCAGAAAAAGCTGTGGAGAACCCGGTTTTTAATGTGACGATGCACATTATGAATAGTCATCAAGTAACAGGCATTCGCACCGACGTAGACGGTCTGAAATTAGGTACCTTATCCGGAAACGGATATGTCGATCTCATCATCCCTCATTTAAATCTCTTGCCCAATATTTATACGCTAGATGCCGTTCTTTTCCATCAAGACGGTTATACATTTTACGATCGAGTCAACCGGATTAGCCATTTGAAAGTTCGCGGTGGGCATTTGATCAATGGTACTGCTTATTTGCCGCATAGTTGGGAGGCGAGCCCAAACCAAAGCATGCTGCTAGCCCCGGAGGTTAAGGCAGTTAAGCCTAGATGACATGAGTGAGGTTGTAAATCAGGAGCCAGTGTTTATCGTCGGTGCGCCACGCTCAGGAACAACGCTTTTGGCGGCGATGCTGGACGCACACAGTAAGTTGAGTTGTGGTCCTGAAACCCATTTTTTTCGAAAGCTGGCACAAGTCAATGTACGAACATTGATTGCCCAAAAATCCTGGCCTGAGAAGGCGTTACAATTTGTATCGTCGATTGAACATACAAGCTCTCTTGGCAGTGCAAAGAAGTTTTTGCTAAATAAATACCAGATCGAACCAGCTGAAGTAGCTCGTTTTTTGGAGCATAGATCCCCTGAAGTTTCCCACATTTTGGAGTCTGTCACCGTGCAATACATGGAACGTATGGGAAAACGACGCTGGGTAGAAAAAACCCCCGACCATTTAGAGTATGTGGCAACCATACGCTTGTATTTTCCTGATTCTCCAATCATAAGAATTGTGCGGGATCCTCGTGACGTGGCGCTTTCACTAACAAAAGTCCCTTGGGGAGTGAGGACGGTAACGGAAGCTTTGATGTTTTTACGTCGTCTCGATGACAATAGCGCAAGTTTTTTTGCCACGGATGGCAATGTGCACACTTTGTATTATGAGGACCTAATTACTGACCCAGAAGGAACATTGAAGAGTTTGTGCAACTTTATTGGCGAGCCTTTTGAGGAAGGGATGCTGGATACGTCGAGAACTGGAAAGCAGATTAACAGCCGGAATGCGCCGTGGAAAGAAAAGGTGAGTGAGCCAGTAGATAAAAGCCGTTTGGAGGTCTGGCGTGAGGAATTGAGTGAGACGGAAAATCTGTTGGCAGAGGCAATATTTGGGGATCGCATTGCTGCTTATGGTTATCCGGTTACAGAAAAATTTTTGCGGCGGGGGGTGATTTTTCCAGATGAGGAGCTTATAATTAAGTATGGAAATTGGTTGGGGTCGATAGCTGCTCAGGGAGTACGATTTTGGTCTCTGGATGAAGATGAGGAGCCAAGCGCTTTTGTATTTTTAGGGGATCCGGGAGATGCATTATGGTTGGGAAAGGGAAGATGGGAGAGGTTGAGTCGAGCATGGATGATGGCGTGGATGGTATTTCAAGCAGCAACATTTGGTAAGAAGGTATATTGGCTTGTTGAAGAGGGATTTCATAATTGGTCCGGCGTAAGTGCCGGTTGGCTGAAGCTGGCATTGGGAATCTGGAGCGAACGCATCGTAATAAAGATTAAGTAGGCTCAGCCTTTTCCTTATTAGACCGTTTTTTTGGTAAAACAAACCTGGCTTTCTAAATTTGAATGGTGGTTGATGGTAAGCGCGAGCTTACTTTGGACATTGCTACCGCAAATAATGACCTGGCAGCCTTTGCTCTTGTTGTTTTTGCTTTGGGTTAGGCTTGCGGTAAAGGGCAAATTGCCAATTTCGCGTTCGCGGTTAGACGTGTGGATTTGGGTATTTTTTGTAACGGCCGTTTTGGGGGTGGGAACTGCTTATAATAAGGAACAAGCCTGGGCAAAGCTTTGTATTGTAATTGGAGCGATTTTAATATATTTTGCCTTGGCACAAATGCCCCCCTCGCGAATTGGAGATGTCATGTTGTGTGGGACGATCGTCTCCTTTTCTGTAGCACTGTACTTTTTCCTTACCAATGATTGGCGAAATTGGATAGCCGATTTTTCATGGCTCACCTTGTTGGGTAAAAGGATGTTGGTACTTCAATCTAGCTTGGGGTGGCCCGCAATGCATCCGAACAAAGCCGCGGGACTCATAGCAATGTTTTTGCCTTTGGGGGCACCCGTTTTGAAACGTTATTGGCAGCAAAACAGGATGAAGGCGGCAATAGTTTTTCTGTCACTTGTATTTACATTGTTTGTGTTGTTGCTGACAAGTTCACGAGGTGCTTGGGTAGCACTCGTTAGCAGCGTGTTTTTCCTTCTTTTATTGAAGGTTATTTCTAATCGAAAGCGAACTCAGCGGACTTTAACATTCAAAAATATTGGATTATGGCAGATGGGCATACTTATGGGTATAGTCATATTGTTAGCCATTTCCTTTCTAAGTTTTAACTCAATCAGTTCTTCAATTCCACGCACCCAACTCTATCGTGAATCCTTGCAGCTGATTGCTGACTTCCCTTTCACAGGCAGCGGTTTAGCAACTTTTGAGGGATTGTATTCCCGTTACATTCGCATTATCCCCTACATTTTCTTCAATTACAGTCATAATTTGTTTTTGGACGTATGGTTAGAACAAGGACCTGTAGCATTAATCACAATATTTTTTTTACTCAGCATAAGCACATACCATATTTTTGGTGTGCTGCTTCAAAAGGATGATTCAGATCACTATTCGCTCCTCGCTGGCTTGATCATAGTGATTTTGCATGGATTAATTGACGATCCTCTTTACGGGTTTTGGGGCACACCATTTTTATTCTTCTTTCCAGGTCTGGCAGCCGGATTTATAAATGATCACAATACCTCTGGCTGGTTTACCCGTTTTCTCAAGGGTAATTACAAAAGAATTTTGCTCATAATGGCAATTTTATTACTGTTCCTTGCCCCCCATATAAAGGATATAAAAGCGCGCTGGTTTGCTAATTTGGCGGCTCTAGCCATGGCACAGGGAGAGTTAGTTAACTGGCCACACAATAGTTGGGATTATGGTGTTTCTTCAACAAAATTGGAACAGGGTTTGCAATGGAGTATGAAGGCTTTGGCATTGAATCCCTCCGAACCGACCGCGCGGTACCGTTTGGGATTGCATGCATTTTATGATTGGAATTTTACTCAGGCTGTGGCTCATTTGCAGATAGCATACCAAGTTCGACCCACTCATCGTGGTGTACAAAAGTCGTTGGGATACAGCTTGACTTGGTTGGGTAGAACAGCAGAAGCATTAGACATGCTTTGCAACATCCCTGAAGCGGCCAGCGAGATGGATAGCTATCGCGCCTGGTGGTTACAAAATGAACGACCTGATTTAGCTGCCAAAGCTGTACTATTATCAACGATGCTGCAAAATCAGGGAAAGAGCGATTGTAAGATACCCCCATCATAATGATTAAGAATTCTTCTGGTTAAGTAGCTTTGATGATGCCAACGCGTTTACCCAATTGGGAGTAGCGTTGGCTTTTAATTGTAACGATAAGTTGTCGCTAGCTTTACACAAAATGTAAAAATGAAGAAAACATGGAGAAATAAAGTAATTGGTAGTTTGCTGGGCGTTATTCTGCTGGTGATTGGATTATCCTGGCACACAAATGCCCAAACCAATTTGGGTGACAATTGGGCAATACCGATTAATTTGTCGCAATCAGGAACCGCCACATGGCCAGAATTGGTTGTCGATGGAAATGGAATCGCACATCTTTTCTGGTTAGATAGATTTGTAGGTTTTGTTTACACTCAAAATCAGGATGGGTTTTGGCAAGATCCATCACCTGTCCTTGTGCCTTTTTCTGACCCACCTTTCAGCCTAGTATCTGATACAAATACATTGGGTGATGGCTATTCCCCCACAATTCTGGCGGACCGAAGTAATCTCTATGGTTTTTGGGTAAATGATGAGGGGGGATTGGCCTTTAGCCGTACACCTATCCCCAATTCAATCGGCTCGGGTGAATGGTCGTCAACATTGTCAATTGCAGATTCAATAGCAGCGTTTGATGTAGCAATTGATGATTTAGGTCGACTATATCTAGCCTATGTCAAGCGAACAGGTTCTAATGAATTCCCAACAGGAGTTTATTATCGGTTTTCTGATGATGCAGGGATTACGTGGGCGGAGCCAGAATTACTTTTTCAATCCGATTATTTACGATCCGTAGAGGAAGAAAGCCACGTTCAAATTGCGGTATCGACCGATAATCATGCATATATTGTTTGGGACAACCCGCTGGTTGAAATGGTTTATTTAGCCCGGTCTGAAAACCGTGGCCGCAATTGGGGTAGTGCGGAACTGATTGATAAACGTTTACCAGATGATGCCTTGGAATCCCCTGGTCCCGGGAATATTTTTGTAATTACACAAGGATGATGAAGTGCATTTAGTTTGGCAGGCCGGTCATATTCCCCGTACTTGTTCAATTTACCATATCGTTTCTACGGATGGGGGGGAAAGCTGGTCAGACACAATGACGGTTTTGGACACCAACTCCCCTGAGTGTCCCAACTCGTTTCGTTTATTTTGGGGGAAAAATGAATTACTCTTTTTAATGACAGAGGTCTTTTTGACAACGGTGGATCGCACCCAGCTGTTTTTGCAAGCCTGGGACGGAGAAATCTGGAGCGAGCCTGAACTCCAAGACACAATTTTTGAGTTTGAAGATCCAGATACCTACAGGGCTGTTGCCTTTTCTTGTATTCAAGATTTTGTGTCTGCTACTAACCAGTTATTTCTGGTTGCTTGTGGGTCAACGAAAGTCATTGATGACATTTGGTTTATGGAACGGCCGTTAGGCAACAGGGAAGATTGGTCCTTGCGTTTTGCCCCTCCGCCAGCCTGGAATGCACCTGATGAAATAGAGAAAAATGCGGCTGTTCAAAATTCTTTGGCAATATTTGCTGTAGATGACGAGCAGTACCATACTTTTTGGACCGCTGAAGATAGCGATACATTAGAACAAACAATTCATTACAGTAGCTTTATAGGTAATGAGTGGTCTCGGCCTCTTTCTATCATTGAATCCCCCGAAGGAAGTATCCAACAAGCGGCATTTGCAATCGATAAACAACGACAACGTTTTCTGGCGACTTGGGTAGACGAGGAATCGCGCAAACTTTACTTTAGCCAGGCTCAAATTTCTAACGCTGCTATCGCCATTAACTGGCAAACCCCGACCCAAATCCATGCTATTCAAGAATCCAGTGAATGGCCCGAGGTCATCGTTACCGAAGATGGGGTGATATATTTGGTATTTTCCATACCTGTCAATGAACAACGAGGAATTTATCTTGCTCGCTCGACGGATGGTGGCAGTTCCTGGTCCGATCCAATGAAGATTCTTGACGGAACTGCAATTGGTTGGGAGCTGGTTGGCAGATCTCGGCTGGCTGTGGACCAAAATGGGAATATTCAAGTTGCAGCCATAAGACATAAATCTTTACTTTCTATGGATGATACTGAACTTTACTATTTTCAATCTTTAGACAATGGTCTCTCGTGGACATCTTTAAAAGAACCCTTTGATAGTGAAGTTGTTTGGCACGATATTGCGGTTGTTGCCCCTGATGTTGCGCATTTGAACTGGGTTAGTTTCAGTGATAACCGTACCATTATTTGGCACAGTTATACCGAAAATAATGGCCAGGATTGGAGCCAGCCGCTACCGGTGGCCAGTTATTCGGGTGAAAATGGTATCCTAGACCTGACAACTGACCAGGCTGGGCAACTCCACTTAGTTTATCTTGATGATTTGAGCTTAACCCATTGGATGTGGGATGGGTTGCGATGGATCGATAATGTAAGTTTGAGTGTTGACAAGATTATTCCAGGTGGTGCCCTCTCTCAGGCTGTAGCCACAAGTAACTCCAAGCTTCATGTACTCTTTAGTGGCATATTAGCTGAAGCAGATGGAGTAGCAGAATCGGCCAGTAATCCTGCAGTGGCTACTCTTGCCGCAAGCCAAGTAAATGTGGATGAACGATATGGCTTAGTTCATACGTCACAAGATTTGAATTTGCCTGAAGTAGTTCCCACAATTGCCCTGACCTCGCCGGCAACGCCAACGCCTGTAGGAATTTCAGGGGTGACGGCCGTTTCCCCTACACCTACCTTAACGCCTACTCCCCCTGTAATTGATATAAATGCTGCTCCAGCAACAAATTTACCAATATACAATCCAATTGGGGCGCTAATTTTCAGCATTGCTGTTGTGGTTCTCTATCATCATAGTCATCTTTGTGGTTGGTTACTTTCGTATGAGACGAAATCGCACATGAACAACCTTATTTCTCTCTACCATAAAAAAGTTCTTTCGAAGGACCCACTTCATTTTATGGATACTTCCAATCTTATATTTTTCTGTTGCCCATGCGCAAGAACCACAAAATGTTCCCGAAATCACTGTTTTCTCAATTCGTAACCTCTCAAACAGCTTGCCAAGTTCGGTTGATCCCTTATTAATTGCAGATAAAACAGGCATCGTTCATTTATTTTGGAGCGAAGACGTAGGCGGACGGGCATCATTAGGTGGCACAACTTCAGGCAACACTATTATTTATTCGCGGTGGGATGGTGTGAATTGGTCGGCCCCCACTGATATATTGCTTACACCTACAGAGGGTATTAACTTATCTTTTGGCGATCCTAAAGCATGGCAGCCAGAGGGAATTATCGACGATCAGGGCAAAATACATCTTGTTTGGCTTGGACAATACCCAGATAAGCTTTACTACAGTTTTGCACCTGCCGCAAATGCCGGAAGTGCTTCTTCATGGTCGACACCTGTTATCTTGGCCAACGATTCAACCGGCAGTCAATATTCCATTGATATTGAATACGTGGCCCCAGAATACCTACATATAGTCTACGCCCAGGTGCACTGGGAAACACAATATGCAGGTGATCAACCCCGCTCCCTTGCTTACCTTAAATCAGTGGATGGGGGAAGTACATGGTCAGAACCCCAGGAAATTTCAGTTGTCCCTGACCCTGATCGTGGCTACAGCAACGTACGCTTGCTTAAAGCGCCCGAAGCAAGACTTTTTGCCTCATGGACTGAATGGGACCTTACTGGCAATGGGCAGGCCGTTTATGTAGCCAGAACGTTGGATAATGGAAATACATGGAACGCCCCCGTTAAGCTTTCTGAACGCGAATCCATTGACTACGAACGAGACTGGATGAAACTTGCCTGGCTCGAAGGGGATAGATTGGTCGCTGTTTGGGAAGGGGGGTTTCGCGCTTACCGTCAATTCATGTATTCTGACGATAATGGGCTAACCTGGTCCGAAGCCGATGACCGATTTTACTGGCTCATTGGTGACAATGGTTTCCCCGAGTTTGTACGTGATGGTGCAAATAATCTACATTTTTTTGTTGCCCAACGTATCCGTGAAGGCAGCATTGGCCGCGCAGGTAGTCTGGGTTTGTGGCACAGCGTTTGGCTAGGAGGTACAAAATGGACTGATGCTGAATTAGTTGGCGGCGGCAATGACATGGTATTCATCAGTGTAGACAGTAGTTGGCGGCAACAACCTTGTGGCTGCCTGGTATGCATCCTCGCATGGCGAAATAATGGTTATGAATGGCAAAATCGAAGGAGTTCCTGCCATCCCCGCAGAATCTTGGCCAACAGACTTAGAAACCCTTACGACAAGTCCTGCTCAAATTTCTATAAACGATAACCAGCTAATGCCCACCCCCCTTCCCCAGACGGAGAACCAGATTTCCGAAGAACTTTCACAAATTAATTCACCTTCCTCTTTAAACATTGGCTCGCCAATCTTGCTAGGTTTGATTCCTGCGTTAATACTTCTCATGTGTGTAGGTTTAATTCGCTATCTACTCTGGTCTTCCCGCTCTTGAGTTGCGTCTTTGATAAGATTTCTTGAAATTATGATTGGAGAATATTGATAGATGGCTACAAGGTCGCGTTACATGCTGCGAAACAGTTCTATCTCTTTATTGCTGATCGGGATAGCAATTTTCGGAGTCATCTGTCTACTTTACGTTACCAATTTGGGTATTGGTACTTCCCCTGATTCTGCTGCTTACGTTGCTTCAGCTCGGAACTTGACATCTGGAAAAGGAATGACCATTCCTTCGGCGGGTGGTCCAGATGTTCCAATGAATTTCCGTGCGCCACTTTATCCATTAATTTTAGCCTCGCTAAAATTTATTGGTCTAGAAGTTATGGAAGGCGCTCGTTGGTTAAATGCCGTTTTATTCGGCGGTAATATCCTATTAATGGGTACGATCATTGAAAGGTATTATCACAAATCCAGTTTGTTTATTCTCTTAGGCGCCTCATTAATTTTAGCGTCAACTCCCTTCTTAGAAATTCATGCTTTTGCCTGGACAGAACCGCTTTTCATACTAACAGGGTTTTCCGGCTTGCTCATGTTAGTTATGTACCTGGAGTCATTTAAGACACACTACCTGATAACGGCCGTTATTCTTGTTGGGTTGTCTTGGATCACGCGTTATGCAGGGGCTCCATTTGTGGCTGTTGGGATGCTAGCATTATTGTGGTTAGAGAAAGAAAAGTGGCAAATTCGTATTCGCGATGGATTATTATTTGGGTTTGGGGCGTCCATACCATTTTTTATTTGGAGCCTCAGCCAAATTTTGTCAGGTAATTCGGCCACCGGAAGAGAAATAGCCTTTCATCCAATTAGCATTCAACATGGGTGGCAAGCAATCTACACTATGACAGGTTGGTTACACATACCGGATTCTGTTCCAGGGATAGCACGAATAGCAATAATTATTTTCTTTGGCGCTTTGTGGCTGGTAATTCTATTTGTGCCGGATCCTCCCCCAGGTAGATTAACACCATCCGCAATTCAGAACCGATTCAAGGAAATTCCCGATATCATTAAAATCCTGGCGATTTTTGTTGGCATATATTTTGCTTTTCTCACCTTGTCAATTTCCTTTTTAGACGCAAACACACCACTTGATAATAGGATATTGACCCCTGTGTATTTTGCTTCGGTTATTTTAGCTATTTTTGGAATTGACAGATTGTGGGTGTTATTGGGCAATCGCCTCCTAGCTAAATGGATCATTGTTATTTTGTTGGGTACATTTACCCTCACAGGATTGTGGAATGCAGCCGATTGGTTGAATTGGGGCCGCCATAACGGACTGGGTTTTTCCGGCCGCGTATGGCAGGAATCTTTATTGCGCCTTGAAATTGAAGATGTATCATTTGATAAGACATTATTTTCTAACAGCCCAGAAGCAGTCTATTTTTTATCAGGTCGTTCTGCGAACTCCCTGCCCAAAAAAGTGGAGGCAACAACGCAAAGGACGAATGAGAATTACCAAGAAGAGCTATTAGCTATTGGCGAAAATTATGGAGAAGATGTCGTTGTCATATTTTTTAAGGACATCAATACTCGAAATGGACCTTCAAGAGAAGAATTGATACAAGTACTAGGATTGTCACCTGTTTCGGAGACAGGTGATGGAGTGGTATTAGCATTAGGCAAATAATTGAGTATAGAATCAAGTATGAAAGTTTCGATTGTTATTCCTTGTTACAATGAAATAAGAACCATTGATGCGATCATAAACCAAGTTTTAAATGTGGATCTGGATTTGGAGTGCGAGTTGGTTATTGTGGATGATGGTTCAACTGATGGGACACGCAAGTATCTGGATACTTTGCGCAGTAAAAACGGATTCAAAATTATCTTCCATGAGCAGAACAGGGGAAAAGGGGCTGCGCTGCGTACTGGCTTCCAGCACGCGACCGGCGACATCATCATTGTGCAAGACGCCGACCTAGAGTACGATCCCAATGAGTACTCCAAGCTGCTAAAACCGATTTTGAATGGCAAAGCGGATGTGGTGTATGGTAGCCGCTTTGCCGGTGGTGAGTCTCATCGTGTGTTGTACTTTTGGCACTCTTTAGGCAATAAATTTCTCACGCTGCTTTCCAATATGTTTACCAATTTGAACCTGACGGACATGGAAGTATGCTACAAGGTGTTTAAGCGGGAAGTGTTAGATAAGTTTCAACTAAAAGAAGATAGATTTGGATTTGAACCAGAGTTTACGGCCAAAATCGCCCGACATGATTTTACCATTTATGAGGTGGGCATCTCGTACTATGGCCGTACCTATGATGAAGGAAAAAAAATAAATTGGCGGGACGGAGTACGGGCCATTTTCGTTATTGTTAAATATGGGCTGTTCCGATAGGCCACCTGTAAGAATTCCCTCTCAAAATAAACTGCGGTTCAGCACTACCTTTTTATCCACAACCATAAGTAGTCACTTACACACGACTTGTTATGTCATTAATTAGCATTATCATCCCCGCATACAACCAGGGTCAGTTCTTGTCCACTGCCGTGCAGAGCGCGCTGGATCAGACATATTCCTCCATTGAGGTTTTGATTATTGACGACGGTTCTACCGATAATACTGCGGAAATTGCCCATTGCTTTCAAGATCCCCGCGTTCGCTACATCTACCAGGAAAATCGAGGCCTTTCTGGAGCACGCAACACCGGTATACGTTACGCCACAGGGGAATTTCTTACTTTTCTTGATTCTGACGACCTGTTTTTGCCAGTCAAATTAGAGATTTTGCATAATGCTTTAGTGGCAAACCCCACTTGGGGCTTCGTGGCAGGGCAGGCCATTCCCATTGACGAAGAGGGGCAGCCAATTGGCCCAAAGTTTGATAAAAGCGTACCACAGGACTTGACAGAACTGCTGCTCGGAAATCCTTTACACGTAGGCAGTGTTTTGGTACAGCGTGTTTGGCAAGAGCGGGCGGGCTTTTTTGACGAAACCTTGCGTTCCTATGAAGATTGGGATATGTGGCTCCGGCTGGCTGTGGCTGGCTGTGAAATGGGTTGGGTAGACGAGCCTGTTTCTCTTTATCGTTTTCATCGCGCTCAAATGACGCGCGATGGACGCCAGATGACTACTGCCTCTTTCGCCGTGTTAGACAAGTTTTTTACCCGGGCAGACCTGCCTATGGAGTGGGCAAACATGCGCCATCACGCATACAGCCGTGCCCATTTACGTGCCGCTGCCCAGGCCTACCATACACCTGAGGCTTCTGATGAAGCCCAGCAGTACCTGGCTCAGGCGGTTGAGTATGATCCTTCTTTGCTGATAAACCAGGCTGAACCGCTGGCGCACATCCTGTCTGGTTGGACCGATTTACCTAAAATTGCGGATCCGCTACACTTCCTGGAACATATTTACAATCATTTGCCAGGTGAATTAAACGTATTGACACAAAGACGGCAGGAGCATTTAGGCGAAGTAGCAATGCGCCAGGCTTATGAAGCGCTTGATGACGGGGAAATGGATCAGGCAAAAACGGCCGTTCTCAAAGCTGTTCGTTACCAACCTCGCCGGCTGCTCAACCGTGGAACATTATCAATTTTGGCTCGCACACTCATATTCCGGCACCAACACCCCGAAAATATTTAAGGAGACATCACCCTCATGTCATCAATCTATCTCCGCCCCCAAGTTACCCCATTTGTCATCCTTTTCGTAGAACGGGATGGTAGCACCTATATGACTAGCCTGCTGCAAGAACATCCAGACATTGAAGCGGTTTTTGAGCGCTTTGCCGTTATGAAGCAAAAGGAGCAATCCTCCCAAGAGCAGCTAGCCTGGGCACAAGAGTATTGGACGCCTGCCCTGGTTAGTAAAGTGGGCGCTATAGGGTTCAAAACCAAGCTGGTAGATGTTTTGGATTTAGAGGGGTTTTCACAGCTTCTGCGCGAGAAGAGAGTCAAAATCATCTACATGTATCGTCGCAACCGCATTAAGGCTGTTGTGTCGCGCATCAACGCCAAGCGCTTGCATGAGGCTACTGGCAACTGGAATCTGTACGAAGATTCTGACCGCCAGCCGCCAATGCGAGTTGAAATAAAACAGTTCCACCAGTTTGTACAAGAGCGAGAAAACGCGGACGATGAACTGGCTGCATTTGTAAAAAGCCTAAATCTGCCATTTTTGCGTATTCAGTACGAAGATTTACAAGCGGACAAGGATGGCACGCTGAAAGAAGTCTTCGCTTTCTTAGGTGTGCAAGATATTGCCGTACAAGGAAAAACCAAGAAGCATACCAAAGATGACTTGCGTGAAGTCATTATGAACTTTGATGAACTCAAGTCCAGCTTTGCCAATACGCCGTATTTTGCCATGTTTGATGAAGTTGTGGGGAGTTAGAGAAGAAGTTGAAGTTTGGAACCTCTTTTAATCGCTCTAACTTTAGTTTGTTAGGAGAGCACAATGCCTGGACTTGTTGGGTTTTTTGGCCCTGTTTTGCATGATGAGCCACGGCCGTTTCTGGAAAAAATGGCTCGTGCTCTGGAACCCGAACTTCGCTTTCGTGTCGAAGCTCACCAAGAAAGCCAAATGGGCTTGGCGCGGGTGACGCTGGGTATTGTCAATGGTACCCCTCAACCCCACTGGGATGAGAATGAACAAGTATGCATTTTTTTGGAAGGGGAACTGTATGATACGGCAGTTCTCCGGCAACAGCTAGAAAACGAAGGTCACACACTGCGTTTCAGCCATGACCCAGAACTCATCCTCCGTGCCTACCAGGCATGGGGCGAAGACTTTGCTTATTGCTTCAACGGCAACTTTCTCGCCGCAATTTGGGATCGCCCAAAGCAAAAGCTTATCGTGGCCAATGACCGCATGGGCCAATATCCACTCTACTATACCCAAACTGGGCAACGCTTGCTTTTTGCCTCCGGCGTCCGGGCTATTTTGGCTGATCCCACTGTGTCCAGGGATATAGATCACGCTGCTTTAGCCCAGTTTCTCACTTTTGACCACCTTCTGGATGACCGCACCTTGCTACAGGCAGTCCGATTGCTTCCGCAGGCTTCCTTACTGGTTGTTCAAGGTGACCAGGTATCCATTCGTCCATATTGGACTTTACATTACCCCGATGAAATAGACCTGCTGCCGGAAGCGCATTACGTGGAAGAATTTGTGCGCCTCTTCCGGCAAGCGGTGCGGCGCCAGAATCAGGGCAGCGCGCTCCAAGGGGTGCTGCTCAGCGGTGGCCTAGACTCGCGCATGATTTTGGCAGAACTTACAGAGAATTCCGATCAGCCCATACACACCTTTACCTGGGGAATTCCTGGTTGCGATGACGGCCGTTATGCACTGGAGATGGCCCGCCAGACCGCCACAAAACATCATTTCTTTACCCTCCGTCCCGACTTTCTGCTGGATATGGCCGAGAATGCAGTGCGCATAACCGACGGGCAGGGCAACATTGTTAACCTGCACGCGCTTGCTACCTTAGAAGAAGAGTCCCGCCATGCCCAGATAATCCACAAGGGTTTTTTGGGCGATGCTATGATGGGTTTCGCTCTCCAACCGCCCTTTTGGGCGGATTATGACGCCGCAACCCGCGTCAAAGCGCATCTGGCTGTTCACCATGGCCAGGGTGTGGTGACATTCGATCCGTTTACCGAGCATGAATGGATTTTTAGTAAAGAGTTCAACAGACAGGTGGGAACGGCCGTTCTCGACAGTTACGAAAACGGCATGACAGCATCAGGAAACCACAGCCTGGCTTTACAACGCCTTTACTTCGACTTAACCCAGCGCGTACCTCGTATGACTTTAAACGGCGTGATAGTCGCCCGAGACCGTACCCATGTTCGCCTGCCATTTGCTGACAATGATCTGGTTGAATTCTCTACCCACATTCCACCTGGTCTGCAATACAATCGACGAATAGCCCGCAAGGCATTTGTAAACACCTTTCCTAAATTGGCGCAAATTCCCTTGACTGATACGGGGTTGCCTATGGTTGCCTGCCTTCGTGGTCTGAAAGTTCGCACCGGCCGTTTAGTGCGATGGCATTTGCACAATCGTGGTATTGGCCCCAACCCGGACAGTTTGCGCAAGCCTTATAAGGATTATCATACTTGGTTCCGGACAGTATTGCGCAGTTGGGTAGAAGATACCCTTCTTAGCCAGCGTCACCTGCAACGCGGCTACTATAATCCCGACGCAATCCGCCAAGTGGTCGCTGACCATATGGCGGGCAAAAACCAGACCGTGCGTATAGGTGCGCTCATGGCTATCGAGCTATGGCACCGGCAATTTATTGACGTAATTTGATACCCCTTCATTGACTGAGCATTATGAGAATTGGAATTGCAATTGAAGAAACGTGGTCGTTTCTCCACGAGATCAACGCTGAATTAGAAGCACACCATTCAGTTAGCCTGTTTAAGCGGCGTAACTTTAGCCTGCCAATCTTTAACCAACGTGTTAACGACTCCTTGTTTTCGCGAGACTTGCGCGCATTTATGCAGCAGAATGACGTGGTGTTTTTTGAATGGGCCAGTGGCTTACTGGCTGCTGCCACCCAATTTCCCAAGACATGTGGCATTGTCACCCGTCTCCATAGGTATGAATTATATCAATGGGCTGACAAAATTAATTGGGAGAAAGTAGATAAGATTATTCTCGTCAGCGAAGCCAAGCGAGCTGAATTTACGGCCCGTTTTCCCCAGGATGCTTCGAAAATTGTGGTCCTACCTGAGGCGGTCTCATTAGAGAAGTTTGTTTTTCAGCCCAAGCCATGGAGTGGCGACCTGGGTATGATGTGCCATTTACGACCTCGCAAAAGAGTATATGAGGTTGTTCTAGGCTTTTATGAGCTGTGCCAGGAACGAAACGATTTGCATTTGCACATCGGCGGTGGCGGCGCAGAGGGATTCCATGAGTATCCTATTGCTTTACACCGCCTGGTAGAGAAACTGAACCTGCAAGATAAAGTGACCTTCTATGACAACGTGTCCGATCCGGAAAACTGGTATCGCATTATCGACCTGTTTATTGCCAACGGTTATTCGGAGGGGTTGCAAGTATCCCCAATTGAAGCGATGGCCGCGGGCACATACTGCATTTCGCACTGGTGGGATGGTGCAGAAGAACTTCTTCCAGAGTCTCATCTGTACTACACAGACCGCCAAATGCGGGAGCTGATTACTAGCTATGCCAACCTGCCGGAAGCAGAAAAGCAGGCAAAAATGGCGCAACTGCGCCAGCACGTAGAAACACGATTGAATATGGCAGAAATCAGTAAAGAGATTCGGCAGGTAGTGGAGAGCGTGGCGCGATGAAGGTGGGCTATTTATTGCAGCAGGGAATTGAAACCCGCCAGCAAATGACCGGAGAACGGCCGTTCAACGGACCGGCAAACCACGTGCGCCACGTTTTTTTTGCCCTGCAAAAAATGGGCTACCAGATGCGCCTGGTTAACTGGCTGGATAGGCAAATCTATTTGTCGGACGATTTGGAATCATATACGGCCGTACCCATGCCTGCGCGCAGCCTCATCGAGCGCCTGGTGCGCCGCCTCCAGGCCGCCTTCCGTTTACCCTATGCCAATTTGTTCGACAGCCTCTACTTTGCCCAAGCTGCGCAGCAGGCCCTGGCAGGCTTTGACCTGTTGTATGAGCGTAAAAGCTGGACAGGCTACGGTGGTGGTTTCGCCTCCCGGCGCATGGGTATCCCCCTGGTGCTGGAAGAGAATGGGGACCATCTGGCTGACCTGGAGGCCAAGGGTATGGCTCCCACCGGATTGCAGCGTTGGCTTTCATTGTGGCTAATGGCCCAGGCCATGAATCGCGCCACTCATGTTGTGGCCAGTGGGGAAGGGTGGCGCCGAAATTTCATCGAAAGATGGCGTTTTGATCCCCAGCGGGTGACCACAATTGAAAATGGCACCGAACTCATTCACAAATTGGAGCGTCAGCAACTTTATCATTTTCAAGAACTGGGCTCGCCCCGTAGTGAAGTGACGCTGGTGTATGTAGGTGGTTTTTACGCCTGGCATGGCATTCCGGTACTGCTACCCGCCCTGGCGCGCCTTGTTGCCAGTGGCATAAAGGCGAGGCTTTTGCTTATTGGGGCGGGAGACGGCCTGCTTGAGGCGCAATCGATGGTGGGAGAGTTGGGTTTGAAAACGGCCGTAACCTTTCTAGGCCATATGACTCCTGATGCCTACGCGCCTATCCTGGCCCAGGCCGACGTGGGTGTTTCTCCCTACTGCGGCTGGAAAGAGTTTTCCGGGTTGAAAATATTGGATTACAAAGCTGCCGGGCTCCCTACCCTTGCTTCCGGCCAGGAAGGGATGCCGCCTACTGTGCGCAACGAGCAAACCGGATTGATTGTGCCCCCGTGTGACGAGGAGGCGCTCTTTCAAGGTCTTGTGCGCTTATGTAGTGACGCTGACCTGCGGCGCCGCATGGGGCAGCAGGCGCGAGAAGAGGCGGAATCCTCTCATGGTTGGGAGCACACGGCAGCGCGGATTGCGGATGTATTTTGCCAAATTGTGCCTAATAATGGTTAAAGATTGGAGAAAGGATTAGCGATGGTCCCTGGACTGGTAAGCGTTATGATGCCCGCCTACAATGCCGCGCGGTTTATTGCCGAGGCAATTGAAAGCGTGCTGGCGCAAACCTACCAGCAGTGGGAACTGTTGGTGGTTAACGACGGATCTCGAGACGACACGGCCGACATTGCCGGCAGCTACAGCGATCCTCGTGTGCGCCTAATCAACAAGGAGAACGGTGGTGAAGCTTCGGCACGGAATGTAGCATTGGAAAACAGCCGGGGAGAGTTTATCGCTTATCTGGATGCCGACGATGTCTGGCTGCCACATCATTTGCAGGTGACGGTGGATTTTTTGCTAGCGCACCCGGAACGAGAGGCGGTATATACCGACGGTCTGCACTATGATCCGCAGGGGAACCGGCTGAAACCGTTATCAGCGCGGCGACGTGGCCCATTTGAGGGAGATATCTTTTCAGAGGTCGTGCGCGCTTCAGACGTATTTGGCCCGCCAATTTGTGTGGTGCTGCGCCATGGTCTGGTGGCCGAACACCAGCTTCGCTACGACACGCGCATTGTCATCGGCCCGGACTGGGACTTTTTTACACGGTACTGCCAGGTGGCATCTTTTGGGTATGTGGATGACCAGACCTGCCTGTACCGGGTGCATGAAACGAATATTACGGTGCAGGTAGACATGAAACGGCGGGCTGGGTATCTTGCGCTTTGTCGCGAAAAGGCCACACAGTTAGAGAGGTTTGGAGAGCTGCCGCTGGCGGTAAAAACGGCCGTTTACGATGATCTCCTTGTTTATTTGACCATCGACCAGCCGGAGAGGCAAAATACCATTATACAGACGCCGCTATTTATGGCTTTACCTGCCCCGGAACGGGCTTGGCTGCTGCGGCGCATGGCCAGTCAGGCCTTACTCCATACTGACAACTTCTCATTTGTCCAGGAGTGGCTGCGGCAGGCGCGGCTTCTTAACCCACAGGATTGGAATGCGCGGCTGATGGCAGCGGTCTGCGCCATTAGCCCTGGTTTCGGCCGCAGCCTTCTACGCCTTCGTCGCAAACTCAACCCCGAAAAGCCCCCTGTTTCCCCCTTTGCCGACCTGGTATCCAGTCATCCATAATTGGTAAGTTATTGGTTTTACGTTTTCTGGTCACCTGCCGGTAGGCATGTGTTTATGGGTGCTAATGTAAGCCCAGTCGTAAGTTAGAATCAGTAGAGTACATCTGGCGACTGAATTACATCCCAATAAAATCTGCTAAAAAATAGCTCACAGTTATCTTGTGAAGGAGTAATTAGACACATGAATACGCACACGGATTATTTGATTATTGGCGCCGGCCCCGCAGGTTTACAGCTAGGCTATTTTCTAGAAAAAAACGGCCGTGATTACTTGATATTAGATCGTGCTAATAAGGCTGGCTCGTTTTTTGCCAAAATGCCCCGCCACCGCATGCTCATATCCATCAACAAAGTTTACACTGGCAAAGAAGATCCCGATACCAACTTGCGCTGGGACTGGAATGCGTTAATTGCGGATGACGAAGCTTTTATGTTTAAGCAATACAGCAAAAAATATTTTCCACATCCCGACGACCTGGTGCGTTATTTAAATGATTTTGCTGAACATTATGACCTGAATGTGAAATACAGCACCAAGGTTGAGAAGGTTAGTAAAGTAGACGAAAAGTTCGTGGTAACGGATGCGCAAGGCAATACTTATACCGCCAATCGCCTGGTGGTGGCTACGGGTCTTTTCAAGCCCTTCTTGCCTGAGATTCCCGGGGTTGAGCTGTGCGAAAACTACGTGGGGCATTCCATTGATCCTGAGGATTATATAAACCAACGTGTGCTAGTTGTGGGTAAGGGAAATTCTGCCTTTGAAACAGCCGATAATCTTGTTGAAACCACCACCGCCATTCATATTCTTAGTCCGCACTCCTTGAAACTTGCCTGGGCCACGCATTTCGTAGGTAATCTGCGTGCGGTTAACAACAATTTCCTGGATACTTACCAACTAAAATCGCAAAACACGGTCATCGATGCCAGCATTAATTGGATTGAGAAAGATGAACAGGGGTACCGGGTCAATATTTCCTATGCGCATGCCATGGGGCAAACGGCAACCATTCGGTACGATCGGGTCATCTTCTGCACCGGGTTCCGCATGGACACCTCGATCTTTGACGAGAGCACCGAGCCGGAGCTGATGTACATGGACAAACTGCCTTCCCAAACCGTCGAATGGGAATCTACCAACGTGCCAGGCATGTTTTTTGCCGGAACTTTAATGCAGGCCTGTGATTATAAGCGGACAATGTCCGGCTTTATCCACGGTTTCCGCCACAATGTAGAATCCTTGGCGAACATATTCGAGGTGAAGTATCACGGTGGTGAATGGCCTGGTGAGTCGCTGTCCGCTGATCCGATGGTTGTGACGAAAAAGATAATTGATCGCGCCAATAATGCGCCGGGTATTTTCTTGCAGCCGGGTTTCCTTTGCGATGTAATGGCGATTGAGAATGAGGAAACGGCCGTTTACTACAAAGACGTGCGCCAGGACTACGTGCGTCGCGGCCAGTTTATTGACCATTCCCATTATTACACCCTCAGCCTGGAATATGGCCATTTCGAGGGTGACCCCTTTAGCGTGGAACGTGACCCATCTCCGGAAGCTGCCAATGAAGCTGCTTATTTGCACCCGGTTATTCGCCGCTATGAACATGGAAAATTAGTAGGTGAACATCATATAAACGATGACCTGGAAAGCGAGTGGCAAAAACCAGTATATTTTGAGCCGGCCTTGGCCTGGTTTGAAGAATCGTTGAAAATCAGCGCGAAGTCAGCTATGGCAATGGATTAATAAATAGCCATTTAATGGGCAGGCTGGTTATCCTACCAGCCTGTTTTTTATTGGCAACCAGTTAGAAGTTATGCGTATTGCCCTTTACCACAACCTTCCTTCAGGTGGGGCCAAACGTACTTTATATGAGGCCATTAAAAGATTGGCGCTAGAGCACGAGATCGATGCTTATACTTTGACCAGCGCTAATAGTGAGTTTGCCGACATACAGCCATTTGTAGACAAGCATATAGTTTATTCGTTTCAGCCAGGTACGTTATTCGATTCTCCTTTTGGCAGATTTAACCAGTTGGTTAGACTGGCAGATTTGGCAAGACTGCGACGATTATCACTGTTCGTTGCTTCTACCATTGAAAAAAATGGTTATGATGCTTTGCTCGTGCATCCGTGTCAATTTGAAAAGGCTCCTTCATTGCTTACATTTGTAAAGCAGGTGCCTACTGTCTACTATTGTCATGAGTCTTTAAGGCGATTATATGAAATGATGCCATCGCGTCCATATGAGGATGTTAATTCTTATAAACGACGGGTTTTGAACCGTCTGGATCCTCTGCCGAGTTTTTATCATGCAGTATTGAAACGTGTTGATCGGGGTAATATACACCGAGCGACCAAAGTGCTGGTCAATTCCCAATTTACTCAAGAAATGATCTGCCAGATATATGCGATGCCTTCTGAGGTGAGTTACCACGGCGTTGATACGGAATGGTTTTGTCCGCTTAATGTAGAGAAACGGCCGTATCTCCTATCTGTTGGCTCACTTACCCCGATGAAAGGATTTGATTTTCTCATTGAGGCGATCGGTTATATATCGGAGAATTTACGTCCCCCGCTTGTTATCGCTAGCAATTTTCAAAATCCGCTGGAACGGGAATATTTGGAGGCAGTAGCTCAAGAGCACGGCGTTGATTTGCGGTTGGAGGGGAATGTGACCGAAGAGAAATTACGTCATCTTTATAATGAATCTGCATTTACGGTTTATTCCCCTGTGCGTGAACCTTTTGGTCTGGTGCCGCTTGAGTCAATGGCTTGCGGAACGGCCGTTGTAGCGGTGCGAGAAGGGGGTATGCAAGAAACAATCATACATGAAAAAACGGGCTTACTGGTTGACCGGGACCCGATAAAATTTGCTAAAGCTGTTGAACAATTACTGGTTCATCCGGAAATTGCTGCCGAATACGGCCGTTCTGGGCGGCAGCACGTCTTACAAAATTGGACTTGGGAACACTCCGTACAAACATTACTGGCCCATCTCAATCAGGTGGTTGAAGGCCAATAAGTGACCGTCCGCAAATAAAGGCGCATTCATGCGCTGCGGTATTGTGCGGACGGTTTCGAGTAAGCGGCCTTTTTTTTAGGTAAGTTGTTGTTGGCCGCTTTCTAAGCACACACTTTGATGGATGATTAACCGCTAATGATTGAGAGTGTTTCTATGTTTTTTCAGAAGCTCAGGCAACAAGGAAAGATAGTCATGCGCAATCTTGCCCTGGATATGGGATTGCTGTCCGGGAATATAAACTACACCAAATTTATCATCTTGGGGCGCTCGCGCATAGGTTCTAACTTTTTGCGCAGTTTGCTCAATGCCCACAGCCAGATTGAGGCGTATGGTGAAGTGTTCCGCAACCGGGATGACAAGTCGATGGATTGGGACCAGGTGGGCTATTTGAAATCGGCGCGCATGGCAGAGATGCTGCTAAATTCGCCGGTAAAATTTGTGCAGGAGCGCATTTTCCGGCGGTATCCGCAAGAAACAGCCGCTGTTGGGTTCAAAATTTTTTACTACCACGCTCAAGACCCGGTCTGGCAGACGATTTGGCCTTTCCTGGAAGCACAGACTGACATTCATGTCATTCACATGAAGCGGCGCAATATTCTCAAAACCCATCTTTCGCGCAAGCGGGTGGAGCTGACCGACAGTTGGGTAAATACCAGCGGCGAGAGGGAGCGCAATCCGGTGGTGACGCTGGATTACGAGGAGTGCCGTGCTGATTTTGAACAAACGCGGGCTTATGAGGAGGAGGCAAACGGCCGTTTTGCTCACCACCCGCTGCTAGAATTGATCTACGAAGACCTGGCCCGCGATTATGAAACAGAGATGAAGCGCGTACAGGATTTTCTGAGCGTGCCCTACCAGGATGTGCAGCCCAGCATTTACAAACAATCTCATAAGCCCCTTTCCCAGACGATAGCCAACTACCAGGATTTGAAAGCCCAGTTTGCGGGTACACCCTGGGAAAGTTTCTTTGTGGAGTAAGGCATTTTACAAAAAGGAGACCATTTGCATGGATTTTTCATGGTCAGATGAACAACTAGAGTACAAGCGCGCTGTGATTGATTTTGCCCGAAAAGAACTGCAGAGTGGGCTGATGGAGCGGGACCAAAAAGCAGAATTCCCTCGTGAGAGCTGGAGAAAATGTGCAGAATTTGGCATTCAAGGTTTACCGTTTCCTGAAGCCTATGGCGGGTCAGAAGCCGATATCCTCACGACAATGCTGACCATGGAAGGATTGGGTTACGGCAGCGGGGATAACGGCCTAATTTTTGCTATTAACGCTCAAATGTGGAGCGTGCAAATGCCAATTTTAAAGTTTGGTTCAGAGGAACAGAAGCAAAAATATCTACGACCTATGATTCGCGGCGAGATGATCGGCGCTCATGGCATGAGCGAACCAGATTCCGGGTCAGATGCATACAGCCTGCGCACTCGGGCAGAAAAGGTTGAAGGCGGCTACTTGCTCAATGGGGCCAAGACCTTTGTAACCAATGCACCGGTGGCTGATATGGCTGTGGTCTTTGCGACCGTTGACCAAAAACGAGGGATGTGGGGAGTAACGGCTTTTGTGGTGGACATGGGCACGAAAGGGTTTTCGGTGAGCCGTCACATTGACAAAATGGGACTACGCACCTCCCCAATGGGTGAACTCATTTTTGAAGATTGCTTTTTACCGGTGGGAAATCGGTTGGGACCGGAAGGCGCAGGGGCAAATATTTTTAAGGATTCCATGGAGTGGGAGCGGGCTTGTATTTTAGGCAGCCATGTAGGGGCTATGGAGGCACAGTTGGAGAAGAGTATTGCCTATGCCCGGGAACGGGAGCAGTTTGGGCAACCAATTGGCAAGTTTCAAACGGTGGCTAACCGCATTGTGGACATGAAAGTGCGGCTAGAAACGGCGCGGCTTCTGTTGTATAAGGTGGCATGGATGAAGAGTCAAGGGAAAACGGCCGTTATGGAAGCGGCAATGGCTAAACTATACCTGGCTGAAGCCTTTGTCGAATCTGGACTGGATGCCATCCGCACTTTTGGCGGTTGGGGTTATATGACGGAGTTTGAAGTAGAAAGAGACCTGCGGGATGCCCTGGGCGGGGTATTATATTCGGGCACATCTGATATACAGCGAAATATTATTGCCCGGTACCTGGGTTTGTAAGCGAGGGAGAAAGGTAAACCAGCTACACTCAGAGAGGTTTTTAACAATTAACGGTTGGTAATTGCTAATTGTGCGGAGGTAGGGATGTTGTTTTTGTTATCACAAGCGGTGGATAATGCGGCCGAGAAGTTTCCAGAAAAAGAAGCAGTGCGTTTTGCTGGAACGGGCCTGTCCTACGCTGAGCTGGCGCGTCGCTCTAATGGTTTAGCGCATTTATTACGCCAACAAGGTGTACAGCGGGGTGATCGGGTAGGCATTTTTATGAACAAAAGCCTGGATTCTGCTGTGGCCATGCATGGTATTATGAAAGCTGGTGGAGCATATGTGCCGCTTGACCCTTTTGCGCCAGTTTCACGGATTGCATTTGTGATTCGTGATTGTGGAATTCGCCACCTTATTACGGCAGATTCAAAGCTAGACCAGACTGATTTGCTTGCTGAAGAGCTCGGCGAGTTGAGCTGCTTGGTCGGGGCCGCAGATCGGCAGGGAATGGTGTGTATTCCCTGGGAAGAAGTATACGCTGCGGCAACAGATTCCACACTAGATTTAGAATTGACGGAACAAGATCTGGCATATATTTTGTATACTTCTGGCTCGACTGGAACACCAAAAGGAATTATGCACACTCACCGAAGTGGTTTGAGTTTTGCCATTTGGGCAGCAGAAACCTATGGTTTGACGCCGGAAGATAGGGTTAGTAATCACGCCCCGCTGCATTTTGATCTATCTACCTTTGATTTTTTTGCAACGGCCGTTGCCGGAGCTACTACCGTCGTTATTCCCGAAGCTATCACCAAATTCCCTGCCAGCCTCTCCAAACTTATGCAGGACGAGCGCATCAACGTATGGTATTCGGTGCCCTTTGCGCTGATTCAGCTTTTGGAGCGTGGTTCCCTAGAAAAAAGAGACCTCAGTCCATTGCGATGGGTGTTATTTGCTGGAGAAGTGTTCCCCACCAAACATCTACGCAACTTGCTGGCAGCGCTGCCAGAGGCAAAATTTAGCAACCTTTACGGTCCCACAGAGACTAACGTCTGCACCTTCTACCATGTTGCCTCGCTACCAGATAATTCAGACGAACCAATTCCCATAGGTAAGCCATGTGCCAATTTAGAATCAATCATAGTAGATGCAGACGATAATCCAGTAGAACCAGGTGAGACTGGTGAACTGCTAATGCGGGGTGGTGTTGTAATGCTGGGGTATTGGGGCCGTCCAGACCTGAATGAGCGCGGTTTTTTCAAGCGCAAGGTTTTCGGCGGACATTTCGACCACATTTTTTACCGGACAGGGGACCTGGTTGAGCTGCTGCCGGACGGCAATTTAAAATACTTAGGCCGCAAAGATCGCCAAATAAAAACCCGCGGCTATCGTGTGGAGCTAGATGAGATAGAAGTAGCTTTATTGTCTTACGAAGGTGTTGAGGAGGCGGCGGTGTTTCCCATACCAGATGGGCAAGGGAGTAATTTAATTGAAGCGGCCGTTACCCCCAAAGATAATGCCCCACTTACAGAAGAGCTTTTAGTCAATTACGTCGCAACGCGGTTGCCATCTTATGCCGTTCCGGTGAGGGTTCGTGTCTTTGACGTGTTTCCCCGGACTTCTACAGGTAAAATCAATCGTCGTGAACTGCAGGCCCAGGCTGTTGCAGAAGCGGAAGTAAATTAATAAATTGGAGGCAAGTAAAAATGGATCGTGAAAATATCTTATTAGAGCACATAAAAAATGAACTACTGCGTGGTCGCAGATCTGATTTGAAATTAGAGGATGACTTACTAAGTAACGGCATAATTGATTCTCTTGGCATATTACAGATGGTAGCCTTCATTGAGGAGCGTTTCAACATTCAAATTCCAGATGAAGACGTTGTATTTGAAAACTTCCAAAGCGTAAAGGCTTTGTCTGACTACCTGGCCCAATACAAGCAATCGTAATCTGATAGACCTATCAGGCTAACCCCATGAATTGTTGGCAGTAGGTAGGTATAGATATTAAATACTGGTTTCCTGGGTATGAGGCTTAGAAACCAGTTTGAATCTCCTTGCCCCGAATCTAGTAGGGGCTTCGAAAATTTTATTACCACTGTGTAGTTTTATTACTTAGTTGCATGCGTTGCGGCTTAATCAATTATAAGCTGGGCACAGCTTATGGCTTTAAGCTAGCAATCTCGAGATGGGCGTACTGACATGATAAGAAGGTTGTTGTACCTGAATGGCATTGCGATCGTGAGTGTAATATTATTTCATTCCACGGGATGGGGCTTTGTCGCAATGTTTTCATGGGCGGAACGCTATCAGGCGGCAACGGCCGTTCCCTTTAGCCAGATGGGTAGCCCGGCATATTACTTTTTACGCGTGATTGAGCAGCTAGTTGTAGCAACAATCCCTGCCTTTCTTTTTGTTTCTGGTTACTTTATCGCTTTTGCTACTGGCCGTATGGAGACTATCGGTTGGGCTACAATTTGGGCACGCATTAAAAAATTTATTATCCCCTACTTATTCTGGGGCACCGTTTCCCTGGGCATGTTAGCTGCACAAGGGATCATACTTACACCTTTTGAGTACGCGATCAGCTTTTTTACGGGCAACATGTCGCCTGCTTATTACTATATTCCTTTACTTATCCAGCTATATGCCATATCACCATTTGTTGTGCCCCTGGCAAAAAAACATTGGAAGCCCCTTTTGCTTGTGGCCATTCTTGTTCACGGCACTATTCAAATTTCATATTTATCCACAATTATAGGAATCGAAATACCAGAAATAATTCGGCGATTTACTGCCCTTCCCAAGTGGTTTTTCCCAGTCCGTTTTTTGTGGTTTGTGTTAGGTATTATTGTTGGTTTTAATTTGGCCAATTTCAAATTAATTCTGGCGCGTTGGAAATGGGTCTTGTTAGGATTATCAATTATCCTTATTCCTGCTGGCGTGCTGGAATGGGAATGGATAATCCGCCAATCGGGCCAGCAGTGGGTGGATCACCGCGAAACAATCCTGGATAGTGTTTATTCCATTTCAATCATTTTTACTTTTTTGGCTTTTGATAAAGTGAAGCTGCCCAGAGCGAAAATGGTAGAAGATTTGGGAAGCAAAGCGTTCGGCATTTATCTGGCTCATATTCCCGTTATGGAAGTCGTTGCGCGAGGAATTTACCATATCGCCCCAGGTTTGTTGGCTTACCAAGTTATATTTGTACCGATAATGATTATCTTGGGGTTGGGATTGCCGCTATTAGCAATGTACATCACTAATCTGCTTCCAGTGCGGCGTTATTATAGCTATGTGTTTGGTTAATATCAGTTCGGGCCATGATTAGACGCCTGTTGCTATTAAATGGGTTTGCAGTGTTAGGGGCTGTCCTCAACCACGCTTCGGGTTGGGGCTTCACAGCCCTTTTTTGGTGGACCGACCAATATTTAGGTGGGACTGTCCCAAATTATTCTCGGATGGGCAGCGCTGGATACTACGGTTTGCGGATCATCGAACAGGTCATCATGTTTAGTATTCCAGCTTTTTTATTCGTATCAGGATTCTTCATGGCTTTTGCCACGGGGCGCCAACGAGAAAATATTTCCTGGTCAGTTGTGGGCAACCGGATAAAGAATCTGGTCATTCCTTACCTGCTATGGTCTGCAGCAATATTTGTGCTGCATGCGCTGCAAGATGGTTTTAGGCCTCCTTTGGTCTATGTAGAGAATCTATTGTTTGGGCGAACAGCTGCTCCATACTACTATGTGCCGTTGATTACGCAGTTTTTTGTTTTGTCGCCTTTGGTCTTTGTGCCTTTGGCGAAGAAGCGGTGGAAGCTCCTTTTGGTCGTTAGTGGCATGGTGCAACTAATTGTCCATTTGGCACAGTATCCCTTGATTCTTGGGTGGGACATGCCATTAGCATCGCAAATAGTCCGATTTTCTCCGGGATGGTTCGTGCCACAAACGTTTTTTTGGTTTTCTTTTGGCGTTGTGGCGGGTTTTCACTTACCGATATTTAAAGAATGGCTGGCGCGTTGGAAGTGGGTTTTGTTGGGAGGAACGGCCGTTTTCTGGGTGCTTGCTTTCGTGGAATGGGAACTCCTTTTCCAGTGGTCGGGTGCAGAATGGTTGCCGCCCAATACCACACTCCTGGACAGCTTGTATGCGGGCTGCTTTATCTTGTCTTTTATGTCTTTCGAGAAAGCTCCCATTCCTTTTGCAAAACAATGGGGTGACTTGGGCACCAAGTCATTTGGTATCTATCTCATTCATGCCCCTGTGCTTGAAATTGTTTCTCGGGGGATTTACCATGTTGCCCCAGATTTGTTGCCATATCAAATACTCTTTATACCCATTTTGGTCTTTAGCGGATTAGCCATACCCTTATTATTTATGGCTGTTGTCAATCGCACTTCGATACGGCCGTATTATCAATACATTTTTGGTTAGATTACCGGTGGTTAGACAAGGTTTAGCTCACTTAAGCCACCTAATCACCAACGATTCATTGAGGATGTCATGAGTAAAATTTTAGTAACGGGTGGTGCAGGCTTTATAGGCTCTCACCTGGTAGAAGAGCTAGTAAACCGCGGCCACGTTGTGGTCGCCCTGGATGATTTAAGCGGCGGTTTTGTCGACAATGTGATTGATGGAGCACGTTTTGTAAAAGCCAGCATCAATGATTATGAAACCATTGACAAGCTGTTTATGAATGAACAGTTTGATTACGTTTACCATCTTGCGGCTTATGCGGCGGAGGGACTTAGCCACTTTATTAAGCGTTTTAACTACAACAACAATCTTATTGGGAGCGTAAATCTGATTAACGCTGCAATTAACACCAATGTAAAATGCTTTGTTTTTACCTCTTCCATCGCCGTTTATGGGACCAGCGCCGAACTGCCCATGACAGAAGAAACCATACCTCACCCAGAAGATTCTTATGGGGTAGCCAAGCTTGCGGTGGAGCATGAATTAGCCGCCAGCAAGCACATGTTTGACATGGATTACATTGTTTTTCGCCCACACAATGTGTATGGTGAACGACAGAATATCGGCGATAAGTACCGTAACGTTGTAGGCATCTTTATGAATCAGATATTGCAAGAGAAGCCTATGAGTGTTTTTGGCGATGGCTCCCAAACCCGGGCGTTTAGCTACATTGGCGACATGACGCCGATTATGGCCGATGCTATTGAAATGCCTGATGCTTATAATCAGGTATTTAACATTGGGGCCGATACTCCATACAGTGTAAATGAGTTAGCAGAAGCTATCGCGCATGCGATGGGTGTGAAGGCTGATGTGGTACACCTTCCTGCACGAAATGAAGTGTGGCATGCTTATGCCTCTCATGATAAGGTAGCTAAGGTGTTTGGAGAACGGCCGTTAACCAGTCTTGACCAAGGCCTCAAACATATGGCTGAGTGGGTCAAGAAGCACGGGGCACGCAGCAGCAGCGAGTTTGGAAATATTGAAGTGATGAAGAACTTTCCCAAAGCATGGTCGTTACCGAAGAGTTAACAAGCGGAAGAAAGTTAAGACAAAATTCTTGCCTTGTTTGATATTGTCCATGAAAGTTATTACTGTCATACTCAACACCAACCGCCGTGAAGATACTCTGGCTTGCCTCGCTTCTTTAACGGAAAGTACCTACGAGAATCATCAGATAATTGTATTGGACAACACCTCGACCGATGGCTCTGTGGAAGCTATTCGGCGCCAGTTTCATGATGTTCAATTGATTGAGCTCGCGGAAAATAAAGGGTACGCTGGCAACAACAATGTAGGGGTTGAGGCAGCGTTGGCTCAGGGCGCGGATTGGGTGTTTGTCTTGAACGAAGATACCATTCTTCATCCTGACTGCCTTGACCAGATGATGAAAGTGGCTCAAAGTGATGCCAGGATTGGGGTCCTTGGCCCCATGGTTTATCATCACAATGAACCCAAAGTCATTCAATCAGCAGGTGGTTTCATCAACCGCTATTGGGAAGCTTCGCACATTGGCGAAAATGAACCAGACCACAAGCAGTTTGTCAATCCCCATGACGTGGATTGGATTTCGGGATGTGCTATCTTGGTAAAGCGCGAGGTTATAGAACAGGTTGGCTCATTGGATGAGCGTTTTTTCTATTATTGGGAAGAGACAGAGTGGTGCTTACGTGCAAGAAAGAAAAAATGGCGCATTGTCCAAGTACCTCAGGCACGATTATGGCACAAAGGGGTTGTACGCGATTATCAACCTTCACCCAATGTGACGTACTATGCCACGCGTAACCGGCTGCTAACTTTAAAAAAACATCATGCCGATCCGATGGTATGGGCGCGCACGTGGTTTCAACTTGCTCGCACCTATGTAAGTTGGACCATTAAGCCCAAATGGCGCGATAAAAGTCTCCATCGGGATGCTTTGTGGCAGGGAATAAGTGATTTTTGGGCTGGGCGTTGGGGTATTCGCCAAACGTAAGAATGTTTGCAACTTCTCTTTCTTACACTACCATCATAAGAAACGGCCGTTTCGCCTAAAAACCGGTTATAAAGAACATCACCCAGGTCGTTTACATTCAAATTGAAGAAGTTATGCAAATTTTGTTTTTATCGGCGTGGTTTCCCTATCCTCCAAACAATGGGTCAAAACTGCGCATTTACAATTTGCTTCGTGGCCTGGCAGAAAAGCATGAGATCACACTCATTAGCTTTGCTGACCAACCTGGCATAGACCCTGATGTGCCTGAACTAAAGGATTTGTGCCGAAAGGTACGTGTTGTCCCTGTTACCTGGTTTAACCCTGGCAGCTTGCGCGCCCGATTGGCGATATTCAGCCCCAAACCTCGTTCAATTATCGATACTTTTTCGCCACAAATGGCTGAAACTATTGCTGAGGAAGTGCATATTTACCCTTTTGATTTGGTGATTGCCTCTCAAACGCGAATGGCCGGTTATCGCCCCTCTTTTCGCCACCTTCCCGCTTTATTTGAAGAAGTTGAAGTGGGAGTGCTATATGGCAATTTCGCCGAGGCAGTTAATAGGAAAGAACGGCTGCGGCATGGTTTGACCTGGCTGAAACACAGAAATTATTTAGCCGGATTGCTGCGGCAATATGCAGCCAGCACGGTGGCTTCACAGACTGAGCAAGAATTACTGCAAAAACTAACGATTACGAGAGCCGTGGACAACATTGTGGTGATTCCCAATTGTATTGATGTAACAACTTACACAGGTGTAATGGCCAACCCGCGCCCAAACACCCTAATTTATACAGGCTCTTTTAGCTTTACACCTAATTATGAAGCAATGTTATGGTTTATTAATCGGGTTCTGCCTCTGGTACAGGCTCAAATCCCTGACGTGCATTTAACCATTACGGGCGACAAGGCTGAACGGCCGTTGCCAGAAGCATCTGGCATTTCCCATGTTGGTTTTGTGGACGACATCCGCACTTTTGTGGCTTCATCTTGGATAAGTTTAGCCCCTCTACAAACAGGCGGAGGAACTCGCCTGAAAATATTGGAAGCCATGGCCCTCAAGACACCTGTTGTGGCGACCACAAAAGGCGCGCAAGGGCTGGAAGGGCGTGATGGCGAACATTTTTTGCTGGCAGATGCGCCCCAGGAGTTTGCTGCTGCTGTGGTACGCTTGCTCCAAGATAATTCTTTACGTCAAAAGCTAACAGAAAATGCCTATCAATTGGTAAAGATGCAGTATGATTGGACGGCCGTTTCCCCCCGGTTATTGCATTTGGTAAACGAGGTTGTCCATGCAGCTCGCTGATTTACTCCCTTTTCGCAAGTCCCATAATGGATTCAAGGATAATCGCTTACTCTGGCAGCGGGTTTTAATCATTGCTGCCGTTCTACTCATCAGCATCCTTGTTGCCAGCAGTTTATCGCTGCGCCTGTCACTAGTTCTAATGGCTTTGCCTTTTGCCTTAGTGGGTGCTGTAGTTTTGCTGCGATGGCCTCCATTAGGATTGGTGTTTATGGTAGCCGCCAGCTTGGCCCTTCCTGTGGAAATCATCTATGTCATAGGGACAACGGCCGTTATTGCATTTGGCCTCACCGCTCTTTGGCTTTTTGACCAACTCTTTGTCAAGCGCACATTCACCTGGATCAAAACTCGTACTATTCTCCCCCTCATCTTTTATTTTATTATCACGATTTTGGCTTTCATTAACGGTCAACTTCCTTGGTACCCTATTACTCAAGCTCCTTTAGATGGGCAGCTAGGAGGAATTTTAATCCTATTGGTAGCCATTTGTGGTTATGTGCTTGTAATGTACCAAATCAAAAGTGAGCGCTGGTTGATGGCGATGGTGTACGTCACGATTGGCGTGGGTGCGCTGCTCATATTCGGTCGCATTTTCCCCCCTACCTCCCGACTTGTTGGCCGCATTTTCCCCCCTATGGTTCCTTCCGGGAGCATGTTTTGGACCTGGATATCAGTTTTGGCTTTTAGCCAGGCTATTTTTAACAAAGCGCTGCACAGCCGCTGGCGGGCTTTGCTTCTCAGCGTTACGTTAGGGGCATTGTTTATTGCCTTGGGTCCTGCACGTGCTTGGGTGTCTGGCTGGTTCCCCCCAATAATCGGTCTAGGCGTAATATTGTGGCTGGGTGCGACACGACAAGCGGTTGCTGCGACACTTTTAGGGGGGGTGATTATTTTGACCCAGTTGCAGAGCTTGCTCAATAATTTATTGTTTATTGGCGACAATGAATACAGTCAGACAACACGCCTGGAAGCGTGGCGCATTATTGGCGAAATAGTCAAAGTCAGTCCCTTATTAGGATTGGGACCAGCCAATTACAGTTACTATACGCCTCTTTATCCCATCTTGGGTTGGTACGTTCAATTCAATTCGCATAACCAATATGTGGACATTGTGGCACAGACCGGCATTTTAGGCTTGCTTTGTATAATTTGGTTCGCCTGGGAAATAACCCGGTTGGCGTGGCGACTTAAGTCAATGGTGCCAAAAGGTGGTTTTCTGCAAGCATACGTTTATGGAACCTTTGGGGGAATTGTTGCGACCTTTGCTGCCGGGATGCTTGGTGATTGGTTATTACCCTACGTATACAATGCTACCATTCGGGCGATGCGTACAAGTATTTTGCCCTGGCTGTTTATGGGTGGGTTGGTAGCTGTCGAACAGATTCTGCTTGCGCGGCAGGCAAAACAATAATCATTGTTGTTTGTGGTGAAATGATGGACCTTTCGATTATTGTTGTAAGTTGGAATACGCGGGAATTACTTTCCGATTGCCTTGCAGCCGTTTATGCTGAACCTCCCGACTGTCCCTTTGAGGTGTGGGTGGTGGATAATGCGTCGCAAGATAACAGCGCGGACATGGTGCGGCAGCGTTTTCCCCAGGCGCGGCTGTTGGAAACGGGAGCAAATTTGGGCTTTGCCGGAGCAAACAATCTAGCCATTAGCCAGAGTATGGGGGAGTATGTGCTGCTGCTGAACCCGGATACGGTTGTACGACCGTTTGCTTTGACTGCGCTGGTGCAATTTATGAATGAGCACCCGGAGGCTGGGGGAGCAGGGTCACGCCTACTAAACGCCGATGGATCATTGCAACCCTCTTGCTACCCCCTGCCTACATTGTCACGGGAGTTGTGGCGATTGTTTCATCTGGACGTTTTATACGCCTATGGGGTTTATAAAATGGAAGGATGGGATACGGCCGTTACGGCCGTTACCCGCCGTGTAGAAATTGTACAGGGTGCTTCCTTTATTCTGCGGCGGACCGTGCTGCAACGGGTAGGCTTGTTAGATGACAGCTATTTCATGTATTCCGAAGAGGTTGATTTATGCTACCGCATTAAGCAAGCAGGCTGGCCATTGTATTGGATTCCGCAGTCGCAAGTAGTGCATTATGGCGGGCAGAGCACGCGCCAGGTCGCGGCAAAAATGTTCATTGAGTTATATCGTGGCAAGGTGCAATATTTTCGCAAAAATAATGGTGCAGGGGCGGCGGCTATTTACAAGGGGTTGTTGTTATTAGCGGCGCTGCCGCGCCTGGTTTTGCTGATTGTGGGGAGGCTTTTACCGGCTGAGCGGGGGGCTTCCCTGGTAGCCTTAGGGAAAAATTACGGCCGTTTGCTTCGCGAATTGCCAAATCTATAAATTAGTGGGTGCCCATGCGAATTTTATTTTTAACTCAAATAATTCCATATCCGCCCAATGCGGGACCACGGGTGAAGACCTGGAATGTGCTGCGTTACCTGGTAGGGCAGGGGCATGAGGTGACATTGGTTTCCTTTGTGCGTCCGGAAGAGGTGCCGTTTGTACCCACGCTCCGTGAGGTTTGTACTGACGTTTATACAGTTTCCATCCAACGTTCGCGCCTGGCAGATGTCTATTATTTATTGCGCAGCAACCTATCGGGACGGCCGTTCCTAATTGAGCGTGATGATCTGAGGCCAATGCGCCAGTTGGTGCGACGCCTGCTGGCAGACCAGGATTTTGATGTGGTGCATGCTGACCAGTTGACGATGACCCAGTTTGCTTTGGAGGTTAAGAATTTAAAAAAGACACGGCCATTTACAATATTTGATGCACATAATGCGACCTGGACCATATCAGACCGCCTGCTTGATAATGTACCCCCATTCCTTAAACCAATTTTGTGGCTGGAGACAAGACGCATTCAAAGATATGAGGGAATGTTAGTGCGCACATTTGATCACACGATGGTGGTTATTCCTCAAGATCAGGACAATTTGCTGGTGGGTGTGGCTACAACTCAACGCCCAATTTTAGAAAAGCGCATCAGCGTCATTCCCATCGCCGTGGATACGAGAGAGTTGCTCCCAATTCAACGACAGCGTCAATCTTTGAATGTGATGACACTGGGTTCTTTGAATTATCCACCAAATGTTGATGGCATTCGCTGGTTTTTGCAAGAGGTTTTCCCGTTAGTGCAGCAGAAGGTCCCTCAGGTGACTTTGACCATAATTGGCAAATCCCCTCCGATAGACTTTACCGAGGCAGCCCAGCAGCAGCCCGGTACCATCGAGGTAACAGGTTATGTGGATGACCTGACCCCTTACATGGAGCAGGCAGCCCTAATGGTGGTGCCCGTCCGGGCTGGCAGCGGTATGCGTGTACGCTTGCTGGAAGCATTTGCAAGAGCGATGCCAGCGGTGACGACTACAATTGGGTTGGAGGGTATTTCAGCGAATCATGAAGAGCACGTTCTAGTTGCAGACACAGCCGCATCGTTTGCGGAGGAGACTGTGAGACTGCTGAAAGATGATGCATCACAGGAACGATTGGCTCGAAACGGCCGTTTACTGGCTGAATCACATTATGATTGGCAGGTAGCATTGCAAAAAATGGATGCGGTATATGTGCGGGCTGAGGGAAAAACTTGACCTTGTTAAATAAATTACGTGAAAATCCACGCCGCACCCTTCAAGGTATTTTACTACTGTCGGTGCTGCTGCGGGTGGGAATGGCTCTTTTTATGGGTAATTCGGTTGTACCATTGCCCGGCATATCTGACCAAGAATCCTATCACAACTTGGCCTTGCGGGTGCTGAATGGGCATGGCTTTTCCTTTGGCGAAAATTGGTGGCCCGTAACACAAGCTGGGGAACCAACAGCACATTGGTCTTTTTTATACACCTTGTACCTAACGGCCGTTTATGCCATCTTTGGTAGTAATCCGGTGGCAGCGCGTCTTATCCAGGCGGTAGTTGTGGGGGTTAGCATGCCTTGGCTGGCTTACCGCTTGGCCCACAAGTTGTTTTCCCCAGCACTGCCCTCCTCAGTACCAGAGCGGGAGCGCAGTGAGGAGATTGGATTGATAGCGGCAGGAATTACGGCCGTCTACATCTACTTCTTTTACTATGCCGGGGCGTTAATGACTGAAAGCTTCTATATCACTGCCATTATGTGGGTGTTTGACGTAGCGCTTGGCATTCGTCAAAGTGAAAAAGCATCCTGGCTGCAATGGCTGCTTTTAGGATTTACACTCGGGACGACAGTTCTTCTACGCCAGCTTTTTTTACTTTTTACACCATTTCTGCTTTTGTGGTTGCGGTGGGCTGCTCGTCCCAAGATATCCAAATTGGCCTTACCTCTAGTAATTACAATCTTGTTCATCTTGCCCTGGACGATGCGTAATTATCGCGCATTTAATCAGTTTGTGTTGTTGAATACAAATTCTGGTTACGCTTTCTACTGGGGTAATCATCCCATTTATGGCACGAAGTTCATACCTATATTACCGGAAGAAATGGGAACCTACATAGATTTGTTGCCCAAGGACTTACTTCGGCAAAATTTGAGCGAGGCTGCCCTCGATTCAGCTTTGCTGGGGCGGGCAATAGAGGAAATTGTAGCTAATCCTCGACGTTATCTGCTTTTGTCAATAAGCCGCATTCCTCCTTATTTTACTTTTTGGCCTACAGCCGATTCTGGAATGGTGAGTAATGTGTCCCGAGTGGCAAGCTTTGGGGTTTTATTACCATTTATGTTGTGGGGTATTATCCACACACTGCGATACAAGTATGGTTCCTGGCCGAATTGGTTAGCTTCCCCATTTACATTGATATACTTATTTGTGGTAGTCTACACAGGTATTCACGTTCTTACTTGGACTTTGGTGCGCTATCGCCTACCAATTGATGCGTTTCTCGTGATTTTTGTAGCATTGTCCCTGTACAAATTAGGAAAACGAATGCAGGGAGCATAATTTTATCTTAGCAAAAAACCCTATTCAAAGTTGGAAAATCATAATTCTGACCGGGGATAATTGCACGGGGTGATAGTGTGGGTTGATGATGAAATCTGTCAAGTGAAAGTGACGTTACGATCACCTGGGATTATAACCGTTAGATGTTGTAAAAACGGGATTAACAACATTCGAACCAGTTTGTTTACTTATTAAAAAGAAGCGGCGTTACAAAAACCAATTGGAACAGGCGTCTCCCAATGCGAAGGAAATTTTTCAAATTGGGAGACCCCTGAACCTGATTGCTTTTAGTTTGCTTCTAAGGCTGTAACTAAGTTTTGAATATAGTATAAATCTCCGCGCTGAAAAGCCGGCACATCCAAGTATTTTATTAATTCGCTCTGTGATTCACCTAGGATATGAGCTTTGGCTTGAAAAAGAGCATAATAATTGTACAGGTTAGACATCACTGACTCCCCGATAGCTGCTTCATAACGGGAGACAAACCAGTAAGGGGCCACGGCTTCGTAATCTGCAACGGCCGTTGCCATCTGAGTTGGCAGTCGTTGATTTAAGTAAGTTCCTAACTCAGGCACAAGCCAAATGTAGTTTCGTGCAATATCCAGATGTTTCTTATAAGAGAAGTTGTCGATGGTCCAATAGGAATTTTTATCCCAAAGGGAGACACGCAAATTTAAAAGCCTATCCCTTTCATTAATAATTTGGCCTCGCAATTGCGCATCAACTCCAGACGTACCAGCCAATTCCTGCAGCTCTAAAAACCCAATGTATCCAGCTATGTACGCATTCATTTCGAAGGGCTTCTGACGGAAATAGTCGTTCGTCACCTGGCTGGGGACTGGTACAACAATCTTCGATTTGGCCAATTCGTACACACGCCCAACGTCCACTCCGGGTATGGTTGCAGCGTATTTCCACATAGCATAAAAATTATATGGAGGATATGGCCAGGAAAAACGTATTGAACCAGCGCGAGGGGGATGGTTGCCTAAGTCGGCCACAATTTCCGGGGGAAGTTCCACGTCCTCACGAGGCGCGCCGGTGTTCCAACCAATAGTGGCGTGCATATTGGGGTCGAAGAAGGTTTGAAATTCTTGGTTTAAGTATGCAGTTATTTGTTGTTGCAATTGTGATGAAACATGTGGATAAGCTAGCGAAAGAACATAAAGCGTTTCCCCAGGATTTTCGAAATAATCTGAAAACTCTTTCCACAAACTAAACTGATTAACGTTATAAAATCCTGGTCGAAGATGACCTGCAGCCATCATTTCTGCAACTTCTTCTTCAAGTTTTTCGACCAAGTCTGCTTCCGACAGCAAGGGGGTCACAGAATTAGCATTGCTGATAGGGACTGCTGGTAGGGCTCCCCGAAACGTGTCAGTACCATAAGCAATGATAGCGTTGCTGCGGTGGGTGAATAGGAGACCGTTATATGGGATGATGGGATTTTGGTCACCATGATTATGGTAAGCTGCGTTTACGCTGTTGGTTGTCCCCTGGTACCAGCCCCATAGCCGAGGTAAACCCTCTATTATATTCCACATCGCATCATATCCTGGCGCTTGGTCATCCAGGTTATAAGACCACAAAGTTCTGTTTGGACCACTCTCATTCATACTGAAAGCATCACCGACCCGGTCACAGCAGAGATTGCGGTAAACCATACTCCCCCCCATTGAGATGGCCTGTGGCTCTGCCAAGGCGCCCATCCCGCCAACCACACTTAGCAGATTGGGTGAGCTTGGATTCCAACCCATAACCATTCCTTTTTCGTCAGAACAACAGCGATAAATGTTACCAAAATAAAGAATGTTATCGGGCCCAACTACTGCCGGGTAACGATTGCCAGAACCAGCTCCCCACCAGACGGCAGGGAAGTATTCCTGATGCCCATCCTGATCCGAATCAAATGTATACTCGCTGCCATTGCTCATATTCAGAACGGCAAAGGCCCTTCTCCAAGGTTTATACTTAAAGGGATCTGTGGCAGGATTGGCTTCGAGGTATTCTGTAATACGGCTTACATTGAGGACCGGGTTGCCATTGGCCCAGGGTGGGCTGCTAACTTGCTGCCCGATAAGTGTGTTTTCCACCTGCTCTGGCCAAAGTCCATATAGCTGCATGTCCAAATAACGGCCGTATGACCAGCCATCGGGGTGTTCGACAGTTAATGTACCCAACTCTAAACCATCACGATAAGCATAAGCTGTGGTGAAAATAACCTTGTCCCTAAAGATGACAGGCCAATATGATTGGTACTGTAAACCAGGAAGTAGACTGGATTTCCAAATTAACTGCCCATTATTTGCGTTTACTGCATAAGCGTGGTTATCACCTGCTGCAAAATAAACTGTTCCATTATGAAAAGCTGCAGATTGGTAAATTGCTCCACCTGCGCTAAATTTCCACAAAAGTTGACCCGCATTAATGCTGCCATGAGCGCCTATTGCATATAAGTTTCCATCGCGATTGCCAACAATAACCGTGTCATTCACAACCAATGGGTTTGCGCTATATCCGGCCTTTGCCTCATCAAAGGACCATAGGGGAACACCAGTGTTGGCATTTATGGCGTGTAATTTACGATCGTATCCGCCTACATAAGCGACGCCTTCCGCAACAGATGGAGAGTTTCCTAAAGGTAGTTCCGTATCAAACCGCCAGGCCAAATTCCCAGTATGCGCATTGAGTGCGATTAATCCATTTGCTGTTGAAATGAATAATAAACCGTTGCTGGCAATGATTTGCGAATTTTGGGGTATATATGCCTCGATGGGACGATACCACACGATACGTAGGTTTCCGGTTATTTCTTCAGAAGTCCAAGAAGTTCGCGCAGGGTTAGCGGCTACCATAGGCCAGTCATTGTCATTGGGACTGGTTACCATTGGTAAGAATAAATTAGTTGTATCTTTTACACTGTTAACTTCGGCATGTAGATGAAAAGATGGATGGTTCGATAGAAGGAGGGTAAGGAATAGGAAAAGCAGCATCAAAACAATCTTAATTTTACGAATCATATGATTTCTCTCGGTTTGTAATATTATTTGTAAGGTTTATATTTTATAATGTATGCCTTTTGCTAAATTGTAGGGTGTAAGGATACCTTGTCAACTAGGTAATTATGCCTACAGTCCCTTAACGTAAAGAATTGTAAGGCAATTGGTAAGTGATGGGTGCTAGCTTAGAGCAGTATTCAACGATGAAATACTAAATTAAGTGAACGATGAGAATTGTTGTATTGTATGATTCCAATATTCATGGTCTTAAACGTTTTTGCTTTGAAAAATAAATTTCTAAGATGAAAGTTTTATTTATAGTGCCTTATGTTCCAAGCCTTGTGAGAGTACGGCCGTTTAACATCATTCGCGCTTTAGCAGGCCGGGGACATGAAGTTACTTTACTAACGATTTGGACAAATGAGCACGAAAGAGAGGAACTAGAGCATTTACGTTCCTTTTGCCAAGGCATTTTTTCTCTACCAATGCCTATATGGCGTTCTTTTGTTAATTGTTTGGTGGCCCTGCCTGGTAAAGATCCATTACAGAGCGTTTTTTCCTGGAGACAAGATCTGGTGGCGCCATTCGTTAACGTAAAAAATTTTGATGTGATTCATGTTGAACATCTACGTGGGTCTCGTTATGGATTGTTCTTAAAAACCCACACAGAATTGCCAATTGTTTGGGATAGTGTAGATAGCATCACACACCTCTTTCGGCAGGCAGCTACGCAAAGCACAAATTTACTGCGCCGCTGGCGCAGCAAATTTGAGTTAGGTCGCACCGAATGGTATGAAGGATGGCTGGCTACTCAATTTGACCATGTGCTTGTCACCTCGCCGGCAGACCGGCAATCTTTCCTCTCATCAGGGCGAGAAAATAATTTAGCGCCGATTTCTGTGGTACCTAATGGGGTAGATTTGACTTACTTTAAACCAGATTCGGCTGTATCCCGTGAACCAGCCTCGCTCATAATAAGTGGAAAAATGAGTTATCATGCCAACATAGCCATGACCATGCATATGGTGCAGGATATTATGCCACTGGTTTGGAAGGTTCTGACCTGACGTGAAATTATGGATCGTGGGCAAGGACCCTACGCGTGAAATCCTGTCATTGGCAGAAAATTCCAACATTACGGTATCTGGAACCGTGGAGCATCTACCACCATATTTGCAGCAAGCCACGATTGCTGTTGCACCCATTACGTACAATGCTGGAATTCAAAATAAGGTATTAGAAGCCATGGCCTGTGGCACACCAGTTATCACCTCCCCACAGGCAGTAACACACTTGCCTTTGGAGCCAGGGCACCATTTATTTGTAGCGGAAGATGCGCCAGGATTTGCGCGGCAAATTTTACAATTATTATCTTCTCCAGCCCTGTGCCAACAGCTTGGTCAGAATGGACGGCAATATGTGGAACAAAACCACAACTGGACAAACATTGCAATTCAAATTGAGAAGATTTATACAGCCGTTCAGGCAAAAACAAGAACTCCACAAAACTCACCTGGTCATGCACCCCTGCCTTTACCCACGGATTAAATACCCGCTCTTTTCTTAAAAAAGGATTCTAATGATCATTGTACAAGCCCCTTTGCGCGTTAGCCTGTTTGGTGGCGGAACAGATTTTCCATCTTACTATCTTCAACATGGAGGCTGTGTTCTCAGTTCTGCCATCGACAAGTTCATATTTGTTACCATTAAACAGAGATTTGATGAAAAACTGCGTGTTGGGTATACGCGTACAGAAATGGCTGATCATGTTGACGAAATTCAGCACACGCTCATTCGTGAAGCTTTTCGGAAAACCGGCATAATAAAAGGGGTGGAGATTACTACCATGGGTGACATCCCCTCTGAAGGTTCTGGCCTTGGATCTTCAAGTACCGTTACGGTGGGCGCTTTACATGCCATGTATGCTTATAAAAGACAACTGATTCTTTCGGAAAAACTTGCTGCTGAAGCGTGTGAAATCGAACGAGATATTCTCAAAAGCCCCATAGGATTACAAGATCAATATATTGCAGCTTATGGGGGATTGCGATTTATTGAATTTAATAAAGACGGAACAATTGTCCCCCACTTGCTTGAGCTCGATACCAAAACATTACGTCGTTTGAATGACAATTTACTACTATTTTTTACGGGCAAAACACGTAAAGCAGACAATATACTGAGTGAACAACAAGCGAACATTCAGCAACGACTACAGGTGTTGAGTAAAATGAAAAGTATCGTGTGCCGTGCAAAAGACGAGTTGCTCCTCGGTAATGTGGATGCCATTGGAGAACTACTGCATGAAAGTTGGATGCTGAAGAAACAACTTGCCAGCCAGATTAGCAACAGTTACATTGATGAAATGTACGATACAGCTCGAAAAGCTGGTGCTGTTGGCGGCAAAATTGCAGGTGCTGGGGGTGGTGGGTTTATGTTATTGTACTGCCGGAATGGCACCCAGGAAGAGGTTCGCCACGAGTTGCGGCACTTACAAGAACTTCCATTTAAACTTGGACAGGATGGCAGTAAGGTGATATTTGATTACCATCGGTAATGGAGGTTTACGTGGAAAGCCAGGTTAGTGACTATTTTCAACAATTAAAAAATACATTAGACAACATTGACCAGAAACCAATCTACGAAGCAATTGCTTGGTTACATAATGCGCGAATCAACAACCGCACTATTTTCATCATGGGTAACGGGGGAAGCGCTTCCACAGCTACGCATTTTGTGTGTGACCTGGCAAAAAACACGCGGCACACAGTTGTTCCTCATTTCAAGGTCATGGGCCTGGCTGATAACATGGCAATTCTCTCAGCTTATGCCAATGATGAAGGTTACGAAAATATCTTTGCACAACAGCTTGCCAACCTGGTGCAGCCTGAAGACATTGTCATAGGGATTTCTACCAGCGGCAATTCCCCGAATGTCGTAAAAGCTATTGAATTAGCTAAAGAAAGACAGGCCCGTACAATTGGCTTTACAGGCTTTAATGCTGGAAAGCTGGGACCTATGGTAGACTTACAAGTACATGTTCCTAGCGATTGTATTGAACAAGTTGAGGACATACATTTAATATTTGAGCATCTGATCACGAAGGTTTTGCGGGAGATGGTGAGCCAGGGCTAATAACGGCCGTTTTTATACCATCTTAGGCAGAAACGGTTAGGATAAATTTATGGATATTAAAGAATATATTGCCCCAGCATTAAAATGGTGGTGGCTAATTTTTCTCGCAACTATCGTAGCTGGTGGTACAAGTTACTATGCGGCTAGCCAACAACCCCCTCTTTACAGTACGACGGCTACTATTATTGTGGGTAATGCCATTGAAGACCCCAACCCTTCAAATACTGACCTAAACATCACTCAACAGCTTGCTTCCTTTTATGTGGATCTCGCCAACCGACCTTCTGTGCAAAACGATGCCCGTGAATCTTTGGGGGTAAATAGGTTTCCTAGCGATATTTTTGTGCAACAGCTAAACAATACAAACGTCATTGACATTACTGTCCGCGACAATAATCCCGCACTTGCTCAAGCTGCTGCCAACGAGCTGGTACAACAGTTGATTTTGCGCAGCCCTACTGCTCAGCAAGATGACTTGGAACGGAAAGCGTTTGTAGACCAACAGCTAGATAATTACGAGAACGCCATACAGGATGCCGAGCAGCAGATAGCTGCGAAACAAGCTGAATTAGCAACTCTAATTAGCGCCAGAGAAATTAGAGATGTGCAAAACGATATAACGTCTTTGGAATCTAGTTTGCAGACTCTGCGGCGTGACTACGCTAATCTCTTAGGAAATACCCAAGAAGGCGCTACCAATACAATTCGCGTTATTGAAGCTGCTCCTCTACCAAGAATCCCCATCAACAATAACTTTATGCTGTCTGTAATTACTGCTGCAGGAGTCGGCTTTGTCTTGGCGGTTTCGGCCGCATATTTATTAGAGTTCCTGGATGACACAATCAAACTTCCCGCACAAGCAAACCGGGTTACCGGTTTACCAACCTTGGCCGGAATAGCAGAAATCAAGGAAGATGATCCACTCGTGACAGTTTGGCAGACTCGGTCTCCAACTGCTGAAGCTTTCCGTGTATTGCGGACAGGTATTCAGTTTTCTGCGGTGGACAATCCCCGCCAAGCGTTACTGGTAACTAGTTCCACGCCATTTGAGGGAAAAAGCACCATTTCAGCAAATCTGGCGGTGGTATTTGCCCAGTCAGGGAACCGTGTATTGCTAGTTGATGCTGACTTGCGCCGTCCATCACAACATGAAATATTTGATTTGCCGAACAAGCGCGGCCTAACGAATATGTTAATGGATTTTGAGGTGAATAATCGGAATGAGGATGCGAAATTTATTGTAGGAGATATTACTCAAGCAACTCGTGTTGAAGGTTTGTTTTTGTTGACCAGTGGCCCAGTTCCACCTAATCCATCTGAATTATTGGGTTCCTTAAAAATGCGACAGTTGATAGACTTTCTTCTGGCGCAGTTCGATTACCTTATCTTTGATAGTCCACCAGTATTATCTGTTACGGATTCTGTAGTTTTAAGCACACAGGTGGACGGAGTTCTGCTAGTTTTACGAGCTGAAAAAAGCCGCCGCGGTCGCGCCAAGCAGATGGTTCAAAGCCTTCGTGAAGTAAATGCTAACCTAATTGGCACAATATTAAATGATCTAAAATCGAAAAGTGATGGCTACGACGCCTATTATTACTACAAAGATCCTTATACTTATGGGGAAGACGAGATACCAGCAGAAACCAAAAGCCCTCCGCAAAGTAAGCTGCGCAAAAGGCTAATGCGTGGGGGGGAGATAAAAAGTGCAGCTGGGCGTTCTTGATTTAATTACTTCTCTAGAATTAGAAAAGCATTGTGTTAAGTGGGGGGTGGGAGAATCAGTATAGGTGCAAGGGCGTGAATTGCAGCGGATAAATTATCGTGGATGGCTAAGTTAGAAATATTTGTACTGGAAAGCTTGTTTAACTGCGAAAGCCCACGTCCAGTACGCAGGATAAAACCTTCTTTTACGCCAGCCGCTAAACCGGCTTTGAGGTCTGTAACGGCGTCGCCGATCATGTAGGATTGGCTAAGATTGATGTGGTGTTTGGCGGCTGCTTGTAGCAGCATGCCGGGCTTAGGTTTGCGGCAGTCACAATTGTCGGCGGGGGCGTGGGGGCAGATGAAGCTGTCATCAATACGGCCGTTATGCGTCTCAATCACTTTCACCAACCGCTCCTGAATAGCCCATGCCGTCTCTAGCGTAATGATTCCCCGCCCCACGGCTGACTGATTGGTCACAATGATTATCTTAAATGGCGTGTGGCGAATGCTTGCCAATGCTTCCAAGGCCTGCGGGTAAATTTCTACGTCTGCCCAGGAGCGGACGTAGTTGGCGCGATTTTCAATGATGACACCGTCACGATCTAAAAAAAGAGCTGGTTGTTTGGGCATGGTTCAGGAGAGCGGGTTGATGCAGTCTGGCGAATCATTTGCCGGGCTGTTCACCAATGTGCTGACAGGGTAAGCGCTCATTTCATCGGCTGGAAACGGCCGCAATAAATGCAGCGCATCATCAGGCCGCGGGCCGGGGTCTAGCCACATCGAAAAATCTTCATATGCCACAATAACCGGCATGCGGTTGTGAATGGGCGCCATCAATTCGTTTGGCGTGGTGGTTAATATGGTACACGTCTCCAGTTCGCTGCCATCAGCGCCTTGCCACAACTCCCACAACCCTGCAAATGCAAACAGCTTATCATCCTGGGGGTGGATGTACATGGGCTGCTTACGGCCGTTTACTGCTTGCCATTCATAAAAACCACTGGCGGGAATCAGGCAGCGGCGGCGTTTAAATGCTGCGCGAAATGCCGGTTTTTCTCTTGCAGTTTCGGAGCGGGCATTAATCATGCGTGCTCCCATTTTCAAATCTTTGGACCAGGAGGGCACCAGTCCCCAGCGAAAAAGAGCAAACTCCCGTTGCTGTCCATCAGTGGCAAGACGCAGCGCCAGCACCGGTTGAGTAGGGGCAATGTTATAACGCGCTGGCAGCGGATCGGGAACGCTCTCGATGTTGAAAAATTTAGCCAATACTTCGCCGGGCGCAAGTAGCGCAAAACGACCACACATAAAATACTCCTAGTAACCAACCTGAGTGGCTTATCAACCAACAGGGCGCTGCCGGGCGCGGCAATCGGTGTTGCGATTGTTGCGATGACGCCAGTAAAAGGTTACGTTTTGGCGATTCATGGTGCGGCGGCTGCGCAGCACAACGACACCGCCACAACGAGGACAAATGGCTTCTTTTGGAGCAGTCGCGCTTGCTTCAAGGAGAACCCCGTTTTCCGTTTGGGCTGTTTTCATGATTGTTGTTCCCTCAAAATCTCCCCATTCTCCTCTCACTTCAGTGTATGCTATTTTGTTAAAAAATTCCACAATTGGCGGTGAAATCAACGTAAAGTGGGTTGAGTGCGCCACTTCCCACTGCCTGATACAATCTCTACAGCGACAATGATGAATAAGCGCGTATGGTCCACAACAGTTAAGGTTGGCAATGAAAACTGAGATCCAGGAAAAAGACGCAATTCCTACAAGGCTTGGGGATGTAACCAGGGATTTGGGGAAAACGGCCGTTTCACCACCCCGTGAATCATTCCAGACCGAACAGGCCATGACCATTGCCGGAGCACACTTTGCCCACGACACCTTTAGCGCCTTTCTTGCCCCACTGCTTCCCCTGCTGCAAGAACGCTTGAGCACAAACTACGCCCTTACCGGCAGCCTTACCATTTTTTCCCAATTACCTAGTTTGCTCAACCCCTTCATAGGCTATCTCGCCGACAAAGTCAGCCTGCGCTACTTCATTATCTTTGCTCCGGCTGTCACGGCCACGCTTATGAGCGCCATGGGCTTCACTTCCACCTACCTCAGCCTGGCTTTGCTGCTACTGGCGGCTGGTGTGAGCATTGCTGCTTTTCATGCGCCGGCACCCGCCATGATCGGCCGTATCTCCGGCCAACAGGTGGGTAAGGGCATGAGCATCTTCATGGCCAGCGGCGAACTCGGCCGGACGCTAGGGCCGGTTATTGCTGTTGGCGCAGTCAGCCAGTGGGGCCTTGAAGGCATCTGGCGGCTGGCTTTTATTGGCTGGGGGGTAACGGGCATCCTCTACCTGCGCCTGCGCAACGTTTCTGCCCGCCCGCTGGCCAAAGACCAGGCTGCCCTGGCTGATTTTTGGCCTGGTGCCCGACGCCTCTTCCCCTTTCTTACCTGGATTATGATGGCGCGGGTTTTTATGCTGGTGGCCATCACCACTTACCTGCCCATCTTCATGAGCGACGTGCGCCAGACCAACCTGTGGCTGGCGGCCGCATCCCTTACCATCTTGGAGGGGGCAGGCGTAGTGGGCGCCCTGCTCACCGGCACTTTAAGCGACCGTTTGGGGCGGCGGAATATGTTGACATTTCTGCTCGCCGTTGGCCCTCTGCTGTTGGTTGCCTTTTTGTACAGTCCAAACTGGCTGCTTGCACCACTATTGCTGGGGTTAGGACTCACCGCCATCACCACCCAACCCGTACTGCTGGCAATTGTGCAGGATGGGTTTCCCCAACACCGCGCCCTGGCCAATGGCACTTTCATGGGAATCAGCTTTTTGGTGAGGGCTGGGGCAGTTTGGTTGGTGGGGATGTGGGCTGATCAGTTTGGTTTGACCCAGGCTTTTTTATGGAGCGGCTTGGCAGCGTGGGTCAGCTTACCAGCAATCTGGCTGCTGCCGGGGCGCCGCTAAATTTGGCAATTTACTCTTTTCTTCAGTAAACTTATGCGGTTTTTTCGCAAAAACGCATCAGACTGGAATTAAGGGTGTTATACCAGTCGATAAACTGGAAGATGAGAGGAGCAATCAATGTCAAAGAAGAAGGTAGCAATTGTAATCGATAGTACGGCAAATTTGCCCGACGAATTGGTGGAAAAGTATGGCATTCACGTAGTGCCCCAAATTGTGAACTGGGAAGGTCAAAGCCTGTTGGACGGCATTGACCTGTTTGCCGAAGAATTTTATCAGAAACTGCCCACAACAAAGGCCAGCCCGACAACTTCGCAGCCGTCAGCCGGCGAGTTCTTGGAACATTTTCAAAAGGTGGCAGAGACGGCCGATTCCATCGTGGGTATCTTCATTTCGGAATATCTTAGCGGGACCCTGTCCTCGGCGCGCACGGCCAAAGAAATGATGGGGGACTACCCCCTGGAGATTGTCGATTCTCGCTCAGCATCCATGGGCTTGGGATTGATTGGTTTGGCGGCGGCAAGAGCAGCAGATGAAGGGAAAGATTATCAAGAGGTGGCTGAGTTGGCCCGGGCTCTGGTTCCAAAAGTACGTGTCATGTTTGTGGTAGATACCCTGGAATATTTGCACCGGGGCGGGCGCATCGGCGGGGCCAAGCGGTTAATCGGCTCGATGCTTTCGGTGAAACCTCTTTTGCATCTGGATGATGGCAAGATTGAGCCGCTAGCCTCCGTGCGCACCAAAAAGAAGGCACTGCAGCATATGTTGAGCGTGGCGGAGCAAGATCTGGCGGGCAAAAGCAGCGTGCATACGGCCGTTCTGCACGCCGTAGCCTTACCGGAGGCCGAGCAAATTTCTGCCGAACTGCAATCAAAATTCCAGCCAGTTGAAAACATTCTGGGTGAGCTAAGTCCCGTGATTGGCACCCACGTGGGTCCAGGTACACTGGGCATCGCTTATTACGTAGAATAGGTCAAGAATGAACCTGAGGCCGGTCTCCCGACTGGCCTTTTTTGATAAATGGGGAACGGCCGTTTCCTACCATTCCGTTTGTGCCGGATCAGAGCCTGGACTATGATTGGTGCCTGTTAAGTGCAAGAAAATCAGCAAAGTCGAAAGGAGCATTCCCATGATTCCCACGGATGAATTCGGCCGTACTGGCCATCTGAGCACCCGCACCCTCTTTGGTGCCGCAGCCCTTTCCCAGGTCACCCAAGCCGATGCTGACCGCACGCTAGACCTGCTGCTGGAGTATGGTGTCAACCACATTGACACAGCCGCCACTTACGGGGATGCTGAACTGCGCATCGGGCCATGGATGGAGCGCTATCGCCGCCAATTTTTCCTGGCCACCAAAACCGAGGAGCGTACCTATGCCGGTGCGTGGGAAGAACTCCAGCGTTCCTTAGAGCGCCTGCGCACCGACGTGATTGACTTGTGGCAAATGCACATTTTGGTAGACCCGGACGAGTGGAATACGGCTATGGGACCCGGCGGCGCGTTGGAAGCTTTTAAAGCCGCGCGAGAGCAGGGGCTTGTGCGCTATTTGGGTGTCACCGGACATGGATTAACCACGGCCCACATGCACCAGCGCAGCCTGGAACGCTTTGATTTTGATGCGGTGCTTCTGCCTTATAATTACGCCATAATGCAAAATGTGCGGTATGCGGCAGACTTTGAGGCGCTTTTACATACATGCCGCCAGCGCAATGTGGCCGTCCAAACTATCAAATCGCTGACCCGAGGGCCATGGGGCGATAAACCGCCTACCCGCACAACCTGGTACGAGCCTTTTGAGGATCCGCAGGAAATCGAAACGGCCGTCCACTGGGTGTTGAGTCGCCCGGGGCTGTTCCTGAACACGGTAGGCGATATCGACCTGCTGCCCCAGGTGCTGACTGCCGCCAGCCGCTTTGGCGAACATGGGCCGGTGACAGATGTGAACGGCCGTATTCGCCAGATCAACATGGAGCCGCTTTTCGTCGAATGAGCCAATCGACGCTCACCATCACCACGTTTAACCTCTACAATCTTTTTCCGGTACCGTCTACCCCAGAAGAGTACAAGGGTGGAGCGGCCACACCGGAATTTCTAGATATCCAGCTTCGTAAATTGGCGCTGGCCATCCATCATGAATTGCGGCTGCCGCACATTTTATTGGTGCAAGAGGTTGCCGACGAGGGGCTGCTGCAAGACCTGGCTGAGCGGGTAAACGTTGCTGCGGGAAGCCGTTACCGGTCCGTCGCGCCGCCTACCAGCGACCGCCGAGGCATTCGCGTGGGGTTTTTGTGGGATGAGGTGCGGGTGGAATTGGAGCGAGCTTACCAAATGTCAGGACCGAAAGTGGCAGCAGCCTTTGGCTCGCAAAGCCCTAATCCGGGCCGCGAACCACTAGTTGGCCTGTTTCGCTTTAAGGGGCAGCAACTAACGCTGGTTGCCAATCATTTTAAGAGCAATTACATCCCTGAGGAGCAGGCGGTAGCTGAATCGGCTCTGCAGCAAGCCAACAAAGGCCAGCGCCAGGCTCAGGCTCAGGTTGTGCGCGATTTTGCCAATGAGGTGCTGGCAAGAGATCCACAGGCGCTGCTGCTGGTGGGTGGTGACTTGAATGTGGATTTACCGCACTCTGCAGACCCGACACACCCGCTGCGTGTGCTGGCCGGGCAGCCCGGGGAGCCTCCGCTGCGCGATGTGGTGCAGCGCGTAGAGGGAACGGCCGTTTACACGTTCAAATGGGATACCGAGCCGGCGGTTTTGGATCACATGCTGGTGAGTTTGGCATTATGGGCACGCGTAACGGCCGTTAACATCCTGCACTTCAACGTGGATGCTCCTGTAGAGCTGGCACTTGATCCCGAGACCTCGCGCCGTTCCTCTGACCACGATCCCCTGGAAGCCCATTTTTCTTTCGCAGCCTGAGATCATTTTTTTCCTTCACGCCCGCACCTGGGTGTGTCATGCGTCCGAGTCGTGGATGATGATGCGCCCATTGGCCATGGAAATCCGCTGTTCTTTGGGCAAGAAACGCCACCAAGAAAGTGAGAAAGCGGCTATTTTTATTAATTTTTTCTTTATAAATCTGGGTTTGTTGACAAATCAGGAGGCATCAGCTAATTTTACGCTAATCTGGATTAAAAAGGTCAACGTTATCCATGTTTCAAATTAGCCGCCGCGCGGATTATGCAGTACGTATTATGATTGAATTGGGCCTACAAGGGGTAGGAACGGCCGTTCCTGCCCAGCAAATTGCCCGGCGGACTGGCGTACCCAAGGCGTTTCTGCACAAAATTGCGGCCGATTTGGTAAAGGCGGATCTGGTACGAACTTTTGCAGGGCCGGGAGGGGGCGTGGCGTTGGCACGGCCGTTAAACACCGTCAATATGCGTCAAATTGTTGAGGCAGCCGATGGTCCCATATGCTTAAACTTATGCCTCATTCGCCCACAAGAATGCCCACTGGACCAAATATGTTCGGCCCACACGACCTGGGGTAGATTGCAAACCATCATCGTGCAAGAACTTGAGGCAGCAACTTTGCACAAACTTGTCGAAGATGCTCGTGCATATCGCAAAACCCCAAACAAAAATCCAGATGTACCCTATTTGAATCCACCAGGTTCCACCGATAACCGGGGCATAACGGGAGTTATAAAGCTTGGCTGCGGTAACATCATCCTATTCCAACCAACAAACCCCTGCTCGCCATCTCCGCTGGCGCTGGTTATTGGTCGTCCCGATTTTTTTGGCCTTGGCTGCGGCAAGTTTTTCCATTCTTCGGCCAATTCAGGTATTGCCCCGTATCGCCCTGGCGCCAGGTTACGCACTTACAAACCAAAACAACAGCTTACTGACCAGTGAGGATATGCGCGGCAAAATTGTTTTGTATACCTTCACCTATTCCCGGTGTGTTGCCCCTTGTATTCAAACATCGCCTCTTTTGCAAGAAGTTCAGGACAGGTTAAATGAAGTTGAAAATGGTGACATCCCTATTAAAATGGTCACTATCTCCATCGATCCCCTCCACGACACCCCTGAAGTATTATCAACTTTTGCCCAAGAGTTAGGTGCCGATACAAGTTTGTGGCACTTCGCTACCACTGACACGAACCGCTTAAAATGGATTATTGGTGGGGGTTTTGGCTTGTTCTTTGACCAGCGGGACGATGGTTCTTTCATTCTGGACCAGGGTTACATGCTGGTTGACGGTGCAGGAATTTTACGTTCTGAGTATCGGTTAGTGAACCCTGGGGCAGACATTATCCTTCGAGATTTAAAACTATTAGTTAAAGAGGCACAAAATAGCCAGGGCGTTACCCGTTATGCTTATGAGGCAGCCCACTTGTTTTTGTGCTACCCGCGGTAAATGACCGCTTAATTATTATGGCTACCACATTAGATTCCGCCAGCAGTGGCGAAACCCAAGATCACCGCCGACCAGCAAAATGGTTCCTGGCTGCTTTGGGCCTGCTAGCAGGGCTGGCAATTGGCGCAGGAGCGCTGTTAGCTGCGGGGGTGTGGCGCATTGGTCCCCCAGAGCTTCATGGCATGGTCATCCAGTCACCCAGGCCGGTTAGTAATTTCACGCTTTTAGGTCCAGGAGATGAGCCGGTAAGCTTACGCGATTTTCGCGGTCGCACCGTTTTACTCTATTTTGGGTATACCTATTGCCCGGATGTGTGCCCGGCTACACTCGCAGAACTTAAGCAAACGATGGCCTTCCTGGGGGAGGATGCCGAAGATATCCAGGTATTGATGATTTCGGTAGATCCTGAACGGGACAGCCCGGCTTCGCTGCAAGAATATGTTACCCATTTCCATCCATCATTTATTGGGCTGACCGGCCAAACAGAAAATGACATTCTAGCGGTCACCACGCCTTTAGGCGTTTACTACGAAAAGCACGAGGGATCGCCTGCCACCGGCTACCTCATCGACCACACTGCTACCTTATCAGTTATTGACAAAGATGGGTATTTACGTCTTGTCTATCCCTTTGGCGTGTCTGGTTCAGACATTGCCGCAGATTTGGATTACATCATGAAAGATTAAGGAGGTGAGCCAGAGGAGTAAAAGGGTACACATAACTTACTTGCCATCTGAGGGTGTTGAGTTGCAGGGAAGGTCCAAACAGGAAAGACAATTATACAAAAACAAAGAAGGAGGTTTCGATGAATAATAAGGATAAGAAATATAAGTCACCGCAGGGAACCATAGCCATCATGATCATTTTTATCATCCTCATCATTGCCTTGTGGGGAAGCGCATATCTGACGCTCCTTTCGCGTGGGGTAACGGTGGTTCAATGATGCACATCGATCGCCACGAAAAAATGTTCTTCATTGCCAGCGCAGTTTTGCTGGTTGTGTTTGCCCTGGCAGTTTTCATCAGTGGGTTTGTCTATGGTATTCAAGTTCCCCAACCCTTTGCCAAAGTGGACCCTGTAACGATTGCGACTCCTGGCGCATCTGAGTTCCCCTTTGGTTTGCCTGCTGAGGAGCGTATTCGTGAACTGACCCCAGACAAGTACGAGGTATATATCCTGGCGCAAATGTGGAAATTTTCTCCTGGTTCGGTGAACTACGGCGAACCGCCTATTACTGTTCCTGCTGGGTCGCAAGTTACATTTTATTTAACGAGCCGGGACGTGCAGCATGGAATCAAAATCATAAGTGCTGATGGCGGAACGCATACCAATGTCAGCATGATGGTGCTACCTGGGGAAGTGTCCCGGTTAACGGCTACATTCGAAGAGCCCGGTACGTACCACATGATTTGCCATGAATATTGCGGGGCCGCACATCAGACAATGTACGGCGTATTGGAAGTTGTTAACCAGTAACAGGGCGGTAAGGAGAAGAGATGTTAGCACAAGATAAATTATCAACAGATAAACTAGCTGGCTGGAATATTGGCATTGCTATGGCAGCCCTGGCCTTGGGTGGTTCCATGGGGTTGTTCCAAAAATTGGAACATGCCGGGCAAAATCTTTATAACGTACTGAATGTCATCGGCATTGGCAGTTATTATCAGGGTTTGACGCTGCACGCTGTCTTGAACGCACTGGTCTGGACCACATTTTTTATCGTGGGGTTTTTCACCTTCGCCATTCCCAGAAGCTTGAAACGCGAACTGCAATATCCCAAAATTCAACTCGCGGCTTTGATTCTTATGGGTGTAGGTCTGGTTATGGCCGCAATACCAATTCTTATGAACCTGGCCAGCGTGCTTTATACATTTTACCCGCCAATGAAGGCCAGCCCGTATTTTTACATTGGCCTGGTTTTGGTTGTTGTGGGGTCCTGGGTTGCGGGGTATGGTTTTTATTTTACATATTGGAGATGGCGTAAAGAAAACCCAGGCGTGCAAACACCCTTTATTGCTTTAGCAGCGTTGATTACCATGGTAATGTGGCAAATTGCTACGTTGGGTGTGGCTGCTGAACTATTGTGGTTGATCATTCCCTGGTCTTTTGGATTGATTGAAGGGACTGACCCTCAGTTAGCCCGCACATTCTTCTGGTTCTTTGGTCATCCGCTGGTTTACTTCTGGCTGCTGCCGGCATACATTTCCTGGTACGGTATGCTGCCCAAGCAAGCAGGGGGCAAGCTTTTTAGCGAACCTTTGGCGCGGTTGGTGTTCTGGTTGTTCCTAGCCTTATCTATCCCTGTGGGTTTACATCATCAATTTGTCGATCCTGGTATTCCCGCAGGCTGGAAGGTGTTACATGCAATTCTGACGTATGCATTGTTTCTGCCAAGCATGTTGACAGCTTTTACGGTAGTGGCTTCGCTGGAATATGCAGGCCGCGCTAGAGGCGGTACGGGCTTGTTGGGCTGGATTCGGGCACTACCCTGGGGTAATCCATCTTATGCTGCCCAGAACCTGGCGATGATCCTGTTCGTATTTGGTGGTATTGGTGGCTTGACAAATGCGTCTTATAACCTCAATCTGGCGGTGCACAATACAATTTGGGTGCCAGGGCATTTCCACCTAACGTTGGGATCAGCGGTAACTTTGACCTTTATAGGCATTGCTTATTGGCTGGTACCGAAGTTGAGCGGTAAGCAGTTGTTTAGCCCGAAACTGGCTTTATGGCAGGCGTGGACCTGGTTTGTAGGCATGCTGCTGATGTCGAATGGGCTGCATATTTTGGGTCTCAATTTCAGCGTGCCGCGGCGCTCTGCGTTGGGGTCTGCTCCTTATGCTCAAGAAGCGTGGAACCCATTGTTTATCGAGGCATTAATTGGCGGAATCATTCTGACAATTAGTGGCGCGTTGTTCTTTACAGTCATGTTAGGAACTGTATTTTCCAGGAAGAGATTAGAAAAACCGATTGAAATGCCCGTAGCTGAAGCGCTGAATCCAGAGCCAGCCCCGGCGTTTTTGGATAGCTGGCGCCCGTGGATTGTGCTCACTGTAGCATTGATCATTATTGCGTACGGGCCGATTTTGGTGGATCTGATTTCCAACTTGAATATGACGTCACCACCGATTCCAATTCGTTAAGTTATAGGCAACGGCCGTTTCCCGTGAACGGCCGTTGCCATCATCCCTTTTTCCTTTCTTGTACATTTTTGTATAATTAGCCAATAGTAAGTGGGGAGTGGCCGACTTTGTCTGCGAAAAGCAGACAATGACTCTTGATGAGGTTAGTGTAATAACTTTCCCTGTATTTACCCCCCACAAAGACAAATTAATGGAGGTCTGTTTCAATGCGTAAAACAATGTTGATCCTTTTTGTTATCCTTTCTCTGTTCCTGGTTGCCTGTGGTGGCGGTGGCGAAGAAACAACCGATGACGCTGGCAGCGCTGTTGGAAATGTGTCCAATGGTGATAGGCTCTTCAATCAAGCAACCATTGGCCCAAACAACGCCCCTGGGTGTATTACCTGCCACTCGCTGGAACCGGACGTCGTCATGACCGGGCCATCCCAGTACGATGTGGGCGCGCGCGCTGCAGGGCGTGTGCCAGGCCTGTCGGCTGAAGAGTACCTGCGCCAATCTATTGTTGAACCCAATGCCTATCTTGTAGAAGGTTACGAAGCGGGTGTGATGTACCAGACTTATGGCGAGGAACTGAGCGAGCAGGAGATCAATGACCTGGTTGCTTACATGCTTACCTTGACTGGTAATTAATCAAATAACGTTTAAGGCAATCGGGGGCGCAGACCGTGCAGGGAATTGAAAAATTTCTCTCTGTACGTTCTGCGTTCTCTTTTTCTGGGGAAATTATGGGTAGGGTTTGGTATTTGATTTGGGGTATGGTCTTACTTTCCTTGGTTGCGTGCGCGGGAGGTGATGCAACGGAAACGGCCGTTACACCCACACCTTTGCCCCTTCTCCCCCCAACAGACACCCTCGGGGACCCAGAGCAGGGCGAGACCCTTTACCAACAGCGCGTTCTGGGCCGCAATGGCGCGCCTGGTTGTGTCACCTGCCACTCTTTGGTTGAGGATGTTGTTCTTGTGGGGCCTTCCCATTATGGCCTGGCCGATCGTGCGGCTCAAATTGCCCCAGACCAAAGCGCCGAGAACTATCTGTGGCAATCTATCGTGCAGCCAGATGCCCACGTAACGGAGGGGTTTTTGGCTAATGATATGTATGGGCAGTATGCTACCGAATTGACGGCGCAACAGGTGGCCGATCTGGTAGCCTATATGCTTACCCTCCAGAATTCCGCAAATTAACCTCAGTAACAACTGTTATGGCTCTCAAAAAATCTGTAGAACCCGAACTCTTACCCGGCGCCAATGCCGAAACGGATTGCCAAACTACGGCCCCAGGCCGGTGAATTCGAGGTAGAAGACAATCACGACGAAGAAGATGACCACGAACATGCCGTTACCTGGGGAGGTGTCAATGAGATAGAAACGGCCGTTGCCGGACCGGAGACCTGGCGTACCCCACGCAAGCAGTGGTCGACTATGCTAGAAAAAGTCGCGCTAACCCTGGAAAAGCCTGCTACGCGCCTCATCGGCACAGCCCAACTAAACCCCTTTTATCACACTGGCCCAATTGCTACCTTTCTGCTGGGAATTGTTGGCCTGACGGGGCTCTACCTTTTCTTTTTCTTCCAATACGGCTTTGATGCTTCATACAATGCTGTGGCCACCATGGAAGGACAATTTATCGCCCGCCTGATCCGCGCTGTGCACCGCTATGCTTCCGGCGCGCTGGTCATCACCACCTTGCTGCACGCTTACCGCACCCTGTTCATGGAGCGCTTTCGCGGCCCGCGCTGGCTGGCCTGGATTACCGGTGTGGGCATGACGGTGCTGCTTTGGCTGGCTGGCGTCACCGGCTACTGGCTCATTTGGGACCAGCGCGCCCAGCTAATCACCGACAGATTTGTCGATTTTTTGCGCCGAACCACCTCCCTGGCTCCCAACCTCACGGCCTACATTATCCGAGTGGAAGGTAGTTCCGCCAGTTGGCCCATGCTGCTCATATTATTGGGCATACACGTCCTGCTTTTTCTGGTGGTGGCCGGTTTTTTCTGGCTGCACATTTTGCGATTGAAACGCCCGCGCTGGATTCCCGAACTGCATTGGGTAGTGGGTCTGAGCCTGGTTTTGTTTTTGGTATCTCTGTTTTTCCCGGCGGGGATGCTGCCCCAGGCCGACTTTACGCGCCTGCCGGAGGCCATTTCCCTTGACCCCTTCTTTTTATTTTATTTGCCGTTTAGCGGCACACAGGCGGCTGTTTTGTGGGGTGGGCTGCTGGTAGCCACGGCCGTTTTCACCATGTTGCCCTGGATTTCTCGGGCCAAACGGCCGTCCGCCGTCACCAACCCGCCGCCCAAAGTTAAAATTATCAACGAACGCTGCACCGGCTGCACCAAATGCGCCCTCGACTGCCCTTACGGGGCCATCGAAATGGTCGAACGGCATGATGGCAAGCCCCACAAATACATTGCCATAGCCGACGCTGGCCTCTGCGTGGGCTGCGGCATTTGCGTAGGGTCTTGCGATGGCGTGGCCGTGACCATGGGGCAGACTCCGCCAGAACTGTTGTGGGACACCGTGGCGGTCAAGCTGGCCCTGGCCCAAGCCAAAGCACCTGAGGGCGTCAAGCTCATTTTTACCTGCGAGCGCCACGCCACCCATGGGGCAAAGCCCTATCTACAAGGCACCGTGCAAAATGACCTGGCCGTTGAGGTGGTGACGCTGCCCTGCGTGGGCGCGGCCCCGCCGGACTTGATGACCCGCGCCCTGGATGCCGGCGCTGCCGAAGTGCAGGTCGTGGGCTGCCCGCCCGCCGACTGCGCCAACCGCGAAGGGAACCTGTGGGCTGAGCAGCGCCTGGTGCGCGAGCGCGTGCCGCGCCTGAAGCGCGCTTACGCCAACGCCCCGGTTACCGCCCTGTGGCTGGCCCCCGATGCCTTTGGCCAGGCAGTGCAGCCGGCACTTCCCGTGCCAGAGGAGGAGCGGCTGGCGAAACGGCGCATGAATATGCCCTTTCGCTGGCAAAACTTAGCCGTGGCTTTTGCCCTGCTGGCGGTGGTGATGGTGGTGCAGGTGTTGCTGTCGGATTTACCATTTCGCCCTTATGCAGATCGCCCGGCGGTGGCGCAGGTGGTGCTGGCCGACCCGGCGCTGGCATTTGAACGGTTTGCGCAGGAAACGGCCGTTTCTGACCCGGTTACTTTCACCTTCACCATAGACGGCCGAACTATCACCACCGAGCCCATTGCTCCAGAAGAGCTAACCAGTTTGGAACCAGCACCCATTGTGGCTGAGCAAAGGCTGGCCCCCGGCGAATATCACATCAGCCTGACGTTGAATGGCAATGGGTTACCCGGTGATGTGCCGCCCTTTACCCTGTTTGACCGCGCTGTTTCCATTGGCCCGGGGCAGATATTGCGCCTGGGTTACGACCCAGACCGCACCGGCGATTGCTATGGCAACACCTGCTTGAAGCGGGTCACAGCCCCAACGAAAGCACAATAACCACTGTATTTCTTCATGCGTCACCTTTCATCCCTTCGATGGCGCATAACGTTTGATGGTTGAGGAGCCTTATGACCGTAATAACCCTTTCCATTCATCTGCAAACCCATGGAGATGCTGACGTGGTCGATGTGACCGGACAAGTGCTGGCCGCCGTGCGCGATACTGGCTTGCAAAATGGCACGGTGACGCTATTTAGCCCTTCGGCCACCAGCGCATTGACCACCATTGAGTATGAATCTGGCTGTGTCAGCGACTTGCGCCGCCTCTTTGATGAAATAATCAACCCCGACCGGCACTATGCCCACAATGCCCGCTGGGGCGACGGCAATGGCCACAGCCACGTGCGAGCGGCTATGCTTGGCCCTTCGCTGGTAGTGCCTTTTGTAAACGGCCGTCTCACCCTGGGCACCTGGCAGCAAATCATCTTCGTGGACTTCGATAATCGCCCCCGCCGCCGTGAATTGGTGGCTCAGGTGATGGGAGAATGACCGGCTATCCGTAGTCAGTTATCGGTTATCAGTAAGCAGTACTGGTCACTGCTTACCGTTCACTGGTCAGTGACCACCAGCGCGCATACAAACCGTTTTGTGCCAGCAGAGCGGCGTGGGATCCCCTTTCCACCACCTGCCCCTCGTCTAGCACCACAATTTCATCCATGCCTTCCAGCCCGGCCATGCGGTGGGTAATGAGCAGCACGCTGCGGTCAGCCATCAGCCGCCAAATGGTAGCCATTACCTGTTGGGCGGTGGCCTCGTCCAGGTTAGCCGTAGGTTCGTCCAGCACGAGAATGGGTGCGTCGCGCAGCAGGGCGCGGGCGATGGCTATCCTCTGGCGCTCCCCGCCGCTGAGCTGCATCCCCTGTTCGCCCACGGCCGTTTCCAACCCCTGAGGCAGCTTGGCTAGAAATTCACCCAAGCCGGCAGCCTGTACGGCCGTTTCCACTTCGGCTTCCGTTGCCCCAGGCTTGGCCAGCCGCAAATTGTCCCAGATACTGCTGTTAAACAGATAGGTGTCCTGGGCAATGACGCCAAACTGCTGCCGCACGCTGTCGGCATCGAAACTGCGCACATCTTGCCCATTCACGGTGATGTGCCCTGTCTCATACTCCCAAAAGCGCAGCAGCAAATTCACCACCGTCGTTTTGCCCGCGCCGCTGGGACCAACGATGGCCACCTTCTTGCCCGGCTGCAGGTCGAGGGAGAGATTGTGCAAAGCGGGTAAGGGAGGCGGAGAGCCGGGGAGCGGAGGGGCGGAGGAGCGGAGGGGCGGAGGAGCGGGATAGTGAAAGGTCAAATTGTGAACGGCGAGGTGAGGTGGTGTTTGTTCATTGAGCATTGGCAATTGGCCATTGACGATTGACCATTTTGGCAGTTGTCCGGCATCTAATACATTAAACAGGCGGCGGGCAGCGGCCAGGCTGCTTTCCAACTGCTGCGCAGCCAGAGGCAGGGGCTGCACCGCTTCAAAGGCGGCGAGGGTCATCAGGGCCAGCCCGGCCAGGTACACGCCATCAATTTGCCCGGCGGCCACCAGGGGTACAGCCAGCCAGGTAACGGCCGTCATGCCTCCATGCGTCAACAAGTCACCTAGCCCAGCATGCAGGCCATGCTGCCAGGCCAGGCGGCGTTGAATGTGGGCGAGAACGGCCGTTTCTACGGCTACTTTTGCTGCCATGCGCGCCTCTTGCCCAAAGGCTCGGATATCCGCCATGCCCTGTATGCCGTCCACCAGCAGAACGTGTAGGCGGCTGCGCGTAGTCACCAGCTCGACCCCCAAGCTGCGGCTGGTGCGGTAAACCAGCAGGGGCAAGAACAGCCCGCCCAGCAGCAGCAGCAATGCCAGCGCCCACCCTAACAAAGGTGCGTATTGCCCGAAAAAGAGGAGCCATGCCCAGGGTGATGACGATGGCAACCAGAGGCGGCCCAACGACGCGCACGTAAAAATCTTGCAGGGTTTCAATGTCGCTGACGATGCGGCTGAGCAGGTCGCCGCTGCGGAACTGCTGCAAGCGGGCCGGGGCCAGGGGTTCCAAGGCAGTGTAGAACCAAACGCGCAGCCGCGCCAGCAGGCGAAAGGTGAGATTGTGGGAGACGAGGCGCTCCAGGTAGCGAAAAACGCCGCGGCTGAGGCCGAAGAAGCGCACGCCGACGATGGCCACGTTGAGAGCGGCGATAGAGGGTTGGAGGGCGGCGGCCGAAATGAGGTAAGCGGACGTGCCCAACAAACCGATGCTGCTGCCGATGGTGAGGACGCCCAGCAGTACAGCCAAAGCAACCCAAGCAGCGTAGGGGCGCAAAAAGCCGAGGAGGGTGGGGACGGGGGAAGAGGAATTGTGAATTATGAATTGTGAATTGTGAATTGTGAATGGGGCATTGTTAATCGCTGGTTTGTCTATTTCCAATCTCCCATCTCCAATCTCGCCTCTGGCTTCTCTAACTCTATCTCTACCCTCTATCTGGCTGATACGGCCGTTTTCCAGCGTAATAACCTTGTCGGCGTGGCGGATGGTGTGCGGGCGGTGGGCGATGAGCAAGACGGTGCGCTGGCGCAGCAGGTCGACGGTGGCGGCCTCCAGGTCTGCTTCGGTGTCGGGGTCCAAATGGGCGGTAGGTTCGTCGAGGATGACCAGGGGGGCATCCAGCAAAAAAGCGCGGGCCAGGGCCACTCGCTGGGCCTGCCCGCCGCTGAGCCGCGTGCCGCGCTCGCCAATGATGGTGTCGTAGCCGTCGGGCAGGCTGGCGATAAAGTCGTGCAGGCGGGCCTGGCGGGCGGCAGTGATGACGGCCGTTTCGTCTGCTTCTGGTTGGCCCAGGCGGATGTTGTTGGCGATGGTGTCGTGGAAGAGAAACGGCCGTTGCGGAACCCAGGCGGTCAGGGGGCGGTAATCAGTCATCCGTAAACGGTTGTCGGTTGCTAGATCGGTTCCCCCAATCTCTATTTTTCCGCTGGTGGGCTGGATGAAGCCCAGGAGTAAATTGGCGACTGGTGCTTTTACCCGCGCCGCTGGGGCCGACCAGGGCCACCGTTTCCCCTGGCTCAATGGTGAAGGTGACGCCATGCAGGGCGGAACGGCCGTTGGGGTAGGTGAGCGTGACACGTTGTGGAAAGAGATTGGAGATTGGAGAGTTGAGATTGGTGCTTGAGAGTTAGCAATTGACCATTGACTGTTGACAATTGGCAATTGCGAAGCCTGATTTAGCAGGGCAAATATTTGCCGAGCGGCAGCCGTACCATCCATGCCGGCGTGGAAGCGCTGCCCCAGCATGCGCAGCGGCTGGTAAAATTCCGGGGCCAGGATAAGGATGAAGAAGGCGTCCTGGAAGGAAATGCCTCCATTGAGCAGACGCAGGCCAATGGCCACGGCAATGATGGCCACACTGAGGGTCGCTAAAAGCTCCAGGACCAGGGCAGAAAGAAAGGCGATGCGCAGCACGCCCAGGGTGGTCTGCCGGAAGCGGTCGGTGATGTCGGCAATGTTTTGGGCCTGCTTTTTACTTTGCCCCAGCAGCTTGAGGGTGGTTAACCCTTGCAGCACGTCCAAAAAGTGGGCGCTCATGCGGCTGAGCAGCCCCCACTGCCTCTGGGTCAGGGTTTCGGCGTAGCGGCCAATGAGGACCATGAAGAGGGGCATGAGGGGGGCGGTGAGCAGCAGCACCAGCCCGGAAAGCCAGTCGGTGGGCAAGATGGCAACCAAAATGGCCAGGGGGATGAGGACGGCGGTGAAAAGCTGGGGCAGGTATTGACTGAAGTAGGCTTCCAGGGCGTCGATGCCGTTGGTGAGAACGGCCGTTAATTCCCCCGCTTTCTCTCCCGCAGCCGCCACTGGCCCCAGGGCCTGCAGGTGGGCAAAGAGGCGGTTGCGCAAGTCGGCCTTGATGCTGGCGGCGACCTGGTTGGCGGCCACTTCCCGCCCGGCGCTGAGCAGGGCGCGGATCACGACCACTAACAGCAGGGCTCGTAGGAAAGGGGAAACGGCCGTTAAATCCCCATTGTACAAAAAAACCTGGTTGACAATGCGGCTGAGGAAGTACGCCTGTAAAAGTATCGCCCCACTTCCCAACCCGCTAAAAATGACGGTGAGCCAGAAAGTGAGGCGGCTTGTTTGTGCTTCTTGCCACAGTTGGCGGTTGAACATTGCCAGAGGAGATTGGTAGATTGGAGATTGGAGATGGCTATTTACGCGCTAATCTCCAATCTCTAATCTCAAATCTCGTTTAATACTCTAGCGTAGACTTTTCCGTAATGCGCTGGCGGAAAACCCAGTAGCTCCAGCCCTGGTAGATCAGCACAAAGGGGACCAGCGTGAGGGCGATGATGGTCATCGTCCTCAGCGTGTAGGGGCTGGAGGAGGCGTTGTAGATGGTCAGGCTAAAATCTGGGCTGGTGCTGGAGACCATGACGCGGGGGAAGAGTATCTCGAAGAGGGAGATGACGGTGAGGACGATGGCCAGGGCGGTCATGGTAAAGGCCCAACCTTGCCGCTTCTTTTGGAAGAAGGCGCCGGCAGCCAAAATAGCCAAGGCTGCGCCAATGGGAATCATGCCGGGGTTGATGCCCAGTTGGGCGGTAATGTCGGTGGAGAGGTAAGTGCCGATGACCAGGGCAATGATGAGCAGGGCGCTGATGGGACCCAGACGGCCGATGGCTTTTAAGGCGTCGTCGTGGAGCTTTCCGGCCGTTTTCAGGCTGAGGAAGAGGCCGCCGTAGACGGCAAAGACGACGACAGTGGTAATACCCGCCACCAGGGCATAGGGGTTGAGCAAATTAAAAAAGCCGCCGGTGTAGGTCATGCTGCCGTTAATGGGCACGCCGCGCACGATGTTGGCAAAAGCCACGCCAAAGAGCAGGGGAGGCACGATGGAGCCGATGAAGATGGCCCAATCCCAGGTTTTGCGCCAGAGGGGATTGTCGTCTTTGCTGCGGAACTCGAAGGCGACGCCGCGAATGATGAGGGCCACCAGCAGCAGGAAGAGGGGCAGGTAGAAGCCGCTGAACATGGTGGCGTACCAGTGGGGGAAGGCGGCAAAGGTCGCACCGCCGGCCGTGAGCAGCCAGACTTCGTTGCCGTCCCAGTGCGGGCCAATGGTATTGATGATCATGCGCCGGGTTTTGTCGTTTTTGCCGAGGAAGGGCAGCAGAATGCCGACGCCGAAATCGAAGCCTTCCAGGACGAAGAAGCCGATGTAGAGTACAGCTATCAGAATAAACCAGAGTATGTTGAGGTCCATGTTTTCCTCCGTTGGAGCTAGTCGCCAGCCAGGGAAACGGCCAGTTTCCGGTGTGTCATCCAAATTGAGCAAGCCACCCGATCCGCGCCGTGCATATTTAACCAACAAGTACACGTCAGCCACCATCAGCACCCCGTAAAGCAGCGTAAAACCGATGAGCGTCGTCCACAGCGCGCCCACGCCCACGTTAATAGAAACGGCGTCTTCCATTTTCATCAGCCCATAAACGACCCAGGGCGCGCGCCCCAGTTCGGTGAGCAGCCAGCCGGTCGTGTTGGCCAGGTAGGGCAGGGCGATGAGGAAGGGGAAGAATTTGAGGAAGCGCGGCGGCTTGTCGCCCACTTCTTCGCCCATGGTTAAGAAAAGGGCGTAAAAGGCAGCCAGCAGCATGGCAGTGCCGGCGCCCACCATAGCGCGGAAGCTCCAATAGCTGACGGCGACGGGCGGCACGTAGTCGCCAGGACCATACTGCGCTTCGTATTCGCGCTTGCAGGTCGTTGATGCCTTGCACCGTGCCATCTAGCTGGTTAAAGGCCAGCAGGCTGAGCAGGCGCGGAATGCGAATGGCAAATACGTCGCGCCGTTCACGTTCGTTGCCAATGGTAAAGAGGGACATGGCGGCCGGGTCTTCGGTGTCCCACAAAGCTTCGGCGGCGGCCATTTTCATGGGCTGAGTTTCGACCATGTGCTGGGCCTGGCTGTGGCCGGTCATGATGACGCCGATGACGGCCAGCGTGCCGAGAATGGCAGCAATCTGGAAGGAGCGGCGGTGCAGGTCACGGTTGGACCCGGCTCGCAGCAGATGAAAGGCGCTGATTCCCAGGACGAAGAAGGCGGCGGTGGCCAGCCCGCTGGAGAAAACGTGGGGGAATTGGGTCCAGATGTTGGGGTTAAAGATCAGGGCGAAGAAATCGGTCATTTGGGCACGGCCGTTGACAATCTCATATCCTACCGGTTGCTGCATAAAGGAATTGGCAATCAAAATCCACAGCGCCGAAAGATTGGATGAGATGGCGACCAGCCAGATGGCGGCGGCGTGAGCCTTTTTGGAGAGCTTTTCCCAGCCAAAAAGCCACACCCCCAGGAAGGTGGATTCCAGAAAGAAGGCCAGCAGTGCTTCAATGGCCAGCGGCGCGCCAAAAATATCGCCGACAAAGCGAGAATATTCCGACCAGTTCATGCCAAACTGGAATTCCTGCACAATGCCGGTGACCACGCCCATGGCAAAATTGATGACAAACAGCTTGCCCCAAAACTTGGTCATCTCGTTTGTACACTTCCTTGCCGGACTGCACATACAGGGTTTCCATGATGGCCACCATGATGGAAAGTCCGAGGGTGAGGGGCACAAAGAAGAAATGGTAGACGGTGGTAACGCCGAACTGTAGTCGGGCTATCGACAAAGCATCCATGTGAACCTCCACACTTTTTTCTGGCCGAGCAGATTTCTAATTTGCATTTAATACATCAGTATGTGAAATAGGGCGACAATTTTGTGAGGTGAAATAAGCTCGGCTCTCCCAATTTTAATAAAGTCGCTTTGTTGATTATTTTTATCCAGATTTCAGATATATGACAGTGAAGAATGTCATGCGTTATTTGTGACATCTTGCCCAACAAAGTAAATTGAGAGCAGACCAGCAGACACTTAGGATAGTTGTTGCACTTTTCTTCAGCAATTCCTGACTTTTGAGCAACTGGTTTGTTGAACCGAATTGTTATTTATGAGCGTAGACCCGCTGACCTTTGAGTATACGTTTTATTTTATGATTGACTATCCGGCCATCGAAAAAGCGGTAGAAGAAACCATATGGCATACGCAAAATGTCGGACCCAAAATAGCGAAAACTCATTGGTGTGGATTGTAATTCGGCAAGAATTTCTTCCAGGGAATAATTGATAGCAGCCAACCTCTCCTTACCAATATATTTTAAATAACGACGGCACCATAATTTTCGTAATGGATTGCCCAAGATTTTTTCCCACTTTGATAAAGGTTCATTACTTAATGTGTTATACCTCTTCATACCTTCCATATCGCCTGTGCGACCTGCCAATTCAACACGAGCAAAATCGGTTATTGCATTTATAGGCATAGATAATTCAAGGTAGTCAAAAAGTTGGGCCATTTCACTCTCAGGGTTTTGAATTAAGTCTTCGTATTTTAATGAGTGCGCATCTTCTGAATGATTTTGATAAGCAGAGATTAAATGAGGTAACCCATCAAATAACCTGACATCGTAATTAAAAATATTCCACCTTCCATTGTTCCATGTGTTCATTATCGAAGAAATTACTGCGAGAGGATTGCGCCACAAGAAAATAAACTTTGCTTCTGGGAATAATTGGAATATTTCTTCCAAGATAAGGTGGTATGCAGCCGCTTTGTCAACGAAATATGTTTTGTTTTGCCCGGCTGCTTGCGAATAAAGTCGCAAGATAAGTTCCCTTATTTCTGCGAGATACGCCTCCCTTTTTCCAGGCAGTGTTTGATAAAATTCTTTAATTGCCCACACGGTAAAATCATGATTGTACAAACTGTAAGTTTCTCGATGTTGCAAAGTAGTCAGAAATGGCAGCAGCAGGTGGGACTCTGAAGCTGTTGCCACCTGCTCATGGGTAGCCAGAAGCCGCTGTAGCAGTGTCGAACCGGAGCGAGGTAGATGAAAAATATAGATGGGGATGGGATAGTTGGCCAAGTTTTTTCCTCAGTTTGTTTCGTCGAGCCGCATTTGAAAAATCGCAAAAATAGCCCGATGGAAACAATTTACAAAATTATTTGATTGCCGGTGGAAGTATCTTGAATAACAGAACCTCATCCTCTAAAATTCCCACTTTTGGCCAAATAGTAATCTATCATTTTTTGTTGGTTTGCTGTCGAGTAAATGTCTTCGACAGTTTTGCGGGCCGCATTGCCGATCTTTTGGCGGAGAGAATAAGATTTTTTCAATTGCATAACTATTTCAAACGCTTCATCATTGGTTTCAAACAAGAAACCATTTTCGCCGTTTTGGATCACTTCCGTGTATCCACCCCGATTTTGACAAACCACTGGTAATCCGCAGGCCATTGCCTCCAGAACTACACGCCCAAATGGTTCTAACCATTCATCTGACGTGCGATAAATGAAACAATCCAATTGCCTTAAAAACAATTCAGGGGACTGCAAATTTGCTGTAAGCAAATTTATGTTTTCAATGGAGTTCAGTTGGTCTTGCAGGCATCTTCCTCCAACAATAGAAATTTGGCATCCTGCGCGAATTAATCTCCTATAGAGGGAAGGGTCTTCTTTATGATGTTTTCGCATATCATCCCGACTATGGCGGCCAACAACAAATGATTCTCTGTCTGGGTTTCTGGGTAATTTACTGGGAGAAAATTGGTTAATGTCAATAAATGAACGCTCCACAATACCCGGATTTGAAAAAGCTTTTTTAATTAGCTCGGAAGCATAAACTACTTCTACATTGCGCAAACCTCGCAGAGTTAATTTTCGCATTCGTTGGGAAAAACTATGGGTTGGAGGACCATTGTTGATAATGATGACCCGGCTTGGCCAAGAAAAATAATACCAGCGGCCAATGCGAAAATAAACGCCAGCGATCACAAATGTGCCAGTTTTGGGAAATAACAGTCGGGAATAATCGATGACATTTATTTTATAACGTTCAATAAAATTCGGGTGCGGCTCGTGCTCACTCCATAAGTATACCTGAGCATACGGCCGTAATTGTTCATACAAATTCAATGCGCGAAGTTCTGCACCACCTATTTCGTTAAATGGATTGATGATATGGAGCTGTAGGCCGAAGGGATTCGTCATTTCTACCTTAATTTATCCAATCAGTGATTGCAGTTTCGTTGTCGTGGGGCACCAGGACTAATTCGTGATGAAGGGGCTTATTAAACCGCACAGCGTGCCAGTAGTATCGAGAGGTGAGAAATCTAAGGGATCTAAAAATAGCTACCGCAATCCAAACTGATTTACTAAAACTTTGCAGCCACCTTTTATTGCGAATATTTTCCGCTAAAACTGTTAGAAAAATTCGCAATATTAGACCATGCAAAAAGGCAGAATCTCCGGCAGATTGATAGAGTCTCCTAAAAACACCAGGGCCGCTCATAATTTTGCCTCTGCTCAATCGGATGTAAGGCAACGCATCAGGCGTATCGGTTTTGTTTCGCTCTGATCCACGACGAATAATAGCCACTACATCTTTGGTATTTGCTATATCACCAACAACTGTAATTCGGCGTAATAAATCTAAATCCTCTACTACTTGATAGTTTGGATCAAAGCCCCCGGCAAGAAAAAATGATTCAGTTCTAATTAACGAAGCCTGAATTGGAATCCAGATCTCAGAAACTATTTCGGCAAAGCAGTTACCGGATTTTCCGAAATTCATTAAACCAAGTAGATTATCTGAAGAGTCCAAAAATTTTACCCCCCCATAAAGCCAGTCCGCTCCAGGATTCTGGCTGGCGAGTAACAAAAATTTTTCAAGAGCCTCAGGTAATAGCCGATCATCATCATCTAGAAAACACAAATAATCCCCCTTGGCAACTGCAGCCCCTACATTGCGGGCTACACAGCGGTTATGCATTTGAGTATGAAGAAGCTGAACAAGGCCGTTCTGCGCCCATAAATCCCCCAGCAGGGGTTTTCCCGAGTCGTTGACAACTATAATCTCATAATGCTCGGCGTTCATGGTTTGATTGAGGGCACTAGACACGGCAAGCTTGAGTGAATCTCGCCCGACGGTAGGGATGATTATTGAACAAAACATTTGCTTACATTTGAGGAACAGTATCATGTACTCCATGCCAGTACTGGCGGGTGAAAATATGCCGTCCTGCCAGGAGAAATGCCGCCATGGCCCAAAACCCACGACTGAGAGCCGTAAAATACTTCCTCTTCCGAAACAGGTTCCAAAACATGGTTGTCGCATACAATCGAAAGAAACGGCCGTACCAGTACCCATTTTCTACAGACTGCCACAAGCGGTACAAAGCACCAGGATGACTTAGTGCTATGTCCCTAGCGTAACGATTGTTCTCATAAACCAGGGCGTAATTTACCGTTGTTTGCCAACCTTCTCCGCGCAAGACCTGCGCCACAACATTATCCATGCTGAAAATGTCATGGTGTAACGAAACCCGATTGAATAAATCTATCTCTTCACTTGTGCTAAACTGCGGTGAAAATCCGCCCAAGGCAAAAAAAACGTCAGCGCGCAGCAAAACAGCGGCAACTTGTATCCAAAGCCCAGACACAAGCTGGATTGAACAATTGCCACTGCGTCTTAAACCGTGTCGAGACAAAATAGATCCGTTATTATCCACTAACTCAAAGTTTCCAAACAATGCTGCCGGATGGTCATTTTCATGCGCTAATTGCCAAAAATGTGCTAGTGCATTGGCAGCTAACCAATCATCATCATCAAGGAATAATAGATATTCACCACGCGCTGCGGCAGCCCCCGTATTTCTGGCTACACACAGCTTCCGCTTTTTTGTGTGTTTGAGGCGTATTCGGTGATCAGCCTGCCATAATGCTGGAGGCAACGCCCGTCCCGAATCATTTACTACAATCACCTCAAATTCACCAGGAAATGGCTTTTGTGTCAGTACGCTCTGAACAGTTCTCGACAATGTTTCGCGGCCAATGGTTGGAATAATTACTGAACAAAACATGCTTATTCAGCTTTCTCTTGAAAGCCTTGGGCAAAAGCAATACTTTGGTAAGGCTGGAGGACGGATTGCCAGAAGGAAGCCTTGAATACGTTAAAGCTGAATAGCAACAGGCTTTTTACCGCCATAAAGAAACGACTGGCAGCCGTAGCCCCTCGTATCCGACGTAAATTCCACAACATTGATGTTAAGTAAATTCTGATTATTCGTCCTTGCCAAAAAGCGTCTGGTGCGGACTGGCGCATGCGCTGAAAGGCTAGTGGCTCCTCAAGAATATCTTCACGAACTGCCTGGCCCAATTTTTGGGCTTCCGGTTTGTTTGTGGTGCTTGTTTCGATCCCCATACTGACGCAAGCAACTTCTTGGTCCAGCAAGGCCAATTCTTCCCGCAACATCAGCCTGCGGGAAAGATCAATGTCTTCTACACCAGCAGCAAAGGTGTTGAACCCACCAACCTCAAAAAAAGCCGTAGATTTGATCAGAGAGGCTTGTAAAGGGAACCATTCCCCTGCCATGGCTGGCGTAAAAACATTGCCAGACCTGGTATGGCGTAGTTTTAACAAAACACCTCCCGTTCGATCGACCAGGCGGGCCGTGCCTTGCAGCCAGGAGGCGGTTTCACCAAGTTGCACAAATTGCCAAAATGCGCTCAGGGCATCAGGTAACAACCAGTCGTCATCATCTAGGAAATGTAAGAATTGCCCATTGGCCAACGCCGCGCCTGCATTTCTGGCAACGCATCGTTCGCGTTTCTGGGTTGTGAGCACTTGCACACACTCATGATGGAGCCAGTTTTCATCTGGTAACGGCCGTCCTGTATCATTGACCACAATTACTTCAAATTCAGCCCCTTGTAACTCTTGTTCCAGCACACTTTGTACTGCTCTCGCCAGAGACGGGCGTCCGATTGTTGGAATAATCGTTGAACAAAAAACCATCTTTAATCTCGGGTTGTGGGCAAATATTTTGCAGCAAACCAGTTATTACAAGAATAATGCCAATTTGGAGGAATAATTTTAGCTGTTCGATGAGCCTGTTGCCTTTTGAATTATGGCTGCAATATTGTCCACATAAATCTCCAGATTCATTCGTTCTTCTACAGCCTGCCTGGCATTGTCTCCCAGGCGTATTTGGTCTTTCGCATTGTGCCACAAATGCAAAATACCGTCACGCATAGCCCTAACATTGCCCGGCTCAACGCTCCATGCCGTCTCATCATGCCGCAGATATTCTGTAATCCCCTTTGTTTGGCTAGCAATAAGCGGCTTGCCCATTGCCATTGCTTCTAAGGCTGTGTTCACGCCGGCTGCATAATCCACATTTTCTAAAGGAAGGACTACCAACTTTGCTTTCGCATATAAATCTCTTAGCTGGTGATAAGGTAAGTGGGTGGTAAGATAATAGGCATTTTCTGCTCTAGGCAAGCGATTTTTATTTGATGACCAGCGACTATTTGCAAGAATGACGAGGCGAATTCGGGTATCCTGGGTTGCCTGGATAAGCGTCTGGTAGTCTCGTTGTTCCATACCAACAGTCAAAATAAAATCTTCAGGAACAACTTGTTGGGGTTTGAAAAATTGGTGGTCTACTTTATCAAACAGTGAGTGCACATGATTTGGGGAAAGACCGAGATGTCGTACGGCATAATTGGCTTGTGCTCTGCTTACAGTTATCACATGGTTAAAATATTTTTGTAATGGCCATAGCCTAAATAGTTTCGTTTTAAAGCCCGAAGATAGTTTATGCGCGATAACAATGTGCGGAGTGGTCTTGTGCTTTAATTTGAGCAAAGCAGCAGTGGGTATGGCAAGTTTTTCGGAAGTAGAAAGTATCAGGTTGTATTCATTAATGTGCCTGACTGTTTGGGAGGCTGCTAACAGATCAAGTTTAATCCGCTTATCAATTTTATGAATTATTTTGTAATAAAGGCGATTATAAGAATTGTCGCAGCAAATTACTGCTCCCAGCCTTTTAGCAAGCTCTTCATAATCTTGACGAGGGCGTTCTATAGATGACAAATGGCTATTAGATACCTGATCAGCAACCAGGATGACTGGTTTTTTCATTTATGAATCCTAAAAAACATCGGTGACTTAGTGAATAATATTATCCCCTTTTTCCTAAGCAGTTAATAACGGTTTGATAAAAATGTGAATAGGGTTTTTGTCATGTAATAACGTGCGAAAAAAAGCCACACAATTCAATTGTGTGGCTTGGATAAAAGTTGTTGGTTGTAGACAGCCTTCTTCTTTGATCTGTTTATTTCTAGGGTTGATTCTCCGTCAGCTCCATCAGCCGCTGTAAGTTTTGCTGCAACGCGTTTAGCTCAACGCCATAGGTGGTCCAATCGCCGCTGCGTTGGGCTGCCTCAGCGGCCTGGAAATGCTCGTTGGCGGCCTGAATCAGCTCTTCCACGTTGGCGTCCAGGTTGATGGAAGGTGTAGAGGGAGGAACGGCCGTTTCCTCACCCCCAGCCTCTTCCCCAATCGGCGCATTCGGTTCTAACACAATGGCATCCACCGCCGGGGCATCTTCAATCAATGCCACCAGCGCCTCCTCCAATGTCTCCCGCATGGCAATGCGCGTATTCGTAGCCACAATAACCCGCTTCAGTTCCGGCAGGGCGCTGGTTTCCGATTGCAAATAGACTGGTTCCACGTACAAGAAACTGTCCTCTACCGGAATCACAATCAGATTCCCGCGAATTACCCGCGAACCCCGCTGGTCCCACAGCGAAAACTGCTGCGAAATTTCCGGTTCTTGATCAATTCGCCCCTCCACCTGAATCGGCCCAAAAACCAGCTCCTGCTTCGGCATTTCATATTCAATGAGCTGGCCATAGTTTGGCGGGTCATTGCGCGCCGCTATCCAGGCCACCATGTTGGGTTTGTTAGCCGGAGTAAATGGTTGGATAAGCAAAAATTCCGGTTCGATGCCGCCCGGCAGTGGCAGAATAACGTAGTAAGGCTCCATGCGGATTTGCTCGCCATCTAGAATTTCGTTGGGAATAGCGCGCAGGTCTTCACGATTATAAAAGACGCGAACGTCTTCCATGTGATATGTTAAATACTGCTGGGTCTGGATGGTGAAGAAATCTTCCGGATAACGCAGGTGAGCCTGCAATCCTTCAGGCATTTCGGCCATGCTCTTGAACAGTTCGGGAAATACGCTGGCATATGCCTGAATGATAGGGTCGTCTTCGGCAACTAGGTAGTAATTCACCGTGCCGTCATAAGCGTCCACGGTAATTTTAACCGCACTGCGCATGTAGTTAATGTTGCCAAACTGGGTGTTGATGGGTGTGGAGTATGGAAACCGGTTACTGATGGTGTAGGCGTCCAACACCCAAATGAGACGGCCGTTCCAGGCCACAATGTACGGGTCGCCGTCCAGCTCCAGAAAAGGCGTAATTTGCTTCACCCGTTCCTGTATTTGGCGGTGGAACTGTACCCGTGTTTGTCGTGTAATCTCATCACTTAGCAACACATTCGTATCTGCCAACCGCACGGCAAAGGCAAGCCGTTTTAGGAAATTGTCAAGGGGTACCCCTCCCTTTCCCTGATAGGTGGAATACACATTTTCATCCCCGCTGGGATAGCTAAACTCTTCCCGGTCGCTGCCCACAAACACCACGTCGGTCGTCAATTCGCCATAATAGATTTCCGGCTGGTCAATCGTCAGCGGCACATTGCTGACCGGGGGCAAATCCTTGATGAAGAACTCCGGCTGCCCGTCTCGCGTTACCTGGTCCACCGGATTCATCACAATGCCGTAGCCGTGCGTAAACTCCAAATTCTCGTTGACCCAGGTGCGGTTGGGTAAATTACCTTTGTTCAATTCACGGGCTGCCAGCATCACCTGCCGCATTTCACCGTCAAAGGTGTAGCGATCAATATCAATTTCAGTAAATTCATAATACGGCCGTAATGCCTGAAGCTGCTCATAGGTTGCCTGCAAGGGGCGGTAGTCCCATAAGCGCACATTACGGAACACAATCTCATTATCGCGCAAATCTTGTTGGGTAAGCTCCTCTCCGTACACGAAAGGCCGCGTATCAACCAGATTTAGGCCAAAAGCCAGGCGCGTATAGTCAATGTTATATTCAATGTAAGGGGTTTCGCGCACAATTTCGTTGGGTTCCACTGCGTACCTCTGCAGCAAGCCAGGGTAAACGCTGCCCAAGATAAAGCTGGCGGCCAGCCACAGCCCTGCTGTTACCAGCGGCAGGCGCACGTTGGCGCGAAAGATATTGAAACCCACCGCTACGGCCGTTGCCGCCATTAAAATGACCTGTGCCCACAGACCAAAAAGCGAGGCGTTCATGTCCGTGTAGCTGGCTCCAAAGACCACGCCTCGCGGCGAGTAAAGCAGATTGAAAATTTCGAACCCGTTGTCTACAGCCCATAGCAGAAGAAACAGCGCGCCCAATAGAGCCACGTGCTGCCGCATGGTGGTCGTTACGGCCGTTTGCCACCGGCCTCGCTGCACGTCAGGCAAGTAGTTCACTACATACAGCGCCAGGGCGCCCAGAAGCGAAATCAGCAGCAGCGAGCTAAACCAGCCCCGCAAAAAGCTAAAAATGGGCAGCGAAAATAGATAGAAGCTGATGTCATTGCCAAAAATGGGATCGGCCGTGCCAAAGGGTACCTGATTCAAGAAAAGTAAGAAATTTTCCCACTGGCTGGCTGCCGCACTGGCAAAAACAAAGGCAAAAAACAGCCCTAGACCGTTAATCAGCCAGGAGAGGCCCGAAAATTGCAAGAACTGCGGGTAGTAAGTTGGAGTTTTGGAAATAGCCCGCCGCCGCGCCAAGTGCCAGTTTCCCAGAAGAATGATCGCCCCCACCACAAAAAAGATGACGAAACTGAGAACCTGTACACCCCATTGTTTCAGCCATACCTGTTGGAAATTAAGCTCCGTAAACCACAGCCATTCGGTGTAAGTGGAAACAATCCAGTTAACGCTTAACAGCAGCAAGAAAAGGATGCCAAGCAGCCAGATAGTGCGGTTTGGACGGCGTGGTTGTTCTGGGCGCCGGGGAAGTGGCTGGCGACCACCGTTGTCATCTCCACCTTCACCGCCCCCCTCATCTCCCTGCCCACGGTTAGGGTCCCAGCCCGCATCTTCCATGGCTTTGCGGAAGACTTCAGGAATGTCAAAGTTGTCACGACTCATGTAAGGCTCCTTATAGGATTTGGTTTAAACGAATTAAAGATTTGGGATTGCCGTATTGGAAATATGTGCGCAAGCTCAACAAAAACAACCCGTTTCAGTTTGTAGTTCAACATTTGTAAAAGATTGTAGTAGATTTTCGCAAGAATTGCCTTAACTAGCCCCTATTATGAGATAGGAATGAGACGTCAACGGCGGCGTAAGTGTCGAACCAGCCGCAGCAGCCGCAGCGGGCGGCGAATTTTCGCCCAAAGCTGGCTGACAACGGCCGTTTCTTCCTCCTCCCTGGGTGGCGCATACTGCCACTGCTCGAAAATGGCCGTTATCGTGGCTACAGGGTCGCGCAAAATGTGTACCCAACGTGCCAGCCGGGGCTGTCGAGTGAAAGGTTCCAGGTGGCGGAAAAATTGGGCAGCAAATTCGCGCGGGGTCTGGCTGGGCTCCGCTGGAGTACCCAGCTTGAACGCCTGCTGCTGGAAACGGCCGTAAACAGCCGGCACGTCGGCCACCTTTGTGCGGCGGGATTGCCATAACCAGGCTCCCACCAGCAGAACGGTCAGCAACGCCACTGCGCTTCCCCGCCACAGCCAACGCCCAGGTGACGGGGGTGAGGCATCACGCTGCGGCAGAGGTAGCGGGTTTGCAGTTTCGGCATCAGCAAAGGGATTCACCGGTTCGGCAGGGGCAGAGGGGGATTCGGCAACGGCCGTTCCCCTTGCCACCGCAAACCCCGCCGTTGGTTCAAACTCCACCCAGCCATATCCGGCGAAATACACTTCTGCCCAGGAGTGACTGTGAATCTGGCGCACAACCTGCACCCCCAACTCATCGGGAGTTTGCGCCAAAAAGCCCACCGCCAACCGCGCGGGCAACCCCACACTGCGCGCCATTACCACCATAGCCGATGCATAAAAATCACAATACCCGGCCTGTGCTTCAAACAAGAAATAATCTACTACGTCAGCCCCCGCCTGGGGCAAGTCAACTTCCAGCGAATATGTGTACTGGCGTAAAAATTGCTCTATGGCGCGGGCCTGGTCATAAGGCGTTGCAAAGGCTCTCGTCACGTCCTGGGCCAGCTCTCCTACCCGCGGCGGCGTGGTGTCTGGCAGCGCTGTGTAACGTGCCAGCACCGCTGGCGGTACGTCAGCCAGAACTGCCTGCCGCAGTTGGTCAGGGCCGGCTGCCGTGCGGGTTGTGGTGGCGGAATAGGTGCTTTGGCTGCCCTGGGCGCGCACAAAATCTGCCACACCCCGCCAGCGTACGGTGACGGGCTCATCAAATTGCATCGGGTAACCTAAGGTGTAGCGAATGGATCGGGAGTCAAAAAGCCAGTTTACAGTTTGGCGGAGTTGTGATTGTCTCGATTGGGGCGGTAGAGAAATTGGCTCAAAGGCAGATAATTCTTCCACCCGCTCTTCGCTGATGGTCCAACCCCTTCCGGTGTAGCCTTCGTAGCTCAGCCCTCGCCAATGCAGCCCGTCCATTTCAATTGGCGTGAGCGGTGTGCCGTCTGGCGTGGTAACAACGGCCGTCATCACCACTGTTTCTGTTAATTCGGGCGCATTGTCCAACAAGAAAGAGCGGGGCAGAATGCCCGCGCCGCCTGGCCCACCGGGTCCACTGCCCAAGCCAGTTCCGGAGGGTGGCTCTACTCCGCCTAGGACGCGATCCCAGGTCTGCTCTAGCTCCTGCACAGCAGGCTGCTGCGCGAAAAATTCCACCAGCTTGCTAATGCTGAAAGCGGGCAGGATCAGGGAAGCCATCACCAGGACCAGAGCTATGGCGCTGGCATGGAGAGCCAAGTCTATGCGGATTTCCAAGGAATAATCCACGGTCGTTTCCTGCCACCCCATTTCTAAGAAGCGGTAATGAGCCAGCGCCGCCAGCAGTGCGGCCAGCCCCACAAAAGCTGACACCCAAAAAACCTGGGCGTCACCAAAATACGCGTTGAGGGCCAGCACAAAACCCATGGCTGTAAGGCCGTGGAGTGGGCGGTGCTGCCGGTAGGTGCTCCAGGCGGCGTAAGCGGCCAGCAGCCAGGCTAACATCCCCATACCCAAGGCAAATACCACCGTTTCCTCGCTGCGACCGCCGCTAAAAAGCGCCTGAAACCAGCTTGCCGTGCGATCAACGAAGAGCCCCCCGTTGATGTACCAGAAGCGGTTAAGTGGCCACCAGCCCTGGGCCAGCACGTTCAGCGGCGGTATGAGCTGCCCCAGCCACAGAACATTGACGACGAAGCCATACAGAATAAGGAACAGCCAGGCGGGTAACGTGGGTAACGGCCGTTTTGCCAGCACGATCCCCAGCAGCAGGCCCGCCAGCGCTGCCGGGATCACCACCCGCTCTTCAGGAACCCAGCCAGCCTCTAGCACGGCCCCCACCAGGCAGCCCACCAGCACCAGCAGCAGCGCCAGCGGCAGCCAGCCCTCTTCCGGGCGACGGCTATACCAGATGGTGCGCCAGAACCGGGTTCTCACGCGGACACCCCCTCTGGTGACTCCACCACCACAACTTTGCCTGTGCCCGTGACCGCAAAACGCCAGAAACCGCGCCGCGCCTGCTCTTCCAGCGGCGAACCAATTTCCCCCTGGCGTACAAGCTGGCAGTTTAGACCCAATTGCTGCACCGCCTTTTGCAGACCGGCGCTGTTTTCCTCCCCGCCAAAGCTGTGTCTGTCCAGTACAAGGACGTGGCACTGAATGCCACGTTGAGACAAAGTCGCCAGGTTTGGCAGCCAGTCTGCAGCCGGTGTAGGGGTGATGATGATAGCCGCCGCACCGCGCCGCGCCCGCTGCGCAAGATCCTGTAGCGCCCGCCGCAGGCTCGTTTCCCCATTGGCTTGCACCAGGGCCAACGCCTGCAAGATGTGCCAGCGCTGACCTTCACCCCTCCCTGGCGGCACAATTTGCGGTTCCTGCCCATAACCTAGGAGCCCGATGGGCCGCATCTGGCTCAGGCCGCGGGCGGCCAGCGCTGCCGCCAGCAGCACCGCGTGCTCTTCAGTACCGTCCTGACCATGACCAAGCTGTGTGTTAGCCTGCATGTCCAATAGAATCCAGACATCTCCGGCGGCATCCAGGTCAAATTCGCGCACAAACAAAGCACCCCGGCGGGCGGTGGTCGGCCAATGTATCCATTGATAAGGATCATTAGGGTGGTAATCGCGCACGCTGGCGGCGTTGACGGTGGCCTGCCAGGAGCGCTGCCTGGCGTGCACGCGCCCGCTGCTTTGCCCGTGGGGCAGGGGAATGGGCAGCTGGCCATGAATGGGTGGATGGATGATGATTTCGGCGCTGGTGGGGTAGTGGCAGGTGAGGGAAAAAATGCCGAAGGGGTCGCTGGTGCGAATGGCCCACGGTCCCAGATGGAATTTGCCGCGCTGCTGGCAGATGGCGCTCTGCCGCCACTGCTCCTGGCCATACCCCCCTACGCTGCGCACCACGGCGGCCGAATAATCAGGGACGTTGGAGTTGTCCAGCACTTCTACCCACAGAGCGGGTAGAGCGCTGCTGTTGGTGAGGATAAACTTCTCTTCGAGACGGTCGCCTACGGCTACCCAGCCAAAACGCAGGCGGCGCTCAGCGTGCAGCCCTTGGGCAATGGTTCGGACCCACAGGTAGCCGATGATGACCATGCCGCCAAACCCTATGAGCAGGGTGTTCCAGGCGCGGTCGGGCAGGAAAACGGCCGTTCCGGCCAGTAAAACCAGCCACAACAAAGGCAGACGCCGCTGAACCGTTATTTGCACCTGGGGTAACACTTGTTTCTGCATAGTGCCTATTCTCCCTGAAGCCCCCCGCCGCGCAAATCGCGCCTGTCATTTGCGCGGGAAGTGTCATCTGGCGGCTGTCCGTGTTATCATCCGCGCAAATTTTTCGGCAATGGGAGGACTCATGGGATTTTGGAACTGGCTTTTTGGACCGAAGGTGCAAAAAATAAGCGTGCAGGAAGCATATGACCTGCTGCAAGAGGCGGATCCGCCGCTGATAGTGGACGTGCGCCAGCCGGTAGAAACCCGATCGGGCAGCGTGCCGGGGGCGGTGTTGATTCCCCTGACGGAGCTTGGCAAGCGCCTGCCCGAACTGCCCCGCAGCCGGCAAATTCTGACCATTTGTTATAGCAACCACCGCAGCCCCTTTGCGGCCAAACGGCTGGCCAAAGCGGGTTACCCGGTGTTCGACGTGCAGGGGGGCATGATAGCGTGGCAGCAGGCGCAATTGCCGGTAGAGCGGCCAGGGTAGTGAGCGCAGCACGCCAGGAGCTGGTCGCTTTTTGGAAAAAGGAGGAGGCTGCGCCTTTTCAGGGGTGGGATTTTTCCTATTTGCACGGCCGTTTTCACGAAAGCGCTTTGCCCTGGGACTACATGGCTTTGGCCCGCGAACTCCTGCCGCAGGCGGCCAAGGTGCTGGACATCGGCACAGGCGGCGGCGAGCGGCTGCTGCAGCTACAAGAAGCATGGCCGCCCCAGGTTACCGTTACCGAAGGCTGGCCACCTAACGTGGCCCTGGCAGCGAAGCGGTTAATGCCTCTGGGCGTGGGCGTGGTAGCGTCTAACCGCCACCCGCTGCCCTTTGCACCGCGCAGCTTTGACCTGGTGCTCAACAGGCATACGGGCTATCGCAGTGGGGACGTGGCGCGGGTGCTAAGGCCGGGCGGCGTCTTTCTGACACAGCAGGTTGACGCGCTGTGGGGCTGGGATTTGCAGGTGGCGCTGGGGATGGCGGTGGCAGAACGGCCGTCTTCCTTCGAGCTGGCCCTGCACCATTGCCAAACAGAAACCGACCTGCTCATCGAGCAGGCTGCCGACCACGCCGGAACCATGACCTTCCGCGACGTGGGCGCTCTGGTCTACTACCTTAAGGCCATTCCCTGGATGGTGCCCGGCTTCACCGTGGACACCCATTTACCCTACTTGCTGGCCTTGCAGGACAAACTGGAAGGCGGCAAGCCGCTGCAATTTGCAACCAGGCAGTATTTGCTCCTGGCGCGTAAACTGCAATCAGTCTGACCCTATTATTTGTTTTGCAAAGCGGGTGATGGCGTCGATGTGCTGCTGGGGCGTGGCGAAACCCAGGTACATGGTGTTCAGCGTCATGTGGGTGGCCCCCACAGCCTGCCATGCCTCAATAGTTTGCCGCCAGGTGTCGGGGTTGCCATCGCCGTAGCTGAGACGAAATTCGATGCCGATGTCCGTGAGGGAACGGCCGTTTTCCGCCAGATAGCCCGCCAGTTTCGCAATTTCCGGTTTGGCCCGCGCCGCGTCGCGGTAGTTGGGCAGCCAGCCCGCGCCCGCTTGGGCAATGCGGCGCAGCACGGCGTCGGCGTGGCCGCCAAACCAGATGGGGATGGGGCGCTGCACGGGCAGGGGGTTCAGCCCGGCGTCAGGAATGGTGTGCCAGCGCCCCTCGTAGGTGACCAGCTCGTTTTGCCACAGCAAATTGAGCACCTTGACCTGCTCCTCAATGCGTTTGCCGCGGGTCTTGAAGTTTTGGTTCAGAGCGACGTATTCCACTTCGTTCCAGCCGATGCCCACGCCCAGACGGAAACGGCCGTTACTCAACACGTCCAATGTGGCGGCCTGCTTGGCGACGACGGCCGTTTCTCGCTGCGGCAAAATAATGATGCCGGTCACAAATTCGATGTTCTGCGTGGCCCCGGCCATAAAAGCAAAGAGCACGAAAGGTTCGTGGAAGGGAGTTTGGTAGGTGTACGGTCCCTGCCAGCCGCCGGGGCGGTGGGGGTTTGCCCCCAAAATATGGTCATAGGCCAGAATATGGGTGAAGCCCAGGGCTTCGGCCGTCTGCGCGTAGTCACGAACGGCTGCGGGGTCATTGCCAAATTCAGTTTGAGGAAACACGACGCCAATTTTCATGGGCAATTTCCTTTTTGTTGGGTCGCCATCTCTGCCCTGAGCTTCCAGGCAGCAATGGTGAGGGTTATCAGTCCAAATTGGGATATTTGTCACTATACCTCAAACCCCGTCTTCTGGCATAGTGAAAGGGTTAGGAGCCACCGGAAACGGCCGTAAGCGAGACGGACCCATGAACAGGAAGCATTTGGAGAGGAAATTTCCCCGCCCATGCCAGGGCTTGAGCCTGGGACTGGTGTGGGTGCTGCTTGCTTTGCTTGCGGCGTGTCAGAGTCGGGAAACGGCCGTGCCCCCGCCACCCTTTGGCGATTCCCAACCTACCACTCCTAGCGCCCCGCCCGATAGCGCTTATAACGACCTGCAATTTGCCCACATTGGTATCGCGGATGGCCTGTCCAACGGCGTGGTCACGGACATTTTGCAAGATAGGGATGGTTTCTTGTGGATTGCTACCTACGAGGGTCTCAATCGCTACGACGGCTATCACTTTATCACTTACCAATATCACGCTAACGACCCGCACAGCATCAGCGGCAATTTGACCTGGCGGCTGCTAGAAGCGCAGGATGGCGCGCTGTGGATTGCTACTCAAGGTTATGGCGTCAGCCGTTTTGATCCCGACACGGAGCAGTTTACTCGCTACCGCCACGACAATGACAACGCCAACAGCCTCAGCGATGATTATGTGCAGGCGATGTTAGAGGATGATACCGGCAACATCTGGTTTGGCACCGTCAACGGGCTGGATATGCTGGATGTCGAAACGGGTCAGTTTACCAATTTCCGCAACGACTTTGACCCGCCGGATGTGCTATTTGGCAGTAACCTGATTGAAGATCTGGCCCAGGATGCAGCCGGCGTGATTTGGGTGGCCACCCGCAACGGATTGCTCACCTTTGACCCGCAGCAAGCAACCTTTGCGCAGCATGAAATGGATGCTGGGGGTGCAGAGGTAAATGCCGTAGGGTCACTGTTTTTAGATAAAGACGGCATTTTATGGGTCGGCACTCTGGACGGTCTTTTCCGAGTAGAGGCGGAATCACGCCAGAACCTGGATTTGCCCTCCTCCCTGACGGGCAAAGATTTTTCAAGCAGTTTCGTGTATTCCATTTATCAAGACCTGCAGGGTGTGATGTGGTTTACCAATTCTGAGGGGCTTTATCGCTGGCATCCGCAAAACGGCCGTTTCCAACAATATCGCCACGATCCTACAGACGGTTCCAGCCTTAGCGCCGCCTTTCCCCGCGCTCTTTTCACCGACGAAAGCGGCACCCTATGGGTAGGTAGCAGCGGCGAGGGGTTGAACAGGTTCGATCCCTGGCAGCGCAAGTTCCAGCACGTGCAGGCTGGTGAGTCGGGCCTGAGCAGCAACGAGGTTTGGACCTTTGCTGAAGACAAAAAAGGGCGATTGTGGATCGGCACAGACCGTGGCCTGGACCGGTGGGACAGGGTTGACAACAATTGGGCGTATTTTCACGCAGCCGCCGATGACGCGGAAGATTGGCTGCAAGGGGGCGTCTATGCCCTGCGGCAAGCTCAGGATGAAACCTTTTGGCTGGTCACTGATCAAGGCCTGGCCCGTTTCGATCCGGCACAGGGGCAATTGTTGGCAACCTATCCCTTTGTCACTCTGGATCCGCAGGGCCAACAAGTAGCCGATATCACCTTGATATTTCAGGACCGCGCGGGACAGTTGTGGTTGGGCACGGCCCGGCACGGACTGGCGCAATTTGACCGTGAAAGCGGGCAATACCGTTTTTTCCAGACGGTCAGCGCCGATCGCCCCATGGAAATCTCCGGAGAGAATGCAATTTGGGACATGATCGAGGACGGGCAGCAAGACGGCCGTTTCTGGATGGGAACCCAGGCCGGGTTAGCGCGCTTTGAAAATGGATCCTTTACCTTTTACCCGCACAACCCGGACAACCCCAACAGCCCCAGCCACAACGCCATCAACAGCGTTTACCAGGATGAGCAAGGGGGCATCTGGCTAGGCACGGGCGATGGATTGAACTACCTTGAGCCAGCCAGCGGCCAGTTTCGCCATTATTTTATGGAAGACGGGCTGCCAACCAACAGCATCTATGACATCTTGCCTGATGGCGCCGGCAACCTGTGGATTAGCAGCAATCGCGGCCTCACCCGCTTTGACCCGCGCAGTGAGAGCTTCCGCAACTTCGACATCAAGGATGGGCTGCAAGGGCTGGCCTTCCATGAGCAGTCGGGTTTTGTCAGCGGGCACGGCGAGCTGTTTTTTGCGGGTGGAAATGGCTTTAACTATTTTGACCCGGCAGACATTCAAAATAATGCGTATATTCCCAGGGTGGTGATTACGGATTTGAGCATTGCCAACAAATCTGTGCCCATTAGCCCAGATTCAATTTTGCAGCAGCCCATCGAGCGCACCACGAGTCTCAACCTCTCTTACCGGGATATGGTGGTCGTCTTTGAGCTGGCAGCGCTGCACTTTTCCGCGCCGGAAAACAATCAGTATGCCTACATCATGGAAGGGTTTGACGAGGAGTGGAATTATTTAGGCAACCGGCGCTATGCCACGTATACCAACCTGCCCCCAGGCAGCTATACTTTTCGGGCTATTGGCAGCAACGGGGATGGAGTATGGAATACCGCAGGTACGGCCGTACCTGTGATCGTCGCCCCACCCTGGTGGTCTACGCCCTGGTTCCGACTGCTCATGGGGATGCTGGGGGTAGGACTGATTGCCGGCGCATACACCTGGCGCGTGCGCAGCGTGGAAGCGCGCAGCGCAGAGCTGGCGCGGGAAGTCGAGGTACGCACGGCCGAGTTGTCGGCACTGTACACGATTACCGCTGTGGTTAGCAGCTCCCTGGACCTGGACGAAACGCTGGCGGCAGCCCTGGACAAGACTTTGGAATTGATGGCGTGCGAAGCGGGAGCCATACACCTCAGGCAGGAGCAAATAGGGGAGCTGAACCTGGTGGTGCAGCGCGGCCTGGCCGAGAGCTGCGTAGAACAAATAGCCGCTTTACCTGTCGGCGGGAGCTTCGTGGAAACGGCCGTGCAAACTGGCCAGCCGCAAATTATCACCAACCCACATGAAAGCCAGCCATGTGTTGGGGATTGGCCCTGGCTGGCCGTGACGCCCCTCATTGCCCGGGGCCAGGTGTTGGGAACGCTCTTCATGAGTTCGGCCAGGCAGCCGATCATGCGAAATTTAGACTTATTTGGGTCCATTGGCAACCAGATTGGCATCGCTATAGAAAATGCCCGCCTGTTTGCCGCCGAGCGGCTCCGCGCCGAGCAATTTCAGCTAATTAGCCAGGTGAGCCACAAATTCTCGGCGATATTGGACATTGATGAGGTATTGGCGCAGGTGGTGCGCCTGGTTCAGGAAAGTTTTGGCTACTATCACGTCGGCATTGGCCTGGTGGAGGGGGATGAAGTGGTTTACCGTGTAGGGGCTGGAGAGCTGTGGGAAAACCCCGATTTCGACTTCTGGCCGCCGCGCCTAAAAATTGGGCAGGAAGGCCTCACCGGCTGGGTAGCGGCGACCAAGCAGCCTGCCCTGGTTCCCGACGTTTCCCTGGACTCCCACTATGTCTGGATGCGCGAGAGTAAGACCCGCTCTGAACTGATAATCCCACTTCTGGTCAAAGACAAGGTGATTGGCGTGCTGGACCTGCAAAGCGATCAGCTTAATGATTTTGACGAAATGGACTTAACGGTCATGCGGCTGCTGGCCGGGCAGGTGGCCATTGCTGTGGAAAATGCCCGGCTCTACGAGCAGGCCCAGCAGCTTGCCGTAGTCGAGGAGCGCAACCGCCTGGCGCGAGACCTGCACGACTCGGTCACGCAGTCGATTTACAGCTTAACGCTGCTGGCGGAGGCGGGGCAGCGGATGATCCGTGCCGGCGATGAGCTGCAAATTGCGCAAAATCAGGCGCGCCTGGGAGCTATTGCCCAGCAGGCTTTGCAAGAGATGCGGCTGCTGGTTTACGAACTGCGTCCCTTGAACTTGCGTGAGGTGGGGCTGCTGCAAGCGCTGGAGCAGCGGCTGGAGGTAGTGGAACGGCGTGCGGGGGTCGAGGTCCGTTTTTCTGTACCGCCAAAGGTGGCGCTGCCCCCGGAAATAGAGGACACGCTTTACCACATTACCCATGAGGCGCTGAATAATGCCCTGAAGCATGCCAGCGCCACGGCCGTTTCCGTTTCGCTCAAGGTCGAAAATGGCGCCGTGATTTTGGAAGTGCAGGATAATGGGCGTGGTTTTGAACCGGTCCTGGCCCAGCGGCAGGGTGGGCTGGGGCTGCTGACCATGCGCGAAAGAGCGGAGACTCTGCACGGCCGTTTCCAGCTTAATTCTGCACCCGACAAGGGCGCAACTGTTTGTGTGGAGTTACCGCTGCTGCCAGAAACGGCCGTTTCACCCGCACAGGAAAGCCCAGCTTGATACAAGAGAGGAGAAAACCGATGACTTCTAACCCGATTCGCATCCTGATTGCCGACGACCACGCGGTGGTTCGCGAAGGCTTAAGCACCCTGATTGGCACCGAACCCGGCATGACCGTGATCGGCGAAGCCGCCGACGGCAACGAAGCCGTGCAAATGATGCGGCAGCACAAACCCGACGTCATCTTGCTGGACATGGTCATGCCCAACAAAGATGGGTTGGCCGCCATTGCCGAAATCAAGCAGGAAAACCCCAACGCCCACATCCTGGTGCTCACCAGCTTCGCCGATGACGACAAGGTCTTCCCGGCCATCAAGTCAGGCGCGCTGGGCTATTTGCTGAAAAATGCTTCGCCACAGCGGCTGCTGCAGGCCATTCGCGACGTGCACCGGGGCGAACCCTCCATGTCGCCGGACATTGCCAAGAAGCTGATGCTGGAAATGCAGCGCCCGCAGGAGCTGCCGCTGACGGAAGAGCCGCTCACCGAGCGCGAGGTGGACGTACTGCGTCTGATCGCCCAGGGATTAAGCAACCAGGAAATTGCGGAAAAGCTAGTGATTGGCGAGGGCACAGTGCGCACCCATGTCAGCAACATTTTGTCCAAGCTGCACCTGGCCAACCGCACCCAGGCGGCGCTTTACGCTCTGCGCGAGGGGTTCGCCTCCCTCGAATGACTCATCTCCTCTGCTTTTTGGCAGAGCACCAATACCATATTTCGTAGAATGAGGGCCGCTCACAGAGCGGCTTTTTGTATATGCCAGAATCTGTGCTTCAGGAGATGTTTCCTAGTGTGTTTTGTCTTATGCTGATCGTGGACCTCATAGATCAATGTCCATGCCGCCAGTAAGGGCGGGCCGGAATTGACCAGCAATCATTTGCGCAGCATGAAGTCGCTGGCAAATCATGAATGACGGGAGCAATTGATGGATTCAGGGCGATTACAACTATTCATACTTTGCATGTTGGGATTTTTCGTCGCAAGCCCACAGAGTGGCCACGCCCAGGAAGTAATACCTCGATTTGAGTCTGCAGCCTGCCCGGTTGATATCCCGGATAGCCCACCAATTGAATGTGGCTATCTGGTTGTACCTGAAGATTATGGTGCCCTTGAGAGTGGGCTCATCCGGCTGCCGGTTATCATCATTCACAGCCGCACTCCCAACCCAACTCCTGATCCCATTTTGTTCACAGAAGGAGGGCCGGGTTACAGCTCGCTTGGCTCAGTATGGTGGCTGGCCCGTTCCGAATTTGTCAACAAGCGGGACGTTGTCATTCTGGAGCAGCGTGGCAATGTTTACGCGCAGCCCAACCTGGCCTGCGACTTGACAACTGCGTGGGGGGCAGAGGCCGGTAAACCTTGTCTCGACAGATTTGCAGACCAAGGAATTGACCTTAGCCAATACACGACGGCCAATATTGTGGCAGACATCAATGCTTTAAGGCAGGTGTTGGCCTATGACGCCTGGAATCTGTATGGATCATCTTACAGCACCCGGCTTATGCAGCTAACTATGCACCGGTACCCGGAGGGTATCCGCAGTGTCATTCTGCAATCCGTCAGCTCGCTGACCGAAACGCGATACGAACATGACCCGGAACACGCCATGCGCGCGCTGCAAGTAATGCTGGACGATTGCGCCGCTGACCCGACTTGCGCCGCCGCTTATCCTGACCTGGAATCGCAATTGTATACGGCCGTTCACAACCTGAATGCAGAACCTGTGTCCTTTGAATTTACAGACACAGAAACCGGCGAGCTGTATTCGATAGCCGTTGATGGCCTGCGGTTCCTGGATTGGATGGTGACGGACGCGTTTTATGGCCCGGCAAGACCGCCGCACAGAACAGCTTACTTGCCGTTGTTGATTGATCAGGTGGCCAAGGGAAAGTTGGAATTGTTGTTTCCCTGGTTGGAGGATCAGATGCACGGCCGTTACATGGGCAGCTCTTTTGCCTGGGGGTTGTATTTTGCGGTTAACTGCCAGGACGATGCTGCGGCCGTTACAGGGGGAATGATGGCAGAGCAAGCGGCCGTTTACCCTCAACTCGGCGGCTACGTTCGAGCGGCTAGAGAACTAGAAATTTGCGATGCCTGGGCTTTGCCGGCTGCGCCGCCGCTGCTAAGTGAACCGTTTAACAGCGACATTCCCACATTAATTCTGGCCGGCAGGTATGATCCCATCACCCCGCCCAGTTGGGGACAGGCAGCCGCCAATAAACTGAGCCGCGGCTATTATTTCGAGTTCTCATCGGCTGGCCACAATGTGAGTCACGATAATCCTTGCGTGGAAGAAATCAAGCAGGCGTTCATAAACAATCCAATGGCCGTTCCCGACTCAAGCTGCATTGCCGTGGTGCCTGGTCCTTCCTTTATTCTGCCAGACGACGTTGCCATCGCCCCCGGAATTTACAACAGCATCAATGACATTGACATGGGGAATCCAGATCGTGGCAAACCATTGCTGGAATTCCTGGCCGGGGCCAGTCTCATTCAATTCCTGCTGGTTATTGGTTATTTGCTTTTAGTGGTTGGGGGCAGGTTGATTAACCGTAAAAAATACCCGCGAACCCCCGCCCAGATTGTGCGCATTACAACAATTGTGGCCGGGATAACGGCCGTTGCCGGGTGGGTTTTGGTGATTTTGATTTCGAATTTCAACAGCCATCTTTCGCGCACAGATTGGCTGCTCCTTCACTTTGGGCTGCCGCTCGATTATTCCCCCGTGCTTGCTACAGCAATTTTAGTGCCCATTTTTATCATGTTGACGTTAGGGTTAGTGATTTTGACGGGAATTGCCTGGAAACGACGCGATGGCTCTGTTGGCTGGCGCGCTTTCTTCGCTCTAACCACAGTCGCAGCAATCTTGTTTAGCGGTTTGATGATTCGCTGGGATTTACATGCACTGCTTTTTTAGCACAGCGTGACGGATTGAATTTTTGATGCCCGAAATGCTACCCGCCAAGATGGCAACGGCCGTAAACTGAGTGGCAACTTCCGATTTTTTAATTATCTCCTGGCGCCCCCTGGACTGCGTTACTTTACCGGTAGGGTGCGTGGTGCAACTAAAAGCGGCGATTAATGCGGTCGAAGAATATTATGGAGGTCGAACAATGACTGTATCGCATATTTCAAAACGATTACAGGATAAGCCTGTCAAGCATCAGCGGGATCCGCTTGCAACTCAATTGATTGTTTACAATTTAACGGCCATCAACCTGGCGTTGGCTTTCAACTTTTTCCCGCTGGTACCGATTTTGGGTTGGTTTAATTTTGGCCACGCCAACTGGGTTGTGTCTTGGATACCCGACGTGGTGATGCTGGCCGTTTTACCGGCAGGCTACTTTTTATACTGGCATGCCGGTTTGATCCTGACGGCAGTGGCTGCCGCTGGCTGTTGGGGACTGTTTCGGCGCTGGCAAAAACGCCGTGATCGAGTGTTACTGTTCCTCAACCTTGCCGCAGGCTTGATGGTTGTGGTAGTGCGCATTATCCTCTTTCTGACTAATGTGCATCCGGATGTGGTTTGACCTTCAAACTCTTGCTGCGCGGCAAAACATGCTTCTGCCTTCGTAAAAAAACTCAACACAAAGAGGCAAAGAGAAGAAAGGCGCAAAGATTTTTTTCTTTGCTTCATTTGTTCCTTCGTTTCTTTGCGTTAATAATCGAAACTTTGGTAAAGGCCCGGGAGCAAAGCCTGACAAATGACAAAGGGTGTGCAAATGGTGTATTCTGTAAAGGCACCAGGTCATTATGAATACACCACTCCTGACCACTAAGCTGTTTGTGCCCCCTTTGCGGCCTGATCTTGTGCCGCGCCAGCGCTTGATTGACAAAATGAACGAAGGCGTCAGGCGAAAATTGCTGCTCGTAACGGCGCCGGCGGGATTTGGCAAAACTATTCTGATCTGCACTTGGGCAGCGCAATGCAGCATGCCCGTGGCCTGGCTTTCGCTGGATCAAGGCGAGAATGATCCGTGGCAATTTTGGGCCTATGTGTGCACGGCCATGCAGCGCTGTTTTGCCGATTTGGGTCAAGTTGTTTTCCCGTCCTTCAATGTTGAACAGCCTGAGCCAATTCGCCCTTTGCTGACCAGGCTGATCAACGAGATGGCCGCCCTGCCAGAGCCGGAAATCGTTCTGGTGCTCGATGATTATCAGCTTATCGAATCTCAAGATGTGCACGAGGATGTAGCCTATTTTCTGCAGCACATGCCGGAGCAAGTGCACGTCATTGTGGCCACCCGTTCAGACCCGCCTTTACCGCTGGGGCGCCTGCGGGGGCGGGGGCAGATGCGCGAGTTACGCACGGCCGATTTGCGCTTTTTGCCAGAAGAAACGGCCGTTTTCCTTAACGAGGTCATGGGCCTGAACCTGAACCCGGAAGGTGTCACAGCCCTGGCAAATCGCACTGAAGGGTGGATAACCGGCTTGCAAATGGCTGCTCTGTCACTCCGCACTTCCAGCAAAGAACAGGCGGCCAATTTCATTGCTGCTTTCTCCGGCACAAACCGCTACGTGCTGGATTACCTCATGGAAGAAGTCCTAGCCCAACAGCCTACCACCATCCAGGACTTTTTGCTGCAAACGTCTCTGCTGCACCGCCTGAACGGTCCGACTTTGTGATGCCCTGACCGGCGACGGGAACGGACAAGAAATGCTGCTTGCCCTTGAAAGAGCCAATCTGTTTCTCACCCCTCTGGATGCCACACAAAATTGGTATCGATACCATCATCTTTTTGCGGATTTGCTGCAGAAAAAGTTGCGGCAAACCTATCCCGAACGGCTGCCCGGCCTGCACCGCCGCGCCAGCCATTGGTTTGCAGCACATGGCGAGCGCGCTGCAGCCATTGACCATGCTCTGGCGGCGGCTGATTTCGGGCGCGCGGCGGAATTAATCACCCAATTGGCGCCTGATAAGCTGGCTTTGGGGGCATCGGCACAAATGCGCCGCTGGTTGAGCGCCCTGCCTGAGGAATATCATCCAAGCCAGCCCGGCACTGTGCCTGGCCCACGTCTGGTCACTGCTGGGTACCTCGCCCTTGTTCAAAGTCGAGCCGTGGATTCAGGCGGCTGAGGAATCATTGCGCACGGCCGTTTCCGATTCGTTTGATGCCCAGTCAGATGGAGCCTACATGGCCCAACTGACCACCGTGCGCGCGCTGCTAGCCCGCAGCCGCCAAGAACCTGTTCCCGTGCAAATGGCGTTGATTCAGGAAGCGATCGACAGCGTGCCGCCGCACGAAGCCGTGTTGCACGGCAAACTGGCCTTGTGGGCGGGATTGGGTCATTTGGATTTGGACCAGCGAGCAGGAAGCCTTGCAAGCCTTTAAGCGCGCGCAGCAGTTGGCCCGCCAATGTGCAGATACCTGGACCTTGTTTGTGGCGCTGTACACCGAGAGCGTCATCGAATTTCGCTGGGGCCGCCCTCTAACGCAAATTGTCGACATGTTTAGGAGATGCCTTTGAAAGGCAATGGGACATGAAGCCGCGTCCGGCGGCTATCCTGCGGGCAGCGGCATCATATATGCCAGTCTTGGCTGCACGCTGGTTGAGCAAAATAAGCTGGCGCAGGCCAAACCCCTATCTGGAAAGAGGGCTGGCGCTTGGCGGGTTGGAGGAAGCGCAAGTAAAGGCTCGTTTTGCTCTGGCACGGCTGCTGCTGGCTCAGGGCAAATTGAAACAGTTGCCAGACATGTAACCTCCTCTACCAACCCGTCTCACGTCAGGGTTAAGTATGCTGCTGCGCTGCGGCGCAAATCTGGCGGCTGCAATCACGTCACACCCCCCATTACTTGGAAGAAGCCCGTCATTGGGCAGAAACGGCCGAATTGCCTGAGGCTGGCACGGACTGGGGGATCTTTGCGCCGCCTGGTACGCATTCACATAATGGTGGCATACTTATCGACAAGCACGGTAAGCCAGAGATACGGCCGTATCTGACCCAACTAGATGAGATAATTGCCAACCTTGAAGAACGGGGCTGGGTTGAGCTGCACGTCCAGGCTAGAATTGCGCAGGCTTTAGCCTGGGATGCATTGGCAGAACGGAAAGAAGCGTTATCTGCTTTAGAAAAGGCCCTGCAGATGGCGGTCAAGGCAGGCTACGTGCGCCTCTTCTTGGACGAGGGGCCGTTTATGGTGCGCCTGCTGTACCAGGTTGCCCAACAAGGCAGCGAGGCAAAGTATGCGGGCAAATTGCTGGCGCAATTTCCGACAGATGGCAATATACCAGATTCCTCTTCTATGGTGGTTGCTGGGCTTGTAGAATCTTTGACATCGCGCGAAATTGAGGTCTTGCACGCTCATTGCCCAGGGGTTTTCAAATCGGGAAATTGGCTTGCAGCTTACTATTTCCCTGGGCACGGTAAAGCGTCATGCGGCCAATATTTACGGTAAGTTAGGTGTGCATAAGCGCACCCAAGCCGTTTTGGAGGCCCGCCGACTGGGCATCTTGTCCCCAAAATAGCGATAACCATTTCCCCCTAAGAACTACATCTCTACATACAACTTTTATGCACCTTTCGGCTGATGTGCCTGCTTACCTCCAAAGGTAAACTGGACTTAATGGTTGCTGCCAGGAATAAAATTGAAAATCCACAAGCAACCGTTCACCTTTTAAGGAATTGGCTCGTTATGGAAAAGGGACTAGGGCTGGATCAACCGGCCATATATCAAATTCGCGTGCAGGGTGCCTTGCACACGGACTGGCAGGATTGGCTGGATGGATTTCAAATCAGCACCAAAGATGGCGAAACTACGTTGTGCGGTTTCGTGGTTGATCAACCAGCCTTATTTGGTCTATTGATTAAGATTCGTAATTTGGGATTAACGGTTCTGTCGGTCGAGCGTCTGGACAGCGAGGCAGCAATAGGGCCAGACGAATCGGTATCTTCGTTACCTGAAGAATAAAAGGTTGCAGATCAGAAAATGCCCCGTCAGGTTGCGGGCAAAAGGAGAGTATGATGAAAAGTAATCAGGTCATTTTTGGGATTTTATGCTTGGTATTGGCTGTTTTGGTTGCTGTGTTAGGCTTTGCCAAGGTCAGTTTTTTTGTGGGGCAGGTCAGCGTCAACGTCTACATTTCTATCGCCCTGGCGGCCCTGGGGCTCATCCTCATGCTCAAACCGGCCAGGCAGTAGCTTCATTACCTGGCCTAACAGCGTAAAAGCAGCACTCTGCTTTTTGTAAGAGAAGGCTCCTCGCAAGAGGAGTCTTTTTTCATAGGGGGGAATCTATGCTTCAGTTGATGTGCGTTTTGGGGCAACTTTTTATGATAAAGGCAACAGTCTGTCCTTCCAAAAGGGGGGGAATGGCTGTTTAAAGATTTTTGAGAACCTGTTCATTGAAAGACAAGCCATGATAAACCGTACAACCATTGCCCTCATTATTGTCAAACCCGGCCCCTTGCAGCAGAGTTTGCAAACGCTGCTCACCACGCTGCCTGAGATTGAAATTGTCGCTGAGGCGCGGGATGTCTTGGCATTGTATCAAACCGGACCTGAGTTCCGACCAGATTTGATTTTACTGGAGGCAGAATTGGTAGGGGAAAACATTGAAGCAACCTTGTCGCAATGGCAGCAAAAATGGCCGCAAATAAGATTGATTGTTCTGGTGGAAACGGCCGTTCAACGCGAAACGGCCGTTGCTGCTGGTGCTGACGTCGTGTTATTTAAAGGATTTCGCGCCGCCCAGCTCGTCAAGGCAATTGAAGGGCTGCTTGCCGCGAATATGCTGCCAGAATAAGCAGCAAGAGGGGGTTTGTCATGTCTCAAAATAATAAAACAAGTGAACAAAATGAGTACAAATACCAGAGCATGGGTATGTCATTGGGAATGGTAATCGGCGCAGCAGTGGGTTTCATTATCTGGATGGCCGCAGATATGTTCGTCTTCTTCCCCGTCTTTATTGGCGCGGGAATGAGTACGGGCCTGGCTATTGGCGCAGCCCGTGATCAAAAACAGCGAGATCGCGAAATCTGACAGCTTAATCGGGGGAATGATGAAAGGCAAAATGTGTTTGATTTGTTTATTGCTTCTCATAGGCTTGTGCGGCAGCTTGTCGCCTGCACAAGGTGCACCAGCTGCCGCAAGTATGGAAAGCTATGCCCAATTTACCGCTGACCTGGAGCATTTACGGCAGGCCCTACACATTCCAGGTATGGCCGCCGCCATTGTGCAAGACCAGGAACTGGTGTGGGCCGAAGGGTTTGGTTACGCCAACATAGAGGAAGAAATTCCGGCAACCCCAGACACGCCTTTCCACCTGGCCTCGGTGACAAAACCCATTGGGGCTACGGTGCTTATGCAGCTTGTTGAAGAAGGTGCTCTAGAGTTGACCGATCCCGTAGCCGATTATGGAGTGTACGTGGGAAATCCTGATGTGACCGTCTGGCATTTGCTAACTCATACTTCGGAAGGCATTCCCGGCACCGCCCATAACTATGATGGTAGCCGGTACGCGGCTCTGGGGCAGATCATTGCCCGCGCTTCTGGCCAATCTTTTGGACAATTACTCGCAGAGCGCATATTGCAGCCCTTGAAAATGGAACATACCGCGCCGAATCCCTCCGATCTGGCTGCCTTAGGATTGCAAGCCTATAACCGGCAGAATCCCACAGTTTACAAGCAGCTTGCCCGCCCGTATCAATTCAACAGCGATTACGAAAACATTCCCGGCTCTTACTCTTTGCACTTTAGCCCGGCGGCGGGGTTGTTGGCCAGTGTCACTGACCTGGCCAAGTTTAACATAGCCCTGGACAACGATTTATTGCTGCGACCGGAGACAAAAGAGCAAATGTTTACACCTGCGCGGGCAAACTCGGGCGAAGCGCTGATCTATGGCTTGGGCTGGTACACACAACGGTATCACGATACGCGCCTTATCTGGCACAGCGGCGGCTGGACGCCGTCGGTTTCTGCCTTATTACTCAAAGTGCCGGATGAAAATCTCACCTTTATTATTCTGGCAAACAACTACAACTTGACACGGCCGTATCCCTTGGGTGATGGCGATGTTTTGGTTTCCACGCCTGCGCTTCTCTTTTATGAACGCTTTGTTTTCCCCCGCGTCACGGGTGGCAAAACGGTCCCGACCATTGACTGGGAAGCGAATCAAGGGGAGATTGTTGCCCAACTCAATCAGGTAACGGATGCGGATGTGCGCGAGATTCTGGAGCGGGAGCTGTGGTCATATCGGAAGCTCTATGCCAGCGTCGGTGAAAGGACCCAGGTGTACAAATTACTGGCGATTCACCGTCTCGTATTCCCTGATTTTGCAGCTTCCCGCACCTCCATAACCCTGGCGGGCATCAATGACAACATTCCGGAGCCCATTCCCCCATCCTTGCGGCCAGAGCAAGTTTTGGCTTCGAGATTCTTCCTGCTTGGCTGGTTGGTACTGACTGGCGCGGCGCTGGTGGCGCTGCTGGCGGCCCTGGCGCGAAATGCGGCCATGGCTTTACCTTACAAACGGCCTGGATTGTCGTGACTCTCTTGTTTGGCCTGTTGGGATTGGCCGCTTATTGGGTAACGGACGGGCAAGGGAAACGGCCGTTTCCCCAACCTTGGCAGCAGGCTATTCCAGCCGCCCTCTACAGCGTCACCGGCAACATGGCTGGCCTGACCATTGCTCTACTCCTCATCATGACCTATTTCCCGGCAGCGCCAGGGGCGCCGCCGTTAATTCTGGCCCTTGTACTTACCGGCTGGCTCTTTTTCCGCACACCTTTAGCAGCCAGAAACAGCAGCAAATCCATCTGGCAACTCCTGCCGCGCACCTTCCTGGCCGAGCTTGGTTCTGCCATCTTCGTCATGATTGGCGCTTTGCCGGTACTGGTTTATTTGATGAACTTTGTTTTGAGGGAAGTTGGAAACAGCCCGCTCTTACTGGTTGTTGTAATCCTGGCATCCTGGCCTGCTGCCCTAATCGTCTATCCATATACCATCTGGCTGATCCGGCGCGGTTTTTCTCATTGGCAGCCTTTTGACACACCCGGTTCCACCGTTACGCTTCGCCAAGATTATAGATTGGCGTGAGGGGGCCGAGCATACTGATCGAATTTGATCCGAGAAAATATTATCGTTTTCATTTGACCGGCTGAGATTCCATTCCCGCCTGGCCCCCATTGGAGGAATACTATGCATACAGTAGAAGTTTCGCATTTGGCCAAACAATTTGGGGACGTACACGCCGTGAACGACGTTTCCTTTGCCGTGGCCCCAGGAGAAATATTCGGCCTGCTGGGACCGAATGGTGCAGGAAAAACCACCGCCATTCGCATGATTCTGGATATCTTCAAACCAGACCAGGGCACCATCCTGATATTTGGTGGCCCTTTGGACCTGGCGGGTAAACGGCGTATTGGCTATTTGCCTGAAGACCGTGGTCTTTATAAACGGGAGAAGCTGGATAAAACTTTAATCTATCTGGCCACCTTGAAAGGATTGGACGAAAAAACGGCCGGCCAGCAATTGGATCAGTGGTTAGAGCGGTTTGACCTGGCTGATCACCGGCAAAAAAGGGTGCAAGATTTGAGTAAGGGAATGCAGCAGAAAGCCCAACTCATCGCCACGCTGCTGCACGACCCTGATTTGATCATTATCGACGAACCTTTTACGGCACTGGATCCAGTGAATACTCGCCTGGTGAAGCAGGTTTTGAAGGAGCTGCAGCAGGCAGGCAAAACGATTATCATGTCTACGCACCAGATGTACCAGGTGGAAGCTTTGTGCGATCGCATCGTCTTAATTAACCAGGGACGTACAGTGCTTTACGGCCTGGTGCATGAAATCAAGCGCAATTTTGCCGGAAATGCGGTGGAAATTGAAGGACAAGGAGAATTTGCGGGGGTGCCCGGTGTACTGGAATCGCGTAAAAACAATGGCGCCTGGCACCTGTCTCTTGAGTTAGGGGCAGATCCGCAGGTCGTGCTGCGCAGCTTGACAGCACAGCGGAATGCCCGGATTACGCGATTTGAATTGGCAGAGCCGTCCCTGGAGGACATTTTTGTCAATGTAGTCAGCGGGCAGGTAAAACCAATGGAAAAAGGTGTCAGGGAGGTAAGCTATGCGTAACTTTTGGTTGGTCGCCAAGTACGAATACGGCCGTGTCGTTGGCCGCCGCGCCTTTCTCATTCTCACGCTGGCCATTCCTCTGGGTTACGTGGCACTCATTGCTCTGGCGATATTGATTGAAGGGCTGGGCGACAGCGATCTACCCATGGGGTACGTGGACGAGGCCGGCTTATTGGTGGCAGACCGGCAAGCAGATTTGCCCGATGCCGAAGACCGGATTCAAGTCATAGCTTATGCAGACCTGGAAACGGCCGTTGCTGCCCTGGAAGCCGAAGAGATTCAGGCCTTCTTCCTTTTCCCGAAAGACTACAGTACGACCCGCCACACGGAACTTTACTATCTACAAGAACCGCCGGGGGAAGAGGCCATGCGCGACTTCGTGGCTTTTATGCGCATAAACATGCTCAGCAGCCTGCCGCCCATTGTGCAGCAGCGGATGCTTGCGGGGGCAAATATCACCGTCCATGATACAGCGAATGGCCGCACCTTTGGGATGAATGACATCAATATCGCCATCCCCTTTATTGCCGCGCTGCTGTTTGTGGTCGCCACCATGGTGTCGACTGGAAACCTGATCCAGGTTGTTGCTGACGAGAAAGAAAACCGCACTGTGGAAATTTTGCTAACCACAGTGACGCCGGGGCAGCTGATAGGGGGCAAAACCTTTGGGCTTGTTGCCGTCGCCTTAACCCAACTGGGCATTTATCTGGGTACTGCCCTGGTTGGTCTCAGGCTGGCCACCCCCTACGTCTCCGCTTTGCAAGACGTCACCATATCCTGGACGTTTTTGGGGATCATGTTTTTGTTTTTCCTGCCCTCTTTTGCCCTGATAGCCGCCACCATGGTGGCTATTGGCAGCGCTGTGGCGACTACGCAGCAGGCCGAACAGGTTTCCGGTATCCTCACACTCTTATTCCTCTCCCCGGTGTATCTGCTGGTGCTTATTTTTGAAAATCCAGGTGCGCCATTTGTGGTGTTCATGTCTCTGTTTCCGCCAACCGCTTTTTTAACGATTTCTCTGCGGTGGGGTTTGGGCAGCGTGCCGCTTTGGCAGTTGGGGACTAGCCTTGTTTTGCTCGTGGCTACCGCTCTGTTTATGGCCTGGGCTGCCAGCCGTATTTTCCGCTTGGGCATGCTGCGCTATGGCCAGCCTTTGAATGTGCGTACGATAGTGAAGGTATTGCGCGGCATCGCTCGTGCCTAGGATTACTCGTTTTGACAAAGGAAGGATGTGACCATGCGATCAATCTGGCTTGTAACTAAACATGATGTAAGTGTAACCTTGCGACAGGCGTCTTTTTGGGTGCTGACTTTAGCTATGCCCATAGTTTTATTAGTTATGATCGTGGGACGCTCCATTGCCGGTGCACAGGAAACGGCCGTATCTCTTGGCGTTGACGCAAATCAGGAATCACCCACGACACCCATTCCCGACCAAATAGGCCTTGTGGATGAGGCGGGCTTGATTCGGGAATTTCCAACGGCCGTTCCCGCCAGCTGGTTTGTACGCTATAATAATGCGGCTGAGGCCAGAACTGCCATTGAACACAACAAAGTACAACAAGTCATCCTCATTCCCGCTGACTACCTGGAAAGCGGCAACGTCACCATCCTCGACCGCAACTTCCAAATTCGCATGAGCGGCGATGAAATGGGCCTGGCCCACAACAGTTCCCACGAGTGGGTGCTGCAATACCTGCTAGATTATGCTGTTGTAGGGGACGAAACCCTGCTCAAGCAGTATGGTGATCCTTTGCCATATGCTTTGATGACCACCCATCCATTGCTTCCACTGCCGGATACCAATACGGTGAACGAGGCCTTAACCGCTGCCGTGGCTAATTTGATGCCCTTCATTTTTTATGGCCTGCTGTTGATGGGCGGCAGCTACATGATGCGTTCCGTGGTTATGGAAAAAGAAAATCGCACCGCAGAAATCATGCTGCTCAGCTTGCACCCGCGAGACATGATGATGGGCAAACTATTGGCAATGAGTGTTTTGGTTGTTTTACAGTTGTCTGCCTGGGTGGGAATCATCCTGATAGGTACCAATCTGGCGGGTGAATCGCTGAATTTAGCCAATTTCACGTTCCCGCCGGGATTCTTTGCCTGGGCTGCCGCTTTCCTGCTCTTGGGGTTTCTGCTCTACGCTACGGTGATGGGCGCTGTGGGGGCCATGGCCAACAGCCCGCGGGAAGGAAGCCAGATGATGTTTGTGCTCATCCTTTTTTTGCTGCCAACTTTGATTGCGGGCGACCTTTTTATTGATCAGCCGCAACATCCGCTGACGCTCGCGCTGAGCCTTTTTCCCTTTAGCGCGCCCAGCGCCATGGTAACCCGGCTGGCTGTAGGCGAGGTACCGCTCTGGCAGATTGTATCCAGTATAGGTGGGCTGATATTGACTACCTATCTTTTCATCCTGTTATCGGCGCGCTTTTTCCACGCTGGAAATTTGCTCTCAAACACAGTCTTCAACTTTAAGCGCCTGGCATCCGGCTGGAGAGGTTGATCCGCAGTCAGCTTCAATAGCAATAGAATAGTCAATTTAAGTGCCAACGGCCGTTTCGCACTAACATGTGTACTTTTGGCGAAGAAGCCCTTATCATTCAGGAATGTTCCCCCATAAATATGATAGGCTTATCGATAATTGGTTGGTGCAAATCTTGACTGGCTGGCCCAAAAACTGATATATTGTTTCAAAGTCAAGTAGGGGTAAAGGGGGAATAGCATAGTGTCTACAATCCATTTTAGTGCCAGCAAGAATCGCTTCTTCACCATCATTTTTCTTTTTGCAGCGCCATTTTTGTTATGGTCTTTTGTTTTCCAAACAGCGCGCAATTTGTATTCAGAGAGTTCTGCTACATTCGTTGTCAACTCCAGTTTAGACACAGTTGATAACGATGTAGGGGATGGCATTTGCCAGGATGCGGCCGGAAACTGTACCTTGCGCGCAGCGATTAGCCAAGCCAACGCCACATCACAGGAAGACACAATTATCTTAGCGGCTGGAACCTACCAGCTTACCCTGGTAGGAGCGAACGAAAATAGCAACATTTCAGGAGATCTAGATGTTTTGTGGCCTGTGCGCATATTAGGGCAAGGGGCAGGGCAGACCATAATCCAGGCGGGCACCCAGAGGGACGATGGTATTGACCGGGTTTTTCACGTTCAGGGGGTAACATCAGTTTTGACATTGGAGGGTGTTACCGTACGTTATGGAAGAACGCCCAATGCGGCAACGAATCATGAAGGTGGAGCGATACGCAATGCTTCCGGGAGTTTGGTCATTATTGACAGCGTCATTTGCTGCAGCCGTACCGGTGATGGAACTAGCGGCGGTAATGGTGGAAACGGGGGCGGCATCAGCAGCCTTCAGGGAAGCGTGACGCTAAGTAATACGATCCTTTACGGTAACCTGACCGGGCGTGGAGGCGATAGATCAGATGGCACGGGCAAGGCGGGATTTGGTGGCAATGGTGGGGGTTTGTATACAAATGAAACGGCCGTTTCCATTCTCCACAGCCAAATTTACGAGAATGAGACGGGAGATGGTGGTACCGGCAGTAACCGCAGCGATGGTGGCGATAGTGGATTTGGGGGCGGGTTATCAGTTTTTTTTGGGAACAACCAAATTTTTGGTTCGGCCGTTTTTAACAACAAAACAGGAAACGGAGGGGCCGCAACGGGTGGCGGCTTTGGTGGGTTTAGTGGTGACGGGGGTGGGCTTCATCTCCATGGGCCATCGGTCGTAAGTAACACGGTTGTGTACAGCAATACCGTAGGGTCTGGTGGCGCGGTGATTGGTGACGGGGCTGGCATTGACATTAATTATCACGAGAGTGTGCACATCGTAAACAGTACAATATCAGGTAATTTTGGGGCTCGATTTGGCGGGGGTATCCAGAGCAAATTGGCGCCTCTGACCATCCGCAACAGCACAATAAGTGGCAATAGGGCAGGAAATGGTGGTGGCATTTATTTGGCAACCGGCGGGATTACTGTGGAAAACAGCATTATTACCCAAAGTTCGCCCAACGATTGCATCTCTAGCGTTACAGATGGTATTACTGGCCAAAATAATCTGGTAGACAATTATCTGAGTGGGGCGTGCAGCGGCATTGCGAGCAGTGCCGTTTCGTTTTTTGATGCCAATTTACAAGACAATGGTGGCAATACTTTAACCCATGCCTTGCTACCTGGGAGCAATGCCGTGGATACTGGCACAAACAATTGCCCCGATCAAAATGGCACCCCGCTGTTAATCGACCAGCGAGGGGCACCAAGACCTGAAGGGCCAAATTGTGATGTCGGGGCTTATGAAAAAGAGAATTTAGCTCCGGTTGCGGTTACAGATACCTATACTACTTCTGAAGACATTGCTTTGGTGATTATTGCTCCTGGCGTCCTGGCTAACGACTCTGATCCAGAAAATAGTCAGTTGACGGCAAGTTTGCAGCAGCAGTCTGGGACAGGTGAGGTTGCCCTGGAAATGGATGGAAGCTTTACATACACGCCAGATCCGGATTGGAACGGTGAGGATTTCTTCATCTATGCCGCCAGCGATTCTCAACTGACCAGTACGGCAATGGTGCAAATTTCTGTGTCCCCGGTAAATGACCCCCCGGAGGCGGAAGATGATGTAGACTTTACGGATATCAATACGGACGTTACCACTGCAGTACTTCTTAACGACACCGACATAGATGGTAATCTGTTACCAGGATCCCTATCCGTCATTACCCAACCTGTAACGGGGACCACGGCGGTTGACCCGGTCTTGGGCACCATTACCTACACTCCGGGCGTCGATTTTTTAGGTATGGATGCATACACCTATGAAATTTGTGACGACGGCACGCCTGCGCCTGCCGCCTGCAGCGAGGCCATGGTCACAATCACTGTGCTGCCCCCCAATATTCCCCCAAATGTTTCTGCGGGTGAAGATCAATATATCTCCGAAGGGAGCCTGGTTTTGTTTGAGGGATGGTATGAAGATCCTGATGATGACATTCCCGGTTACCCGATAGGTGTAACTATTCTATGGGATTTTGGGGACGGGAATTCAGCCGAAGGTACCATAACCCCAACCCATGTTTTTCAGGATAATGGCGTTTACACCGTGACGCTGACGGTGACAGATGCCCGGGGCGGCGCCACCAGCGACAGCTTGGTTGCAACGGTCAGCAATGTAGCGCCAACCGTTGAAGTGAGCGGAGATTTACAGGGCATAACGGCCGTTTCTGTGAGCTTTTCGGGCAGTTTTAGTGATCCTGGCAGCGACAGCCACACAATTCTTTGGTTGTTTGGGGACGGAAGTTCCGTGGAAAATACATTGACGCCTACTCATACCTACCAAATTCCCGGAACTTACACTGTTACGCTGCGGGTTACCGACGATGATGGGGGTATTGGCGAAGGGTCACTGGTGATTATCGTGCAAACAAAAATTTATTTACCGGCAGTTCTCAAAAACCATAACTAGCCTGTGGAGCAAAACGGCGTTTTATGTATTGTTGACTGAGGAAGGAGAGGCTTTTACCAGGCTAAAAAGATGAATAACGGGCCCTTCATCGCGGATAAGTGTCGTGGCTGGTCTGGCCAACAACCAGCCGCAAACGTAAAGGTCACCCACTGCCCCCGCGCCGTTAAGGGTGATAAAAAGGGTTATCCAGGCCACGGCCGTTTTCCCTACAAAAGGCACCAATAATAGTCCGGCGGCACTGAGCATCACCAGGGGAGCCAGGCCAATGATTAGGAACTGATTACGCGGAAAGTACCAATCCGGGGCTGCTGCATAGGCATAACCAGGACCGATGCCTAGAAACGGCCGTTTCTTTGTAAATAGCCAAAAAAACAGCGCGTGAGCCAACTCATGTAGAACCACCACGCCCACCAGTGTCAGCAGCAAACCCCACCAATTATATTGGCTCAATAACTGCCGGAAAGATTGCACCTCATATTCCTGATTTAAACTGTCTGCCAGGCGAATGAATAGCCAGCCAAATACGAACAATAAACCCACACCTATGCCATTCAAAAGCAAAGCCAACCGCATATTGTTGATATCAAACACGCCGTTGGGTTCATACTCTTCTGGCAAAATCGTTGTTGGCTGCATCAGGCGGAACACCCCCTTCGAAAGATGAGCGGATTACGTAATTTTGGCAACGGACATCGCAAAAATATGGAAGTCCAGCTTATTCTTGATTAAGGTTGTTGAAAGGAAAAATTTTCTAGAATCGTTTGCAAAAGTGTTTCTTGCTCATTGGCATTGGTATACAAACTAATAATTACGGCTGTGCCATTCTCAACAGTAACCGCAGCGCTAAGAGTTGTCCCCCCATTATTTTGAGCATAAATCAACCAGTTTCGCTCCCCGATTGTTGCCTCACTAACCTGCTCAGGTGGTAGATTAAGTTGGGTTCCCGTTCCTACCATTTGAGCCAATATCGCCCGCCCGTCAAAACCAGGGACCGTGCTGAAATTGACAAAGCTTACAGCACCATCACCCCATGCTTGAACATCAGCCTCGTTATTTCCTAACGGTTGCCAATATTGTGGCAGCACGGTGCGAATGCCCAAGGATGGCAATTGAACCTCCTGCCAAATTGCGTCTTCTGGGGTGGGGGTTACCGGGTCTTCGGTTGGGGCGGCAACAATTTGGATGTCAGTTATCGACATGGGCTCGCGACGAACTTCCTGCATCAAAGTCCAGGTGGGAGGGCCATTTTCAGCCAAATTGTTGCTCCGCTCTAAAATGGTTAATTCGTAGGCCAAACCAGTCTCGTGGGTAAAACCACCAATTTCTTGGGTTAGAAACTGCCAATTATCGGTCAAATTTTTCTTGTACACCAAACACATCTGGCTCGCTGCGCCCGCGCAAGCCACACGCTCGGGACCTATGATGACGTTACGAATGTGGGCAGGTTCCTGGGTCACGATTTCTTCTAATGTCCAATCTTTGGGTTCCCTGCGGCCACTCTCGCGCACAACCAGTGTGTAGAAGAAACCGGGCTGAAAATCAAATGCCTGAATCTCTTTTTGCCGGACCTGCCAGTTTATCAGGATTCCTTCAGCGACCAATAAACAGGATTGGTCTGCGGAGTCGGGGCAGGGGATTGTGGTGGGGGCGACATAGACGGTTATGATGCTGCCATCGTCGACCTGTTGCTCGCGACAGCCGCTTAACAACATCAAAGCAAAAATGAGGAACAATTTGCGCAGGTGAATGGGTTTCACAGAAAATTCCTTATTCGCATGCAAATCCAGGAAGATTATATCAACAGATTAAGCAAAGGAGTTAATCTTGTTTATTCTGCCTTGAGTTTGGGCTCACTTGAGGCGCAAAATCTCGCTGGCAGCGAAGGTGGGGGGAACCGTGAGCTGCAGAGTTGGGTAAGCATACAGTGCAGGAGGTACGCTGATGTCCGCCAGATAGAGTTCGCCCACATAAGGGGCTGCGTCTAGAGCGCGCAAGCCTTCTTTGGGTAAAGCCAGGGTCATGGTGGCTGCGGCGTTTATTGCGGCGCCGAAAACTTTTCCAGAGGTCGAATCCACCCCGGAAGGAATATCAAGGGCCAGAATGGGGGCGGGTTGGTCATTGGCCCATTCTATGAGCGTCACGGCCGTTCCCCGGGGCGCCCCTTGCAAGCTGTAGCCGATAATCCCGTCAATAATCAGGTCGGGCGAAGAAGCGCTGCCAATCTGGTCAGCGGGCAGCACGGGAACTCCCATGCTTTGTAGGATCGATAATTGATGGGCGGGAACGGCCGTAAACTGGCTCCCTGATTTGGTAAGAACAACCAGCACATCTGCCCCAAAGTTGTGCAGCCTCCGGGCACAAACCAGCGCGCCGCCGCCGTTTCCTCCCGATCCGGTCAACACTACCACCTTTTTGCCTGCTGGATTGCCGGCCAAAAATCGCATCCGCGCCAAATGCGCCAAATTGCGCCCGGCACTCTCCATCATTTGCACCAGTTGAATGCCGTAAACTTCAATCATCAAGCGGTCTACTTCCACCATTTGCGCCGTGGTTAAGTAGGGGAGGGGTTCCGCGTAAATTGGAAATGTCATTGCTTCTATTTCAAGCTTTATTAACGGCAGTTTGTTGAATGAGCTGGGCGACGAGACCGGTCCAGCCGGTTTGATGGCTGGCGCCCAATCCCGCCCCATTGTCACCGTGGAAAAACTCGAAAAACAACAGGTAATCTCGCCAGTGGGCGTTCTTGTGCCAGATTTCTTGACCGCCGTTAATCGGCCGTCTTTGTTTGGAGCCTGGTAAAAATAAATGGATGAGACGTTGCGAAAGTTCTTCGGCAACTTCAGCCAAGGTGTGTAGTTTGCCGGAACCGGTAGGGAACTCTACCCGGAAATCCTCTCCGTAATAATGGTGAAAACGCTGCAAAGCCTCGATGAGCAGATAGTTGATGGGGAACCAGATGGGGCCGCGCCAGTTGGAATTGCCGCCAAACAGCCCGCTGCGAGATTCGGCAGGCCAGTAAGGTGCTTCAAAAGGTACGGCCGTTTATCTCCAGCTTGAAGGGGTGGCTTCATGTGATAACGTGACAGGGAGCGGATGCCAAAAGGCGAGAGAAACTCAGCTTCGTCCAGCATTAGCGCAATACGCTGCGCAGCCGCTCGGGCGTGACAATGGCCGCCAGGCGGCGCTGGCGGTGGCCGGGCAAATCGATGCTGGACATATTACCGCTGAGATGGGGCTTGTTTTCCAGGAACCAATGCACGCGGCGGTCAAAATCGGGCATGGAGTCCATGAGATCGGGTTCCAGGGTTTCGACGGCCAACAGTGGCATCAAGCCGACCAGGGAACGAACTTTCAGCGGAAAGTTGTCGCCATTGGGCAGATGCAGATGGTCGTAGTAAAAGCCATCCTCTTCGTCCCACAAGCCGATGCCATGCTCGGAAACGGCCGTGGCAATGGCCAGGAAATGCTCAAAAAACTTGGTGGCCAAATCCTGGTAAACGCTGTTTTCTTTCGCCAGTTCCAGGGCAATTTTCATCATTTCCAGGCTGAAAAAGCCCATCCAGGCCGTACCGTCCGCCTGATCCAGGTGCCCGCCAGTGGGCAGGCGGTGGCTGCGGTCGAAAATGCTGATATTGTCCAATCCCAGAAAGCCGCCCTGAAAAATATTGTTGCCGTCATTATCTTTGCGATTTACCCACCAGGTAAAATTGAGCAGCAGCTTGTGGAAGACCGTTTCCAAAAACGCCCGGTCTGGTTGGCCGGTTTGCGCGGCGTCGATTTGGTAGACGCGCCAGGCAGCCCAGGCATGAACCGGCGGATTGACATCGCCAAAGGCCCATTCGTAGGCAGGGAGCTGGCCGTTGGGGTGCATGTACCATTCGCGGGTCATGAGAATGAGCTGCCGTTTGGCAAAGTCAGGGTCAACCAGGGCCAGGGGCAGGCAGTGGAAGGCCAAGTCCCAGGCCGCATACCAGGGATATTCCCACTTGTCGGGCATGGAGATGACGTCGAAGTTGTTGAGGTGATGCCAGTCGTGGTTACGGCCGTTTCTCCGGGCTGCTGGCGGGGGTGGGGAGGCGGGATCGCCGTCCAGCCATTGGTCCACGTCGAAGTAGTAAAGCTGCTTGGACCACAGCATGCCGGCAAATGCCTGCCGCTGCACGTTGTTCGCATCTTCTGCTCAGGTTTGGTGGCTGAATGGCAGCGTAAAAGGCATCGGCTTCCACCCGCCGCTCTGCCAGGATCTCGTCAAACTGGTGAAAGGGGGCTGGGTTTTCTCCGGCGGTCAAGCGCAGGCGGATAACGGCCGTTTCGCCCGGGGGCAATGTTCTGCTGGTAAAGCAGCCGTTGCCTTTGTGCCCTGCCGTGCCGGATTAACTGCCTCAACTTCGCCATGCATCAGGTAGCGGTGAAAGGCATCCTTCGTGTAGGCAGTTGTATTAGGCACGTTAAAGAGCCGCTCCTGGTTGGTTTCGTTTTCGGTGAAAAGCAAGTCGTCGGGCTTATCGGCGTACAGAGTGTACCGCCCCAGCACCGGGTGGTGTGCGGCAACGGCTGTCCCGCTGATTTGGCGCAGTTCCGGTTTGCCGGGCACGTCGCCCATCGGCCCGTGTTCGTATCCCCAGCTCCAGGTGTTGCGAAACCAGAGAGTGGGCAGCAGGTGCAAAACGGCCGTTTCGGGCCCACGGTTGGTGGCGCGAATGGCAATCAGCATATCATCTTCGCCAGCTTTGGCATATTCAATAGACACGTCAAAATAGCGGTCTTCGGCAAAAACGCCGGTGTCCAGCAGTTCGTATTCTGGCGCGTCATAGCCGCGCTGCTGGTTTTCTGCCACTAAATCGGCGTAAGGAAACTCAGCCTGTGGGTACTTGTACAGCATTTTCATGTAGCTGTGGGTGGGGGTGCTGTCCAGGTAGAAGTAATACTCTTTGACATCTTCGCCGTGATTGCCTTCGGTTCCGGTCAGGCCAAACAGCCGCTCTTTGAGAATCGGGTCTTGGTCGTTCCACAGCGCCAGGGCAAAACAGAGATATTGGTGGCGGTCGCTGATACCCATCAGGCCATCTTCGTTCCAGCGATAGGCGCGGCTGCGCGCGTGGTCGTGGGGGAAATATTCCCACGCCGTGCCGCCGCGGCTGTAATCTTCGCGCACCGTACCCCAGGCGCGCTCGCTGAGGTAAGGTCCCCATTGCTTCCAGTTGGCTTCTCGGCGGCGGTGCGCCAGTAATCTTTGGTGTTCGATTGTTGGGGTCATATCCTTTAGACATGTCATGTTGTAGTTTGCTTACCCGTTACTTTGAGTACAATAGCCATTGGGAGAAATAATACCATGATCGCAATTTTAGAAGCGAATGGCCTGTTGCTGTTATTTTTGGTGGCGGCTTTGGGCTACTGGCTGGGGCGTTTTCGCCTCTATGGCAGCAGCCTGGGCGTCGCGGCCGTTTTGTTTGTAGGCCTGGCCTTTGGGGCATTGGACCCCGACCTGCAAATTCCTGATGAGTACCTCAATCTGGGATTGGTGCTCTTTGTGTACACCATCGGCCTGGCTAATGGGCCCGGTTTTTTTGCTAAGTTTCAGCGGGAAGGATTGCGGGACGTGATTTTTATCATCGGCAGCCTGCTGTTTCCCGCGCTGCTGCTGGTGGGACTGGACCTGGCTTTTGGTTTGACCCCAGCGAGTTCGGCCGGCATCTTTACCGGCTTGTCTAACAACACGCCTGCCCTGGCGGCTGTTTTGGATTTTTTGCAGGGTAATTTTGCGCAATCGGAAACGGCCGTTACGCCAGCAACGGCCGTTTCCCAGGTTGTCGTTGGCTTTTCTGTGGTTTATCCCATGGCCGTGTTGGGCCGCATGATTGTGCTGTCAATCACCCAGCGTATGTGGCAAATCGACTACGACGCCGAAGCCTACGCCCTGCGCAAGCAGTACCCCATCGCCCAGGATTTGCAGTACCGCACCATCGCCATCACTCGGCCTGAAGCCACCGATATTCCCATGCGCCAGCTACAGCGTGACCATGATTTTGACGTGGTTTTCGGCCGTATCTACCGCCCGGAGGACATCACCCTCATCAGCGGTGACACGCGTTTTCGCCTGGGAGACCAGATTGTCATCGCCGGCACCGAAGAAGAAATGGATCGGGTTGAAGAGGTGGTCGGCGTAGAAGCCGAAAAAGATTTGCGCCACGACAAAGCTGTCTATGACAGCCGCCGCCTGTTTGTCTCCAATCCGGCCATTGCCGGGCAGCCCATTGCGGCCCTCAACCTGAAGGATACCTACGGCGCGCTGGTTTCCCACGTGCGCCGTGGTGACGTGGAGCTGCTGGCTAACACGGAAACAGTGCTGGAGTTGGGTGACCGCATTCGCGTGCTGGCCCCCCGCGAAGAGATTCCGGAATTGGTGGAGCTGTTTGGCGACTCTTACGCCACCCTCAGCCAGGTGAATTTGCTGACGCTGGGTCTGGGCATCACCCTGGGACTGCTGGTGGGCCTGGTGCCTATTCCGCTGCCCGGGGGCGTGACCTTTCGCCTGGGGGCAGCCGGTGGCCCGCTGCTGGTGGCCCTGGTATTGGGTGCATTGCGCCGCACCGGCCCCGTCCTGTGGACGCTGCCTTACAGCGCCAACCTGACCCTGCGGCAGATTGGCCTCATTTGCCTGCTGGCGACCGTTGGCGTGCGCTCCGGCAATGCCCTGCTCACGGCTTTTGCCGATGGTTCAGGCTGGCTGATTTTTGCGCTGGGAACGCTGCTGGTTGTGGTCACCACGTTTTTGGTGCTGTGGGTTGGCTATAAGCTGCTGCGCATCCCCTACAGCCTGCTCATTGGCATGATCTCGCCCCAACCGGCGGTGCTGGGTTACGCGTTGGAGCAGGCGCGGAACCCCCTGCCCAGCATTGGCTACACGCTGATGTTCCCCTTCTCCATCATCATCAACGTCACGCTGGCGCAAATTTTGTTGATTACTTTGCAAAATCTGGGGATTTGATCAGTCATCAGTGGTCGGGTCACCGTTTACTGCTTGCTGGTTTCCGTCCGTAGGCAGTTGGGGCAGTAGTAGCAGCGCCGCCCGCCCAGCGTTTCCTTGAGGATGGGTGTGCCGCAGTGGTGGCAGGGCTGCCCGTCGCGGTCGAACACCCAAAAGCGATAGTCCCGCCGCCGCCAGCCCTGCGCCTTTAGTTTTTCCACAAGCTGTGGGTCGTTGGTGATGCCTTTGGTGCGGTAGGATTGGCGGGTCAGGCTTACCGCAGCTTCAGCGAGACGCTGAATTTGTTCAGGCGTACAGTCGGCAGGGCGCAGGGTGGGGGAGACGCGGGCCACAAATAGGACTTCGCTGCGCAGGTAGTTGCCCATGCCGGCCAGGAAACCCTGGTCCAGCAGCAGAGAGGTAAGCTGGCGGTTGCGGAAACGGCCGTCTTCAAACCGCGCTGCCACTTCCTGCACCGTCACTTCTTCATCCAGCAGCTCCAGCCCCAGCTTGCGCAAATAGGGCTGCTCGGCCAGCTCTGCATCGGTCAGCACCTCAATTTCGGAGGCGCTGTAGAGCAGGGCGGAATGGGTGTGGTTGTGAATGGCCAGCCGCAGTTGGCGGTTGGTGTCTGGCAAGTCGTAGGCGAGTCGCACCACCCACTTGCCGTAAAGCTGGTTGTGGCTGTAAATGTTCAGCCCATTGGCAAAGCGGGTAATCATCGCCTTGCTGCGCGAGGTTACGGCCGTTACACGCTCCCCGCGCAAGGCATCGGCAAAGGGTTGTAAGTGGTCAAAGGCAAACCAAACTTCCTTGGTATTCTTTCCGGCAATGGCGGCAGCGACCTCGTCGGCCGCCCGGCGAATTTCAGGTCCTTCGGGCATTGGTTTCTAATCCTCTAGCAAAGCTGCGGCGTTGTAAACTTCCAGCCCGGCATAACGGCCGTTTCCGGTAAAAATCTCCCGTTCCCGGCCATTCTCCATCTGTACAAGCTGCACGTCCACCGTGGCCGTTAGCGATTCCGCCACCCGCCTGCCCATTTCCACCGTGGTGGGTCCTTTCAGCAGGCCATACTGCTCTGCCGCGCCCAGGTGCGCCACAAGGGATAGGCGGTGCGTTTTGTTGCGCAGCACCCATTCTACCGCATCATCGGACACCGATAGCTTCTCTATCTGCGCGCCGTTGTAGGTGGCGAAGCGGTGCAGTACCCCCCCGTGCCAGAAGCCGACGATAAAGCCGCGAAATGCGGTGCGCCGCCAGGGGATGATGGCCGTGGAGGCGGTCAGGCTGATGCCGGGCAGGGCAAAATGGTTGGTCTGCAGCCAGATCCAGGCCGCCGGAAAGGACTTCCCCCAATCTTTTTCCATGTAGCCGCGCCCGCGGCTGAAATCGACTTCCGCACCGTCAATCTCCAACGCGCCTTGAATCTCGTGGTCCAGGCTGACGACGCCGTGGTAACATTCCATAGTGGGCACCCAGGCGTACCAGCCCATAATTCCCGGGGAGGTAAGGGAGACAGGCCAGGGGTTTAATCCGGCAAAACGCAGTTCACCGCGCACCTGCTGTTCCGGGCGTTCCAGATTCAAAGAAATGGCGTTGGCAGTGAAGCGGTTGGCGCCCACGTGGACTTCAAAATCTTTGGTAGAGGCCCAAAAACTTTCAATGGGGAACTCGTGATATTGGGCAGTGCCGGTACGGCCGTCCAAAACCTGCACGAAGGCATGGGGGTTCTGGCTCAAAAATACGCCGGGGATGATGGCGTAGCGCTGCTCCCCGCTGGGGTCAATCAATTTGTAATACCACCCCTCAAAAAAAGGGGGCTTTTTGCCGTGGCCGTGATACCAGTTGGGGTTCAGAACCGCGCGCAGCCTGTGGAGCCAGCTCATGCTTTCACCCCGGCCAGCGCAGCATTAATTTCCGCCAACACCTCAGCAGGGATGTCTCCAATGATACCCGGGGCGCCTTCTGTTAAAAATGCGGCTACGGGCTGCACCACGTCGGCGTCGTCACAGTAGCAGCCAATGCCTTCTTGCCAGTGCAGTAAACCGGCTTCTTGCTCCCAGCGCAGGCCAAAAACTGTGTCGTAGGCGGGCCACATCCACGAATTGGTTTCCGTTTGTTTGGTCATTTTCATTCCCCAAGGTTAAGGATTTCTGGGGAATGATAGCACGGGTTCACGCGAAACGGCCGTTCTAACAGGAACGGTTAAGCAACCAGCCGCAAACGGTCGAATTGCCTCATCGGGAAACGGCCGTACCTGCTATAATGGTAACGGAACAAGGGGTAATAAGATGAGCAAACAAGTGCAGTTGTTTGATGCCGAAAATGGGGCCAGGCTGGTGGAAATTGCCCGGCGCAGCCTGGAGACCTACGTGCGCGACAAACAGCATTTCCAGCCTGAAATCGTCTCTATGCCGGAGAAGTTGTGCCAGCCAGGGTGCAGCTTTGTCACCCTGACAAACCACGGGCAGTTGCGGGGCTGTATGGGCAACACCCAGGCGCGCTGGCCTCTGGCCGAAGATGTGGCGCGCAACGCCATTTCTGCCGCCAGCCGCGACCCGCGCTTCCCGCCGGTGGCCGTGCATGAGCTGGGCGAGCTGCGCCTGGAGGTAACGTTGCTGACCCCGCCTGAACCGCTGCCCTACCGCACTTATGAGGAACTGCTGGACAGTTTGTGCCCGGGCAGGGACGGCGTCATTTTATCTTTGGGCATGCGCCGCGGCCTGCTGCTGCCCCAGGTGTGGAATCGCATCACCGAACCGGGCGAGTTTCTGCGCATGATTTCTTACAAGGCGGGCATTTCGCTTCATGAATTGATGTCCTACCCGCCTACCGTCACCGCCCACACCTTTCGCGTGCAGCATTTTCACGAATTGGGCTACCGCGAGCCAGGCGGGTAACGGCCGTTACCCGTGTCACGAGGCAACGGCCGTTTCTCAATTCAAGCCATCATATGCACTATGGCGTATTTTCAGCAATGAAGTCCAGGGAATCCTGCAAATCGACCCGGTAGTTGAAGCTGGTGGCCACGCACTGCGCGTCGCCCCAGGACGTGACGCCGACCACCACCTCCGTGCCGTCTGCCATCTCCCAGAAGGCCGGGCCGCCTGAGTCGCCAAAGCAGGTGCCACCGTTGTCCTGGTTGGCGCTCTGCGACATGTGCAGCCAGACTTGCGTCAGGGACTTGTATTCGGAGTAAGCAAATTGGCGGTAATCTTCGTAGGTGATTTCTGGCGGTGGCCAGGCCAGCGTGCCGCCATAGCCCACCAGGGTAAACAAGGCGCCCTGGGACTTGTCGCGCAGTTCCCCGGCCGCTTTCAGCTCATCCAGAAAACCGGCTGGGGGCAGTGGGGCAGGAACAATGTCGGTGATGGGTTCCTCCAAAATGAGCACGCCGATGTCGTGGGGGTTGGAACCACCCCAGGCATATTCAGGATGGGTGATCACTGCTTCTACCTTGTGCAGCGTGTCCGGATTCAGGGCATATTCATGAAAATTGACGTACATGTTGGCCAGTTCTTCATCACTCCAACCGTCCGTGCAGTGCCCGGCGGTGAGGAAAACTTTGGGGTGGATCAGGGTGCCGCTGCACGTTTGCCACAGGCCGTAATCGGGGTAATCCACGACCATAGCCCCCACGTTGGTGTGGGTGGTGTCCCGTTCGCCCCAGGTGATGGCCGCTGCGGGCAAGATGGTGATCAGCAGCAGGGCCAGCAGCAGCACGCCCACCAGCGCGCCGCGCTTGACGCTTCTTGAAACAGGTTTCGCTTCCATTTTTTTCTCCTTTATCTAACCATCCAACAGGATACAAGAAACGGCCGTTAAGACAGCATGGCTGCCCTTTGGGGCAGGGGACACCGGGCTGTGGTTGAAACAATTAGGGTGGCTCCCGCTTTTGCCGTTTCCACAGGCAGGAATAGCATAGCACGAAAATGTGGCGCGTGGCAATATTTTTGGAATGCTGCACCACTCAACCCCGTTTTTGCACCACTCGGCCAGCCGCGGCTCCTTGGCTGCGCCATTTAACCTCCCTCTGGCACCATTCCGCCAAAATATGCTGCGACCCTTGCGGCGAACCCCTATACTGCAAGCAGAAATTAGCACAAAAAGGGGAGTATGGGCGAATAATCATTCGCCCTTACAATTTGAAAGGAGCGGCATATGAACGCTATTGTTGCAGAAAATCTAACCCGGTATTACGGTGACCTGTGCGCCGTGGACCATATATCCTTTAGCGTGGAGCCCGGCGAAATCTTTGGCTTTTTAGGCCCAAACGGGGCCGGGAAGTCTACCACCATCAAAATGCTGACGGGGCAACTGCGCCCCAGCGACGGCCGCGCGGCCATCCTGGGCTACGACGTGGTCAGCCAGCGGCAGCAGCTCAAGCCGTGCATCGGCGTGGTGTTTGAGCACCAGAATTTGTACATGCGGGAAAGCGGCAAGGGCAACCTGAAATTCTACGCGCGGCTCTACGGGATTAACCACGGCCGCATCCGCACCGTGTTGGAGCAGGTGGGGCTGAACGGCAAAGAGAAAACGGCCGTGGCCAAATACTCCAACGGCATGAAGCAGCGGCTGCTCATTGCCCGCGCCCTGCTGCACCAGCCGCAGGTGCTCTTCCTGGACGAGCCGACCCGCGGCCTGGATCCGCAGGTGGCCCGCGACATACGCGCCATTGTGGCCGACCTGGCGCGGCAGGGCATCACTGTCTTTCTGACCACGCATTACATGGCTGAAGCGGAGCAATTGTGCCACCGCGTAGCCATACTCGACCAGGGGCAAATTGTGGCCCTGGATGCACCGGATAACCTAAAAACTGCCCACGGCGGCGCAGAACAGGTTACACTAGAAGATGTCTTCGTCAGCCTGACCGGGCGTCACCTGGCTAACGGACATTAACGGGAGTGTTATCATGAACAGCACGCATACTTTACCTGTCAAGCAGCATCGGGAACGGCCGTTACGCATGATCGGCGTTTTGGCCCTCAAGGACATTGTTACCGGCATCAAAAACAAGAACACTCTGACTCTGGTCATTGTCGTCCTTTTAATGATGCTTTTCTACCGCTATTCCTGGCAAATGATTTCCAGCGACATGAACCTCTTCCTTTTTGATGAGGGAGACTCCGGGTACGTGGGCGAAATGGAGACCAGCGCCATGATCAACGTTTACACCACGGACCGCGCGGACATTTGGGAGAACCTGATTGCCGAAGGCAGCGAACCGGAGCTGGGGCTGATTTTGCCGGCCGACTTTGACGCGCAGGTTGCCGCCGGCGGTCCCGTTACCCTGGAAGCGGCCGTGACCTATTGGCTCAACGACGAGCAGATTCAAACGCTGGTCCAAGAAGCGGAAACGGAGCTGACCTTCATCACCGGCGTGCCCGTGACCGTTGCCGTGCGCGACCAGCGCGTATTCCCGGTGAAAGCGCAGCAAATCATGCCTTTTACCACCGTCATGGCCTTCATTTTTGCCCTGCTCATGGTCGCTATTTCCCTCATCCCGCACCTGATGCTGGAGGAAAAGCAGGCCAAAACGCTGGAGGCGCTGCTGGTATCCCCGGCCAGTCCGACCATCATCGCCCTGGGCAAAGGGCTGGCCGGTTTGTTTTACAGCCTGCTGGCCGTGGTCATTGGCCTGCTGCTTTTTGCGCCCTTTATCATCAACTGGGGCATGGCAATATTGGGCCTGCTCCTGGGCTCCCTGTTTGTCGTGGGGCTGGGGCTGCTGGTGGGCGGCCTGATTGACGACCGCCAACAGCTCATGCTGCTGGCCTGGGGCTTGATTGTGCCGCTGCTCATCCCCGTTTTCCTGTCCATGATGACGGATTTGCTGCCCCAGGGCTTGCTGACCTTTATGCACTGGATTCCCAGCGTGTCGCTGGCCTACATCATTCAAATGGCCTGCACCATTGATGCGACCCTGGCGGACGTGGCTGGCGAACTTTTGTGGCTGGCGGGGTGGGCGGTGGCGCTGTTTGCGACAGTGGCCTGGTCTGTGCGCCGCTCAGACCGCTAAAACTTGCAGATTGGAGACTGGAGACTTGGCGATTTCCGGTCTCCAGTTGTCTGATATAAGGGGATCACCATGAACAAATCAACTCTGACCGCTAAATTACGCGTTATTGGGGCTATTGCCCTAAAAGACATTGGCGATAGCATTCGCAATAAGACGACTTTGTCCCTGATTATTGGCGTGGCCTTTATCGTCTTGAGCGCCCAGGCGCTGCCCATGCTACTGAAACTGGCCGAGGTGAACCAGGTAGCCATATTTGATGCCGGAGACTCAGCTTACTTTCCGGAGCTGCGCCAGGATGAGAAACTGCGCATCGTGCGCATGCGCTCTGAGGAACTGCTGCAGGAGTATGTGCGCGAAAGCAGCTCTGAAAGGTCGCTGGGCCTCATCTTGCCCGCCGATTTTGATGCCCAGGTAGCGGCGGGAGGACCGGTGAGCCTGGCCGGTTATAAGCTGCACTGGAATTTAGATCAAACAGAGGTGGAAACGGCCGTTTCGCGCATGCTGTCCCAGGTTAGCGGCGTTTCCGTGCAGGTAACGGTGCAGCCCATGTACCCCCTGGCAGGAAGCGGTGGACGGCCGTCGCTGGTGGCCATGAGCCTGGTTTTAGGCATTGTGTCCGTCAGTGGGGTGCTCATCCCGCACCTGCTCATTGAAGAAAAAGAAAACCACACCATGGAAGCGCTGCTGGTCAGTCCGGCCACTACCACCCAGATGGTGCTGGGAAAAGGGCTGGCGGGGCTGGTCTATGGCCTGGCGGTGGGGCTGGTAGTTTTAGCCCTCAACGGCAGCCTGGTCACCAACTGGATGGTGGCGCTGCTGGTGGTTTTGCTGGGCGCAGTTTTCGCCGTGGCCGTGGGTTTACTCTTTGGCAGCCTCTTTGACGACGTGGCGAATTTAAATCTCTGGCTGGGGTTGCTCTTTGCGTTGGCTTTTTTGCCGGTGGTCATGAGCTCTCTTAGCAGCAGCGGCCCCTCCTGGCTGCAAACCTTGCTGCCCCTTTTACCCACCAGCGCCCTCGACGAGGGATCGCGGCTGGCCTTTGTGGAAACCGTGCCCTGGCAGCCACTGCTGAGCAATTCGGCCGTGATGCTGGCCTGGGCCGGGGTGCTCTTTGCGGCCGTGGTGGGGGTGCTGCGCAGAAATGAAGGCCGTGCTTAGCCATCCGCAAAAAATATGGGACAATAGTCGTCATGGACGACTATTCCCAAGCATTACACGCATTCCTTAGCCCACATGCCAACCCGCAGGAAGCTGGTCCCATGGCCAAATACATGCGCGACCAGTTTCCTTTTTTGGGCATCAAAACCCCCGTTCGGCGCAGTTTGCTCAAAGGTTTTGTCGCCGAGTATGGCCTGCCCCCCCTGGCTAACCTGGAAACCATTTTACGCGAGCTGTGGCAACTGCCGGAGCGGGAATACCAGTACAGCGCCCTGACCCTGCTGGGCAAGCTGGAAAAGAAGCTGCCCCCCAAATTCGTGGATACGCTGGAATATCTCATTGTTAACAAATCGTGGTGGGACACTGTTGACCTCCTTGCCGGGCACCCCGTGGCCACGCATTTCCGCCGCTTTCCCCAGGTGCGCCAGGAGACGCTGCCGCGCTGGCGGAGCAGCGACAACTTCTGGCTGCGCCGCACTACGCTGCTCTTTCAACTGCATTACAAACAGGAGACGGACGTGGAGCTGCTGTTTAGCCTCATTAGCGAGAATCTGGACTCCGACGAGTTTTTCATCCAGAAGGCCATTGGCTGGGCGCTGCGGGAGTATTCTAAGACGGATGCAACGGCCGTTACCCAATTTGTTGCCGCTACGCCCCTGGCCCCGCTCAGCGCCCGCGAGGCTTTGAAATGGCTGAAAAACCAGGGGCGCCTCTAGCCGCCCATTTAGCCAGGCTCCAACAAGGAAAGTTCATATGGCGTCACTCATTAAACCCAATCGCTTGCAAACGGGGCACACCGTAGGCCTTATTGCGCCGGCCAGCCCGCTTGACGATGAGGAACAGGTTTACGCCGCCATCGAAACCGTAGAGTCGTTAGGTTTTCAGGTGAAACAGGGGCAGCATCTTTTTGCCCGTCACGGCTACTTTGCCGGTACCGATGCTCAACGGGCCGCCGATATTCACGCCATGTTCGCTGACCCGGAGGTCGACGGCATTATGGCGCTGCGCGGCGGGTATGGCAGCTCCCGATTGCTGCCCCTGCTAGATTTCGACCTCATGCGCAGCAATCCCAAGGTGCTGCTGGGTTACAGCGACTTGACCACAATTCTGAACGCCATAACTCAGCGGACAGGGCTGGTCACCTTTCATGGTCCCATCATGCACTACGCTTTTACCGATTACACGCTGGCCGAATGGCAAAATGTGCTGATTTCTCCGCAAGCGCCGCTGGTTATTGGCGCGCCACCACCCTTTGAAAAAAAGCCGGGCCAGGTGGAGCGCACCAACAGGGTACGGACCATTGTAGGCGGTAAGGTACAGGGGGAATTGGTGGGTGGTAATCTGACGCTGCTAACTCATTTGCTGGGCAGCCCATATGCGCCAAATTTCTCGGGCAAGATCCTCTTTTTGGAGGACGTGCGTGAAGAAATTTATCGTATAGACCGCATGCTGACGCAGTTGTGGCTGTCTGGCGTGTTGGCGCAGGTGGCGGGAATTGTGCTGGGTAAGTTTACGGAGCATGGCGAACCGCGTGGATTTTCATTGGGAGAGGTGTTTGCGGAGCGTTTCTTATCCCTGGGAAAACCGGCCGTGCACGGCCTAATGATTGGGCATGTGGCGGACATGACGGTGGTCCCCATTGGTTGCAAAGCGGAGCTGGATGCGGATGCGGGGACCCTGGTGCTGTTGGAAACGGCCGTATGCTAATTCGCATAACCATAATAATCACCCTTTTTCTTTGCCTGACAAGCTGCCAACAGGGTAGGGGGGACTCTACACAGCTCACGGTTTTTGCCGCCTCCTCTCTCACTGACGCTTTTACCGAGCTGGCCCAGGCCTTTGCAGAGCAGAATCCGGAGGTTGAGGTAATCTTGAACTTTGGTGGCTCATCCCAACTGGCGGCACAACTGCGAGAGGGGGCCGTGGCCGACGTATTTGCCTCGGCCAATCCGCTGCAAATGGAGGCGGCAGTGAGTGCTGGCCGTGTAGGGCCGAGTACAGAACTCCCCTTTGCCTCAAATCGGCTAATCATCATCGTTCCTGCCGCCAATCCTGCGGATATTGAGACCCTGGCTGATCTGGCCAGACCAGACGTAGCCCTGCTTCTGGCAGTACCGGGCGTTCCGGTGCGGGCCTATACTGACCAGCTAATTACAGCCATGGATGCCGACTTTCAGCGGCGTTTTTATGCCAATTTGGTCTCAGAGGAGGACAATGTGCGCCAGGTCGCGGCTAAAATTGCGCTGGGAGAGGCCGATGCGGGCATCGTGTACGCGACTGACCTGACGCCGGATATTGCTTCTTTGGTACGGCAAATTGCACTGCCAGTAGAGCAAGACGTAATAGCGAGTTATCTGATTGCCCCCCTTGTGGACGCCCCGCATGCGGAATGGGCGCAGGCGTTTGTAGCCTTTGTGCGTGGTGAGACAGGGCAGGCTGTATTATCGCGTTGGGGGTTTGGACCCTCACCAGGAAAATAATGTCACTCCTGCAGCGTTTTGCGCCTTGGACCGGCCGGTTGTTTTCGGTGAGTGGGGTAACGGCCGTTCTGGCGCTGCTCATGGCGCTGATCCTCACGGTGCCGCTGGTGGCGCTGGTGTGGCGCACGCTAATGCTGCCACGAGAGGCAACCCTCGCACAGGGGTCGATCCTAACGGCCGTTTTGCTCAGTTTGGGCAGTACGGCCGTAAGTGTGCTGCTCATCATCCTGCTGGGTACGCCTCTGGCCTATTTTCTGGCGCGGCGGCAGTTTCCCTTCAGGCGATTGGTGACCATTTTTGTCGAGATCCCCATTGTCATGCCGCCCATCGTTGCCGGACTGGCCTTGCTTTCTGCCTTTGGACGGCGCGGTCTAGTAGGCATTCCTCTGGCGGAACTGGGCATAACAATATCTTTTTCATTTACGGCCGTGGTCCTGGCTCAGGTTTTTGTGGCCTCACCCTTCTACATTCGCGCTGCACAAAGCCGGTTTGAGGCCATTCCTCGCGAGCTAGAGCAGGCAGCGGCCGTTGATGGCGCCGACCGCTGGCTTTACTTTTGGCACATTATGCTGCCCCTCAGCTTGCGGGCTATGCTGGTAGGCCTCATCCTCAGTTGGGCAAGGGCTTTGGGTGAATTTGGCGCAACCATCCTGTTTGCCGGAAACCTGCAAGGTCGCACCCAGACCATGCCGCTGCTCATTTATGCCGCCTTAGAACGCGACCTGCGCGTTACGTTTATCACCGCTTTGCTATTGTTAGGCCTGGCTTTTTTTGCTTTTGGGCTAACTCGCTGGCTGGCCGGCCTCGATGAAGCGGACGGGGACCCGCTGGCTTCGTCGCGCTAAATGCGCCCGCAAAAAAAAGCCCCCCAGTTTCGGCTGGGGGGCGATTCCGAAAAATCGTCGGTCAGGCCAGCAATTCGGCTAATTTTGCCTGAGACTGTGCCTCAACTTTGTCATGAATGCTCACCCCGTGGCTGTCCATGGTTACCACAACGGGAAAATCCTCTGCCTCGATGACCCACATGGCCTCTGGCACGCCAAATTCCAGCTTATGCACCGCGAGCACTTTTTTCACCGACTGGGCAATCAGGCTAGCGGCGCCGCCAATGGCGTGAAAGTAGACAGCCGGCTGTTCCTGGCATGCTTTTAACGTATTGGCGCCCATACCGCCTTTGCCAATGACCCCTTTCAGGTTGAAGTAGTTGATGACGCCCGCCTGGTACACCTCTTCGCGAATGCTCGTGGTGGGTCCGGCAGCGACGAATTCCCATGAACCATCTTCCAGCTTTTTCACCACAGGGCCGCAGTGATAGATGACACCGCCATCGAGCAAACGCTTTAACTCTTGATGCAGCATTTCATCTTCGGCGGCGATGGTTTTAGCTTTAATAAAATTTTCGGTCAGGAATTTGTGGGCGGCATCCCGACCCAACACGATAATACCGTTCAGATAAACCGTGTCCCCGGCGTGCAGGGCGCGGATGTCCTTGTCGGCAATGGGTGTTGTGAGCCTAAGCATAATTCACCTCCACTTGATCTCCATCCAGTTGAATGGTCATGCGGGCGCGGCGATTGGCCCAGCACATATATGCGACAGAAACAAAGTAAGAGGCGGGTAAGCGGTGCTGCACGCCCACTTTGACGCCCAATACGCTGGTCTTGCCCCCAAACCCCATGGGCCCAATGCCCAGCTCGTTACTTTCTTCGTATAGACGCTCTTCGAGCTGTGCCAACTGCGGATCTTCATTTTGATCATCCAGCTTGCGCAGCAGCAGTTCCTTGGACTTGATGTAGGAAGAGCCACGGTCACCGCCCACGGCTACCCCTAAAACAGCCGGGGCACAACCCTTGCCTTGCGCCTGATGCACAGCATCCAAAACGACCCGACGCACCCCTTCCAAGTCGCGCCCTGCTTTTAGGCCACCGTCTGGCAGCTTGTACTGCGTGGAGACATTTTCACAACCGCCACCCTTGAGCAGCAAATCTACCTGAATATAGTTTTCATCCCATTCGTGGAAATGCATGGTGGGGAAACCGATACCGGTATTGTCACCGCTGTTTTTGCCGGTCAGGCTGTCAACGGCATTGGGTCGTAGATAAGCAAGTTCTGTGGCTGTAGCTGCCGCCTGGCGAATTTGTTCGGCAATAATTCGTGTAGAAACCCCAAGGGGGTAATGCACCTCAAAAATGGGCGTACCGGTGTCCTGGCAAATGGGTGTGGAGTTTTGCCGAGCTAGTTTGACGTTGTTGAGAATGGTGTCGAGGGTACTTTTAGCGGCTGAGCCTTCGTCTTCGCGCCCTTTGGCGTCGGCCAAAGCTTTTTCCATGTCGGCGGGTAGGTCTGTAGCTGCCCGCCTGATTAGCTCTGTAAAGGCGTCAGTCAGGTCTGGTTGTTTAAATTTTTCCATAACTTGCGCTCCTCTAATAAATCTGGGATAGGCATATGTCTATCCCACACTATACTGCGATGCTCCTGGGGGTTCCAGTTTCGTTTTACATGATTGTAGGGTGATATTTGTCATATGTTTACAGCAACTTTAAACTATATGCTCAGAGCATTCTTCTAATTAACCATCCCGCAAGAGAGACGCAGCAGTTATCCTGGTAAATTTGTACCTGATGGTGGTGGTATTGAATATTGCCAAATGGCTGGGCGCAAACCTTTACACGCGTGCGGGTTTTCCGCTATTATGTCATCGGCTAGCCGGCTAGCCAAAGACCCAGGTGGCGCTTTGTGTTTGGTGTGTTTCGACATAAGTTGGGCGCTGAGGATTTTCTAAGCGGCTGGATTGCGAAGGATATTGCTGGCCCGTTTGAAGGTGATTCTAGAACAAGCGGTTGGTGACACACGGCAGCCCGACCCATTTTCTTTGCGTAAAATCTTAAAATGGTTGGAGAATACCTTTTTAATCTTCATCGAAATACAAAGCACCAGCACATTGGCGGAAAAGCGGCTCAAATCCGGCAGTTGATGGATATTGGTGCGCGCGTTCCTGCCACTTTTGTGTGCGTTTGGGACGCTTATGAAGCGTACCAGCAGGATAAAGCCACTATTTTAACATTGCTCAGGCACGAAATCGGCCAAAAACTCGACTTATCAAAGTCCTATGCCGTGCGTTCTTCGGCAAATGTCGAAGACGGTGCACATTTTTCTTTTGCCGGTCAATTTGCCACAATGCTGAATGTGCTAGGACTGGAAAATTTACTTTCAGCTATTCAGGTTGTGTGGGAATCCACCTTAAAAACGAGTCCTTTCTACCTGGAAAATGCAAATTTTCACCCCGATCAATTGCGCATGGCGGTCGTTTTGCAGGAAATGGTTAAGCCTATGGTTTCGGGCGTGGCTTTTAGCAAAAACCCAATGACAGGGTTGGATGAGATTGTTGTGGAAGCGGTGTCCGGTTCTGGGGAATCGCTGGTACAGGATGGCGTGACGCCGGATCAATGGGTGCATAAATGGGGCGCCTGGACGAAAAGGCCTGAGCATTCCTCGATTGATGGAAAGATTATTGAAGAGGTGGTTTCGCAGACGAAAGCGATTGCCGAATCGTTTGAAAAGCCGCTTGATTTGGAGTGGGTGTATTCGGGAACGGCCGTTTACTTTGTCCAGATGCGCGAAATTACAGCCCTAGACAACATCAACATCTATTCCAATCGTATCTCGCGGGAAGTGCTGCCGGGCATCATTAAACCACTGATTTGGTCCGTCAACATCCCACTGGTAAACAGCGCCTGGATTGATATTTTTACCGAACTTATTGGCCCCAACAGCATCGAGCCAGATGATTTGTCGAAAGCATTCCATTATCAAGCTTACTTCAACATGGGTGTAATTGGTCAGGTGTTTGCTGCGCTGGGCTTGCCCAAAGAAACCCTGGAGGTGATGATTGGGCTGGAGGGCGGCAGCGAGACGCCTAGGTTCCGGCCTTCAACCGAAGTTCTTCGCCACATTCCACGGATGCTCAAGTTTGCCTTCTCCAAGCTGCGGTATGGGCGTGAGATTGAAGCGTTTCTGCCGGAAATGGAACGCGTTTATGCTGAATTCGCTGCCAAACAATTGCCGGCCATGGAGGCGGCCGAATTGTGGGACACGTTGGAGAAGTTAATCGCTTTTACGCGTCAAGCGGCCTACATGAATATCGTCGGGCCTTTGTTGATGCAGCTTTACAATGGCATGCTTAACCGTCGCTTGACTAAACTGGGTCTGAAATTTGAGTCGTTTGATGTGACGCATGGCCTGGCCAAGATGGCGCAGTATGACCCCAAGTCGCATTTAGACCGGATTTATCAAGAATTTTGCCGTTTGGACCCGTCTGCGCAAGCGCAAATTCGAGGGGGGCGTTATGCCGATTATCTAGAAATGGCGGATGTGCCTGTGGAGTTTAAAACGGCCGTAACCCAATTCATCGCCCAATTTGGCCATTTAAGCGACAGTGGGAATGATTTTTCACGGGTTCCCTGGCGAGAAAATCCGGATTTTATACTCGATTTGATTGTAAACCGCGAGCAAGCCAGCCAAAACGGGCCAGACAAAACCAACAATATTAAATTGAATTGGGAAACAGCCCCAATTAGCAAATTAACGAAATGGCGTTACCAAAAGTTGTACCAACGGGCACGCCAATATCGCCTGTACCGGGAAGCGATCAGCTTTCAATACACCTATGGCTACGGTCTGATTCGCAATTACGTCTTGGCGATGGCTGATATTTTGGTGCAGCGTGGCTGCCTCGTTGAGCGAGAAGATATTTTCTATTTGTATAAGTCTGAAGTCCAGGACCTTATCGCCCAAGAAACAGACACCCGTTATGTGGCACTTGTGGCTGCCCGTAAGCAAGAAATTGCAGCGGCTCACGAAATTGTCTTGCCAGAAATAATCTATGGTGACGAAGCGCCCCCGTTGCAAACTTATGACAAAGATTTAGAGCGTCTGACTGGTGTACCAACGTCTAGCGGCTATTTTAGGGGGCCGGTTTGCGTTATTAGAAACACCGACGAATTTGATAAGATGGTTGCAAATGCCGTGTTAGTAATTCCTTATTCTGACGTGGGTTGGACGCCCTTGTTTGCCATAGGTGGCGCTGTGATTGCCGAGTCGGGCGGCATTTTATCCCACAGCTCGATTGTGGCGCGGGAATACCATATTCCTGCCGTTGTTTCTGTTAATGCGGCCTGCCGCCTGCTGCAGGACGGCACATTTGTTACTGTAGATGGCTATAAAGGAGAAGTGCTCATTGAAAAGGTTCAGTAATTATCTGGCAAAGTTCTCTATGAAAACTAGTGCGAAAAGCCGGGTTTTTGTTTTGAGCGCTATTTTTTTCTTACTCTTGGTTCCTAATCCAGTTTATGCCCACGATGCGTCCACAGTCGAAAGGTTTGGCTCATTCCTTGGCGGTTTGTTTCATCCTATTCTTGGCCTAGATCATTTCCTGGCTATGTTAAGTGTGGGGATCGTCAGCGCACAAATTGGCGGCAGAGCCATATTGACTGTTCCGTCAACATTTGTTGTTGTGATGGGACTGGGCGGCCTGTTGGGATTGGGCGGCTTGGGCTTTGGCGGTGTTGAAACGGGTATTGCGCTTTCTGTTGTTGTTTTGGGCATGGTTATTTTTGCCAACCAATCCTTGCCAATTTTCGCTGTGATGACGGCCGTTGCCCTGTTTGCTGTTTTTCATGGTTACGCACACGGGGCCGAAATGCCTGAAATCGCCGAACCAATTCAGTATGCAATAGGGTTTATGACGGGTACGGCCGCTATCCACATAACCGGCGTTCTCATTGGCGATATTCCCGGACATTACAAGTACGGCGCTGTTGTTTTGCGGGGACTGGGCGGTATTTTCGCTGTTGTTGGCATCTTGTTTCTTATTGGCGTTTTGTAGGGGAGAACGATTATGGCTCAAATCGCAATGAACGAATCTATAACCGCCGGGTGGAGAACCTGGTTCCGCTCACGGCGTATTGCCCTGTGGGAGATAGGCGGCATCTTATTCATCAACGCCGTAGGCGGCTTCCTCCACTTTGCTTTTGAATTAAGCGGATATACTAAATTTGTGGCACTTTTTGCATCGGTAAACGAAAGCACCTGGGAACATCTTAAATTTTACTTTTGGGCCGGCTTGCTATTTGCCTTGATCGAATATACGTATGTCAAAGATGAAGCTAATAATTTTGTTTTTGCCAAGGGATTGAGCTTGTTGGTAACCCCTATTGCTGTCGCCATTACTTTTTATACCTATGTGGGCGTAGTTGTGCCGCTAAATGGTAAGGGTACATACTTGGGAGCGGTGTTGACTGGGGTGGTTGGTGTCATCATCTCACAGATGGTTAGCTCTTATTATTTGCAGAAACGGCCGTTAGGTCGCAGCTACACTTACATTAGCCTGGGCATCATCCTTGCTCTCACAATTATGTTCTCATCGTTCACTTACTTCCCGCCCAAAATGTTTTTGTTCGAGGATTTTTTCGGCTACGAATATACAGGCCAATTCGGAATATTAGAAGATTACGAACCCTACAAAGTGTTCAGGTGAGTCAGAGGAAAATTTTATGAATGTGGTAACTGCCTTGTTGGCTGCAATTGCCGGCTATCTGTCGGGCTCAATTTCATTTGCTGTTCTGGTTACGCATTTTGCCGCCCCCGGAAGGCGGTTGGAGAAAATACGAGTCTCAGTTCCCGGCAGCGATGTGCAAATCGAATCAGACTCAATCAGCGCCACTACGGTTCGCCTGCAGTTGGGCGCTCGGTATGGCTGCCTGGTAAGCATTCTGGATATAGTCAAAGCAACACTACCGGCGTTAATCTTCAAAATCCTTTACCCAGACACCTCATATTATTTGTTCGCCGCCGGAATGGCAGTCGTCGGCCATAATTGGCCTGTGTTTAATCGTTTTAAGGGTGGGCGGGGTCTTTCCAGCATTCTCGGCGGCATGTTCGTTGTTGATTGGATTGGTCTGCTTGTCACAAACCTAATTAGCAGCGTATTCGGCATTTGGCGCAAGAATAGGTTCTTAATGACAAGGGGCGGAATTTTCTTAATGATTCCCTGGTTGTGGTTTGTTAAACAAGATGTGGCCGCCGTGGTTTATGCCATTGCCGTGAATATAATTTTTTGGATAGCCTTGATTCCTGAAACGAGACAAATGCGCGCCATCAAAAAATCGGGCCATCTCGATCAATTTCAACATGCGACACAGTATCGTTTTATTGGCCAGGATGGATTAGAAAGAGTTGACGACATTACCATAGCAGCCCTGCGGCAAAAACTTTCAACCTGGTGGCGGGAGAAAGGCGGAAGCAAACCATAAAAAATCGGCAAATGGGTCAATTTTGGATGAATGCCATCAAATATAAGATGTGCTGTTAGCATTCTAATGCTTTATTAGGGCTCCACCTCTAGAGTAACCGTTAGGGTTATTACTTCGCCATTACGCAGCGCATCAAGCCTTAGTTCTTCCCCGGCCGTGCTCTCATAAGAAACGAGTAGATTAAGCTGCTCCGCGCTGTTCAGCGCCTCCCCATTGACAGCCGTAATCACGTCGCCGCCCGTCTCAAAGTCAAACGGGCCAAGCGTCACAACTCTCCGTGCTGCCGCGGATGCCCGCCTTATCCGCCGGGCTGCCGGGTAGGACATCAATGATTAAGACGCCTTCATCGGGCAGATCCAACGCCTCGCGGATGCCCTTTGGCAGTGCGCCAAGCGTTTGCACACGCGCCCCGAAAGTTGGCCGTGTATCCCTGATATCGCTCAATCCACCCAGCTCAAGATTGGCGAGCGCTTCTACCAATAAATTGCTGGGCACTGCAAAGCCCAATCCTGCCGATGATCGCCCTTCCGGATTGAGAATGGAGGTATTGACGCCAATTAATTGGCCCTGCGAGTTGAGCAAAGGCCCGCCCGAATTGCCTGGATTAATCGCCGCGTCCGTCTGCAGCATCGGCACACTCACCCGGCCGATAGATGGCGTAAACCGTTCCACGGCCGATATGATGCCCGTTGTCACAGTAGATTCCAGACCAAATGGATTGCCGATGGCGATGCTCTTCTGACCAACTCTGACGTTTTCCGAGTTCGCGATCGTGATGCCTGCGATGCCTCAAAAGCGTCCGCATCGTCTTTGCCCGTCAATAGCGCCAGGTCAAAAGAAGGATTGGCGCCGATGACTCGCAGCGCAATGGGCTTCTTTTCATCGCCTGGAAAAACAGCCGTGATCGAGGCCCCCTCGATGGTGCGTGTCGTTCCCGCTCGCAACGCATCCTGGACCACGTGGTAATTTGTCACCAGGAATCGCTCATTCTGCAGATTGACCACAAAACCGCTGCCGGAACCTTGTCGCAGGGGCACTTCATCATCCAGATAAGGCAGCAGCTCGCGGAATTCAGGAGGCAGCAGATCGGGTGGCGTATTACCGAATGGCGTGAACCCGTCTCCCGGCACGCTGACATTGATGGCCGCCACGCTTGGACCAATGGCCGAAACCACATCCACCGTGTTCAATTCGTTCTCCAAAAACGCCCGTGTTTCATCGAATGGAAGGCGTTTCTCGATGGATGTTTTTGGTTGTGCAGCTTCTTGCTCCGGCAAAGGAATGGCTGCCGGAAAAACCAGAAAGATAGGCAGCAGCCAGAGAATCAAACCACCTATTGCTCTAACAATCATGATCTCAGTTACCTTCCTAGTTTCTGAGTGCCTGAAAGACGGATCCAGAAACCATTATCCTATCACCACTTATTGAGGGCTCATTATTCGCTTCATCGGTTTGCTTCAATCACCCCTAACAATGTTTCCCCTGTTGATTCGTCAAAACGGCCGGTTGTTCGCCACAGGATGTCGCCGCTGCGGTTCACCAACAAAACATGCACCTCGTCTTTTCCCGGTATATCTGTCGTCTCCATAAACTCGCCGGTGTCGATATACAGTGTCACGGTGCGCTCGCGAGCCGTCTCATCAGGAATGCCTGCACGCATGCCTTCGTTAACAAACATGCGCGAAAGAGAGGGCATCTCATCAATGGTCGGCAGCTCGTAATAAACGACACCGGGAAAGGCAGCTTCCGTTTCCTGAGCGAAGGGTATCCATGTATTCACAATCAATTGCTGCCGTTGCAGGAATGGGACAAACAGAATGTTTAGCTCCCCTGCCAAATCCTGCGGAAAAGTGTATTCCTGGCGATTCAAATTGAATCCCGATACGGTTGGAAAGTGGACATCCTCACGCGAAACTTCGAGTACACTCTGGTCAGGCGCCAGCGCGCCCAAGCAGTCCGCCAGAGACAGCAGCAGTCAAGAAAATACCAGCAATAACAATCATTATTCGCAACATCATTCTTGGATTCAGCGGGCGTTATCATCTACTATTACATCACGCCGGTAATAGTCAATCGAGCCGTAAACCAAGCTGATGAAAAGTAGAAATCCGAAGTACATCAATGCTGTCCACAAGAGATTCATGGACAGATAAAACCAGATAATTGCGGTCGCAATCAGGGCAGTGAGAAAAATCGCTCTGAATTCATTTCCAATCTGCTGATTTCCACTGAGACTCAATGCTTTTTCATTCATAGATAATTTCCTTTTGATTTGGCTGAGAGCGAGTTTCTTACTAATCTTCCCTAACCTAATTGATTTTGTAGCCAAACCTGTGCAGCAATTGTACACTATCCGACCTATCTGTCCATATTTTGCACACATGTTGTTAATATAGTGAGTTTGTGAATGAGGCGCTTGTTTAGCCGCGCTGCATGCCGCCGGGCAAGGGGTTCTGTAATTTGGGAGAATAGCGGATCGTCTGTTGCTTCCTTTTTCAGGAAGAGAGGTATGATATCGACAAATAAAGAGTCAACCGCAAAATGCACTGATTTGGTGACAGCTCAACACTGATTGGTGACAGAAGCAGCGACCATCTACCAGTCGTGGCCGCAAAGGGGCGTTTGTGTGGGGAGTCTAGTGACTACTCTCCCCACTGAAAGTGGGGAGCTTCTTGTGACACCCCAACCAATGTCGGGGTTGCGTCACAAACGCTCAGTCCGAGCGTGAGTATATTCCGGGCTGCATTCACATCCCGGTCAAGTTCTAATCCACATTCATCGCACCGATGCGTCCGCACATTCAGGCTCTTAGCCACAATCGTCCCACACCCACTGCATATTTGGCTGGTATACTGCGGTGGTACAGGAACCACTAACTTACCAGCTTCTTCCGCTTTGTAAGCAAGTAGACGCCTGAACTCACCCAGCGCAGCGTCATGCGCAGAAAGTGCCAGATGTCGATTGGCTGTCATAAAGCCCAGTGTCAGATTCTCGATGCAAATGAGATCGTATTGATTCACCAGTTGGCGCGTTGTCTTGTGCCAGAAGTCACGGCGCTGATTGGCTATCTTGCCGTGCAATCGGGCTAACTGATGGGCCGTTTTGCGCCAGTTGGTACCGCCCTTCTTTTGTCTGGATAACTTTCGATTCAACACACGCAGCTGCTTCTGACTGACGCGCAACCAGCGCGGATTGTCAATCAGTGTGCCATCAGACAGGGCAAGCAGGGACTTCAAGCCCATGTCGATGCCAACCGCCTCTCCCGTTGGCGGGAGCAGAAGTGGTGCATCAAACTCGACCATCAGGGTGACGTACCAGTTGCCCAAACTCCGTTTGACCACAACATGCTTAATCTTGCTTTCGGCTGGCAAGTCGCGATGATATTTGACCTTCACATCCCCCACGTTCTGGATGCGCAGGCGCACCTGCCCGCTGTCATTCTGGTACAGCTTCACACCGTCACCGTGCTTGAATGCCATGCTGTGAAAGCGGTTGCGACCTTTGAAGCGGGGATAGCCGGGAGTCTCGCCTGCTTTCAGGCGACGAAAGAATGCCTGATAAGCCTTGTGCACTCTGCGCAACAACTGTTGCAGGCTGGTTGCATTGACAAGCCCAAAGGTATCGGGATTGGCGTTGCGCACATCACGAAAGTGCGCCCACTGCTCCACATAGCTGATGCCTTTTCCTGTTTCCTCATACACTGTCTTTCTTTGTTCAAGGGCAGCGTTGTACAGAATGCGTTGCTGCCACAGGATAAAGTCCAGCGCGTCCCGCTGCGTCTTGTTGGTGAAAAGACGGTACTTGTACGTGCGAATCATCTACCTGCCCTTTTGCTCGTCAATGTACCGTTGGATAGTTTGGGCTGACACATTCCCTGCTGTACCAACATAGTAGGAACGTGTCCACATATTGGGCAGTCGGCTCTTTAGATGAGGGAACTCGTTGCGCAGCATAAACGCGGTGTACCCCTTTAAGCCATGCATAATCTGATGTGGGGCAACTGTCGGCGGGAATATACCAAATAGGTGTACATGATCCGGTTGGATAGCCAGATCGATGATCTCCCCTCCAATCTCCTGCGCTTTTTCGTGAAGTAGAACGGTCAACCGTTCCGGAATGCCACCAACCAACACCTTTCGTCTGTATTTGGGAACCCAAACGAAGTGGTATCGAATTTCGTATGCGGCATGCCTCGTTCGGTTGACCATATTACAATATTAGCACATTAGTTCTGTATTTCAAAACTAACTATCCACCAACATTGCGCCGATTCCCCGTCCCCGCTGAAGCGGGGAGTACCCTCGGCGCAGTTCTATGGAAAAATGCTTTTATATGCATATGAAATATTGCCGTACATATTTGGTTAGTATGTACAATTACCTAACTTGCAAGTTGGGTCTGAAGGATATTCTACATTTCAATGGGTCCAACTTTTTGGGCTAATGTCCCTGAATAATTAGACCATTATTTTGGACGTGCCTGCCAGAGAGAGACGAAAACAGAAGACACCATCAGCAAGTATCCAAAATAACCCTCGTTTTCTTGGACGCTGTGGCGGGATTTTAGACAAGGACTATGCTGGAGGAGTCATTCGTCGCAATCGGGAGGGCTTTTCATACAAGAATACACTCAAAGCGAACACGAGCGAAGCCAACAATGTCAGAATATTCACGGCAAAGCCGCTGGCAATCGCCGTCGCCAGCGGCATCCCCACCAGGCGAAACCCCAACGTCCAGCCCGCCTCGTGTGCGCCCAGCCCACCAACCGTCGCCAGAGGAATGGCCTTTGACAATGTGGCCATCGTTGCGCCCACGACGACCAATGGATAGCGCACCGGCACATGAATGGCTTGCAAAAAGGCGGCAAACCAGGCAAAGGTGGTCAGCCATCCCAAGATAGACCAGAAGAAAACCCGGCCATACGTTCCCACATGATGCACCTGTAACATAGCACCGACAGCCCGCCTGCCGATGCTAAGCGCCCATTGCCCTCCCTTACGTTCCGCCAGATTGAGACGGCCGAATAGCCATTCACCGGCCCGAAGACCCCGCTCGCCCAGCCAGGGTATACAGGCCAGGAACAACAATGCCGGCAAGAGCAAGAGGCTGACGCCGGTGGTAGCTTGTCCGGCAGTCGGATTGAGGCTGTCTTTCTCCACCATAGCGAAAATAACAAAGAGCGTAGACACAGCCACCAGGTCAAAAATGCGGACGATGAGGAGATAAGTCAGACTGTCACCAACAGGCGTGCCATGCCGCCGCTGCATCAGGTAGGGAAAAGATAACTCACCACTGCGGGCCGGGAGGACGTTATTCAAGAAGCTGAGGGCGATCATCTCAGGCAGCAGGCGCAGCGGTTGGCGGATGCCGGTGATGCCCATGAGCGTTCCGAAACGATAAGCGCGCAGGACGTTGGTCTGCAGATACCAGCCCAGACCTGCCAGCAGCCATTTGACATCTAACTGGACCAACAACTTCCAGATGTCTGCGAGTCGGATCTGCCGCAGCAGCAGCCAGGCGATCACGGTCGTGATGGCATAAGGGAGAAGGCTCTTGAGGCGAGACCACGGGCTGGGTCGAGGTTGGCCGGCAGTTACGTCCACTTCAGCACCTGCCAGAATATCCAGCCACCCAGCGCTATGTAAGCAAAAGCAAAGCCGAATGCCCAACGGCGCGGCCAGCAAGCCAGCCAATCAACTGTCAAGAGGATAAAAGGTAATGTGGCTGGAAAGAGATAGCGAGCAGGTGTAAAGAATCCCCAAGTCTGGTTAAAAGGCACAGAAAGGGCGCGTGTGACCCCAAAGAAGACGATACCAGCGTAAAATGCATATACGGCCAGGATCCATAACAATAGAAATTTCATGATATGATTAAATTGATTGCGCCATCTAAGCCATAAAATGGCTAGTAACATGAGAAGCAGGAATGGCCAACCCAATACAGCTGGTCGCACCCACAGCATGAGGTGATCGAGAATAGTGCGAACCAGGGCGTTAAACGATCCCTCGGCTACCCAGGTTGGCGTACCCATTGTAGTGTATTTCATGGGGTCGCCTTTCCACAAATAATGGGAGTCGTCAGGGCTGGGGTAATTGTAACCAGAGCCGATGGGACCGCCGAAGGTGACGATATTGTAAGCGAACAGACCTGTTACAGCGACGAGGCCGCCCAGGACGAAGGCCAAAAGACAGGACCAGGCCCATTGTTTAGTTTGCTGACGTTGCTGCCACCAGGTGTAGAGGAAGTATCCACCCAAGACGACGACCGGCAAGACGTTAACGTTGCGCACAACGACAGCCCAACCAGCGGTTAGCCCAGCTATAAACAAAAGGAACCAGGTTACATGTTGTTTCTTGGGTAATCGCTGATTTAGCTCATCGGGGACCGGTGATTTTTCAGGTTCAGCAGGAACCGGGTTTTGTCTTTTCTGTCTCTTTTTAACACTGGTTTTTTGGGGCTTTTCCCAGCCGCCAACCCATAACAGGATGCTGCCGCTGATGACCAGGAGAATGCCGCTGGCGTAAGTGTCCATGTAGAGGTAGTGGAGTGCCAGGAGGGAAATGGGCGACCAGGCCAGGAGAACGACGCCGATAACGGCGGTTGGTTCATCGTAGCGACGGGTTAACAGGCGGTAGAGAATGATGGCAGCGGCAATAGCCAACAGCAGATTGGCGGCGCGCGGGATGCCCAGCTTGAAAAAAGGAACTAACAGCAGCGGGTAGCCGGGCGATTGGCGAAAAGCCCATTGATTGTCGCCGATGGGAACGTACTGGTCGAGAGAGCCGCCGCGCAAACGGACGTCGGTGCGGACCTGGGCGGCTTGATCGTCGTTGAGAATCCACTGCCCCTGGGCGAATTGCTGGGTAGCAATTTCATAAGCCCAAGGGTCGGGCATACGCAGGCGGCGCTGGTCGTGGGGGGTGAGGGTGACTAACAGCAATGCTGCCAGGACCAGCGCCCCCGCCAGCCAGCGGTATGTTGCCGGTGACCAAACGAGCCGGGTAGCAGGACGTTTATGCCTGGAATGGCGAGTTGATGACATAGAAAGCGGGTTGCTGGCCTATTCTTTTACCCAGGTTTTACCATCCTGGTCGACGATGGTGTTGCCATTGATGGTTCCTTTAGCGGTGATGTTGGCGGGCATGTGGTCAAAGGTGAGAGTAAGTGTATCCCCTTCTACTTGCCATGTGCCGCTAAACTCAGTGGCAAATTCTTGGAGGTAATATGTACCGTCGGCACGAAGCTCCAGGTATTCGGACGAGTCGTTGACGTTGATATATTTCCCAGCCAAACCACTATCGTCACCTACCTGACTACTCTGGCAGGCAACAAGAGATATTAAGCTAGAGAAGAGAAAAACCAGAAGACATGTAAGCTTTTCATAAGTTACTCAATAACGGATTATGCGTAATTAAGCGAACAGTTCCTTGATAGCCAGCAATGGTCTATCCAACAGGAAATTGATATAGATGCCTAAGGTGTAAGCAGTCACACTACCCATAACACGTTTGATCAGGCCGATATCAGTTTTCGCTCCTGTATCCTGGATATGCATATGCTCATGCAGTTGGGAGAAAACAGTCTCAATGAGTTGACGATACTGAGCCAAGACCCACTGTTCCAGAGCAGAATTCTGCTGCTTCTGATTAGAGCGGCGATAGGTAATCAGATAAACCTCCTGTTCGGTGAACAACTGTTCGCGCTTGGGGTCGGAAACAAAGCCCTTGTCACCCAGAGCCACGACTTGAGAGGTATTACCCAAGAGGTCGTCCATCATTTGGCTGTCGTGGGGGCGTGCGCTAAACAGGTCGTAGACGTCGGGAACGCCGTGCTGGGTAATGAGCATTCCCAGTTTGAAGCCATAGTATTTCAACTTCTTGCTGGGACAATACCCACCATCGGCCCGGTCAAAGCCGTTGCCGCACCCGCGGCGAGAGGTGGGCAGGGCCACGGGAATAGGCATCGTGTCTAACACGCGGAATTCTTCCTCCAAAACGCCCAGGCGTTGGCGCAGGAAACGGCGAAAACGTTCGATGACCCCTAACAGGTCGCGGATACGGTACCATAACCGCGATTGATCGGGCAATTTATCAAAATAAGCGCGGTAATGACGCTTTGCTTCCCGCAGAATGGCGGTTTCGCCTCGTCTTCCGGTTAAATGCATGAGCATGTCCAGCTTAAGAATCGTACTATCAGGATAGGTTTTGTTGCGTCCTGGCCCGGTCGATTCGGGCAATTGTTCACAAAACTCGTCAACGATGCCAAACATCAGGCGACACAGGTCTTGATAGGTAAATCCGTGGCGTCGCATTGACGCAACTACAGGAGCAAAGTAATCTATGGTTCGGGTAAATACGTAATACGTCCGAAAATTCACACGTTGTCGGACTGTTTCTTGCGTTTCAGTCTGTGCTTTTTCATCCAGCGGCTGAGATTCGACTCTGTCGTGTTGTAGCGGCTGGCAATATACCTTTGTGTTGAACCGGTGGATAGAAGCGCCTCGATCTCCTGACGATGTTTGTCCAGTTTACTTGAACCGCTACCCTTCGGACGCCCTAATTTCATCCCCGCTCGTTTCTTAGCTGCTAAGGCCTCTTTCGTACGCTGGCTGATCAAATCTCGCTCAATCTCGGCCGCCATGGCAAAAGCCATGGCTATGATCTTGGATTGAATGGATTGATCGAGCTGCCAATTCCCCTTAACGGCAAAGATATTGATCTGCTTCTGTGAGGCGATGGACAGGATTTCCATGCATTCCAACATGGATCGCCCCAACCTGGATAGTTCACTGACGATTAGATTATCCCCAGCCTGCAACATCTCCAGAACCTGAGCAACTTCTCGTTTGCGCCAGGATATGCGGCCGGAAGCTAATTCCTCTACCCATTCAACCTGGCCCAAGCCTTTGTTGTTCGCCAGATGGAGGATGGCCGATTTGTTCTTTTCGATGTCTTGCTCAGTTGTGGAAACTCGCAAATAAGCAATCGTTCTGGTCTGTTCCATAAAAACTTGAATGAAAACCCAATTATTGTCAAAATCCTTGCCGTCTTATCAATGACTTTCAAGTAAATTTCATTGTAGCAAAAAGGATCGTTTTTAGGGAAGGAATCATGACAGCAATCGAACGGACCGCTTACCCGCGTTTCAAACATTCATTTACTGAAGATGAGTTAGCACAATTTTATACCCCCTCTGAAGCTGACCTGGCTTTTGTCGAGAACCTGGCCGACGATGAAGCACAAGGGTTGACGATGATGCTCTTGTTAAAGGCCTTTCAAAAGTTAGGCCGTTTACCCAAACTCAGTGATGTGCCCATGCCTGTTGGCAAGCATATTGCCGGGCAAATGCAGATTCCCTGGCCAGAGCGATTACCGGCTCTGCCTCGCATGACCCGCAGTCGTTATCGTCAGGCAATTTACGGTTATTTTGATGTCAAAGCCTATCGACATGGTGGCCGCGAAACAGTTGAAAAAATCGTTCAGCAAGCAACTCAAACGATGAGTGACCCGGCCGATCTTATCAACGTCGCCGTCGAGCAGTTGGTTGTTGAGCGTTTTGAACTGCCTGCTTACAGGACGCTTGATGAATTCGTCAATCATATTCGCCACCAGGCGCATGAAGCGTTATATGCGCAAGTCACCAGCAAATTGACCGAAGACCAGAAAGCCATCCTAGATGGATTATTGGTCAAGGGAAAAGACAAAACCCGAAATGACTTTACCCGGATCAAAGCACTGCCGGCCAGCGCATCGTTGAAATGGGTGCGCAAATGGGAAAAACATCTCGATCGGCTGGAAAAGATCATGGAGCCGCTACCTTTTCTGGCCAATTTGCCCGGCACCAAAGTGGAACAGTTTGCCTCCCAAGCTTACCAGATGGAAATCAGCGACATCACCGGGGTGACGACAGATGCCAAACGATATACCTTGCTCCTCTGTCTCTTGTACCAAATGCAAGTGCGGACACGCGACCAGCTGACGGCTATGTATCTCAAGCGAATGCACCTGTTGCACAACAATGCCAAGAAGCGCTTGCGCGCGCTGCATGATCAGCACCGAACAGTGAATGAAATGCTGGTTGATGCATTTGCCGACGTCGTTCACCACACTGGGAAAACAGCTATATTGCCCGATAAGGAGAAAGATGCCGCTCTGGGAAAGCATGTGCGTCAGGTGGTTCAAGCCAATGGTGGCGCCAAAAAATTGCAGCAGGATTGCGAAATGCTGCAGGCCTATCACAACAATAACTATCTACCTCTGTTACCAACTATCTATGATCGTCATCGCACTCTGCCCTTTCGCCTGACCAAGCAGCTGCAGATCCGGTCGGCAACCCAGAGTAAGATCTTGCTCCAGGCGCTTGCTTTCATCCACGAGCATCGAAAGAAAGGGTCAACGCATCTATCGGCTGATTTCTCCCTTTCTTTTGCCAGCCCTCGCTGGCAAGCCTTTATCCGGGACAAGGTAGATGGCGAAATCATGTACAAGCAGAAACCTTTGGAACTGTGCGTCTTCAGCTATATTGCTGATGGTCTTAGCAACGGTGATTTGTATGTTGAAGGAACAGAAAGCTATGCCGATTATCGCACCCAGCTGCTGCCCTGGTCAGAATGCCAGGATATTTTGAAAGGGTACTGCTCCGCTGTTGGTTTGCCCAAATCGGCCGTCGATTTCGTGAAGGCATTGCGTCGGCAGCTCATTGGATTGGCCCAGCGAGTGGACGATGCCCAGACCGACGAAAGCGACCTGTACTTTGATGCTGATGGCAAACCCCATTTGCGCCAGTTAACGCGTCAGCCCATACCCGAAGATGCCGAAATGCTGGAAGCCATCATGAAATCACAACTACCAGAACGTCATCTGCTTGATGTACTGCACAACGTCCATCACTGGGTGGGCTATACCCGGCACTTTGGCCCGCCTTCTGGCTCTGATCCCAAACTGCGTGACCCACTTTCCCGCTACCTCATTACTGTGTTCGGGTATGGGTGTAATTTGGGGCCGGCCCAAACGGCTCGTCATGCGCGGGGGTTGGCATCAGAACGAGTTATCGGTCGTCTCAATTCCCAACACATCACGACCGATAAACTGGATGCCGCCATTCGCGATGTCATCAATGAGTATGCCCGCTTTCGTCTTCCTTTTATATGGGGCAGTGGCAAATCAGCCATTGCGGACGGCACCCACTACGAACTGTATGAAAACAACCTACTGGGCGAGCGTCATATTCGCTATGGTGGTTACGGCGGCATCGCCTACCATCATATATCCGATACCTATGTCGCTTTATTCAGCCATTTCATTGCCTGTGGCGTTTGGGAAGCCGTTTACATCCTGGATGGTCTACTAAAAAACAAGTCCGTTCTCCAACCGGATACCGTTCACGGGGATACCCAGGGTCAATCTGAGGCCGTGTTCGGCCTGGCCCATTTGCTGGGAATTAAGTTGTTGCCCAGAATGCGCAACTGGAACAAGGTCAGCATGTACTGGCCGGACACGAACCTCCACTTCGAACATATTGGCCCCTGGTTCAGCCGCTATATAAATTGGAAACTGCTCGAAGAACACTGGCAAGATATGATGCAAGTCGTCCTGTCCATTCACAAGGGAAAACTGTTGCCCTCCTGGTTGCTGCAAAAGCTGAATACGGATAGCCCCAAGAACAAACTGTACCTGGCTTTTCGCGAGTTAGGCCGGGTGATCCGGACCATGTTCTTGCTGGAACTTGTTTCCAGTACAGACCTGCGTAGAGAGGTACGAGCCGCCACGACAAAGATAGAAGCTTATCAGGGCTTCTCGCAGTGGATAACCTTTGGCGGTGATGGCATTCTCAAATTCCGTGACCCGGTCGAAAACGAGAAGATTATCAAATACAAAGACCTGATTGCCAACGCCATCATGTTACAAAACGTGGCGGACATGACGGATATCCTGCACGATATGGCTCAGGATGGATATGATGTGACAACAGACATTGTCGCAACCCTGAGCCCGTATCTCAGGGAGCATATCAAGCGGTTTGGGGAATACATCATTGACCTGGACACAATACCGGCGCCGTTGCAACCAGACAAACCGTTCTTATCGACAGCATACATGGGTCAAGCCAGTGGTGTGAATTTTCGGACGTATTACGTATTTACCCGAAGCACCCGGCGGCATCCTCACGGACTACGAATATGATGGATTGGGCCGGCTGCTCAGGCAAAGCCTGCCCTATACCAGCGTTGCTGGTCGCTGGCTGGAAACCACTTATGACGCCTTGGGGCGGCCCATTGAAGTGGAAACGGTGGATGGTACGAGCACATACTCCTATGCTAACTGGCCTTTTGTGACCATCACCGACGCCCTGGGGCAGGCAAAGCAGTACAGGCTGGACGCGTATGGCCGGATTGTGCGCGTGACGGAATACAGCGGCACGCTGGCCTTGAACACCGATTACGAATATGATTTACTGGGCAATCTTACCCGCATTGAGGATGCGGCCGGGAATGTCATCACCATGACTTATGACAGCCTGGGACGCAAATTGAGCATGAGCGACCCCGATATGGGCGCCTGGTATTACGCTTATGATGACAGCGGCTACCTGGTGGCCCAGGTGGACGCCCGCGGCGTGACAACGACGCTGGCATATGATCCGTTGGGGCGGGTGATTACAAAAAAGATTATATCGATTAGATAGGTACAAAGAGATGAAGTTGAATAGGCTCATAATGCCACGGACGAAAGTTCAAACGGAAGTTGTGAAGGCCACAACAGATTTCCATGACCGCGTCTCGAAACCCCTCCTTCCAATTTCTGATTTTGTCCCTGACAATACGATAACGTTTGACGCCACCAATGGCGTGCTCAACGCGGATGCGGAGGGATGAAAGCCATTCGTTTACATGTTTATCCAAATCAGAGAGCTCGCCTCCGCGCGGTTTCTTCTTGGGTTGAAGAATGGTCACTCCCGTCAGGTCAAAACCTTGAAAACCAGTGTCTTGGGCCAGCTGGCTACCAGGAGGCAACCTATAGGTGCTTTCGTCAGCAAGCTTTTTATCATGTCTTTTGCCCTCGACGGTCGCCGTGAGGAAGAGTATTTTGCAGGCGGTGTTAATCATGGCGTTGTTTTTCAGGCCGTGCTGTTTTTTTTACCACTGTAGAACTCTTTTTGCTTGGCGGCATCGGTTGGTCTGGGAATGGGACGCTCGGTGCCATCATGAAAATAGAGGGTGCAGTCATCATTAAACACCACCTCCGCCATGCTACGTGCAGGCATTTCATTCAAACAGGTAAGGGTTTGCTGTAACACCACCCGCAAGGTATGAATCCATTGATTGGCTTTAGGTTGGCTAATACCAAACATGGCACCTTGTACTTCTTGTAGGTTGTTGGTTTTGAGGTAATTCAAAATGAAAAAGAGCTTGTCGGCTGGTGTGGGCAACGGGCTGTTCTGATAATCGCTGTACTTGCGTTTGCCTCTGGGCTTTCCATCCAGGCGATACTGTTTCATATGTTCATAAAACTGTTTTGCAAAATGCGGTAACAAGGCATCAAATTCTGTTCGCGTGTACCCGGTTAAGGCTAGAAATTCTCTGGGTTTATCGGCGTAATCCTGATATTTACTCATGCTCCATCTCTTGTTACCTAAATTTGGCGCAAATTAGCGACAGTTCCATCACGAGCCAAGAAAGAAGCGAAGGCATCGATGAAAGAAGCCGGCTAATTGATGCGCTTGATTGAGTGAAATTTGCACGATATGACCCTCTGCATCAAAGTCAAGAAAGCCCGCAACATGAAAGGCATCGCGAACCATGCGCAGCATACCAAAATGCTGGAACCTAGCCTGACAGGAAGCCAAGCCGTTGCGTACCCAACTTGTGATGTTGTAAGCCAATTGCCCCAACAGCAGCAGCATTTCTTGGGCATGGAACGATTTTTTGTTGCGCTTGGTGATACCCAGCCCTTGTTTGGAACCTTTAATGGCGGTTTCAACACCACCGCCACGCAGGTCATAGGCATAAACAGCCAGCCAAATCGAGTCAGCAGGTTGGAGAAAAGGACGTTTGCCTTGCTCGTTGAGCCAGCAGAGTGGGTCATCATCGAGATTGAAGACCAAGATAGCTGTTTTCCATTTTCCGTGCTTGGTCTGACAACGAACAGCCAATTGGCGTGTTGGTTGGTCATAGGTGAAGGGTTGTTGTACCCATCCGGCCTGACGTTTGGGGTCTTTGGGGTCTGTTTGCCAGACGGCCACCGTGGCAGCCAATTTCTCGACTCGCTTCCAGTGGGTGACTTTGGTCAGCAATTTGTAGCCGTCCGTCAACATCCTGTTGATGTCGGCATCATTGCCACCACCCCCGTCAATGCGCAAGATGGTGCGCTTACGGAAACCGCGATTGAGACTCAGAACAACTTCGCCATCAGCAACCAATTGTTGCAAACTGCGATTGAGTTGTGTTTTGCCCGAATAGAGCCGTTCACTGACAATCTCATCATACAATGTGGCATACACACGACCCAATTGCCGTCCGCGCTTATTCTTTTGCTTGGCGAAATACCCTTTTTCCGACCCAACACCCTGCCGTCCAGCAGGCATCCCACTCATGTCAATATCCAACAGTTGCCAACTGCGACCATAATCGTGGTGACAGCCAGCCCCATAACGCTGATAGATCGTCTCCATTGCCTGGCGCATCTGCACGACATTTTCTAGCTTGGCACGCATTCAACGTGGCACTAATTCCCGACTGGTCGGCACATCCTTGACGACCAAAAGCTGCCGACAGGCTGGCATCCGGTTTGACGCGATGGTTCACTTCGTTGATTCCCATGTCCACCGGCCATGATATTGATGAACGCATCCTGCAGCTTTTGCAGTGGCGTATGTACCACTGTTTTCTGTTGGATTTTGACCTTCTGGTCTATCATGTCCCAGATTCCCATTTGCTGAATGTTCATGCCCACGATGGCCAGACTGGCTCGTGGCGAATAGCTGATACAATGATTCATGATGACAGTTCTCCTTATGCAAGTGTTTTCTTATCACTTACATTCTTGCTGGGAAAACTGTCATCGTCATCTTTTTATGACTTGTGCCCTTGTTGGTACAAAATTTAGGTAGTTAAGCTGGTAGGGTGTTGTTTTCAAGGTTACGTCATTCTATCTCATTTAATCGATATAATGTCTAAAGACGTACACCGTTCCCACCGGAACGCTGGTGGCCGAGACAGAGCCGGTTTACTACGGGTACACAGGGGATCTGCGCACCAGCATGCGCGATGGTTCTGGCAGCACGGTTTGGCAGTACGACCCCGCCGGGCGGTTGTTGGCAGAAACCAGGACCATCCAGGGGGCCACGTTCCAGACCGGCTACACTTATGATGGCTTTGGTCGGCTGGAGACGATGACCTATCCGGATGGCGAGGTGGTATCTTACACCTACAGCCTGGAGGACGGCCAGTTGACCGGCGTGTCCGGGCAAGATGTGTACCTGGCAGATGCGGTTTACAATCCCTTGGGGCAGCCAACGACCTGGGCTTTGGGCGGTGTGGTCACGCAAACACTGGCCTACGACCCGGTGACGTTTAGACCAGCGACGGCCGCGGCCCATGACCCGGCGCTGCAAGACCTGGAATTCTTCTTTGACGGCCTGGGGCGGCTGGATTGGTGGAGCGACACGCACCTGATTGCTACCCAGTTTCTGAACCCGGAATATGATTCCTTAAGCAGGCTGCAAACGGTGGATTCCAATGCTTACCCGGCGCAGAGCTATACTTACGATACGCTGGGTAACCTTATCGATCGTCGTGGGACTGTAACAAATACGCTGACATACGGTGGGGGGCAACCGCACTTACCGCTATCGGACAGTAATGGCGCCCTGTTCGAATATGATGCCAATGGGAACTTGATTACCAAGACATTGGGGGTGAGCAATACAATTCAGTATATTTATGATGCGGAGAACAGGTTGACAAGGGTAATCAGTGGGACAGGGGCAATATCTGTTACCAGCAGCCTGCTCTACGACGGTGAAGGACAGTTGGTCCGGCGAATTGTTTCCTCAGGTGTCGATATATTGTATGTAAACGATTATGCACAATTATCTCCTGACGAAGGAAGCTGGGGCGGGTCTGGGGTTCATAACATATCTAACAGTGAAGATGATTCCAGCCAGGGCTGCCTGGCTTTAGACAACACCAACACTCCATACTTTGTGTGGCGAGACAGTGAACCCTTCCCCGGATATGCGAACATCTGGTTCAAAAAATCAGGCGGGCAGTCTATCAATGTCACTAATATTGCAACAGGAACAGTACAATCACCGGCAGTGACCGTTGATACCAATGGCGAAATTCATGTTGTGTGGATTTATGCCGCTGGCGACGTTAGTGATTTATATTATGCTGTTTCTAGTGACAACGGATTTTCCTGGAGTCTTCCAGATAATATCTCTGGCGATTTTGATTATCCACTGCCCGATGATGATGAGGAAGCGCAGGCTATAATTAACATTTCCATAAGCAATAGTGGAAATCTTCACGTTATCTGGGAACATGCTATTACCCACGGTGATTCTGATGGTTCACCGATCAGAATTTTACTTCATCGGGTGCTTGGCGAAGCTGGATGGTCTGATATTACAATACTAGCAGATAGATGGGATTATGAAAGGGCAGCTGATTTCATTGACTTACCTGATGGTACATTGCAGGTTTATTGGGAAAATGCGAGTTCGTCAGGAGATAATATGATTAAACAGCGTACCTGGAACAATGGGTGGGGCTTAGAAAGTGATGTAACTAATGAGAATGAAATAGCCCGAAAGCCTTCAGTTGCAGTTGACACAGCGGGTATTTTGCATTTGATTTGGTTTACAAGCATTCCCTCTTTTGAAGGAATTGTATATCAGTACAAATCAGCGACCGGAGATTGGTCAGAGCCGGAGCAAGTGATAGAAATTGCGAACATTGTTCAAGCTTTTCCGGCACTGGCCACCGGTGGCAATGGGACAGTGTATCTTACCCTTGACAACATTTATCTGGAACGGACAGCCCAAGGGTGGTCAGCGCCGATAGTCATTTCTGAATCGCCAACCCTTTCGGGAGATCGCGTTTGCCGCATTGCCGACAGTGCCAATACCGGTCCACATCTGTTCCGGAGGAATAGATCCTGCCACAGGGAATCAGGATGTCTTCTATGCGGGTTCAAGTGTATTTACCAAGCATTACTTCGGTGACGGGCAGCAGCTGGCGACGCGGCTGGCAGAGGGGGATGTGTATTACCACCTGAACGACCCCACCGGCACGTCGCTGGTGTTGGTGGATGCCAATGGTGACGAAGCGGGTCGCATGGTGTACGATGGCTACGGTATGCCCCTGACCAACACCCTGCCCCTCACCCTAACGGGCACCCTTCCGACCTGCCTGACGCGGCTACGGGGTTGGTGCACCTGGGCGACGGCCGTTGGTACGACCGGCGCTGGGCAGACCTTTACAGCCGACTGCGACCGGCGGCCCACCCACGCTGCCCCAGGCGCTGAACCGGTATGCGGCCGGGGTACTGGGCCAGCCGGGGGTGTATCAGGCAGCCGATAGCAGCCCGGTATTGCGACTACTGGAATCGTCACGTAACCAAGTACCAGGGCTTTTGGCCGGACCACCGACAACGGCCGTTGCCCTCCACCTCTGGGCGCAAACCATCTATACAACAGCGCCCACAGGATTGGGCGAATTGCCCTGGAAGGCAGCGCCAGGAAGTTGACATGGAACTATCTGGATGAGTTTATCTCGCTGGAGCGTGTTTTCTTCGCGGCTGGCAGATGGATTCTGGGGCCGTCCATTTTCTTATTTTTAGAAGTGCCAGGATTCGTACCATGATTGGACAGAGCCTATATTGGCAGTACGGCCCGCCGATTTTGCTCGATTCCAGGCCAGATTAGGGCAGCGTGGATCACTGTCAATCTATTATCCCATGAATTTGGCGAGGTCGTCGATGCGGTCGCCACATCTGCTTCCCGCAGCGCGGCGGAGAAACTGGGTGGCGCATTGGGTGTCGGCGTTGGGGGTCTTATCAATGCCGACATCAATACGCCCATGATTACGACAACCCTTACCTTACCGGCTGGCAGAAAGCGCAGAGAGCCGGAGTGTCTGGTGGATTAGCGTAATAGCAGGAACTGCAGGTCTTCTAATAGGTGGGCCTGTGGGAGTAGGAGTAGCTTTTGGTTTAGGAGTTGCTTTTGAATTAGGGATTGCCCCGCGTGTCTTCGAATTTTTGGGCGCTATTCCTGTGCGGAATCTAGCTCCACTAATGCCATAGATGAGGAATGGTTTGGAGACAAAAAGTGAGTATTCTCTGAAAACTTTAATGTTTGTGGGTTTAACAGCACTGGGTGGATTATTCCTTGTAGCAGGTATTTTGTCCCGCACAGGATACTTGCGTTGGGTTTACGCAATGAAAGGACATCCTATCCTTACACCAAATCGTTTTGCCTATGTGTTAATACCCATCGGGATAATGACGCTCTTCTTGGGGCTTCTCCCAT
>CAVOGX010000002.1:0-248036 GCA_963695505.1 uncultured Chloroflexia bacterium | reverse complement strand
GTTAATGCCTGATTATCATTGATATCCGTATCGGAAGGGAGAAGGATCTCCGGCGAAAAACCGGACGCCTGGACACCGGCGATGCCTCCCCCCAAAGGGGCGCTGTTGTTGTAAATATTGCTGCCGTTATCGAGGGTAACGCGACCCCCAAATAACCTTAACCCACCTCCATTCACAGTAGCAGTGTTGCTATAAATCTCTATATTGGATCGAAACAGCTCAGCATCTGGCCCAATCCAAATACCCCCTCCCCAATGGGCCATATTAGAATAAATATCTAAGTTTGTCAGGGTCAATGTTCCAGTCCCCCCACCGATGGCAAATCTTATTCCACCTCCTTCAAAACCCGTACTACCATTGGTTAGATTGAGATTTTGCATGGTCACATTTACACCTGAAACAATGCTCAAAAATCCTGTCAGCAGCATTGCCATCGATGATGGTGCGGTCGGTTGAACCACTGGCACAGCCGCTGTGACCTCCGATTAATGTCAGGTTTTTATCGATGATGATGTTTTCGGTAAAAGTAACGCCTCCTTCTATCAAGAGGCGGTCGTTGGGGTTGGCGGCGGTAATGGCCGCAGCAATGGTGGGGTACGTGCAGCCGCTGCCGACGGTCAGATCCGCTGCTGGAACAGCAGGAAGTAAAGGCTGCTGAATAGTAATTGGATTGTCCGTTAATCCTTCTTCAGAATCTTGTAGAGAAGCAAAGGCGCGGGCGCGGTTCGCTGCTTCAATTGCTAACTGGGAAGCCAGGGATTCTGCCTCTGCTTCGGTGGTAACGGGCGAGGTGTCTGGTGGTGGGGAAGCAGATTCATACAAGAATGCCTGCGCTTCGGCAATTTCATCCATAGCCAGGTCTAATGCCTGTCCGCGAAGTGTATCAGCCAGGGCTACCAAGGCTTCTGGCCCGGCCTCACGAGCGGCTGCCACTAACTCTAGTGAAGTTTGGAGGTAAGCCTCTTCATCCTCCCCAATGTGGGCTTCCAACCCGCGCTGCCAGATTTCACCAGTAGTTAAAGATGTCGCCTCGGGCAGTGGAAACTGGTCGCAAAACCACCATCTTCTGCCAAAAGAGCGTCATGAGTATTAATTTGTCCCGCCACGGCCGTTCCCGCGACCTCTGCCTGGCAAACACCCACATCAAGAGGCTGGCAACCCTCACAAACCAATGCATAATCCTGAGGCCCTTGCGGAACGGCCGTGCCTTTCACCCGCACCATCCAGGTACCTACTTCAGGCGCTAGGCACTTCCACTAGTTCCTGATTGTTACTGCTGTCCATGCCCCGCGTGGCATTGCTGGTAGGGCTGGCCGGATTCAATGACCCAGGGTCGCCAGATAACGCCGCTGGGTGACACCAATTCCAGGTCCAGGTTATTGATCAAGGTAGGATTGGCATTTAAAGTCGCCTCAAAATCATCCCAGGCCAGCGTTACCTGGGCCGGATCGGTTTCCTCAGCCACAATGAAATAAAAGAGGTCCACCTCGTTCTGGTCGATACTATCCTGGCGGAATGCTTTGCGCGAAATCAGGTCTACGGCGGCGTGAATGTCTACCTGGCCAAATCCCCACTGGTAATCAGGACCAGTATTGCCGAAATCCGTGGCGGTCTGGATGAGAATCGCTTTTGCCGTAGCTGGCCAAAACGAACCAGAGGTGCCATACACATCTCGATAATGCTGCAGCATCAGTGCCAGGCCGCCAGCCACGGCCGATGTCGCCATAGAAGTGCCGCATTTGACCGTGTAGGTGTCTGCCGGAAAGTTATCAGTCGAGGTAATGCCCAGATCCGCGGTAGTCTGGCAGACCCCCGCAGTCACAGTGGGCTTGATACGGCCGTCTTCCGTTGGCCCCCAGGATCCATGGGCGTATTGCGTATTATTGTTGGTGTTGGACCCGCCGACGTGAATAGGGTTCTTGGCCGCCGCTGGTGGGGAAATGGTGTTGTAAGTACCACAGGAAGTTGCCCAGCCCCGCTCATTTCCGACAGCCCAGGTGGCAATATATTTATCGCCCATACCCACGACGCTGTTTCCCCCACGTATAATCTGGTCTAGCAAGACAGCGCTTGCGCCATATTTTCCCATAAGTCACAGCGGCTAGGGTAGTTGTCATAAATACTTGATGATAAGCCGCCTGTACCAATATCTGCGCCGAAACTATTTTGCGCAGCGGCCCAATCTGTTTCAATGTCAGCGGTGTCCTCGTAAAAAATGATACCACTTACAGAACCAATGCCATAGGAAATCAAATCAACATTAGGCGCCATACCCCGCCACTGTAAGGCAGTTCCGCCCTGGGCAGCGCTGTTAGCCCCGCTGCCGCCCACTATACCGGCAACGTGCGTGGCATGTTCAGAAAAGCTTGCAGTGTCTCCAAACGTAGAGACGTGTGTCAAAATCAATATGAGATCCGGCGCGGCCTGCATCGTAAACCAGCACATCAATTCCCGTTCCATCCAGGTTATAGGGGGCGGCTTGAACAACATTCACGCCAATTTGATTGCGGATACCGTCACTGGCGCCATCTAGCGGAGGGGCAGCAGGTTCAATCCATTGCACGGCGTCAGCAGCAGCCAGTTCATGAACTGCGCTCTGCGGCAGTTCAACCATCATCATGTTGATGCCATGAACCAAGCCCGTCACTTTGCCACCCAGTGCGGCAACAAGGGCTTCTCCTGTTTGCAGACTTTCGTCCCGGTGCATGAATGTATGAACAGCAACCGTACCATTAGCTGCGCGGTTAAAGGTGCTCCAGTTACCGGCTTTTATTGCCGGATCGAGCTTATCTGCCACCGTCAATTCTCCTGCCCAGACGACACCTGGCAAATTAAGCACCTCCGCGGGATTAGCGGCTGGTACCGAAGCTATCCAGGCATAATCGGGCACGTATGCCAACAGGTGCAGCCCGCGTTCCCGCAAAGCCTCTTTGGCCAATTCTCGCGGGATAAAATCAAGCTGTACCAATAAATGAATGCGCTCACTATCTCCTCAGGCGCTAATTGCGCAAGCAGGCGTGTATCGGGCGCGCCAGGCAGGAATTCGCGGGAGCGCAGGTGGATGGTGTGGTTAAAAGTTGATGCGGTATTGGAGTTTCCCGGATCCGTTATTTCAGGCTCGCCCTCCTGCCGGGCTACGAGTGTCCCACTCACCACAAACAGGAATACCGTGCATAGAAAAATTATCCGAAAGAAACGGGAAATAGGAGATGGATTTGACATGGCAACCCCTTTTTTGACCACCTTATACTGGCTCAAGCATTGGGCACCTAAATGCCCAATAGCATAAGGTACTAGAACGTCACTTTTTGGGAAAAAGCTCAACCCCAGCTCATTAGGATGGGAGAGAAGTGCAATGATGGCTGTAGGTGTATCGCCTGTGCCGGCGACAAAAGCATTATAGCATAAGGTTTTGGCGAATTTCTATCTATTGGGGCCTTGACCAATCATTGAATGCGAGGGAGAAAAGGTGCAAGAATACGGCCGTATTCCCACCACTCTTTTTTTCAGTTGTTCTTGCGTTGGTGATTATTTGTTGTATTTGCGATGCTCCACCAGCATGCAGGCATTTTGCACCACGGCCAAACCAGCCGCCGTGGCTTTGGAAGCAGCGCCATCGTGGGCAATGCCCAACTGCATCCACACCGCCTTTGCGCCAATGGCAATGGCCTCATCCACAAAGGGCGGCACATTTTCGCTGCGCTGGAAAATAAGCACCAAATCCACCGGGTCTGGAATGTCTGTCAGGGTTCGATACGCTTTTTCACCCAACCCGGTATTCATAAAAGGGTTGACCGGGATAATTTTGTACCCTTGCTTTTGCAAATATTCCGGCACGTAGTACCCAGCCTTGTGCGTTTTTGAGGAAAAGCCAACAACGGCAATGGTTTTTGATTCCTTCAGCAGTTTAATGATGCTTGATTCCTGTGACAAAATGGTCTCCACTATTCAATAAACTAATCCGCCTGCACCAATACTTCTTTCTTGTGCTTATTTTATATCAAATGTGAAATAAGCCACTCCTCAACGTGATGAGGAATACGGGTCATTGCTTGCTGTTGGGCAGCCAATTGGCGTAAATTGCCTGAAGCGTCTTCCACAAGACTCCGCCCTCGCGTCTGAAATTCGGCCAGCGCCACGCTCTCAGCAAGCCCTAACCGCACGCACGCCTGCTGGATTTGTGCAACTTGCCACATGCCCGGCTCCTCTACCAGCAGCAGAGGCGCGCGGTGGGCAACTAGCATCACTGACGGTGCCACCACCAGCCCGCGTAATCACCAGGTCATATGCGGCAAAAAGGACGTGGTGGGTCTCGCCGCGGATTGAACCAATAAAGGTCAGGGGGCCAAGCTTTCCGCGATAAACGTGTAAGGTACGCTGTAAGAAAGGAAACGGCCGTTTCCTGCATAACCACCCCTCGCCTTCGCGCCTCCGCCGGATTAAAAACCACCACCTGATAAGGGGGTGGATCAGCCAGGTAGCTGTCTAGCAAATCCCCCATGACGTCATGCCATACCGTTGTTCCCCCGCCAGAAATAAACATTATCGGTGCATCTCGCTTAGCCCCAACAACCGCCGGGCCACCCGCCGCGCCGCGGCCGCATTCTGGCCTGGCAGCCCCGCAATTGCCAGCGTGCGTCCTGGACCGCCTAATACCCCCGGAATTACCGTCAACGGCCGTTGCAATTCAACTTGCCAGTATTCGTGAAATAAATTCTGGGGCAACGGGTCGCCAAACAGCAGCACTTCGTTGGTAAGCGCCTCGTCGGCCGCCATGGCGGCCAGCTCTGCCCTACCCTCTGGCGGCAGCGCTTCCCCGGCAATCCTTTGCCAGCGTCAGGCTCCAGGCGTGGTCAAACAGAGTAATGATGTGCAAAAGAGGTTGACCAGTTTGTTGGCGACGGCCGTTTTCCGCCCAGGCCGCCCGCACCAGGGCCGGCACGCCCAGATCAATGACCAGGTCTACGTCTTGCAGCAGCTCATGTTGCGCTAAAAGTTGGGCATATTCAGCGGAAACACTCGTGTATGGCAAAATTGCCTCAGCAATTGTGCGAGGCACATCGACTTCTCCGTCCCGTTTCGCTACCTGGATGGGCGGCTGGCTTAGGAGCAGTTCCACTACTGAAACATTTATCCAGGTCGTCATACATGTGGTGGTGAAAGTCGAACCTTAGCCCTGTCGCCACCACGACCCGCACTTCAGTTATTTCATCCCGCTGTGCCAAAGCCGCACCAGCCCCACCGTCCAGGCCGATGTGCCAAAGCCATCTTCATTGGGGGCAATCAAAACAGATTTCTTCATTAGAATTTTCAAAACCACCCACAAAATTGCACAATATGCACAACGGTTTCACCATTTATATGGTTATTTCTACCAGTTATGACATTCCTCAGTTGAACCCCTGTCTTTAATCACTACCAGAGAAATGGGCTTTCTGCCATACTGGTAATTGATATGAAACCCAATTGCAGCATTCTTTCACATGCTCGCACATTCCAAAATACTGTGGACATTTTAACCGCACAAAGCAACAGCCTGCCCCAAGGCAGAATTTCCCATTTCAATAATCTTATAACTATTTCCCATAAGATTGTACGGTTACCACAAATACTAACCCACTGAACGGAGGTTTTTTCATGGCTACAGGTCGTATTGTCATTGACGTAGAAAGGTGTAAAGGGTGTGAACTTTGCATTGAAGCCTGTCCCCAGGACGTCGTCAGCCTGGCAGACAGCTTTCAATGCCAAAGGGTATCGGCCCGCTTTGCTGGTAGACCCCGATCATCAATGTACCGGCTGCGCACTTTGCGCAGTGGTGTGCCCTGATGGTTGTATCACTGTGTACCGCGATGTTCCCGCCCCACAAGCCCAACTCGCATTGGAGGTATGAATCTGATGACCAAAGAATTACTAAAAGGAAATATTGCCATCGCCGAAGCGGCCGTGCGCGCCGGGTGCGAGGCATATTTTGGCTATCCCATTACCCCGCAAACAGAACTGCTGGAGCATATGTCCAGCCGCATGATTGAGCTGGGTCGCACTTTTTTGCAGGCGGAAAGCGAAGTGGCAGCCATCAACATGGTCTATGGCGCTGCCGCCGCGGGAGTGCGGGTCATGACTTCATCCAGCAGTCCCGGCATCAGCCTGATGCAGGAAGGTATTAGCTACATTGCCGGGTCAGAAGTGCCCGTGGTCATCGTCGACGTGATTCGCGGTGGCCCTGGTCTGGGCAACATTCAGCCCAGCCAGGCAGATTATAACCAAATCACCAAGTCGGCCGGACATGGAGATTTTCACCCCATTGTGCTGGCTCCCTCCAATATTCAGGAAGCCATTGACTTGACCATCTTGGCCTTTGACCTGGCAGACAAGTATCGCACGCTGGTGTTTGTGGTCGCGGACGGTTCGCTGGGCCAGATGATGGAACCAGCGGAAATGCCGCCCATGCAAGAAATGCGTCCTCGCCCCGCTTGGGCCCTGACAGGCAAGAAGAATCGTGAACAAAATTTGGTCAGCTCCATTTACCTGGGCTCCGCGCTGCTGGAGGAATTTAACCTGAAGCTCCAGGCCAAACTGGCGCTAATCGAGCAGAAAGAGGTCCGCTACGAAGCGTATGAATTGGAAGACGCGGAGTACGTGGTGGTCGCTTTTGGAACGGCGGCCCGGGTGGCCAAAACGGCCGTTCAAACGCTGCGCCGTGAGGGTGTACCCGTCGGGCTTTTCCGCCCCATTACCCTGTGGCCCTTCCCTGAAAAGCAGTTGGCCGAACTGGCTGATAACGGCCGTATTAAGGGATTCCTGGTCACCGAAATGAACGCCGGGCAAATGCTGCAAGACGTACGTCTGGCGGTTGGGCGCGGGCTGCCAGTCAAATTTTACGGCCGTATGGGCGGCGTCATTCCCATGCCCGAAGAAATCGAAACAGAAATCCACAAGCTAATCACCTCCATCAACCAACCTGAACCATCTCTGGAGGGAAACAATGGCCACCTTATCCGCTGAACTTAACCGAAAAAATTGTCTACCAACGGCCGGAAGCGCTGGCCGATACCTACACCCACTACTGCCCCGGCTGTACCCACGGCACGGCCCACCGGCTGGTAGCGGAAGTGCTCAGCGAACGCGGCTTGCAGGAAGACACCATTCTCGTGGCCTCCGTGGGCTGCTCCGTATTCTCATACAAATATTTTGACGTCGACGCCGCCGAAGCCGCCCACGGGCGGGCCTGCGCCATGGCCACCGGCGTCAAGCGCGTCAACCCGGACAAAATCGTCTTTACCTACCAGGGTGATGGCGACCTGGCCTCCATTGGCCTGGCCGAAACCATGCACGCCGCCATTCGCGGCGAAAAGATTACCGTCATCTTCCTCAACAACGCCATTTACGGCATGACCGGCGGGCAAATGGCCCCGACCACCCTGCCGGGCCAGCAAACCACCTCTTCTCCCTTTGGTCGTGACATCAAGCTGACGGGCAATCCCATTCACATTGCGGAAATGCTGGGCGCCATTCCCGGGACAGCCTACAGCGCGCGCCGCAGCCTGCACGATGCACGTCACGTCATTCAGGCGAAAAAAGCCATTCACACCGCCTTTGAAGCGCAGGAAAAGGGGTTGGGCTTCAGCGTGGTAGAGCTGCTTTCCTCATGCCCCACCAACTGGAAGATGACGCCCAATGAAGCGCTGGAATGGGTGCGTGACAGCATGGTGCCCGTTTATCCGCTAGGTGACTACAAAGTCCATGAAGATTTACAAAACAAGCGGGGGCGAAAATAGGCACTAACGCCACAAGGAGCTAAACATGACGACACTTTGGGAACAACGGTATGCACAGCGCATGGAGCGCATGGGCAGTTCCGCCATTCGCGAACTGCTAAAGCTCACGCAGCGCCCCAATCTCATCTCTTTTGCTGGCGGGCTGCCAGCGCCGGAACTATTTCCGATTGCCCAGTTTGATGCCGCAGCGCAAAAAGTGCTGGCCGAACATGGCGCACAGGCGCTGCAGTACAGCACCACGGAAGGATATTTGCCCCTGCGGGAGTTTGTGGTTGAGCAGCTGCAGGAGCAAGGTGTTTTTGCTAAACCGGAAAATGTGCTCATTACCAGCGGCTCGCAGCAGGCGCTGGACATCATTGGCAAGATTTTGCTGAATCCGGGGGACAAGGTGTTGACGGAACGGCCGTCTTACCTGGGGGCGCTGCAGGCATGGTGGGCTTACCAGGCCGGCTTCGTCAGCGGTGGATACGGATGACGATGGGTTGATTGTCGACCAACTGCCTGACCTTTTACGTGCTGCTCCCAAGTTCATGTACATCTTGCCCAACTTCCAAAACCCGGGCGGCTTCACCCTTTCCTGGGCACGGCGCAAAAAACTCATTGAAATAGCCGACCAGTACGGCTGCCCCATTGTCGAGGATGATCCTTACGGTGAACTGCGCTTCGAAGACGATCCCATTCCATCGCTGCTGGCATTGGACGCACAGCGGCTCAACGGCGCATTTGGCGAGTACACCCAGGGCAACGTTATCTACCTCAGCACCTTCTCCAAGACCCTGGCCCCGGGGCTGCGGCTGGCCTGGATGGTCGCGCCTGTACCGGTCATTCGCCGCTGCGTGATGGCCAAACAGGGCATGGACCTGCACACCAGCACGTACAACCAGATGATCGCCTACGAAGTGATTCAAAATGGCTTTTTAGCGGAACACGTAGGCCTGATTCGCCGGGTGTACCGGGAGCGACGAGATGTGATGCTGGCCGCCATGTCCCGCTATTTCCCGTCAGGGGTTTCGTGGACGCGCCCAGGTGGCGGGCTATTTCTATGGGTGCGGCTGCCGGAATGGCTGGACGCCGCCGAAGTGTTGCAAAAAGCCATCGAGCAGAATGTGGCCTTTGTCCCCGGGGCAGTTTTCTTCCCCAACGGCGGCGGGCAAAATACGATGCGCCTGAATTTTTCCAATGCGCAGCCAGAGCAAATTGAGCTGGGCATTCAGCGCATTGGTGAGGTGCTGACAAAGGAACTAACGCAGGCTGCAAAAGTAGCCGCGGATTGACCACGTGAGATTTGAGCATCACCGTAAAAGAGTGGAGATTCTAAACTATGCAAACATCTATTGTAATTTCGGGATTTGGCGGACAGGGGGTGCTGTTTGCCGGGCAGCTTTAGCCTATGCTGGCATGGACAACGGTTTTCACGTCACCTGGATTCCGTCTTATGGACCAGAGATGCGCGGCGGCACGGCGAACTGCACGGTAATCATTAGTGATGATCCAATTGGCGCTCCGCTGGTCAATAAACCAGACATTGCCGTGGCCTTGAATTTACCTTCTTTTGAAAAGTATGAGGGGCTGGTGAAGCCGGGTGGGTTGTTTGTGATCAACAGCTCGATCGTAACGGCCGTTGCCGACCGCCCCGACGTCGACGTGGTGTATGTTCCGGCCAATACCATTGCCGAGAAGCAGGGTTCCACCAAAATGATGAACATGGCCGCCGTGGGGGCGATGCTGGCGAAACGGCCGTTCCTCACCCTGGACGCCATCAAACAAACCCTGCGGGACCATCTGCCTGCCAGCAAGCGCAAGCTGCTGGACGCCAACTTCCGCGTGCTGGAACTGGGATATGCGGCCGGGTTGGAGGAAACGGCCGTTCTATAACCAGCAAACCGTGTTTATAACCGCGAAATCCCATCTTGAGCAAAGCCTGCTGTACACTGCGCGCTTTATTGAGCAAGAGATCCCCTTTCTTCAGACCATTTGTAAGCCAATCACTCCACAATGGATTGTGACCGTTCCATATTGACCGTCACCTGGCAGAATGATATAGTTGAGGCATCAACGTTTATTGACTTGTAAATACAATTTCTCTGAATAATCAGCACAAATGAAACATCTCTTGATTTTGAAGGGTCACTGGATTACTCAAACAGTAACTCGACGAAAAGAAACTCCCTTGTAACGAGAGACCATCTTGCTCTTGCGGCGCAAGTTGGTCTTTTTTTATCTTTATTGTCAGCGGTAATTGGTGTTGGCCAACCATGACAGCACAAAGCACATTTCCACGAGGAGGAAACATGCACCACTTTTCCACTTACAAACGGCAGCTTGTAACCGGTTGCCTGCTACATCCTGATTGTATTTACGCTTGCCGGTGGATTTGGCTTAACTCAGCCAGCACTGGCCGACCACACCCCTAACCCGACTTCCGTCACCATCGCCGGTTCGCTGCAAGAGCGAGCTGGGCTGTCCCGGCGACTGGCAGCCAGAATGCGCTGCCACCCATCTGGCCTACGATAGCGTCGATGATGTCTGGCAAACGGTATTCGATCTGCCCGCCGGCAACTTCGAGTACAAGGCGGCTCTCAACGATAGTTGGGACGAAAATTACGGCGTCAATGCCGTTCTGAACGGTGCCAATATCGTCCTTGAGCCTCGGCGTCAGACCTCCGATGTGAAGTTCTATTACGACCATGAAACTCACTGGGTGACCGATAACGTCAACAGCGTCATCGCCACCGTGCCCGGCAATTTCCAAAGTCCGAACTGGGCTGCGCCAGGCGATTGGGACCCGGGCTGCCTGCGCTCCTGGCTGCAGGACCCTGACGGCGACACCCTCTATCGCCTCTAGCACCACGGCTCATTCCGGCCGGGTCCTACGAAGGCAAGGTCACCATCAACGAAAGCTGGGACGAGAACTATGGCGCGGGTGGTGTTGCCCACGGGGCCAACATCCCCTTTAGCGTGCCCAATGACGGTGATCAGGTCACCTTTATCTATGATCCCGTCACCCATATTCTCACCATCGAAGTCAGCGCCCCGCTGCCGACTTACACAGTTGCACTCGTTGGCTCGCTGCAGAGCGAACTGGGCTGCCCCGGCGATTGGCAGCCGGAATGCATCGCCACCGAATTGGGTTATGACGCCAACGATGATGTCTGGCAGGCTGGTCTTCAGCTTGCCTGCCGGATCGTGGGAATATCAAAGTCGCCTTAAACGACACCTGGGACGAGAACTACGGTGCGGGCGGCGCGCCTGGCGGTGCCAATATTCCCCTCAATCTCGGCGGCGCCGACCGACGTCAAGTTCTATTACGACCACAAATCCCACTGGATCACGGACAACGTCAATGCTGTTATCGCCACGGTGCCCGGCAGCTTCCAGAGCGAACTGGGCTGTGCCGGCGACTGGGATCCGGGCTGCCTGCGCTCCTGGCTGCAAGACCTGGACGGCGATGGCATCTACACCTTTGAGACCGATGCCCTTCCGGCCGGTGCGTACGAGGGCAAAGTAGCCATTGACGAAAGCTGGGACGAGAACTACGGTGAAGATGGTGTTCCTGGCGGGGCCAACATTCGCTTCAATGTGCCGGTAGACAACGCCCTGGTCACCTTTAGCTATGATTCGGTCAGCCACATCCTGACGATCAACGTGGCGGGCAGCGGCGGCGCTTCCCATGACAACGATATCTGGTGGAATGATCTGGGGCATAACAGCCGCGATACGCTGTTCCGCACGCCTGCGGGGCCGGTGATGGCGGGCACGGCCGTTACCCTGCGTCTGCGCGCTGCCAGCGGCGACCTAACCGCGGCCCAGGTGCGCGTCTGGAACGACCGCATCAACGCCCAGTCGCTGATCAACATGACCCTGGTTGCCGACGACGGCACCTACGAATGGTGGGAAGCGACAGCTGCCCGTCAGCGCCGAGCCGACCATTTACTGGTACCGCTTCATCGCCATTGACGGCACCGCCACCGCCTACTACGAAGACGACGACGCCCGCGACGGCGGCTGGGGCCAGACCTTTGGCGACAGCCCGGACAACAGCTGGCAGCTGACCATGTACGATCCCGCCTTCCAGACGCCCGATTGGGTGAAGAACGGCGTCATGTACCAGATCTTCCCCGACCGTTTCCGCGATGGCGATCCCGGCAACAACCCACCAGCCGGGCGCTTCTTCTACGATGAACTGGACGGCACCATCGTACCGCTCCGATCCGACGGGCAATGCCGATCTGGAATACGCCCATCTGCGATCCGCGCGATGCCGACCGACTGCCCCGGCACCTACAGCCTCAATTTCTACGGCGGCGACCTGCAGGGCGTGATCGACAAGCTGGATTACCTGCAAGACTTGGGCGTGACGGTCATCTACTTCAACCCCATCTTCGAATCGCCGTCCAACCACAAATACGACACCACCGATTACGGCGTGATCTGACGACGACTTTGGCGACTCGACACCTTCCAACACCCTGGTCGCCGAAGCCCACACCCGCGGCATGAACATCGTCCTGGACGGCGTCTTCAACCACACCTCGTCGGACAGCATCTACTTTGACCGCTACTCCGCTTTGATGCGGCGGCAATGATACCCGTGGCCCCGGCGTCAATGACGGCAGCGGCGCCTGTGAAAGCGCGACCAGCCCCTACCGCGATTGGTACTACTTCACCGATGTGACCCCGGGACCGGCCCCTGCGTTGGTTCGGACGGCACGCCCAATGCGGCCGACCTACGAAAGCTGGTTTGGCTTCGACAGCCTGCCCAAGCTGCAACGCGCACAACCCCGATGTGCGCGCCCTGATCTGGGACAGCGCCGGACTCCAGTCGTCGACGCTACTGGCTGGCGAAGGCGCTGACGGCTGGCGTTTCGACGTGGGCGGCGACATCGATCCCGGCGTGACCAACGACCCCAACAACGATTACTGGGAAGGGTTCCGCGCCGCCGTCCGCGCACTAATCCCGATGCCTACATGGTCATCGAAGAGTGGGGCAACGCCTCGCCCTGGCTGCTGGGCAACGAGATGGACGCCACCATGAACTACCAGTACAGCTCGGCCATGCTGAGCTTCTGGCGCGACACCGACCTTTACCGACAATGACCACAACAGCGGCAGTTCGGCTGGCGAGCTGACGCCGCTGACGCCGTCGCAGTTGGACGCGCCGCCTGCACAACTGGATGGAGCGCTACCCGCCGGAAGCGTATCTACGCCATGATGAACCTGCTGGGCAGCCACGACACCAACCGGCCGCTGTTCATGCTCGATCACAACGCGGCCGACGCCACACGACGACACGCTGCTGCACGATCCCAACTATGATTGGAGCGACGCCATCGACCCGCCTGAAGGGCGTGGTCCTGCTGCAAATGACGCTGCCCGGTGCGCCCACCATCTACTACGGCGACGAGGTCGGTCTGGTTGGCCCGACCTACTTCCACGGCGGCAAATGGGAAGATGATCCCTACAACCGCCAGCCGCTACCCCTGGCTGGATGAGAGCGGCACGCCGTTCTACACCCATCTGCAAGCGGCGGCGCGGGCTGGACCGATTTGCTGCCTTACTACCAGACCTTGACCGGCCTGCGCAACAGCCACCCGGCCCTGCGCACCGGCAGCTTTGAGACGCCTGCTGGTGGATGATGCCGCCAATGTCTATGCCTACGGCCGTCTGCTGGCCGACTATACGCGACGCCGCCGTGGTCATCGTCAACCGCGCCGGCGCGGCGCAGGACGTCACCGTGGACGTGGCTGGCTATCTGCCCGTTGGGCGCAACCTTTAGCGATGCGCTGAACGGCGGCAGCTACACGGTTGACCGGCGATGGCACTGTCGACCGTCACGGCCGTTCCCGGGATGAACGGCGCGGTGCTGGTGGCCGATGGCCCGATGGCTGCGCCGCCCGCGGCGGTGACGTGATTTGGCGGTTACGGCCGTTAGCGACACCGCCGTCGACCTTAGCCTGGAGCGCTGCTGCCGGCGCCAGCAGCTACGATCGTCTATCGCAGTCTGGTGAGCGGCGGCGGTTATGCACTTCGTGGCTAACGTGGCCGGTACCAGCTACAGCGATACCGGCCTGACCGTGGCGACCCGTTACTACTACGTCGTGGTCAGCCGCGACGACGCCACCGGTCTGACCAGCGGCAACTCCAACGAAGCGGCGGCCATTCCAGCCTACAACATCGGCTGGGCCAACTTGCAGTGGCCGCCAACCATCAACCACACCATCAGCGCCATCAACCGCACGGACAACATCTACGGCCAGATCTGGATTGACGGCGTGACCAACCAACCTGGCGCGACGCCTGGCCTGCTGGCGCAGGTCGGGTATGGTCCGGTTGGCTCCACCGCCCGATGACTGGCTGGACCTGGGAAGCCATGGCCTTCAATGTCGATAGTGGTAACAACGATGAGTATGTCGGCAATCTGCTGCCCGATACACTGGGCACCTTCTGCTACACCACCCGCTACAGCGGCGATGGCGGCGCGACCTGGTTCTACGCCGTCAATGGGCCGGATGAAGGCAATGCCACCTGCCCGGGACCGTTTGGCGTGCTGACGGTGGTGGCGGGTGCGGACACAACCGCCCCGGCTGCCGCCAACCAACCTGGCGGTTGCGGGCACGACCAACAGCAGCATTACGCTGGCCTGGGACGCCCATCCCAACAGCGACGGCGACCTGTTTGGCTTTGAGATGTACCGCGAGAATATGGCCGTTCCCGGCTACAGCCGCATCGCCACCATCACCGATCCGGCAGCGACCGGCTATGTGGACAGCAGCGTCACCACGGGCGAGACCTACAACTACTACGTGGTCGCCTTCGACAACAGCTACAATCGGGCAGCCGCATCCAACACGGTTACAGCCACGGCCGAACCGCGCCTGGTCAGCGTCACCTTCCGCATTGGCGTGCCCGACTACACGCCGGGCACCGTCTACATTGTGGGCGACATTCCGCAGTTTGGGCCCTGGAATCCCGGGCTGGTGCCGATGACGCAGGTGGATGCCACGACCTGGGAATACACCATCGATATCGCTGGACGGCACGCACGCTGCAGTACAAATTCACACGCGGCAGTTGGGACACCGTCGAGTCATGGGGCAGTATTGTCACCATCAACAACCGCAGTCGGTGCAGTTTGATTACGGCACGGACGGCACGCAGGTGGTGGACATGACGGCCACCGATTGGGGCAATGGCCCGGACAGCACCAAGGCGGTGCAATTCTGGCGTGACCCGATTGTGACGGCAACCAGCCCGGCGGATGGGGCAGTGGATGTGGCGCTGGACACGGCCGTTTCCGTCACTTTCAGCAACCCGATGGAACCGACGACCACCTTCGACGTGGTGGACGCCGACAGCAACGTGGTCACCGGCGCCTTTGCCTACGACGACATTGCGCAGACGGTAACCTTTGTTCCAAATGCGCCTCTGGCGCCGGCAACCACGTACGATGTGACCATTGCCGGGGCTGTATCCGTAGGCCAACCAGGCGGTGACAGCGGCGTACTGCAAACGCCCGTGGTCTTTAGTTTCACAACGCGGGCGCTGACTCCCACCGAGCAGTTCGCCGCACTGCGCGCCGAAGTGCAATCCCTGGTGGCCAGCGGCGATTTATCAGCTAAGTATGGAAAGATGCTTCTGGTAATGTTCAACAAAGCAGAAATCACCTACAATCTTGGTTATACAAGAGTCACTATCCGCGTCTTGCATCTGATAGACCATTACATCGATCTGTTGATCTGGAGAGGAGAGCTAACAATTGAGCAAGCCCAGCCTCTCCACGACGGTATCGACACCCTCATTGTGCAACTACGTGGCTGGTAAACTGCCTTTAATCTAGTAAGAAAAAGCAGCATCCGCGCGGGTGCTGCTTTTTTCTTGCCTGATGCGCCAAATCAGCGACAATTTGCGCGCTTGTATGAAACCGATGCGGCCAATTGTCTGGCGCGCTTTTAACCCGAGGCTTACATGATTACAACCCCTTTAACGCAAAAGGCCGTGGCCTGGAGTGTCCATCTCTTCACTGCCAGCGGCGCCGTCATGGCCCTATTGGCCATCTTCGCCATTTTTGACCATCGCTGGCAGGCGGCTTTTGGCTGGATGGCGGCCACCGTCATTGTGGACGGGCTAGATGGCACCCTGGCCCGCGTTTCGGGCGTGAAAGGGGTGCTGCCCCAGTTCGATGGGGCGCTGCTGGACAATATCATCGATTACCAGACCTACGTCGTGGTTCCGGCCCTGGTAGTGGTTGAAGCAGCCCTTGTACCGCCGGGGTGGGCGCTTTTGGCTGCCTGTCTCATCCTCCTCACCTCAGCCTACCAGTTCGCTCAGTCTAACGCTAAAACCGAAGATCACTTTTTTACGGGCTTTCCTTCTTATTGGAATGTCGTGGTTTTTTACCTGTTCTTGTTGGGGCTAAATCCGGTGATGAATCTGCTGCTGCTGTTGGTCTGTGCAGTGCTGGTGTTCGTGCCGCTGAAATACGTTTACCCTTCGCGCACCCCCAGCTTTCGACGGCTGACGCTGGCCCTCAGCGTGGCGTGGGCGGTGTTGGTGCTGTTGGCGTTGTTGCAGTATCCGCTGCAACGGCCGTTGCTCATCCGCACTTCTCTCCTTTTTGTCGCCTACTACTTGGGGCTTAGCGTTTACCTGACGAAACGGCCGTTGAAGGCCGAAATAAGATGACCGAAAACTGAAGACTGGAGACTAAAAACCACCAGTCTCCAATCTCTCCTACCTACTCGGTTAATCGCCAGTAAATACCTCGCTCGCGCTGCATCAGCTTTGTTTCTACCAGGTAGCGGCGCAAGGCGGCCACATCTTCGTGAAAATCCAACAATGTGTGGTTGACTTCCTGCTCGGTGTACTGTTGCCCTGGCTCAAACTCTTGGGCCAGCCGTTCCAGAATGACCTGCCGCTTCTTTAGCTGGGCCGGGATTTGCGTCAGCCGCCCGCGCCGGAAAAAGGCTTTCAGCACTTTTTGCTTGTAGGCGTCTTCCTGTACTCCAGCCGACAGGTCGGGTTGGGGCAGCGAAACCACATCGCGTAACGGCCGTTCCAATACCCCCTCCACCAGTGAATACATCTGGTAATACTGGTCCTTTTGCGCCCGCAGCAGTCCGGCGGCTGCCAATTGTGCCAGGTGATGCGAGATTGTCGCCGGTTTCAGGTGCAAAATGGCTGCCAATTCTTCACCGTGGCGTGGCTTTACCGCAATCAGGTTCACCATCAGCAACCGCGCCGGATGCCCCAATGCTTTAAACAACTGCGCCCGCATTTCCAAATCTTTTTCCGCCGTCGATTGACTCATGTCACACCTTCCTGCTGCCCGTTGCCTGCCGGTAAGCATCAGACAAAATACCTTGTGCTGACCGCATGGTACTGACTTTTATTTGCTCTTTCACCAGGTTTTCCTGGTCATTCATTGCCCGCAGTAGCTCAATTTCCAGCTCACCATGTTCAATGTAAAAGTTCGTTACCAGCGTAAACGCTTCTTTCACCTTTTCCACCGCGGCCAAATCTGACTGCATAATGGCCTGATACGCTTTCATCGTATCGGGATCTCTCTTTTTGTTTTCCATGTCACACCACCTTTTTTGATTCGATGATTATCAAATCATAGCAAATGATTCGACGATTGTCAAATAGAATTTGTAGGTTTTGAAAACACGAACGTCAAATCAATTCCAAACGGCCGTTTTCCACCTTGCAACCTTGGCGCAACCAAATCGTGCTAAAATAAATGGCATCTATCGCAAATTCCACATTCCAAGGAGAAAAATATGTCCTCAATTCCAACCCTAGCTGGCATTCAATCTCACATGATTCAAACGCCCCGCCTTGCCGTCCACGTCCTCATCAGCGGGCCGGATGCCGGCACACCTGTTTTGTTTATTCATGGCAATGGTTCTTCCGCCACATTTTGGGAAGAAACCATGCTGGCCTTGCCCCAAGGCTTTCGCGGCATCGCCCTTGACCTGCGTGGTTACGGCGACACCGAGGCCAGGCCCATCGACGCCACCTTCGGCCTGGGCGACATGGTTGCCGACGTCCACGCCCTGGTGCAGACTTTGGACCTTGGCCAATTTCATATTGTCGGCCACAGCATGGGCGGCGGCGTGGTGATGAAATATTCCATCGCCTATCCCGCTGACTTACTCTCAATAACCCTGGTAGACACCATGTCCCCCTACGGCTACGGTGGCAGCAAGGGGCCAGACGGCGCCTTTACTTACGACGACGGCGCGCCTTCTGGCATCAATCCTGACTTTGTGAAATTGCTGGCTGCGGGCGAAAAAGGGACAGAGAACCCTATGGCCCCGCGCAACGTTTTCCGCCAGTTTTACGTGAAGCCCCCCTTCATTCCCGCCCGTGAAGACGCACTTATTGATTCCATGCTCAGCACAAAAATTGGCGACGATTTCTACCCTGGCAACTCCGTACCCTCCCCCAACTGGCCCGGCGCAGCTCCCGGCGACAAAGGAGTGCTGCCCGCCTTCAATCGCAAATACTACAACGCCAGCGCCCTGGCTGACATCCATCCCCAGCCGCCCATCCTCTGGATTCGCGGCGCCGATGACCTCATTGTCGGTGACATGGCCATGTTCGATATGGCCGCCCTAGGCGCCATAGGTGCAGTACCCGGCTATCCCGGTACAGAAGAGTGCCCGCCCCAACCGATGCTGGTACAAATCCGTGCCGTGCTAGATCAGTACGCCGCCAACGGCGGTCATTACGAAGAAGTGGTCATTGCCGATGCTGGCCATTCGCCTTACCTGGAAAAACCGGCCGAATTCAACGCTGCCTTCCACAAAATATTGCAATAAATTAGAGACTGGAGATTGGAGACTAACCACTCTCCAATCTCCAGTTGCCAGTCTCCAACCATAGGTATTCCCAACTTTTTTCGCGCAGAAACGGTCGGCCGTTTGCCACCTCATTGCGACGCTGTCACACCCTCGTTACAATTGCCAAACCCTAAACCACCAACTTGAGGCATGGCGTGAGTCAAGCAGCAGCCCAAACCGGACTGGTCGTCCGTACCAAATTAACCCCGCCCCGTTTGCCCCGGCATACGTTGGAGCGGCCGCGCTTGACCAGCCTGCTTTTGGAAGCGCAGCATACAAGGTTGACGCTGGTGCATGCGGGCACGGGCTACGGCAAAAGCACGGCTCTTGCGGCCCTAGCTCACGAAAATTTACCCCTGGCCTGGTACCATCTGGATGGCGAAGACGCCGATCCCCAGGTGTTTTTGCTGCATCTGGTTCATACACTGCAAAATACGGCTTTCCCTCTCTCTGCTGCCCCCCTGGCTTTGTTAGAAAAGCAGGAGCAAACCGCCGAAATGTGGACGGCTGTAACCGACACCCTGAGCAACGAGCTCAGCCAAATCCCTGCCTCACTGCTGCTGGTGCTGGACGATGCTCATCACCTGAACCAAAATGGCGAGACCTTACGCCTTCTCGACCGCCTCATTGGGCGCGGCCCGCAGACCCTGCACGTAATTCTATCTTCACGCTACCCAATGCAACTGCCCACCATGCTTAACTGGCGCGTACGCGGCGAAGTGCTAGATGTCACCCAAGAGGCCCTCGCTTTTACCGCTGACGAAATTGCCCACCTCTTTCAAGAACAATATGCCTACCCGCTGGCAGATGAGCAAATAGACTTGTTGGCTACGCGAAGCGAGGGGTGGCCCATCGCCCTGCAATTGGTCTGGCAGCGGCTGCAAGGTGGCTCTGTAACACTGGATGAAGCGCTGGGGCAGCTTTCCGGCGGCGACCTGTTTGCCTACCTGGCGCAAGAAGTGCTGGCCCAACAGCCGGCTGACGTGCAGCAATTTTTGCGAGAAACGGCCGTTTTGCGCCAATTCACCGCCGAACAGTGTGACGCCCTGCGGGACCAGCATGATAGCCGCTCGCTGCTGCGCTATTTGCGCGAAAATGGCCTCTTCCTTGTCGACCTGGGCGATGGCTATGCGCGCTACCATCACCTCTTCCGCGACCTGCTCCAGCATCAGGTCTCTCAAGCACAACGGCAGCATTGGCACCAGAAAGCTGCCACCCTCTATCTTGCCCGTGAGCAGCCGGAAGAGGCCATTTATCACTTGCTGGAAGCTGGTGACCAGGGCACGGCCGCCCACTTATTGGCCGGTGTGGGCCGCGACATGGTGCAGGCCGGGCGGCTCGATACTTTAGCCAGTTGGCTCACCCGATTAGACCCGCAAAGCCTGGAAGCGTTCCCTCCCCTGCTGGCTTATTTGGGCGACATTGCCCGCCTGCGCAGCCATTTCGACGAAGCGCTGGGCTGGTACAAGCAAGCTGAAATTCGCAGCCGCAGCCAGAACAACATTCCGGCCATCGGTCAGGCGCTAAGGGGGCAGGCGCGCGTCTATTTGGATACGGTCAACGCCACCCAGGCTGACGTGCTGCTGCAGGAAGCGCTGCGCCTGAGCGAAGGTCAAGAGGACCGGGAGAGCCGCGCCCGCCTGTTAGACTTGCTGGCGGAAAATATGCTGAATCTGGGACGGCTGGAGCAGGCGCAAGCTTACCAGGCCCAGGCGCGAGAACTGCGCCACGAGGGGCCGGACATGGCTGAGATTCCGGTACGGCTGCTGCTGCGCACCGGGCGGCTGGATGAGGCCCGGCAGCTTCTGGAAGAACGGCTGCAAGCCGAGCAGCAGGCTCCCGTCAACCGGCCCCGTGCCCACCGCGAAACGCTGCTCATTCTCTCACTCATTCTGGCTTTTCAGGGTGAAAGGGATGCAGCCTTTCAATATGCTGTGGAGGGCACGCAGCGCGGTGAAAAATTGCAATCCCAGTTTGTAACGGCCGTTGGCCACATGCGGCAGGGGCATGCCTGGCTGCTGCGCAAGGACGAGCAGGGATACGAAGAGGCCACCCGCTGTTTTCAAACGGCCGTTGCTCTCAGCGAGCAAATTGACGTACCGCGCCTGAAGGTGGAGGCGAATTGGGGGCTGTGCCAGGCTTATGGTTTTCGCGGAGATTTGGCCCGGGCGCAGGAAACGGCCGTTGCGGGTATAGAGTTGGCCCATGCTGCCGGTGATGAATGGGTAATGGCTTGCATTCGCGTTACATTAGGCGCAGCCTATGCCCTGGTGGGGCAGTACGGCGAGGCCGCTCACTGGTTAGCCCAAGCGGACACCGGTTTTCGCGAATCGGGGGATAGCTATGGGCAGACCGTCACGCGCCTGTGGCAAAGCCTGGTATGGTACAGAACAGATGACACCGCCCGTTTGCAGCGCGACGTAACCGACCTGCTGCAATTGGTCCAGATCCATGATTGTGGCTACCTCTTCCAGCGCCGCACGCTGCTCGGCCCGCCCCACCCACCCGTGCTGACACCCTTACTGCTCGTAGGGCGCGACCATACCCACCAGAGCGCTTACGCCACCCGGCTTTTGCAGAGTTTGGGGCTGGCGCGACTGCAGGTGCATCCTGGCTACCAGCTCCGTTTGCAGCTTTTGGGGTCATTCCAGGCGTGGCGTGGCATAGAAGAGATTGCTGCTCAGGATTGGAAACGCAAAAAGGCGCGGCAGTTGTTTTTACTGTTGGCCACCTACCAACCCGCTATGCTGGAAAGGGAGCAAATTGTGGAAATGGTTTGGCCAGAACTTGAACCGGAGCAGGCGCAGCGGGATTTCAAAATCGCCTACAGTTCGCTGTTGAATGTTTTAGAGCCAGCCCGTGAGCGAAATGCGCCTTCAGCATTTATTGTGCGGGACGATTCGCGGTATGGGCTGCGGCCGGAGGCGGATTTGTGGCTGGACACGGCCGTATTCGAGCAGTTGGTGGCTGAAGGGGATGCCCTATATCCCGATGTGCGGGCAACGGCCGTTTATCACCAAGCGCTGCAGCTTTACCACGGCGACTTTTTGCAAGAATATCCATACGAAACGTGGTGCAGCGAACGCCGCGAGCGGCTGCTGACCATGTTTTTACAGACGGCCGAACGGCTGGCCCTGTTGTTACTCCAAAAACAGGAATGGGATGAAGCTATTAGTGCGGCCCAAATTATTTTGGGCCGGGACAACTGCTGGGAGCAGGCATATCGCGTGCTGATGCAGGCCTACGCAGCCCAGGGCAAACGGGTGCAAGCCATGCGCACCTATCAGCGCTGCCAGGAACGGCTGCAAGCAGAGTTAGGTGTAGCGCCTACCGAGGCTACCCAGACGCTCTACCACGCCCTACGTGAGGCCTGAAACCAGCCACCAACAAGCGACAACCTCAGGCCCATTTGTTACTTTTGTGCAACTTAGTTTTGCTATCCTATCTGAACGGAGAGAAAGGAGGAGGTGTGGCCCGGCCCTCACCCCCGCAGATCGAGAAAAACAGGTAGGATTGGCATGTCGGAAACGGCCGTTACCTCATTTGTCGTGCGCTTTACACAAGAACCAGAAGTCAGCCCCGCAGCATGGCGCGGCCTGATTCGCCACGTGCAAACCAGCGAAGAAACTTATTTCACCCAAATTGAAGATGCCCTGCAGTTTATCGCCAAATTTGTGGAGCTTGGTGAGGGAAACGTGGCAGCGAACACACAGCCACCCATGCCCAATCCTTGACCGCTTTCCAGGCTATGAACGAAACCATACACACCTTACTGGCCCACCACGCCCAATATCGTCCTGACCACCTGGCCGTCATTTTTGAAGAACAGCGTCTGACCTACCGGCAGTTTAATGCCCACGTAAACCGCCTGGCCAATGCCCTGCTGGAGCTGGGCCTGAAAAAAGGGGACAAGGTGGCCACCATTTTGGGCAACTGCCTGGAACTGCTGGAAATTTACTGGGCGGTGGCCAAGACGGGCATGGTGGTGGTGCCCCTCAGCCCGCTGCTGCGTGGTACAGGGCTGACGCGCCTGCTCAATGACTCGGATGCCCTGGCGGTGGTGACGGACGCCGCCTTTACGCGCATTTTGGACCCCTTGCGGGATGAGCTGCCTAACATTGCCGACGGCCGTTTCCTGCTGTCCGATGGCGAAAAACCAGGCTACCAGGCTTATCACGCCCTGACGGCCGCCGCCGCAGAGAGTGAGCCGCCGAAAACGGCCGTACTGCGCGACGACCCCTTCAACATTATTTACAGCAGCGGCACTACCGGCCTGCCCAAAGGCATCGTGCATACCCATGCCATTCGTTACGCCTACTGCACCTCCTTTGGTCTCAGCTACCGCATTACCCCGGAAAGCGTAGTGCTGCACACCGGCTCCATCATCTTCAACGGCGCTTTTCTTACCCTTATGCCCGCCTTTTTCCAGGGCGCAACCTATATTTTGCACCGCCAATTCGACCCGGCGGCTATGATTGAGGCTGTTGTCGAACATCAAGTTACCCACACCATGATGGTGCCCTCGCAAATCATTGCCATGATGCACGCCCCCAACTTTGATGGCGCAAAAATGCAGTCGCTGCAGATGATCTGCTCAGTCGGCGCGCCGCTGCATCTGGAACACAAGCAAGCGCTGGACCGCCACCTTCCGGGGCGCTTCTCGGAGTTGTACGGTCTAACCGAAGGCTTTGTCACCATCCTTGACAAGTTTGACTTTCCGCGCAAGCCGGGGTCGGTGGGCACACCACCACCCAATTTTGAGATGCGCATTGTGAGTGAAGCCAGCGCGGACTGCGACCCTGGTGAAGTGGGCGAAATTGTGGGGCGCGGCCCCATCACCATGCCCGGCTACTACAAACGGCCAGACCTCACGGCCAGCGCCATCCGCGACGGCTGGCTCTATAGCGGCGACCTGGGCTATGTGGACGAGGATGGTTTTTTATACCTGGTAGACCGTCAAAAGGATTTGATTATCTCCGGCGGGGTGAATGTATTCCCCCGTGACATTGAGGAGATTGCCGTGCAGCACCCGGACGTGCGGGAAACGGCCGTTTTCGGGGTGCCTGATGAAAAATGGGGCGAAACGCCGGTGGCGGCCGTAATATTACGACCAGGCGCTGCCGTGACGCCGCTGGCGCTGCGCAACTGGATCAACGAACGCGTCGAAGCCCGCTTCCAAAAAGTGCACGAAGTCATCATCATGGAAGATTTTCCGCGCAGCGTGGCGGGCAAAACGCTGAAGCGCGTCATGCGCGAACCATACTGGGCGGAAAAAGGAATCCATATTTAACGAAGATAAACGGCGCTTCCTCCCGCAGCAAAGCTACGGGGTTTCCGCGCCGGGAGATTTTATGAACTATATCACCACCAACAACCTGCGTTTGCACTATCTGGAGCGCCCCGGCGGCATGCCGCCGCTGCTGCTGCTGCCAGGGTTGACGGCTAACGCGCACTGTTTTGACGGGTTGGCTGCTGCTGGCCTAAGCCCGCGGCTGCGCACGCTGGCGGTGGATTTTCGCGGGCGCGGCCTGAGCGATAAGCCGGAATCGGGATACGGCATGGGGGCTTACGTGGCCGATATGCTGGGTTTACTGGATGGAATGGGGGTGGAAACGGCCGTACCCGTGGGCCACTCTTTCGGCGCGTTGGTGGGCATCATGCTCGCCGCCCGATACCCCCACCGTTTCCCCAAGTTGGTGATACTCGACTCCTCGCACCTGCTCATCAAACCCGAAACCGTGGAGCTGATCAAGGCTTCGCTGGAGCGGCTGCGGCAGCGGCAGCCCTCTATGGATGCTTACCTGGCGGCAATGAAACAGATGCCTTACCTGCAGGGCTATTGGGACGATTCTCTGGAATCGTACTACCGCTCCGACGTGCGCGTCAACGCCGATGGCACAGTCCAAACTCACGCTACCCCGGAAATCATCGGGCAGACCATTGATGGGGAGTATGCCGAACCGTGGGCTGAGTACGTGGCAGCTATCCATCAGCCGGTTCTGCTGCTCAATGCTCCCCAACCTTACGGCCCGTCCGGTGCGCCCCCCATTTTGTCGGAGCAGATGGCCAGAGAAACGGCCGTGCTTTTCGCTAACTGCACTTACCAGCAGGTTCCGGGCAATCACGTCACCATGATATTTGGCGACAATGCTCACACAGTTGTGGACAAAATCACTGCTTTCATTTTAGGAGAGTAAAGTGAGGAGTGGGCGAAAGCCCGCTTCCATAGTGACATAAACTTATGAAAGAACAAACAACCGTCGGCATTGTCAGCATCGGCACATATTCCCCAAAAGGCTACCTGACCGCCGCCGACATCGCCGAGCGCAGTGGCTACCCGGAATGGGTCATCCGCGACAAATTGGGCATCACCGGTAAACACGTAGGTGGCCCCGACGACCACCCCAACGAAATGGGCATCAAAGCCGCCCTGGACTGCCTGGCCAACGGCGGCGTAGACCCCAAAGAGATTGACGTGGTACTCAACACCACCGAAGAGTGGCGCGAATATCTGCTGTGGACCTCCGGCATTCACATGGCCTACGAAATTGGGGCCACTAACGCCTGGGCCATGGACGTCCACACGCGCTGCGCCACCACCGTAGGCGCCATGAAAATGGCCAAGGATATGATGATCGCCGATCCGGAAATCAACACGGTCCTCATTGCCGGGGGCTATCGCGTCTCCGACTTCATCAACTTCAACAATCCGCGCACCACCTTTTTGTGGAACATTGGCAGCGGCGGCGGGGCGATGCTGCTGCGCAAAAACCACCCGCGCAACCACGTCCTCGGCGCGCACCTCATGGCCGATGGCTTTATGAGCAAGCACGTGCTGGTGCCCGCCAGCGGCACGGCCTTCTTCCCCAATCCGCAGGCCATGGGCAAACCGGAAGCCATAGACGAAGAGCAGTTCTACTTTGACCTGCTGGAGCCGGAAGCGATGAAGGGCCGCTTGAACGAAGTCAGCATGGACAACTGGCTTCACTGCGTGGACGAGGCGCTGCGCAAAAGTGGCCAAAAGCCCGACGGCACGCCTTTCACCAAGGCAGACCTGGACTTTTTGAACATGGTCCTCATCAAGCCCTCTGGGCACAAGGAGATGCTGGCGCGCCTGGGGTTGGCAGAGGAGCAGTCTGTGTACCTGCACGACATCGGCCACACCGGCGAGCAGGACGCCATGTTTGGCATCCGCGAAGGGCTGAAGCAGGGCCGACTCAAGGATGGCGACCTGATGGCGATTGTGGCCGCTGGCATTGGCTACGTTTGGGCGGCAGGCATTGTGAAATGGGGACGATGATTTAGATTCAGTGGTTTGATTTGGCTAGTGGAATGTACGAAAAAACCCACTCCCGCATGATTCAGTAGATTAGGGTGGTTTGATGGTTAGCTAGTTGGATGGTTGGCTAATCAACGAACAAACCAGCAAACTAACCAAAAAATTTAGACAAAAGGAGCTATAAAATGAGATTGAAAGATAGAGTAGCACTGGTAACCGGTGGCGCAGCAGGCATTGGCAAGGCCACGGCCGTTCGTTTTGCCGAAGAAGGCGCAAAAGTAGTTATTTGCGACGTGAATGCCGAGGCTGGCGAAGCTACGGCCGCGGAAATTGGCGCGAAATTTTACAAAGTAAACATTGCCGACCGGCTGGCGGTGCAGGAATGGATTGAGGCGGTGATGGCGGAATACGGCCGTATCGACATTCTCGTCAACAACGCCGGCGTCTTGCGGGACGGCCAACTGGTCAAGGTCAAAGAAGGCGAGCTGGTCGGCTTCATGAGTGAGGCTGATTTCGATTTGGTCATTAGCGTCAACCTGAAGGGTGTCTTCAACTGCACCCAATCTGTCGCACCCATCATGATCAATCAAGGCAGCGGGGTCATCCTCAACGCCTCCTCCATTGTAGGCCTGGACGGCAACTTTGGGCAAACGAACTACGTGGCCACGAAATCGGGTGTGATCGGCATGACCAAAGTGTGGGCGCGGGAGCTGGGCCGGTTTGGTGTGCGCGTCAATGCCGTGGCTCCCGGCTTTACCCTCACTGAGATGGTACAGCAAATGCCCCAAAAAGTCCTCGACGGCATGGTCGCGCGGACGCCCTTGAGGCGCATGGGTCAACCCCGCGACATTGCCAACGCGTACCTATTCCTGGCCTCCGACGAAGCCAGCTTCATCAGCGGCGAAACCCTGCGCGTAGACGGCGGTATCGTCGTCGGCACCTGATTACGGACAGTGCAATCATGATTGACGGCACGCAAACCGAATTCGACGGTGAGCATTTCAAAGAGCTGCAAGTGGCGGATAACAACGTCATTACAGGGAAGATGTTCTACGATTGCCGGTTTACCCGCTGCGTGTTCCGCGAGGTACAGTTTGTTGATTGCCGATTTCGTGGTTGTCATTTTGAAGCCTGCGATCTGAGCTTAACGGCCGTTGACGGCAGCTCATTTGCCGACACCCATTTTGTTCAGTGCCAGGTCATAGGCGTGAATTGGGCCAATGCGGATTGGCCCCAATTTACCCTTCCGAAACCGATAAATTTTCATGAATGCGCCATCAGCTACAGCACATTTTTTGGCATCAGCCTGCAGCAAAGTGATTTTGTGGATTGTATCGCCAGGGATGCGGACTTTTCAGAAGCAGACCTGACCCGAGCTAATTGCACGGGCACAGATTTTACGCAAAGTCGTTTTTTACATACCAACTTGACAGAGGCAGATTTCAACGGCGCAAAAAATTATGCTATTAACGCCAATGCGAACGTTTTGAAAAAAACGCGGTTTGCCTTACCAGAAGCAATGTCATTACTGTACAGCATGGACATTGTGCTGACGGAATAGCTGCCCAAAAGGTTGGGTGTTATCACAGGAATAGCGTATGAATACAGCAGATTTATTGAGCCAACGCGCGCATTTAACGCCTAATCGTGAGGCGCTGCTGGAGCTAGAAACCGGCAAGCGTTACACCTATGCCATGCTAAACGAACGTGCCAACCGGGCCGCCAATTGGCTGCTGGGACTGGGCATTGAAGCGGGTGACCGTGTGGCGATTTTGGCCCATAACAGTGTCGCTTACCTGGACTTGTTTTATGGCCTGGCCAAAATTGGGGCGATTTTTACACCCTTGAACTGGCGGCTGGTGGCGCGGGAGCTGGCGTATATTGTCAATGACTGCACGCCCAAGGTGCTGATTTGCGGGCCAGAATTTGGGTCGTTATTGGAAGAGATGCGCCCTTTAGTGAATATTGCCAGTTATGCTGCTTTGGGTGGTGCGCAGTTGCCTGATGCACCGGCTTATGAAGAAGGTTTGGCTGAAGCGGCGGCTATGGAACCGGAACGGCCGTACTCCCTTACCGGCGACACCCCTCACTGCATCCTCTACACTTCCGGCACCACCGGCCGCCCCAAAGGGGCCATCATTCCCCAGCGGCAAGTGTTATGGAACTGCATCAACACTGCCATTAGCTGGGGGCTCACCGAACACGACGTCAGCCCGGTCTTTACGCCACTCTTTCATGCCGGTGGCCTCTTTGCCTTTCTCACCCCCCTGCTCTATCTGGGTGGGCGCATCATTCTGGCAAAGGATTTTGATGTTGAAAAATCTTTACAGGTGATTCAAGAAGAAAAGTGCACCGTCATTTTAGGCGTGCCGACCTTGTTCCAAATGTGGCGGCAGTCCCCTCTGTACGCAACGGCCGATTTCAGTCATATCCATTTCTTCATCAGCGGCGGCGCACCTTGCCCGCCACCTTTAATTGAGGCATGGCGGCAAGAAAAAGGGGTGGTTTTCCGTCAGGGCTACGGCCTTACTGAAGTTGGCCCTAACTGTTTCAGCATGACCGATGAGGAGAGCGTGCCCAAAACCGGCAGCGTTGGCAAACCTATCTTTCACAGCCAGATGCGCCTGCTTGACGAGGCCGGAAAAGAGGTGCCTGTAGGCGAAACGGGCGAATTATGTATCAAAGGCCCCCACGTCTGTGCCGGATACTGGCTGAATCCCACCGCAACCGCTAAATCGCTGGTGGATGGCTGGTTCCACACCGGGGACATGGCGCGTATAGATGAAGACGGTTTCTTCACCATCGTAGGCCGATTCAAGGACATGATTATCTCTGGTGGGGAGAACGTGTATGCGGCGGAGGTGGAGGCAGTGTTTCGCGAGCATACGGCCGTTTCTGAATGCGCCCTCATCGGTAAACACGATGAAAAATGGGGTGAAGTGGGTCTCATGGTAACCGTCCTCAAACCGGGCCAGGCCGCCACCGCTGACGAACTGCAAGCATTCTGCCGCGCCCGTCTGGCCCGCTACAAAGTACCCAAAGAAGTCATCTTCGTGGACGAATTGCCCTACTCGCCTTATGGTAAAGTGGAAAAGATCAAGTTAAAAGATAATTTTGTTGGAGAATAGAGACTAAAGACTGAGAACCAGAAACAGGTCAGTCACCAGTCTCCTAATGGAGAAAAATATGCCCGCTACAACCGCCAACGGCATCAACATCTATTACGAAATACACGGCTCCGGTCCGCCGCTGCTGCTTGTTTCCGGCCTGGGCTACAATCTTTGGCAGTGGCACAAGATGGTTCCAGGGCTAGCTAAACATTTCCAGGTCATCACCTTTGACAACCGCGGCGTAGGCCAGAGCGATAAGCCCACTGGACCGTACAGCGCGGCGATGCTTGCTGCCGACGCTGCCGGACTGCTGCAAGCATTGGGCATTGCAAAAGCGCACGTTATGGGCCACAGCATGGGCGGCTTCGTCGCCCAAGAAATGGCGCTAAGTTATCCGGAGATCGTGGACAAGTTGATTCTCGCCTCTACTAACTTTGGCGGACCGCGCCACATCCCTGTCACCGAGGAAGCCATGGCTGTGCTTACCGACATGACCAGTGACCCGGTGACCCGCTTTAAAAATGGGCTGGTGGTCAGCACCGCCCCTGGCTGGGCAGAAGCGAACCCGGAGATGATTGAGAAGTGGCTGGCCTGGCGCGTGCAAAATCCTATAGACCCTGCCTCTTACCAGGCCCAAATGGGCGTGGGAATAGGTCTACTAAGCGAGGAAGCCGCCTTTGAGCACAAGCTGCCCAACCTGCAAGCCGAAACCCTGATCCTCTTTGGCGCCCACGACAAGGTAGTGCCCGCCGGTAATGCTGACCTGCTAGCGCGTAAAATCTCGCACAATACCGTACATATTTTGCCCAATGCCGGGCATTTCTTCCCCATCGAAACGCCAGAAGAGGCAAACAAGGTAATTATTGAGTTTTTACAGGGTTAGTTTGATAGTTTAACAGTTAGGTGGTTGGATGGTTGGCCAACCACCCACCAAGGTCATAAACCATCAAACCATCAAACCATCAACCAACCAAATGGAGAAAAGATGAAAACACGCAAATTAGGCCGAGGGGTGGCCGTCGTCGGGGTGGGCATGAGCCAGTTTGGCGCGTTCCCCGAAAAGAACAGCCGCGACCTCTTTGTGGAAGCATTTAAGGAACTGCGCGGTTCAGTGGACAAGGGCCTGGACCCCAACGACATTGAGGCGTTATACATCGGCAACTACAGCAGCGATTTATTTGAAGGGCAGGGGCACACTGCGCCCATCATGGCCGATTGGCTGGGGCTAACGCCGCGGCCGGCCACCCGCATAGAAGATGCCTGCGCCAGTTCAGGCGTAGCATTGCGCGAAGGCTTGCTGGCGGTAGCCTCTGGGGCTTATGACGTGGTGCTGGTGGGCGGCATTGAAAAGATGACCAACCTGCCCATCGCCGAGGTGACCGAAGCGCTGGCCACCGCAGGCGATATGTTGTTTGAAATTCCCGCCGGATTTACCTTCCCCGGCTTCTACGCTACCATGGCGACGGCCTACATGCACAAATACGGCGCCACGCCGGAAGCGTTGATGCGCGTGGCGTTGAAAAATCACGACAATGGCGCACTGAATCCCAAAGCGCAGTTCAACCAGACGATTGCCGGGGTGATGGAAAGCAAGAAACGGAGCGCGGAAAAGAAAGGTCGCCCGATTCCCACCTGGGAAGATGAGATGGCGTTTTTGCATGACGACCGGGCAAATCCGATGATTGCGTGGCCTTTGCGCTTGTTTGATTGCTCGCCAGTGACGGATGGGGCAACGGCCGTTCTCCTTGTCAGCGACGAAATCGCCAAACAGTTTACCGACGATCCCATTCACATCATTGGCAGCGGCCAAGCCAGCGATGGCGCGCTGCACGACCGCCCCGACCTGACCACCATCGGCGCCGCCCGGCAAGCCAGCCAGATGGCCTACGAGATGGCGGGAATCCAGCCCCAAGAGGTGAAAATCGCCGAAGTCCACGACTGCTTCACCATCGCCGAGATTATTGCCACCGAAGACCTTGGGCTTTTTCCAGCCCGGCACGGGGCACGAAGCGGCCGAGGAAGGGCTGACGGCGCGGCATGGTCCCAGGCCAATCAACACCTCCGGGGGCTTGAAGTCCAAAGGGCATCCGGTGGGCGCCTCGGGCGCCGGGCAGGTGGTCGAAGTGTTCAAGCAAATGCGCGGCCTGGCCGGTGAACGGCAGGTTGACCGGGATGTGGACCTGGCGTTGACTCATAACGTTGGCGGCACAGGGCAAACGGCCGTTGTGCACATTTATGAAAGAAAATAATAAATCGTGAATGGTAAATGGTGAATGGTGATCTTGGCTTATTTGACTCAGCATTCAGCATTCAGCATTCATTATTGGAGCAAATGAAATGAGCGAACGACCATTTACCGAATATTCTTTCCAGCAGTTTTTGCAGGAACACAAATTGATGGGCACGCGCAGCAAGGCCACGGGCAAGGTGTATGTGCCACCCCGCCCCATTGACCCGGAGACCCACAGTGAAGAGATGGAGTGGGTGGAGCTGTCGGGGAAAGGAAAACTGGCGGCATTTACGGCCGTTCACATCGCCCCCACGGCCATGATTGAGGCAGGCTACGATCGCACCAACCCTTACATCACCGGCATTGTCCAGCTTGATGAAGGCCCCATGATGAGCGCCCAAATTCTGGGTCTGGATGCCACCCAACCGGCAAAAATTCAGATTGGCACACCGCTGACCGTCACTTTCATTGAGCGCGGCAGTGAGGAAGAGTCACGCGCTTTTCTGGCCTTCAGTGCATAAGTTCCAACCAAGCGGATATTTTCATGCAGCAGAGCATGCGCAAAACTTAACCCAAAAAGAAGGAGTGGAAGAGGTGCTTATGAAATGAAAAAACCAATATTATTGCATAAGGCAAAAGGTAAATACAGTGTTAAAGAAGTTTTTCAATAGCAGGGAGGCCCGAGCCTGTCGAGGGCCGGACTTCGACAAGCTCAATCCTCATTTCGAATACTTTTTTAACAAGGTAGTAAATCAGTCAATTTCTTATTTTGAGGAGGTCCAAATGAAACGTCGCATAGTTTTACTCATCACCATTTTACTGCTGCTGAGCCTGTTTATTGCGGCTTGTGGCGGTAATGAAAACACAACCAATACAACCGAAGAAACCAATACAACCAATGCCGTCGAAGAAACAACTCCCGAAGAAACGGTGGTTGAAGAAGAACCAGCCGCAGAGACTCCCGCAGAAGAACCTATGGCGGAAGGATTGAGCTGTGCTGAACCGGTCAAAGTTGGCTTAATTACCGACGAAACCGGCGCGCTGGCCATCTATGGCGCGCACATTTTGCGCGGCTTTCCGCTGGGCATGGAGTATGCTACCGGCGCGCCCGGTGTAGACAATGGCGACTACACCAGCTACATGCTGGATGGATGCGAAATTCAGGTCTACATGCGAGATGACCAAAGCAACCCGGAAAATACCGCCACCGCAGGTCGCGAACTCATCGAGGAAGTAGGCGTGAGCATGCTGGTAGGCACGGTGAGCTCCGGCGCAACGGCTACCCTGCAAGAGCTGGCCCGTGAAAATCAGGTACCGCTCATTGTGGCCCCAGCGGCCGCAAATGACATCACCGGCGTCGCTTTTAACGAGTACACCTTCCGTACCAGCCGCAACAATTACCAGGACGCCGTTAACATCTGCGATTACATGACCAAAGAGTATGACACCTTTGTGCAGATTGCCCCCGATTACTCCTTTGGCTACGGTGGCGCGCAAGCCTTCCGGGATGCCTGCACCCTTTTCGGTGGCGAATTCGTAGGTGACGACATCTTTGCCCCGGCAGATACTACTGAATTTACGCCCTACATGGAAGAAATTCTTGATTCTGGTGCTGATGCATTCCTGGTCACCTGGGCCGGTGGCGGCTTCGTGCCTATGATGCAGGCCGCTACCGAACTAGGTGTCTTTGACGAGATGTCCATGGCCTCTGGTTTTGTGGACAACGTGGTCATGCCCGCCTTCTTCTCCAACGCCATCGGGCAAACCAGCGGTATTCTTTATCATTACACTGCCCCCGACAACCCCATCAACGATTGGTTGGTGGAACAGACCCAGGCGCAGTTTGGCACCTTCCCCGACCTGTTTGATGCTGACGGCATGAATGCGGCGTTGCTGCTTACCGAAGCCCTCAAAGCTACCGGTGGTGACGACAGTGCCGATGCGCTGCATCGGTGCCATGGAAGGGTTGCAGTTTGAAGGACCGAAAGGCACGATCTACATTCGTCCAGAAGATCACGTGGCCATTCAAGACATGTACATTGTGACGCTGCTGAATGTGGACGATCCTGAATTCAAGTTCTTTGAATCTGGTGAATACAACCCGGCCCAATGTGCCCTGCTTGCTGCCAGAAGCGCTGCAAGATCGCTGTGGCGACCTGCCGATTGGCGCCTTGGGCGATATTTCGCAGGTAACGGCCGTTGAACCCGAGCCCGAACCCACTGCCCTTTCTTGTGAAGAACCCGTCAAAGTGGGCCTGATCACCGATGATACCGGCGCGCTGGCCATCTACGGCGCCCACGTCCTGCGCGGCTTCCCTCTCGGCATGGAATATGCCGCTGGCGCTCCTGGCACCGATAATGGGGACTACACCAGCTATACCGTGGACGGCTGCGAATTCCAGGTCTACATTCGCGACGACCAGAGCAACCCCGAAACACACTGCCACAGTCGGCCGTGAACTCATCGAAGAGATTGGTGTGGACATCCTGGTAGGCACGGTCAGCTCGGGAGCCACTGCCACCTTGCAAGAACTGGCTCGTGAAAACCAGTTATCCACTTATTGTGGCTCCGGCGGCTGCTAATGACATCACCGGTGTCAGCCTTCAACGAATACACCTTCCGCACCAGCCGCAACAACTACCAGGATGCCGTTAATATCTGCGAATATCTGACCACAGCAGTACAGCACCTTCGTGCAAATTGCCCCCGATTACTCCTTTGGTTATGGCGGCGCAGCAGGCGTTTCGCGATGCCTGTACCCTCTTTGGTGGTGAATTTGTGGCTGACGACATCTTTGCCCCGGCCGATACCACCGAGTTTACGCCATACATGGAACAAATCCTGGATTCCGGCGCAGAAGCATTTCTAGTCACCTGGGCTGGTGGTGGTTTTGTGCCCATGATGCAGGCTGCCACCGAGTTGGGTGTGCTGGATGAAATGTCGATGGCTTCTGGCTTTGTAGACAATGTCGTGATGCCCGCCTTCTTTGCCAATGCCATTGGCCAGACCAGCGGTATCCTGTACCATTACACATCACCAGACAACGCCATCAATGATTGGTTGGTTGAGCAGACCCAGGCACAGTTTAGTACCTTCCCTGATCTGTTTGATGCCGATGCCATGAACGCGGCGCTGCTGTTGGTTGAATGCGTTACGGGCCACTGGTGGTGACGTCAGTGCCGAAGCGCTGATTGCGGCCATGGAAGGGATGGAGTTTGAAGGGCCGAAAGGCACCATCTACATTCGCCCCGAAGATCATGTGGCCATGCAAGATATGTACATCGTGACGCTATTGAATGTAGATGATCCTGAATTCAAGTTCTTTGAAACCGTTGAAACAACCCGTCCTGACGTACCGTGCCTGCTGCCGGAAGAGTTGCAGGATCGCTGCGGCGACTTGCCGGTTGGCAGTTTGAGCGGCGAGTAAATATGGTGCAGGGGAGCATGGAGGCAGAGGCGCAGAGGGGTGAAACTTTTCTCCCCTGCTCCTCGGCTCCCTTGCTCCTCCGCTTTGCGGAGCAAATTATGGCTGATGAAATCATTCTGGAAACACGAAACCTACGGCGGGAGTTTGGGGCGTTGGTGGCGGTAGCCGATGTCAGCATGCAGGTCAAGGCGCGCTCGCTGCATTCGATCATTGGCCCGAATGGCGCTGGTAAGACGACGTTTTTTAATTTGCTGAGCGGCAATTTAGAACCAACGAGCGGGCAGGTGATTTTACAAAGGGCAGGATATTACCAAACTGCCTCTGCATCGAACGGCACATTTGGGTATCGGCCGTTCCTTTCAAATTACCAATATCTTCCCCAGCCTAACCGTGCTGGAAAACATTCGCCTGTCCAGCCAGGCTTTGGGCAAAGACAACTTTCGCTTTTTCCGCTCGCATCGCCACTTTAAGCAGTACGAAGAACGTGCCTGGGAAGTGATTGAGCAGGTTGGTTTGCAAGAACGGGCTTTGATGCCTGCGCGCACCTTGCCGCATGGCGACCAGCGCAAACTGGAACTGGGCATGATTTTAGCTCCTGACCCGGAACTGCTGCTGCTGGATGAACCAACGGCCGGTATGGCCTCAGAGCAAGTGCCGGAATTGATGGCACTGATTCAACAAATTCAAGACTACCGGTAATAAAACGGTCATGCTGGTGGAGCACAACATGAACGTGGTGATGAATGTTTCTGACACGATCACCGTGATGCACTACGGGCAGGTGTTGGCTGAAGGCACGCCAGCCGAAATTTCCGCCAACGAGACGGTGCAGCAGGCGTATTTGGGTGCGTTGTATGCAGAATTAGATCGGGTAGTCAAGCAGTCAAGATAGTCAATGGGCTAGTCGAATTGTACGACTACCAGACTAATCGACTATCAGACTACTCGACTACCAGACAGAGACTACCATGACTAACTTACTCGAAGTTCAAAAGATCCACACCTTTATCGGCCAATTCCATATTTTGGAAGGGGTATCGGTGGAGGTGCCGCAGGGCAGCATCACGGTGCTTGTTAGGGCGCAATGGCGCCGGCAAAACGACGACGTTGAAATCGATTTTGGGTCTGACGCCGCCACGAGAAGGCAAAGTTATCTTTGACGGGCAGGAAATTCAGGGGCGGCGCAGTTTTGACATTGCGGCGATGGGGATTGGCTTTGTGCCGGAACATCGGGCTATTTTCCGCGATTTGAGTGTGCTGGAAAATCTGCGCATCGCTGAACGGCAAAAGGGGATCTTGGCCCGTAAAGAAGAATTTATTTTTGATCTTATTCCCTGATTTGAAGCGGCTGATTAAACTGCCGGGCACGAATTTATCTGGCGGGCAGCAGCAAATGCTGGCCGTGGCGCGAGCGATGGTGCCGGATAACAAGCTGCTGCTGATTGATGAACCGAGCGAAGGGCTGGCCCCGGTGATTATTGAACAGATGATTGAAGCCATTCAAAAATTGTCGGAAACGACGACGGTGCTGCTGGTGGAGCAAAATTTTGTGGTGGCCAGCAAATTGGCCGAGCGGTATGTCATTATTGAAGAAGGCCAGTCGGTAAAGCAGGGCTTGATGGCAGATTTGGTGGATGATAAAGAGACGATTCACCGATATTTGGGCGCGGCGTAGAGGATTGGTCAATGATCAGTAACGGTAATCGACAATTTGCTTTGATTACCGGTCACGAAATACGGATTGCCGATTATGATCGAGACGTTGAAGAAGAATCGAACACAAATTGTGGTGATCGCGGTGCTGCTGTTGTTGTTTGTGTCGGCGTCGCAAAGCATGGAGCTGTCAGATTGGGCGATTACGGTGCTGCGCGGGCTGTCGGTGGGGGCGCTGACGTTTTTGGTGGCCGCAGGTTTTTCGCTGATCTTTGGCTTGATGGACGTGCTGAATCTGGCGCATGGTGAACTGTTTATGCTAGGCGCTTATGTGGGCTGGACGGTGTATGTGCGCCCGGACACGTTTGTGGATGTGCTGGCGCCGGTGGCTTTTTTGGGTGTAGGTCTGGCGCTGATGCCGGTTTTACGGCCGTTTCTATCTCGCCTCTCCCTTTCCCCACAACTCACCCGCCTCTGGCCCTGGGTGGGGCTCCTGGTAGCCATCGGTATTTTAGCTGCCTCCCTCCTGCAGCTATCCCATCACCATCTGGAACGCAGAAGAGTACGCCGACAGCCCTTCCACCTTCTCGCTGGCCATGAGTCAGGGCACCCTGGTGCTGCCGGAACCGGTGGTGGGAGATGCCTCCCCCATTCTGGTTTTGGGAGGTGTGTTGTTGGGCGGGCTGGTGCTGGCGGTGGCGTTTGTGGGGTTTGGGCTGCGGAAGCAAACGGCCGTTTCCACCCCCCACCTCCCCAAATCCCCTTTGATCATCGCCGGAGTGCTGCTTTTCATCGGTCTGGCTGCTTACTTGGGCAACGACGCCTGACCAGCACGCTGGTAGGCATGAACACCACCGCTCTCTTTTTCGTGGCCATGCTGGTGGCCACTTTGACAGGAGTCCTGCTGGGGGCTGGAGTAGAGATGACCTTGATACGGCCGTTATACGACCGCCCCATCTACCAAATCATGCTCACCCTGGGCCTCAGCTTCATCGGCATTGAAACCGTGCGCGCCATTTGGGGCCGTCCCGAATTCACCATGCCCAAACCCGCCCTTTTCGCCGCCACTGGCGCGGGCTGTGCCAAAGAAATTGTTAACTTTTGGGAGCGCATCGCCAATCAATGCTCCACCGTGTTTCTGTTTGACGGCCGTGTGCGCACCTACAACGAAATCTTCGTCATTTTCGTGGGCGTCGTTGTCCTGATTGCCGTGTGGCTGCTGTTGCAGCGCACCCGCATCGGCATGATCATTCGCGCCGGCGTGCAAGACAGCGAAATGGTCGAAGCCCTGGGCATCAACGTGCGCCACGTCTTCACCTTCGTCTTTGCCCTCGGCGTGGGGCTGGCTGCCTTGGGCGGCGTCCTGGCCGGGCCTTCTCTCGGTCTTTCCAACGGCATGGGCACCCAGGTGCTGCTGCTGGCCCTCATCGCCCTGGCCATTGGCGGCCTTACCAGCTTCCCGGGGGCAGCCGCCGGGGCGGTTCTGGTCGGGCTGTTGCAGCAGTTCATCATCAAATATGGCCAAATCGGCATCAATCTACCCTTTATGGCCGAACCCTTCAAGCCATCACCGCCCTCTGGTTCCAGCCTCCACGGTGCTGCTCATGGTCATTATCCTGCTCATTTTGCCCCAGGGCTTGTTTGGCCGAAAGGAGTAAGCGATTACCATGCAAACAACCTTACCATCCCCACCCAAAACCGGCCTCGCATCCTGGTTCAAGCAAAATCGCGGGTTGTTGGGCCTGCTCATCTTTATGATCGCCCTGCCCTTTTTGCTGGCGCTGCTCGATGGCCAGCCGCTAGGCAGTGTTCTCACCAACGAGACCGGCAATTCGCGCTTCATGCAGGGCTTGATGATTGAAATATTTCGTCCTCGCCATTTTCGCCATCAGCTACGATTTGGTTTTGGGCATTACCGGCCTGCTCTCCTTTGGCCACGCCATGTTTTTTGCCGTAGGCGCGTACACCACCGGCATCATGATAAAGAGTTTTGAGTGGGGCATTATTGCCACTCTGGGTGCCGTGATGCTGGCGGGAATTGTCAATGCGCTGCTGTTTGGCCTGGTACTGCCCCGCGTCAAGGGCATCACCTTTGCCCTGGTGACGTTGGGCCTGGCATCCGTCTTTGAAATCGTGGTCAAATCTACCGAACTGCAAGCAGTACACCGGCGCGGATGTCGGCTTGCAAGGCATCATCGTGCCCGACTGGATCAACACGTCCACTGAACGGTTCCGCCTCTACCTGATGGCGCTGTTCCTCACCTTTATTGTCTACTTGATTTATCGCCGTTTTGTCGATTCACCGACCGGCCGGGTCTGCATCGCCATCCGCGAAAATGAAGACCGGGCGCTGATGCTGGGGTACAACACCTTTTACTTCAAGCTGGTGGCGCTCATAGTGGCTTCGATTACGGCCGCTTTAGCCGGTTTCTTGCACACCATACACCAACCCATTGTCAGCCCCACGGTGGCCGGATTGGGTTACACGGTGGCGGCGCTGCTGATCATTTTGATGGGCGGCATTGGCACGTTGAGCGGCGCGATCGTTGGTGCGGCCGTTTTCCGTCTGCTGGAATTCTACCTCGACCGCTGGTTTGGCGAATACGCCAGCTTCTTGCTGGGGGTGGTCTACATTGTGCTGGTCATGTTCATCCCCTATGGCATTGTGGGCACCTGGCAACTGCGCCGTCTGGACATTCAGCGAGGGCGTGAGCGGCTGCTGAAACTTTTCACGCGGGAACGGAGTTAGAAATTCATAAAACCTCCCGGCGCGGAAACCCCGTAGCTCTGCGGCGGGGAGGAAGCGCCATTGGTATCTGCGTTAGCCCAACACAGATTAGCACAGATGTGCTACAATTGCGGGCATGAAGTTGACCGCGAAGCTCAAGCTCCAACCCACACCTGAACAGTTCGACTGCCTGCTGGCCACCCTGGCCGTCGCCAACCAGTGCTGCAACGCCATCAGCGAGACCGCCTTTCGCGAAAAGACCTTCAAGCAGTACGCCCTGCACAAGCTGGTCTACAAAGCGTGCCGCCAGCAGTTCCACCTCTCGGCGCAGATGGTGATTCGGGCCATCGCCAAGGTGACCGACGGCTACAAGATAAGCCGCAAGAAACAGCGCGGCTTCAGCCAGCGCGGCGCCTTTCCCTACGATGCGCGGATACTCTCCTTCAGCCTGGCCCAGCAGAGGGTGAGCATCTGGACCGTGGCGGGACGGCAGTCCATCCCCTATGTTGGCTCCGCGCCGGCGCTGGCCCGGCTGCAGGGGGAGCGGGGGGAGTCGGACCTCTGCTTTGGGCGCGGCCAGTTCTACCTGGCGGTCAGCTGTGAGGTGGCCACCCCTGAGCCCATGGCCGTCGATGAATACCTGGGTGTGGACCTGGGGATTGTCAACATCGCCACCGACAGCGACGGCCAGCAGTACAGCGGCAGCCAGCTGCTGGGCATCCGGGAGCGCCGCTTCCGCCAGCGGCGGCGGCTGCAGGCCAAGGGGAGCAAGCGCGCGCGACGGCTCTTGCGGCGCTTGAGCGGACGAGAGGGGCGCATGGTGCGCCAGGAGAACCACCGCATTGCCAAGGAGATAGTAACCCGCGCGCAACGCACCGGTCGGGGGATAGCCCTGGAAGAGCTCCGGGGCATCCGGGACCGGGTAAGGGTTAGGCGCGCGCAGCGACGGCAGGTGCACGGTTGGTCCTTCCATGACCTGCAGCGGAAGATTCTGTACAAGGCGGCCCTGCAGGGGGTGCCGGTGCAGGTGGTGCACCCGGCTTACAGTTCGCAGACGTGTGCTGAGTGTGGTCATTGTGAAAAGCAGAATCGTCCTTCGCAAAGTCAATTTCGCTGTCGGTCTTGTGGTCACGCTGACAATGCCGATGGTAACGCAGCCAGGGTAATCTCTGGTTGGGCTGTCATAAACCAGCCGTACGACTCGACGCCCATGGTGGCGTCAGGGTAAAACCCCGTGGCTTGCCGCAGGGTAGTTTATTCACCTGACAATTGTATTGTAATGATGCCGCTGGCCTGTATCGAAATATGCAGGCCAGTTTTGATTTGGGCGTAATCGGCCGTTTCCAGCACCACCACAGGCGGCGATTGGGCATACAACTCGCGGGCCACAGCCGCACCTAAAGCCAGTATGGCATCCACCTCTGCGGTGATGATGGCCGCAGGGGCTGTGCCTGCCCGTACCGCTTCCAGCAAGATGCTGCTAGCGCTGCTGGACCCCCTCCCGGCAGGCAGCACCATGACTTTGCCCGTCACGACCTGGCCCAAAAGAGGATGCCGCCAGTCGATGATTTCACCTGTTTCCGGATCGAGTCCACCCCACAAGCTGAGGGGTTCAGGAAGCACCAGGGCCTCGCCCTGGGCTTCACCACCTACCAACACCTGCCCTTGAAATTGAATCATAGTTCCCGGCTCCACAGCGTCCCATCCCGCCACACGCGGCCTAACGAGGCCGAGCGCACGCACTCTTCCAGACTACCGAAGACCACGTTAAAGCCAATGTTGCCTGGGGAATAATGGGCAAATTTTCCCGAATTGGTCATCAGCACGCCCCCCTGCGCGCGGACAATGGGTGTCACAACCACGCAAGTATCGACGACCAGCCGTACTTCAGCCGCCTTTAATGCCTCTAGCCAACCGCGCTTTTGCAGCGCTGCCAGCACCAGGCGGTGGGTACAAACGATGAATTCCACTTTGGGGTGCGGCGGGTACTCCTGCAACAAAGGCAGAAGTTGGGCAAATTCGTCCACAGAAAAGTGGGGGCTGCCCAGGGCCACTACGTTAATTTCACCGTCAGGTACAGTGCTCAAATGCCCCAAGGTTTGCCGCAAGGTGTCCAGAGTTACATCAATAATTTGCTCGGGCTGGCCGCTCTGAAAGGCAGCAGCGAAGTCAGGTGCTTCCGGCGTGACTCCGATGGCGTGGAAAAGAGCGACTGCTCCAGATGAAGCCGAGGCCGCCCCCAACGCTTTGAGCTGGTCTTCATTCGTTTCCGGGGGCAAGCCCTCAATAACGGGGATTTTGCTGCCGCTGCGTGCACCAATGAGGTAGCCCAGCACGGGAAAAAGAACGTCTTCGCGCAGCAGCTTCTCCGGCAAGTCGACCAGGCGGTACAAAAGCTGGCCGCGACGATTGGGGGAAAGGTGCAGGCCGCTGGCCGGAGCACGCCCGGTGATGGCCGCACAAATGTCGATGAAGTCGCCGTAGCGGTTGGTGCGCGCGCCCAATACGGAATTTGCAAAAACAATGGCGTTGCTTTCGGCCCAGGCGATTTGCGCACCGAATGGCGGGCGCTGCACAGCCTGGTATGGTGCACAGGTGTAAACAGGTTGGCAGCCCATTTGCTCATACAGTTTCATCAAGGTTTGGGCGCGCTGGGCCAAAACGGCCGTTCCCTGAAACTCCTCCGGATGCAGCAAATCAATCGCTCCCACGTTGAGGGTAGTCGGCACCACCACCTGGGCGCCGCCATCCACCAGACGCTGCGCAAATTCAATGCCCGACACGCCATGGTACAGGCAGCCGTCTATGTGCGCCGACGTAATATCTAGTAACCGCGGCGCACCATACACGCGGGCCATGGTACACAAAATGCGCATGGCCATCTGCGCCGCCAGGCCATTTTTGCCGGACAGCATGGCTTCATCTTGGGGAGAAAGTTGTAAATCGCTCATGGGCTGTACTCAACCAGGACGGAAGAGTTACAGGACCACCTATGAACGCCGCAGCACTGTTTACGACCAGGAAACGCTCCCTCTGTATGTCGTTTGCAAATACAGCAAGAGCAAATACAAGCGCAAAGGCCTCTTTCGTTTCGCCTACATTGTGATCGGGTCGCTCAAACGACAACCGGTCCAAATCGCTGAAGAATATCGCCGCCGTTTTGGCATCGAAACCAGCTACCGACTGATGAACACTGTTCGAGCGCGCACAACGTGTAAGATAGCAGCCTTCCGTTTGTTTCTGGTGGCGTTGGCATTTCTTTGGCTCAACCTGTGGCAATATGTCAAATGGGCTTATTTGTTTGTGCCTAAACCTGGCCCACGCACGGTTTTGCATCACTTACTCCCATTAGCTCGTTGGCGTCTCTGGCTGTCGGAAATGATTAAGCAGCGATTGGGGTTTTCTTTGGTTATTCATATCCCTTTGGAGGCCTGATTTCGATCTACTGAGTATCGGGATGTTGCTATCACTGGCAGACGGTTATACTGGAATTAAGCGGATTGGCAAATGAGGGGAAGTTGAGACCCACCAGATTTATCTCCCGGCATTTGCTATGCTACCGGCATGATCAAGAAACAGCATCTGCCGACTAAAATATGCCCTGTCTGCCAACGGCCGTTTTCCTGGCGCAAAAAGTGGGCCAAAAGCTGGGACGAGGTCAAATATTGCAGCGAGCGCTGCCGCCGCCGCCGGAGCTTGAGCCATGACCCTTCCTGAAAAAGACATGCGCCGCGACTTTGCCAACCGGGAGGAGTTAATTGCCTATCTGGTGGAAATGTTCCCGGAAGCCGCAGTGGTAGACGACCGCGTGGCACCCACCCGCGGTGGGCGCAATGCAGCAGAAGCGGCCCTGGCCCAGGCGGAGACGGGACGTCGCTACGAAAAGACGCGCAATTTTCTGGACGGCGCAGTGTCGCGGCTTTCCCCATACCTGCGGCATGGGGTGTTAAGCCTGGCTGAGGTGCGAGACACGGCCGTTACGCATTCCCAGGGCAGCCCGTACAAATTTGTCAACGAGCTGGCCTGGCGCGATTATTACCAGCGGGTGTATGCGCAAATTGGTAGCGGCATCTGGGAAGATCGCGAGCCTTACAAAACCGGTTCTGCTGCGGCGGAATACGCGGCGGAACTACCCGAAGATGTGCGCCAGGGCACGACAGGCCTGGCCTGCATGGACGCCTTTAGCCAGGAGCTGGCCGAGATGGGCTACCTGCACAACCACGCCCGCATGTGGCTGGCGGCCTACGTCGTGCATTGGCGGCGCGTGCGCTGGCAGGCAGGCGCGCGCTGGTTTCTGGAGCATCTGCTGGATGGTGACCCGGCCAGCAACAACTTGAGCTGGCAGTGGGTGGCCAGCACCTTTAGCCACAAGCCCTACTTTTTTAACCGGGACAATCTGGAGAAATTTAGCGGCGGCGTTTACTGCCATGAATGTCCCCTGGCTGGCAACTGTCCCCTTGATGGCTCATATGAATCGTTGGAAGGACGGCTGTTTCCCCGGCAGAACGGCCGTTAACCAAGTCGCAAGCACAGAATCAGGCAAACGTGATGCAAGACGACAACACCATTGTTTGGGTCCACGGCGACAACTTGAATCCCCACGGCCCAGCCCTGGCAGCTCATCGGGATGCCCCCGCTCTCTGGGTTTGGGACGACGCCCTACTGGGCGAATGGCGCATCAGCTTGAAGCGCGTCGTCTTCATCTACGAATGTTTGTTGGAGCTGCCGGTGACCATTCGCCGCGGGCAGATGGTCGCTGAAATCGCCACATTTGCGGCGGAACACAACGCCACGCACATTGCCACCGCGGCCAGCCCCAGCCCGCGCTTCGCCGCCATTTGCGACCGCCTGGAAAAAGCAGGCTTGGTGGTGACGGTGTATGCGGCCGAACCCTTTGTGCCCGACAACGGCCGTTTCGATTTGCGGCGCTTTTCCCGTTACTGGCGCACCGCGCAAAAGTACGCCTTGAGTAAAACCCCTGGAAAATGATGGCTAAGTTGGTGAAGCTTACCGTTTGGAATGGTCAAGAGAGGCAGGTATTGGAAGTGCCTGTTGGCAGCAATTTGCGCCTGGTGCTGCTGCAAAACGCTCTCTCCCCTTATGCCGCCCTGACGCGCCGTGCTAACTGCGGTGGGCGCGGGCTGTGCGCTACTTGCGGTGTGTGGATTGATGAGGAGCCGTCCCCCGCTCACTGGCACGACCGCATCGGCAACCGCTTTGGTTATCCCCGTCTCTCCTGCCAGATTACCGTGCAAGCAGACATGACGGTGCGCCTGCTGCCGGACAAGTGGATTTGGGGCGCGCGGCGGAAACGGCCGTAACCCCCACCACCTTAGCTCGTAACGGGTAACACAAAGCCCACCAGGGCCCCGCCTTCATCGCCATTTTCGGCCCAGATACGGCCGTTGTGCGCTTCCACAATCCCGCGGGCAATGGCCAGACCCAGCCCCGCGCCGCCCGTTGCCCGGCTGCGCGCCTGCTCTCCCCGGTAAAACTGCTCAAAAATGCGCGGCAAATCCTGCTGCTCAAACCCCGGTCCGCTGTCCTGCACCGTCACCTGCACGCCTTCCGGTACGGGCATTACCCGCACCTCGATGCGCCCCCCGGCCGGCGTGTGCCGCAGAGCATTGCTCAGCAGGTTAGCCAGCACCCGGTTAATTTTGGCTGCATTAATCATAACGGGCGCAATCTGCTCCGTCACGTCTCCGCGCAAAGTAACTTCGCGCTGTTCAGCTAAAGCGTGAAAGCTCTCCAGCGCATCAGAGACCAGGTCCCCAATATCGTGCCGGTCTAATTCAAGAACAACACCTCCGGCGTCAAGCTGGGCCAGTTCGAACAGATCATCAATCAGGCTGTTCAGGGCTACCATTTCCGCGCGAATGGTGCGGTAATATCGCTGCACGGTCTCCTTATCGGTCACCATGCCGTCATTTAGCGCCTCAATCATGACGCGCATGCTGGTCAGCGGCGTGCGCAGGTCGTGGGACGCCCAGGCGACCAGGTCACGGCGCAGTGCCTCCAGTTCTTCTCGCTGCCGGGCCGTTTGTTGCAACTGGGCCGCCATTTCGTTAAAGGTGGCCGCCACCTGGGCCACCTCATCCCGCCCCGTTACGGCCACGCGGGCGGCCAGGTCCCCTTCTGCCAGACGCCGGGACGTGGAGGCCACCTGCCGCAGCCCGTCTGTTACGGTCGAGGTTACAAAAATGCCAAAGCTCGTAGCAATGATGGCCGCAAAAACCAGCAAAACCCCGCTCAGCAGCAGGTCGTGGTCGCTGGCAAACATCTGCTGGGACATCACCCACACGTTAAAGATAATGAGTAAGGCCGCCCAGACGTAGCTGGCCAGCAAGGTCAGGCGCAGAGAAGAAAAGCGGGTCCAGCCCCGTAAATAAATAGCATATCCCAACCCCAGAGAAATCAGCGAGGTCAGGGAAAGAGTGGTGATGAGCACAAAAATCTCCTGGGAAGGAGCCTGCATAATCATGCGCATCAGTAAGGCGACCAGGAGCAAGGCCAGCAGGACGCCAAGGACAAGAATGCGCCAAGGAGCTTCATTGACCCAGGAGAAAAAGCGGGTTTCGGACGAAGTATTGATCATGTTTTATACCTGGAAGAACATATTGGACGGCATCAATTGTCTGCCGGTTCAAATTTGTAGCCTACGCCCCACACGGTGAGCAGCCAGGTGGGGTTGCTGGGATCCGCCTCAATTTTTTCACGTAGGCGGCGAATATGCACGGTGACGGTGCTGGGGTCCACAAACTCGGAAAAGCCCCATACGCTTTCCAAAAGCTGGTCGCGCTTGAAGACCTGGCGCGGGTGGCGGGCCATGAACCAGAGCAGATTGAATTCAGTTGCGGTTAGTTCCACGGGCTGTCCATTCTTGAGCACCTCGTGGGTGATGGGGTTGATGAGCAGAGGGCCAAAGCGTAACGGCCGTTCCTCTTGCCCACCCTGCTGTCCCCCCGCCGCGCGCCGCAGCACCGCCTTCACCCGCGACACCAGCTCCGCTGGAGAAAATGGTTTGGTCACGTAATCGTCTGCGCCCAGCTCCAGGCCAAAAATCCGGTCTGTTTCCTGGCTGCGCGAGGTAAGCAAGATAACCGGCACGTTGGAGGTGGGATCCTGCCGCAGGCGGCGCACAATCTCCAACCCGTCTACCTCCGGCAGCATAACGTCCAGCACCACTAATGCCGGCAGCCTGTCGCGCATGGCGTCCAGCGCTTCGCGGCCAGTTTGTGCTGCGCGCACCCGGAATCCGTCCCTTTTCAGGTAAAGGGTGACGACTTCAACCACCGAAGCTTCATCATCCACCACCAAAATTTCCTGACCCTCGCTCATGCGTGCGCCTCCCTCAATTATTGATTATTAGCCTTGCTGTTTTACCCCAAAAAGATTACAGATTACTTACAGGTCCGGCAAATCTATGCAAGTTGTAAGATAAGTGTTCGATCCTCTGGAGACCTGCGAGGTTTTCCAACAAAATTCCCTATGCCCTTCTGGTAAAAAACCTCGCAGGTCTGAACTATTTCTTTGTAAGTTTCTTCACCAAAATGCAAAAAGGGCAGCCCAAAAGCCACCCTCGCACAAAACCAACAAACCAACCATCTAACCCAATTACTAATCCCAACTGCGCTCATCGCGAATAAGCGGTGCGCCGGCCGGCAAGGTGTTGACAACCTGTACATCCAGGCGGAACTTAATGCTGTCGCGGGCTGTTTGCATGATTTTTTCTGCCAAACCTACGCTTTCCTCGCCTTCAGCCAGAACCACATGCAGCGCCAGAAAATCTTTATGCTCTTCGCGAGTTACCACAGCCTGGAAAGCGGTAACTTCCGGGAAACGCGCCATCATGTCTGCCAACTGTTTGGGATGCAGGAACATGCCGCGCACTTTCGTGGCTGCGCCCACGCGCCCCTGCCAACCATTCAGCCGCAGGCTGGTCCGGCCACAGGTACATGGCTCGGCAATAATGGACGACAAATCCCCCACGCCAAAGCGCACGATGGCGTAATGGCCATGCAGCAGGGTCACCACCACTTCTCCAGTCTCGCCGTGCGGCAGAGGCTGGCCGGTGTTGATGTCGCAAATTTGCACGATGGCGTTGTCAGGAATGTGCCAGCCGTTAATGGCCGCGCACTCATAGCCCAGGTTGCCGCATTCGGCCGTGCCGTAGGCCTGATAGACTGCCACACCACGATCGTTAAGCTCTTCCCGCAGCGATGGGGGCAGGGGTTCCGCCAGCACAAAGGCTTTGTTGACCTGCAAAGAGACGCCTGATTCGTCAGCTTTGTCCAGCAGCGCCTTGAGATAGCTGGGCAGACCTACGTAACCGGTGGCGCCAAAAGCAGCCATGACCTGAATCTGCTGCTCCTGGTTGCCAATGCCGCCGGGAATCACCACGCAGCCCACGTTGCGCAAACCGTCTTCCAGGGAAGCGCCCGCAGGCGTCAGGTGATAGCCAAAGGCATTAATGGCAATTTCGCCGGCCTGAAAACCGGCAGCTTTCAGGCCAGGAGCCCAGTTACCGGCATCTGGCACGTCAGGTTCCGGCTCGTTGATAGGGCCGGGAGATTGAAAAACGCGCCGCAGTTGGCCCATGGGCACGGCCAACAGGCCGCCAAAAGGGGGATCTTGTTGCTGCAAGGCAAGCAAATCATCTTTGCGCAGCACCGGCAGTTTTGCCAGGTCGGTCACAATTTGCAGGTCATGCGGGCTCAAACCGGCATCATCCAGCCGTTTTTTGAAGCCCGGCGCATTTTCATACAATTTCGTAATAACTTGCTGTAAATGAGAGGGTTTTGAGTTGTTCATAATTTCTCCAAAGCTGAGCGGTGGGAAAACTATCCCTTGAGGTAAGAGCGTATTTCGTGAATACGGCCGTCCCGCATCTGGTAGATGTCCACCCCGCGCACGTACCTCATTTCTCCGGCAGCGTCCACCCACTCCTGCCGCCAGCGGGCCACGCAGCGCATGCCCAGGCCAAAAATATCCTCAAGCTCCCTATGGGCCTGGGGCAACTGGCGAAAGAACTCTAGCCAAAACTGCGCAATCGCTTCCTTTCCTGTGTGCGCCTCACCGTCGGGAGCCGGTGAGGTATGATCAAAATGACAGTCGCCGCTCAGAAGCGCGGCCATGCCCGCCACGTTATGCCGGTTGAAGGCATCATTGTAGGCCAGCACCATGCGCACCCCTGACTCAATCCGTGACATTTTCATGACATTATCCACCTCTTTGCGCAAAAGCCGTTCGTTAATCTATCATACCAAAATTTACGAGTGGCAGGTCCATCTTGTGCGCACTATTGAGAGAATTTTGACCAATTTTCAATTGACCCGTTACTTTTTCACGTTAACTCCGACTTAGACAACAGAAATCACACAAATTTGGAGGTTATTCAAAATGAAACACACACATAAGTTGTTACTCTTGGTGGCTATGGTTCTGGGTATGCTGCTAGTAGCCTGTTCTCCGACGGGAGCCCTTACGGGGGCGACCGTTGAAGCGCCAACGCAAAGTTTGGATGAAGCCGCCCCTGGCGGTGCTCCTGCCAACGGCGCCGCCCTGGACGCCAGCAGCCCTGATGCTGCCCCTGCCAATAATAGCAGCAGCCGCAGCAATACGCTGGACGCCGGCATCCTCAATAGCAACGATGACAATATGAATGATAATGGCGATGACAACATGAACGACAACGGCGATGACGACATGAACGACAACGACGATGACAACATGAACGACAACGACGATGACGACATGAACGACAACGACGATGACGACATGAACGACAACGACGATGACGACATGAACGACAACGACGATGACGACATGAACGACAACGACGATGACGACATGAACGACAACGACGATGACGACATGAACGACAACGACGATGACGACATAACGACAACGATGATGATGACAACGACAACAGTGACGATGACAACGACAACGACGATGATGACAACGACAACGATGATGATGACAACGACAACGATGATGATGACAACGGCAACGATGATGACGACGATGATGATGACGATGATGATGACGATGATGACGACATGAATGAGAATGACTAGAGCTTTTCATCACTGATGCCTTGCAGTCAATGAGGACACAGACCGGCTAAAATCAAAACAGTTTGTGTCCTCATTTTATGCACAACTGGCTAGAGGAACATCATGGACTTATCGCTATCATTTTTGACGCAAAAATCGAGAATTTTTACCCGCGGGATAGGGCAAAATAAGATTAAGGTGTTGGCAACGGCCGTTTCCCTCTTCACCCTCTTCGCCCTGTTCTTCACCATCATCCAGTACGCCACGCCCGCCCTGGCCGGCACAGATGGCTACTACCACATCAAGATGGGCTACCTCATTCGCCAGGAAGGTCTCAAGCCCGCCTTTGAAGCCCTGCCCTACACCATTCTCAACGGCGAGGACTACTACAACCACCACCTGCTTTACCACGCTTACCTGGCTCTCTTTGCGGCCGTAGACCCTCTGGTCGACGGGGGCGCAGCCCTCACCCAGGGGGCAAAAATCGCCAGCATCATCCTGCCCAGCCTCGCCTTCCTCGCCATCTGGTGGCTGCTGCGCCAGCAGCGCGTGCCCGGCGCAGCCTTTTGGGCCCTTGCCCTCTTTGCCGTCTCCGAAGCGTTCCTTTACCGCATGAGCATGCCCCGCGCCCAGTCCGCCTCCCTGCTGCTTTTAACCTTGGGTCTGCATTGGCTGCTGCAGGAGCGCTTCAAACTGCTCATACCCCTGGGCTTTGTCTTCGTCTGGTTCTACAACGCCTTCCCCCTGCTCCTGCTGCTGGCCGGAACTTACGCCATTGCCGTGTTCATGCTAGAGCGGCGGCTGGTGTGGCAGGCCGTGCTCTTCCCAGCCGTGGGCATCATTCTCGGCTTGTTCGTCAACCCCTACTTTCCCGAAAATTTTGCTTTTATTTGGAATCACCTGCTGCCTAAAGTCGGCGAATCAACCACCCGCGTTGGTAACGAATGGTCCCCTTACCGCACCTGGACACTGGTGGGAAATTCCGGATTGGCCCTGGCCGCCGTGCTGCTGGGCACGCTGGCGCTGGGCTGGCGCACCACGCGCATCGATAAGGGCAGCCTCTCTGCCCTGGGGTTGGTCATTTTGTTTGGCTACATGCTTTTTGAATCACGCCGCTTCGTGGAATATTTCCCACCCTTTGCCCTGATCTTCCTGGCCTTAAGCGCCGCCCCGCTGCTGCGCGAATGGCTGGCGCAATGGGAAAAGAAACGGCCGTTTCCCACCCCCCTGCTCGCCCTTCTGCCCATCCTGCTGCTGGCCTACCCCCTCTACAACACCCTGACGGACGCCCGCGAACTGCTGGCCAACTCCAAGCCTGCGGACCAGTACGCCGATGCTGCCATCTGGCTGGCCCAGGAAGCCAAACCCGGCACCATGATTTTCCAGACAGATTGGGACGACTTCACCCGCCTCTTTTTCTACAACAGCGACCTCGTTTATACCGCCGGTTTAGACCCCACCTTCATGGAGCTGGAAGATAAAGAACGGTTCGACCTGTGGGTAGACATCACCCAGGGCGATATTGACGAACCGGGAGCCATCATTCGCGATACCTTTGGCGCATCTTACGTCTTCTCCGACTTGCGCCACGGTGATTTTATGGACGAAGCTGCTGACGACCCGCTGCTGCAAGAGGTTTATCGCAGCGACGACGCCGTCATTTACGCCGTCCTACCCTGACGCAAACGGCGGGGGGCTGGCGGTGTGGCCAGTCCCCGGTCTCCCCCTCCAGTCGCAAAACACCCCTATTCAGACGGCCGTTTCCTCTGCTATAATTCTCCGCGATGGCCGTCAGCCATCCCAGATGCCCATTTACGCAAAAAGGAGAATGACCCATGTTTCGTCGCATTATTGGCCTGCTGATGCTGGCATTGGGAACAGTTGGTATTGTGATTAGCGGTGCCGGCGTCTTTTTTGGCCGCCAGGCGGTAGACAGCACTTTTGCTGGTTTGGATGAAACGTTGGTATTGGCCACCCAGGGTTTGGATACGGCCGTTGACAGCCTGGAACTGGCCAAAACTACCCTGGGCGACGTGAACGACGGCCTGGAGACAGTGGAAGGGGCCGTCATCAACATCGCCAAAACGGTAACGGATACCCGGCCCCTGCTTGACCAGGTCTCCGTCGTCGTTAGCGAAAACGCTCCGGCCAGCGTGGAAGCGCTGCAAGGGGCCATACCCGCCCTGGCGGGCGTCGCGGCCACCATTGACCAAACCTTGATTACCCTCAGCCAGTTCCGCATTGATGAGGAAATCCTGGGAATTCCCCTTCAGTATGATTTGGGTATCAATTACGAACCGGAAATCCCCTTTGACCAGGCTTTTGTGGGCCTGGGAGACAGTTTAGCTGGCCTGCCGGAAGAGCTGCGTTCGGTAGAAGGCAACCTGACCATTGCCAACGCCAACCTCTCTGCCATTAGCGACAGCATTCTTGTCATGTCAGGGGATATTGCCACGATAAACGGCCGTATTGCCGAGGTTCCTGGCCAATTAGACAGCTACACCGCCATCGTGCGCCAGATCAACGACTCCCTGGAAAACATTCGCACCCAGGTCCTTCAGCAGCAGGATCGCACCAAACTCATTCTCACCTTCGTCCTGGTGTGGTGGGGCATGCCCCAATTAGCCCTGGTGATGATAGGCTGGGATTTCCTCTTCGGGCGGCGGGGGGCCACAGCCAAAGAAATCCGCGAAGACGTCATGGAAGAGCTGGAAGAAGAGTTTGAAGAGCTACGGGAGAATGACGAAGAAAAAGGACCAGAAAACGGAGAAAAGTAGCCATTTGCGCAATTCCTAAAATTTGTGGGCCCGGAACAATTCATGGGAACCCTCCTTCCCTTGCCTACGTCATAACAGTTACAATGTAATAACTGTTCAGAAGGAGAGTCCCATGTCCCGGAAAAATCGCATTCGTTTAGGCATTACCTTTTTCGTTGTTGTCCTGCTTGGCGGGTTGGTTTGGCTGTCTGCTTATTATGCCAACCTGCCCCAAAACCTGAGCCAGCATGAAACTCTGGTATTTGGCCAGAACAAGCTCGTACCTGGAAGCCAGGCCGCCATGCGCGTCGCTGTGCGCGACAGCGCCGATGGCGCACCTCTGGAAAACGCAGAGATCAGCGTCAGCTTGCAGCCCGCCAGCGGCGGGCGCGCCGAACTGGTTTTCACCGGACAAACCAACGCCGCCGGTACAACCGACGTGGCTTTTGCCGTGCCCAACGCGCCGCAAAGCGATTACACCCTAATCGTGGAGACCAGTTCGCGTCTGGGCAATGACCGCATCGAGCGCCCCATTACTTTGGAGCGCGACTATCGCATTTTGCTTAGCAGCGACAAGCCGCTTTACCAGCCGGGACAGGTCATCCACCTGCGTGCCCTGGCTCTCAGCACCTTTGACCTGACTCCTGCCGCCGCCCAGCCGCTGGAAATCTCCATTGCCGACGGCAAGGGCAACACCGTCTTCCGCGACTCGCTGACCACCAGCGACTTTGGCGTGGCTTTCGTCGACTTTCAACTGGCCAACGAGGTCAACACCGGCCCCTACAAAATCAGCGCGCAACTGGGCAACACCTTTTCCGAAAAAACGGTGACGGTAGAGCGGTACGTCCTACCCCAGTTTGACATCACCATTGATACCGAAAAGAGCTATTACCGGCCGGGTGATATCGTGCGCGGGTCCGTAACGGCCGTTTACTTCTTTGGCAAACCGGTCAACGACAGTGAAATTAGCTTAGAAGGTTTTACCTTTGACTTTGAGCGCCAGGACGCCTTTACCCTGCAAGGCATCACCGATGCGCAAGGCGTCTATGAGTTCGAGTTCACCCTGCCCGATTACATCGCCGGGAGCGATTTGGAAGGGGGGTTAGGCACGTTTTACCTGCAAACCACCATTACTGACCAGGCTGACCACACCGAGGGCAAAGGCGCCACCCTGCCCGTGGCCCAAAACGCCCTGATCATCGAAGCCATTCCCGAAGGCGGCGTGTTCCGCCCCGGCGTGGAAAACCTGCTCTACGTCCTCACCAGCTACCCTGACGGTACGCCTGCCGAGACGCGCCTGCAGGCGACCATCACCAATGGCAATCAGACCATCTCTGCCGAGACCGGCCCCTATGGATTGGCCGCCATTCCCGTAACGCCCAGCGACCCCTGGCAAAATATCCAGATTATCGCCCGGGACGCCCAGGGCAACAGCGCCACCCGCGATTTCTATTTCGAAGGAGAATACCAGGAAGAATCGGTGCTGCTGCGCCCGGAAAGACCAGCTTACCGCGTTGGTGAAACCATGAACCTGACCATCTTCACCTCCGCGCAAAGCGGCACCATCTACCTGGACATCATCCGCGAGGGGCAAACTATTAGCACCCACGCCGTGGACATTACTAACGGCAGCACGCAAATGGCCGTTGACCTGACGCCCGACATGTACGGTACGCTGGAGCTGCATGCCTACAAGATTTTGCGCAGCGGCAGCATTGTCCGCGATACGCGGCTGGTGCTGGTGGACGAAGCTAATGATTTAGCCGTGAATTTTGCGCTGAATCAAGATGAATACCGGCCAGGAGATACGGCCGTTCTCAACCTCACCACCAGCGGCCAAGACGGCACGGGGGCGCAGTCCGCTATCGGCCTGGCCGTTGTGGACGAAGCAGTCTTCGCCCTGGCCGAGCAAGACCCCGGCTTCGCCAAGCTCTACTTCCTCCTGGAACAAGAGTTATTGCAGCCCAAATACGAACTGCACGGCTTTGCAGTACCAGACTTGATTTTGCAGCAGCCTGTGGACGATCCGATATTACGTCAGGCGCAGGAAGGAGCTGCACAGGCCTCATTGGCCGAGGCTGCCCCCCAAAATGTCGCTTTTAGCCTCAACGCCAATTCCCGTGACGACAACATCGCCCGCGCATACGAACGGCAAGAAAATTACTTTTCCGACCTCAGCGGAATTCTCTTTGGTCTGATGCTGATCGTTCCTCCGGTGGTGCTCATCATCACCGGCACATACCTCTGGCGGCAAAAGCAGTTGTGGCGCAGTTTGGCCTGGGCTGCCGGCGTTACTTTGTTTTTTGTCCTTCTGGGCATGGCCGGGCTGTTGGAAGAAATCCTGGATTGGCTATCCTGGCGCGGTGAATGGCTGTTGTTGCTGTTGGGTGGTTTAGGATTGCTCAGCTTCCTGGGGCTGGCCATTTATGCCTGGCGGCGCAAAGACCGCGCCATGCGCTGGTCGGTCGGGCTGGTGCTGCTCCTCGTCCCATTGTTTATCGCCGCCGCGTGGGCCTCACAATGGGCCGATTTTTATCCGGATGATGCCGTGGTGATAACGGCCGTTATCCTCATCCTCCTCGTTCCCCTGGCCTTTCTGCTGCGCGCTGCCGCTTTCGGGCAAGAAAAGCGCCGCCTGCTGGCCACCGCCACCGCCTTTGTCGCCCTCTTGTTGATGACGCTGCCTGTTCTTGGCATAGGCGCCGGCATTGGCGGCGCAACGCAATTTGCTCGCGGCATGGATGATGGCGGGTTCGTAATGGAAGAAATGGCCGTCGCCGATATGGCCATGCCCACGGCCGTAGAAATGGAAGCACCCATGGAAGGGGCCGCCGACGTAGCCAATACCGCCACCCAAACCGGTGGCGCCGAAGCCCCGCGCCTGCGCCAGTTCTTCCCCGAGACGATGTTCTGGCTGCCCGACGGCGTGACCGACGCCAACGGCCTGCTGTCGGTGGATATACCGGTAGCGGACAGCATCACCACCTGGCGGATGACGGCGCTGGCCTCCACGCAGGACGGGCGGCTGGGCAGCGCCACTGGCGCCCTGCGCGTCTTCCAGCCCTTCTTCGTCAACCTTGACCTGCCGCAAGCACTCACCGTCGGCGACGAGATTGCCGTGCCGGTGGGCGTCTTCAACTACTTGCCTACGGCGCAGACGGTACGGCTTACCGTGCAGCAGGAAAACTGGTTTGAACTGCTGGATGACGCCACGAAGGAAATTGAGATTGCCAGCAACGACATTTCCGTCGTCTATTTCCGCATTCGTGCCCTCAACTTTGGCATGCAGCCCTTCCAGGTCACCGCCATCGGCAGTGAGCAAAGCGACGCCATCCTCAAGCAGGTACGTGTCTATCCCGACGGCAAAGAAATTCGCTTCAGCGAGTCAGACAAACTGGAACCGGGCGTCACCACGCAGCAAACCATTGCCATTCCACCGGACGCCATCGCCGGCACGCAGCAGCTCACGGTGAAAATCTACCCCGGCATGGTCAGCCAGGTGGTGGAAGGGCTGGATTCTATTTTGCGCATGCCCAACGGCTGCTTTGAGCAAACTTCATCCAGCACCTACCCCAACGTGCTGGTGCTGGACTACCTGAAAAACAGCGGCCAAATCTCGCCGGAGGTACAGTTCAAGGCCGAAGATTACATCAACATTGGCTACCAGCGCCTGACCACCTTCGAGGTCAACGGTGGCGGCTTCTCTCTCTTTGGCGACAATCCGGCCGTGGTGCTGCTGACCGCCTACGGCGTGCAGGAGTTCAGCGACATGAGCCAGGTGTACAACGTGGACCCGGCACTCATCAGCCGCACGGCCGAATGGCTGCTGGCACAGCAAAATGGCGACGGTTCCTGGGGCAGCGAGGGCTGGGTGGAAGGCACCTTCATCTCCGGTCCAGAAAGCGATACGACAATCACCACCGCTTACGTGCTGTGGAGCCTGGGCCGTGCCGGATATGGCAACGACAATCGCGTGCAAACCGGCCTCAGCTACCTGGCCAGCAAGCAAAGCAGCGTGGACGACCCCTACGCACTGGCGTTAATGGCCAATGCCTTTGTGGCGGCCAGTGCCACACAGCAGGGGCAAGACGTTCTTGCCCGGCTGGCGGGCATGGCCCAGTTGGACGGCGAAACGGCCTACTGGGGCGCAGCAGATACCACTTTCATGGGCAGCTACGGCAGCGCCGGTAATCTGGAAACGACGGCGCTGGCCACGCTGGCTTTCATTTACAGCAACAGCTATTCCGAGCTGGCTAACAAGGGGCTGCTGTACCTGATTCAAAATAAGGACAGCTTTGGCAATTGGGAAACCACGCAAGCTACCATTTTGTCGCTGCAAGCCTTCATCGCCAGCGCCAAGCTGGGCAGTGACGATGTCAACGCCACGGTGACCATCAAGCTGAACAACGGCCAGACCCGTGAGCTGATGGTGACGCCAGAAAATTATGACGTGGTGCAGTTGGTTACTTTTGATGACGTGCCGCTGGGCGCAAACGTTGTAGATATCACCGTGCAGGGCGAAGGCAAGCTGATGTACCAGGTGGCGGGCAGCTATTACCTGCCCTGGGACAAGCTGGCCGATTATCCGGAGGTGGTGGATGGGCAAGACCTGGTTAGCATAGACGTGGCCTATGATCGCACGGAACTGCAGGTGGATGACGTGGTAAGGGTAGACGTGACGGTGAGCCTGAATGAGCAGGACGGCCGTGCCGATTGGGCGCTCATTGACTTGGGCATTCCTCCGGGATTCAGCGTGAACACGGAAGACCTGAGCGCGCTGGTGGCGCAGTTCGAGAATATCAGCCCGGACTATGCCGGTGCCACCATCGAGCGCTACGAGCTAACCGGGCGGCAAATCTTGCTCTACATTGGCAACCTGAGCGGGGGCAAGCCGTTAAGCTTCAGCTATGGGCTGACGGCCAAGTTCCCGCTGCGGGCGCAGACGCCGGCGAGTAATGCGTATGATTATTACAATCCGGGTGTGTCTGGGGAGGATGCGCCGCAGATGTTGACAGTTAACGGGTAAGAAATGTGAAAGACGGCCGTTTCTGACGTGGGGAACGGCCGTTCCCTCTTCCCCAACCTTAAAACTTGCAATATTCACCAGCAAAACCATAGACCGTATGTTCTAATTCTGGTATACTGTTTTAGTTGGCTTTTAAAGCAGCACAAACCCACTTTCACTTAGCAGCATCAACGAATTCATTGTACCCCCTATTCAAAAAAGGAGATTTTGCTATGCAAGTTGTGAAACAGTATCCCGATGGTCTTTTTTGCTGGGTTGATTTGTCCACCACTGACCAGGAAGCCGCCAAAGCCTTTTATGGCGGGCTGTTTGGGTGGGAATTTGACGACAGGCCTATTGACATGGGTGGCGTCTATACCATGTGCCAAATAGAAGGCTACAACGTGGCCGGAATTGGCGGCATGAGTCCCGACATGCAGGGACAGGGGATTCCACCCTTCTGGTCTTCTTACGTCAAGCACACCAATGTCGACGCCGTGGCGGAGAAGTTAACTGCTGCAGGCGGCACCCTCATGTTTCCCGCCATGGACGTGATGAGCGAAGGGCGCATGGCTATGGCCCAGGACCCCACGGGGGCTGCCTTCGGCATCTGGCAGCCCAAGAACCACATTGGCGCGCAGTTGGTGAATATTCCCAATACGCTGGTCTGGAATGAGCTGCAAACCCGGGACAATGCCGCCGCCAAGGCGTTCTACACGCAAGTTTTTGACTGGGGCTATGCTGAAGACCCCACCGGGTATGGCATGTTTAAGGTTGGAGAACGCATTCAGGCGGGCATGATGCAAATGGATGAAAACTGGGACGCCAGTATTCCCGCCAATTGGGCCGTTTACTTCCTTGTTGCCGATTTAGCCGCCTCAGTCGCCAAAGCAGGTGAATTGGGTGGGAACATCCTTGTGCCAATTACCCAGGCCGGCGAGATGGGGCAATTTGCCGTGGTTCAAGACCCACAGGGCGGCAACTTTACCATCATGCAATTTTCAGGCCCGGTTGATCCTCCGCCCGGTTATTAAAGAGCAGGTACGCAAGTTTACAGGTATGCAGGTTGATAAACTTGCATACCTGTACCCACTTCCATTTGCTGCTTCCCCCGATTCGCACTAACATTCCCATATGAGCGTTCGTGTTGACCCCGAAAAACGAGAAGTGGCCCGATTGCTGGCTTTCGCAGGCAATTTGACCGCTAAAAATGTATTAGAGATAGGCTGCGGCAACGGCCGTTTAACCCACCAGCTTGCCCCCCATGTCCAGCATATCACCGGCATTGACCCCAAGAGCGAACGCGTTGCCGAAGCCAGAAGCAAAACTCCCCCAGAACTAAAATCACAAATCACCTTCCAGGACACCACGCTGGAGAACTTTAACATTGACCAGCGTTTTGACCTGGTTTTGCTTTCCTGGTCTTTGTGATGAATTGCTCCGGAGGGCATGGTTCATGCCCTGGAAAAAGTACACAGCCTGCTGGCGGAGAACGGCCGTTTCCTCGATATTCACCCCCACCCTGACGAGCCAGAAATTGTGGTGCAGTTGGGCGACGAAACCCATCTGGTAGGCTGGCTGCACGAAACCGACCACCGCGTTGAATACGGGCAGGCTGACCAAGCCCTAGCCAACGTCGTGCAGCGCGGCTTCTTCCGCGTCCAACAGCGCGAGACCTTCATGTTCCACACCTATGCGGACAGTGTAGAAGCGCTGCAGGACTACCTGGCCGAAAACTGGCAGGATGCCGTCATCGATGATCGTGTGGCTATGCAAATAAAAGATTTGTTGAATTCACCAAAATCTGGGGTTATTGTGCTGCAGGAAAAAGTGCGCATTGCGGCGTTACGGCCGTTACGCCCATAATTGTCTAAGCCACATCGGCTTTTTGCCGCGCCTGTGCAAAACCCAAAGCTGCCAACTGGATGCAGGCATCGCCAAATGGCGTCGCCGGATCGGGCAGCAAAATCGCCTGACCAAGAACTGCGCGCATATCGGCCCAGTCACCGTGCAGCATAATGCGCTCATACTGGGCGTAAAGGTGGGCAACGTACCCGTACAGCTCGATTTTGGAAGCCTGTGCCTTGATTAAATGACTGGGAAGGATATTGGGGGGCGATTCCACCGCCCGCAACCGCGCATGATTCAAGGTTTGGCGCAGGTAAAAGGCGATTTGCGCCAGCCTCTTGTTGAAAGGAATGTGGGTATCGGAAACGGCCGTCCACAGCTCAGCCTCCTGCAACTCTTCCGCCAAATCGTGAACCAGTTCATTGAGCCGTTCTAATAAATACTTGACCAGTTGATTTTCGGGGGTGTTGTCCTGGCGCTGCGGCGGGCGGCAGACGTACAAGGCGGGATTTACATCGTTTTGCAGGCGAGCTTTGCCGGTGGCTGGCCAATCAATGCGCCCGCGCACCTGTCCCTGGAAGGTAACGCGCTCCCGGCGGGTGGTGCGCCGCAGCTGGCGCAGCAGCAAAGGCAGGGTTTCACTGACGAAAACCAGGACATCATGCTTGGAGCGGGTGTCGGCCAGCAGATAAGCCATACCAAACTGGCGTTTGAGCCACTCATCCTCATCCAGCAACCTTTGGGGGTCAGTAACGGCCGTACCCCGCAGCAAGTAACCTAAAAAACGATCCCGTCCCGTTTCCAAGAAAACCTCCAAAATCTACTCTGTATCCCCCTAGTAACTTTCATATGCTAACATCATAGCAGCAAGTTACAAGTTGCAGGTATCATACTGCCTTGCATTGTAACTGGAAACTCGTAACCTGTATCTTTTTACCCAACGGATGATCTCACTTATGACCCGCTACGCACAAATCCTAAGCACCGGGCGTTACGTGCCCGCCAAGGTTTTGCCCAACAGCTACTTCGACGAAATCCTCCACCGCCCGGTCTCCGACTGGCTGGTGGAAAACGTAGGTATTCGGGAACGACGCGTCATGGCCCCCGACGAAACCACCAGCGACCTGGCCCTGCACGCTGCACGCCAGGCTCTAGCACGCGCCAGCCTCACGCCTGAGCAGATTAACCTGCTCATTGTGGCCACCGATACCCCCGACTTTCTCAGCCCCGGCACCTCCAGCGTGCTGCAAGGCAAGCTAGGCGCGGTAAACGCGGGTACCTTCGACGTCAACTGCGCCTGTGCCGGCTGGGCAACGGCCATGGAAACGGCTGCGCGCTTCATCATGACCGACGCTGAAATAAATTACGTGCTAGTTGTCGGCGCATACGGCATGAGCCGCTTCGTCGATTACACCGACCATTACACCTGCACCCTCTTTGCCGATGGCGCGGGTGCCAACGTACTGGGCGTTAGCGACAAACCGGGCTTCCTGGCCGGAAAGCGCTTTGCCGATGGTACCTACAGCGATGCCCTGGGCATTTACACCGGCGGTGCAGCCTGTCCCACCACCCCGGTGGACACCAACGGCGGCGTGCCCCGCGTGCAGTTTGTGCGCAAATTTCCGGCCACCTTCAACACCGAACATTGGCCCCGGCTGGTGCGCCAGGTGGTAGACAAAGCTGGCCTGACCTTGGACGACATCGACTTTTACCTTTTCACCCAGCTCAATCTGAACACCATTAAGCTCATTATGGAAATTTTGCAACAGCCCCTGGCCAAAACTCACTGGATCATGGATAAATGGGGCTACACCGGTTCGGCCTGCATTCCCATGGCCCTGGACGATGCTATTGAGCAGGGGCGCGGCCCAAAACCCGGCGACAAGGTGCTCTTTTGCGCCAGCGGCGGCGGCATTGCTATGGCGGCAAGTGTGTGGGTTTGGTAGGTGGTGGTTTGATATTTGGGTGGTTTGCTGGTTTGATAGTTAGCTGGTTAGATAGTTGACTGGTTGGATAACCAACAAACCAGCAAACCAAAAACCAATCCACCAAAGGAAACAAAATGTACATCGGCGACTATTTAGGCAGACGGGCAATTTATTCCCCAGGCAAGGTGGCCATAGTGGACTCGGGCAAGGAACCCGCTTGGCGGCTGACCTACGCTGAGATGAACGGCCGTGCCAATCGGTTGGCGAACTGGCTGCAGCAGGAAGCCCAAGTTCACATCGGCGACCGCGTCGCCATTCTGGCGCGGGACGGCGTGGAGCACCTGGATACCTTCTTTGCTTGCGCAAAGCTAGGCGCCATTCACACCGCCCTTAATTGGCGCCTGCACTGGCGCGAACTGGTAGGCATTTTGCATAACACCACACCCAAGGTCCTCATCTATTCTGATGATTTCTGTGAAGCAGTAGCCAATCTGCAAAGTGACCCCGAAGTTACCAGTCTGACCCACTTTGTGCATATTGAAGGCAACGGCATACCCGGCAGCCAGCACTTTGCCAGCATTCTGCAAGACAGCCTAGCTGACCCGGTTTACCAAGAGGACGTGGAGGCAGAATCGGTGGCTGCGCTCATTTTCACCGGCGGCACCACAGGCCTGCCCAAGGCGGCCCAGGTCACCCACCGCATGATTGGGTGGAACACCCTAAACACGGTTATCCATGACTTGCACCACGACGACGTGTACTTGAACGTCTTCCCGCTTTTCCACACCGGTGGGTTGTTTGTGTATACGCTGCCGCAAATCATATTGGGTGGTACCACCATTTTGGTAAGGCAGTTTGACCCGCAGCAGGTGCTGGCGCTGATTGAGCAGGAGCGGGTGACGGTATTTGCCGGTGTGCCCACCATGTACCAACTGCTGACGCAAGCGCCTAATTGGGCGGAAGTTGACCTCTCTTCTCTCCGCTTTTGCACCAGCGGCGGTGCGCCCCTGCCTGTACCGCTGGTCGAAAAGTACACGGCCGAAAAACAAATTCGCTTCAAGCAAGGGTTTGGCATGACCGAGTTTGGCCCCGGCATTTTTGCCCTGGCCGCTGAAGATGCAATTCGCAGGGCGGGCAGCATTGGCCGCCCCAACTTTTACGTGGATGCCCGCGTTGTCGATGACCAAAACCGGCCCCTTGGCCCCAATGAGGTGGGCGAACTGGTGCTCAAAGGGCCCAGCATGTCCTCCGGCTACTTCAATAACCCCCTGGCCACGGAAAAAGCGATGGATGAGGCGGGCTGGTTCCACACCGGCGACCTGGCCAAATATGACGAAGAGTGGTACTTCACCATTGTTGACCGCAAGAAAGATATGTTTATTTCTGGCGGGGAGAACGTGTACCCGGCAGAGATTGAGAAGGTGCTGTACGGGCATTCGGCCGTGCACATGTGCGCGGTGGTGGGCATTCCTGACCCCAAATGGGGCGAGGTAGGGCTGGCCTGCGTGGTATTGAAACCAGGTGCCATCGCCACCCCCAACGAACTCTTGCAGCACATGCAAGAGAACCTGGCGCGATACAAAGTACCCAGGCACGTTGAAATTTTGTCTGAACTGCCCATTTCCGGCGCAGGAAAGATTTTGAAACGGGAATTACAAGAAAGGTTTAGTTAGTGGGTTGGATAGTTAGTTCGTTGGTTCCCTCCAACCAGCCGACTAACAAACCAACAAACTATCAATCTACCCAACCATCCAACTACCAAACATTATGTCTATTTCCGTCTGGATTCTCGGCGATCAACTTTTGGCCAACCACCCTGCACTGGCTGCAGCGGAGGCTGAAACCGACCGCGATAACATCCACGTGGTGCTGGTGCAGTCTTTGGCCCGCGGGCGCAAGCTGCGCTACCAGCGCAAAAAGCTGGTGCTGTTGTTTAGCGCCATGCGCCATTACGCCCAAGAATTGCGCGAGCAAGGCTACCACGTCGACTACCTGACCGCCCCCAATTTCACTACAGCCCTGCAAGACCATATCGACACCAACAATCCGGCGCGGTTGTTCACGATGGCGGCGGCGGACTGGCACGGCCGTTCCTACCAATATGCCCTTTCTGAACACCAGGGGCTTCCCGTCACCGTGCTGCCCAACACCCAATTCCTCACCGGACAGCACAACCCCTACCCTTACGAGGAAGTCAACGACGACCAGCGCATTGTGCAGGAATATTTTTACCGGGCCATGCGCCGCCATTTCGCCGTGCTCATGGACGGTCAAGACCCGGTTGGCGGGGAGTGGAACTACGACAAGCTGAATCGCCAGCCGCTGCCTGCCGCCAACCAGCCCCCTGCCGTTCCCAGCTTCGAACCGGATGCGATCACGCGCCAGGTAATGACCGAGGTGGCGGACATGCCAGGTCTTGGAACGGTCGAAGGCTTTGATCTGGCAGTGACGCGCCAGCAAGCGCTGGCCGCCTTCGGTAACTTCATTGCCCACCGCCTGGCGAACTTTGGCCCTTACGAAGACGCCATGACCCAGCGCCACGATACTCTTTACCACTCGGTGCTATCGCCCTACCTCAACATTGGCCTGCTGGAGCCGCTGGAGCTGGTGCGCGGCGCTGAGCGCGCCTATTACGACGGCCGTGCGCCCATCAACTCTGTGGAGGGCTTTATACGCCAGATTTTGGGCTGGCGAGAGTTCATGTACTGGCAGTATTGGCGCTTGGGACCGGAGATGAAGCAGATGAATGCCTGGGGAGCAGAACGGCCGTTACCCGACTTCTTTTGGACGGGTAAGACCGACATGAACTGCCTGCACCACGCCATCAGCCGGGCGGTAGATAGCGGTTACACCCACCACATTGAGCGGCTGATGCTGCTGTGCAACTTTGCCGTGCTGGCCGGGCTGAACCCGGCTGAGGTCAACGACTGGTTTCAGGCCGCCTATATCGACGCCTACGAATGGGTGATGCTGCCCAACGTCATCGGCATGGGGCTTAATGCCGATGGCGGCCTCACCGCCACCAAGCCTTACATTGCCAGCGCTAATTACATCAACAAGATGAGCGACTATTGTGGCAACTGCCGCTTTAACCGCAAGCAGCGTCACGGAAACGATGCCTGCCCCTTCAACACTCTCTACTGGCATTTCCTACTTAAACACGAGGAAACGCTGCGCGGCAACCCGCGCTTAGGCAAAAACGTGCTCGGCTTGCGCCATCTGGACACTGAAGAGCGCCGCCTGGTGCGGCAGCAGGCAGAAATATTGCTCGATGCCCTCTAGCAACACCCATCAGTCGCGAATGATAAAGGGTAAATACGTGTCGTAAATTTGTTCGCTGACAATTAGGGTTACGTCTACCGATTGCGGCGAGTTGGTGGCATTACCGCTGACCACAAGCTGCGCAGCGTAATGACCAACCACCACACCCTGCGGATTCACTGTCACGGTGACGCTGCTCTCCTGCCCGCCATTGGTGCTGCCGCTGCTAGGCGAAACGGCCAGCCAGCTAGCTGCAGGCTGTTCGGTAATGCTCCAGTTCAATACCTCTGTCCCGCCATTGCTGATCTGCAGCGTGACCTGCTCCTGGGCTGTGCTGCCCACCTCACGCAGCACGGTAAATGAACTGGGTGATAGTCCAATAATTGGCTCAACAACCGCCGCATTGAGCAAAATCGAATCATTGGCTGCGCGCACGGTGCCGCTGCCGTTACGAATTTCAGCGTAGACGGTTTTCGTTCCATTGCCGTTGCTCAACGTCCAATTCGCGTTGGCGGCGTATGGCTGCCAGCCTGACCAACTGCCGCTTTCATTGCGAAAGCGCATGTCCACAGCCCAACCCGCGCCGTAGATGTACAAGGAGACCTGGCGGGTGACGGTCTCGTAGGCTTCGCGGTCAATCACGACGGGGTAAACGGTACTGCGCGTGCCAAAATTTTGCGTCCAATAGCGATAGTAGGGGCCACGATTGAACTGGTCCGCCGTGCAGTCGCCATTGCTATCTCCCCGCACGTTGCCCTGGTCGCTGCCCTGATACGCATAGCCCACTCCCAATTCGCGGAAATTGGATGAGAGAATGTTGGCGCGATGGCCCGAGCTGCCCATCCAGCCGTTCATGACGTCTGTAGGTGTACCATAGCCGGCGGCGATGTTTTCGCCAGCCCAGTTGTAATTGTAGCCAGCGTCAATCATGCGGTCCCAGGGGGAATCGCCGGTATCCAGGTCGCAATGGGCAAAGAAGTTGCGGTTGGCCATGTTGTCCGAATGGGTCTGCGAGGAATTATGCAGCAGGTCTTCCGCTTTGAGGGGTGGGAGCTGGCCGTTGGCCCAACGCGCCTCGTTTACCAGTTCCACAACTTGCTCGACATAGGTTGGACCATCCAGCGGGGCCCGGTCGGGAATAGGGCTGCCGGGGGTCGTTACGGAATCGGCAGGGGCGCTGGTGGGAGAAACGGCCGTTACGCCCGCCACACCGCTCACAATCAACAAACCAACTAACAAACAAACCAAGAATTTATTGCGCATCATTTCAATTCCTCCGCAAAAATGCCGTAGATAATGCACCTAACTGCTATGTTACGCACGCTCCACACCGATGCAAGGGTAACTTTGTCCTGGTAAGCCGTTATGGAAATGACACGGGTCTCAAAAGGCGAAAAGGCTCACCAATAAAGCCTGAGGCATGGATGAGCAATCCGCAACCTTTATGCGAAATTTTTACATGCCAAGGCAAAAGTGTGTTATACTGCCCTCCGGCAAAAAAAATGCCAACCTTTAGCAATAGATAGTTTTGAACATTTCGCTTGGATGCCCGACGCCTTGAGTCGGGTATTTTTGTGGCCACCGGTAGGCTCTTATTTGTGGGACGGGTCCGCTGCTGGCAGGCAAAGGGGGCGTGGTTCTTGCATTCAGGCGCAAGCCCGTCAAGAAAACACGCTGTGCAACGGACAATCAAAACACAAATAGGAGTTATGGTGACAAACGAATTTACCCCGTTAAACTTGCACCCGCAGTTGGTGCAGGCTGTATCCGAGCTTGGTTTTACCGAGCCTACCCCCATTCAAACGGCCGTTATCCCCCCCATGCTCGCCGGGCAAGACATTATTGGCCAGGCGCAAACGGGCACGGGCAAAACGGCCGCTTTCGCCCTTCCCATTTTGCACAACCTCACCCCTGGTTCCGGCTCCGTGCAGGCGCTCATCGTCACCCCCACGCGGGAGCTGGCCTTACAGGTAGCGCGGGCGGTGCACGATTACGGCCGTTTCCTGGACATACGCGTTCTGGCCATCTACGGCGGGCAGCCCTATGGGCGGCAGAAAAATCGCCTGGCCCGCGGCGTCGATGTGGTGGTGGGTACGCCCGGGCGGCTGCTGGACCTGATTAAGCAAAACGCCCTGGACCTGAGCCAGGTGCAAACCGTCGTTCTTGACGAAGCCGACGAAATGCTGAGCATGGGCTTCATCGAAGATATCGAGACCATCCTGCAAGCCACGCCGACTGAACGCCAGACGGCCCTCTTCTCGGCCACTTTGCCCAATGAAATTCGCAATTTAGCCAATCGCTATATGCGCGACCCCCAGGCCATTACCATGCGCCACAAGCAGCTTACCGTCAGCGCCATTGAACAGCGTTACTACCTGGTCAATGAAGCGGACAAGCTTGCCGCCCTCACCCGTTTGTTTGAGGTGGAGGAGATCAGCAGCGCGCTCATTTTTGCGCAAACCCGAGTGGGCACTGGGGAATTAGCCAATGAACTCACCGTGCGCGGCTATCCCGCAGAAGCCCTGAACGGTGACTTGAGTCAGGAAGCCCGCGAGCAAGTGTTAAATCGCTTTCGCAACAAGCAGATCAACGTGCTGGTAGCCACAGATGTGGCAGCGCGAGGGCTGGATATTGACGACATCTCTCACGTCTTCAACTTTGACCTACCTCGGGACCCGGAGATGTTTGTGCATCGCGTGGGCCGTACCGGGCGGGCGGGCAAAACAGGCATTGCCATTTCGCTGGTGACGCCGCGGGAGCGGGGGCGCTTACGGCGCATTGAGGGGTATGCCCGGCAAAAGTTGTCGGAAACGGCCGTGCCTACACCCGAAGACATTCACGCGCACCGCGATGGCCAACTGCGCGAGAAGCTGGACGTGTGGCTGCGCCGGGGGCGCGCTCGCAAAGAGCGCGAGCTGGCGGAAGAGCTGGTTGCCGCCGGGTTTGATCCCCTGGATATTGCTGCTGCTGCCCTGAAGCTAGCCCGCGCCGAAGAAAAACAGCGCCCCATTGCACCCATTGGGGTTGTGCAGCAGCAGCCTACGCGGGAACGCCGCGTGAAAGGAAAACGGGGAAACAAGGAAAACGGCCGTCGCTCTCACGAAAAGGGGATGGTGCGCCTGATGCTCAACGCCGGGCGCTCCCACGGCGTGCGCCCCAACGACGTCGTGGGCACTATTGCCTATCACGCCAACATTCCTGGTAAAACCATTGGCGCTATTCGCATCCAGGACACCCACACCTTTGTAGACATACCCGAGCAGTTCAGCGAAAAGGTGCTGACAGGCACGTACCAAATTCATCGCCAGACCATTACCGCCGAACTGGCTGCGTAAAAAGTACCTATTCTGCAGATAGCGCCATTCAACAAAATTGGCGCTATCTGTTGCTAACATCACTAAGCAAACCTTTCTAGCTTGCCCCATTCCCTGATGCGGGTTGCCCACACTACCAGCGTCAGTATCCACAACAACCCCACAGTCAACCACAGAGGAGTCAGGCTACCACCGGCGTTCATAGGCAGTACGGGCAAGAGGCCCAAAGTGACGTTGCTGGCAGCGTGAAAGAGATGGGGCAGCAGCAAACTGCCCCCCGTGCCATTGACCAACCAGGTATAAAGAAAAGAGAGTGCAATACCTTGGAGCAGGAATAAGGAGAATGGTATTTCCCGGTGAAAATTTCCTGGCGTCCAAAATAAGGGCAAGTGCCACAACACCCAAACTACTCCTATCACCAAACTCGCCAGAGTTGGTCCGTAACATTTTTGCAAATGAGGAAGCGCGTAACCACGCCAGCCAACTTCTTCACCCAAAACGCTAAATAAGAGCACGTAAAAGAAAATGGGGAAAACGAGATACCATTGTGCGGGGTCGTTAAAAGATAGGGGTGCCGATCCGCCACCCACGCGGTAAAGCGCTAGGGCCATCGAAACCACTATGGCCGTACCTGCAAAACTAAAGAGGTAATACCCCAGGCCAACGCGCCAATGCCCTAACTGCTGCCATAATTGCCGAACACCGGCACGGCCTTTTTCGCCAGCCGTCAGCGCCAAGGCTGCCAGCGTAGGGCCAAAGGTGCCCGCCACGCGCAGCAGTTCGCTTTGAGGGGCCATCAACAATTGCAACAGCCAGAAGCTCCAGGAAATGAAAAAGGTGAGGGCCAAGAAACGCCCCACCTGATATTTAGCTATTGTCATCTTTGCCACAACCTGGCCATAACTAGCAGCCAGACCAGAGAAACGGCCGTTGCTGCCAACCATACCATTCCCGGAACCAGGTGCCACAAAGCCCGAGCCACCACCCATATCACAGAACCTTGCCCAACCTGCGCCACCAGCAGCAGCACCAGGCTCAAAACGATTACGCCGCCCATCACCAAAAGCAAGGGTAGCAATGGCCGTTCCGCCGCTCTTTGCCCCATCACTGTCTTTTCCATCACGAAATCCTTCATCAATCCATGTCCTCATCCAATGCGCTAAAACTCCTGGCGGTTGAACTGCCAAATGGCCACGGCCACAAAGATCACGCTCCATACGGCCGTACTCACCAGTGACGTAAACAACTCCGGTGGTATCGCCTGGCCCATCACCGGCAGCAGCACCATCTGGAAAAGTGGCCAGGGCGTGTACAAACCCAGTTGCCCAACGGGCACAATCTGCCCGCCAAACAACACGCCCATCGCCACGCCCAGCAGCAGCGTGCGCGACTTAAAGCAAACGCCCAGCAGCAGCGTCAGCGTCACGTAAAAGCAAAGATTCAGGGCCACCATACCCCAGGAAGCGAGAAATTGGGGCAGGGTAACAACGTCGGGGGCAGCCTGCACGAAGAGCCAGTAACCAACCACGCCGGGAATCAGAAGCATAGTGACGGCCATGCCCAGCAAATTGGGCAGCAACTTAGCCAGCACGTATGCCGTGCGCGACAGAGGCTTAGACAAAACCCATTCAGCCGTGCCCGACAGTTTTTCTTCGATGATAGCGTCTTGCAGCAGCACGATAGCGCCAATGCTCAGGGCGACAATGCCCAGACCAAAAAACATTTGCCTGCCTGCGTCTAGCGTCTCGCCAGACGAGATGGTCACACCATCAGCAGAGGCCAATTGCGGCAGCATGAAGAGAGCAAATGCCAGCAAGCCATTTAGCAACAAGGGCCAAATAAGTAGTTGCACAAGACCAAAGCGACCACCCCACCATTTGCGCCCTTCGCGGCGCACCAATGGCCACAAGCCACGATACCAACTATCCCCCGTCATTTCCTGTAATCTGATGTCAGCGGTCATCATTGTCTCCTTCTACCAACTGCATAAAGATTTCTTCCAGCTCGAACTTTTTACGGCCGTATTCCACCACCACCACATGCTCTTCCTGGGCTAAAAGGCGGAAGAATTGCCGTTCGGCGGCCGACTCATCAGACACACCAACCTGCCACCGCGTCATCCCGTTCTCACTCATCGCCTCAATGGTGCTCACCCAAGGCTGCTGCGCCACGCGCTGGTAAAGGCCGTTCACCTGTCCTCTCAAGCTCACGTTGAAAACTGCCTGCCCGCCGCCGTTTAACAAAGCTTCAATTGAACCTTGAGAAACCAGAACACCCCGGTTCAAAATCGCCACCGTATCGCTTACCTGCTGCACGTCATCCAAAATGTGGGTGGAATAAAAAATGGTCGTGTACTTCCGCAGCCGCTCCATGATTTGCAGTACGTCCCTTCGGCCAATGGGGTCCAGCGCCGCCGCCGGTTCATCCAAAATCAGCAAATCCGGGTAATTAATCTGTGCCTGGGCAATGCCCAACCGCTGCCGTTCTCCGCCAGAAAAACCGCCCACCGGGCGCTCCGCCTTATCTTCCAACCCTACCAGGTGCAGCATCTCGCGAATCCGTTCGTCTATGCGCGCCTGCGGTCCTTTGTAGAAGAAATCGGCCGTAAAGCGCAGCGTCTCCCAGGCCGTGAGCTCCTTGTAAAACTTGGGCTGCTGTGGCAAATAACCCACCCGCGCACGAATGGCCAGATTGTCCTTAACGATATCGTGGCCAAAAATTGTGCCGCTGCCCGCGGTAGGGCGCAGCAAGCCCAATAACAGCTTCATGGTTGTAGTCTTACCTGCGCCATTGGGCCCCAAAAAGCCAAAAATGGCGTGCTGCGGCACGCGCAAATCGAGATCTTTCAGCGCTGCCACGCCCTTGTACGTCTTGCTCAACCCTTGCGTTTGAATGACAGAATCCATCATCATCTCCAGTCTCCAATCTTCACTCATCACTTTCCAATCATTTACTTCACTAGCATAAAAGAAGACCCGCTGCCCCACATCAGGCAAACAGCGGGTCTTCGCTCTAGTCCAAGGTGGGAAGAGGAACCTGGTCAGGTGGCCAGGTGGGGCGAATCGCTGGCAGCTTTTTTGACGGGCAACGGCCGTAACCCCCAGGCCACCACAAACCCAAACAGTAAATTTTCCAATACCACTTCTGCCAGATGCGCCGGCCAGATGGCGTCCGGCAGCAAGTCAAGCCCCTGCAACTGTGCGCTGCCCATCAGGCCGGCAAAGAGCAGGCCTAGCATCAAGCCCCGCGACCACATTTTGCCGCGCAGGGTTTGCAAAAAGGGCCAGACCAGCAGCGCCCACAGCAGCCCCCGCCCGGCCTGAAAAGCGAGAATGAGCATGGGGTTCTCCGGCGTAAAAGCGGCCAGGTAGGCATCAGCCGCCGCCCGGTCCAAAGCTCGCGCCACCGGCTGGAAAACGAGCAGCCCGGAGGCCACAAAGAGCACCATCCACGCCACGCCAGTCAGCAGCCAGCGCCGCCAGGAAAGAGTCGCCCAGGGGAACCAGGTGCTGCGGGGCTTATTGCCTGCCCAACGGCCGTTTAGCCATACCGCCACCAGCCCAACCAGCAGCGCCGTAATACCGCCTTTTACCAGCAGCCCTGGCACCCAGGCTAGAGGCAGCACGTCGGGCAGGTAGATGGTTTCCACAACAACAACGGCCGTTTTCACGCCAAAAATCAACAGCGCCAGCCGCCCGGCCAAAGACCACCCCCCGCCCGCAGCCAAACGCAAAGCCACCGTGATAACGCCGACATCGATCAACGCCACCGCCAGCAGCAGCCACGGCGCAGTCCGCACCAGTGGCGAAAGCCCCAACCCCCAGAGGTCAACGGCATACAGCCCAAAGGTTACTAGCCACAGCAACAAAAATACAGCAATCCGTTTCATATTCATCCCAACACCTTTATTCTTGCTCCTTTTCCGCATTTGCCTGGCCGTCCATGATCGCCCCAATGACAATGCCAATCATCGCCCCTATGGCAATGCCCACAGCCATCTGGTCCACCAGCAAGCCAATCATCAGCCCGAAGGAAAGGCCCAGCGCCACGCCGGTACCCGTGTAAGAGGATTTGCGCGTTCCATCAGTTTTCTCGTTCATGATTTCTCCTTTTCATTTTTTACTTGGGCGGGCGTAGCTGGACACGTCCAGCGGCTCGCCCCTTGGCCCATCGGGCACAAACGGCCGTTGCCCCAAACGGGTTAACAGCACGCCTCCCAGCACCAAAACGGCCGTGACTGCCAGCAGCCCGTCACCCACATAGGGAATTTCAAACAACAAAAGCAGCAGCAGCGTACCCCAAAAGGTGGCCGCAGCCGGTGAAATCTCCCGGTTCAGCCTGTCGCTCAGCCATACTCCTAATTGCCTGCCCACCGCCACCAGACCATAGCCCAGCAGCAAAACGAGCAGCAGCCCAATGACAATTACCAGCGGAATGAGGATGATGGTGAAAGCCATCATCACCAGCAGGGCGGGCAGCACCAGCAAAACCAACAGCCCCAGCGCGCCGCTGACCAGGGCATTGTCCACCACCGCCTCACCGACGTGGGTCAGGGGTTGGGGGCGCCCTCGCGCCAGCAGACCTCCTAGTCCGGCCAGCAGCAGCGCTGCCGAAATGGCCCGCAGCCAGTCATCCCAACTTTGCTGCTGCTCCAAAACCGCTGCCGGGATTTCTACGCCGCTGCCGGTAACAACCTCACCGGCAATAACGGCCGTTTCCGCCCGATCTATCTCGCCGCCTCCCAGCCGTAAATCGCCCCGCACCACCGCCCGTGGCCCCAGCGTCAGGCTACCGCCCAGCAGCGCCAGGTCGCCGCCAATCTCGCCATTCACCTCCAGCGCGCCGCCCAGCATGTACACCGACCCAGCCACCTGCGACCCATCAGTAAAATCGGCCGTTCCGGCACGGACAAAAACGTCACCCGGAAGCCGCGTCCCAGGCCCAAAGTCGTGCGCCCCCTCAAAAATCAGGGTGCCGCTGTATAAACCGCCGTCACAGCCCACCAGCAGCAAACCCAAAAGTACCAAAAGCAATAATCGTTGTTTCATCATCTTGCCTGATTTCATCAACTATCTGTGGGCGTTGGCTTACGCAAAACTGCCACGGCCACCATCACCAAAAAAAACACCTGCGCCAGGGCATTCACCAGGCGCAAATGGGCTTCCAGGGTCACCCCACTGCTTTGCCACTGCATGGCCAGCCCCGTGCTGATGAAGGTCGCCGCCCAGCCGGAGAGGGCGACGCCCACGGCCGTGTTGCGGCTGATGGTTTGCGCAGTCGAAAAATCGGCCCACAAGGCAAAATTGACCACCGTATACAGGGAAACGGCCGTTGCGTACAGCGTGGGCGCGCCCAAAGATAAACTCGTCGTCTCCGGCAGCAGCCAGACGCGAAAGGTATAGGTCAGATGCGTCAGGGCAAAAATGCCAAAAATCCAGTAAAAGAGGTGGCGCTGGGGTAAATGCGTGTACAACACCCCGGCAATGAGCGCCGTCACCACGTGAGCCAACCCGATGGTCAGCCGCGGCGTCAGCGTTCCCGCCTGCCAAGCTCCTTCTACCAAAATGGGGGTGTCGATAATGCGCAAAAAGCCCAGACTATCGATAAAAAAGATGCCAAACATGAGGGCTACAAAGCCCCAAAAGCGGCGGTCAGGATTGGCTGTGGGAGAGCGTAAGAAACGGCCGTACCCAAACCGCGCCTGTTGGTGATTTTGCGCCAGCTCTGCCACCCACTGGGCCACAAAAGTGCGTCTACTGCCGGCCAGCAGCACCACCACCCCCAGCACCAGCCCTCCGGGAACCATGATCCACAGCAGCATGGTGCTGAGCGGCGCAATTTGCCAGACCCCGGAAAACACGGCTGCCAAAAAGTAAGCGACGGCCGTAATCGTCGCGGCCACGTACCCCCGGTCGCGCACCGGAATGAGGTCGGTGGTCAGGCTGAAGGTGGCGGGCACGCCTACGCCCAGCGCCAGGGAACAGGCCAGCATCCACACCAGCAGGGCATTGGCAGAAGTAACGTGGGGCGCAACGGCCGTTAACCCCGTTTGCACCGCCACCACACCCAGCGCCAATTGCAGCTTGCGCGGTAACTGTGTGCTCCAACCCCAACGCTGCATCCCCACCCCAAAACTCAGGGCCACCACGCAGGTAACCAAAGCCAGCACCGCCATTTGGGCTGCCACCGCCTGGCGGCTCATCCCCAACACACGCACGCCCAAATCTACCAGCCCAAGCTGCACAAAAGTCACGTTGTAGTAGTAACCCACAGCCATCATGCCGATAAACAAGCCGTACCCGGCTACAACCGGCCAATTCCGCGCGCGCACATACCCATAAAAGTCCATAATGTCAGCTTAACCCATCAATCGTCAGACCACATCGGGCAGGAAGCGAGTGTTTATCCTGGTCAGGTGGCCAGTACCGGCTCATTCCATCTTCAATCCTTGGCCACTTTGTATTAAAATTAGAGGAACAAGCTGTCGCCAATGGCGACAAAACTTAAACTCACCCTATCCTTCATCCTTTTCAAAAGGGGTGCCACCATGTTGAAAAAACTTACAAGTTCCTCAAATCGCTGGCGCATGGGCAGCCTGGTCACATTTACAGTGCTGCTGGGGGCGCAAATGCTGCGCACCTTCCTGCCCCTGCTGCTTTACGTGCTGCGCGACCGTTTCGGCTGGAACGCCATCCAAATTGGCATCCTGGCCCTGGTGCTGTTTGCCCTCACCTTTCTGGCCGCATTGCTAGCCCGCGGGCTGGGGGCACGGCGGATGATGGTGGTTGCGGTGGGGCTGATGGGGCTGGCCCGCCTTTTCATCCAGTGGTGGACGGCCGATCCCCTGGTGGATTTGCTGGCAGCTATGGTGGGCGTGCTGGCCTTTGGCCTGGCCTTACCTCTGCTGGCCGGCTGGGTAGGCAGCAGCGAAAGCAGCCTGACCCCTGCCCTGGCCCTAGGGCGTGCTGGGCGGCCTCACCCTCGACCTGGGCATTCACGGGCTGTACGGCACCTACGACATGCACTGGCAAACCGATTTGTTAACGGCCGTACTCGTCACCCTCTTCGTCTTCATCCAACTGCTGCTGCTCTTTTTCAATCTGCGCGCCTACCCCAACGCGCCTGCCGACCCGGCCGGCGGCAGCTTTGCCTGGCTGGCCCTGGGGCCGCTGCTCTTTTTCTACCTGCTTAGCACCGGCAATCTGGCCGCGCTGCAAACGCTGAGCGGTTGGGCGCCGCCGCTGGCCCTGCTGCTCATGCTGCTGGCCCATTTGCTGGGCCTCAGCCTGCTCTTTTGGCCTAATGGCGCGCTGCGCGGTTTTGTCCTGGCGGGTGGCGCGCTGCTTTTGGTGTGGCTGGCGGGGGCCGGTTTGCTGGGCTGGACGGCGGCTGAGTGGGTAACGGCCGTCATCACACTCCTCACCCAACCTGTTCTGGCCGGGTTGTGGCTGCTGGCCATGCGCGGCTTCCGTCCCGGCATGATGGGCCAGCGCCGCCTGCGCCGCCTGACTGCGGCCAACGGCTTCACCCTGGTGCTATTGGCTATCCTGCTCTTTGCCTACTACGCCAGTTACGACCTGCGCCTGCCCTTCCCCCGTGAACTGATACCGCTGCTGGCCTTTCTGCTGCTTTTCATCATGGCCTTGTTCCGGCTGCGCTCACCCACCCCCTCAGAAACGGCCGTGTGGCGGCTGTGGGCTTTTGCTTTTGCCGTTTTGCTCATCTTTCCCCTGGTGCTCTGGCAAGGCGGGCAGTCTGCGCAGCCCGTTTCCCCAACTGCCCGGCCCCTACGCATCATGACCTACAACCTGCACAACGGCTTCGATCCCTGGGGCGACCTGAACCTGGAGACGCTGGCGCGCACCATCGAGCAACAGCAGGCAGACGTGGTGGGGCTGCAAGAAGTCTCCCGTGGCTGGGTAATCAACGGCTCCGTGGATATGTTGACCTGGCTGGCACAGCGGCTGGAGATGACGGCCGTTTTTGCGCCAACAGCCGGGCCTTTGTGGGGCAATGCCTTACTCACCCGCCTACCCGTCATCAGCCAGCGGGTGCTGCCCCTGCCCCCGGAGGACTTGCTGCTGGGCCGCGGCGTCCTGGAAGTGGTGGTGGATGCGGGAAACGGGACCTCGCTGACGGTGCTCACCACCCATTACCACCACATCTTCGACGACAGCGCCATTCGCGTGCGGCAAAGTACGGCGATTTTGCTGGAATGGCCAAATCCTATGCAGACTGTGCTGTTGGGGGATATGAACGCCACGCCAGAGAGCGCAGAGATGCTGCTGCTGGAAAATGGGGGCTGGCAAAATGCACTGCTGGTGAATGGCACTACTTCCCCCTTCACCTATCCATCTACTGACCCCACCCGCCAGATTGATTATATCTGGGTGTCGCCTGACCTGCCGGTGGGAGAAACGGCCGTACTGCCCGACACCGGCTCCGACCATCTGCCCATTGTCACCAGTCTGGAATAGCTGCTCATGGCAGCAATTTATGCTGCACTGCCAGCGCCGTGGCCTCCGTGCGGCTGCTGACACCCAATTTGGAAAGTATGCTGCTCACGTGGAACTTCACCGTGGACTGGCTGACTACCAGCTTTGCGGCAATTTCACCATTGCTTAGACCCTGCACCACCAGCGCCAGCACATCAAGTTCGCGAGGGGTCAGGTCAAACTGCGGCTCCGGCGGCTTTGTGGCCGCATGAATGAGAGCCTGGGTCGCCTCCGGAGCGAGAGTAGGCCGCCCGGCGAAGGCGGCGCGAATGGCTTCAGCCAGCTCGTCCGCCGAGACGTTTTTGAGCAGATAACCAATGGCACCCGCTTGCAGCGCCCCCTGCACCAGCTCCTCTTCGCGGAAGCTGGTAAGGGCTACCACCTGCACCTGCGGGCACACCTCTTTGATGGCCCTGGTAGCGGCGGCACCATCCATTTCCGGCATAACCAGATCCATTAAGACGACGTGGGGCTGCTTTTCCTGGCATAGACGCAGCGCCTCGGCGCCGCTGCCCGCCTCAGCCACCAACTCCAGGTCGTCGTACACCAGCAAAAAGGTTCCCAGGCCGCTGCGCACCACGGCGTGGTCGTCCACAATCATTACGCGAATCGGTTGGTTGCTCATTGTTTTCCTCACATTGCAGGTTTAAGCGTATGCTTCTTTGCTCACTCACACACGCGCACGCAAATTTTCGTTCCTGCGCCAATAATGCTTTCAACCCAAAATTCGGCGGCGATTTTAGCGGCGCGCTCGCGCATGATGCTTAAACCCAAAGAATGAACGCCGACGGAGGCCGGGTCAAACCCACGGCCGTTATCGACCACGGTTAGTTCGACACATGCCTTTTCATAGAGCAGTGTAATTGTCACCTGGTCAGCCCCGGCATGCTTAACCACGTTATTGAGCGCTTCCTGGGCAATGCGATATAGGGCAACCTGGGTTTCAGCGGGTAACGGCCGTTCCCCATCCACTTCCACCGCCACCTGCAGCCGGGAACGGCCAATGATCGCCGCTGCAAGCTGCTGCAGCAGTTCCGCCAAGCTGCTTTCTGTCAGCGTTGCCGGGCGCAGCTCTAGCAGCAGCGTACGCATTTCCGCCAGCGCGCCGCGGGTTAATTCCCGCAGTTCCGCCAGCTTTACTTGTCCTAGCTCCGGGTTCCGTTCCCACATGCGCGGCAGGACGTCGGCTATCAAACTGGCCGAGAAAAGGGTTTGCGTCACCGCGTCATGCAGTTCGCGCGCCAGGCGGTTGCGCTCGGCCATGACGGCCATTTGCTCGGCATTCTCGCGCAGTTGGGCATTTTCTATGGCTAACGCCGCCTGATCGCCAAAGAGCATGGCCTGGTCAATATCCTCCTGACCAAAGGTGCGAGCATGGGCATAGTAAAAAGTTAAACGGCCGTACACAGCGTTGCGCACCACCAGCGGAATAGCCAGAAAGGCGTCATGGCGGTCGGTGACGTGGGTGTGCCAGCGCATAATGATGGCAGGGTCAATACCCGGAAACGGTTTGCGTTGTGTTGTGTGATCAATGGGGCCAGCCGCTGGCTGGCGGTTTAAAATGAGTTGGTCTACTGGGGAATTTATCAGGGGAAAACCCCCAATATCTTGCACGTCCTCAGGCAAGCCATGCGCGCCTTCAATCACCATAAAATTGCGCTCGTAGTCGATGCGGTACAGCAGGCTGATTTCCGCCTCCATGACGCGGCTGGCCTGGGCAATGATGAAATCCAGCACCTCGGGCAGCGGCCTGTTGGAATTGAGAACGCCCAAAATATCCCGCAGCCCTTCAGCAATTTCTCGCCGCTCGTGTTCCAGAGCATGCAGCCGGGCATTTTCAATAGCCAGGGCTGCCTGTTCACACAAGGTAAAAGCGAGAGTTAATTCCTCTTCATCAAAGGTTCGCTCATCTGTAAAGTGAAAGGCGATGCCGCCATAGAGCTGGTTACGTACTAGCAAAGGCACAGCCAGATAGCTGCGAAAGTGGTGTTGCAATCCCTCCACAGCAGCCAACAATTCCGGTCTATCGGGAGGTACGAGGGGAAGTAGCTGTTCTGCATAAGCAGTCAGGTCAGAAACCACAAAGGGTTCTTTCCTTTTGAATGCTTCGCCACCAACAAATGCAATGGGGAGCGTTTGCAACTGCCGTAAAACCTGGGGAAGGTGATGGGAGGCACGCAGCTCATACCCTTCAAAGGTCGCATTATATTGGAAGATGGCTACGGCCGTTTCTGGTCCCATCAGTTCGCCAGCCAGTTGCGCAATAGTCTCCAGCACCTCAGGCAGCGGCCGGTTCGCGTTGAGCATGGCCAAAATAGTGCGCAAACTTTCCGCCCCGCGCCGCCGCCGTTCCGACTCGCGACGTCGTTTTTGCTCAAACTGGTAGAGCTGGGCATTTTCCACCGCCAGCCCGGCGCGCTGCGCCAGGGCCGTGAATAGACGCCGCTCATCCGGGGAAAACGTGCGGGGTTCAGCATAATCTACGTTGAAGACGCCAAAGACATTTTCCCCTACGGTAATTGGCACGTGCATAAACGAGCGTATGCCCTCTGCTTCAATGATGTGCTTGATTACGTGTTCATCTTTTTGCGCATCTTCAACCACAACCATTTCACCCGTAACGGCTACCCGGCCAACAGAACCTTCTGCTGGGCCAAAGTTCATCTGCACTAAGGTTTCGGGGCGAAAACCGTGGGCAGCGCGCACAATGAGCCTTTCATGCTTTTGGTCCCAGACCATCAATGAACTTTTGTCGGCCTGCAGCACATCCACAGCGACATCCACCAGGGATTGCAAGACGGGGTCAAGTTCAAGATGTTGTAACAGCTCCTCGTCAGCCTGGTAGAGCGCCTCTAGCTCCAGGTTCCTCCGCTGTATTTCACGAGTACGTTCTGCAACCTGTTGTTCAAGGACCTGGTTAATTTGCGCCAGGGTTTCTTGGGCCTGTTTTTGCGCGGTAATGTCGATGGTAATGCCGTTGAAGTGGGTAAGACGGCCGTTTTCATCGAAAATCGGGTTAGAGACCGTATGCACCCAGCGCCACTCTCCGCGTCGTTTGTGGAAGACGCGCAGCTCCTCGTCAAAGGGCACACCGTCGGTAACTGCGCGCCGGTTAGCGGCCACAATTCGTGGCTCGTCTTCCGGGTGTATGTCGCCAAACCAGCCGCTGAAATCGAAGGGGTCGTCAATGCCAATCACCTCGCGGATGGAGGGGCTGACCAGCATAACCCGACACAGGTAAGGGTGGTCCAGGTCTACGGCCAGCCGGTAAATGGCATACCCTTGGGCGCTCTCCAACATAGAGCGGAGGTGGGCCTCACTCGCTTGCAGGGCATCCAGGGTGTTTTGCAGCTTCTGTTGGCTGAGCACGTGGGCCGTGGCGTCTAGACTGACATCCAGCGCGGCCACAACTTCCCCATTAACCTCCAGGGGTACCAGCACCACGTCCCAATAAGAGACAATGCCGCCGCTTTGCAGGCGCACGCCTTCCTGGCGCACTGTTTCTCCGGCAAATACCGGGGCAAAAAGGGGTTTGATGACTTCTTCAGTGCCGGGCTCCAGGTCAAAAAGCGAAACGCCGGGCACCACATCCGCAACTGACGAGGGCGTGTAGCGCTCGATGAACTCAGCCCAGGTGGGGTTGCAGCGGCGCAGGCGAAACTCCCGGTCAATTACGGCCGTACCCACCGGCAGGCGGTCAAATAAATAAGCCAAAGCCTTTTCTGGCGCAAGATCAAAAAATTCGGTCATCGCTTCTTTCATTACAACCTGGATTGTACGGAGTTGCCCGGCTTGCCGAAATTGACAAAGCTCATGGCTGCCGTGGATAAACGTCATAAGTCACGCCTGCCTTAATTGTTGTTATGGATTTCGCAGACAGGTGGGCAAGTCAGATACAATCCTGCCCATGATTAATAAACCTACATGGACGCGCCGCGAATTTGTCAAAGGCGGACTGGCCAGCACGGCTGGTTTACTGCTGGCAGCTTGCGCGGGCAATGAAATAGAAACGCCGGAAACGGCCGTTCCTGCCGCCGCCTCTCCTATTGCCAACACCCTACCCCCCACCCCGTTTTGCGCCGACGATGATGACCCTACGCCGCCGCAAACAGCCGGGCCTTTTTACACGCCTGACACGCCGCTAAAAGCTAACTTCCGCGAAGATGGGCCGGGCACGGCGCTGCTGCTGACAGGGCTGGTTCTGGACACCAACTGCCAGCCCATTGCCGGCGCGCTGCTAGATTTCTGGCACGCCGACGATGCTGGGGCTTACGACAATCAGGGTTATCGCTTCCGCGGTCACCAGTTTGCCGACGAGAACGGCCGTTACCAGCTAGAAACCATCCTGCCTGGGCTTTACCCGGGGCGGACGCGGCACATCCACGTGCGCGTGCAGCCGCCCAACGGGCAAATTCTGACCACCCAACTCTACTTTGACCGCGAGCGGCAAAATGGGCGAGACGGCCTTTTTATGCCGGAACTGGTCGCCGCCGACGTCGAAACGGCCGACGGCAACCGCCACGTAACCTTTGATTTTGTGCTGGACCTGTAACAGCCCCAAGCAACATTGGCCAATTATTTGTCAAGGAACGGCCGTGGCCAGTAAATCTTCCAGGAAAACGCCCTCGTCGAAAATCTGCTTCTTCCATTCAGGCAGCAGCCGGTCGAGCAAGACCGCTTGGGCCATGCCGCTGTAGTAGAAACGGCCGTCGCCATCTTCAGCCGCCATTCGCGAAATCTGGTCCACTTCTTGCTGCCAGCGCCGTGTAAAGTTCTCATAATGATCGAATTCTGGATCGGCCGCCAGCGCTTCCACCGGCTGGTAATCGGCGTCGGCGTTTGCCAGGCGCAAGATGGCCAGCTCCGTGTAGAAGGCCAATCCTTCCACCCATTCCCGCTGCTGCTCGTAACCGACCAACGTCTCAGATAACCTGGCTGCTTCCCGGCGCGCCGCCCGTTTGGCCAGAAATTGCTGGACCAGGACGGCCGATTCCGCATCATCCTCAGCCTGCAAAGCGGCCGTTAACAAATCAAGTTCCGCCTGCCAACCGGCCACAAAGGCTTCCTCCTGGTAGGGGTAAGCGTCTTGGTGGCGAATATTAGCCATTTCCCCGGCCAGCAAGCGCTGCGGCGCGGAAAGGCCTTCAAATGCGTGGAAAGATTCGTGCAGCACCAAGGCCACGTAGCTGTCGCTGTTGCGCAAAAAGAGGTCTGCGGCCAGAGCATAGGGCAGCACTGTCGTCTATGCTGCCGGGCAGCATGTCGCGAAACTGGTGGGCCATCATGACGCGCATAGCCGGTCGCGTTTGCAAGGAGCTTGCCCAGCGGTCGCCCACTAAAACCGTGAAAGCTTCTGGCGTCTGGCCGTTCTCTGGCAACAGCGTGCGATAGTATGGTTGGCCCTGAAAATCATCCCCGGCAACCAACTCCCAGGGGTTGCCGCGCTGCTCTTGCTGCGGCACCTTGATCCAGCCGGGTGGCGGATCGTCGTAGCCTACCAGAAAGGCGTAGGCGTCGTTGTAGACAATCATGGGAATATCAACCTCGCCCCAGCCCGGCCACAGTGCATTGCCCAATGTTTGCCGCAGGTGCAGCACCTCTGCCAGCCGCGCCTTATCCAGCGCCGAGAGCTGTGCCGCGTCCATAGCGTCAGTGGGCAATTGGCGATTGGTAATGAGGGAAACGGCCGTTATGCTCACACACAAAAAAATTATCACCCCGATGAGGGTTAAACCCATTTTACGAACCATGTTTCATCCTTTTCACGGCATGGCAAAGACCTGGGTTTGCAATGCCTTATTGATCTCTACGGCAATTTTGTCTGCCATAAGCTGTGTATAACCAGGACGGGAAAGCAAGCCATTGGACCGATCCGTGAGGCGAACTTCTGAAGCAGCCTGCACAATATAGCCTGCACCCTGGTCATCGCCATTGTTGTATTGAAAGTAAAATGGCTGTTGCTCCAGAAACGAAAAATCCGCGTTGCTGCTAAAAGCGGCCGTCACCTCTATCTCAGCGCGGCCAGAAACCGGAGTCCAGTTAATTTGGGCTTTGTCTATCTTCACTATCAGATTCGTTTCGGCCGTCTCTGAGGCTGAATTTGCGTTTGGAACTTCTCGCTCCAGAGCCGCAGTAAGTGCTTCTGCCAGGGGGCCGTTTCCTTCCACCACAAAATGCACGGGCTGGGAAGGGCGCAACGGCCTCCTGTGGCCAGCGGGAGCTGGCCGTCGTGGCGCTGGCCTGGGTTTCACTGCGGGCCATGTGAAAATTTGCCACCAGAGTAAAAGCAAACAACAATAAAAGCAGCGCACCGCTGGCCCCCAGGAATACCCACAAAGTTTTGTGTCTCATATTACCTTCCTTACCTAATGTGCGACTTATTTTTCATTTGGACATCGGGTGACTCCTTTTAGAATAGGGGTACTAACCAACTATTCATTAACGAGGAGAATTCCCGATGTCCAGAGACTATTTTATCATTATGGTGTACTGCTTGGTGTGTGAACATTATCCAGTTGTTGTTGCTCAATATCCCATCCGCAGGCGCGGTTTTTCTCCTGCTTTGACCGATGAAGAGGTTATCACCCTTGAAATCTGCGGCGAGTATTTCGGTTTGTATCAGGATGAAGACATCTATGACTATTTTCATGCCCACTACCACCATTTCTTTCCTCATCTGCGTGAAAGAACAATTTTTGTCCGGCAAGCCGCTAATCTATGGGCTATCAAAGCATTGATTCAACAACGATTAACGCAGGTCAGCGGACAAGCGAATGACTGTGTGCAAATCATTGACACCTTACCGTTACCTGTCTGCACCTATACACGCAGTCAACGGGACCACTGTTTCCAAGGAGATGCCGATTATGGTTACTGTGCCGCCAAAGACCTGCACTACTATGGGTTCAAGTTAGGTCTCCGCATTTCACGAGTGGGTATGATTATTCACTACCCTTTGTTGCCGGCTCGTCCTCACGACTGTCAACTCCTGGATGACTTGATTACCGGCTTTGAAGGTGTGATTCCGGCAGATAAAGGTTTTATTGATAGCTGGCGTCAGGAGAATTTAGCCCGAAAACGACACATCGAGCTTGTGGTACCTGCCCGTAAGAACATGAGAACCAAGCCTCCGGTATCTGTCATCAAAACATGCAATCGTTGGCGTAAACTGGTCGAAACAGTGGGTTCACACTTGACTGAGCGTTACCACATCACCAAGACGCGTGCTCATGACCTGTGGCATTATCAACATCGTTTGATTCGTAAGGTACTTTCTCACACGGTTTGTGTGTTCATCAATTTGCAACTGGGCCGACCGCCTCTTCACTTAGATGATTTGGTGGCCGCTTGAAAGTTGCACATTAGGTCTTCCTTATGTGTCACATGAATTTTCTCATAACACATCGCGCGGTGTTGAACGGCCGTTTCCAAACAGCCTTCATCGCTTCTGGTCGGGCAGCAATTGCCCCATCCAAAACAGGCCCGCATTGACCAGGACAAGACCCGTCACCACCAACATGCGGGACCAGTCATTCGCGGCAACATTTAGCAACAAGCCCATGACACCCATCAGCGAAAAGATGATTCCTAAGAAGAAAGTCATTTGGGATTTGGTTGTGGTCATGATTGCGCCTCCTAAATTTCACAACCTTTACTCTATACCAGTCCCCCCCTGAAGCCCACGGGTATTCGGGGAGTTTCGCAACCCCTCGGTTTACCAGTTGCGGTCCTGGTCACCTGGCCAGGTGTACCCGCGGCTAAACAAAAAACCCGAAGGGTTTTCGCGGCCCTTCGGGTTTGTTCAGAGGGAATTCGAAAAAGATTAGCTGCCTACTGCCAGGTTGGCAAAGGGGAAGCTGCTTTGCAGATAATTGGCATTTACCCAGCCCTGCACGCCGTTGTCCAGACGGATCTTCACCCAGGTCGTGCTGGCGTTGCGGTATCCGGCCAACTCCACCACGTCGCCGCCAGCGACCACGCTGACCACGCTGTAGCCCAAGCCCGGACCAGAGCGTACGTTTAGGTAGTAAGCATTCACCACAGTGGCCGTGGGGGCACTGCTTTGCCCGCCGCCGGTGTTGGGAACCGGTTCGCTGCTTACCACCAAATTGATAAAGGGGAAGCTGCTCTGCAGATAGCTGGCGCTCATCCAGCCCTGCCGCCCGTCGGCCAGCTTCACCTGCACCCAGGTGGCGCCCTGGTTGCGATAGCCGGTGAGGGTGACGGTGGTGCCGTAGGAAACGGCCGTTACCACTCCATACTGCGTGCCCGGTCCCTGGCGCATGTTCAAAGCGCCGGCCACCACCACGGCTGTGGGCGCGCTGCTCTGCCCGCTGCCCGGCGTGGGCTGCGGCGCAGGCGCACTGCTAATTTGTACCCAGTTCAGGCGCAGTTCGGCATGCCCCAGGTTTTCGTAATACTCCACCTTGATGGGCGTCGCCCCGCCAGGAATATTGATCTCGCCGGTAAAGGTCTCCGTGGCGTGATCGTACCAGCGGTCAATGACAAGCTGGTTGTTGACCCACAGCCGCGCGCCGTCGTCAGCGGTGATGGTGAAGCGGTAGCGCCCGGCATTGAGCTGCACATTGCGCGTCCAGCGGGCCGAAAACTGATCGGCAGAGACAGTACCCCAGGCCGGGGAGCCGCCCGCCCACACAAAGTTCACGTTCCAGTCATCCCGCACCAGCACGGGACTGCCGCTGAGGCTCATGTTGTTAAAGTATTCACCGCGCCAGTTGTAAATGGTGCCAGGCGCTGCATCCACGCGGGACCAGCTCAGCTTGGCCACGGCTTTGCCGCCGGTTTCGTAATACTCTACCTTCACCTGGTGGTCGCCAGCGGTCAGGTAGATGTCGCCGCTGAGGCTGTGCACCTGGCTGTCCCACCAGGAATCAATGAGCAGGTTGCCATCGACCCAGACGCGCATGCCGTCGTCCATGGTGGCGGTAAAGCGATAGCTGCCGCCTTCAAAGTAGATCCAGCGCGTCCAGCGGGCGGAGAATTTGTCTTTGTCAATTAACTGGTGGGGCGTGCCGTCGCCCCAATCGTTGTTCAGATTGGCTTCGGTGCGCTGCAGCACAGGCGTGCCCTCCAGCTTGATGTTGTTCCAATAGGTGGCGTTCCAGGCGCTTTCGGCCCCGTGAACGGCCGTTCCCGCCGAGACGCCAAGTAAACCAATGAGGACCAACAGGGCCAGAACGCCCCGCCAGATCCAATTCTTGTGCAAATTAAACTGCTGTTTCATGAGATTCCTCCATCTGTAAACCTACGAGGTCTGCGTAGAACTCGTAGGTTTAGGTCACACTACCAAAACGTTAACTGTTAAACTGTAAACTTTGCAATAAAGGTTCCCACACTGGTGCTGCAGCCTTGGCCTGCCCTTCCCGTCCTGGGAATGCAGTGACCCAGTCGGTGAAGACAATCCAGGTGTCCGGGCGCAGCGGGTGGGCAAAAATGACGTGGCTGTAGCCGGGGTCACGGCGCAGGATGGTGGCTTCGTGGCCGTTGATCACGGCCGTTTCTCCATCCAGTTCGCCATAAACCCGCACCAATGCTTCCGCATCGCCTACCACAACTTCGAGATTAAAGGGCGCTACAATGACGGGCGCATTGGGGTCTGGCGGGCCGCTGTGGCTGGCCAGGTATTCGGCCACGTCCACGGGCATGAGCAGCCAGGCCGCCACCACCGGCCAATCATCGGGCATTCCCGGGCCATTCAACTCCAGCTCATCCTTCACCCACGCCGTGGGGTAGCTGATGGAAAAGCCATACTCGGTGTTAACGTAAGCAGACTGGGAGACGGTGCTGCCTTCATCTGCGGGAGCCTCGTTGGGCAGGCCCGCGTCTTCGGCAATGGCCGCAATCTTCCGCCCGGTGTCGTCCATGGTGACCAGCAGGTGTTTAACGCAGTCCGGGCCAAATTGCAGGTGCACAACGGCCGTTCCTCGCCACCACCCCCGGGTCCACGCTGAAGTCTTGGGGAATGTCTTGGGCCAGCAGGAAAGGATCAAAACCGCCCTTCTCAAAGCCCGCCAGGGTTTCATCCACCGTCTGCACCCAGCTTTCGGCCAGCATGGGGTGGTCGTGATAGGCTTTATCCACCAGCGGGTTGCGGAAGTCTGCGGCGGCGCGGTCGCCCATATAACCCAGGTACCAGGTGTAAAAGGCTGTGGCCACGCCCGCCGGGTCCATGGCGCAGGTGATGTTGCTGATGACCCAGCTTTCCCCTTCCGGCCGCAGGTCGACGACCACCATGTGGTTGGGGAAGCTGGAGCGCACCGCGACGCTGGCCATGCCGTTCCGCGCAAAGGTGACGTCAGGCGCCATCTCCGTGGGAATGGCCTGGGCGCAGAGGAAGGGGTCATAACCGCCACCCTCAAAGCTGGCCAGCAGATCGTCGATGTGACCCACAAAGCTTTCGGTGAGATAGGGCGTGTCGTGATAGGCTTTGTCCACCATGGGGTTGCGGAAGTTGTCGGTAGCCGGGTCGCCAATGTAGGCCAGATACCAGTCATAAAAGGCGCGCACCACGGCGTCGGGTGTTTCCGGCTCGACGGGCGGGTTCGTGACGGGAACTTCAAAAGGCGTGACGTTGTCGATGAGCCAACGGCCGTTTTCCTGCACCAGATGCACCACCATGGGATCGGGGTCGGGGTTGCCGCCCCAGGTGCGCAGCACAACTACCGTCGCCGTTCCATCATTGATTGAAGGTTCCTGCACCTCAAAGCTGACAGGGATGTCCTGGGCCAGCAAAATGGGGTCGAAACCGCCCTTTGTAAAGCCAGCCAGGGTTTCATCAATGCGGGCCACGAAATCGGCCGTCAGGTACTCGCTGTCGCGATATAGTCCTTCCACCAATGGATTGGTGAAGCTGCCATCGCTGCGGTCGCCAATGGTTGCCAAATACCAGTTGTAAAAGTTCTCTGTGACTTGCTGTGGTGTTAAACTTTCAGGCGCTCCCTTCACCGGGGCATTGGCTTCGGCGGGGGCCACAGCCGGTTCGTTTCCGGTCGCCGGCGCACATCCGCCAATTACCAGTCCCAGAAGGAGCAAGATTACAAACAATTTTGTCATTTGCTGACGGTACATGGTTCAAACCTCCTAAAATTGATAAACGATCTTAGGGGAAGCTCACCCCAGAACCTGTTGTAACGTCTATTGGTATAGTCGTTTCAGCAGGTTGTTTTGTAACACTTTTTTTCGAGCTACTTGCAGGATAAAGAAAAAACTCCCCTTGCACATCTGGCGGGTGGGGAGTCTTGCGGCTGGCCGTGAGGGGAAAATGTGTCCTGGCTAGGTGACCAGGCCACTTGGCTGGCTGGGCAAGGCGGCCAGGGCCGCCAGCACTTCCTCGGGCGGGGCGCCTTTGCTCAGGAAAGCGGCCGCACCCGCGCGCAGCGCCGGCTGGCGGGCTTCGGGGCGGCTGCTCATAGCGATGATTTGGAGAGACGGCCGTTCATACCCCAACAGCCGCAGCAGGTGACGCGGCGGTAGACCGGGCAGCTCCCAGTCCAGCAGCACCACGTCGGCGGGTAATTTGCTCGCCGCCAGCAATAAGCCGGTGGCGTCGGCTGCCTCGCCGGCAACAGCAAGACCCGGTTCTTGTTCCAACAAAAAGCGTAATGCAGCGCGCACGCTGGCCTGATCATCGGCCAATAAGACGCGTAGGGGGCTCTTTTCGTTCACCATCACACACCTCGTAGCTATAGGATATGCCAGGGCGCGCCCGGCGGCATCGGGCAAGGGGGGGGAGTTGCGGCTGGTGAGGGGCAGGGGAAATTACCTGGCCAGGTGACCAGGGAGCGCTATTTCCCCAAATCTGTAAACGGTAATTCGTGATGGTTTACCGTTTACGGGCATTAGGGCAGCGTGACGTCCTGGCAGGCCACGCCGCGGCTGTGAATAACCTTGACCGTCCAGGTGTTTTCTGTGGCATCCGGCAGTCTGGAAAGGCTCTCTTCGTAAGCAAAACGGCCGTCGGCAGCAACGGCATCAGGCAGGGGCAGCTCTACCACTTTTTTGTGCGTAGGGCTTTCGGCGCTAAAAAGCAAAATCAAGCTCTCCCCTGGCTGTAGCCCGCTGAGCCGTAAGACTACGCGATCTGCGGCCGCAGGCTCCACCGTATACACCATGCCGTCGGCCGGGGGGTGCATACGGCCGGTGTTGGGCTGGGGGAAACAGATTCCAGCACCTCCCTGGTGACGGCTATCGTCGGCGCAGGCGTATTTGTGGGCGATGTGGCATTTGGCGGCTGGCAGCTAGCCAACAACAATACCAGGACCAACAGAATGATCGATTTGCTTGCGAGTTTTCCCATCATAACATTCCTGACATTAGTCTCAATTGCATAAAGTGTCTTTATCGGTATGATTTTGATTCTGGCTGAAGCCTCCACTCCTATTGATGCGGCTGTTTGATTTGTATTACCTATCTTCTTGCAAAACCACCACTTTTTCTGCTTGCAATATCCCAGCTAATGCGAGGTTGCCAGTGGCACGAATACGCATGCCAGGTGATACATCCGCCCAAGTCAACAATTGACCCATGGTATCCACCAATGGCTCATGCTCATCCAATTGTACTTCAATAAAGCCATTGCTGGGTTGAGCCAGCAAAAAAACCCCTTCATCTGGCAGCAAAGAGGATACGGTAGCCGTGATGACCAGCAGCGGTTCGGGTGGAAACTGCTGCTGCCAGCCCGTGCAGATCTCAGCTATTGAATCTGTTAGACAAGGTTGTGTTCGCACATATAGTTTTTCCACGTGCAACTGCGGGGTGTCCATATTGGTTATTGTGCCCAACGCCAGCACATCCGTGGCGGTGGCAAGCTCATTTGCCCAACTGCCATGATCGCTTTCTACAAGATAAGATAAAAGTTGCGTTGGCAGTCCCCGCAACCAGATAGACAAAGGTTCGTTGAGGGGGAAATAGGCGGCAAGTGACGTGGGTAACGGTTCCCGGTTCAAGTCAAAGAAAGATTGGTAGGTGGCAGGTTGCCAGTTGTTATTTTTCTCAACGGCCGTATAAACAGCCTTAAATTGACCAGAGGCCAGCGGTTGAACGACCACAAAGAGGCGCTCCCCTACATCTATAAGCTGTCCCGTGGTAAAGGCACGCATATCCACATTCTCCCCTTCAAAATATGTGCCAGCCCCACCGATCTTATAGGTTTGTCCATCATCGGCCGTAAGCACCACGATACCCGGATCAAAACTTGTCAGCGTCCCTGTTATCTCCTGATAAGCTGTTTCTTTGAGTTTAACCTGTTCCTGAAACACTACCGATCCAAACCCTTGTGCCCAGCCAGTGGGCAAAATGGTAGCGGCATCTGCTTGAGTGGAACGGGAAAAACTGTTGACCATCTCGTCATAGATGCCCATCTCTGCTTTATCATTCAGGGCGGCGCTTTGATAAAAGATGTTAAACAACAGATCGTCATCTTGAAACAGAACCATCGCCATATCGTCGCCACCGGCTAATGGGGGCTGATAGTGAAAAAAGGCGGGCTGCCCGATGACAGTGGCGTTGATGTTCATAGCTGCCGGTGTCACAGAATAAATATAACGATGGGGGTCTTGCTGCACCATATCCAACCAGTTGTCGGCCAAAGCTGGCCAGGTATCTATCCGCACTTCTGAGTTGGTTTCTGGTGAGCTAAAAATGGTCTGCCCCGGCCTATAACCTGGTTTGATGATCCAGGTTTGGGGAAAAGCAATGGTAAAATTGGCTTCGGTGTCTTGATACCAGATCCAACCAGGTATCTCTGCTTGTACTAGAGGTGCAGGTGAAGTGGATTCAGGGGTAGATAAACTGTTCATAGCAACAGGAGTGGCTGATGGTGTCAGGACGATTTCATCTGCAAAGGATGTGGTCACAGGGGCAGCGGTGACTGTATTGCTTATTGGGGTTGATAAATCCACTATTCTTACAGACGTTTCTACTGCCGAAGGTGTTAATGTCAGTAGCGATGAATGATTAACGGCGACAGAACAACCCGGCAAACATCCAATGTAAATTGCCCCTAATAAACCGAGTATGGATTTTTTTTGTTTGCTCCATTTAATGGAAGCTGTCATTTATTGCCTCTTTCCTTATATTCAGTTGACCTTCAAATTCGCTATAAACTTGAAAAACTCAGTAGATCGAAGCGGAGTTAGCATCCCCAGGGCGCGCCCGGCGGCATTTGGCGGCTGGCAGCCAGCCAATAACAATACCAGGACCAACAGAATGATCGATTTGCTTGCGAGTTGTCCCATCATATTTTTCCTTACATTAGTCTGCATCGCATCTGATGCCTTGATCAGATTGAAATGATGTGACAATTTGCCTCAAAGTCTCCAATGTATCCCGAAATTGTGTTTCGGTACCGACCATGCTCCCGAAATGAATGGTAATCGTATCGTTGACCTTGAGGAAATAGAATTCTCCTTGCCAGGAGATGTTGCCGCCTCGTTTTTGTAATCTCCATCCATAAGCAGTACAAGGCTGGTTATCAAACTGGACTACTTCTACCAAATCAACAAATTCGTAATCTCCCACACCGGTAACACCGCAAGGCCCCGTATATTTGCCACCTTTTTCCGCTGCGGGCACAAATATGACAAAAATGGTCTTATAGCTAACAGACACACAAAGATCGCCTGGGTATTCCTCACTCAATTGTTCCAGGTACTCTTCAAGTGTCACGTCTTCCGGTAACTCATCTGCCGGAACGGCCGTAACGCCTAATGTACGGATTCTGGCCTCAGGTGGATAGTTGAAACGATAGCCAAACAAGTCGTTTTCATAATCCAACCATCCTTTTTCATGCGCTGAAATTGAGGTATGGGTGTGCGTGGTTGACACATCAATGGGCATGAGGGTCGGGGTTACGGTCATACCCTCTTGTGGTAGGATTTCTAGTGCAGGCATATTTGTGGGATTGATTGTGCTCTCTGGCAGAGGATCAGGCACTGCCGCCGAAAAGGTGCATCCGCTATGCAAAACATAGATGAGGATAACATAAACCAGAGGTAGAAATCTATATCCCGGAGCCATCAAACGACCACTCCTTTCGCTGATTTGGGTTGTTGTAAATAGCTGGCTAGAATAGGGATCAGCAACTCAGTATGCGGTCATTTTAATAGATTTTGGGCGCTTAAACAATTGTCGTGGAAGAAACGTATGGCAGTCGCTGAGTTGACCAAATGGACTACAATGACAGCACCCGCCGGCCGCCATCGTACACGGTAATGGGGCCGTCCTGCGAAACGGTGATGGCCAGGCAGTCGGCTTCTTTGCTCATTTTGGCGGCGCTGCTGTGGCGGGCGCCTTTGCCGGGGGCCAACTCGACGCGGGTATGGGCGTCGGGGCGCAGCAAAATCATGCAGCCGCGGAAACGGCCGTTTTCATCCACCACCGTCGCTCCATCCTGCATGGCAAAATTAATCAGCTCCTCGTCGCTCATCTCGCCGATGGGGGCGCTGAGAATGGTGGCAAAGCCGCTGATTTCCGCCGCGTCGGACCCGGCCAAAATACGCTCCGCATTGCCCATCATAAAAATGGCCCCCAGGTTATTCTCCGACATGCGGAAAGCTACGCGCAGCAGGCGGCGCAGCACCGCCAGGTCGTAGCCGCGGGTCTTCGCCAACTCCGCCACCGCCTGGTCCAGCTTGGCAATATTTTCCGGGTACCAGTCACCGCCGGCGTAGCGCCCCACCAGCTTACCGTTGGCAAATACGCGCACCTGCTTGCCGCCGTAAGGCACATAAAACACCAGGGCGTCACACTGGGCGGAAATGGCGGCGTGATGGCGAAACTGGGGGCCAAGAAGCAGGCTGCTCTGCTGGTCCAGGGGCACGTCGAGCTTGTGAATGCCGCGCACGTAGCCGTAGCGGTCCAGCACGTAGCCCAGCACCATGCCGTCCACCATCTTGGCCAGGGTGACCAGTACGTTGCGCATGCGGCGGATGTGGTCGTGATACAGAAGCTGCACCTGGCTTTCAGGCAGCACCTGGCCAATGCGCACCGGGTCGCCGACGATGATGGCCGTGGAGAGGGGTTTCTCCTCGCTTTCAATCTGGGCAATGGTGGCGGCAATGTCGCAGACGTGAATCATGGAGGGAGCGTCGATTTGCTTGTGGCGGGCCAGGTCAAAGAGAAATTCGATGCCGGCGTCTTCCATCCAGGCGTCGAGGACGCTTTCTTTTTCCAGCAGGGAGCGCAGCCGTTCGGGGTCTACCGTCACCTGGGAGACCTCTTCAAGCTGCAAGGGCCGGGTGGTAGGGTAAAGCTTTCTTAGGTCGGCGGCAAAACGCTGCGCCAGAGCGTGACGGCCGTTTTCCGTGAGAGTGCCGGGCTCTATGCGGGCCGGGTCCAGCAGGCGGTACCGCTCTATGCGCTCCCAGCGGTCGCGGGGGGCGTTAAGTTGGGCCACCATGTCGTCAAAGAGCTGCCGCACGCGGGGGTCATCCGGGTCGGCCAGCGGTGGGTCGGCCGGCAAGTGGGCGTTAACGGCCGTAAAGTCGGGCAGAATAAGGGCGGTGAGATAGGGCTGATCGTCGCCGAAAACGGCCGTTTCCGCCACAAAAGGGGAGCGGCGCAGCGCCTCTTCAATGGGCGCAGGGGAAATCTTGCGCCCCACCGACAGCACGATGACGTGCTCCTTGCGCCCTGTGATGAAGAGGTAGCCCTCCTCATCCAGGTATCCCTGGTCGCCGCTGTAGAGCCAGCCTGCATCGTCAAATGCTTGCTTCGTTTCCTGAGGCCGCCGCCAGTAGCGGCGCATCACCATGTCGCCGCGTACGACCACTTCCTCATCCTCTGCCAGACGAATCTGGAAGCCGGGGGCCACCTGCCCCGCCGACCCGCGGCGCTGCGCCTGGGGCCGGTTGGCTGCCGGAAAACCGCCGGTTTGAGCCATGCTGTACAAGTTCAACACGGGCATGCCGATGGCTTCGTAGAATTCCGTGAGCTGGCGCGGCAGGGTGGCCCCGGAGGAGAAGAGGTAGCGCAGGCGTCCGCCCATTTGCCCGCGCAGTTGGGTGAAAAAGGTCAGCTCGGCGCGGCGGTAGGTCTGGGCCAGGTCGGCCGAGGCTTCGGAACCGGCGGCCGAATAGTCCAGCCCTTTATTCAGCGCCCACTGGAATACCTTCTGGTTGGATTCCGGCTGCTGGGAAAGCCAGGCCATGCAGTTGCCATAAAATTGCTCCAGGCTGTGAGGTGTAGCAAAAAGCACTGTGGGGCTGGTTTGCTGCAAGGTTTCCAGCAGCTCCTCGTCCTCTTCCGCCTGGGCGATGACGGGCACGCCCTGCAGAAAGCAGTGCAGGGTCGGCGTCAGGCTGTGGGCTTCGCCCCAGGTGGTGACGGGATAAACCAGGTCTTGGGCGTCAAAGGGGAGAATTTCGGCCGTGGCTTGCAGGCGGGCATGCATCTGCCCGTGCTCAAAGACGGCTCCCAGGGGCTTGTCGGTGGAACTTGACACGTAGGAGATGGTCGCCAGGCTGGTGGCCTCGATCTGCAAGGCGTGCTGGCGTACGGCCGTTTCCACCTCTTCCCCGCCCAAATGGCGCGTGGCGGACAGGGCGGCCTTGAGCTGCACAAAACCTGCCGGCGCGTCCTCGGCCTGCCCAATGACCAGCACGTGCTGCAAATCGAAGAGGCGGTCTACGGTATCCTCAGCCAGGCCCTGGTCTACCGCGGCGATGTGGTGCGCCCGCTGCAAAACGGCCACCCGCGCCCCGCTGTCTTGCAGCACGTAGTGCAGGGCGTCGCCTTGCAAGGAAGCGCGCAAAGGGACGATAACACCGCCGGTAAGCAGAGTGGCGACGTAGGTGATCAGCCATTCCAGGGAGTTGTCGGCAATGAGCACCACGCGCTCGCCGCGCACCACGTCTCGCTCGCCCAGGTAGTTGGCCAGGCGCAGGGCCAGGGTGCGAAACTGACGGTAAGTGATTTTGCGAAAGCGTTTGCCGTGGCGCACCAGTAAACACGGCCGTTCCTCGAATTTGTCCATGGCGGCTAGTAAGGCGGCGTTGAGTTGGGAGGTTTCGGTTGTTTGCATGGTCCCATTGTATCCACTCTCCTTTTCCAGCCAAACTCAACACCCGCCATTAACCAGGACGAATTTCTCTTCCAAAGGGGGTACTTTTCCGGTAAACTACAAACTCAGTGTATCGAAACGAGACATCCGATTTCTCGGAGTAATCAGATGTCTATTCCCTGGTTATTTCGATCTGCTGAAACTTGGCAGACCCCGGGGGAGAGTCTGCGGAGAGAATGGGAAAGAACGTGAAGGACACGGCGATTGTGGCCGAAGAATTAACCTTCAGAAAAGGAAACGCCGGCGCAAGATGATCGAAGAATTAACCGAAAACGACCTGGAGGAGTGGCTCAATTTCTTAACCGCCTGCCTGTACGATCCCCAAGATTGGGAAAGGCTGGTGCAGTACATGATGGCCCGCACCGGCTTCAGCCATGAAAAAACTAACGAGATTTTGGAGGCCATTCACGAAGCGCTGTTGGAAATCCGCCCCCTCAATTGAAAAAGGTACTTTGATGAGTTCACATAATCTGCACTATCCTCCCAGCCCCCAGGGTGACCAAGTTGACCATTACCACGGCACGGCCGTTCCTGACCCATACCGCTGGCTGGAAGACCCCAACGCCCCGGAAACCAAAGCATGGGTTGCTGCCCAAAACGAGGTGACCCGCGCCTTCCTCGACGCCGTCCCGCAGCGGGCAGCCATTCACCAGCGACTTACCGAGTTGTGGAACTATCCCAAGCGCTTTGCGCCCCAGCGTAAAGGCCTCTGGTTCTTTTACACCTTCAACGACGGGCTGCAAAATCAGGCCGTGCTCTACCGCAGCCGCAGCCTGCAAGAGGAACCTGAGGTGGCGCTGGACCCCAACACCCTGACAGAAGATGGCACGGCGGCCGTGACCAGCCAGGCCATTACGCAGGACGGCAACCTGCTGGCCTACGGCGTCTCCTTTGGCGGCAGCGACCGGCAGGAGGTGCGCATTCGCAACCTGGAGAGGGGCGAAGACATGGCCGAGGTGCTGCACCACTGCCGCTTCGCCAGCATTGCCTGGCATTACAATGAAGAGGGCGCGCCGCTGGGCTTTTTCTACAACCGCGACCCGGAACGGGATCCGGAACAGCCTGACAGACCCCCGCAAAACAACATGCTGTGCTGGCACGCGCTGGGCACGGCGCAGGAGCAGGACGTGGTGGTGTACGCACGGCCTGACGCCCCTGACTTAAAGTTTCCACCCCACATCACCGAAGACGGCCGTTTCCTGATTCTCCACGTCTGGCACGCCGCCATCGCCCGCAACCGGCTTTACTACCGCGAAGTGGACAGCCAGGGAGACTTCATTCGCCTCATCGACGAGCCCGACGCCTACTACAACTTTATCGGCAACGTGGGCGACACCTTTTACGTGCAAACGGATTGGCAGGCGCCTAACGGCCGTATTCTAGCCATCGACCTGGCACAGCCAGACCGCCGCCAATGGCAAGAGATTTTGCCGGAACAAGATGATCCCCTGGTCAGCGCCGACATGGCCGGTGGCAAGCTATTTGTCATTACCATGCACAAGGCCACCCACCGGCTGCACCTTTACAACCTGGATGGCACGCACCACGCCGAAGTTCCCGTAACGGGCATGGGCGCCGTTACCGACAGTTGGGCCAGGGGCAAAAGTGATGACATATTTTTCAAGCACGAAACCTTTTTGTCCCCTGGGACGGTCTACCGCTATCACATTCCCACGGGGCAGCTAGAGGCGGTGTGGGAAACGGCCGTGCCCTTTGACGCCAGCCGCTACGAGACCCACCAGGTTTTTTACCCTTCCAAAGACGGCACGCAGGTTTCCATGTTTGTGATTCACAAAAAAGGGCTGCCGCTGAACGGCCGTAACCGCGTGCTCCTCTATGGCTATGGCGGCTACAACAACAGCCACCTGCCCAACTACGCCCCCCAGCAAATTCAGTGGGTTGAAAGCGGGGGGGTGTTTGTGGACGTCAATTTGCGCGGCGGCGGTGAGTATGGGGAAGAGTGGCACCAGGCGGGCATGCTCGGGCGCAAGCAAAACGTCTTTGACGACTTTATTGCCGCTGCCGAGTGGCTCATTGCCAATGGCTATACCCAGCCTGATCGCCTGGCGATTATGGGGCGCAGTAACGGCGGCCTGCTGACGGCGGCCGTCATGCTGCAGCGCCCGGATTTATTCGGCGCGGTGCTCTCCATTGTGCCCGTCACCGACATGCTGCGTTTCCACAAGTTTACGGCCGGGCGCTACTGGACGGCCGAATATGGCAATGCGGAGGAAGACCCTGAGCATTTTCGTTTTCTGATGGCATATTCTCCACTGCACAATATCCAAGCAGGGGTGGCTTATCCGGCCACGTTGGTCACCACAGCCGATGGCGATGACCGGGTCGTGCCCTTACATTCGTACAAATACACAGCGGCGCTGCAAACGGCCGTTTCCCAAATTCATGGCCCCACAAATCCCATCCTCATCCGCGTAGACACCAAGTCTGGCCACGGTTTAGGCAAACCGACCAGTAAATGGATAGATGAATGGGCCGATATTTTTACTTTTCTGCACGCCACTTTGGCAGAAGGCTCATAATGCCAGCAATGCAGCTTCAAATTTTATCGGAGCGTGAACGGTGAGGAAAAAACTGCGCGAAATCTGGCTGGCGTGGACTGCGCCCCAAATTGCAACCGGTTCCCCCACCGCGCAAATCCAGCCGCAGCTTCTGGCATCGACGCTGCTGGTATTGTTCCTGGTTTCCATAGCTTATTCGCTGGGCTCTTCCTTGCTAAATAGAGCGGAATTTAATTCGCAAAAAATCCTACCTTTAGGCATTACTTTAGGTGGCACTTTCCTCGCTTACCTGATGAGCCGCAGGCGCATGGTGAAATGGGCGCCTCATCTTTTTTCTCTGACATTTACTGTCGGTACTACCATTTTGCTCATTCAAGCAGGTCGCTACACGGCTATTCCCCTTTTTCTTATCCTCCCCACCCTGTTCCTGAACGTGTTTGTCAGCCTGACTACCTGCATCCTCTTTACCCTCTTCAACTTTTTAATCCTGATTGGGCTGCTGGTTTGGGATGTGGCCATTCGCCAGGCAATGCTCACGAGCGACAACTTCCTTATTTTCCCCCTGGTCGTGGGTATTGGCCTGCTGCTTACCCATTATCGCAACTCCATCGAAGAAAATCGGCAGGCTGAACTCAAGGCAAGCCAGGTGCGGCTGCGCTCCATCTTCGACACGGCCAATGATTGGATATTTATGCTAGACCATCAAGGCTGTTTCTCTTTCATCAATGACCAGATGAGCATTGACACCGGTTACGTAGTCGACGAGGTTTTGGGACATAGTTTCAATGAGTTTCTAACCGGTGAAGGGGCAGAGAAGATTGCTGACGCATTTTCGCGAATTGCCAGAGGGGAATCCATTGACGTATTTACGACGGTAGTTAACTTGCGAAACGGCCGTCATTTCTGGATCGAAGTACGGGGGCGCGCCATATACGATGCCCAGGGCAAGCTGGAGCAAACCATGCACATTGCCCGCGATATCACCGAGCGCATGGCCATCGCCAAAGCTGAACAGGAACAGCGCGAGCGGGCTGAAGCCATGAGCGACACGGCCGCTATTTTCAGCAGCACGCTGGCCCTGGATGAGGTCCTCGACCACGTTTTGGGCAATATCCATCGCGTTCTGCCTTATGACGCCGCCGACATTTTGCTTGTACGGGATGGCAAAACCTATACCGCGGGCCAAAAAGGTTATGATAAATTTGATGCGGTGGACATCATGGAACGTGTCGAGTTTGTCATTTCCGAGACAGAAACACTGAATTATCTAATGGAAACGGGGCAGCCTTTGGCGGTAGCCGATACGCGGGAATTCCCAGGGTGGGTCTTAATTCCTGGCTTGGACTGGGTGCGCTCGGTTGCCGGTGCGCCGATTGTGTACGCGAATAATTGTCTCGGCTTTTTGCACGTTGCCAGCGCGAAACCCAATGCCTACACCACCAAACATGCGGCCAGCCTGCGCGCATTTGCCAATCACGTGGCCAATGCTATCCACAATGCCCGGCTTTACGAAGCCGAGCAGCACCGCCGCCACCTGGCGGAAACGCTGCGGCAAACAACGGCCGTTCTCAACAGTACCCTGGCGCTGGACACCGTCTTGAGCCGCATACTTGAGCAGTTAAGCTACTCCATTTCTTTCGATTCCGCTTCGCTGCAAAAGCGGGACGGGGACCAGTTGATCATTTGCGCTGCACGGGGGTTTGACCATCCGGATAAGCTCATCGGCCTGGCCATTCCCGTGGGGACAGATTCGCCCAACTCCTTTGTTTTTGCCACCCAAAAACCGGTTTCCTTTGCCGACATTCCCGCAAAATTCCATCATTTTCAGGAGAAGGCGGATTTATATCAGTCAGGGAAGATACGCTCCTGGCTGGCTGTACCCCTCATGTTTGACGATAACATTATCGGCCTGGTAACGCTGGATCGACATGAAGTACGGCCGTTTACCACCGAGGAAGTCGAAGTCGCCACAGCCTTTGCCCAGCACGCCGCTATCGCTATGCACAACGCCGACTTATATGAGCAACTGGCGCGCGCCAATGAACGGTTAGAAACGGCCGTGGCCCACCGCACTGCCGAACTCCAGGAAACCACCCGACAAGTCACAGCCATCTTGCAAAACAGCCCCGACGCCATTCTACTGCTCGACCACACACTGCGCCCGCGCCTGTTTAATCCTGCCTACACGGACATGTTTGGCTACACAACATTGGAAACCTGCGATCAATTCCCCATGTGCCTGGTCATTCCCGGAGACAAAGACCGCTTTGCCAAAGCATTGCAAATTGTCCTTAACGAGAAGCAGCCCATGCGTTTAGACTTTACTGCGCAACGCAAAAACGGAACCCAATTCGATGCTGACATTGCCCTGGCGCCCATTCAGCAACCCGAAGACGCCATCAATCTTCTCTGCAGCATTCGGGACATCACCGCCCTCAAAGAAATAGAACGCGTGAAGGATGACTTTGTTTCTAACGTTTCTCACGAATTGCGCACGCCCATAGCCAGCCTCAAGCTCTATCACGACCTGTTAGGCTTGAATCCGGTCAAAAGCCAGGATTACATCGAACGTATTGGTCGCGAAGTAATTCGTCTGAACACGATTGTAGAAAGTTTATTGCAGCTTTCACGTCTTGATCAGGAGCGCATCGAGTGGAAACTCAACCTCATTGATCTGAATGAACTGGTTCAAGAATATGCCACAGACCGCCAGCCTCTGGCTGCCAGCCGCAATATCGAGCTGATTCCCAGGCTAAAGCCCAATCTGTCGCCAATACTGGGAGACAAAAACCTGCTAGGCCAAGTTTTGAGCATTTTGCTCACAAATGCCCTAAACTACACTCCCGTTGGCGGCCAGATTGTGCTGAAAACCTCAGGGCGTTACCAAGACCAGCAGCATTGGATTAGTTTTGAGATTTCCGATACGGGTCAAGGAATTCGCCAAGAGGAACTGCCCCACATTCTCAAACGCTTCTATCGTGGTCATGCAGGCCGTACCTCCGGTGAGCCGGGAACAGGCCTGGGGTTGGCCATTGCCGATGAAATCGTGCGCCGGCATCGCGGCAAAATTAGTGTGGACAGCGGAGGTGAAGGACAAGGGTCAACGTTTACGGTTTGGCTGCCCGCGGCGCAGCCAACGGTGGCCGCAGACGGAGATGAGTCCCAGAGAACAGCCAATTTTTAAGGGAACGGCATGAGCGAAAGCGCAGTAACTTGAATAAAAAACTGTATCCGCATTATCCTTTTCGCACAGCGAGGATAGGAATCCTCGGCTACAGTGGTTATTTTCGATGGAGGCAAAATGAGTGAATTGAAGACAAAACCTAATGACGGCAGCGTCGCAGCCTATCTCAACAGCATTGAGCATGATCGCAAACGCGCAGATAGCTGGAAAATTTTAGAGCTAATGCAAGAAGTAACGGGCGCAGAACCAAAAATGTGGGGGGACAGCATTGTCGGTTTTGGCAACTATCGCTACAAGTATGCCAGCGGACGGGAAGGAGATTGGTTCTTGACCGGGTTTGCGCCGCGCAAGCAAAACCTGACGCTTTACATCATGGCTGGCTTTGACCAATATGATGAGCTATTGGAAAAGTTAGGTAAACACAAAACAGGCAAATCTTGCCTTTACATCAACAAACTTGCCGACATTGACCTTGATGTGCTGGAAAACCTGGTCCACCAATCAGTGAATCATATGATCGAGCAAAACGCATAACGCGGAGAAGTAAGTTGCAAGAACAGTTGCTTTCATTGGCGCAAAATCTGGAGGGCACGGCCGCTTTTCACGTCAAACGTCTCTCCACGGGTGAAACCTACTCGCTGAATGCCGACGTCACCTTTCCCGCAGCCAGCCTGATCAAACTGCCCATTCTGTGGGAGTATTTTCGCCAAGTAAGTGAGGGGCAACTCAACCCTCATGAAACCTTCGCCGTGCCCACCGCAGAAATTGTCGGTGGCTGCGGCATCATTACCGACTTAGAGTCGGGCTTGCGCCTGCGCTACAGCGACCTGGCGCGGTTAATGATTGTGCTCAGTGACAATACGGCCACCAATCTGCTCATTGACGTCTTGGGGTTGGCCAAAATTCGCGCCACCATCCACCAGTTAGGCATGGTAAACACCGCCTTGCAGCGCAAGCTGATGGATTATGAAGCGCGGGATCGAGGTTTGGACAACTTTACTTCGGCCCGCGACGTCGGCCTGCTCCTGGAAAAAATCGCCCAAGGCGACGGCCTGCCGCCCGCGGCCTGCCAGGAGATGCTGGATATTTTGCACCGCCAGCACCTGCGCAATAAGCTGCCCGCTCTACTGCCGGAAGAGGCGTGGCTGGCCCACAAAACGGGGGATCAGGCCACCAATGAGCACGACGCCGGGCTGCTGCGGCGCGGCCTGGAAACGGCCGTTGTCGTGGCCATGACTAAAGACCTTGCCGCTAACGCCGACGGTATCGCCTTCTGCCAGCAAGTGGGCCTAACAGTGTATGAGCAATTAGCGGAGAGCTATTAGCCGTTAGCTATTGACTATTGACCAGTGACAATTCCTATGACCTACACAACCTCCTTCCCCATCCAATTTAACCCCGTTGCCCATCCTGAAGCTGTGGTCATTCATGGCAATGCCCGTTTTACGGTGCTTACCTCCCGGCTGCTGCGGCTGGAATACACCCCCAACGGCCGTTTCGAGGACCGCCCCAGCCAGGCTTTCTGGCACCGTCGCCAACCCGTGCCCGATTTCGAAGTAGTGGAGGATGAAGACGGCCGTTTCCACCTCACCACTGCTCACCTCCACCTCACCTACCGGCCCGGCGCGCCCTTCACCGCCGACACCCTCTCCATCACCCTGCGGCAAAGCGGCGAAACCTGGCAGTTTGGCCAAGCCAATCCCGCGAACTTTCTGGGCACCGCCCGCACCCTGGACCAGGTAGACGGCGCGCTGGCCCTCGAGGAAGGGCTGCTCTCCCGCAGCGGCTGGGCCGTTTACGACGACACCTCAACGCCTGGTCTTCAACGAGGATGGCTGGCTGGAACCCCGCCGCGCCCCTGATGGCTACCGCGACCTCTACTTCTTTGGCTACGGGCAAGACGCCGCCGCCTGCCTGCGCGACTTTCGCCCACATTGCCGGCCCCGTCCCGCTGCTGCCCCGCTGGGCGCTGGGCAACTGGTGGAGCCGCTACTGGGCCTACACCGCTGACGAACTGCTGGGCCTCATGGACGAATTCCGCGCCCACGACGTGCCGCTCTCCGTCTGCATTGTGGACATGGATTGGCATATCACGCGCACCGGCAACGCCTCGCGCGGCTGGACGGGCTACACCTGGAACCGCGACCTCTTCCCCGACCCGCCCGCCTTCATCGCTGCACTGCACCAGCAGCGGCCTGAAAACCGCCCTCAACCTGCACCCCGCCGACGGCGTCTGGCCCCACGAAGCGCAGTACGCGGCCATGGCCGAACGGCTGGGCCTGGATCCCGCCGACCCAGAAACCCATCCCTTTCGACATTGCCGACCCGGCCTTTGCCAACGCCTATTTTGAACTGCTGCACCATCCCCAAGAAGCCGACGGCGTGGATTTTTGGTGGATGGATTGGCAGCAGGGCACGCTGTCCGGCTTGCCGGGCCTTGACCCGCTGTGGTGGCTCAACCATCTGCATTTTTATGATTTGGGGCGCGAGGGACAGGAAACGGCCGTTCATCTTCTCGCGCTGGGGCGGCCTGGGCAATCACCGCTACCCCATCGGCTTTTCCGGCGACACCGTCGTCACTTGGGACTCCCTCGCCTTCCAGCCCTACTTCACCGCCACCGCCGCCAACGTCGGCTACGGCTGGTGGAGCCACGACATTGGCGGGCACATGGGCGGCTTCGAAGAGCCAGAACTGTATGCCCGCTGGGTGCAGTTTGGCCTCTTCAGCCCCATTTTGCGCCTGCACAGCACCAACAATCCCTTTCACGAGCGCCGTCCCTGGGGCTACGACGCCGAAACGGCGCGGATCGCCGGCGACGCCCTGCGCCTGCGCCACGCCTTCATCCCTTACCTGTACAGCATGGCCTGGCGCAACCACACCCAGCACCTGCCCCTGGTGCGGCCCATGTACCACGACTCACCCCACCGCTGAACCCGCCTACCACTGCCCCGACCAGTACACCTTCGGCAGCGAATTGATTGCCGCCCCCTTCATTACCCCCGCCGACCCGCACACGCGGTTGAGCAGGCAGGTGGTCTGGCTGCCCGCCGGCCCAAAGGGGTCGGTCGGGCAATGGTTTGGCTTCTTTGATGGCTTGCCCTACGCTGGGGATAGTTGGCACGCCATTTACGGCCGTCTGGCCGACATTCCCGTTTTCGCCAAGGCGGGAGCCATTGTGCCCCTGGCGGCAGCAGGCGAAAACGGTGTAGATAATCCTGCGGTATTGGACATTCACCTCTTCCCCGGCGCGGACAATGATTTTGCCCTCTACGAAGATGACGGGCTTCACGCCCACAGCCTGACGCCCCTTACCCAGCAGTTTTCCGAGACGGAATGGACCGTCACTGTGGGGCCAGCAAAAGGAGAGACAGGACATTTGCCTGACCGCCGCACCTGGACACTGTTGTTCCGCGGCGCAGCAGCAGAAACGGCCGTTTCCGCCAACCAGCCCATCACCACCCAATACAACGCCCAAACCCACACCCTCACCGTCACCGCCCAACCCCTGGCGCCCACCGCCACCCTCACCGCCACCCTGACACCCGGCGAAAATGGCCTGCTGGCCCCGCGCCAGCCCCGCCTGGAAACCTGCCGGCGTCTCGTCACCACCTTCCGCATGGAAAGCTGGCAAAAGCAGCGCCTGTTCGGCCAGCTTGCCACTCTGGTTGCCCACCCGCAGCGGCTTGCCCAGTACGAGCTATCGCTTACCACCAGCCAACTGCGCGCCCTGGCTGAAACCCTCACCGGGGCCGGGTACCACCGCCGCGCCGAACGACACAGCACCGGCGAAGCCATCATTTTGTGGAACAACACGGGCAGCGACGCCGCGCAGTACCGCCTGGCTGCATTAGACCAGCACGGCGGCCCCCACACGCTGCAAGGCCCCTTCCCCCGCTTTGCCGTACTGTCCCTCGGTGAAAGCCTGAGCTTGCACGTAGGACAGCAGCCCCAAACCGGCAGGCCGACGGTGGCAGGCTGGTTTGGGGCGTTGGAAGAGCGGCTGCGAGCCACACCGCAAGGCGACCTGACGGCCGTGGTGCAGTTTGAGATTACTGGGGAAGACGGCCGTACCGCTTACCTTTCGCTGCAAAACGGCCGTGTTGGTCTGCAAGATGGACAGCACGCGCAACCTGACCTTACCGTTCGCGCCGCCGCTAATGATTGGTTGGCCCTCATCAGCGGCCATACCGCCCCTGAAGACCTCTTTCTGGCGGGTAAATTATCTGTCGCTGGGAATTTCGACCTGGTGCCTCTGCTGTTGCCCCACCTGCAAATGGCCCCCCTCACCCGGCTGGCCCCCCACCCCTGGCGCTTGCGGTTCAACTTTCTGGATACCCTGACCATCACCCTCAGCCATTAGAAGGGAACGGTTATTCCAGAAACTGCTGGCGCAAGGCGGCCAGGGTAGCATCGTCCACAGCGGCAGCGTGGCGGGCATACTCCTCGGCCGAGCCATACTGCTGGCGCAAGTGCCGCAAGGCCGCACGCATAGTGTCGGGTTGGGCCAGGGCCAGGGGATAAAGGGCGGATGGCCGTATCCACGCCCACACCGTTGCCCGCCAAAACTCCGGGCGCATTTCTGCCAAAATGGCGGGGTGGTGGCGATTGCTCAGCGTGTAGTCGGCCACAATGGTTTCCTCCGGCACCCCGAGCAGCGCCAACAGCAGCGCCACGGCGACGCCCGTGCGATCTTTGCCCACTGCGCAGTGAATGAGGGCCGGGCGATTGGCCGGTTCGGCCAACCGGCGCAGAATGGCCCCCAGGTGGTGGGCGTTCTGGTCAAGGACGACGCGAGTGTAAATGTGCAGCAGCATCTGGTCCATGCGCTGGCGGTAGCGGCGCAGGGTTCGCAATTGGGCCACGCTGCCATCGTGGTTGACCAGCGGAAGATGCTGGTAAGCAGGCATGGGTTGGGGAAGGCGGTCAGGCTGTTTGGCTACTTCAGACGGAGAGCGCAAGTCGAACACGGTGCGGATGCCCAGCCTGTGCATAATCTCGTGGTCGGCATGAGCCATTTTGGCCAGGGTGCCTGACCGGTAAAGCTGCCCCCACCGCAGGAAACGGCCGTTTTCCGTGCGATATCCGCCCACGTCGCGAAAGTTAAAGCAGTTAGGAAATCGGACTTCCCGCTGGCCCTTGGAGTTTCTGGCGCCGGGGGGCATAGGCAGGATAAACTGGGCGGCATCGAGCTTCCTGGCATTGAACATGACCCGATTGTAGCGGAATTGTAGCAGTTTGCGCGAATGAACGACAGCGTGGCAAGAGGTCAGGTGGTCGGCCAGTCAGGCGGATTTGTGGGCAAGCTGACCCACTGATTGGCTGGCCCGCTAAAAGGAGATTATCATGAACATCGATTCTTTGATCACCAAACCGACCTTGTTACTGGACGTGGCCAAAGCCCAACGCAACATCGACCGGCTTGTGCAAAAAGCCCAGGCCAGCGGCGTGCGGCTGCGCCCCCACTTCAAAACCCATCAGTCCGCTGCCGTGGGCGAATGGTTTCGGCAGCGCGGCGTGCAGGCCATCACGGTGTCGTCGGTGGGCATGGCGCGCTATTTTGCCGACCAAGACTGGACAGACATCACCATTGCCTTCCCGGTGAATGTGCGCCAGATGGCGGAGATTGCGGCGCTGGCCCGGCGGGTGCGGCTGGGGCTGCTGGTGGAATCGGTAGAAACGGCCGTTTTCCTGCAAAATCACTTACCCGCTCCGGCTGACATCTGGCTCAAAATTGACGCTGGCTATCACCGCACGGGGATACATTGGCAGGATGAGGGGCTGGTAACGGCCGTAGCCCAGACCATCGCCGCTGCACCCCAGTTACGCCTGGCGGGGCTGCTTTCCCACGCCGGGCACGCTTACAAAGCCCGCGGCGCTGCGGCCGTGCAGGCCATTCACCGCGAAACCGTGGCGCGGCTGCAGAGCTTACAGGACGCCCTGCGCCAGCATGGTTGGGAAGCCGCCATTTCCATTGGTGACACCCCCAGCGCCAGCCTGGTAACCGACTTTACCGGCGTGGACGAACTGCGCCCCGGCAACTTTATTTTTTACGACACCATGCAAGCGCAAATAGGCGCATGCACCCTGGAAGAGGTAGCCGTGGCTCTGGCCTGCCCGATAGTGGCCAAACATCCAGCCCGGCAGCAAATTGTGCTGTATGGGGGTGCGGTACATTTGTCGAAGGAGGCGCTGCATGAGGAGGATGGGGTGAGTTACGGCCGTATCGCCCGCCTCACTGACGCCGGCTGGGACATTTTGCCCAATCACGTGGTGTCTCTCTCCCAGGAGCACGGCATTGTGCAGGGGGATGAAGCACTGTTGGCAGAAACGGCCGTGGGCGACCTGCTGCTGATACTGCCGGTGCACTCCTGCCTCACCGCCAACCTGATGAAGGGTTATCTCACGCTGGAGGGCGAGCGATTGGAGATGTACATAGAGTGATGGGGGTAAAGTTACAAGTTACAAAGTTACACCGCACATGTAACCTGCAACCTTGTAACTCGCCTTACCGAGGGTCAAACAACTCGTCCAGGTGCAGCCAGATGAGGCGCGAATAGCGGAAAATGAGGGGGGACAGGGGCACCAACAACCCGCTGGCGGCAGCATACCACCACCCGGGTACGTTCAGCAGGTACAGCGCCAGCAAAATGGGGGCCATAATGACTGCGCCCATCACGTAGCCAATAAACACCGACATCATGTAGTAACCATCTTCCCGCGCAAAGCGTATGCCGCAAACCGGACATTCCTCGTGGGTGCGCCAGACTCCGGCAAAAACCGGGCCTTGTAAACAATGGGGACAGCGTCCTTGCAACAAAGCGATAACTCTTGTCATTCCAATACCATGACTAATTTCACTTTACAAGCTTTCACAAATCATTTAAATTTTACACGAGTCATTTATTTTTCATTAATATTTTTATTTTCACGGATTTTTTTAAGGAGCGTTTTCATGAACATACCCAAAAGAGAGGAAGGCCAGGGCTTGGTTGAGTACGCCCTGGTCCTGGTTCTAGTCGCTGTCGCCATTATCATCATTCTCACCATATTGGGATCGTCGGTAGCCCTTGTGTACGTACGGGTTGTCGGCGGATTAAGCGGGCAATCCATTACGGGCACCGGGACGGAATACGTGGTCCTCAACGCCGACATTGCTGTAACCGGCAGTTTTACCTGCAATGTGACCATCAGCGATGCATCTGTGGCTGTTGTGCAGGATGGCACATTGCTTGAAAGCGGTGCCAGCGGGAATATCGTCGTGTCCGCACCGGGTGGTTCCGCAAATATGTCCGGAACCACAAATAATGTTGGTATTGCCGAGGGGCTATCTGCTACCCTGAACGGCGTAACCTGTGGCCAGGAAATGACGATTGGCAATACTGGCTACAGCACCCGCATAAACCCGTAAAGCTGAGTTAACAGGCCAGGGTGGGCCAGTCTACCCTGGCTTTTTTCTTTTATTATCCTTGATCTCGATTACGTCGCTGCTCCTCTTGTGCAAAAGGTGAATTATGTCGCAATTTAACCGCCTAAATCGTTCTCATACCTTGTTTTTCCGGCCCCGTTTACCCTGGCAGCGCCTGGGGGCTGTGGGCATGCTGCCCCTTGCCGCCATTGGCCTGCTGGTTGCCCTGTTTTGGCTGATGGGTGCGGAACCATCGCAGGCGCAGCCTACCGTGGACCCTTTTTACGTCACGGCCGATGGCACGGGAACTGCATGCAGCATACCGGCGCCTTGTGCTCTGCAAACGGCCGTTTCCACGGCTATCTCGGGCCAGGCAGTATACGTCGCCGGCGGAACTTACACCAACGGCGGCGCCCCGGCGGTGATCACCATCACCACCGCCATCACCCTGACCGGCGGGATTTGACGAAAATGATTGGGGCGCTGGCCCCAACCCGGCTGTCAACCTGACCATCCTCGATGGGGAGTCGGCGCGGCAGGTGGTGCGCATTGCAGGCGCCATTAGCCCGGTCATTGAGAACTTTGAAATTGTAAACGGCCGTGCGCCCTCCGGTGCCGGTATTTTCAACCAAAACGGCACGCCCATCATTCGCCACAACAAAATCTATGGGAATCAGGCCAATACGGGCGCGGTTAGCGGCGGCGGCATTTACGATGGCGGCGCGGCACGCATAGAACGCAACGAAATCTACAACAACAGCACCGGCAGCTGGTGGCCAGGGTGGCGGCATTTACATCGCCAACAGTGGCGGTACAGCCACATTTCTGCTGCTCAATCAAATTTACAACAACAGCGCCAGCCTGGGCGCAGGCGTTTTGATCGCCAGCGGCGGCAACGCTTTATTAGAAGCCAATACCCTACACGACAACACGGCTAGTGCAGCAGGTGGTGGTTTCTTCAATAATGGCAGGTACGACCGCACTTCTACAGCAATCTTTTTTACGGCAACAGCGGTGGAAATGGCGGTGCGCTGACACTTTCAAACGAAGGTCAAAACACACTTTGGAACAACACCCTTAGCTGACAATCAAGCCACCAGTAATGGCGGGCGGTATTTACATTGACAGTGGTACAGCCGAAATTAGCAACACCATCATCGCCTTCAACAGCAGCGGCAGCGGCGACGACGGCGTTCACGTTGCTGGCGGTACGGTCAGCGGCGGCTACAACAACGTATTCGACGATAGTATCGGCAGTATTTCTTTCACCCCGGTTTACACGACCAACCCTGACTTTAGAGACCAACCCTCATCCGATTATCACCTCAATCCAACCAGCCCCAACGTGGACGCGGGTGACCCGGCTACCCCGGCCATTGGCGTAGACATGGATGGCCAGCCGCGCCCCTTTGACGGATTGTACGACATTGGCGCGGACGAGTACGGCACGCTGGTGGCCTTCACCCTGGAACCGGCGCAAATTCGCAACGACTTTCAGGAGCGGGGCATTACCGCCACCTATAACCACACGCTGCGCAACACGGGAACCGACCCGGACAGTTTCACCTTTAGCTGCACTAATGACCAGGGCTGGACCGTTACCTGCCCCGGCGCAGTGGCGCTTGATCCACTTGAGGAAGCGGCACTGACGACCCTGGTGGAAGTAACGGGCACAGCCCGCACCCAGGCCTTTACGGTGATTACGGCCGTTTCCGCCAACTCCACCACCATCTCCCATACGGCCGTTATCCAAACCATCGTCAGCCCCCACCCCGCCCTCGAATTTACCCCCACCTACTCCGACACGGTTCTTCCCGGGGACGTCATCACCTACACCCATTTTCTCACCAACACCGGCGACGCCGTAGAGCAGTTCAACATTGTTCTGCTGCCCGGCAGCAACTGGGCCGAGCTGCTGCCCAGCAACAGTTTCGCCATTGACCTGGCCCCGGGCGACAGCGAAGCCATTCAGGTGCGGCTCGAAGTGCCGCCTACCGCCCCGGCCGGCCTGGCCGACGAAGCGCGCATCCAGGCCAGCTCTGACTTTGACCCCACCATCCTCCAGGTGGTCACGGACACCCTGGTGGCGCGGCCAACGGTGGGCACGCGGTACGTCTCCCGCGACGGCAATGACAGCAATAACAACTGCACGCAAAGCACCCAACCCTGCCGCACCGTGGCCCACGCCGTGGGGCAGGCCTCCTTTGGTGACGAAGTGCGCATTGCCCGTGGCATATACACGGAGTCTGGTATTCCTCTCAACGACACCCTGACCCTTTCCGGCGGCTGGTCGACGAATTTCCGCACGCAGGGCGAACCGCAAGACACCATCATTGACGGCGGGGGCACTACCTTGCTCTTTACCATTGCCCCGGGCAGCGCCGTGCGCCCACAGTTCCAGAATCTGACCCTGCAAAACGGAGCCAATGCCGGTCCTGGCGGCGCCGTTTTCGTGGGGGGTTCCGCCCAACCCCGCTTTGCCGACGTCATCTTCCAAAATAACCAGGCTGACGGCAGTGGCGGGGCTGTCTATGCCGCCAGCAACGCCGTGGTCACCATGGAGCGCAGCCAGTTCATCAGCAACACCACCAGTAACAGCGGCGGTGCGCTCTACGGCAGCAGCAGCTTCATTAATCTGGCGCAAAGCCAGTTTGTCAGCAACACGGCCGTTTCCCAAGGCGGTGCTGTGTACGTCGGCGGCGGCCAGTTCGTGGCTGAAAACAACCTCTTCCACGCCAACCAGACCGGCAGCAACGGTGGGGCCATTTACCTGGGTGGCGGCCAAAACGCCCTATGGAATAACACCCTGGCCAGCAACCAGGCTGGGGGCAATGGCGGAGCCATCTACAACAATGCGGCTACGGCCGTTCCCGTGGTGAATACCCTGCTCATTGAGAATACAGCCACCTCTGGCGGGGCCATCTTTGACAACAGCGGCAGCCTCACCCTTAGCTACAGCGACTTATGGCAAAACAATCCGGCCGACAACCCCGGCGTCACACTAGGAATCGGCAACATCAACGCCGATCCTCTCTTCCGTGACGCTCTGTTCCGCCTGGATCGCGGCTCCCCAGCCCTGGACGTGGGCGATCCCAATACCCTGCTCACCGTTGACTTTGAGGACGACTTCCGCCCCGCCGACAACGGCTTTGACATGGGCTGGGACGAGCGGGCCGGCTGCCGCGCCCAGCGGGACGGCATCATTTTCGGCAGCATTCAGGAAGCTATCGACGCCCCCGACGCCGTAGATGACCTGATTCGCGTCACCGGCACCTGCCGCGGCGTCAACACCATCAACGTGGATGGGCAAGACATTCGCCAAACCGTCCATCTCAGCCAAACCCTGACCATTCAGGGCGGCTGGAATAACGACTTTACGCGCTGGCTAAACCTGCCCACCTTTGTCGATCCGGAAGGAAACGGCCGTGGCTTTTACGTCAGCGGCAGCGTCACCCCCACCCTGGAAAACCTGACCATCGTGAACGGCGATGCCAGCGGCCTGGGCGGCGGTCCGGCAGATGAAGACGCCGGAGGTGGCGTGTATAACCTGGACAGCGCCCTCATTTTGCAGGACGTGCGCATTTTGACCAATACGGCCGTTTTGGGTGGCGGCTTTTACAATCACAGCGGCACCCCGCTGTTCCGCTCTACCCCACCACTCAGCGCGCTGGAGCGGGCAGATTCTCCCTTCAGCCACGTGGCGGGCAACACGGCCGTTTCCGGGGGTGGTCTCTACAACCATGCGGGCGTGCTCAGCGTGGACAGCATGCGCATTTACAGCAACACGGCTACCAACGGCGGCGGCCTGTACAATGCGACCGGCCCCATGGTCATGACCAATACCGTCATTTACGCCAATCAGGCCACCCAGCACGGCGGCGGTCTGTACAACGCGGCCAGCAGCGCCACTTTCTGGCATCTCACCGTCTTCACCAACACGGCCGGCAGCAACGGCGGCGGCTTCTACAACGCCGCGGGCAGTCCGCTGCTGCGCAACGCCATTTTCCAGAGCAACCGTGCGGCCAGCGGCCCGGCAGTCTATGCCGCAAGCGGCGCGCCGGACCTGGACTACAATTACTACCACGATCATGTGGGAACGGCCGTTATCGGCGCCAGTGTCGGAGCCAATTCCATAACCGACAACGTAAACCCGCCGGGGCTGCAAGACCCTAATATCGGCGATTTCCACCTGCTGGACACAGCCCCCGCCGTTGACGTGGGGGATCCCAGCTCCCCCATTCGCCGCGACTTTGACGGCGAGCCGCGCCCTGGCAACCAGGGGCCGGACATGGGCGCTGACGAGCTGACCGGCTGCTACGTCGACCTCAACGGAGTGCTCTACGGCAGCATCCAGGCGGCGCTAGCCGACGCTGCCCCCGGTGACGAGTTAAAAGTAGCTGGCCTATGCAGCGGCGTCCATCCCTTTGACACCGCCAGCGTGGGCAGCAGCGGCAGCTGCGGGGCAGACATCCAGGTTACCGTGCACCTCACCAAAAGCGTGCGCCTTTCCGGTGGTTGGGACATTGAATTCCGCGAGCAGTCTGCGGAAACGCCTACCCTGCTGGATGCGCTGCAGTTAGGCCGCATCATGTATATTTCTCCCGGCATCACCGCCACCGTCGAAGGCTTCGAGATGCTTAATGGCCTGGCCGACGAGGGCGGGGCCATATGCATTGACAACGCTGCGCCAACCATTCAGCAGAACCGCTTCTTCTCCAACACGGCCACCAGCGGTGGGGCGATTTTCAGCGCCAACAGCGCGGCACGGGTCACCGGCGGCAACCGCTTCTACAACAACAATGCGGACAACGGGGCGGCGGTGGCCGCGGCAGGCGCAACGGCCGTTACCATCCAAAACAACTTCATTTATTCCCACACGGCTGCCAGCGGTGGCGCATTTTACAACCAGAACGGCAGCCACAACTTCTGGCACAACACCGTTTACAACAATACGGCCACCAATGGCGGCGCGGTTTACGTGGCCGCGGGCAGCCCGGCCGTGCGCAGCAACATTTTTATCAGCAATACGGCCACCACAGCCGGGGCAGTTTTTGCGCCTAACGGCGTTAACCCCAGCCTGGGCTACAACGATTACTTCAATAACGCCCCCGCTGATCTGAGCGCCAACCTGAGCTACGGCCCGGGTTACCTCACCGTGGATCCCCTCTTCACCAATCTGGCGGCATTGGACTTCACCATCCCCATCACCTCGCCGGTGGTCGACGCCGCTGACCCGGCGCTGCCCATCACGGCCGATTTTGAGGAAGATTTACGGCCGTCCCACCAGGGGTTCGACATGGGGGCCGACGAGTTTGGCGGCTGCTTTGCTCGCGTACTCAGCGACCCGGCAACCATCTATGGCGTGGTGCAAACGGCCGTAGATGCGGCGCCAGCCGGAGACGTGGTGCAGATAGACGGCACTTGCTACGGTGTCAGCCCGCAATTGTTGGGGGGCAGCATTCCCGTCACGCAGACCCTCCTGGTGGACAAAAACCTGACCATCAGCGGCCAATGGAACTACCGGGACAACATCACGGCTACGCTGGACGCCCTGTACCATGGGCGGGTACTGCACGTTGCCTCCAATACCTCCGTGACCATCACCAACCTGATTATGCGCGGCGGCGACGCCGCTGTCGCCGGGCTGGCCGACGGTGCGGGTGGTGGCGTTTACAATGACGGCACGCTGCTGCTGCAAAACAGCGTGGTCCAGCAAAGCCAGGCGACCCTGGGCGGCGGCATTTACAACGTGGACATGCTGACGCTGGATAACGCCGCCATTAGCAGCAACAGCGCCGTAGATGGCGCGGGCCTGTACAACGACGTGTCTGGCGCGGGCGGTGCTTACGTCACCAACGGCAGCCGCCTCCACGGCAACAACGCCACCCTGCGCGGTGGCGCGGTCTACCAGAACAGCGGCCCACTGGTTGTGGACGGCAATAAGCTGTTTGGCAACGCGGCCAGCGAGGGCGGAGCCCTTTACTTAACCGGGGGCAGCGACACGGTAGACGTGTGGAATAACTTTATCTACGCCAACACCGCACAAAATCGGGGTGCGGGCGTCTACAACTTCAATACCGACGGCCGTATCTGGCACAACACCTTCGTAAGCAATCAGGGCGATGGCCTTTACAGTGCTGCTGCCGCCAGCAACAACATCCACAGCAATATCTTCGACAGCAATCAGGGAACCGGTATTCACACCGTGGCGGCCAATCCTGAGATTGTGTACAACATAGTCGTCAGCAACAGCACCAACTATGGGGGAACAGCCGTTGCCGCTGCCACCGATCCCACCAACCAGAGTATCAGCCCCCTTTACGTAAATCGCGCCCAGCGCGACTACCACCTCGATCCCGCATCCCCCGGAGTGGATGAGGGCGACGAATCTTTACCCATCGCCGGATTGGATCGCGACTATGATGGGGATTTGCGGCCAACCAATGCCGCCCCCGACATTGGCGCTGACGAAATCAATACCTGCTACATTCGCGTAACTGACCCCGGCACCGGTGTTCACACCTACTTTGGCAAGCTGCAAGACGCCATCGATTTTGCCGAAGCGTTTCCCGATCCCAACCCTACCGTGCGCATAGCCCGCGGCACTTGCAGCGGCGTGGAGCTTCGCGATGGTTCATTGCAAGTTGGCTACGTGATCGGAAGACCTGCACATCATTGGCTCCTTACGGCGCAGCAACTTCAGCGACCCCAATGATTACTATAATCCTAACATTAGCGCTCTTAGCACGGCCATCGACGCCCTGAACGAAGGGCGCGTCTTCAAAATTGCCGCGGGGGTCAACATTACCCTGGAGCAAGTAGCCATGGTTAACGGCAACGCCTTTGCCGCCGGAGGTGGCAGCGTGGACGGGGGTGCGGTTTACTTCCCCGGTCCCGGCCACCTGCTGCGCCAGACAACCGAAGTTTGCCAGAGCACGGCAAATAATGGCGGCGGTTATTTTGTGGGGAATACGGCCACAGCGTATATAACCGGCGCGGGCACCGGAAGCTGCCTGGTGGCCCTATTCAACGACCGGGATGAATTCCAGGAATGGTACGATTGGTATGCAGGCAATGAGGCCACAGGCAGCGGCGGCGGCGGTTACCTGAGCGGTGGCGCCGACGTCAGACGTGGTCAACCACGGCCACGACGGCAATTCGGCCACCAATCATGGCGGCGGTTTGTACAATGCCGCCCAAACGCGCATCATCAACGGTATTTTTGGCTACAATGACGTCAACGGTAACGGCGCCGGCATCTACAACGCCGCATCGCTGGCCATGTACCACAACACGCTGCGCGACAACTGGGCGTTTGGCGATACCAGCGCGGGCGGGGGCATTTACCACGCCGGCACCGACCTTACGCTCAACAGCAGCATTGCGTATGAGAACTGGGCCTGGGGCAGTGGCAACATTGGCGGCGGCTTGCACGTCGCCAGCGGCAGCAGCGCCGATTTGAACTACAACAACTTTGACAGCAACCTGCCGTTGGAAACCAATACCGGCAGTGTGGGGCAGAACCCCATACTGGGTGACCCGCAGTTCGCTTTTGGCTACGCCCTCTCCCAATATTCGCCTAACATTGACCGCGCCGATCCCTTGCTGCTGGAAGATATTGGCGACGGCGGTATCTGGCCTGACGGCATCGATTTTGATGCGGGCAATTACCGGCGTCCAGACGTGCATCCCGACTACACTGACTTGAACACCGCGCTTTACGGCTATGCCAGTGACGTAGGGGCCGACGAGTATTGGAAAGAGTTTGGGTGCGACGTGCAGCCTAACAACGATAACCGCACCGTGCTGCCCGGTGAAACCGCCACCTATACGGTGACGGTGTACAACGTCGGCTATCCTAACCGCTTCCAGAATCCGCAAGATTCTCACGGCTACACCGACACAATTACCATTACCATGAGCAGCTCGCAAGAGTGGGCGTTGATGAGCAATGGACCCCAGCAGGTGGTGGAGCTGGACTACTGGGATGACGTGGAAATGGATGACCGCCTGACGCTGCAGGTGACGGTGACCGTGCCCATTACCGCCAGCTTTGGCGTGCAAGACGTAACGGCCGTTTCCTGTCGTTCTGCCTCCCTCCCCACCCGCGCCGACACCACCAACCTCACCACCAACGTGGGGCTGGTCAGCAGCATTGTCATCGAACCGGAATACATTACCTCTGCTTATCCAGGAGAAGTGCTGACGCTGACCCATTACGTGACCAACACCGGTAACGAGGAGGGTACGTTCTTCATGATTCCCAGCGCCGGGGCGGCAGGCTTGTCTACGGCCACGGTGACGCGCATTGAGGATGCCGAGGGCAACGTGTACAGCAACCCGCTGGGACTGAGCGACGTGCCCATTGCCATTGGCGCAGACGAGATGATCACCACCTCCTTGCAAGTGGGCATTCTGGAAACGGCCGCTGCCGGAGAAATTGCCAATCCTGGCCTCATTGTGCGCGACGTCAACGACCCCACCATTCAGGCGCAGGTCATCAACCAGATTCTCATCCGTCCGGCCATTGGCACGCGCTTCGTGGCTATTGGTGGAGACGACGACGGCAACAACTGCCTGGTTAGCGAACAGCCTTGCGCCACTGTACAGCACGCCGTGGAGGAAGCCGCAGAAGGCGACAGCATTCTGGTGGCCGGCGGTCTGTACACCGACCAAAGCACCTACACCGATACCAACAACATTCTGGTGCAAAACCTGTTTATCAATAAATCTGTAAGTATCGTGGGCGGGTACAGCACCATCGATGACTTTGCCGCCTCGCAGCCTATTACCAACGCCACGGTGCTGGATGCCCAGGGCAGCGACCGGGTTATCTACATTACCGCCGGGAATGAAGTCTCCCTGCGCGGCCTGTTTGTGCAAAATGGGGTCGCCGGCTTTATCGACGGCGTGCAAATGGGCAGCGGCATTTTCAACGCCGGGTCTGATCTGACCCTCAACGGCACCTGGATATTGTCGAATACGGCCGTTTACGGGGGTGGTCTCTTCCATCAGGATGGCAGCCTGACTATCCACAACAGCGTCTTCGCCCATAACCGGGGCGAAAACAGCGCCTCCGGACTGGCCACAGGAAGCGGCATGTACGTCGTCACCGGCACAGTGGTGGTTGAAAACAACACTTTTGTCCACAACAGCGCGCCAGGTGACAGCAGCCGTGCCCCCAACACGCCTCCAGGATATGGCGGCGCCATTTATCAAGATGATGGGGCGCTGAGCCTGCTTAACAATATCTTCAGTGAAAACCAGGCCAGCGATGGCTTTGCCGTCTACATCAGCGCCACGCTGCCCATCACCAGCAACTACAATCTCTACTACAACAACTATGGCACCTTTGGCGGGGCAGATACCAACTTCATCACCGGACCCAACAGCTTCAATGGCGACCCCATCTTTATCGACGGATACTTCCACATCGGGCCGAATTCGGCTGCCAAAGATACGGGTACAAACCAGGTAGGCGCCGCCGCCAGCGGCGACTTTGAGGGCGACACCCGCCCGCAAGGAGCCGCCTTCGACATGGGCGCAGACGAACGGGTGCAGCTGGCCAGCTTCACATTCGTGCCTGTCACCCGCACGGCTACCATCCTGCCCAATGGCAGCCAGATCTACACCCACACCCTGACCAACACCGGTGATAACAGCGACACGTATACTCTCAACCGCCTCAGCGTCACGTTGGGCGATCCGGCTAATTGGAGCTACAGCCTCACGCCAAACAGCAATTTTGCTCTCAATCCTGGCGCGGAGCAGTTGGTTACCCTAGTTGTGACCGGCACGGTTGCTGGAGACGTTGATACCACTACCCTTTCCGCCAGCGCCGCCAGCGGACCGCAGTTGGCGGTGGTAGATACCACCAACATCAGCAGCACAGCCGGCGTGGAAATTGGCCTTTCGGCCGCCGGTTCTGGTGCACCGGGCGAAACGGTGCAGTACACCCACACCTTGACCAACACCGGCAACGGCCTGGATCGCTATGACCTGCAGGTGCTTACAGCCACGCCGTCTGGCTGGGTGATTGCCGTGGAGCCCCCGCAAACGGCCGTTTTGCCTGCGGGGGGTACCACCTCCTTCACCGTCAGCGTCACCATCCCGGCGGGCACGGCGGCGGGAACCATACACCAGGTCGAAATTGAAGCTGTCTCCCAGGCGGATGCCGCTGTGCGCGACGTGCTGACTGACACCACCACGGTTCTGCCGGCATACGGACTGCAGTTGCTGCCCGCCGCGCAGACCCAAAGCGTGGCCGATGGCGTAACGGCCGTTTACACTCACACCCTCACCAACCTGGGCAATATCTCCGACACCATTACCCTGAGCCTGACCGAAAGCGCCAACTGGGGCGCCACCGTCGTGCCACTCACCATTACCCTGGAACCGGTCGCCAGCGCCACCGTCACCGTGACGGTGCCCACCCCGCCTGACAGCGGCGGGCAGGTGCACGTGGCGGAAGTAACGGCCGTTTCTAGCGCCCCAAGCGTACAGGTTACGGCCGTAGACACCACCACCATCCAGGTTGAAAACAGCGTAGCTATCGGACCGGATTACGTACGCCTGGTAGATGCCGGCAGCGAAGTGGTGTACCAGTTTACCGTCACCAACACCGGCAATGTTACCGACACCTTCAACTTCATGCAGGATGGCGGCACCCAGGGCTGGGTCAGCGGCTTTAGCGACGGCAGCACTCTGCTGGCTCCCAACACCACAGCCGCTGTGGTATTGACGGTAACCGTACCTTTGACCGCCTCGCCAAGCACGGAAGACCTAACCACCGTGTCCGCCACCTCAGCCAGCGACGGCAGCGTCAGCGCCAGCGCCACGGCCACAACCCGCGTGCGCCAGCAGCACGGGCTGCTCTTTGCACCAGACAACACGCGCACGGTTGGGGCGGACAGCGTGGTCACCTATACCCACACCCTGACCAACACCGGCAACGGGCAAGACACCTTCACCTTTGCCGCCACCAGCAGCCAGGGATGGGCGGTGACCGTCCCGCCAGACGTAACGATTGGGTCCGGGCTTGCCGCGGAAGTCATGGTGACGCTTACTGTACCTTTCGGTCCCGGCAACATCACGGACACCATGCAGGTCACGGCCAGTTCTATCATCAGCCCAGCCTTTAGCGCCATGGTCACCAATACAACCATTGTCACGGCCACGGCGGGAGCAATCAATGTGTCCATTGCGCCGGACAATGCCGGAAACGGCCGTCCTGGCGAACTGCTGACTTACAACCATACCGTCACCAACACCGGCTTCTTCGCCGCCGACTACCTGCTTGGCGCTAATTCAAGCCAGGGCTGGGCAGTGCAGGTGCTGCCTGCTTCCCTCAGCCTGACCCCCGGCGAGAGCGCGCCAATTACGGTGACGGTGCAAATATCGCCCACGGCGGGCAATGGCCTGGTGGACGTGACCACGGTCAGCGTCCAGGATGTAGGGATGACGGTGCAGGACACGGCCGTAAACACCACCACGGTCACCGGCGACTACGCCGTGATCATCGCACCGGACAACAATGCTACTGGTGCACCAGGGGATACCCTTACTTATACCCATCAGGTTACCAACACCGGCGACTTCGCCGACAGCTATGCCGTCAGCATCAGCTCCAGCCAGGGCTGGGCCACAGTCACGCCAGCGAATATCTTGCTCCTCAATCCAGGCGATTCGACGCCGGTCACGGTAACGGTGAGCATTCCTGGTGGCGCCAGCAATGGGCAAATAGACACCAGCACGGTGACGGTGCAGTCGCTGAATGATGGGGCGGTCAATGATACGGCCGTTGACACGACCATTGTCACTGTTCCTGAAAACGGCGCGCTTTTGGAGCCGGATAACAGCGGCACGGGTGCGCCCGGAGAAACCCTTACCTACCATCACACGCTGACCAACACCGGTAGCACAACGCTAACATTTTTGTTGGCAAACAATTCCAGCCAGAGTTGGGGCACAACGGTTGTGCCCAGCCGCGTGGATAACTTAGGTGGGGGTGAGGCTGCGGCCGTCACGGTAACGGTAACGATTCCAGAAACGGCCGTGGATGGCATGGAAGACTTTACGGCTGTGACGGTAACGGCCGTTGGTGATCCCACCGTTTCCGCCGGCGCGATTAATCACACCACCGTGGAGGTCACGCCTCCCATCTACGACGTCAGCATCACTCCCAACAATACGGGCGCAGGGCTGCCGGGCGAGGTTTTGGTGTACCAGCATACCGTCACCAACCTGGGCAACATCACCGAGACCTTTACGGTAGAAGCCAATTCCAATCAAGGATGGGTTGTGGGCGTCGCGCCGACTTCGCTGTCCCTGGATCCCGGCGAACAGGCAGTGGTGACAGCCACGGTAACCATTCCCGTTGCTGCCGTGCCGAACACGGTAGACGTGACGACAATCACCGTTAGCGCCACCACAGCAGGCGCAAATGTAAGTGCCAGCGCCACCGACACGACCACCGTCAGTGAATCTCAACCCGAGGACAACACGCTCTACCTGCCTGTGGTGCTCAAGCCTTGCATTCCCACCGGGGTTGATCTGGTGGTAACCAACATTACCATCACCCCCAACCCGCCAGATGCGGGGCAGCAGGCCACCGTCAGCGTCACCATTCGCAATCAGGGCACGGTGGACATGGATCCCACCAACAATTTCTACCTGGACTTCTACGTGGATCGCGAACCGGCGTCTTATCTGTGGGGTGACATACAATGGGGCGTGCAGGCACGGCCGTTAATTGCCGGGGCCAGCGTCACTTACAGCGGCAGCTTTACCTTCAGCGGCGGCGTTCACCAGCTGTGGGCCCAGGTCGACACAGACCAGACCGTAGATGAATGCCCCTTTGAAAACAACAACATTCTTGGACCCATTTCCATCACCGTGCGCGGACAGGCGGATGAGAATAACAACACCTCCATAGAATTCCGCTCCGCTCCTCGCAGCACGCCCACGCCCTTGCCGCCCAACCGGTAATTAAAAAGAGGCCGGTGGTCTGAAAACCACCGGCCTCTCTCAATTTACTCGGAGAATATCAGCTACCTTTACGCCGCACCTCCAGGCTAATGCCCATGGCAATGAACAGCAACCCTAGCAAGACTGCGCCCATCAGCCAGGGGGAAACAGCCACGCCACCCGAGGCTGGCAGCAGTACACGGGCGGTGTTCGCCTCTTGTACGCAGAAATTGACGTCCGCAATATTCAGGCTTCCCTCATAAACGGGCGCGTAACGGGTCTGGTCTGACGTGACGACCCACTCTGATCCGGGCTTCGCGGTGACTGCCCAGTAGCTAAGTCCGGCGGCAAACAACCCAAAGCCCCCATCTGGGCCAGAGGTCAGATTGATTACCGTCTTTTCATCGCTGCTTACGAATTCAATTGTCACGTCAGCTACCGGATTTTCGCCTGCGACGCCTGTATTAATGCAGGCGCCATCCCCATTCACATCTTCATAAACCATGCCGCGGATAGAACCCCGCGGTTCCTGGTTTGTGGAAGACGGCTCTGGTTCCGGAGTAGCTGTAGGCGGTAAAGGCGTTTCAGTTGGGCGCGGCGTTTCTTGGGCTGGCATCATGGTCGGTGTAGGGCGCGGTTCTTGGGCATGCAAAGGCGTCATACTTCCCAAAAATAGCGAAGCAATTCCCAAGAGTATCAGGAGTTTTGGCAATTTGTGACACATATTTGGCCTCTTGATTTACTAGATACGTAATCCTGTAACGAAAGATGACATAAAATCTTTTCGATATATTACAATTATTCAAGAGCCAATTCAAGTAACCCCACCAAAAGTACCATTTAAGTTGTGGGTCCTGTCGATTGCCTGCTTATGCGCGTCCGGAACAAGTAAGCCAACAGGAAAGCAAGCCAAAATATTGTCATCGCCAGGCCAAGGTAGCCGAAAACGGCCGTGGTATCTCGCACGCTCAGGTTAGCAGAATCTTGCAAAAAACCTGCCCCAAAGGTTGAAATTGATTGCGTCAATGTCAAAAACGCAAATTCAAAAGCAAACACTCTCCCTCGAAAGGAATCAGGCACCAAAATTTGCAACAGCGCTGCGGAAAATACCCATACGATGCCAGAACCCACTGTGCGCACCAGGGTTGCTATTGAGAAGAGTGAAAGGCTTGGTGCTGCACTTAACCCCAGTATCCCTAAAAACAATAAAATAAATCCTAGACTAATTGCCCAAAGCATGCGCTGTTTGGCATCCCCAAAGATGCGCCTGGCAAGCAAAGGGCCAAGGCCAGTTCCTAGCCCGCTCACCACATAAATTATTCCCAGTGTCGCTGCACCTCCCGATTTGAGTTGCAACACTTGGGTCAATTGCGATTCATTCAGTGGGAATATTTGCTCAGCATAGTTAATCTCCAGCACATTTATGGCCCCCCAAACAAGCGAACCGGCTCCTTTAACCAGGCTGATAGCCATAATAAACGGTACGCCAGCAAGATAGCGAAATCCTTCTACAAATGTCAACCAACCTTGCTTTCTTACTCCGAAGACCGTTTCATTAATGCTAGGCAAAACGATAATTCTGCTTATGAACCATGCTGAAACCAGAAATGTCAGGGAATCCATTACAAAGGCTGTTGCGCTGCCAAATATTGCGGCAACAACGCCTCCCAGGAACGCCCCCAGCGCCAGCATGGTGCTCCATGTCAGGCTATCCAACGCATTTGCTGTAACCAATTCTTCTCGTCGCACAATGTTGGCCAAAACGGCCGTGCGCGTTGGGGTAAAAAGTGCGCTAAGAGAAAATTGAATAGCGGTTAGAACATAAAGTAGCCAAAGTCTTTCCGAAGAATTCACAAAAAGAAAAGAAAGCACTGTAATTGCTCGCAGCAGGTCGCTTGCGATGAGAATTCTTCTGCGATCAAAACGGTCTGCCAATACGCCAGCTAGCGGGCTGAATAGAAACAGAGGGACAAACCGCGCCATAAAAAGATAACTTATGGCAATTCCTGAATTTGTTAGTCTGGCAACGAGTTCGGCTGAGGCAAGTAAGTTAAACCAATCCCCCAGTTGCGTAATGACACTACCTAACCACAAGAAACGATAATTCTTATTAAACCGTAATAGCTCAACATACTGGTTCATGTTCAGACCCAAAATAGAAAAAGGTCTCTTGGCGATGACCTACTCTCCCAGGGGGTCGCCCCCCAAGTACCATCGGCGCTGGCGAGCTTAACTGCCGGGTTCGGGATGGGACCGGGTGTACCCTCGCCGCTCATATCACCAAGAGACCTTCTCTCTTCTTCGTTTCTTGTTAATTCCCCTCAATAACCTACCATAACTCTTCGCCAAAATACCGAGTTCTCCGTACCATGCTTTTTGTAAGCCCTCGACCATTAGTACGGCTTCGCTTAATACATTACTGCACTTACACGTGCCGCCTATCTAGCTAGTCGTCTCCTAGCGGTCTTACTCCTTACGGATGAGGGATCTTATCTTAGGGCAAGTTTCCCACTTAGATGCTTTCAGCGGTTATCTCTGCCAGACGTAGCTACCCAGCGGTGCCCCTGGCGGGACAACTGGCACACTAGAGGTCTGTCCACCCCGGTCCTCTCGTACTAGGGGCAGCTCCCTTCAAATCCCTTACGCCCACAGCGGATAGAGACCGACCTGTCTCACGACGGTCTGAACCCAGCTCACGTACCGCTTTAATGGGCGAACAGCCCAACCCTTGGGACCTTATCCAGCCCCAGGATGCGATGAGCCGACATCGAGGTGCCGAGCCTTGTCGTCGATGTGAACTCTTGGACAAGACTAGCCTGTTATCCCCGGAGTAGCTTTTATCCGGTAAGCCACGGCCCTTCCACTCGGAACCGTGGGATCACTAAGCCCGACTTTCGTCCCTGCGCGACTTGTTGGTCTTGCAGTCAAGCTCCCTTGTGCCTTTACACTCTCCGGCTGGTTTCCATTCAGCCTGAGGGAACCTTTGGGCGCCTCTGTTACTCTTTCGGAGGCGACCGCCCCAGTCAAACTACCCACCAGGCACTGTCCCCACGCCGGTTCACGGCCGCGGGTTAGAGCCAAAACTTAGCCAGGGTGGTATTTCAACGGTGGCTCCACCGAGACTGGCGTCCCAGCTTCCTAGCCTCCCACCTATCCTACACAAACTAAGCCCTAACTCAATGCCAAGCTGTAGTAAAGCTTCACGGGGTCTTTTTGTCCTGCTGCGGGTAACGCGCATCTTTACACGTACTTCAATGTTCGCCGAGTCCCTCGTTGAGACAGTGTTCCTCTCATTACGCCATTCGTGCGGGTCGGAACTTACCCGACAAGGAATTTCGCTACCTTAGGACCGTTATAGTTACGGCCGCCGTTCACTGGGGCTTCGGTTCAAAGCTTTGCTTGCGCTAACCTCTCCCCTTAACCTTCCAGCACTGGGCAGGCGTCAGCCCCTATACATCGTCTTTCGACTTAGCAGAGACCTGTGTTTTTGTTAAACAGTTGGAGGAACCATTTCTCTGCGGCCCCCAGCAGCTTCGCCTAATTGCTAACCGCCAGAGGCCCCCCTTCTCCCGAAGTTACGGGGGTATTTTGCCTAATTCCTTAACGAAGGTTCTCTCGATCCCCTTGGTATTCTCTACCCACCTACCTGTGTCGGTTTGCGGTACGGGCACTCAGGTTTCGTCGCTTAGAGGCTTTTCTTGGCAGCTTGGCTCAATCACTTCTGGCTCTTGTGGCCCGCTGTCACATTTCAGACTCCGGGTGCGGACTTCCCTACACCCATCTTCGCCCTACATGTTTCGCACCCCAATCCATTAAGGGGCTGACCTACCAAACTGCGTCCCCTCATCGCTCCACCTGAATGGTTCCGGAATATTAACCGGATGTCCATCACCTACGCCTTTCGGCCTCGGCTAAGGCCCGACTAACCCGACGCGGATTAACCTTCCGTCGGAAACCTTAGGTTTACGGGGAACATGTTTCTCACATGTTTTTCGCTACTCATGCCAGCATTCTCACTTCTGTAAGCCACAGCCGTCTTTTCAGTCGACCTTGTATCTCTTACAGAACGCTCTCCTACCACGAACGGTGTCTCCACCGTCCATCCGCAGCTTCGGTGCTATGCTTTAGCCCCGTTACATTTTCCGCGCAAAAGCGTTTGACCAGTGAGCTATTACGCACTCTTTAAAGGGTGGCTGCTTCTAAGCCAACCTCCTGGCTGTCTAAACACTCTCACATCGTTTCCCACTTAGCATAGACTTGAGGACCTTAGCTGGCGGTCTGGGTTGTTTCCCTCTCGACTATGAAACTCATCTCCCATAGTCCGACTGCCGTGCTCTGGAGTACTGGTATTCGGAGTTTGGTTGAGGTCGGTAAGCTTGCGCCCCCTAGCTCATCCAGTGCTCTACCCCCAGTACTAAACACACGACGCTAGCCCTAAAGCTATTTCGGAGAGAACAAGCTATCTCCAAGTTCGTTTGGCATATCACCCCTACCCACAGGTCATCCCCTAATTTTGCAACATTAGTGGGTTCGGCCCTCCACGAGAGGTTAGTCTCGCTTCAGCCTGCCCATGGGTAGCTCACCTGGTTTCGTGTCTAATCCCAGCCACTCTTTCGCCCTATTCAGACTCGCTTTCGCTTCGGCTCCGCCTGTCTCTGGCTTAACCTTGCCACTGAGATTAACTCGCTGGCTCATTCTCCAAAAGGCACGCCGTCACACATTGACTGCAACCGTAGTTGCCGCCCATAGTGCTCCGACCGGTTGTAAGCGCACGGTTTCAGGTTCTATTTCACTCCCCTTACCGGGGGTCTTTTCACCTTTCCCTCACGGTACTTGTTCACTATCGGTCATCAAACGTATTTAGCCTTGGGAAGTGGGCTTCCCTGCTTCCGACGGAATTAGCGTGCTCCGCCGTACTCAGGATCTCCACTTGAGTCCTCCCAGTTTCGTATACGGGACTGTCACCCTCTTTGGTGTACCTTTCCAGATACTTTTACTACCGGTTGGTTTTCTAACTCGTTTTGTGGGTCCTACAACCCCAACACCTTATAGATGTTGGTTTGGGCTTTTCCCCTTTCGCTCGCCACTACTCAGGGAATGATTTCTTTTCCTGGGGTTACTAAGATGTTTCAGTTCACCCCGTTCCCTCTGTCATCCTATGTGTTCAGATAACAGTACCAGAGCTTTTACCTCTGGTGGGTTTCCCCATTCGGATATCCCCGGATATTGCGCCTGCACACGACTCCCCGGGGCTTTTCGCAGTGTGCCACGTCCTTCTTCGGCGTTTGACGCCAAGGCATTCACCGTGCGCCCTTAGTAGCTTACACACATGATACGGAGAATTCGGTATTCTCGCTTTCTACGTGCTTTTTTGCTCGTTAAGTTATGGTATTTGGTTATTAAGGTTCTGAACAGCATCTTCTCTGTAAGATGCTGACGAGTGCCACCTTGTTCTGTGGCACTCGTCAATCCCTTACTTCGCTTCTTAAGTGGTGGAGATGAGGAGACTCGAACTCCTGACCTCCGCCGTGCAAAGGCGGCGCTCTCCCAACTGAGCTACATCCCCGCTTTTTTTGCCCTGGATGCGGCCCTACCTTTTTAGGCTGCCACGACACCCCGCTCGCTTTGTTAAGTGGGCCTGGTTGGACTTGAACCAACGACCTCTCCCTTATCAGAGGAACGCTCTAACCAGCTGAGCTACAGGCCCTCTTTTGCTACCTGCCTTTAACCTCTGAAAAGTGACAGTAAAGATTTTCCCCTTGCTCATTCTTTGCAGAATGATTGACCTTGGAGTTTGGCTTTGCTTCTCAGCTCGCCGTTTCCCCATAAAAGGAGGTGATCCAGCCGCAGCTTCCGCTACAGCTACCTTGTTACGACTTCGTCCCAGTTACCGACCCCGCCTTAGGCGGCTGCCTCCGTTAGGTTAGCCCACCGACTTCAGGCGTTGCCAACTTCCATGACGTGACGGGCGGTGTGTACAAGACCCGGGAACGTATTCAACGCACTGTTGCTGACGCGCGTTTACTAGCAACTCCGACTTCATGCAGGCGAGTTGCAGCCTACAATCCGAACTGAGACCGGCTTTGCGGGATTGGCTCCGCCTCGCGGCTTGGCTGCCCATTGTACCGGCCATTGTAGCGTGTGTGTAGCCCAGGACATAAAGGCCATGCTGACTTGACGTCATCCCCACCTTCCTCCGGCTTATCACCGGCAGTCTCGTTAGACACTTGTAACTAACGACGAGGGTTGCGCTCGTTACAGGACTTAACCTAACACCTCACGGCACGAGCTGACGACAGCCATGCAGCACCTGTATGCGCTCCCCGAAGGGTCGGTCCTCTTTCGATTCCCTACCACGCATATGTCAAGCCCTGGTAAGGTTCTTCGCGTAGCCTCGAATTAAACCACACGCTCCGCTGCTTGTGCGGGTCCCCGTCAATTCCTTTGAGTTTTAGCCTTGCGGCCGTAGTCCCCAGGCGGTCAACTTAACGCGTTTGCTACAGCACAGATGGGGTCAATAACCACCTACACCTAGTTGACATCGTTTACGGCTAGGAATACCGGGGTTTCTAATCCCGTTCTCTCCCCTAGCTTTCGCACCTCAGCGTCAGTGGTGGCCCAGAGAGCCGCCTTCGCCACTGGTGTTCCTCCCGATATCTACGCATTTCACCACTACACCGGGAATTCCACTCTCCTCTACCACCCTCGAGCTGCCTAGTTTCGAACGGCCTCTCCTAGTTGAGCCAGGAGCTTTCACGTCCGACTTAAGCTGCCGCCTACGCGCGCTTTACGCCCAGTAATTCCGGATAACGCTTGACCCCTACGTTTTACCGCGGCTGCTGGCACGTAGTTAGCCGGGCCTTATTCCTGGGGTACCGTCCTTTCTCTTCCCCCAGAAAAGAAGTTTACAACCCGAAGGCCTTCATCCTTCACGCGGCGTTGCTGCGTCAGGCTTTCGCCCATTGCGCAATATTCCTTGCTGCTGCTACCCGTAGGTATCTGGTCCGTGTGTCAGTACCAGTGTGGGGGGTCACGCTCTCACGCCCCCTACCCGTCTTTGCCTTGGTAGGCCTTTACCCTACCAACTAGCTGATGGGTCGCAGGCCCCTCCCAGAGCGCGGCAGATAAATCTGCCACTTTAGTCAACACTTTCTAATTGCCTTGACATCTGGGGTATTAGCCAGCGTTTCCACTGGTTGTCCCCCTCTCTGGGGTAGGTCACCCACGTGTTACTCACCCGTTCGCCACTCTCACCTCAGACGAATCCAAGGTTCCCGTTCGACTTGCATGCATTAGGCACGCCGCTAGCGTTCATCCTGAGCCAGGATCAAACTCTCCGTAGAGAATTCTTTCCGTCTTTCTTAACGGAACTACTTTTTTTCTTTACTTTTGGGTTCCGCTCTTTACTGTCACTTTTCAGTTGTTAAAGGTCAAGGTATCAAAACAGGGCACAAAAAAGAACGGACTCTTGTTTGCTCAGAGTTGCCGCTCTTTGGGTTCTGTGCTCGTATTTTCTTTTTATTGGATGTTCCGCAAATAGCGATTACATCTTAACTAATGACAAAGAACAATTATACCAAACAATAAATGGGTGTCAAGTAATGAACGATGAAAATATTGTCTTTGCTTTGTAAATGATTTTGCATTTGTTAAACGCCAAAGAATGAATTTGAACTCTAACAGATTTTGCGGGGGTGTCAAGAGGCATTTTGTGCGTTTGCCCTACACCTCACGAGAGCATTTATGCTTTAACCAGATTTGATCTCGCGCATCAAGAATATTTTGTATGGTAACCGTTTTTGCAGAATACTTTGTATAATGTGCTAGGCTTGATCAAAAAAAATAATTTAATGCAATTGGAATGAAACTATGCATATTGAAACTGAATCATTGGGCGATGTAACCGTGATTTTAATGGCGGGGGAAGTGAACAGCCGAACTGCCAGTCATGTTGAAGAGGTTTTGCTGCCATTGGTTGCCCCCGGATGTAAGCTGTTATTAGATATGCGCAGTGTGGAGTACATGTCTAGTGCAGGATTACGCATGTTGCTTTTGCTCCATCGTGAAGTTGAAAATCATTCTGGTCAGGTAGTTTTGGTTGGGTTGCAAGAAATGATTCGAGATACGATGTCAATCACAGGTTTTTTGGATTTTTTCAAGGATTTTGAAACGATGGAAGAAGGATTAGAGGCTTTGGGTAATCATGAAACGGATTGATGTTTATCCGACTCACCGGCACGGCCGTTTCTTGTTGCGCGCGGGCAAACCTTATCCATTGGGGGCAACATTTGTGCCTGGCGGGGTGAATTTTGCTGTATTCTCAAAATACGCCCGCGCCTGTACTCTGGTCTTATTTGAAAGAGATTCTTCCAATCCCTTGGTCGAAATACCTTTTCCAGATGAATTTCGCATTGGTCACGTTTTTGCCATGTCCGTTTTTGATTTAGATTACGAAAACATTGAATATGGCTACCGCTTTGATGGTCCTTATCGACCCCACGAGGGACATCATTTTGATAAAAGCGTGATCTTACTGGATCCGTATGCTCGGGCCGTCAACGGCCGTTCCGTTTGGGGACAGGCTCCAAATAAAAATAACCGTTACCCTCATCGCGCACTCCTGCCTTATGACGATTTTGATTGGGTGCATGATCGGCCTCTGGAAACCCCGGCAGAAGATCTCATCATCTATGAAATGCACGTCCGTGGTTTTACCAGGCACCCAACTTCTGGAGTCAAATACCCGGGTACCTTTGCTGCACTTCGCGAGAAAATCCCCCATTTATTAGAGCTAGGGATAAATTGCGTGGAGCTCATGCCCATCTTCGAATTTGATGAGTTTGAAAACAGCTTCGTCAATCCCATAACACACAAACCGTTGATGCAGTATTGGGGTTATGACTCCATCAATTTCTTTGCGCCCAAAGCTGGTTATGCTGCGACCGGCCGATATGGCATGCAGATGGATGAATTCAAAGCATTGGTAAAAGAGCTGCATAAAAATGGCATCGAGGTTTTTCTTGACGTCGCCTTTAACCATACTGGAGAAGGTGGAGACGACGGCCGTACCATTTCTTATCGCGGCATAGACAACAAAACCTATTACATGCTCCGCCCAGATGGCAGCTATCAAAACTTTAGCGGCTGCGGCAACACCATGAACTGCAACAACCCCGTCGTGCGCAACATGGTTATGGACTGCCTGCGTTACTGGGTGGCTGAATACCACATTGACGGCTTCCGCTTTGACCTGGCCTCCATTTTAGGCCGCGACAGCGCCGGGAACCCCCTGGCAAACCCACCCCTTCTCGAAGCCATGGCTCATGACCCCGTGTTAGGCAAAACCAAACTCATTGCCGAGGCTTGGGATGCGGCTGGCTTATATCAGGTTGGCTCCTTTCCGGCGTATGGGCGCTGGGGGGAATGGAACGGGAAATATCGGGACTGCTTGCGCCGTTTTTTGAAAGGGGATGCTGGGCAAATCGGGGAAATTGCCCAGCGCATTCAAGGTTCTCCCGATCTTTACTCAGGACGAGGAACAACTGCATCCGTTAATTTTATTACTGCCCATGATGGTTTTACGTTGATGGACCTGTTTTCTTATGATGTAAAGCATAATCTGGCAAATGGTGAGAAGAACCGGGATGGGCAAAATGACAACTACAGTTGGAATTGTGGATGGGAAGGCCCAACCAACAGCCCACAGATCAATGCCCTGCGTCAACAGATGATTAAAAATGCCATTGCCATTCTAATGGTCAGCCAGGGAATTCCCATGATTTTAATGGGGGATGAAGCAGGACATACAAAAGGAGGAAACAACAATACCTACGGTCACGATAATGAGCTCAATTGGCTAAATTGGGAGCAACTGAAAAGCAATGCGGAATTGTTCCGCTTTTTCAAGAATTGCATAAACTTCCGCAAAGCCCACCCCAATTTACGCAGCCAGACCCACTTCCGCAATAAGGATTACGTAGGTAGTGGCTATGCAGATATCTCCTGGCATGGTGTAAAAGCGTGGGAGGCAGATTGGTCTTACTTTAGCCGCACGCTGGCCTTTTTGCTAGACGGCCAGCACAGTCGTGGTGGTCAAGAACCAGACGAGTCTATTTATGTGGCTATGAATATGCATTGGGATAACCACTCCTTTGAATTGCCTCGCCTACCTGCCAGAAAAGTATGGCACGTCTTTGCCAACACCAGTATGATGACGCCGTATGATGTGTGTACTCCTGGCAAAGAAGTAAAATTAAAAAATCAGAGGGAAATTTTGGTTGGGGCGCGTTCGGTGATGATTCTAGTTGGCCGCTAGGAAACCCAAGATGGGAAAAACAAAGTTATTGACAGTTCCAGGAAAAATAGAGTACCTAGATACGCTGGCAGGATTTGTTCTACAGGCTGCTGATGAGGCTAATTTAGATTACCGATCGAGTTACCGGCTGCGGCTTGCCGTGGACGAAATTGCAACCAATATTATTCTTTATGGGCTGGTTGGAGCTGAAGTAAATACGTTGACACTGACTGCAAAAACTGATGAGGATTATTTAACCATCTGTCTTGAAGATAAAGGTACTGGCTATAATCCATACGAAGCATTAACACCCCCAAAAAAATGCAGGCTTTCAAATTCAAATAAAGTGGGAGGCTGGGGGATTTATTTAGCCATTCGGGGGGTAGATGAGTTCCTTTACGAACGGGAACGGGGGAAAAATCGCAGCACCTTCAGAATGCAACGGCCGTTTAAGACACATTGAAAGCAACACATGGTACCTTTAATCATCTATGAAATCTGCAAAAGTTAGCCTCTTAGTTGTCGACACAGACCTCGCTAGACAAAAGGAATTGGCCGAATACCTGACTGCCTGCAACTACCATACTGAGACAACGGCCGTTTCCGAAACCATATTTAATCCAGAGGTCACCACAAACATTGACCTGATTTTCATCCATGTTTCGTTGGCCAGCGCCCAAGAGTTTGCCCTGCTGCAACAAACCCAAGCTCATGAAAGTTTGCGCCATATTCCCATTGTAATTTATGGGGTCAAGGATGATCTTATAAACATCGACCACGCTATTGAGCTGGGCGCCACGGATTATCTGACCTTACCTACTACGCCGGTCCTGCTCAAAACGCGCATTCGGGCCAGTTTGGAAAAGCGCCTGTTTAGCGAGCAAGCTGCCTGGTATCTGCGCGAATTTAACGAAATGGAAAAGCTGGCTGATGACCTGCGCCTAAAAATATTGCCACTAGGAATTGCCCTTTCTGCAGAAAAAGACTTCGACCATCTGCTGGAGCAAATTGTGATCGAGGCCATGGAAATTTGTAATGCAGATGCCGGTACCCTTTACCTGCGTACTGAAGATGATAAGCTCCGTTTTGTCATCGCGCGCACCAATTCCTTGGGTTTGTTCTATGGGGGCAGCACCGAAACGGCCGTTCCCTATCCCCTGATTCCTCTCTACAAATCTGAAGGCACGCCTAACAAAGATAACGTCGCCACCTATGCTGCACTTGAGAAAGAATCCGTCAATATTGCGGACATATATAATGTAAGGAACTTTGATTTTTCGGGTACAAAAACATTCGATGAACGCAATCATTATCGCTCTGTTTCCTGCCTTACTGTGCCCTTGCTCAATGGTGAAACCATCGGCGTGCTGCAGCTATTAAACGCCCAGGGAGAGAATGGCAACATTGTTCCCTTCCAGCCCTATCACCAACTTGTGGCTGAATCTCTTGCTTCACAAGCTACCGTTGTGCTGCACAATCACATCCTGGTAAAACGGCACGAAGAGCTGATGGGCTACCAGCGCGAACTGGAAATTGCGCGCCGTTTGCAGGCAGGTTTTTTGCCCACATCACTTCCCCAGCTGCCTGGCTGGGAGCTTGACGCACGGCTGGAGCCTGCCCGTCTCGTCTCAGGCGATTTCTATGACTTATTCACGCTGCCGGATGGCTGCCTGGGCGTCATGGTCGCTGACGTGTGTGACAAGGGAGTGGTGGCAGCCCTCTTCATGGCGCTGATGCGCAGTTTGCTGCGCGCTTTCATGCAGCAATCCTATTTTTTACAGGAGCAGTTGGTAGCTGTGGCAGTACGGCCGTTTCCCGACATTGCTCTGACCCTCAAGAACACCATCACGCTCACCAACAACTACATCGCCCAACAGCACGCCCAAAACAACATGTTTGCCACCCTGTTCTTCGGCATTCTTAATCCGCAAACTGGCCTGCTTACCTACGTAAATGCCGGGCATAATCCACCCATTGTATGCAGAAAAGACGGTACTCTTACAGCCATCGAACCTACTGCCCCCGCTGTGGGTTTGTCCACAAACCCAAATTTCCGGGTGAGTGACATCATCTTAAATGAAGGAGACCTGCTCTTTGCCTACACCGACGGCATTACAGATGCCCGAAATCCCGACAAACAGTTCTTCAGCACAGGTCGACTACACCAACTGCTCACCCAAAAAGCGCCCTCGGTTGCCGCACTGCTAGACATCGTGGAAACGGCCGTTCACCAGCACGTTGATGGAGTCGGTCAATTCGATGACGTTACCATGCTTGCTCTCAAGCGGCTTGCCGCCCCTAACCCCAACTAGAACTGGGCAGTAACCAGTTATTCTTTCTTCCGTTTTTTCGACTCTAAACCGCTGCTGCCCAAGACTGCTTCCCCAAAGTGGCGGTTCCCTTTCCCCTTTGCAAAACATTCCTCACAAGATGCTTGCCGGGCTGGCCATGCTGCATCCATCGATGCCGACTGCTTCTCGGACAGAAACCCGCAACCGACAGCCGGGCCGTTTTCGACGTGCTCTTGATGGCTTGCCGTTAGCGCAAAGTTACCCGTTGCCGCGCGACTTCGCCACCAGCAGCGTCGGTAACAGCCCGTTTGCTTGAGGGTGTCCACGCGCATCGGCGTCAAAGACACGTGGTGAAGGCTGTTTCGACCTCAAAAACGCTTGTTTTTGCCAAATTCTTAAGGTCTCATTTTGCCGAAGCCATACTTTGGATGAATGGTCTTGCCTCTTTCGGGCAGAATTTAGCGGAACTAATCACAAGAAAAACGGCCGTTTCTTACTCCGTTTTCATCCCAGATGCCAGAACCCCTGACATGCTATAAACTACCCACCCGGTGATGAAAAACATGACGAGCAAGCCCCCAATGTTCTTACGCCTCAGCTACCACGCCCGCCTGCGGCTGCTTCTGCTGCCCTATCTGCTCGGAATCCTGATCCTGGTTATCTTCCCGGCTATCCTCTCTTTCTCCCTTGCCTTCTTTCGGTATGACGCCCTTTCGCCTCCCCAATGGGTAGGAAATTTAAACTTCATATTGGCCTCCACCGATGAATTATTTGCGCTCAGCATACAAAATGCGGTTGCTCTGGTGCTGCTGCCGGTTCCCTTGCGGGTCTTTGGCGCTTTTTTGCTAGCCCGGCTGCTGCAGCGAAACGGCCGTTTTGTGAACTGGTTTCGTGCTGCCGTCTACCTGCCCAGCATCATCCCCAGCGCCGCCTACGCCCTGGCCTGGCTGTGGATACTAAACCCCCTTTTTGGACCCGTAAATCTGCTGCTCCGCGCCCTAAACCTTAATGCCCCAGCGTGGTTTGTAGACCCGCTTTGGGCCAAGCCTAGCCTCATCCTGATGTCCCTTTGGCAAATTGGCGAAGGGTTCCTGGTTAGTTTCGCCGCCCTGCAAGACATCCCTCGCAATCTGGAAGACGCTGCTAAAGTGGATGGGGCTAACACCTGGCAATTTCTACGCCATGTTACCCTACCCCTCATGGCTCCTATCTTGCTCTTGCTTAGCTTCCGTGACGCCATTCTCACTTTCCAGGAATCGTTTATCACAATTATGTTAACTACGGGAGGTGGCCCTTATTACAATACCTATACCCTGCCACTCTTCATTTATGAACAGGGTTTTGATCTGCTCTCTTTTGGAACGGCCAGCGCCGCCCTCTGGGTTATGTACGCGCTTACCGGCCTGATTGTGCTGTTTCTTTACGTCATTGCCCGGCAGTGGAACATTGGCACAACCGATGAAACATTTCTCCTTTAGCGTGATCCACCATGCAAAAAAGTACGCCTCTACAAGAAAACCAACAGAGCAACAAGCCTCGTGGCCGCTTTACGGCCGTTCCTCACCGCCATTTGGTTGCATTTCTGCGAGTGCTGGTTGCCCTCATTTTTCTGCTGCCGATTTTTTGGATGGTATCCGCCTCCCTTCATCCGCGCGGTGTACCGCTGCCCCAATCACTGCGGCTGCTGCCCCAAGATTTGACGCTAGAAAATTACGGCCGAATCTGGCAGCTTGTGCCCCTGCTGCGGTTTGCCTTCAATTCGCTGCTGGTTGTGGGAACGGCCGTGCCCATAACGCTACTTATCAGCTCTTGGGCTGGTTACGGCATGGCCTGCCTCCCCCGCGCCAGCCAGCGTCGTCTCGTGCTGCTTTCCCTGGCCATTCTCATGGTTCCCGGCATCGCCCTCTGGTCAACGCGCTTTTTTATTTATAAGCAACTAGGTATTACCGATTCGCTTCTGGCTCTCATTGCCCCTGCCCTGATGGGCACAAGCCCTTTCTACGTCCTCATGTTTTACCGCGCCTTTCGCCGCATTCCCCGCGCCATCTACGACGCGGCGCGACTCGACAGCGCAGGCGTGCTGCAAACCTGGTGGGCGGTGGCCCTACCCATCGCGCGCCCTACCGCCATTGGTGTGGCCTTGCTGAGCACCATTTTTTATTGGGGTGATTTCATCAGCCCCCTGCTTTATCTCAGCTCCGAAAAACGATATACGCTGCCCATTGCGTTACAAATTTTGCAGCAAATGGATCGATCTGATTGGCCGTTGCTAATGGCCGCCGCCACTTTCGCCACAGCCATACCCATTTTGCTATTTCTGCTCATTCAACCCTATTTTTCACGGTTGGATAGAGATTAAAGGTGACACAAATAATCAGAGATCAGGAGAAACCTCTATGCGCTTAGCTTTTAAGCTTATTTATCTGCCAATTCTTGTCGTATTGATAGTGGCCTGCTCTGGTGGGACCGAGCAACAAACCATTACCTTCATGATATTTGGCGACCCCGCCGAGCGCCAGGCTTATCTTGATCTGGTTGACGCCTTTCAAGACACTCGCCCCGATATACGTGTGGAAGTAACCCATATTCCTTCCGCTGGCGATTACCGCACAAAATTGGCCACCGACTTTGCCGCCGGTACGCCTGCCGACGTGACCCTAATGAACTACCGTCGTTTTGCGGCTTTTGCTGCCAACGATCTCTTGGAACCCGTCGGCCCATATCTCAAAGCCAGCAACCTTATTCAGGCCGAAGATTTTTTCCCAATCAGCATTGCTGCATTTACCTGGCAGGGAGAAATTATGTGCTTGCCACAAAATATTTCCAGCCTGGTCGTGTACTACAATCAGGATTTATTCGATGCTTCTGGCGTGCCCTATCCTCCAGACAAGTGGGCCTGGGATGATTTTGTGGCCGCCGCCAAAGCCTTAACGCTGGATATTGATGGAGACGGCCGTATTGACCAATATGGCCTGGGTATTGAGCCTTCCCTCTACCGGCTCGCTCCTTTCGTCTGGCAAAATGAAGCTCCTCTGGTGGACGACCCTGAAAACCCAACCCGCCTCACCCTGACCCGTTTTCCCACTCTGCAGGCGCTGCAATGGTTTGTCGATTTGCGGCAGGTACATGGCGTCGTGCCTGACCGCGTTGAAGAAGCTGCACAAGACAGTGAGAGCCGCTTTGTGGCCGGCACAACGGCCATGTTCCTAAACAGTCGCCGGGGCACGCCCACCTATCGCGAAATTAGAATCCTTCACCTGGGACGTTGCCCCACTTCCCCAGGGCAAAGTGGAAGCTGGCATCCTGCACAGCGACGGATATTGCATGTCTGCTGCAACAGAGCATAAAGATGCAGCATGGGCATTCATTGAGTTTGCCAATTCGGTGACTGGCCAAACGCTAATCGCCCAAAGTGGGCGTACGGTTCCTTCGCTAATAGCTGTAGCCGAATCCCCGGCATTTTTAGACCCCGACGAACTACCCGGCCGCAGCCAGGTCTGGTTGGATACGGCCGTTACCTTGCAAGCCGTACCGGTCATCAGCACCTGGGAGGAAATTGAGAAAACGGCCAGTGCCGAAATTGAGCGTGCCTTTTATGGTGATATTTCGGCGGAAGAAGCGGCACGACTGGCAGTTTTTCGTACCGAGGAATATTTTATTCTCGGACAGACGGCAAGCAGACCATAACCTGTGCTATAATGACGATGGTTTAGACAGTAAGAATATGTTTGTTTTTTCTACAGGGTTCTGGCAACGTGGAGGGCAACCATGAGTAAAAAGAAAGGAAAAAATAGCCAAGCGGAAACGGCCGTTGACACGGCCATAGAAGTGGATGCTGTTGTGGAAGAGGAGGTGGGAGTAACAACTGTCCCTGATATCATACCAACGGAGGCTGAAAAACCGGATCTGACCCATCACGAAAAGGATGGTAAAGAACGGCCGTTCGCCAACCTAAAACCAATCATTACTGTCGGGCACGAGGGTGACGAAAAAACCGTAAAACCGAGCCCAGACGTTCTTGGCGACATCAGCAGCATTCCGGAGCACCTGCTGCCCAGCCAGCAACCCCAATACAAAAAAAATGGCAAACTCAAGAAGCACTACTACGAAAATGAGCTGGCTCGTTTGCAAGAAGAACTAGTCAAATTGCAGTATTGGGTCAAAGAACAAGGCCTGAGAGCGGTCATCGTTTTTGAGGGGCGCAGCGGAGCTGGCAAGGGCGGCGTCATCAAACGCATTCTCGAAAGAACCAATTCCCGCATTATCCGCGTTGTTGCTTTGCCCGTGCCAAACGACCGGGAAAAAACCCAGTGGTGGTTCCAAAAATTTGTTGCCCACCTGCCCGCAGCCGGCGAAATCGCGCTTTTTGATCGCAGTTGGTACAACCGCGCCCTGGTAGAACCGGTGATGGGCTTCTGTACAGAAGAACAATACCGCGAATTTTTACGCTCCTGCCCCCAATTTGAGCGCATGCTGGTTCGTTCGGGCATTATATTGCTGAAGTATTGGTTCTCCGTGAGCAATGAAGAACAGGAGCGCCGTTTCCAGGCGCGTATCTTCACCCCGATGAAGCGCTGGAAGCTAAGCCCCATGGATCTGGAAGACCGGCGGCGCTGGGTGGAATACTCTAAAGCGAAGGACACGATGTTTGCGTATACCGACATCAAGCAAGCGCCCTGGTATGTGGTCAATGCCGACGACAAAAAGAAGGCGCGACTCAACTGCATCACGCACATTTTGAGCCAGATTCCCTACGAAGATATCACTCCAGAACCCATAGAACTGCCGCCACGAGAAGGAGACAAGGGCTATATCCGCCCACCCATTCAAGAGCAAACCTTTGTTCCTGAAATTTATTAACGGTCTTGCGATAGGACCTGCCAGACAAAACCTGGCAGGTCTTTTTTTATGCATACTGTTCTTGATAACTTTTTCCTTATTGATGAGAAAGTGGCGAAGGAATTGGATTCTCACCCGTGGTTTTCGTATCCTTTTGCTCAAAGGAGTTTTCATCTATGCGCAAGACAAAATGGTTTATTGGCGTGATTGGCTTTTTAGGTGTCCTGATAATTGCCGGGATCTTTATTTATCGCCAACTGAACCCCCCTGTAAACCTGGTTGGTTCTTTAGGCAGCGGAGAAGCCATTGACATAACTCTGCCCCCAGGCTTTGCAGCTAATGTGTTTGCCAGCGGGCTGAGTGGGCCGCGCTTCATAGAATTTGGGCCAGATGGCGTGCTGTACGTGGCGGATCGGGGAAACGGCCGTATTGCCATGCTCCCTGATGCCAACAGTGACGGCGCGGCCGATACCATTCAAACCTTCGCCGATGACCTGGAACAACCTCACAGCCTCACCTATCGTGACGGCAGCTGGTACGTGGGCGTGCCCAGCGGCGTCATCCGCTTAACCGATAATGACGGCGACGGCACGGCCGATTCCCGCGAAACCCTCATCAACGACTACCCCACTGGGGGACACTCCACGCGCACCGTTCTCTTTCTACCCGATGGCCGCATGGTCGTTTCCGTCGGCTCCAGCTGCAACGTCTGTGACGAAGAAGACCCGCGCCGCGCTGCCGTCGTCGTCTACGACGGTCCAGAAGCGGGCAACGAGCAGATTTTTGCCACCGGTCTGCGCAATGCTGTTGGCCTGGCTCTGCACCCCACCACAGGCGAATTGTGGGCTACCAACAACGGCCGGGACATGATGGGCGACGACTTGCCCCCCGAAACCGTTTACGTTGTGCGCCAGGGAGAGAATTACGGCTGGCCCACCTGCCACAGCGGCGACATCATCGACCCAGACATGGGCCAAGCTGGAGACTGCAACGACGTTACTCCTCCGGTGGTGGAGATGCAGGCCCATTCCGCACCTTTGGGTCTGGCTTTTTACACGGGCACGCAGTTCCCGGCTGAATACCAGGGGGATCTCTTTGTAGCGTTTCATGGTTCCTGGAACCGGCGCGAACCGACGGGCTACAAAGTGGTGCGCATTCCTCTGGATGGCAGTACGCCCACTGGCGCCGCTGAAGATTTTGCCGCGGGTTGGTTATCCTTGTCAGAAAATGCTGTATACGGCCGTCCCGTAGGATTGGCGGTTGGGCCAGATGGCGCGCTCTACGTGAGTGATGACAAGGGGGGATTCATTTACCGCGTCACTTACCAGGGTTCCTGAGCGGTCAAACAAAAAGGGCATGATGGTTGTCCATCATGCCCCGTGGTAAATAGTGGGAATGTTGTCTTATGAAGGCAATGCTTTTACGTACAGTTGCGTCCACACAAAATTATGACACTCTTTGTTTTGCATAAGCTGGTTGGCAACGGCCGTAATCGCCTGAACCTCCGACTTTGCCCGGACAACATCATCAACGTAAAACTCTTCTACTTTCTTGCCCTGTGGGAATTCCACCTCACAGATTCCGTTGATATGATATTGCGTAGCCATACCAATATCATACACGCAAAATCCTTACCGTAGCCCTTTCGTTGGGAAAATACATACTAAAGTACCATCCCGTTTCCGGCATCATGAGGCGGAGATTAAACCATCGCTTCAGATGATATGTGCGGATTCTGGCGCATGTAGACCAACAGGTGGCGAACATAGGTTTCGAAAGGTGGGCAGGCAATGCCGCTGCCTTCCAGGTCACGCAGCGTATTCTCACACGTATACTGCGTAGGCTGGGTAAAATAATCCACCATCGCCGGCTCCATGCGCACAAATTGATACAAACCAGGAACCTTCTTAAGGGCATTTTTTACCAGCCATCCCGGCAGCCGCACCCCCACAATCCTTTTTTCCATGGCCCTACTAATCACATTCGTCATTCTTTTAACTGTCAAAGGCTGGGGGTCGCTAAGATGGTAAACTTGCCCCACTGATTTTTCCAATGCGCTTAGGTAATCGATGGCGTTTACCACGTAATCTCGCGGAATGACGTTTACCTGATAACGATCCGCATCGCCAAAATCAGGCAAAACGGCCGTTCCTCCTTGCCGCATAATCCACTGGAACGCGTAATATGGCCCATCGTATTTTTGCGTTTCGCCTGTCTGGCTGTCGCCTACCACAATGGCCGGACGGTAGATGGTCACTGGTAGACCCTTGTGTGCCGCTTGCTGCACTTCAATTTCCGCAAAATACTTGGTTTCTTCATAAAAATTATTGAATGACTGCCCGTTTGCCAGATCCTGTTCCGTGAACAACCCTTCATGCCGCCCACTTACGTAACAGGTACTGACATATTGGAAGCGGGTTAATTGAGGACATTGTTCGGCAAAACGCAGCATGTGCCGGGTGCCGTCAACGTTTACGCGCATAGCCAGGTCTCGCGGCACGCCTAAGGCGTAAACGGCCGCCAAATGGAATATCTCCAGCGTGTCATTTTGTAATTGTGCAAACTGGGAATCATCCAATCCCAGGTCAGACCGGGTGATATCGCCTTCCAAAAGCTGGATCCGCCCTGCCCAACCCGGATGCTCATCCTCAATTTCAGCCACGCGCTGCATAGCTTGGGGTCGAAATTTGTTTTGGATGAGGCAAGTAATGGTGGTGCTGTCAGAATAACGGGCCAGCAGCCGTTCTACCAGTTCGGAACCAAGAAACCCGGGAAATCCGGTTAAGAAAATTGTGGTCATGACCATAAACCTCCCGTGACGAGGTGGTTAAATAGGATTTCTTTCGATTTTATACGGCCGTTTCTATCTTGCCACTATTCCAACGGGTTTTAGCGACTCCCCACAAAAAATGGAGTCTCTACCGCTAATAATTGGGTAGAGACTCCAATTTGCCCCCCTTGAAGGCATGGGCATTGTACCTTCATTCACTTACGTCAGACTTAATTTTAAGCCTAAATTCCTTGATTCCGGTCAAATTGGTGCAGATTGGTGCAGATTTGTGTAGATTTTCAGGGTATGAGTTCGTCAGGCAAGTCCTGCCACGTCTCGTCTGTGGACAACTTTCGCAGCTTTGCCATGTGGCTTTTTGCCAGATCAATACGGTCTGTGGTCAGGTAATCGGCTAGAAGCAGCTCGTGGGCTTCCTGATCCGTGGGAACCAACTGCAGCAGACGATACAGGTAAATTTCTCGCTCACGGGGAGTCAGCTTTTGGATCAGAATCCTCAGGGCCTTTTCATACAGCCGTTCATAACGGCGGCGTTCGATCTCTGCTTCGGGCGGCAGCGCCCAGGCCACGTCTTCCAGGTAACCAGCATGGTATAAATCTACTGCACGGGACAGCATGGACACATCCTGCTGTTCGTTTGCCTCCTCCAACTCTTGGGCGTCAAACCACACTGTCTCATCCATCACCAGACGGTACCGGTTAAGCTCTAGCAAAATGTAACGGGACCCGCGCTTGCGATTTGGTTCCAACACGTTGCGTAAGCGGTGCAGGGTGACGTTAAATACATTATTTGCTTCTTCAACTGTCTTCTCTGGCCATATTGCTTCGGAGAGTTCTTCTCTCGTAGCGCCCTCGGCTCTCTTCCACAGCAAATAAGCTAACAAGCCCAGCGCCTTCTCCGACCCCCATTCAGCCGGGCTGACCCTCTTTCCATACCGGTACACTTCTAACGACCGCAAAGCATAGATGGCTAAAGCTGCTTTCTTTTCGGCAGAAACGGCCGTTTCCCCACCCTCAGATTGGGTCAAGGTTGGCTCTTGATAGCGGATAGCCGGTTGTTCAGGCAATGCTTGCTCGGAGACAGGCGTTCCGCTGTCCACCCAGGCGTTTCTTTCAATGCGGTTAAACAAATTCGGCAATTTTAGACAGGCATTTATATCTTGATAAGAATAAGGTCGTCCATTTCGCTTCCCCGCTAAAATCAGCTTTGCTGGCATTCCCTCAATGTTCATAGGTACAACCAGCACCATCTCACGCCAGATTGAATCAGGGGGTACAAATGGCCAGATGCCCGTTATAAGTTGCGGCTCCTGCACCGCTAGTTCCAGCATCTCCACTTTTGTACCAATCTCTAAGTTGGGCAGATGCCATACCGCCACGACAGCATCCTCACCATTATTTTCCTGCCGCAGCATGAACCCACCAGAAGCATCAAAGCTCTGGCACACAATCTGCAAAAAGCGTTCACTTCGCTGCGATTCATCTAGCTTATTTGGAAATGTGTCCACTAAATTAGATCCGAAAATCTGAGCCTTAGAATTTGGTCCAAGAGTTATTCGATCCAAAAATTGAGATATTTGTCTTTGCGCAACTTGAAAAATAACAAAAACCAAAGACAATAAAAAGGATCGTTAATAAAGGTAATGGGAAAGCCGCAAAGCTAGTCAAATGAATGTCAAGAATCAACAGCCCAAAAATGACAAAACCAAAAGTTAGATAGAAAAGAACAAGCACGAAAAATCTGCGTAAACTTGTCGGCCGCCCGGACACAGACCCATAAACCAGGACACCTCTGGCAAATAACACCAAAGCCACTAAAAGCAATGTTTGCCCAAATTCATTTGGGACAATGCTCTCATCTAGCATCCGATTATCATTACCAAATACAAAAATTAGGCTAACTAAAAGAATTTGCGGTAATAGCAAATAGAGGATCTGGCGCCGCACCAGGTTGGAACGCGTCTGCAATAAACTCACAACCAAACCGGGAATGGTTATTGAGAAAATAAAAAGTACGAATGCCCAATACAAATCATACCCAGGGCCTTGAACGGCCATAGCCATTTGTGTTGGCCGAATAACCACATCGGCAACGAGAAAATCAGTAAACAGAAATAGAAGTGCAAACAGTGCACCATATAAATAACTCAAGGGCAACACTCTGTTTATAAACTGGCGCCATTTAACCGGAAAATAAAAAGCACTGAGATGCAGGTAAAGTGCCGGACTAATGCTGTTCACCATCCATCGCAGTCTAATTGGCAGCTCTGCACGTGCTAAAAATTCAGGTTCTGGCACGTAGAGAAAGAAATTTAGTAAATAAATTCCTCCCAGCGAAAAACAGATTCCGGAAAAAACCCTGGCGATGGGTTCCCTGAAGCGGTGAACGAAAACAAAAATCCCTAAGCTAAAGAAGCCGGCAACAAGGATAAAAGCCAGGAGTAATAATATTTGCGGGCGTACTGCTGCCACATTATCCATTTTAGCGCGACCCTATCTCCCTTGTTTCACAAAGCCACCACTTGCCCATTCTTCGCTGCTTCGTACAGCGCCAGAACAGTCTTCACGTGGTCACGCGTCTCGGCCAGAGTCAGATAGTTGGGAATGCCATCTAAAATGGCGGCATGCATGTCTTCCACCTGGCCCAGGTACAGCTCCTTCTCCGGCACGGCAATTTCCTGGGGTTCCCCGTCTGCCGGGTAATAAATGAGCTGTCGCTGCGGATCATTCTGTCCGGCAAACGGCCGATTTAACGTCAGCCGCCCTTCTGTGCCGATAATCTCTGCCATGGTGTAAAAAGGAGTGCGGAATGAAGATGCAATCTGCGCCATGCGATCCCCACTGTAATGCATCTGCCCGGCAAAGAACTCGTCCACGCCACTCGCGCCTACCCACTGGCTGCCCACCACCCACTGCGGCGTCTCGCCCAAAATGGTCTGCGCCAGGCTCAGGGGATAAACACCCACGTCCCACAAGCACCCCCCGCCCCACGCCGGCACCAGCCGCACGTTATCGCGGCTGCCCATAGGAAAATTAAAAACGCCGCGGAATAAAGCTACGTCTCCTAAACGCCCACCGTCAACCCACTCTTTGACAATTTTGGTCTGGGGATGGTGGCGATACATGAAAGCTTCAGCCAGCACGTTGCCCGTTTCATCAGCGGCGGCAATCATGGCATCCACCTCATCCAGGGTCAGAGCAAAAGGCTTTTCGCAAAGCACGTGCTTGCCGTGGCGCAGGGCGTAAATACTCCACTCCGCGTGCAGGTGATTGGGCAGGCTGATGTACACCGCGTCGATGGCCTCGGATTCCAGCATTGCCGCATAGCTGCCAAAGGCGTGGGGAATCTCCCACTGGGCAGCGTAAGCGTCGGCACTGGCCTGGCTGCGGCTGGCAACGGCCGTTAACTCACCCCGCGCCGCCATGCGTATGGCCGGAATAAGCCGCCGGTTAATATTTGCTGTAGATAGAAGTCCCCAACGAACTTTGTTCATCCCATTACCTCATCCTTTTCCATATTTCGAAGGCCATTCAACGTATTCCGTCAGCAAATTTTAGAGGTAAACGCTTGCGGATTATTGACTACTATTACCTGCATTTAACCGCTGTAGAACCTCTAACACTTCACCATTTTGCGGAATGTCGCGCATAGACCCGCCATAATGCACGAATTGCACCACGCCCTCTTTATCAAGTACCATCAATGCGGGCAAACGGCCGGCTTTGAGCAGCTTAACCTCCTGCCCATAACGATCGGCTACTTTGCTGCCCGGATCCGGCAGGCCAATAAAGGGGTACTTTTGCTGTCGCCAATGGTAGGCAAAGGAGTCAGCATCCTCCGGCCCCACAACGAGAATGACCGCATCTTGGGCGGTAAATTGGGCGAAATCCTGGCGCAACTGCGCCATGTGCCGGCGGCAGTAAGGTCAGGCAAAGCCGCGGTTAAACACCAGTACCACGTGGTGCAGTGCGCGAAAGCCGGAGAGGGTGACTTCTTTTCCCTGAAAATCGGCTAGGGTGAAGTCTGGGGCTGAAATTTGTTGCTGCATTTTTGTCATAGCGATAATCCACTTTAAGTTTAGCAAGAGCGACCCCAAAAACAAGTAACCCGTGGTTGACACACCATTTGCGGCGGTTGATAATAAGCCGGATTGAACAGGTTGGTTGGTTGGTTCGTCAATCCGTCAACTAACCAATTCAACCAACTTACCAACCATCCGTTTCCCAAAAGGACCTTTCATGAAAGAATTCACCCCAATCCCATCACCCCTGAATCTGGAAGAGGTAGCCACTTATCCCCTACCCGGCACGGCCGTTCCCGGCAGCCTGGCCTTCTCCCCCGACGACCGCCTCGTCACCTATCTCTTCAGCCCCGAAGGGGGTCTGAACCGCCAACTGTACGCTTTTGACTTGGAAACGGCCGTTACCCGCCAGCTCGTCCAGCCCCCCGGAGGCGGCGTCACCGACGACAACATCTCCCATGAAGAAGCCCTGCGCCGCGAGCGGCTGCGCCAGCGCGAAACCGGCATCACCCAATACGCCTGGAGCAAAAAAGGGGACCGCCTGCTCATCCCCCTCAACAACAACCTTTATGTGCAGGACGGCCCCGACGCCCCCCTGCGCCTGCTGCTGGTAAACGACGGCCCGCCCATTCTGGACGCCCGCTTTGCCCCCGACGGCCAGCAGGTGGCTTACGTGCAAGACGCCGAGCTTTACGTCCTCCCCGCTGCTGGGGGGGCACCGCGCCAGATTACCAGGGGCGCACGCGGCACTGGCCGCACCCACGGTCTGGCCGAATACGTCGCCCAGGAAGAAATGGGGCGCTATCACGGCTACTGGTGGTCGCCTGACAGCCAGCACATCGCCTTTGCCCAGGTCGACGAAACCCACATCCCCGTCTACCGCATCGTGCACCAGGGCAAGGACGCCGTCGGCGACGGCGCGCAGGAAGACCACCGCTACCCCTTTGCCGGGCAGGCCAATGCGCGGGTGAAGTTGGGCGTCGTACCTGTCGATGGCGGCGACCCGGTCTGGATGGATTTGGGCGACGATGAGGACATCTACCTGGCGCGGGTGGCCTGGCTGCCGGACGGCCGTCTCACCGCCCAGGTGCAAAATCGCGAGCAGTCCCGCCTGGACCTGCTGGCTTTCGACCCGCAAACCGGCGCAGCCACTACCCTGCTCACCGAAACCAGCGACGTGTGGATCAACCTGCACAATCTGTTCACGCCGCTGCGCAACGGCCGTTTCATGTGGGCCTCGGAGCGCACCGGCTTCCAGCACCTCTACCTGTACGAAGGAAATGGGGAGATTGGTACGGCCGTTAACCCAGGGCGAATGGCTGGTCGAAACCATCGCCGCCGTCGACCAGGAAAATGAACTTGTCTACTTCACCGCCACCCGCCACAGCCCCCTGGAACGCCACCTCTACGCCGTGTCCCTTGGCGGCGGCGAACCGCGCCAAATCACCGCTGCGCCCGGCATGCACGACGTGGTCATCGACCACGCCAGGCAGCGCTTTTTGGACGTGCACCACAACCGCCACGCGCCGCCCACCATCACCCTGCGCTCGCTGGAAGACGGCCGTTCTGCTCACCACCCTCTACGACACCCCCGATCCCCGCGTCGCAGCGGCTCGACCTGCCTACGCCCGAACTCGTCACCCTGCCCACCCGCGACGGCGTCACCCTGTACGGCGCCCTCTACCGCCCGCCGCAACCGTTCGGCCCCGGCCCATACCCCACCATCGTCAGCGTCTACGGCGGCCCGCACGCCCAGCGCGTCCAGGAAAGCTGGCGCTCACCGTCGACATGCGCGCCCAGTACCTGGCCAGCCGCGGCTTCCTCGTCTTCAAGCTCGACAATCGCGGCAGCGCCCGGCGCGGTCTCGCCTTTGAGGGCGCGCTGCGCCACAACATGGGCGACGTCGAAGTGCAGGACCAGGTGGACGGCGTGCGCTGGCTGGTCGACCAGGGGCTGGCCGACCCCGACCGCGTCGGCATCTACGGCTGGAGCTACGGCGGCTACATGGCCGCGATGTGCCTGGCCCGCGCCGCCGACACCTTCAAGGTCGCCGTGGCCGGCGCGCCCGTCACCCACTGGGACGGCTACGACACCCACTACACCGAGCGCTACATGGGCATGCCCCAGGCCAACCCCGAGGGCTACGAAATCAGCAGCGTCATGCACCACGTCGCCCACATCCGCGGCAAGCTGCTGCTGGTCCACGGCCTGATCGACGAAAACGTCCACTTCCGCCACACCGCGCGGCTCATCAACGCCCTGAACCGCGCGCGCAAGCCCTACGACCTGCTCCTCTTCCCCGACGAGCGCCACATGCCCCGCCGCCTGGCCGACCGCATTTACCTGGAAGAGCGGGTGTGCGGCTACTTTGAAAAACACCTAAAAAATAGATGATTCGGTACGGGCGAGACAGTTGGCTACCCTTGTTGAAAAGCAAAATCAACTTGCCTCCCAACTGCCTCGCCCCTACAAATAATTGGAGAACACCATGACAGAAAAAATCGGCTTTATCGGACTTGGCATCATGGGGCGCGGCATGGCCGCCAATTTGCTCAAGGCCGGCTTTGCCGTACGCGTGTGGAACCGCACCGCCAGCCGCATGGACGCCGCTGGTAGAAGCAGGCGCAGCAGCCGGCAGCAGCCCCGCCGACGTGGCCGCCCACAGCGACATCACCTTCATCTGCGTCAGCGACACGCCCGACGTGCAGGCGGTGATCTTGGGCGAAAACGGCGTCATGCACGGCGCCCAGCCCGGCGCGTTGGTCGTCGATCACAGCACCATCAGCCCCATCGCCACCCAGGAGATGGCCGCCAAACTGGCCGAAAAGGGCGTGCACATGCTGGACGCGCCCATCAGCGGCGGCAGCGAAGGAGCGGCCAACGGCACCCTGAGCATCATGGTGGGCGGCGAGGCAGACCAGTTTGCACGCGCCCTGCCCGCCTTGCAGGCGATGGGCAAGACCATCACCCACGTCGGCGACCACGGCGCGGGGCAAATGGTGAAGCTGGTCAACCAAATTCTGGTGGTGGTCACCATGCTGGCCGTGGGCGAGGCGCTGCTGTTTGCCCAGGCGGGCGGGCTGGACCTGGAGAAGACGCTGGCGGCCGTTTCCGGCGGCGCGGCCGGCAGTTGGATGCTCAGCAATCGCGGCCCGCAGGTCATCGAGCGCGACTGGCGGCCCGGCTTCACCATCGACTTGCAGCAAAAAGATTTGCGCCTGGTGCTGGAAGCGGCCGACCAGTTGGGCGTGCCCCTGCTCGGCGCTGGCCCTCGTCTTCCAGCTCTACCGCACCCTGCAGCAGCAAGGGCTGGGCGGCGAAGGCAATCACGCCCTGGTCAAAGCGCTGGAGCACCTGGCCGGTTTTGAGATTGCAAATTAAGTAACAAGTTACGGGTTACAAGTTGCATCTTGATGCGCGCATCTGAAACATGTAACCTGTAACCCGTAACCCGTTTCCCTCATAGGCCATCCGTACCCCAGCCAACGCCCTGCCGTCAAGCGTAAGCCGCCTCCTGCAACTTATACTCAATTTTATAATCCGCAATTTTTATGAGTAACTCACTGATTCGCGGCCCAGGAGGCTCCCATGAAGCGGCAAATCATATTCCTCATTTTAATCATTTTCATGCTCTTATCGGCGTGCCGGCAAGAAAACGAGCAAACTTCTGCTCCGGCAGCTCCTGCGGCCATTGCCTCGCCCACTACCCAGCCTACAACCGGCATAACCACCACGGCGCTTACCGCGGAGCTGGCCCAAGACACCAGCCTGGGCGGCCACCCGCCCCAGGCGCCGCTGCAAATCACCTTCAACCAGCCGGTAGACTTGAACAGCGTCGACGTGCCCCTGCTCATCACGCCTCCTGTCGCCGGGCGCTTTACCTGGAGCGACGATGGCACGCAGCTTCTCTTCGCGCCCCTGAACGGTTTCCGTTCTGAGTATACCTACACGCTGACCCTGCCGGAGGGATTAACGGCCGTTTCCGGCCAAACCCTTGCTGCCCCCACCCAATGGGAAATCCTCACCCTGGGCAGGCCCCGGCTGGTCAGCCGCGTGCCCGGCCACCAACTGCTGGACGACCGCCGCCAGGTGCTGCGCCTCACCTTCAGCCAGCCCATGAACCGCGACAGCGTGGCCGGCGCCCTTACCATCAACCCCGATTTTGCCCATGACCTGAGCTGGGAAGCAAACACGCTGGTCATTACACCCCAGGAAGCGCTGGAACCGGGGGAGACATACCGCTTCAGGCTGGGCGAAACGGCCGTTGACGTGGCCGGAACCCCGCTCTCCCTCTCCCCCACCAGTTGGAACTACCAGGCCAAACCGCTGCTCAGCAGTACGGCCGTACCTCGCGGCAGCAGCCGCACCTCCCCTATCGTCCTGCGCTTCAACTACAAAATGGACCCCGACAGCGTCCGCGAGGCGCTGGCCGTTTACGACGAAAACGACACCCCCGTCGTCGGCGACGTCACCTGGAACCCCGAGGGCACCGTTTGCACCTTCACCCCCGCCGGGCGGCTGCCCGCCAGCACCCAATTCTTCGTCTCCCTCAACGGCCCCGTGCAAGACGCCAGCGGCGACCTGGCAGCACCCTTCACCCCCTTCGACTTTGTCACCCCGCCGCCCATTCTTTCCGTGCGGCCCGAAGGTAATGACACCAACCCCTTTAACCCCATCTCCGTACAGTTCGACCGGCCGATGGACGAAATCGCCACAGCCGCCGCCTTTACCATTACCCCCACCATTTCCGGAGAAATTACCTGGGACGAAACCACCCTCATCTTCACCCCGGATGATGACCGCTTCGCCGAATACACCACCTACACCATTAACATAGCCACCAGCGCCACCAGCGCCGCCAACGAGCAAATTTTGCCTGAGCCGTACAGCTTTTCCTTCACCACCGGTTCGCTGCCGGACACGGCCAATTTTGGCTATGGCCCCAACGCCCAAGTGGTAGACGTAAACGGCCGTCGCGCCGTACAGTATACCGGCTACGGGAATCTGGGCGTCGAAGTCACCTTCGACCTCTACCAGATGACCCTGACCCAATTCCTTGACCGCTATAGCTCCGGCTTTCGCGGCGGCTCCTGGAACAACGAAAACCCGCCCATCAGCACCGCGGGCACAACCCTGGTGCGCAGCTGGCAGGACGAAATCACCAGCTCTCCAGCCCGCTACTCCGCCATCCAGGAAACCTTCATCCCCGACGACGTAGCGCCTGGCCTCTATTTGCTCAACCTGACCAAGGGGCACGTCAACGACCAGCTTATCCTCATCCTCTCCGCCAACACCCTGCGTCGTAAAGCAGGCCGAAGGGCAGTTGGTGGCCTGGGTCACAGACATCAACGGCGCGCCTGCCCCCGGCCTTGACGTGGCCGTCTACGCCCGCGACGGCGAGCTGGTTGCCAGCGGGCAGGCTAACGCCCAGGGCGTTTTCCGCACCAACGTTGCCCGCGATCCGCAGCCGCTCATCGTTATTGCCCAAAGCGGCAGCGACGTCACCGCCAGCGGCCTGAGCAACGAATGGCGCACCGGCGCGTCCTGGTGGGGCTGGTGGGGCACTGCCCCCGCCGCCCTGGACTACGCCGCCTACGTCTACACCGACCGCCCCATTTACCGCCCCGGCCAAACCGTGTACTTCAAGGCCATTGTGCGCCGCGACGATGACGCGATTTTGGACATTTTGCCGGAGGGCACGGCCGTTACCGCCCGCCTGCGCGACGCCCGCAACAACGTGGTGCAAACCATCGAACTGGCCACCAACAACTATGGCACGGTCAACGGCGAATTCCAGGTGGCCGAAGGGGCCATGCTGGGTAACTATGCCATTGAAATTGCTGCTAGACGGTGAAGCGCACCGCCAAAGCTTTCAGGTGGAAGATTATCGCAAACCCGACTACGCCGTCACCGTGACCAGCGACAAAGACGTGTATGTCACCGGGGAAAACATTGAGGTGGCAGTTAGCGCTGAATATTTCTTTGGCGAGCCGGTGGCCGACGCGCCCACGGTGCTGAGCGCTTACTTCCTGTCCGAAAATTACGCCTACCAATGGGATGAAACCGGCACGGCAGAAGAATACGTCTGGTATCAGAGCTACCAGCAGCCGCAAACCCGCCGCACCGATGGCAACGGCCGTATCACCCTCACCACCCCCGCCGAAGGCAACTACTATGGCAGTAATAGCTTTGATTGGCGCAGCAGCGTGACAGAAAGCATTTGGGCGCTGGAAGCCACCACCGACGACGGCAGCCACCAGACCGTTAGTGGTTTTAAAATGGTGCGCGTCTACAGCGCCGCCGAAATTGCCACCCTGGACACCAACGGCTATTTCCACGAGCCGGGAGCCAGCTTTCCCATTGTCGCCACCGTCAAAACCATAGAAGGCGAGCCGGTAAACGGCCGTGCTCTCACCCTCACCCTGCGCCGCTGGCGCAGCGGCAGCTACGGCTACGAAACCGTCGTCCAGCGCGCAGCCCTCACCAGCGGTGCCGACGGTAAAGCGACCCTCTCCTTCACCGTCGAGGAGCCCGGCTTCTACCAGATGCGCGTGGAAATGAGCGACCGCCTGGGCAACGCGGTCAGCTACAGCACCTACGTCTATGCCTTCAGCGACGGCTGGACAAGCTGGTACGGCAACGACGACGCTCTGACCATCAGCGCCGACCGCGACAGCTACGCCCCTGGTGACACCGCCCAGCTCCTGGTGCAGTCCACCTTCAGCGGTCCCGCCCTGCTCACCTTTGAGCGCGGCACCACCCGCCGCGAAGAGCTGGTGCAGCTAACCGCCCCCGTCACCCTGCTCAACGTCGCCATTCAGCCCGACGACCGTCCCAACATCCACGTCACCATCAACGCCTGGGAGCCGCAGGAAGGCATCATTGAGGAATACACCGACACCAGCCTGCCAGACAGCAAGATGCACACCGCCAGCGTCAACCTCTCCGTGCCGGTGACGGACAAAACCCTGCTGGTGACCATCACCCCAGACAAAGAGGTGTACGCTCCCCGCGAGGAAGCAACCTTCACCGTGCGTGTCACCAACCAGGCGGGCGTGCCCGTGGCCGCCGAGGTTTCCCTGGCCATGGTCGATGAAGCAATTTTCAGCCTCAGCGACGACAAATCTGGTCCTATTTTTGACGCCTTCTACTTTGAACGGGACAACATTGTGCGCACGTACGACGCCCTTTCCCTGACGCGTTACCTGGGTGGCGGGCTGGGTGGCGGCGGCGGTGGCGGCGACATCGCCGGAAGCCCCCGCGCCGACTTCCCGGACACGGCCGAATGGTTCCCGGTGCTGCAAACCAACTTCAACGGCGAGACCACCGTCTCCGTAACATTGCCAGACAACTTGACAAGCTGGCGGCTGACGGCCAAAGCGACCACGGCCGACACTCAGGTGGGCGAGACCTTCGCCAACATTACCGTGCGCCAGGACGTGGTGGTGCGCCCCATCCTGCCGCGCATTCTCACCGCCGGCGACGAGGTGCAGCTTACTGCCCTGGTCCACAATTACGCCACTTCCCGCCAGACCTTAGCCATCACCCTGGACGAGCTGGTGGCCTCCTCCTTTCCCATTGAGCGGCTGGAAATCCTGTCTCCGGCGACACAAACCATCACCCTGGCGGCAGGAGACGTGCAGGTGGTGGGCTGGGCCGTGCGGGCGCAAACGTCAGGGGTAACGGGGTTGAATCTCCGCGCCGCTTACGCGAGCGGAACGCAGGACCTGGCTGATTCGGTCTGGCTGCCGCTGGAGATACGGCCGTTAGCCGTACCAGACGTGACCACTCAAGTAGGGCAATTCCGCGGCGAACTGGCAACCACGGTTGACATGCCTGCGGGCGCGCTGCCCATCAGCAGCGTGCGCATCGAGCTGGCCCGCTCCATTGCCGGAACCCTGCTGGAAGGGCTGGAATACCTCACCGGCTTCCCCTACGGCTGCGTAGAGCAAACCATGAGCCGCGCCCTGCCCAACGCCGTGGTAGGCCGCGCCTTCAACCAGCTTGGGGTCAGCAACCCCACCCTGCAAGCGGACCTACCCGCCAAAATCAACGCCAGCGTGCAGCGTCTGTACGGCTACCAGCACAACGACGGCGGCTGGGGCTGGTGGTACGACGACGCCACTCACGATTACCAGACGGCGTGGGTCATCTTTGGCCTGGCCGCCATGCGCGACGCCGGCTACGAAGTGGACCAGGGCGTCATTGACCGCGGCGTCGCCTGGCTGAACGACAACCTGGCGAGCATGGACATCCGCACGCGGGCTTATGCCCTGTACAGCATGGCGGCGGCCGGACAGCCTAACGCTGATCGCCACTTTGGCGCTGCTGGAAGAGGTGGCCGAACTGGACACCTTTAGCCAGGCGGGTCTGGCCCTGGCTCTAAACGCAGCCGGGGAACGGGATGCCGCCATGATTGTGCTGGATGGTCTGGCGGAAACGGCCGTTTCCACCGAATCCGGTCTCGTTTACTGGAGCGGCGCAGATTACGATGGCTACTACCACCGGAAAACTATGTCCTCCGCCACGCGCAGCACCGCCCTGGCTCTCAGTGCCTTTGCCCAAATTCAGCCTGGCAGCGAACTGGAAGGCGGCATCGTGCGCTACCTGATGAGCCAGCGCAAGCAGAACGGTTGGGGCACCACCAATGAAACCGCCTACGCCATCCTCGGCCTAACCGACCACCTGCTTACTACCAGCTTTAGCGATAGCGCTACGGCCACGCAGTACGCCGTGTTGCTGAATGGCGAGACCATGGCCAGCGGCAGCCTGGGGCGCGGCGAACCGGCAGTCAGCCTGGAAATTGCCGCTGCAGATATGCGCACCGGCGCCAACGCGCTGCGCATCACGCAAAGTGGTGGGGGGCAGCTATATTACGTCATAAACGGCCGGGTGTATCTGGAGCAGGCTGAAATTGCTGCCGCCGGGGTGGTGCAGGTCAGCCGTGAATACTCGTTGCTGACTGACGAACCACTTGAAACCGTGCAGCCGGGGCAGTTGGTGCAGGTTAAGCTGACGGTAAACCTGCCGCAGGATGCCACTTACGTCATCGTGGAAGACAAGCTGCCCGGCGGTCTGGAAGCGCTCAACGAGCGCCTGAACAACACCAGCCACGTGGCTGTGGCCAATGAGTGGGAAGAGCCCCGCTACTACTGGCAGGAGTACGGCTACAACTACAAGGAAGTGCACGGCGACCGGGTGAGCTTCTTCATCACAGATTTTGACCGGGGCACGCGCACCTTCACCTACATGGCCCGCGTCACCCACGCCGGGGCGTTTGTGGCCCTGCCCGCGGAGGTGTACGCCATGTATGACCTGGCGGTGTGGGGCCGCTCGGCCAGCAGTGAGTTTGTGGTTGAAGAGTAATTAAAAACAGCCCGTCTAGACGGGCTGTTTTTCGGAAATATTACTTGACAAGTTTGTCATACTCTGTGTGTGTACCAATCCAAATCCACAAAAGACCTTGCTCTATTTGCACGGCTACTGCTCGATAACGTCTGCCTACCCGCGCCGACCAGTAACGTCCCACTTTTTTTAAATACAAGGAAGGATGCTGAGGGTTCATTTTGAGCAGCTCAAAGTTACTGTCAGCCAAATCGCGAATTGATTCCGCTAACTTATCGTAGTGTCCCCAAAATGAGGGGCTGGTAAAATGTCTCACAACTCTTTGAAGTTTCCAGCCTGAAAATCAGCAATGGCCTGATCGGCAAGCATGTCTAACTTGCCTGCCTTAACATCTTTCTCGAATTGCTCATCCCAAATCTGCGCTTCTAATTCAGCGAACCACTCTCTAAAATGGGCTAATTCTCTGGGAGATAAACTTAATACGGCTCGTTCGACTTCTTGTAATGTGTTCATTCTTTTACCCGTGGTGATTTTTCCTATACCTGTTTTTTTATTTGCATCCATTATAGACGAAAACGGCCGTTTCCGAGAATGTGGCGGGAACGGCTGTGTTTTCATTTAACGCGCCTGGTCAGCGGCAAAAGTTAAAGCCTGGCGAATATCTTCTTCCTCAAGTTCAGGGTATTCTTGAAATAACTCGGCCCGGTCAGGATAAATAGCTACCAACTCTATCACCCGCCGTACCGTCAGGCGCAAATTACGCAGGCAAGGCTGTCCATTCATCCGCGCCGGATTAATAGTAATGCGATCTAGTTTCGTCATAAACCTTTCTCCTTTTCAGCCGCTTCCATTATAAACGAAATACAAGGTATCCAAGAATGTGGCGGAAACGGCCGTTTTCCCCCATCCTACACTTCTGCTACAATGCCCCCATCAATTATCATTCGGAGGAATCATGACCAGATTAGACGGCCGTTCCCCTCACCACTTACGCTCCATCACCTTCCAAACTGGCTACACTCAATGGGCCGAAGGCTCTGTCCTGGCCCAATTTGGCAATACCCACGTGCTGTGCAACGCCACCCTGGACAACAGCCTGCCCAACTGGCTGCGCTACTCCAGCAAAACCCACGGCTGGCTGACGGCCGAATACGCCATGCTGCCGCGCAGCACCCACCGCCGCACCCAGCGCGAGCAGCGCTGGCCTAGGGGGCGCACCCAGGAAATCTCGCGGCTCATTGGCCGCAGCCTGCGCATGGCCGTCAACCTGGAAGCATTGGGCGAGCGGCAGGTTATTATCGACTGCGACGTGCTGCAAGCCGATGGCGGCACGCGCACGGCCGCCATTTGCGGTGGCTGGGTAGCAGCCCAGTTGGCCCTGCGCCCTCTCATCGCCGCCGGAGAACTGCCAGAGAGCGTCTTCACTCACCAAATCGCCGCCATCAGCGTGGGCATTGTGGGCGGCGAACCGCTGCTTGACCTGGCCTATGAGGAAGACGTGGCTGCCGAGGTAGACTGCAACGTCGTTATGACTGCCACGGGTGACCTCATCGAGGTGCAGGGCACGGCCGAAAAAGCCCCTTTTCCCCGCGCCCGACTGGACACTTTGCTGGACCTGGCCGCCGCTGGCATTGCCGAACTGGCTCAAGCACAGCTTGCCGCTCTGGCGTGAGGAGAAGGATGCAGGGGGGCTAGGGAGCAGGGGAGAATGTGCACCCCTGGCGGCTTGATCCAACCACCATCCTGGCAGAGGAACTATGGATAAAATTAGATTCTTACTCCTACTCTTCAGTTTGTCCGTCGTCGCATGTAGCCGGACTGCCGTGGAGCCATCATTGCCTACCCGCAGCGCCACATCCGTGCCTATTGCCCAGGAGCCAACGTCCATCCTGGTGAATACATCCACAGCTCTGCCCGCACCGACCCACACTCCTGAACCCGCCGCCACGAATACGGCCGTTCCGCCCACCACAGCCCCGCCAACTCCTACCTCACTCCCGCCTTCCTCCACTCCCGCACCAGACACGACCTTTCTGCAGGAGGAACTGCAAAATTTGGTTTGGGCCGCCATTCCCACCCCCGCCAGCGGCAGCAGCAGCGATTCTTTCAGCGGCGTGGCGGCGTTCCCCATTGGCGACAATTTGTGGGCAGCCCACACCATCGGCTTTCGCGCCTACGACCCCATCCAAAACCACTTCATCGCCATTTTTCAGCAGCAAACTGGGGCGTGGCAGGAAGTAAGCCGCCTGGAGCTAGAGTTTCCCGACGTGCTGTTTGCGGAGGGAGTGAAGCAAGTGGAATTGGGGGACGGCCGTTTCTGGTTTCAGGTGAGCAGCGGCATTGGCGCTCACGGCAGCTGCTACGATCTGGTGCGTTACGACGGCGCCAGCTTCACCCCCATTCTCAACCACTGCAGCTCCAGCCTCGCCTCTGAAGGCGTGCAGGATATCAACGGCGACGGCAATCCCGACCTGGTGCTCAACTTCACCATCGACTACGTTTTCTGCTACGCTTGCGGCGTAAGGTTGCCCATATTCCAGGTCCTCACCTGGAACGGCGACGATTTTGCAGAAATTAACCTTAGCTATGCCCCGGCTAATTTGCCTGCCGACGTGCGCGCCGCTAACGATGAGGCCGTTAACCACGCCAACTTCGGCCTGTGGCAAGATGCGGAACGGCTGATAAACAATATTGAAAGCAGCGATCCCACCATTAACTGGAACCACACCCTCATCAATCTCCATGTTGACGCTTTACGCCAGGGCGTTGCCCGCGCCATTTACCCGCTGCTGGAGCAGCTTTTTTATGGGGATTATTCGGCCGCGCTAGATGTGTTACGGTCGTATCCCGCCGACCAGCTCTTTGCCACCGCCGACACCAACCCTCTAATTGTCGGTACGGTAGCCGAAGGGTGGGCGGACGCCGTGTTGGAATACGTCACCACCACTGCTGACCAGGCCCTTGCCCTTAAACCCGACCTGGCCGCCGCTTATTTCCTGCGCGGTTGGGTGCAATACCTACTCACGCCCGGCGGCACGCCTGCTGCCAGGGACGACATCGCCACCGCCCGCACCCTTGACCCTGACGAACCACTCTATCAGCTATACAATCAACAATGAACAATTTGCAATGAAAAGAAATCTGTTAGCCATTGACAATTGGCGATTGACCATTGACAATTGACCCAAAATTTTTCCAGGGGGAAAATATGAAACATACCCGTGCCTTTTTGCTTATCGCTTTCCTCAGCTTAACTCTGCTTGGCAGCCTTTACCCATTAATTAGTAACATTGAGCAATTATCTATTAGCAATAAGCAGATAAAAGTACACAATTCACAATTCGCAATTCATAATTCCCAAAACACTCCAACTCTCCTCCGCATCCAACCCGGCACCGACCTGACGCCTTACGCGGGTCAGCTTTTGATTCGGCCGTTTCCCAACCCCGACGGCACCCTTACGGCCATTGCCTACTTGCCTGACGCCGTACAAGAGAGCATACAAGATTTGCCAGGGGTAACGGCCGTTTCTCCCCTCAGCGACCTCCCCACCCCACCTCCGGCAAACCCCGACGAGGCCACCCCCGATCCCGTCATCCTGGCCCAGCGCCTGGCTGCTATGCAAAGCCTACCTCACAATAACCGCGCCACACCTGCGGCTGTGCGCGCACCCCTTGACTGGTATGACACCCCCGAAATACACAATGCTGACGCCGCCTGGGCTAACGGCTACACCGGGCAGGGCGTCAAAGTCCTGGTCAACGACAGCGGTATCGATTTCTGCCACCCCGACCTCATCGGCACCTGGGCCACTGTGGACGACCCGGCCTCGCCCCACGAAGGCTGGCCCCTCATGTTCGACTCCTACTCCATGTACCTCTACGCCCTCGACCAGTACTTTGGGCAGAGCAACATCGCCGACGGCCGTGCCGACTACGCCGACACCAGCGCTACCTGCGCCGCTCCCACCTGCGTTTACCAGCCCATCGGCGCGGCAGCGCCCTACACTTACACCCTACCCGTCTCCTCCACCAGCCAGAGCGGCGTCTACCACATCGGCAGCCACCCCGACAAGCAGCTTGGAGCCCTTTACGCTGAACGGGTAGCCGTTCTTATCGTGGACGCAGCCCAGCCGGGGCATTATGATACTGTCTTCGTCGACCTGGATAACGATTACGACTTCAGCGACGAAGAACCCGTCACCCAAGAGATGCCCATCGCCTGCCTGGACAACTGGGACTCCATCAACCAGCAAGCCGGCAGCGACGGCTACAACGACCTCTCTGGCGGACTCATCTACTTTATTGCCGATGGCAGCACGCCTATTCCTGCCTCCGACTGGCTTTGGGGTGGCTTCACCCCGGCCAATGGCAGCCTGGTCGCCTTCACCCTGGCCGACGTGCAGGAGTACACCCACGGCCAATACGTGGCTTCGAATGTGGCCGCCCAGGGCGTGGTCAACGGCCCCAACAGCAACGGCGTGGGCGAAAACGAGCTGCCCCCCTGGAAGCCCCCTTACACCGGCCCCGGCACGGGCATGGTATTGGGCACCGGCCGCGACACCAGGCTGGTCGCCAACGGTAACTATTACGACTCACCCTTCTATGAAGACGGCTTCCTCTTTGCTGCCCTGGGTTATGACGGCATGGCTGAAACGGCCGATGACAGCCAGATTATCAACAACAGTTGGGCTGAATTTGCCCTGCACAACGACGGCTGGGACGGGCAAAGTCGCTACTTCGAGCAAATCGCGCAGCTCAACCCCACCCTCACCATCCTGTTTGGCACCAGCAACAGCGGCCCCGGCTACGGCTCGCTGGCTGCCCCCGCCCCCGCCAGCGCCATGCAGGTCGGTGCGTCCACCCTCTTTGGTTCCACCACCACCTTCGACTCCATCACCGAAACGGCGCAAATTGTGGGCGGTGACGTCATCCCCTTCTCCAGCCGCGGCCCTGATACCCGGGGCAGCAATGGGGTAGGCGTGGTGGCCACCGGCTCGGCGGCTACGGGTTTAAGGCCTATCAACCAGGAATTAGATGGCTGGATATCCTGGGGCGCGTGGCAAGGGGTCAGCCGCTCCAGCCCGGTAGTGGCCGGGATTTTGGCCCTGGTTTACGACGCATACCACCAGGTGCACGGCGTCTGGCCGGATGCAGCCACGGCTCAGGCTATTTTGCAGGCTGGCGCACAGGATTTGCACTATGACCCTCTGACCCAGGGCGCCGGCATGGCGGACGCACTGCAGGCGACGGCGATTGCCGGGGGGGCGGGCGGTTTTTATGTGCTGCCGCCGCAGTGGCATGCCGGCGATTACCAGGGCGTACAGGCCCCGGCCTTTGCGCGGGTGGTCTATGCCGGCGACGCCGTCATGCAGCCATTTACGATTACAAACAGCAGCGCCGCCTCGCTAACGCTAACCTTTGAGAGTGATCAGTTGGTGCAAACATCTCCCGCCATCACTTTTCCTTTTACTTCCTCTTTGTACACCCTAGAAGACCCCCTGAACAGCGCCCGCCTGCGCCACGTGCCCGACTACCTCATCGACATCACCAGCCTCATCCCTGCCGGAACAGATTTGCTGGAAGTAAACGTCATCTTCCCCTTCGCCCAGTTCGACCCCGACGGAAATTACAGCCAAAATTCGCGCTGGGATTTGCAGGTGCTTAATTGGAGTGACGTCAACGGCAACGGCAATTTGTGGATGGACGGCAACGGCAATGGCGCCGTGAACGATGGGGAGATTGACCTTTACGAGTACAACCGGTTTGCCTATGACAACAACCGCGGCACCGCCTTGCAGGTGCGCGTACAGCAGCCGCTGGCACGTATGGCCGATGGTATATTCCTGGACCTGCGGCACAGCCAGCGCCACAGCAGCGTACCCACCACCACCTTCCAGATTGAACTAATCGCTTACCAACACGCGCCTTGGGACTGGCTGCAGTTGCCCGCATCCATGACCGTGGGGGCAGGGGAAACGGCCGTTTTCACCCCGACCCTGCTCATTCCAGCAACGGCCGTTCCCGGCGCTTACAGCGGCGCGCTGCGCGTCAGCGGCGGCGGGCAGAGCAGCCTCATTCCCGTCACCGCGCAGGTAGCCGCCCGGCTGGACGGCGGCCCCATCACCCTGGGCGGCACCCCCCCCGCCAACACCCCCTTCGATAACGGCCGCGTGCGCGGCCAAATTGACTGGGGTTGGGCGGTGGACGCCGGGGATTGGCGCTTCTTTTTCCTGGATGCCGCCGGTGCTTCTCCGGCGTCCAGCCTGCTTGTGCGCAGCGAATGGGCTGGTCCCGCGCCCACCACCGACATCGACACCCGCATTTATGGCCCCCAGCCCGACGTGCCTGGCGAGCAAGACCCGGTGCATTTCGGTCCCTACACCCTGGACTACGTTGGCGGCAGCGCCTACCTGCCGCGCGGCGGTGGCAGGTTCACCTTCGACACGGTGACAGGCGGCCCCGAAGAGTGGGTGGCCGCACCGTTGGGCGACGGCCTGCACCTGCTGGCCAACCAGACGGTGCTGTACGAGGGCGCAGCCTTTGCCGTGCCCTTTACGCAAACGGTGGGTACGGCCGTTCTCACCCCCACTCCCCTCATCATCCAGACCTGCGCTCCCAGCGGCACGCTGGCCATTACGCTCACCACAACCATTGACCTGCCCAATCTCAGTGGCGCGGCTTTTGGCGTGTACACGCCCACGCTATACGCCAACCAGCAGGTGCAGCAAGACGCGCCGGCCGCGCCCAGCAGCGCCAGCTACACGCGTACGCTGACCATCAGCAATACTGGCAGCCTCGCCATAGATCTGGACGGGCAGCCCGGCGACGACCTCAACCTGTACTTGTTGTACGACCAAAATGGCGATGAGACTTTTAGCTGGAACACAGAAGTTGTCGCCTCCAGCAAATCCTTTTTTGCCGAGGAGACGGTATCGCTGCAATTGCCCGCCGGCGGTGAGTATTTAATTGCCGTGCACGGCAACCGGTTGGCCGGGGCCACGGCCGTTTTCGATCTCACCATTCGCGCCACACAAGGCACTTCCCTTTCACTGAACGGAATTCCTACCGGCACCCTTGACGCAGGCGCGCTGCCCCTCACTTTGCAATGGAACCACACCACGCCGCCCGGCACGGTGGCATTTGGCCAGCTCATCCTGGGACCAGACTTTGCCCAGGCGGCGCTGCCTGCCGATGTGTACCTGCTGCCCTGCGACGCCGACGATTTGCTGGCTGCGGCGGCATTTACCCACCCTCCGGTGGCTGCCGTGGGCGAGGTAGTGCAGTTTACCGACACTTCCAGCGGGTCTGACCTAGCTTACCTCTGGGATTTTGGCGATGGCAGCTACGTCTACAGAGGCCAACCCAACCCACCAGTTTACTGCCCCGGGCACCTACACGGTGACATTGACGGTGCGCAATGAGTTCAGCGAGGACACGGCCGTTTCTTCCCTCATCGTCGCCATTCCCGCCCGCGCCGGCTTTACGCATAATAGGCCGCTGGCCTTGGGGCAAACGGCCGCCTTTACTAACACCTCTACCGGCACAAACCTAGCTTACCTCTGGGACTTTGGCGATGGCACTACGTCTACAGAGGCCAACCCAACCCACCAGTTTACTGCCCCGGGCACCTACAGGGTGACATTGACGGTGAGCAACGAGTTGGGGATGGATACGGCCGTTTCTAGCATCGAGGTGCGGGCGATGGTCTATTTACCGGTGGCAATACGGCCGTAAATATTGTGAATGGTGAATTAGGAACGATAAATAGTACACTGTTACGGAAGTATCGTGAAAATGTCATTCTGAACCGAAGGTGAAGAATCCCATTCAACTTAGCCGGGATGCTTCACTTCGTTCAGCCTGACAATTGCAAAAAGACTTTTGTAACAAAACAATAGCCATGCATCGCCCTTAATTCATCGTTTCGAACACCTGCGCCCCCGTTATCGATAACGATACCGCATCCCCCACCTGCCAGTGTGGAAAATCGGGCAATTCAAACATGAGGGGCACGCCGTTGCATTCCAGCCACACCTGAGTGTAGCGGCCGCGAAAAGAGAGTCCGGTGACAACGGCTAAATGCTGAATGCTGATCGCCGAATGAAACTGTGCCGCATCGGGGCGGATAAGGAGGGATATTGAGGTTCCAACTTTTTTGTCCCCATCAAATGGCAAACCGCCGATTTTTGTTTCTACGATATTCGGCTCTACCACAACCCCCTCCAGCACGTTGTGGAAGCCAAGGAAGCGGGCCACAAAGGGTGTAGCAGGTTGCGCGAATAAGTCCTGCGGCGCGGCGATTTGCTCGACGCGCCCGGCGTTCATGACCACTACGCGGTCGGCAATAGCAAAGGCTTCGGTCTGGTCGTGGGTGACGTAAACGGCCGTTACACCCACCCGCTGCAAAATCCGGCGCAAATCCAGCATCAGCCGCTCGCGCAGGGCGCGATCCAGCGCCCCCAGCGGCTCGTCCAGCATCAGCAGGCGCGGGCCAGGGGCCAGGGCGCGGGCCAGGGCCACCCGCTGCTGCTCGCCGCCAGAAAGCTGGCTGATGTCCCGCTCCCCAAACTCTTCTAATTCAACTAAAGACAACATCTCCTCAACCCGCGCCGCCGTACGTTCCCTGGACCAGCCGTGCATTTCTAGCCCAAAGGCCACGTTGGCGGCCACGTTTTTGTGGGGGAAGAGAGCAAAATCCTGGAACATCATGCCAAATTCCCGCTGGTGGGGCGGTACGGCCGTTACGTCTACCCCCTCATACCAAACCGAGCCGCTGTCAGGTTTAGTCAGCCCGGCAATCATGCGCAGCAGGGTGGTCTTGCCGCAGCCCGAAGGCCCCAGCAAGCACACAATTTCCCCGGCGTTGATTGAAAGGGATACGCCAGAAACGGCCGTAACCCCCGGCGTATATGCTTTTGTGAATGCTTTTGTTTCGAGTAACATCGTTCTACCTCAAGTTGGGGAGCAGGGGAGCAAGGGAGAAGTACCTCCGCCCCTCTGCTCCTCTGCTCCTCCGCTTCGCCACTTAAAACTCCCCCTCATCTCCCGCGCGAAAGCGTTCAATGGCCGCAAAGCCTGCGGCGCACACCAGCATCAGCAGGCTGCTCATGGCCAATGCCTGGCCGTAGTTCAGCGCCCCCGGCTGGCCTAAAAAGCGGAAAATCGCCACGGGCAAGGTCGGCGTTTGCGGGCGGGCAATAAACAGCGTCGCCCCAAATTCGCCCATGCTGATAGTGAAGGCAAAAACCGCGCCCACCAGCAGCGCCCGGCGGACCAGCGGCCAGTCCACATGCCGCCACACCTGCTGCGGGTTAGCCCCCAGCATGGCCGCCGCCTCGCGCAGGCTGGGGCGAATGCTGCGCAAAGCGGGCAGCACGCTGCGCAAAACAAAGGGCATGGCCACAAGGGTGTGGGCTATGGGCACCAGCGCCGCCGAACTGCGCAAATTGAGCGGCGGCCGGTTCAGGGCAATGATAAAACCGAAACCCAGGGTAACCGCCGAAGTAGCCAGGGGCAGCATGAACAGTGGATCAAGGAGGCTGGAAAGGAGGGACTGGATTTTAAGCCAGGGTCTTAATCGCCAGTCTCCACGCTCCAATCTTTGCGTCAGCAGCAGCGCAGCCAGCAGCCCCAGGACCACAGCCAGCAGCATGGTGGCCAGGGCATAAGCTGTGGAGTTGAAAACGGCCGTTCCTGGCGGCACGAAAAAGATGGAGTCCCTGCGGTTGATAAACAGCTCCCGGTAAAATTGCAGGGTCAGGCCATTGGTCCCGGTAAAAGAGCGCAGCAGCAAGGCCGCCAATGGCAGCGCCAGCAGCAGCCCCATCACGGTCAGGTTGGCCCCCACAACCAGTCGGTCCATGAGCGTGCGCACCGGGCGGGCCGTTTGCCGGGCTGCCTGCAGCGATAACGGCCGGGCCAGCTTCCTCTGAATCCGCGAATACCAGGCCATTAGCCCAAATGTAAAGCCAATTTGCAGCAGCGACAGCGCCCCCGCCACCGGCAAATCAAACAGGTTAACCGCCTGCCGGTAAATTTCTACTTCCAGCGTGGCAAAGCGGGGACCGCCCAAAATGAGCACCACGCCAAAGCTGGTAAAGCAAAACAAGAAGACCAGTGATCCCGCCGCTAAAATTGCCGGGCGCAGCAGTGGCCACGTCACCGTTAAGAAAGCGCGGCGCGGAGACGCACCCAACATTTGCGCCGCCTGCGGCAGCTCATTCCCCAAATTCTGCCAGAAGGCGCTGATGATGCGCAGCGCCACGCTGTAGTTGTAAAAAACGTGGGCCAGCAAGATCATCCAGATGGTTTGGTTTAGCTGAAGTGGCGGCGTGGCCAAATCAAACCAGCGGACCAACCAACTATTGACCAACCCGCTTGGCCCCAGCAGCGCCGAAAAAGCGTTGGCCACCACCACCGTAGGCAGCACAAAAGGCAGGGTGCTGATGGTTTTAAGCGTCTGCTGGCCGCGAAAGCGGTAGCGGGCAAAGACGTAGGCAGCCGGTAAGGCCAGCAGCAGCACCAGCAGGGTTGAAACGGCCGCTTGCCACGTTGTAAACCACAAAACCCGCAGGGTGTAAGGCGTGCTGACCAGCTTGCGCAGCGCCGCCCATTCCACAATCCCATCCGGCGCAAAGCTGAGGCGAAAAATAGCCGCCAGTGGGTAAAAGTAGAAGAGGGCGAAAAAAACTACCGGCAGCAGGAGAAGCAGTTTAAATGGAAAGCGAATCGGTCTCATGGGATCGTGAAGGGTGAAGCGTGAAACGTGAAACAACGAAGTTGTCCACCACGCTTCACGTTTTACGTCTTACCGCAGCACGACGGTCGTCCACGCTTCAATCCAGCGCTGGCGGTTGGCCGCGATGTCGGCGGGGTCCAGCGTAGCCGGGTTGGCGGGAATGGCGCTGTACTGCACAAATTCAGGGGGCAGAACGGCCGTTTCGTTGGCCGGAAACACAAACATTTGTAAGGGCACGTCTTCCTGGAAGGTTTTGCCCAGCATGAAGTCCACCAGCAGTTTTGCCGCATCTTCGTGGTCTGTGCCGCGTAAAATGCCCACAAACTCTACCTGCCGGAAGCAGGCGCCGTCGCCTACCACTGCTGCCGTGGGCGCCTCGTCCAGCGGCTCCTCGGCAAAGATGACTTCCGCCGGCGGGCTGCTGGCATAGCTGACGACAATGGGCCGGTCACCGTCAGAAGCGGCCGTAAAGGAGCCATAGTACGCTTCTTCCCAACCGCTGGTCACCTGCACGTCGTTGTCAACCAACTGCTGCCAGAAATCGAGGTAGCCTTCCTCACCGTAGGTGGCCACAGTGGCCAGCAAGAAAGCCAGGCCGGGGGTTGAGGTCGCCGGGTTCTGCACGGCCGTTAAGCCTGCATACTCCGGTTTCACCAAATCATCCAGGTTTTGCGGCGGCTGCAAGCCATTAGCGGCAAACCACGCCTTGTCGTAGTTCAGGCACACGTCGCCATAATCTACCGGCAGGGCGCGGTGTTCCGGGTCCAGCTCCAGGCTGTCAGGAATGGCCGCCAACGCCGGAGAACTGTACGGGACAAAAATATCATTATCCAGGGCACGGCTGAGAAAAGTGTTATCAACGCCAAAAAGCACGTCAGCCAACGGGTCGTCTTTGGCAAGAATAGCTTGATTCAGCACTTCCCCGCCATCTCCAGCGCGAAACACCTCAACATTGATGCCCGTCTCGTCCATAAATTGTGCCAGCACATCCTCGCTGACGCTGAAGCTGTCGTGGGTCATCAGTCGCACGGTCACCGGCTCCGCTTCGCCCGCGCCGCAGCCGGCCAACAACAGTAAAAGCATGCATAAAACTATCTTTTGGATCATTATAAACTCCTTGAGAAAGGGTGAATAAGATGTCATCTCGCACACCCATTAACCAACTATCCAACCATCAAACCAACAGACCACCAAACAAAAAAAGCACCGCCTGCGAGGGACGGTGCTTGAAAACTCATCACGTTTCCCTGCGCTGGCATGATCCAGATCAGGTTCCGAGGGTCGAAGGACTCAATCCTTCCTCTCAGCCCGACGAGCGGACTCCCCTAACGGGTATTGCATTTGTAAGGTTTGCCTGTACTATACTGCCGGAAACTTGAGAAGTCAAAAGTAGAAGGACTCATTCATGCATCTCTACATGATTCGTCACGGGCAGAGCTACGTCAATTTAAAAGATTGGAACGGGGGCAACCAGGACACTGGCCTGACAGATTTGGGTCACCAGCAGGCAGCCCTTTTGGCCGAATGGCTGCCCCGCAAGCTGCCGCAGATCGATGCGCTCTATTGCAGCACCATGCAACGGGCCCGCGAAACGGCCGCTCCTCTGAGCAAAGCGTATGGCATCCAGCCAATTTTGGATGACCGGGTGCGCGAAATTGGCAACAATCGCGCTGACCACACCCCCTGGCCTAGCGACGCGCTGCCGGAATATGGGGATTTTTGGGGGTCAGAACGGCCGTTTTCCGCCATCACCCCCAATTATCCGGAGGGCGAAAGCCTGATGCATTTCCGCATCCGCCTGGGGACCTTTCTCGAAGAACTCATCGAAAAACACCGCGAAGAAACCGTCGTTGTTGTTTGCCACGGCGGGGTTATTGAGCTGACCTACGACCACCTGTTCAACGTCGGCCCCTGGCGGCGCACGGAAGTGTGGACCAAAAATACCGGCATTACCCGCTTCGAGCTGGTTGAGCACCCCAACCGCGAAATCTGGCGCTTGCACTACCACAGCCGCGTCGAGCACCTGATTCCACTGAAAACGGAAAACAAAAAACAGGAAACAAAAAAAGGGAAGGAATGAACCCCACACCAGTAACCGGCAACCAACAACCAGCCATCCCCTGATGATCCTCACCGCTGATTCCCGTTTTGCCGATGCGGCACTGGCTGAACTACACCTTTCCCGCCCTGCTGCCCAGGTGCAGCAAAAATTAACGGAGGGCGTGTGGCTTGTAAATCTTCCCGGCGGCTTTTGGGCCCTGGCCGAGGAATGGCGGCAGCAGCCCCCAATTTTTGTGCGCCACATGTGCCCGGTCATGCTATCGATGGATGCTGCTGACCAGGACCTGGCAAGACGCTTTGTGGCCGAATTGGGCGATTACCTGGACCCTACAGCTACTTTTTCTGTGCAGACCCGCATATTTGGCGCTGCACCATACAAGCCTTTTGACCTGAACCGCAAGTTGGCCACTGCCGTACAAGAACTCACGGGCACGCCGTTGGACGTGCGCAGTCCAACGCAAATTTTATCGGTGGTGGCGGACGGCCGTTCCCTTTACGCCGGCATCTCTCTAGCCATACACAATCTGTCCAACTGGGCCGGCGGCATGCGCCGCTTTGCTCGCGAAAAAGGGCAGGTCAGCCGCGCGGAGTTTAAGCTGCTGGAGGCAATTGAGGTGTTTGGCATACCCTTGCCCACCGGTGGGCGGGCGCTGGATTTAGGGGCAGCGCCGGGCGGATGGACGCGGGTTTTGCACGCCCGGCAGCAGGTCGTAACGGCCGTGGACCCCGCCCCACTGCACCCTTCCCTGGCCCGCCAGCCCGCCATCCGCTACGAGCCTCTCACCGCCGAGGCGTACCTGGCCCAGGGGCCAGAGACATTCCACCTCATCGTGAACGACATGCGCCAGGATGCTCGTGATTCGGCGCGGCTGATGGCCCAATTTGCGGCTTATTTACAACCCGGCGGAACGGCCGTTATGACCCTCAAGCTCCCCGAATACGGCTACGATGCCATCATCACCGAGAGCTTTAACATTCTCGCCCGCGCCTACACTCTTCTGGGCGCGCGCCACCTATTCCACAACCGCCGTGAAATAACGGTTTGTTTGCAGCGGAACGAGTGATGGGCAGAATTCAACTCAATGGCCCGAAGAGGCCAGACAACGGTTTGCCCCCTATCCGGTTCGTTTCAACCTGAACTAAAAGGGCGAATCGCCGACAATACTTTGGTGCCATTCCGTTAGAAATGCCATGACTTCATCAAACTTCTTTCTCGGCAACAGACGATAACTGGTCGCGTTGAAACGCCTATAAATTTCCCCATAACATGCCCCAAATTCATTTCGCCCCGTTTGTTTCCCCAAGGCAATGGCCACGGCCTTGACGGCCTGGCTAATTTGGGCGGCCTGGCTTTCGGTGACCACGTCTTGCCCAGTGGTCTGTTCTTCCATTGTGGTCAGCCGTTCCTCCACGTTGTCCAGGCGTATTTCGGCATCGCCCATCCGACCTTCCAGCAAGATTTGTTGCCTGGCGAGTTTGACAATGGCCATCGCCATTTTATAGGCTTGAACGGTATCCGTTTCCTGGTCCAGCAGCTCATCAAAGCGAGAGTCGGCCGTAAGGCGTCCTTCTTGGAATGCTTCCCACAATACGGCCGCAGCTTCTTCCTGATACCTTTCAAGTTTTAAACGAAGTTCTTCTTTGACTGCTGATACCCGAATACCTGATAACCACAACGGGATCAAGTCCACACGGAGCACATAGCCACTCTGTGTCCCCCCAGGGGTAGACAAATTGTCTACCCCTTTCAGCCCTTTGCCCAATACCGCGTGTCGTTCGACCCGCCTGCGCTGCCCCTGTGCATCAATACCCAGGGCGTTGCACATTTGGGTCAAGCCTGCATAAACTCGCCCGTCATTGGCACGGACGGCCGTTAAATCATCACCATAAAAGTCAACGGATCTTTGCTCAATTGGCGTCAATGCCTTGCTGTCTGCCATCACTTCACCTATTCAGATTAAAAGCCATTCTGGTTATCTGGGGGCAGGCAAAACAGGTAGGAGTTGCCCCCTTTGGCGGTTGGCTGAAGTTTGTTACCGTCAGGCAACAAACTGTGCGTTGTTGCTCGCCCCGCTTGCCAGGGTCTTGCAGCCTGCTGCACTTTCTGCCCCAGGTATTATACTCATCATTTTCAGGGAGGCATCGTCCTGCCAGGCGTTGGTTCAGGTGTGCTACCATTCAGGGGTTCACCAGAGGGCCGCCATCGTGTATACTACTGATAATTCTCCAGAATTTGGCATATTAGCGAAAATTCCTAGAACAAAGTGTATGAGAGGCTAGGGTTTCGCCCCAAACTCTAGCTCACTTGAGGAGCGCAACTAATGGCAAAATCACTTCTAACCCCCGTGGATGCGGCCTGGCTGCACATGGAAGATCCCACTAATTTGATGATGGTCACCGGCGTCATGACTTTCGACCGGCCATTGAACATAGATCATTTGTATGCCATTATAGAACATCGCTTTCTCAAATATCGCCGTTTCCGGCAGCGGGTGGTGGAACCGACCCTTTCGCTAGGTATGCCCCAGTGGGAAGATGATCCCTCATTCGACATGAATGCTCACATTCATCGCGTCGCCCTGCCGGCGCCCGGTGATCAGGAAGCGCTGCAAGAAATGGTCAGCGACCTGATGAGCACGCCGCTAGATTTCTCCAAACCGCTGTGGCAGTTCCACATTGTGGAAAATTACAACGGCGGCATGGCCATTATCAACCGCCTGCATCACTGCCTGGCCGACGGCATCGCCCTCATGCAGGTGCTGCTGGCCCTGACGGACCTCAGCCCCAATGCCCCCTGGCCAAAGCCCAAAGCGCGTAAACCGAAACGGCCGAATTCCCTTTTCGGCCGTGCTTACGAAACCTTGATCAAACCGGCTAGCAGCGCCTTCACCACTGCTCGCAGCATTACCGAGCGTCTGGTGCAAGAAGGGGCCGAAACCCTGGCAAACCCCGGCCACCTGCGCGACCTGGCCCAGCAAAGCACCGATTACGCCCTGGCCACAGGTCGCTTGCTGCTGCTGCCCCCCGACCCCAAAACCATCCTCAAAGGGAAGCTGGGCGTCAGCAAAAAGGCCGCCTGGTCAGAACCCTTGCCCCTGGAAGGCGTGAAAGCCATCAAAAATGCGACCGGCGCCACGGTTAACGACGTGCTTGTTTCCGCATTAGCGGGCGGGCTGCGCTATTACTTGCAGCAAAAAGGGGAAGCGGTGGATGACCTGAATTTCCGCGCCTTTGTACCGGTCAACATTCGCCCGCCAGAGCAAGTAGACGAGCTGGGTAACAAGTTTGGACTGGTGCTGCTGTCGCTGCCCATTTACGAACATGACCCCTTTGAGCGCGTGATGGAAGTACGTCGGCGCATGAATGAGCTGAAAAACACGCCGGAAGCGGTGGTGGCCTTTGGCATTTTGGGCGCTATGGGCCTGACCCCCGTAGACGTGCAGCGCGTGATTGTGCAAATGTTTGCCATGAAGGCCACGGCCGTTATGACCAACGTGCCCGGCCCGCAAATCCCCCTCTACCTGGCCGGGGCGCAGCTAAAAGACATGATGTTCTGGGTGCCGCAGTCTGGTCGCATGGGGCTGGGAACCAGCATTATCAGCTATGCCGGCAAAGTGTACCTGGGCGTTGTCACCGACGTGGGGCTGATTCCGGACCCGGAGTTAATCATTGAGGGCTTTTATCACGAATACGGCGAACTGCTCAAGCTGGCCCAAACGGCCGAAGCGGAGGAAACGCCTGCCGCACCCGCACCCACCACCCTGACCGTTGACGACCTGACGCGCATCAAGGGCATTGGTCCCAAAACGGCCGCAGTTTTGCAAAATAATGGCATCACAACCTTCACCCAGCTAGCCGAGGTGGACGAAGCACATTTGCGGGAACTGCTGGCCAACAGCGGCGGCCGTTTTCGCCTCATTGACCCCACCACCTGGCCGGTCCAGGCGCAAACTCTTATCGACCAGAAGTAAAAAGAGACTGGGGATTGAACGCTGTCCCCAGTCTCCACTCCTTATTGTACTGACTCCTACTCCCCCACAAAAGCCAACATCGCCTGCGCCAGCTCTCGCGGGCGATGCACGTGAATGTCGTGAGCAGTGTGGGCAAACCAATGTTCCTTTGCCTGGGGTATAGCCGCCACAGCGCGGGTTACAGGTTCTCGCTTGCGCTGCGCCCATTCGCTGTCGTCATCAGCCACGCAAATAAGCACCGGTTCCTGCACCTGGGGGTAAAGTGCGGCCGGGCGCTGGTCGTACATGGCGCGCAAGATGGTCATGTGCCGTTCCAGGGTCAGCCAGGGTCGCAGCGTGCCGTCGGGCAAGGTTTCAAAATTGTGCAGCGTGGCCTCGATTCCCGACTCGCTCCAATCGGGATGAAACCCGGCCATGCGCGCTTTTAGGGCGGCGCGGGGCGTGCCGTTGAGGTCTGGCGGCCGCAGTTCCACAGCGATTTGCTCCCACGGTCCGCGCCGGTGCAGCTCCAAAAAGCCGCCATCCACAAAAATGAGGTGGCTGGCTGTTCCGGGATAACGGGCACCAAATTCTAGCAGCACATTGCCCCCCCAAGACTGCCCTGCCAGCACCGGCTTTTGCCAACCCAAGGCGGCTATGAGGCGCTGCAGGTCGGCCGTAACGGTAGCAAAGTCATAACTACCCCCTGATTTTTCGCTTAACCCGTGGCCGCGCTGGTCCACGGCCGTTACCGGGTGGCCAGCTTCCGCCAAATATTGCGCAACACCATCCCAGGTGCGCGCATTGCTAGAGAGGCCATGCACCAGCAGAAACGGCCGTTTCTCGCCAGCAGCAGCCCATTCCCGCACGTGCAGCTTTACCCCCACGTCTACCATCCGCTCAATTTGTGCCATCACCTCTCCATTCCAATGAGATAATCAAAATATCACCAGGCTGTAATCGTTTTGCAATCCCGCAACTGTTAGCTTAGTGGGTCTAAAACAGGGCCTTCCGGCGTGTCCTGCACCTGCCAGCCTAAATCGGCCAGCCGGTCACGCAGGGCGTCCGCCGTGGCCCAATCCTGCTTGTCGCGGGCAGCGGTACGCTGGGCGACGAGGTCTTCAACTTCTGCCGGGGGCGCCAGCTTGGATACGGCCGTTTCTGCTTCCGCCGCCTCTTTTGCGTCCTGGGCACGCAGCGCCTGCTGCCACACCGCCGCGGGAATGCCTTCTCCCCCTTGTGGCAACTGCCATTCGCCCAGTTCCGCCAGAGGAAAGGTCTCTCCGGTACGGAATTTTCGTTCCGACTCGTTATGCAGCAGGGTTACCCGGCCTTTGCCATTCACCCGGCAGCAGGCCGCAGAAAAATCCAAAATTATCGACGTGTGCTCATCGATACCCAAAATGGTGTGCCCGGGCTCCAACAACTTCCGCAGGCGGTTAAATCGCTCCCGGCCCAGGTAGCAACGGCTGGTGTCCAGCTCATCGCCGCCATCATTGTTGTTCCAATGGGGGATGATAACCAGGGGCAATCCGAAAGCCCCCAAAAAGTCGAGCCCAGGCTGCCAATGCAGATCTTCGCCTACCTTGTATATTTCGTACACCGGCATGGTTTGGTTGCTAAAGGCCAGCGTAGCTGAACTGGAAAGAAATAGCGTGGCTCCCAGGCGATGGCGAGCCTGCATCATGTGCAAAGCCAGGCTGCCCCGAAGCTGCCGGGCTGCATAAGTAGGGCTGCCCGGCCCTAACAAAATCTCGTCGGCCTGCAAAATGGGGGAAACTATGTCTGGGTCATCAGGGCTGAAGCGTGTGCCCTTTTTACGTGCCGGCAATATTTGCACGTTCAAGTTATAGTTTTGCAGCCGCTGCAGTAAGTATTCTTTAATCTTTTCGGCAACGAGCGCGGAATTGGGCTCAAATCCAGCGGGGGTTTCCAATACCACGACCTGCCGGCTGGCCGGCAAGCGCTTGGCAACGTATTCGTGGGTTTTGCCGCTGGAGGGCAGAGTCTCACCTGACCCCAACAAGACAACCAGTCCAGGGATATTGTGTGCCATAATGAAGAATTCTAACGCAAGGGCAACATACGGGCAGGGCTTTCTAATCCATGACTTTCTAACAGGTCGTCGTCAGCCAGCAGAACGGCCGTTTCTCCATCTGCCACTATCTTTCCCTCATCCATAATGACCGTGCGCGGAAACAGCTCCTGCACCATGAACATGTCGTGGGTTGACACCAGCATCGTCAGCGGCAAAGCTCGCAGCAGGTGAATTAAAGAACGGCGCGCCCGCGGGTCCAGCCCCGCCGACGGCTCGTCCAACACCAAAATTTCCGGGTCCATAGACAGCACCGTAGCAATGGCAATGCGCTTCTTCTGCCCAATGCTCAGGTGATGCGACAGCCGTTCCTCGAAGCCAGCCATGCCCACCTGGGCCAGTGCCTGGGTCACCCGCTGGCGCACTTCAGCTTCCGGCAGGCCCATGTGCAGCGGGCCAAAAGCCACGTCATCAAACACCGTGGGTGAAAAAAGCTGATCATCGGGATTCTGGAACACCAACCCGACTTTGCTGCGTATCAGGGGTAAATTTTTCTTTTCTAATTTCAGCCCGGCCACGCGCACCTCGCCTTCTCCCTGCAAAATGCCGTTTAGGTGCAGCATGAGCGTGCTTTTTCCCGCGCCGTTTTGACCCACCAGGGCCACCTTTTCGCCCCCGGCCACGTGCAGCAAAATGCCGTGCAGGGCTTCGTGCCCATCGGGGTAGGCAAAGCGTAAATCTTTAATATGCAGCGTTGGGAATCCGCCACCGTTGTCTACTTTTGCTAATTCGTCATGCACTATAGGCAAAATTCACCTCTTAAACAGCTAGAGTATGGAGCAAGAGCTAGAGGGGCTGGTGCGACTTCTTGCTCTAGCTCTGGCTTTTACACCAGCCAGCCTACCAATTGGATGAAAATCAGGGCGAGCAGGCCAGCGGCCGCCCCCTGCCAATCAAAGCGGGTCATGATGTGGGGATTCATGGTTAACAGTTGGCCGCGGTAGCCTCGCGCCAACATGGCATTGTAAACGCGGTCGCTGCGGTCAAAGCTGCGCACGAAAAGCTGGCCAACCATGTTCCCGGCCACCTTTGCCCGCCACCAGACTGTTCCCCCTAGTTTGCCATCATTCACCAATCGGGCGCTGCGGGCGTCGCGCGCGCGCAGCAGGCGAATGGCCTCGTCAACCAGGACAAAGAGGTAGCGGTACATGAAGCTGATGATGGAAACCAGCACTCCGGGGACGCGCAGGTGGTGCAAGGCGTGCATGAGGTCAGGAAATCGGGTAACGGCCGTTAACAGAATGGCCATCTGCACCGACAGCCAGCTTCGCAGCAAAATGCTGACAAAGCGCACCAGCCCCCCATCGGTAATCGTCAAGGTGCAGGAACCCAGGGTCCAACTGGTGAGAGCGTCGCCGGGTATGGTAAAAAGCACCGTAACGGCCGCCATGGCAAATGGCAGGGCAATAAAGGAGCGTTTGAACAGGTAGCTGAAACGAAACTGTGCCAGCCGGTTCAGAAGCAGCAGAAAGCCCCAGGCCAGGAGGAATGCCCACCAGGCGCCATCAGGCAAAATGACGTTAGAAATGATAAACAGCACCGTAACCACAACCTTCACCCGGGGATCGAGCTGGTGGACTGGGCTGGTGCGCTGTTGGTAGCGGTCGAAGGTGCTAATGTGCATAAGCTAGAAAACGCCGGTCTGCCCCGAGGGGCATTAGTTAAGGCTGGTTTTCAACGCGAGCAGTGCCGCGCTGCAGCAGCCGACCCAGGGCATAGGTAACGGCGGCAACAATGAGGACGCCAACAATACCGGAGATGATGGTGGAAACGGCCGTTTCTCCCAAAAAGGGAATCGTATAATCCGGCAGCAGCTCAAAAGGCGCGTCCTGGGCTGTCTGCAAAAAGCCGGTCTGCTCCGCTACCCATTCCAGGCCATCAGGTGATGGGGAGGCCAATGGCGCAAAGAGGGTGACCGCCAGGGCGATAACCAGGCCCGCCACTACCCAACGTCCGCTGCCAACCACGCCATTGGCCGCACCTCCAGCCGCCAGCATACCCGGGCGGGTGCGCTCAATGAAGCTGATAGCCGCCACGGTAATCAGCGCTTCGCCCAAGCCAATGAGGGCGTGTATCCCCAGCATGGCCGGAATAGCAATGCCCAGGCTGGAGGTACCGCTGAAGCCAATGAGCAGGGCGGTGATGAAGGCCGCCATTTCCACCGAGGCCCAGGCGGCAACGGCCGTTCCGGCCAGCCGCACGCCGCGCTTTTGGTTGCGCACCAGTTGGTAAACGCCATACCCCACAAAGCCGGGCACAATGCCCATGATCAAAATATTGGCGCCCATGACCACCAGGCCACCATCCTGAAACAAGAGGGCTTGCAGGCTGATAACGGCCGTCATCGCCAGCGTGCCCACCCAGGGGCCAAGCACGATAGCCGCCAGCGTAGCGCCAATCAGGTGGCCCGAGGTGCCACCCGCCACCGGAAAGTTGAGCATTTGCCCGGCAAAAATGAAGGCGGCCATGATACCCGCCAGGGGCACCAGCCGTTCATCAAATACAGCTTGCGCATTACGCACGGCAAAATAGAGCACAATCAGCGTTATGACCCAGCTCACAATGGAGATGGGCAGGTTCAAAAAGCCATCAGGAACGTGCAGCATTTGCACGCTTGCGGGAAAAATCATGAAAGACATTGCTATTTCCTCCAATCTAACCAGGGTTGCGGGCGTTTACTCGCCAGTTATCTCGCTTCATTTAGCTAAACAAACACGGCACAAGCCAGAAATTGCCAGATGGCGAAATTCGGCGCGAAACCCATGTTCTTCCACTAAAATCGCGGCCAGCACGTCTAGCGTTTGCTCCGGGACGTGGGCCACGCTGCCACATGCGCGGCATACCAGGTGATGATGCGGCCGTTCCCCCACCAGTTCGTACATGGTGTTTGTGCCGTCCTCAAAGCGGGCCACCAATTCCAGCTCACACAAAAAGCCAAGGACGCGGTACACGGTTGCCCGGTTAACCGCCGGAGAGCGTTCCGCAACCCACTCATAAATCTCGCCCGCCGTTGCATGGCCATCAAAAGCCTCAATGGCATCCAACACAATCTGGCGCTGTGGGGTCATGCGATACCCCTGCTCGCGAATGTGTTCTGCAAATTCTGTCTGTTCGGGCATAATTTCGTCACTTTATTGCAAATATTTGCAATAACAAATTTTTGCTAATGGGATTTGTTGATACTTTAGCACAGTTCCAGCGAGAAACACGAAGAAACAAGCTGAACCCAAAAATATCTCATTTGCGCTTCATGTAATACAATTGCGGCACACATTTTGAATAATGAGGCACGCTTTATAAACTACCCCGCGGCAAGCCACGGGGTTTTACCCTAACGCCACCATGGGCGTCGAGTCGTACGGCTGGTTTATGACAGCCCAACCAGAGATTACCCTGGCTGCGTTGCTATCGGCATTGTCAGCGTGACCACAAGACCGACAGCGAAATTGACTTTGCGAAAGACGATTCTGCTTTTCACAATGACCACACTCAGCACACGTCTGCGAGCTGTAAGCCGGGTGCACCACCTGCACCGGCACCCCCTGCAGGGCCGCCTTGTACAGAATCTTCCGCTGCAGGTCATGGAAGGACCAGCCGTGCACCTGCCGTCGCTGCGCGCGCCTAACCCTTACCCGGTCCCGGATGCCCCGAAGCTCTTCCAGGGCTATCCCCCGACCGGTGCGTTGCGCGCGGGTCACTATCTCCTTGGCAATGCGGTGGTTCTCCTGGCGCACCATGCGCCTCTCTCGTCCGCTCAAGCGCCGCAAGAGCCGTCGCGCGCTCTTGCTCCCCTTGGCCTGCAGCCGCCGCCGCTGGCGGAAGCGCCGCTCTCGGATGCCCAGCAGCTGGCTGCCGCTGTACTGCTGGCCGTCGCTGTCGGTGGCGATGTTGACAATCCCCAGGTCCACACCCAGGTATTCGTCGACGGCCATGGGCTCAGGGGTGGCCACCTCACAGCTGACCGCCAGGTAGAACTGGCCGCGCACAAAGCAGAGGTCCGACTCCCCCCGCTCCCCCTGCAGCCAGGCCAGCGCCGGCGCAGAGCCAACATAGGGGATGGCCTGCCGTCCGGCCACGGTCCAGATGCTCACCCTCTGCTGGGCCAGGCTGAAGGAGAGTATCCGCGCATCGTAGGGAAAGGCGCCGCGCTGGCTGAAGCCGCGCTGTTTCTTGCGGCTTGTCTTGTAGCCGTCAGCTACCTTGGCGATGGCCCGCACCACCATCTGTGCCGAGAGGTTGAATTGGCAGCGGCACGCTTTGTAGACCAGCTTGTGCAGGGCAAACTGCTTGAAGGTCTTTTCGCGGAAGGCGGTCTCGCTGATGGCGTTGCAGCACTGGTTGGCTTCTGCCAGGGTGGCCTGCAGGCAGTCGAACTGGGCAGGCGTAGGCTGGAGCTTGAGCTTCGCGGTCAGCTTCATGCCTGTAATTGTAGCACAGATGTGCTAATCTTCAATGGGTTAACCAAGTTATAAACGGCGCTTCCTCCCCGCAGCAAAGCTACGGGGTTTCCGCGCCGGGAGGTTTTATGAAACCAGACAATCTTCCACCTGCCCAACACTTTATCGGCGGTGAATGGACCGAACCAGCCTCCGGGCACACTTTTTCAACCTTTAACCCCGCCACAGAAGAGCCGCTGGCCGAGGCGGCTCGGGGCGGTGTGGCCGACGTGGAGCGCGCAGTCAATGCGGCACGGCGCGCATTCAGGGGGTCTTGGAGCCGCTTTCAGCCCAAGGAGCGCGGCCGTTTCTTATTGGCCGTCAGTAAAGAAATTACTCGACAGGTTGAGGCATTGTCGCTGCTGGAAACGTTGGACAACGGCAAGCCGCTGCACCTGGCCCGCAAGGAAATCTTAGGGGCAGCACGCTATTTCGAATATTATGCCGGTGCGGCCGACAAAATTCATGGGGAACATATTCCCCTAGGTCCAGAAAGGCTCAATTTCACCATCCGCGAACCGATGGGCGTGACGGCGCACATCATCCCCTGGAACAAGCCGGTGAACATTTTGGCGCGTAGCCTGGCGCCGGCGCTGGCTGCTGGGAATACGGCCGTGATCAAGCCTTCCGAACAAACCCCCCTCACCGCCCTTAAGCTGGCTGAAATCTTTGCCCACCTTGACTGCCCACCTGGTGTGGTGAACGTTGTCAATGGCTATGGGGAAGAAGCAGGGGCGGCCCTGGCAGGGCATACGGCTATTGACCATCTGACCTTTACCGGCTCGGTATCTACCGGACGGGCAGTGATGAAGGCTGCTGCCGAACATATTAAACCGGTGATGCTAGAATTGGGTGGCAAGTCGCCCCTCATCATTTTTGCGGATGCTGATTTAGAAACGGCCGTTAATGAAGCCATTCGCGGCATTACCACCAACTGCGGGCAAATGTGCTCCGCCGGTTCCCGCCTGCTGGTTGAGGCCGCTATTCACAAACCTTTCGTTGAAATGGTCATTGACCGGCTTGCGGCCTTGCAAATTGGCCCTGGCATTGAAAATCCCGACATGGGGCCGCTGGTCTCAGAACTGCAGTTTGGCCGGGTTACCAGCCACATCGAGATTGCCCAAAGTGAAGGCGCAGAAATTGTGTATGGTGGTTACCGCCCTGCCCACCTGGAGCGCGGTTATTTTCTGCTGCCCACTCTCTTTGACCAGGTCTTACCGGATATGCACATTGCGCAGCAAGAAGTGTTCGGACCGGTACTCTCGCTAACAACATTTGAAGACGAAGAAGAGGCGTTACATATTGCCAATAACGTACAGTATGGGCTGATTGCGTCCGTATTCACACGCGACATTGATCGCGCTTTGCGCCTGTCTACAAGGTTGCAAGCCGGCCAGATATTTGTGAATGAATACTATACGGGCGAGGAAGAGATGCCTTTTGGCGGGTATAAGCAAAGCGGTTTTGGCCGGGCCAAAGGTCTCGAAGCCTTGCGGCACTACACCCAGGTAAAAAACGTGGCGGTGCGGATACGGCCGTAGGAACAGATACGGCCGTAAGAGTGGTTACAAGTTACAGGCATTGCAGCCTATAACCTGCAACTTGTAACCTGTGACCTCTTATTGCATGTAGGCTCGTAGCTGGTCCGCAAACCGGGGCTGCCGCAGCTTGCTCAAAATTTCTTTCTCCAACTGCCGGATCCGCTCCCGCGAAAGGTGCAGCATTTCGCCAATCTCCTTGAGAGTGTGCGGTTCATATCCTTGCAGCCCATAGCGCATGCGTAAAATCAATGCCTCGCGAGGCGCTAAATCTTGCAACAGGTCCCCAATTTGCTCTGCCAGCAGCGTGTGCGAAACCACTTCCGTAGGCTGTGGCGCATCCACGTCCTCGATGAAATCACCCAAGGATGCGTCCGCCGCATCACCGGCAGGCTGCTCCAAATGCAGCGGTGAGCGCGATACCTGCTGCAGCTTTCGCACTCGTCTCGGTGACATCTCTAAAAATGTCGCCAGTTCTTCAGTGTAAGGTTCACGCCCCAATTTTTGTTCCAGCTCTTGACCAGCCAGATACAGGCGGCGCACCTCCTGAGAAAGGTGAGCAGGCAAGCGGATAGTGCGCCCCTGATTGGCCAGTGCCCGCGTAATATTTTGCCGGATCCACCAGGTAGCGTACGTGCTAAAACGGTTGCCCAGGCGGTAATCAAACTTGTTGATAGCCGTGAGCAAACCCGCATTTCCTTCCTGGATCAAGTCTAGAAAATCCAGTCCCTGCCCGCGATACCGTTTGGCAATGCTTATAACCAGGCGCGTGTTGGCGTGGGCCAGGCTCTCCCGAGCTTTGCGTCCTATTTCCTGAATCCGGTGCAGCTCTGCCCATTCTTCTGCTGAAATGTCCGCTTTCTTCAACTTTTTTTCCGCTGCCATTCCAGCCTCAATTTCTTGAGCAAGCAGCACTTCCTCATCAGCAGACAGAAGCTCTTTGTGCGTGATTTCCTGGCGATAAAGCTCCAAAAAATCGTTTGCCGGTACGTTATCCACGTCAAAAAGCGGCTTGGCGTGTAAAGGATTTTTTTCTGGCTCATGGCCGTTACTGCTATCGTCCATCAGCCACAACTCGTTCTCTTCGTATAAAATTGGTGTCATGGCGATGCTCCGTTTAACTTTTGAAGGAAGCTGAATAAGGTTGTAATGTAGTAGATAATCGGCTTCGTTCAATACTTTCAATTTATTTTGAACGTAATGTATTACACAATTTAAACCATGTCAACGGGCGGGGGATGACACTTAGCTAATGCTAGTAAAAGGGAATACGGCCGTACCCACCAACATAAGCGGCAAGTTAATTTGAGGATGAATAAGGGGGGAAACAGAACTATTTGAGCCAGCGCGCCGCACCTAGGCGGGTCAGCTCGCGGTCCAAATTAAGTTGGAAAATTTCCAGATTTTCGGAGGGGCGCTTGAGATTATAATTGACAATATGTTTATTTAGATCGGCGATGGTTTTGTCCCAGGTCTGGCAAGTGTCATACCAGCGAATGGCCACAGCATCCCGTCGCGCCGGAATGAGGTCGAACTCCCGCTTGCTCTGCTGCCAGGTGCGTTGAATTTCATTCCGCAGCCGCTGAATTTGCTGCAGCAGGCTGTTGCGGTCGCCGATCCAGGCCGGAACCAGTTCGTTATCTTTGAGCAGATTATGGGCAAGGTCAAGCTCTGGGGCATAGGGGTTTTGCTTCAGGGTAAGGGGCTTGCCTTTGCCCTTGAGGTTATCGAAGGCGCCTTTTTCACGCCCTTCAGCAATGAGGTCTTCGATCAGGTTAGACCATTCGTGACGCATGCGGTAGCGGCGTTCAGCCTGAGACTCGGCGCTTTGTTCGGGGTCAGATTTATCGGGAATAACAGTCATAACAGTCTCGGTCCACCCATTTACGCGGTGCTGGAGCTAGGGCAGCGACGCCTGGTCCCCCGGCCCAATGATGACTTCACGGGAAAAATCGCCGATACGGCCGTTTGCATCCAACGCGGTTAGGCTCACGGCATAGGTCGTATTGGGGTCGAGATTGGTCAAGGCTACGTTACCTGCCACCAACCCTTTTACAAAGCGAAATGGCGGGTATGACGGCGAGCTTAACGGTCGGAAGGAGATTGCGTAACCGGCAACGCTGGGATCGACCGGCCAGGTCAGCAAATACATGCCCGGGTCGGCCATATCGGCAATCGTTGGAGGCGGTGGCGTCGACGGTGCGCCAGCTAAATTAGCCGCCACGGCAATGTTCAACTGCACCACCTTTTGCAAATAACCAAAATCAACGAGCGTCCAGGTATCCAACACCGAATTTAATAAATCTGGTTCTTCTTCTGATTCGATGATGCGGATAGAAGGCATGCCCACGTTCACAAATTCGCGATGGTCACCCCAACGCCCTTCGCGATCCAGGGCGTCGAGCACTACTACGGGGAAAGTGGGCAAGTACATTCCGCCGACATATTCGTAGTATCGGGCCAGTTCACCTGATGGAGAGCTCAGTAAATCAGCCGAAAAAAGGCGCACGTATTGGGGAATACCTGCCCGCCCACCTACGGCATCGTAGTTAATGGCAGCCAATATGTTCATGTTGTCGAGAAAGGCATTTTGCGCAAAATGGCGCGAGCCGGCCGTATTTTGCTCTTCAGCCGCCATGGCGATAAACAAGATGGTTTGATTCCAGGTGTTGGCGCTGAGAATGCGCGCTGACTCTAACAACAGTGCGACGCCAGAGGCGTTGTCATTTGCCCCAGGGGCACGGGTTACCCCATCAGCGATTTCCGCTGGGCGATTGTCGTAGTGGGCCATGATGATGATAACGCCGTTGTTGGGGTCAGTACCCGGCAATGTGGCCACAATATTACTCTGGGGGGCGAAGAAACCGGCATAAGACAGATTGAAATCATCAAATTCCACCTGGAGACGGCCGTTTCCCACACGCTCAAATTCAGCGGCAATCCAGCGCCTTGCTGCCCCGATGCCGCGTATTTCCGATTCGACGCTGCTGAAGGAGTTGCGCGTATAGAAGTTCTCCAGGGTCTGCACATAAGCTACTAACTGCTGCTGCGACACTTCCTCTACCATGCGCACAATGCTTGGATCCACATTGGGCACGACGTCACTTACCGGATCCACCACCGTTTCAGCGCTTAACGAAAGGGTTTGTGAAAGCGGGGGTGCGGTTGGAATAGGGGTTGGCAGAATCGGCCGTTGCGGTCCCGCAATCAAACCACAGCCCGACAGCAGCAGACCGGCCACCAACAAAACGATAAATTGAACTTTGACTCTACCCATCTTACCTATGATAACCCAAACACCCTAAACATTTCGCTTAAGGGTGATTTTATACCCATCTCTCTGCCTAACAGCAAACTCTACAAACAATCCTGAGCAGCCATTCATACAGCATGCTAATTGGACACGCGGCAGAAATTGAAGACAATTAGAGATTATGAGAGCTAGAGAATAGGAAAAATCCTCATCTCTAGCTCTCGCTCTGGCTACAAAACAAGGAGACGCACATTGCAGACAGTTAATTGGTACCCTTATCACGAGGTGTATCACCAAAATCAAAGCTCTGTTGCCGGAACAGTTTGGGTAGGACTACACGTTCGCAGCCCACAACTACACAACCGGCGCAACATTCTCGTTTATTTACCCCCATCCTACCAGCACACAACCAAGAGGTATCCGGTGCTGTACATGCACGACGGGCAAAATTTATTTGATAATGCCACCAGCTACGCCGGAGAATGGGGCGTCGATGAGACCATGGAGAAATTGAGCCATGAAGAGGGCTTAGAAGCCCTTATTGTGGGCATTCCCAACATGGGCGAAATGCGCATGGATGAATACAGCCCCTTCAAAGATGTAGACCACGGCGGCGGATTGGGCAACCAATACCTGGCATTTGTTGTCAATACGCTCAAGCCGATCATTGATCGGGATTTTCGCACTTTACCGGGGAAACGATACACGGGCATGATGGGCTCCTCCATGGGTGGGCTAATCAGCCTCTATGCCTTTTTCCGCTACCCCGACTTTTTCGGCTTTGCGGGGGCAATGAGCCCTTCTTTTTGGGTAGCTCGCGGCGCGGTCTTCAAATATGCCGAGGCGGCCCCTTTTAATTCGGGCAAGATTTATATGGACGTTGGCACGCGAGAGTTGGGTGATTCGGCGGAGGAAATGCAGATGCAGCGCACTTTGTCCCGTCGCTATTACGCTACCGTGCGGCGCATGAAGCGGCTTCTGGTACAAAAAGGGTACCGCCCCATCCATGATCTGCTGCACATTGAAGAAAAATGGGCTGACCACAGCGAGTCTTCGTGGGCGCGGCGGCTGCCCGATGCGATGCGTTTTTTCCTGCAAACGACGGGGCACAAAACGGCCGTTAAATAGCTGCGTTCTGCGCCCCAAGCAGCCGGGCCACTACTTCGGTGACGTCCAGACTTTGACCCGTGGTCTGGGCAGAGGCCACTGCTTCCCGAGACATTTGTTGGCGCGCAGTTTCCAGCACTTCTTCGGCTATGGGCCTGGTTTCTGCCCAGGTCGCTTTATGGGCCAGCACCAATGCCGCCAGTTCCAGGGCGGTCTGGTACTTCTGCAGGTGGGTCCACAAATGCGCATACCCGGTCAAAATGACCATGGTAATTCCCAGGTTGGTCCAGTGTTCCGAAAGTCGCAAGGCTTCTGCAAAGCGCGTTTCGGCCGTTGTGTAATCCTTTTGCGTCAAAGCCACATGGGCCAGCTCACATAGGGTATAAGCCCGGTTCCAATAATCGTCGCTGGTTTCATTTGAGAGAGCCAGACTCTTTTCCAGGTCAGCCTCAGCCCCAGCCACGTCGCCCGCCGCCAATTTCGCCCGTCCCTGGGTGCGATAATAAAAGGTCAAACCATGGTCCATTTCTAATCTGGTGAACCAGGCAAAACTTTGGGCGTACATGCGCTCCGATTCTTGAGGGCGGCAGAGCAGGCGGTAAATTTCGCCTAATTCAAAATAGCTCCAGCCAATGCCGTTTTCGTCGCCAACTTCGATGAACTCTTCGAGCGCCTGCTGGCGCAATGCAAGGGCTTTTTCATAATCGCCCAGGCGCTGCCACATCTGGCTTTCCCAGCCGAGGGCATTGGCAACTTCCGGTCGGCGACCGAGATCTGCAAAGAAACGACGGCTTTGTTCCTGAAGTTCAGCAGCCAGGGCGTATTCACCGGATGCATCATATACGATGAGAGCCAAGTTCCACAAATTGAAAGCTGCCCCGGCGCGATCACCAGCCTGCTCAAAAAGGGTCTGACACTCTTGAAAAATGCCCAAAGCCTGCGCAAAATCTCGTTCACTGGTGACGACCCAGGCTAGAGTAGTCAGGTTGTAAGCAAGGACCAGCTCATCACCAATTTCGCGACTGATGGCGACCCCATCTAGAAGCAGTCCTTTAACGCCTTCACGCACGCCGACGCTGTGCAACTGCGCGCCAAACAGGTTAATGGCCATGGCCAGCGCCCAGCGGTCACGCTTTTGGCGCAGTTGGGCCAGGCTACGGTAGCCCCAGGCGATGCCCGTCTCTCTATCTATGCGGGCGCTGTAAACGGTAGCTGCCAGGGTAAGCGAAATGTCCATGTGAGCCTCAGCCTGCCATTTTTCGCAAAGGTTCAATGCTAATTTGCTCAGGGCAACTGGGCGGGGCGAGGTGTAGTCGGCGTTGGTGATCCAGGCCTGCACGGCCGTTATTTGCAGATAAAGTACATGTGCGGGGGGTAAAGGTTGGGGAGGTGCAATGTGGGGCGCAACGGCCGTTTCCAAATCCTCCAGCACCATGTCAAATAAATCAGACAGCGCGGGCACAAGAGTAGAACGCACCAGGTAATAATAGAGAAGGTAATTGAGCGTTGGCAAAATCGTTTCGTACTGCTGCTGTACCATGGCCCACAGCCAGGCGGCGCGCACGTTCTCAATCTCCTGCTCCACGACGTCGAAGGCCGCTCGCTGGTCCGGCCCCTGCATGCGCCGTCCCTCCCTTTGCAAAAAGCGCATGTAAAAGGTGCTGTGCCGATTTCGCGCCGCCACCCACCCTTCGGGGTCAGCCTGCAGGGTTTCAGCGGCGTATTGGCGCAAGAGTTCGTGGATGGAGAAACGGCCGTATTCACTGCGCATTACCAGCGATTTATGCACCAGCGACATCAGCACCGGCAAAGACGCCCCGGCCACCTGCTGCGCCGCTTCGCGGCTGAACCCTCCCTGAAAGAGGGTTAACAGGGGCAACACCTTTTGTTCTGCCGGATTCAAAAACTGCCAGGAATAATTAAAAACAGCACGCATGCTGCGCTGCCGGTCGGGCACATCCGCCATTTCCGTTTCCAAAAAGTCCAGGCTGCGGCGAATCTCCGCCCAAATTTCCGCTGGGGAAAGCAGGCTGAGCCAGGCAGCCGCGAGTTCAATGGCCAGAGGCATGCCCGAAACCAATTCGCAAATGCGCACCACATCCAATAAATTTGTGGGATTCAGGGCAAAGCCCGGCTGGACGCGGCGGGCGCTTGCGACAAATAAGTGCAAGGCACTGTAAGGAGCGATGAGGTCTGTAAGGCCGTCGTCATGGACCACCTGCCATTTTGCCGCGGCGGTCAAATCCGGGGTGCGCATGCCCTGAACCATGTAAAGATGCTCGGCTTGCAAGCCCAGGCGCACGCGCGAAGTGGCGAGGATTTTCAGGCGTGGCGCAGTTTGCAGCATTTCACCCACCAGTTGTGCGCCGTTTCCACCTAGTAAATGCTCGTAATTATCCATCACCAGCAGCAGGTTTCTGGACTGGATATAGTCAAGCAGGGTGCGGCGGGGCAGCTCGCCTTCCTTGAAAAAACCGAGACGCAGCGCTTTGGCTACGGCCGTTACCACCTCATCGGGCATATTTAGGGGGGACAGCGGTACAAAATGTACCCCATCGGCAAAGTTAGGCTGCTGCTGCCTTGCTGCTTCCAGGGCCAGCCGCGTCTTGCCGCTGCCTCCAGGTCCCACAAGGGTGAGCAGCCGCACGTCTGGATTCTCCAAATAACCTGCCAGTTCCGCCAGTTCCGGCTGCCGCCCCACGAAGGGAGTTGCCAACGCAGGTAGGTTGCTGGCTGCGGGGGTGCGCTCAGGCTCTTTACTGGCCTGGCGCTCCTGGGAGAGCTGCATTTTAGCCATCTCTCCGCGGCGAATCCGCTCGTACAATGCAACAGTTTCTGATTCAGGGTCTACAGCCAGCTCGTCGGCCAAAATGCTGGCGCAGGTTTCGTACTGGCGCAGAGCGGCTGCTTTTTGCCCCATCTGTGCGTAAAGCTGCATCAATTGGCGATGGGCAGGTTCGTGCAGGGGATCCAGAGAAATCCAGCGTTGGGCATAGGAAACGGCCGTTTCCCAAGCTTCCTCCTCCGCCAACCCTACCACCAGCAACGCCAACGCCCGGGACAGCTTCTGCCGCAGCCGGTCAGTCAAATAATACTGCCACTGGTCAAAATCCGGCGCGTCGCGCAGGGAAAAGCCGGCCAAGAAGTCATCGCGGTACAGGGCAGCGGCGCGGGTCAGGGCTTCTAAGCTGGGTGCAGCAGTGGGAGACGGCCGTTCCACCAGGCGCTCAAATTCGGCCACGTCCAGCCAAAATTCAGCGCCCTCAGCCATTCCCAAGCTGCTGCGGTCAATATCCAGCCATTCCTCCCCCACCATGTTGTTGATCTCCCACAAGGTCCGCCGCAGGTAAGCCAGAGCCCGGGATTGGTCAGACTCAGGCCAAAAAAGGACCGCCAGCAAATCCCGGCTGTGGCGCTCGCCCGTGACAGCCAGGTAGGCCAACAAAGCTACCGCCTTGCGCCGGTCTGTCTCTACAGGCTCACCATCTCGCTCAATTTTGGGAGAGCCCAGCAAGAAAAGGGCTAATTGCGCCAATTTATCACCTCAAATGAGAATTATAGCGCACCGAAACGCTTTCCGAAACGGCAGGCGCAACGAAAGGGAAACGGCCGTTTCCTATGATGAAGATATCAACCGTGGAGGTGCAAAATGTACGGAGACACAACTTTAATCGCCCAAGGATGGGCCAACGGTCAACTAAACAATCTTGGTGCGGAGTATAATGCACGTAGATTTGCCGCACAGAAATTCTGGAACCTGCACTTCAATGCGAACATGCAGCGGTTGTGGCGCCTGCTCACCAGGAAGCCCTGCAGTTTACAGAACCTGGAAACTGTAGAGCACACACAGACTATCCACGGCCGTCGCTACCTGGGCCTGCAAACCGTCCCCCTCAGCCAAATTGTGGGCAGCGAAGGGCGCAGCCGCGATTTTGACGCCGCATTCCGGCCTCTGAAATCCCACAACCGCGACCGCTGGATGGGAATCGCCGTCGCCCACATGCTCAAAATCACCCTGCCCCCGGTGGAACTGGTGCAAATTGGCAGCCGGTATTTTGTCCGCGATGGCAATCACCGCATTTCTGTCGCGCTGTCCTTCGGGCAAACCGAAATTGACGCCCAGGTCACCCTTTGGCAAACCAACATCGCTTAAAAACTCTACCTTTCCTGCTTGGACTGGCAGCCGGTTTTCTACCCTGGAAACCGGCTGTCATGCCTTTGACTTCTCCTCTGTTTCAGATAGCATTCAACCTGTCTGCAAAGCAGGACATCAGCCTGCCAGCCCGTATTGCTGGCCCGCTCACCACTGAAATAAGGAGTTTATTGTGGAAAAACAATTACAAGAACTTAAAAATCGGCTGCAAGAAATTGAAGACCTCAACGCGGCAGCGGCCGTTCTCAATTGGGACCAGACTACCTACATGCCCCCCGGCGGTGCGGCGGCGCGTGGCCAGCAGTTATCCACCCTGGGGCGCATTTCTCACGAAAAATTTACCGATCCTGCCGTTGGTAAACTGCTAGACAGCCTGCAATCATATGCCGAATCGCTGCCTTATGACCACGATGACGCCGCTCTCATTCGCGTCACCCGTCGCCAATACGACCAGGCCACCAAGGTGCCCTCCGACCTGCTGGCAAAATTCTACAGCCATAGTGCCGCGACCTATCAAAATTGGGCTGCTGCGCGGCCGGCCAATGACTTTACGGCCGTGGCCGGTGACCTGGAAAAAACCATCGATTTCAGCCGCCAGATTGCCAACTGTTTTCCGGGGTATGACCACATTGCCGACCCCCTGATTGATTTCAGCGACCTAGGCATGAAGGCCGAATCGGTGCGCGCTTTGTTTGCCGAACTGCGCCAGGAGCTTGTGCCCCTGGTGCAAGCGATTACCGCCCAGGAACCGGCCGATGACACCTGCCTGCAACAAACTTTCCCTGAGGAGCAGCAGCTTGCTTTTGGCCAGGAAATCATCAAGGCGTACGGTTACGATTTTAACCGCGGGCGGCAAGACAAGACCCACCACCCCTTCATGACCAAATTTTCCCTGGGCGACGTGCGCATCACCACCCGCGTCAAAGAAAATGACCTGAGCGAAGCCCTGTTTAGCACCCTGCACGAAGCCGGGCATGCCCTGTACGAGCAGGGCATCAACATGGCTTACGAGGGCACGCCTTTGGCCGGCGGCACCTCCTCCGGCGTCCATGAGAGCCAATCACGCCTGTGGGAAAACCAGGTGGGGCGCAGCCGCGCTTTTTGGGAACATTATTACCCCAAGCTACAGGCCGCCTTCCCAGAGCAGCTACAAAAGGTTTCGCTAGATACTTTCTATCGCGCCGTCAACAAGGTGCAGCGCTCACTCATTCGCACCGACGCCGACGAAGTGACCTACAACCTGCACGTCATGATTCGCTTCGACCTGGAACTGGCTTTGCTGGAAGGGAAGCTGGAGGTGAAAGATTTGCCCGAAGCGTGGCACGGCCGTTACCAATCTGACCTGGGTTTGCGCGCCCCCGATGATCGGGATGGCGTTCTGCAAGACGTGCACTGGTTTGGCGGCATCGTTGGTGGCGCTTTCCAGGGGTACACCCTGGGCAACATCATGAGCGCCCAGTTTTACAACCAGGCCCTCAAAGCCCACCCAACCATTCCCACAGAAATTGGGCGTGGTGAATTTGGCACCCTGCACAACTGGCTCAAAGAAAACATTTATCATTCGGGCAGCAAATTTACGGCCAACGAACTGGTGGAGCGCGTCACCGGAGGACCGCTTACCATCGAGCCGTATATTCAATATCTGCACACCAAATTTGGCGAGCTGTACACCCTCTAAAACGCCAATTAAGCCGGTTCTAAAAGCCACGGGCAACCTTCCTGTGGCTTTTTTTGTGCAACATTTCCCAGCCCTCTGCGTAATGAGGGCCAGAGTAGAAAGTTCGGTTTCACGTAAAATTTTACATGAAAGCAAAATCCAAATGGACGACATTTTTTAGTTTAGGAAGGTGCATGATGCGACGTTTAACAGCATTTTTGTTAGTTGTGCTCTTGTTTACTGCAGGATGCATTAACCGGCTCTCCGTGGGCCGGACGCAGGTTGAGACGCAAAGTGTGGAGCTGGGACAGGCGGAAACAGCCCAGGTGTTTGTGGACATGGGCGTAGGCGAGTTGGCCCTGCGCGGCGGCGCAGAAAATTTGCTCGATGCTGAATTTACCTACAACATCGAAGATTGGAAGCCCGAAATTGAATATGAGGTGAATGGTTCGCGAGGGCTGCTCAACGTGCGGCAACCATCAGGAGATTTTGAGGGTATTCCTGACAGTGATGTGGAGTACAAATGGGATTTGCAGTTGAACAATGACGTGCCCCTGGATATGGACGTGGATTTAGGCGTTGGAGATTCATTTTTAACGGTAGAAGGCTTGCAATTGCAGTCCCTTAATGTGCGCACGGGCGTCGGCGAAGCAACGGTAGATTTGTCCGGTGATTGGAGAGAGAGCTTCAACGTGGACATTAATGCCGGCATAGGCAAGCTGACGCTGATAGTGCCTAGAGAAGTGGGTGTTATTGTCAAGCCATCGACCGGGTTGGGCGACCAAAATGTATTTGGTTTAATTCAACAGGGCAGCGAGTACGTCAATGAGGTATACGGCCGTTCCGACGTCACCCTTGACATCACCGTCGACGGCGGTATTGGGGATATTGAAATACGTCTGGCTGATTGAAAGAACAACCCTCGACAATGAACCCCGGCCTGCAACCGGGGTTTTTTTGTGGCTAATTCAAGGAAAATCCGCCTTGCTCTTCGGCTGGCAGCAGGCGCAAAAGCTGGTTTTCCGTATGCAATATGCTCTCCAAAGTTTGGCTCAATACAAAGGCATCCTCAATCAATAGCAACCCCTGTTTTTCTTCTGCAGGCAGTTGCACCACAGAGGCAGCGAGATTTACCAATGTTTCCGGGTCTCTCGGTAGCTGGGCAGAATCAAATTCTACCTGACCTAACCTGCCCAGATTTTGCATGTAATCAGCCACCTCAGAATATAAACTCTCGACCTGCTGCAGCCACAAATCTATGTTCTTAACGCGCAGCGGCGCAAGCTCGACCTCTCCTACCAGATAAGATTGGTGGTGCTTCAAGGAATGAATGCGGAACCGCTCCTCGCCAATGGTCACAATATTCATGCGCCCACCGTCCAGCGGCTGCATTTGGGTGATGCGGGCTGTGCAGCCAATAACTTGCATTTCCGGCTCTGTACTGCCTTCGCTCGCAGAAATAAAGACCACCCCGAACGGCCGTTTCTTAGCCAAACAGAGGTTAATCATCTCTTTATACCGTTCTTCAAAAATGTGCAAAGGTAGATACATGCCGGGGAACAGCACGGTATTCAAGGGAAACAAGGGAAGCTCAAAAGTTTCTGTCATCAGGTTTATTTTCAGTACATAAACAGTGCATACATTTTGCAATAGCTTGATAATTTGAATTTTACACCAGTTTTCTGAGCTAGCCCTGTAACAATCACCAAAAATTAAAAGAGCGCAGGACAACCTGCGCTCCTGGTTAATTTTTCGGCGGCGAGTCTACTCAGGCTAACTTAGGACCCGCCCCCTTAATCTCTTTCGTCACTCCGTCCTCAAACTGCTTGAAGTTGGCGATAAACATGCCCACCAGCTTTTCGGCTTGGGCATCATACGCTTCCTGATCCGCCCAGGTTTCCCGGGGGTTCAAGACATTATCCGGCACTCCTTCAATGTGCTTGGGAATTTGCAGGCCGAAATAGGGTTCGGTCACTGTTTCTACGCCATCCAGGTCGCCATTGAGTACGGCCGTTACCATCTTCCGCGTGTAAGCCAGCTTCATTCGGCTGCCCACCCCAAAGGGTCCGCCCGTCCAACCGGTGTTCACCAGCCACACGTTGGCGTTATGTTCGTCAATCTTTTCGCCCAGCAGCTTGGCATACGCCCCCGGGTGCAGGGGCATGAAGGGCGCGCCAAAGCAGGCGCTAAAGTTTGGCTGCGGCTCGGTGATGCCCCGCTCCGTACCTGCCACCTTGGCCGTGTACCCGCTAAGGAAGTGGTACATGGCCTGCGCCTTGTTCAATTTGCTGATGGGTGGCAGTACGCCAAAGGCGTCGGCCGTCAGGAACAGCACATTTTTGGGATGCCCCCCTATGCCTGCCGGGTCGGCGTTGGCAATGTGGGTAATGGGGTAGCTGGCACGGGTATTTTGTGTTAAAGAATCATCATTCAGGTTAATATACCGCGTTTCGCTGTTATAAATGACATTTTCCAATATCGTGCCAAATCGCCGCGTAGTGGCGTAAATCTCCGGTTCGCCCTGCGGGTCCAGGCGAATGACCTTGGCATAACAGCCCCCCTCAAAGTTAAAGACGCCATCGTCACTCCACCCGTGCTCGTCGTCCCCAATCAAGGTGCGGTTGGGGTCGTTGCTCAGCGTCGTCTTGCCCGTCCCGCTCAAGCCAAAGAACAACGCCACATCATTCTTGTCTTTGCCATAATTGGCGCTGCAGTGCATGCTTAACACCCCGCGCTTGGGCAAATAATAGTTCATGGCAGTAAAGATGCTCTTCTTGATCTCCCCAGCATACTCACTGCCCCCAATCAGCACCAGTCGTTTGCTGAAATCGATGAGAATAAACGTCTGGCTGTTGGTGCCGTCGAAAACCGGCTCGGCGTGGAAGCGGGGCATGTCAATCACGGTAAATTCGGGCACATGGTTGGCCAGCTTATCCGGGTCGAATTCCCGCACAAACATGTTGCGTGCAAACATATTGTGCCAGGCATACTCGTTAATGATGCGCACCGGCATGCGGTAACGCTCGTCAGTGCCCACGTAACCATCAAATACAAAGAGGTCGCGATTTTGAATGTAGGCGATCATGCGCCGCAGCAAGCTGTCAAATTTATCTTGCTCAATAGAGCGATTCACTTTTCCCCACCAGATATCCTTCTCGCTGGTTGGTTCTTTCACGGTGTACTTGTCGTTGGGCGAACGGCCTGTGTGATCACCGGTATTGACGCAAATCGGCCCCAAATGCACAATCGCGCCTTCGCGCCGCCGGATAATTTGTTCGTAGAGCATGGAAGTGCTCAAGTTCCAGTAGACGGTGTTGGGGTTTTTGATGCCGTGATTCTCAACGCCGTATTTGCTGATGTAAGGACCAAAGTTTTGCATGGAAATTCTCCTTCGCTGTGGGTAAACGGTTTGTTAACGTGTGGGAAATAAATCGCAAAAGGGTGTAAACACACCCTTTAGTGTACGACTGAACCCGGGCAAAAACAAATGGTCTGCCAGGAAACAACTGCAGAAGAAACGGCCGTTTCCCTCCGCTAAAAATTACCCGTTATCTGTGCATTTTTCTTAAATTTTTAGACAAAATATAGACGATTTGCAGACATCATGCTAGAATGTGCCCGTAAATCGACTAACATCGCTCAAAAATGAAGGAGTCACACCTATGTCGACTGTCAGTACCGCTACTCAAAGCGCCAACAAGAAAGGGATCAGCAGCACCGCCGCCCTCTGGTGGGGCATCGCTGCCTCCCTGGCCTTCACCGCTCTCACCTGGGCACTGGGTCCTTTCCTGCCCCAAATCGACTTCCTGCCTGACACGGGCTACGCCTGGTACTACTGGAAGCTACCCGAACCCACTTTTTTAAGCCGCGCCACCGCCTGGGGCGGTTACTTGCTGCACCAGGTCACCGTCTGGTACATCATATACTATGCGCAAAAAAATAAAACCAAGTACACCAGCGGCCTGAATCGCATTAATGTCATCGCCTTCGCCGCCAACGCTTTCTTCATCCTGCTGCACCTGGTGCAAACCCACATCTGGTACGACGGTCTGGCGCAGGACGTACACATCATGACCTCCCAGGGGTCGGTCATCGTTTTGCTGGTGGCCGTGCTGCTCATGGAAAACCAGCGCCGCGGGCTATTTTTTGGCAAAGGTAAGCGCATTGGCCTGCTCAAAGAAACGGGGCGCGTCGTGCGCAAATATCACGGTTACTACTTCGCCTGGGCCATCATCTACACCTTCTGGTACCACCCCATGGAAGTCACCAGCGGCCACCTGCTCGGTCTGCTCTACACCTTCCTGCTGCTGCTGCAGGGCAGCCTGATGTACACCCGCATCCACGTCAACAAGTGGTGGACCCTGGTGCAGGAAATGGCCGTGGTCGTCCACGGCACGCTGGTCGCCGTAGGCCAAAACAACGGCATCTGGCCCATGTTTTTCTTCGGCTTCCTGGCCCTTTTCATCGTCACCCAAATGCACGGCCTCGGGCTGAAGCCGTGGCAAAAATGGGGCTTTGTGGCCGCCTATGCTGCCGCCGTCCTCATCGTTTACAGCAGCCGCGGCTGGGCCATGCTTAACGAAATTGTGCGCATCCCGGCCATTGACTACCTCGGCGTCTTCATCATGGCTATTCTCATTTGGGCCGGCATGCGCGTAGGGGGCTGGGCCACCAACCGGCTGCGCCCTGTGCGTTAAGCTGCTCCAATCCCTTTTGCTTCTCCAAAAGGCCTGCATAATTTGCAGGCTTTTTATTATTTATGAGCAATGGATGGCTTTTGCCTGACATTTGTCACTGGCATACCCCGCTGCGGTTCTGGCACAATGCTCCTGGTTATCAGCTAGAGCAAGTCCCGGTGTTCGGTAATCAGTAATCGGTAACCAGTGGGCGCACTCCCTGAAAAAGGTCACCTGAGGACTAAACTCCGATACCTGTTACTTGAGTCAGAGCAAGCGGCACGGTTCGCCTCTAGCTCTCGCTCTGGCTCTAGCTGAGAAGGAGCACCCTCATGTCTAACAAAAAAATTATCATCATCGGCGCGGGCATGGCCGGGCTAGCGGCGGGCTGTTACGCGCATATGAATGGCTTTGACAGTGAAATCTTTGAGCTGCACGACCTGCCCGGTGGGCTCTGCACGGCGTGGGAGCGTAAAGAATACACCTTCGACGGCTGCATCCATTACCTCTTTGGCTCCGGAGAGGGGCAGCCCTTCAACCAGGCGTGGCAGGAGCTGGGGGTGGTGCAGGGACGGCGCTTCATCGACCACGCCGAGTTTATGCGCGTGACGGACGGGGAGCGGGAGTTTGTGTCCTACGCCGACCCCGATGAATTGGAAGCGCATATGGTGGCCCTCTCGCCCGCCGACCGCAAGCTCAGCGAGGCATTTTGCGCCGGTATCCGCCAGTTCACCGAGTTTGACATGGCCATGCTGCAAGAAAAGCCGCGCAGCATGCTGACGGCCGAAGAGTGGGGTCAGTTTGGGCTAAAGGTGATGCCCTTCGCCCTGCCGCTGGCCAAGTGGGGGCGCATGACGGCCGCCGAGTTTGGCGGCAAGTTCCAAGACCCGCTGCTGCGCCGCGCCTTTAGCAAAATCTTTGGCTGGCACGACATTCCGCTGATGGTGGGCATGTCGCTGCTGGCCTACATGGGCACGGGCAACGCCGGCTTCCCGGCGGGTGGCTCGCTGGCGGTGGCCCGCGCCGTGGAGCAGCGCTACCTCAGCCTGGGGGGCGCTATCCATTACAAGGCCCAGGTAGAGAAGATTCTGGTGGAGGACGACCGCGCCGTGGGCGTACGGCTGTACAACGACGAGATTCACCGCGCCGACTACGTGGTGTCAGCCGCCGATGGGCGGGGCACCATTTTTGACATGCTGGGCGGGCAGTACGTAGACCGGGATATTAAGCGAACTTACGACGGCCGTTACCGCATCCACTCCCAGGTGCAGGTCAGCTTGGGCGTCAACCGCGACCTCAGCGGCACCCCCCACTCCGTCACCTACCTGCTAGACAAACCGCTGCTGATTGCCGGGGAAGAGCGCGACCATGTGTGGGTGAAGCATTACAGCTTCGACCCCAGCCTGGCCCCGGCGGGCAAATCTTGCGTCATCGTCATGATGGAGAGCAACCAGGCGTATTGGCAGCGCATTTACGGCCGTCGCCTGTACGACACGGAGCAGTTGCAGGTAGCGGATATCGTCATCGATTTTTTGGAAGGCATCTACCCCGGCATCCGCCAGCAAATTGAGCTAAAAGACGTGGCCACGCCGCTGAGCTACGAACGGTACACCGGCAACTGGCTGGGGTCCACCTGCGGCTGGCTGCTGACGCCGCAGACGATGATGAAGATGATTCAGGGCATGGACAAGACGCTGCCCGGCCTGGCGGGGCTGTTCCTGTGTGGCCAATGGGTGGAACCAGGGGGCAGCGTGCCGGTGGTGGCCATGTCGGGGCGCAACGCCATCCAGCTTATTTGTGCGGAGGAGAAACGGCCGTTCGTCACTGCGTTTCCATAAGCAGTATTCAGTTGTCAGTAATCAGTTGACTGTTTGCAACAGGTCACTGTTACTGATCACCGCTTACCGATCACTGGGCTAGCCCACCCGCGCCCGCGCGTCTACGGCAAAGGCCCCCTGCCCCTGCTCCAGCACCCGCAAGGGGTTGATTTCAATCTCCAGAAGCTGCGGGAAATCGGCGGCGAGCTGTCCCAGGCGCAAAATAGCGTCAATGACTGCCTCACGGTCAGCAGCAGGTATGTTGCGGAAGCCTTTGAGCTTGCGCCCCGCCCAGGTGCGGCCCAGCATCTCTTCTGCCTCGGCGCGGGTCAGCGGGGCCAGGCAGAAGGTGACGTCTTTCAACCCTTCCACCTCTACGCCGCCGGAGCCGAACATGACCAACGGACCAAACTGCGGATCTTGCACCGCGCCAATAATCACTTCCTGGCCCTGGGGAATCATCCGCTGCACGTGGATGCCCTCAATTTTGGCATCGGGCACGGCCGTTTTCACCCGGGCCATCATCTCCGCAAAGGCGTCAGCCACCTGCGCCCCATCCATCAAATTTAAGCGCACGCCGCCCACGTCGCTTTTATGCGGGATATTCGCCGAGGCGACCTTCAAAGCCACGGGGTAGCCCATTTTTTCGGCCTCTGCGGCGGCAGAAACGGCCGTTTCCGCCAGGGCAATGGGCGGCGTGGGAATGCCATAGGCCGCCAGCATGTCGTCAACCATTTCTTGAGCCAAGAAGCCTGGTTCGCGCACCTGGCGCAGCGCTTGATGCACGGCCTTGGACTCTACATCGTTCAACCTTTGTGGCTGGCCCGGCACAGCCGCCAAAAACTGCGCCCGCTGCCACAACACCGCCAGCGCCGCCGCTGCCCGTTCCGGGAAGCGGTACTCCACCACCCGCGCCGCGCGGAAATACTCCACGGCCTCCTGTATCATACGTTCGCCCAGCACGGCCGCCAGCACCGGCTTTTGCGCTGAGTAAATGCTGGGTATGATGGCCCGCGCCACGCCACCGGCCGTGTGCAAAGGCGGCGGCGGGAAAATGACGATAACGCTGTCCACCTGCTCATCCTCCAGCAGCAGGCGCAGGGCGCGGTTGAAATCTTGCGGCGACGCCCCGGCCAGCATGTCTACCGGGTTGCTGAGGGCGGCGAATTCTGGCAAAAATTCGGCCAGGCCTGCTCTGGTTTTCTCCTGGAGTTCGGCCAGCTTCAAGCCATGCACTTCCAGGGCATCAGCGGCCGTCGCCGCCGGGCCGCCGGCGTTGGTCAAAATGGCCACGTTGGGGCCTTTGGGCAGGTGGCACCAGGCCAGGGTGCGCGCCCAGTCAAACAGCTCTTCGCTGGTGTCGGCACGAATGACCCCGGCGCGGCGAAAGGCCGCTTCAAAGGCGGATTCCGACCCGGCCAGCGCGCCGGTGTGGGAAGCTACCGCCTTTTGCCCACCGGCAAAGCGGCCAACTTTCAAGGCTAACACCGGTTTTTCGCGGGCAACGGCCGTTGCTGCGCGCACGAACCGCCGCCCATCGCTAACCCCTTCCAGGTACAGGGTGATCACGCGGGTGTAGGGATCGGCCGCCACCGACACCAGCACGTCCGTTTCGCGTACGTCAGCCTGGTTGCCCAGGCTCACCAGCCGCGACAGGCCAAATCCCTGGCCCCGCGCCCAGTCAATGACCGCTGCGCAAATGGCGCCGGAGTGAGAGATGAAGGCTACGTCTCCGGGGGGCGGACCCGGCGGCGGTAAAAACGTGGTGTCCAGCGGTAAATGCGTGTCCAACAGGCCAATGCAGTTGGGGCCGATGAGGCGCATGTTGTAATCACGCGCCACCCGCAGACAAACATCCTCCAGCTTTTGCCCCTCTGAGCCAGTTTCGCGAAAGCCGCCAGAGGCAATGATGGTGGAGTGGATGCTGCGCTCGCCGCATTCGGCCAGCACGCCGGGCACCATGGACGCCGGCACCAGCACCACGGCCAAATCTACCGGGTCGGGCACGTCAGCTACTTTTTTGTAAACCGGCCGTTCCAAAAGCGTGCCGCCCCGCGGATTCACAAAATGAATTGCGCCAGTATAGCCGCTTTGCACCAGGTTCCGCGCCAGCCCAAAGCCCAGCTTCGTGGGATTCTGGGACACACCGATAATGACAACACCTTGGGGTTTGAAAAAGGGGAATAGTGAGGGTTCGATTTTGAGTGTCATGTCGTTAAGTTTACAGGCAAAAGGTGGTCGGTGTCTACCAAAATCGGACCATGGGTTGGGGATTGGAGATGCAGACAGGCAGGCAGATTAGCTTCCTCTTGCCAGCAATTTGCTCTGGCCATTATAATGGCTTCAGAATGAGTAATTCTGAATCAAACCAGTCAAGTTTTGCCTTCCACACCGGCCGTTCTGTTGGTAAATATCGCCTGGAAAGCTTCATTGGTCGAGGGGGGATGGCTGAGGTGTACAGGTCCACCCACCCAGAATTGGGCCGGCCCCTGGCCGTGAAGATTTTGCACCCTTTCCACACAGACATTGTGGGGTTTGTGGAACGGTTCCGCCAGGAGGCGCAGGCCGTTGCCGCTCTGCGTCATCCTCATATTGTGCAGGTTTATGACTTTTCAGAGAGTGAAGATGGCTTGCACTTTATGGTCATGGAATACATTGACGGGATGTCATTGGACGTTTATTTGAGCGAGCACCCGGGACCGCTGCCCATGCCGCAAGCTATGACCCTTTTTCGCCAGGTTGCCGAGGCGCTGCATGCCGCCCACGAAAAAGGTATCATTCACCGCGATGTAAAACCTTCCAATATCCTGATTGACCGTCAGGGTACGGCTTATCTGACTGACTTTGGGATAGCTCAAATCTTAGGGGCGCAGCGGCTGACGATGAGCTACATGTCTCCGGGAACCCCTTCCTTTATGGCCCCGGAGCAGGGTACAGGACAACCCATTACTCGCGCGGTGGACTTGTACGCGCTGGGGGGGCTGCTGTACCAGCTACTGACGGGGCGTTTGCCCTATGAAGATGATAATCCGTTAGCGGTGATCATGCGCAAATCTGCCCAACCGCCGGCTCCGCCCAGCCTTTTCAATCCCGCTCTCACGCCAGAAGTGGATGCGGTGATTTTGCAAGCTATGGCGCTTCATCCTGCACAGCGGTTTGAAAATGCGCTAATAATGATTAAGGCATTGGAACGCGCGCTCGCCCGGGACGGTGCGAAAATTGGCAGCAGCGCCGACCCCCTGGAAACGGCCGTTATTCCACAGTGGACCCTCAACAAACCAGAGTTAACCCATTACGAAATTCGAGACCTGATCAGTGAAAACGCATATTTGCAGCGCTTTGCAGCCCGCAGCACTGCTCTGGAGCAGCCATGTTTTCTAGACGTGCTGCGCACACCTGCCCAGGATGCGCCAGATCTGGCAGCCCAGTTTCGCCAGCATTGGCAAGGCTTATCTCAGCTTAACCACCCGCACCTGGCGGCCGTTACCAACGTTGACCTTTCGCTGGACAATCGCCCCTTTGTAGCCTTTGAGCACGTAGAAGGCGTACCCTTGGATAAACAATTGGCCCTGGGCCAGCCTTTTCCCCCAGAAGCCGCTTTGCGCCTGGTACGTCACATCGCGAAAGCGTTGGCTGCCGCGCAGGAGGTGGGCATGGTCCACCAGGATTTGCGCCCCGAACAAATTCTTCTGCGTGATGGAAATATGCCTATATTGGTGGGGTTGGGCGGCCCAGTGGCCTTTGCCGCCCAGGGAAACCTTTATGCCGCCCCGGAGCAGGAGCGCGGGCTGCCCGTTAGCGCGCGCAGCAACATGTATTCCTTAGGAATTCTGCTTTACGAACTGTTGTCAGGGCAACAGGTGAGCAAACCAGGCCCAGAGCTCAATAAGCTCCCGGCAGATTTTAGCGGGGAGATGCGCGCTGTGCTGCGCGCCTGCTTGCAGCCAGCACCAGCACAACGGCCAGCCTCATGGGTGGCTTTTTTGGATTTGGTGGATGCCGCGCTGGGAGAAAAACAGGAGGCAACGGAAAAAAAAGCGGAACGGCCGTTTTGGCAGCCCGTCGCTGCTGTGATGGCCGTGGTTGCAGTGGCATTGGGGGCAATTTGGGTGTGGCAAAGCAGCCAGCCTTCACCAGCGGAGGAAGCTCTCTCTGAAATGACGGCGCGAGCGGAAACGGCCGTTACGCCATTTGCAGGTACTCCCCCCACCCTACCACCCACAACCGCAGCAGCAGCGGTCGAATCGGGCGATTTTACCATCACCGGACCGTCCCCTTACCGCGCCTTTGCCCCAGACGAGACGGTGGTGTTTGCCTGGGTCTGGCCTGATAATTTAGCTGTAGGGCAGCAGTTTGTGGTGTACATGACGGGGAGATACGGCCGTTTCCCTGTAGGCATGGTGACGCAAGCCAGCACGCCGGGTCAGTATGAGCTGGCGCTGCCGGCCCGCGAACTGGCCGGCGAACCGGGTGCTTACGAATGGCAGGTGGTGCTGGAAACGGCCGCTTCCGGGGGGCAGGTGGCAGCCAGCGAACTGCTGCCGCTAAACCTCGTAGGCGAAACGGATGACAGCGGCGGGCGTGGATCATCAGCTCTGCCCACTGTCGACACCGGCGTGCGCATCAGCCAGGTATCCTACAATCCGCCAGGGGAAGACCTGGATGGTGAATTTGTGCTCATCACCAATGAAGGAACGGACGCAGTGGATTTGACCGGCTGGCTGCTGCAAGATGACGCGCGCTCCCCCCACGTGTTTACCTTTCCGCCGCTAACGCTGGCCCCAGAAACGGCCGTACAAGTGTGGACCGGTTCCGGTCAAAATGACGCTGCGAACCTCTACTGGGCTTTTGGTTCGCCTGTCTGGAACAATGATGGCGATACGGTAACGCTGCTTACCAACAGTGGGGATGTTGCCGCCCAATGTGCTTACCCCGGCGGTGATGAAGTTTTTGACTGCCCCTAGCTAGGGGAGCACATTTTGCAAAGCGTCACGCAGCAAGTCCACCGGTTGGGGGCCAAAGAAACGGTTCTGGATACGGCCGTTTTCGTCCAGCACCACCACGGTGGGATGGCCTCTTACTTCAAGAATATCCTGCAATTCCTGGCCGTCCGGGGTATCGGCATTCACCCGCCAAACGGTTATCTGATTTTGGAACTCTTGCTCTAGCCCATCCACGATGGGCGCCATTTCTTGTCAGGGTTGTCAGGGGTCGGTGTACAGAAACACCAGCGTGGGGCCATCCACAGCAAGGGCTGAATTCGCCGGAGAAATGGCCGTGCAGCCCGTCAGCAAGGCAAACACTCCCATTATCAGCAGTAACCATTTGCTCACTGCATCAACCCGGCGTCTTCCAGGCGGGCGTGTATCTCGCTAAAGGTGTCGGCAGCGTCTTGGGTGATGGCGCCGGCCGCCACCAAGTCCGTTAATATCGTTTCTTGCATCTGGCGCATGCTGCCCAACATTTCCTCGCGATTGGCCGCAGCCCAGGCATCCATCTCCGCATGAACGGCCGTAAAGGTATCTGCTTCCACCTGGGTGATGATGCCAAGCTCCATCCCGTTGGCCAGCATTTCTGCATGTCTGGCCGCCTTTGCTTCTGCATCCGTGGCAGATTCCCCCGAGCCTGGTCCGTGGCTGACGTCTCCCTGGCCTAAACTGTGCACATAATTAATGACGTGCCACCGCTCGTCTTCGTCCAAAGCCTGCTCCCAGGAAGGCATGGCCGTCTGGAAATCATGCCCACCCTCGGTAACGCGCCAGAACAGGTAATCATCACCCAGCATCTGGCTGGTGTGCGCTATGGACGCCGGAGCAGGTTCAATGTTTGCGGCGGCTGGTCCATCCCCCAGGCCGCTCTCGCCATGGCAGCTAACGCACAGGTTCTTGTAAATCTCGGCCCCTTGGGTTAATGATGCTCCATCAGCGGCCATGGGGTTAATCAATCCAGCATATTCTTCTGGAATCGTGGCGTGGTGGCGATCACGCATGCTGCCTCCACTGCCTGACCCCATGCCTCCGCCCATACCGGTGCCTTGCCCTTGTCCGGGGGATGGGACCGTCTCATTGTTAGAAACGGCCGTTTCCTCCCCTCCCCCACTACATGCCGCCAGCAGCAGCACCAGCAATAACAAAGCTGCTTTCTTCATTTTCTGCCCCCTCGTCTCTCTTGCAGTTCTCTAACCGAGTGGTTCCCCAACGCCATTAGCGCAGGTAGCGCCCCGCTCTGGCGTTTGCGGTCCAAGCTGATACACCTCAATGAAATTGGGAATACGGCCGTCATCCGCACTCTCTACTTCCAATTGCAGGCCCCAAGCCGTCAATACAATGGGAGAAGCCTGGTTTTCAAAAGGGCTCATCAGCACAAATGCTTCCCCACGAGCCATGCTGCGCAGCTTTTCAACCTGGTCTACCGGCAGGTCAGGATTGTAAGTTAGCCACACAGCTCCATGCTCCAACGAGTGTACGGCGTGCTCGCTATCCACCGGCTCATCGTAAATGCCGCAGTTTTGCCAGCGTGGGTTATGAATACCGCCTGCCGGAGGCAGCCCATTACTCGTATCATACACTACATCCTCGTCGTGGTCTCGCTGCAAGCCCAAATAATGCTGCAAACCATGAATGGCGTCAGGGTTTTGAAAGCTCAAGGCTAGCAAGCCAAAAAGCGCTGCCACACCCAACAAAACTCCACCACCAATTAAATACCATTTACGCGTGCTGGTGGAAGAATTTTGAGTTTTCTTTGGTTTCTTGTAACTTCGTCGCATTGTTTAATACACCAATCCTTTTTTAGAAAAATGTAAGCCCGTTACAGGACCGCCGTAGTCATCCAAAGCAAAAGCGTCCTGCGTAAATAGCTGCTGTTCTTACCATTCTACGCAAGACGCCAGTAAGATTGTCCCTTCCTATGCAAATTCTTCTCTTTGACCGCAGGAGCTTCTATAGCTTCAGCCGCCGCAGGCGGAGGGCGTTACTCACGACGCTGATGCTGCTGAAAGCCATCGCGCCCGCAGCTAGTATGGGGTGTAGTTCACGCAGCATGGCCGGCGCCCAGGAAAAAGGATGCAAAATTCCGGCAGCAATAGGAATAAGCAGGATGTTGTAGCCGAAAGCCCAAACCAAGTTTTCCTTGATGTTGCGCATGGTGCCCTTAGAGAGCTTGATGGCCTGGGGCACGCTGCGTAAATCGCCGCGCATCAGGGTAACATCGGCCGTTTCCATAGCGACGTCAGTGCCTGTGCCAATGGCGATGCCTACATCCGCCTGGGCCAGGGCAGGAGCATCATTAATACCGTCACCCACCATGGCCACTACGTATCCTTCATCCTGTAACTGCTTGACATAACTTGCCTTGTCCCCCGGCAAGACTTCGGAAAATACGCGATCAATGCCAGATTCCTGGGCGATGGCTTGGGCTGTGGCTTTGTTGTCGCCGGTCATCATTACCACCGTCAGGCCTAGATCGTGCAGCCGCCTCACTGCTTCTTTGGAGCCATCTTTAATAGTGTCTGCCACGCCGATGAGCGCGCTGGCCTGGCCATCTACTGCCAGCCACATGGCGGTACGAGCCTGGGCTTGTAATGCGTCAGCTTTGGCTTCCAGGCCATTCAAATGTACCTTTTCACGCTGCATCAAGCGTAAATTGCCCAAGAGCACATCATGCCCATCAACCTGGGCGCGAATGCCATGTCCGGCAATACTTTCAAACCCAGCCGGTTCGCTGAGCGCCAGCCCTTGTTCTTGGGCAGCGCGCACAATGGCTTCGCCCAGGGGGTGTTCTGAGCCACGTTCGGCCGAGGCGGCCAAGCGCAATATTTCCGACTGCGGATTTTGGCGTGCGGGAAGTGAGTCTGAAAGTACCAGGTCCGTTAAGGCCGGTTCACCACGGGTGATGGTGCCGGTTTTGTCAAGGACAACGGCCGTTATTTTGTGGGCCTGTTCTAGTGCCGCGCTGTTTTTAAACAGAATGCCGTGCTCTGCCCCTTTACCCACCCCAACCATGATGGAGGTGGGGGTAGCCAGCCCCATGGCACAGGGGCAGGCGATGACGAGAACGGCCGTTAAGCGAATGAGAGCCGGCACAAACCCAGCTCCACTCAAGAGCCAAATGGCAAAAGTTAGGAGCGCTACCCCAATGACAAAAGGCACAAAATAAGCCGCGACCTGGTCCACAACGCGTTGAATGGGGGCTTTGCTGCCCTGAGCTTGTTCCACCAGCTTGATAATTTGGGCCAAGGCAGTCTCTTTGCCCACCTTGGTCGCTTCAAATTTAAGCAAGCCCTGCTTGTTTAGCGTAGCGCCTATGACAGCGTCACCCACCGCTTTTTCGACAGGCAGGCTCTCACCGGTGATCATGCTTTCGTCAACAGTGGAACGGCCGTCAATAACCATGCCGTCCACCGGCACTTTCTCACCAGGCCGTACCAACACCACGTCTCCGCGAACTACTTCGGCAATGGGAATGTCCCGTTCTGCGCCATCGCGCAGCACACGAGCTGTTTTAGCCTGTAACCCTATCAGCTTTTTGATGGCCTCACTGGTACGCCCTTTAGCCCGCGCTTCCAGAAGCTTGCCCAGCACAATCAAGGTGATGATGACGGCTGAGGTTTCAAAATAGACGTGGTGGCCCAACGCATGGGACCCAAAAGTTTGGGCCAGGAGCACGGCAATGCTATAAAAATAGGCGACCGAAGACCCCATCGCCACCAGCACATCCATATTGGCGCTGCCATTGCGCAGGCTTTTATAACCACCAACGTAGTAATCCCAACCCACGTAAAATTGCACCGGCGTGGCCAGGACCCAAAAGAGCCAATTCACCCAAACAGCATTCGCCCAATCGCCCAGCAAGCCGAAATCGCGGCTCATGCTGAGGATAAAGAGTGGGATGGAAAAAGCTGCGCCTACGATAAGACGCAGCCATTGGTGGCGAATTTCAGCGGCACGAGCGGCCGCTTCGGCGTCTTCTGGCTGGTCAGAAACGGCCGTTTCTACAACGTCATATCCCGCTTTACGCACCGCCGCTACCAGGTCAGCCTGCGTCACAGCGCCAGTAGCGTACCTGATGGCCGCCTTCTCACTGGCGTAATTCACGTTGGCTTCTAGCACCCCATCTAATTTGTTCAGTGCCCGTTCAATGTTGTTTGCACAATTCGCGCAGGTCATACCCAGTAGCACAAGGTCTAATTCGGCCGTAGGCACCCGGTATCCCGCCCGTTCAATGCGGGCAATTACATTTGTAGTGAGTTCTTGCGGCTTCACCAGCGCCGGATCATACGTGATTGTCACCTTTTCGCTGGCGTAGTTCACACTTGCCGTTGTCACGCCATCTACTTTTTTGGAGTTGCGCTCAACAGCCGCCACGCAATTGGCGCAGGTCATGCCCAGTACGGGCAAAGTTAACTGTTTCTCAGACATGGGTCCTCCCTACGGGAGGAATGGAGGTAGAGATCGCAAATCTCATTCCCCCCACCCTCTTGGTTGCATTTTAATTGAGCTTTATCAATTGTTCCGGTGGGTAATTAATTTCGTGGAGTAAGGTATTAATTTTCTCCCAAGTAGCAGGCAGTTCCCACGCTACGGTAACCTTTTTCGATTCAATTTCAGCCTTGACGCTAGAAACGCCTGCCAGGTCTCCCAGCTCCATCTCGATTGTACTTGTACAATGCCCACAGCTAATGTTTGGGACAATAAACGTCTTGTTTTCCATTTTCCATCTCCTTATGTGTAAATAGCTTAAAGTTTGCCCGTTACCTCAAATACGCTCACAACTTCTTCCAGCATTTGCTCCCTTTCTTGAGGATCATTCCCCTGGATGGCAGTCGTAACGCAGGTGCGCAGATGATTATCTAGCATCATCGTACCTACTTTATTGAGTGCTGCCTGCACGGCTTGAATTTGCTTAATGACGTCGATGCAGTAGGTATCTTCCTGCACCATTCGCTCAATCCCTTTAATATGTCCAGCAGCGCTGGCCAATCGGCGGGTGATTGCTTTTTTTGTGGTTTCATCCATAGTGGTTATCCCTACCCCCCAGGGGGGGGGTCCTGCCTATAATTATATGCTTCTACCCGCCCTTGTCAAGCAACGTTTAGCAACTCTTACCTTTCACAGAGGTTCAATCGGCGACTTTTTGTGATTATTATCACAAAAAATTGCCTATTGACGCCATTATTTCTATGTGGTATAGTTTTAGTGGCTCCCCCCCCAGAGGTGTGTTGTTAAGCGCCCGCTTAATGACCACCTCATTTTTTTTGCCCCCAGTAAAATTACTCCATGACAAAATCTACGAAAAAACCAAAATTAGTTGAGGATGGGCCAGCATTCGAGGCAACAGGTTTGGTGCATCGAGTCAAGGCGCCCCCACTACCCGGGCCACATCCCACAGTAGTAATGCTGCACGGCCGTTTTGGCAGTGAGGAGGTAATGTGGATTTTCGCGCAGGCGCTCCCTGCTGAATGGCTGGTTCTTGCCCCAAGGGGCATCCATGAGGAGGCTGAAGGATACTCGTGGCATCCCCGACTGCCAGATGAGTGGCCTTGTTTGTATGAACTGGACAGGGCGGTAACGGCCGTTACCCACTTCTATACACGCCCTGCCCAAACAATACAACGCTGACCCCCAACATATCTATCTGATGGGTTTCAGCCAGGGTGCAGCCACTGCATACGCACTGGCCATGAAATATCCTAAGCTCATCCGGGGTGTGGCGGGTTTAGTGGGGTTTGTCCCTGAAGCGTGTGATGCCGCCGTGCAAATTCAAGCATTGGAAGAGCTGCCCATCTTCATGGCAGTAGGTCAAGAAGACCCACTTATTCCCCTTGCGCGGTCCCAAGTTTGTGCCCATACGCTGCGGGAAGCTGGCGCAAGTCTGACTTATCAGGCATACGCCACTGGCCACAAATTAAATGCCCAGGGTATGAAAGACTTGGAGCAGTGGTGGGCGCAGTTTACTACTATGTAAACTGGACACGATTCAGCGCAATTGCTCTGGAATTCAGTAATATTTTATGAGTTACTCATAATTATTTCGCACGCAGCAACCCGGCAGTTACAGCGCCCAATATTGCTGCTGCACCGGCCATGCGCAGCGCTTTAGCAGCTTTTGGCGGCGCTTTATCTGGAGGAGACAGGGCATCTTTTATAGGTTGCAAGCGCTGACGTGGTGTGACGCCAAAGGATAGACGTAAGATGGCAGTACCTAATTTATAATGATTAGGTTCGCGCATTCTTGTGGCTATATCAAAAGGTAAGGGGGGGCGACCAATGGCATATGAACGAAGCTGCGTAAACTGCAAAATCTCTTCTGGGCCATGGGTTCGCGCATTGCCGGACTGCTTAACGCCACCAAAGGGCAGTAGGGACACAGGGTAATGTGAAATTGCATCATTCACATTTACCGACCCTACATCTAGCCGGTGGGCAACACGCTTCGCCTGGCGCATATTATTGCTCCATACTGACGCACTCAATCCAAACACGCTGTCATTTGCCAGCCATAAGGCTTCAGTTTCATCCTTCACTTTCATAATGGGCATAATCGGGCCAAAGGTCTCTTCCTGCATCAATTTCATATCATGAGTAACGTCGACAACAATGGTCGGTTCCATGTACATGCCATCGATTTGGCCACCATAAAGGATCTGCGCGCCTTTAGCAACCGCGTCATTCAAATGCGCTTGGGCAACCTTTACCTGTCTTTGGAATGTGAGGGGTCCCATATCGTAAAGATTTTCAATCCCTGGTTCGTAACCTATTTTTATACTCTTGGCTTCGGCAATCACCAGGCGTAAAAATTCTTCATAAACAGGCTCTTCCACATACACACGCTCAATGCCCATACAAGTTTGGCCCGTGTTGTAGAATGCGCCCCAGGCGCCCCATTTAGCGGCAGATTTCAAGTCAGCGTCAGCCAGCACAATCATTGGGTCTTTGCCACCCAGTTCCGCAACGAAGGGCGTCATGTTTTCAGCCGCTGCACAGGCAATTTTGCGCCCGGTGGCAGTTGAACCGGTCAGAAAAATGAGGTCAGGGTGGCTTTGCACCAGCTCTGCGCCCACAGCAGGTCCGCCATGCAAAACGCGCACGAAAGGAGCCAATTCTGGCACGCGCTGGATGAGGCTTTCTACCAGCACGCCGGTAGCGGCCGTTACCTCTGAAGGTTTGAGAATCACCGTATTCCCGGCCAGCAGCGCGGAACACACTACGGGCATGGTCAGATCAAAGGGGTAATTCCAAGGACCAATAACGGCCACAACGCCGTAGGGGTGAGGCTCGGTATAGTAGCTTCTAAACACATAGAGCCCAGGCGGTACGCGGCGGCGTTGCAGCCATTTAGGGGCGTATTTGTAATATTGGTGCAGGCGATCAACGGTCATCATCACTTCGATAAGGCCATCCTGGCGGCTTTTCCCAGTGTCCATGTTCAGTACGGCCGTTATCTCATCCAGGGAATCGATGATGACCTCTTGCAGCTTTCGTAGAACGCGTACACGATCTTTCACCGATCGCCGCCGCCAAACCGCAAAGGCCTGGCGCATATCTTTCATAGCTTTGCTGACGTCTGCGGGGGTAGAAACAGCAACCTGGCCAAATTGCTCGCCGGTTGCTGGGTTGGTAAAGGGTAAAGTTTCCATGGTTATGATTTCCGTTTAATGGTTTTCAACATGAAGAACAGCATCAGAGGAAGTAACGCCATGAGGAAAGCAAGGAGCTGGGTGGGGAAACGGCCGTTGTGCTTTGCGCCCTTCTGAATCAACTCCAACCCGGCCGGCTTTTCCAACGGCATTATGGGGGGAGCCGCTTTTTTCTCGGGAATAACGGCCATCATCCGTTCCGTCATCGCCGTGATAGTCATACTGGGGTTCACCCCCAGGTTTGCGGGAATAACCGAAGCGTCCGCTACGTAAAGTCCCGGATAATTGAATACTTGATGATGCACGTCGACCACGCCATCGGTTTCATCTGCACCAATACCGCATCCACCCAAAATATGCGCCGTGTTGGGTTTGTTGAGCAACTCGTTCATCCCTACCCAGGGTACGCCGTTTACTTTTTCAGCAAATCGAGTGAGAACTTTGCGGCCAGTCTCAATCACCGTAGGAATGGGTTGGTCGGGATCGCGCTCGCTAACCAGCCCTTTTCGGCCCAGGGTCCAGAAGCTGCGCCCACGGCGCAGGCTCATACGATTGTCCAGGGTCTGCATGATCAGCAGGATGGTATTCTTCTCCGCCCACTTTGGCAGGACGCGCACTGTTAAGAAATCAAACGGCCGTTTCACGGCCTCCAGCAGTGCATGCCCCCAATACGCCCAGGTCGAATCACCCTGTAAACTCTCCAGAGGCAGCATCAAATTGCGCATAAACGACGACCCTGGCGGAAAGCGAACCGGCTCAACGCTCGTCACCTCATCGACCCAAAAATGGGAAGTAATTGCCGCTCCTTCCGAAAAATCTTCAATTTCTTCGCGCGCCGTGACACCTACCAGCGCTTCACTGTTGCTGCGCACCCGGTGTCCCAGACGTTGTGAGAGTTTTGGCAGCGACATTGTTTCATCCCGGCATTGGAGCAGCAGATTAACGCTCCCCAACACCCCGGCCGATACCACCACGTGCCGCGCTCGTACCCGCCGTTCCCGCTTTAGCACCCAATCTGTAATTTGCTCATAAACGACCTCGTAGCGGGCTTCCTTCGGCTGCATGCCGTACAGCGGGCGAATGTCCACCACCTTTGCTTCCGGGCGAATTTCCGCTCCCCATTTTTCGGCAAAGTAAAGATAATTTTTGTCCAGGGTGTTTTTTGCATTGTGGCGGCAGCCCACCATGCATCCTCCGCAATGAATGCAGCCTGCGCGGTCTGGGCCCTCCCCCTCAAAAAATGGATCGGTCACCGTTTTCCCTGGTTCACCAAAGAAAATTGCCAAAGGAGTTGGTTTAAACGTCTTCTCTTTACCCAATTCCTGAGAAATCTCCTGCAAAACATGGTCAGCCGGCCAAAAAAGCGGGTTTTCGGTTACTCCCAACATGCGGTTCGCCGTCTCAAAATGCTCAGTTAGCTCTTCCTCCCAGTCAGCCAGGTCCCGCCACTCCGGTGCAGTAAAAAAGAGTTTTCCCGGCTTGATATGGGTACTGGCGTAAACCAAACTGCCCCCTCCCACGCCGCTGCCATTCAAAACCCAAATGTCATCAAGAAAATTGAGCCCCATAATGCCAAAACAGCGCGCCGCGGGCATCCATAGGTATTTAAATATGTTCCAATTTGTCTTGGGAAAATCCTGTGCACCAAAACGCTTGCCCTGCTCCAGAACCAAAACCCGGTACCCTTTTTCGGACAAACGCATAGCCGAAACGCTACCCCCAAATCCGGAGCCTACAACCACATAATCAAAGAGTTCATCATTTACTTTGTAATTGCTCATCGGTCCTCGCCTTCGCACACAGGATGTTTTCATTGCACCCTATTTATAACACAGTGCGTTATAAATATTCTACACTAAAACCGGCAAAAAGTGGATCAGGGAAAGGAAACTGTCAACCGCGGTTGACAGTTAATAAATTCTCCCGGCGCGGAAACCCCGTTGCTCTGCTGCGGGGAGGAAGCGCCATTGGTTTCTGCGTTAGCCCAATACAAATTAGCGCATCTGTGCTATAATTACGGGCATGAAGCTGACCGCCAAGCTCCAGCTTCAGCCCACATCTGCCCAGTTCGACTGCCTGCTGGCCACCCTGGCCACAGCCAACCAGTGCTGCAATGCCATCAGCGAGACCGCCTTCCGCGAAAAGACCTTCAAGCAGTTCGCCCTGCACAAGCTGGTCTACAAAGCGTGCCGCCAGCAGTTCCACCTCTCGGCACAGATGGTGATTCGGGCCATCGCCAAGGTAGCCAATAGCTACAAGACAAGCCGCAAGAAACAGCGCGGCTTCAGCCAGCGCGGCGCCTTTCCCTACGATGCGCGGATACTCTCCTTCAACCTGGCCCAGCAGAGGGTGAGCATCTGGACCGTGGCCGGACGGCAGTCCATCTCCTATGTTGGCTCTGCCCAGGCCCTGGCCCGGCTGCAGGGGGAGCGGGGCGAGTCGGACCTCTGCTTTGTGCGCGGCCAGTTCTACCTGGCGGTCAGCTGTGAGGTGGCCACCCCTGAGCCCATGGCCGTCGATGAATACCTGGGCGTGGACCTGGGGATTGTCAACATCGCCACCGACAGCGACGGCCAGCAGTACAGCGGCAGCCAGCTGCTGGGCATCCGGGAGCGGCGCTTCCGCCAGCGGCGGCGGCTGCAGGCCAAGGGGAGCAAGAGCGCGCGACGGCTCTTGCGGCGCTTGAGTGGACGGGAGGGGCGCATGGTGCGCCAGGAGAACCACCGCATTGCCAAGGAGATAGTAACCCGCGCGCAACGCACCGGTCGGGGGATAGCCCTGGAAGAGCTCCGGGGCATCCGGGACCGGGTAAGGGTTAGGCGCGCGCAGCGACGGCAGATGCACGGTTGGTCCTTCCATGACCTGCAGCAGAAGATTCTGTACAAGGCGGCCCTGCAGGGGGTGCCGGTGCAGGTGGTGCACCCGGCTTACAGCTCGCAGACGTGTGCGGAGTGTGGTCATTGTGAAAAGCAGAATCGTGTTTCGCAAAGTCAATTTCGCTGTCGGTCTTGTGGTCACGCTGACAATGCCGATAGTAACGCAGCCAGGGTAATCTCTGGTTGGGCTGTCATAAACCAGCCGTACGACTCGACGCCCATGGTGGCGTTAGGGTAAAATCCCGTGGATTACTCCGGGGTAGTTTATTGACGCAATTTCCTCTTCATGCTATACAATCGGCTACCAGCCAATAATCTAGGCCTTCGTCTTTTATCCTTTGGCCTACATCCTTACACAGGGAGGAATTATGGCCCAAATCATTGCCGTAGCTATGCAAAAAGGCGGCGTTGGTAAAACCACCACCACCATGAACCTGGCCGCTGCCCTTACAGAATTAGGCAAACGCGTGCTGGCCATTGACCTGGACCCCCAAGGTAACTTAACCCAACATTGTGGCTTTGATCCGGACGACATTTCCCCAACAATTTATGATGTGTTAAAGGCGGAGATTGAGGGATCCGAAAATCGAGTTACTTCCTCTCTTTACGAAACGGCCGAAAAATTCCATCTTCTTCCCTCCCAGCCTGAACTTAGCATGACTGAACTGGCACTCATCAATACCCTCAGCCGCGAGCGGGTGCTGTGGACAGTTATCGAACCTATTGTCCAAAAATATGATTATATTTTAATTGACTGTAATCCCTCCCTAGGCTTACTGGTCGTCAATGCGCTTACAGCCGCCACCAGCGTGATTATTCCGATTCAGGCGGAATATTTGGCGGCCCGTGGCGCTTTAATGATCCTCTCCAGTATCGAGACAGTACGCCGTAAAAAGCTTAACCCTCACCTAGAAATAGCGGGCATTCTGTTGACCATGGCCGACACGCGCACTATTCAAGCACAAGACGTCCACGACGCCGTAACCGCCCAATACGGAAATAACATTTACATTTTCGAAACCATTGTCAAACGTTCGATTCGCTTTGCTGAAAGCGCCGCTGCCGGGGAAAGTATTCTGGCTTACGATACCAAGAGCCAGGGCGCAGAAGCTTACCGGCAGATAGCCCAAGAATTGTTGAAACGCCGATTGCCTGTTGGCTAACCATCCGCAATTATGAGTAAAAAGAAACCCAAAATCAGCCTCGGATCTCGCATTCCTCCCCAATCTGGCGACCTGGAAAGATTGTTTAGTTCCGATGAGGATGTCGAACAATCATCGGGGTTGGTGCTGCTTTCCATCAAGATTGATGCCATTCAGCCCGACCCAAACCAGCCACGGAAAAGCTTTTCGCAAGAATCACTGGAAGAGCTGGCGGAGAGCATTCGTCAGGATGGCGTTATTCAACCCATAGAAGTGACAGAAGTTCGCCCTAACCAATACATGATTGTGCACGGCGAGCGGCGCTGGCAAGCAGCCAGATTGGCCGGGCTGAACATGATTCCAGCCGTGGTGCGACGGCGTAACTATGATGAAACCACCCGTTTTGTGCGGCAGTTGGTTGAAAATTTGCAGCGAGAAGACCTGAATGACGTAGACCGGGCGTATGGCATGGTCCGCCTGCGAGACTTGATGCAGGCCGAATTGAATGCGCAGCTTGCGGAAGGATTGGTGGAGGGCAAGCCACATTCCCGCACCATGAGCTGGGCCAAGGTCAGCGAGCGGCTGGGCTTTACGCGGCAGCGCGCCAGCCAGTTAATTCAACTGTTGGACTTGCCGGAAGAGATAAAGGATGGCGTGCGGGAAGGACGCATTTCGGAGCGCGACACGCGTATCCTGCGCGGGCTGAAAGCCTTCGCAGCAGCGCGCCTTGTTTCGCGCGCTGGAGGCTGGCGATGTTGATCAGCGGCAGTACCGGCAGATTGCCCGCTTCCTGAAAAACGAGGCGCCGGAGCTAACCGTTCACGAGGCGCTGCGGGTGCTGGAAAAACCGCTGCCACCGGTCCGGGCAATGGGTGAATCCTCGTTCGATTCTTCTTTCGGAGACCGGGACGAAGAGTTCGTAGAGGAGTGGGGTGGGGCAACGGCCGTTGCCGAGGCAGACGATCTCCCAATACCAGACGTTGCTTCCAGCAGCACCCGCATCTCCAGCGTACAGCGCCTCATTTGGGCGCGGGGGCACCTGGCCCGCGTTTCTCGCCAAGGGCTAACAACTGGTGAGCGGCAAGAAGTGCTGCGCCTGCTGCAGTTGATTGAACAGGACGTGCAATCTTTGTTGAAGGCGCTGGAAGAGTAAGTTTTAGTTGGCTGGATTGCTGGTTTGTTAGTGGGTTTGCTTGATTCCAACCATCAAACCAGCCAACTATCTAACCAAATCCACACCACGTATGTAAGGTTTTTTTCCCGCCAAAAAGATTGGAGACTGGAGATTTTTCGCTCTCTTATTTTTTTCTGAGCGGATTGGTAAAAATGGGGAAACGGCCGTTATAATGCCCACAAATTAACTCACCAACTAATCAACCAAAGGACTCACCCATGAGCATTCCCGGCCAAGCCAACCCAGATGGTACCCAAACCTATGCCCACCAATTCCCCCAACTCACCTACCGCCCCCTCAACGGCTGGCAGGTCAGCGAAGCTGGCTTTGGCTGCTACCGCATTGACCTGGAAGTAGACGCCCACCGTGAAGCCCTCTCCCACGCCCTGCGCAGCGGCATTAACCTCATTGACACCAGCAGCAACTACGCCGACGGCGGCTCCGAGGAGCTGGTGGGCCAGGTCTTGGGCAGCCTCATTGACGAAGGCGCGCTGTCCCGCGAACAAGTCGTGGTGGTCAGCAAAGTAGGCTATCTGCAAGGGCAAAACTACGAGCTCAGCCAGCAGCGTAAAGCCGACGGTCGTCCCCTCCCAGACCTGGTGGAATATGCCGACCAGTTGGAACATTGCATCCACCCCGAATTCATTGCCGACCAGCTCACCCGCTCGCTAGCGCGACTGAACCTGGAAACCTTGGACGTTTACCTGCTGCACAATCCAGAATACTACCTGGGTTGGGCGCATAAAAACGAGATACCCGCCGCCGCGGCAGAGACGGAGTATTACCGGCGGCTGGCTTTGGCTTTGCGCCATTTGGAGGATGAGGTGCAGAACGGCCGTATTCAATGTTATGGCATTAGCTCCAACACCTTTCCCGCGCCGGTCAGCGACCCCCAATTCACTTCCTTGACCAAAGTGCTGGCCATTGCTGACGACATTGCCCAAGAAAATGGGGGCAGCCATCATCTGCGGGTCATCCAATTGCCTCTGAATCTTTTCGAGACCGGCGCAGCCACCCACGCCAACCAGCCCGGCGAGCAAACTGTTCTAGACGTGGCCCAGACGGCCAACCTGGGCGTGCTTGCCAACCGTCCGCTCAACGCCATTCGCGGCAACGCTCTCTCCCGTCTGGCTGACGTGCCCGCGCCCACCTATCCTGCCAGTAAATTCGAAGTGTCAACCGCGGTTGACATTTCTGTGCGCGTCGAGCGCAAGCTGCAAGGAGATATTCTGCCCGCGCTGCCTCTGGATGATGAAACCCGGCAGCAGGTGCTGGAGTACATGGCCGTCGGGATCATGCTGCAAGGACAGTGGCAGGCCTTTGGCACGTATCACAACTGGCGCGACGTGCGCAGCCGCTTCATTTTGCCCCGCGCACGCAGCGGCACCCAATTCCTGGCAAACATCGCAAATCCGCCCGTAGACATCGATTCCTGGCTAGAAGGGTATATTAACTCCTTAAACACCATGTTGGCGGCTATAACGGCATTTTACCAAGGGGATGGTCGGCGCTATGCCCAAAAAGTGCAGGAAAAGGCAATCTCCGCGGACCCTGACTGGCAGGCTGACACATTGAGCCAAACGGCCGTGCGCGCGCTGCGCGGCACGCTTGGGATCACATCGGTGCTCGTAGGCATGCGGCAAACAGCCTACGTTGACGACGTACTGGCTGGCCTGCAGCAGCCAATCAAGCAAAGCGGTCGCCAGGGAGCCTGGCGGCAGATGTCCCGGTTGGACGGTTCAGACATTGAGGGAGGCCGGTAGTCACAAAATTAGTGAGCAGTGGTCAGGTATGCGGGTTTAGCGGTGGGCATGTATACTCGTAGAGGTTAGAAGCAGAGAAATCCAACGAACAAATAATCAAACCCAAAGGAGCATAAGCATGGACGAACTAATTAAAACCGTTGCCGCCCAAACAGGATTGCCGGAAGATCAGGCAAAAAAGGCTGCTGAAGCTGTTATCGATTTCTTGAAGAAGAAGCTGCCTGCGCCGCTGGCGGGACAGCTTGACAACGCCTTGGAAAACGAAAAGATGATGGACCAGGCCGAAGATGTCTTGAAAAAGGGTCTGGGATTCCTAAAAAAGTAAGGGGAGTATTTGTCAATTGCCAATGGTCAATGGTCAATGAGCTGACGCGGATGCCGTTAGCAATTGGCCATTAGCCATTGGCAATTTTTATTCGCTCTCGCTGTCCCACAGTCGCGTTAAAAACCAGCTCCCCATGCGGTCGTCAGCGTCTTTTGGCGCACGATCGTAGTAAATCTCGAACTGCCGTTCATCGAATGCGCGTACCCGAAAGTAGAAGCGTCCAACCCCCCAAGACCCGCGCAGTGCAGCCCGGGCGGCATGTTCGGGACGCATGTTTTGGGCCATGCGCCCGCGTCTGCCATAATCTACCCACGATTCCAGCATTGCCAGTACGGGTATTGTCTCATTGCGCCAGATGAGGCGGCTGGGGCAGGGCGGGCGCTTGCTGTGCGCAGGCGGCTTGTCAAATTCCACGGTGATGGGTTCACCAATGAAACGGCCGTTTCCCGTCATCGCTCTTCCCCAAACAGCGGCAGCTGGTAAGTGGGTCGTTTCCCATCCAGCAGCACAAAGGGTTTCAGTCGTCTGGTTTGCACCCCAATTTGCTGCAAATGTCGCACCTCCCCCAGCGTCCCGCGCCGCCGCGCCGCCATGATGACTTCCGCCCCTTTTGGGCCAATGCCCGGCACCCGCAGCAGTTCCTGGCGGCTCGCCCGGTTCACCTCCACGGGGTTTTCGCGCAGGTTGGCATAAGCCCAGGCCAGCTTTGGATCCGTGTCCAGCGGCAGGTTTCCCGCCGGGTCAAAGGGCATCTCCTCCAGGTCAAAGTTGTAGTCGCGAAAGAGGAATGAGCCCTGGTAAAGTCGGTGCTCACGCCAGGGGTTTGCGGCCGGGCGGTTTTCCAGGGGTGTGTCTGGCACAGGGCTGAAGCTGGAATAGTAAACGCGGGTCAGTTTGAGCTGCTTATGCAGGTATTCAGCCGTACTCAACAGTTCCAGGTCACTCTCATCCACACCACCCACCACAAATTGCGTGGCCGTTGACGGCCAACGGCCGTTCCAACCTAAATGGCCCGGTTCCTCCTGGCGAATTTCCTTCAACCCAGCGCAGCGGCGTCACCAATTCCCGCACAAACTCCTTCTTTGGCGCCAGCTCAGCCAGGCGGCGGTCATTGGGCGCTTCCAGGTTTACCGACAGCCGGTCCGCCAGCGTCATCGCTGTGCGAACCTGCCCTTTTTCCGCCCCCGGCATGATTTTGAGATGCACATAGCCGCGAAAACGGTGTTTTTGCCGCAAAATCGCCACCGTATCCAGCAGCCTGTCCTGAGTTTTCACGCCGCCGCCAATAATGCCCGAACTGAGAAATAAGCCCTGTACAAGACCGGCGCGGTACATGTCCATGAAAGTTTGGGCCATCTCTTCTGGCTTAAAGGTGATGCGGCGGTAGTTGCGTCCGGCACGAAAAGGGCAGTAGTAGCAGTTCCGCTCACAGGCTGAGGTAAGCAAGGTTTTTAGCAGGGGGATGGTCTTGCCGTTAGGCAGTTTAGCATGGTAGACAGCCAGATCATTTTTGCCTTGCACCGCCTCCTCGCGGGGTATAATCACCTGCCCGCAAGGAGCGACCTGATTGTCTACCGGGACACGGGCCATGCGGGTACTTCTTCCGCCGGTTCCAGGTTCATGTGTTCAGAGAGAATTTGCAGCTTGCCCATGCCATCCATGCCCTAATTATAGAACAGATGTTCACAAAGAGCAATGGGGGTTCAGTTTGTTGGTTTGCTAGTTTTACGACCGCAAGAATTTGGCCTCGATGGCCTGCACCTGGGTCAGGCAGGTGTCATCCACGTCGTTGGGCTGGTAGGCTGTCTCAAACCATTTGTCTAAGATTTCTTTGGCGATTATTTCCGAGGTACGCCGCAAAGACATACACAACACGTTGGCGTCGTTCCACAACCGCGCGCCGCGGGCCGTTTCGGCATCGTCGCACAGGGCGGCGCGAATGCCGGGCACCTTGTTGGCCGCCAGGCTGATACCGGTGCCCGTCCAGCAAAAAAGGATAGCTTCGTCTGCCTCTCCTGCAGTAACGGCTTCCGCAGTTTGTTGGGCAACGGCCGGCCAGTATGCTGCTTCTCCGGCCAGAGGGCCAAAAAGCAGCACCTCATAACTGCGCTGCCGCACATTTTCCACAACCATGTCTGTAAGATGGGTTCGTTCGTCAGAGCCAATGGCTATTTTCATCAATCACCTTCCTTGCTGTACATCTTGTTTCTGGCAGTTTAGCAAAGGCAGCGCGACAGGCAAAACTTTTATTGGGCGGACATGATGAATGGCTGGCCAAGAGGGGCAGTGCGGCGGCGGGCTAGCGGAGTTTGTGCTTCGTGATAGGTGGAAAGATCGGAAACGGCCGAATACCACAACGCCACCCCATTTTGCCCCAGCCGGTGAATGCGCTCCAGCTCCAACAGGCGCTGCATGTCCAGCTCCGAGAACTGGCTGACGGCCTGCTGCAAGCGGGTGAGGGCCAGGGCCTCATTTTCAGCGTGCAGCCGCCGCTCTTGGGCCGCTTCCAGAGCCGTTTGCACAGGGAGCGGCAGCTCCATGGCCCCGATCATTACCTGCGAAATCTCAATACCAAAGGGCGCCAGCCGCACGGCCGCCTGCTGGCGCACCTGCCGCTCCAGCCGCCGGTGCGCGCCTGGTTGAATCAGGTCTTCCACCGAGTATTCGCCCAAAACGTGCTGGAAAAGGTTATCCATCTGGCGCGTGGCCAGCACGGCCGTTTTGCGCGGCAGGGACAATGCTAATTTGGGGGCCTTCTCCGGAGCGATGCGCCAGGGATTCAGGCTGAAATTGAGCGACCAATCGATGGTGAGCGGGATGCCCCCGCTGACCTGCACCCCTTTGCTGCTGCCCTGCAGCGTGCCCGGTGCGGTGGAAATAGGCTCGCCTACCCGTTCCGCAAAAGGCATTATCCAGTGACGGCCGGGCGGTAAAAAGCGCAAAAAGCGCTGCGCTTCGGCGTTGAAGACCACCCCCACCTGCATGTCGGGTATGCGCACCAGGGAGCGGCTGAGGAGCAGCCATACCCCTACAAAGAGGAGAATCGATACGGCCGTTACCCATAACCCCCATTCGCCAAAAAACCATCCCGCAAAAAAAGTGGTTGCCGCCGTTGCAAAGAATAGCTTGAACATAGCCCTGCTCCTTTGTTAGTGTAATACCAACACTATATCAATATGTTAGTGTAATTCTTACACTTTGTCAAGAACCAAAAGGGGTATCATTTCACCAATGCGCATATAATGCGCGGGATGAAAGCAAAAGCAGGCCAGAAACGGCCGCATACAGGTGATTACCGCATTTTTGTGGGTGCATTTCCCACGGGAGAGCTAGCCGAGGCTATTCAGGCTGTGCGCAAAAATTATGATGCCAAGACAGCCGCCATTACTGCGCCTCATGTAACCCTGGCCGGCACCTACTGGCGCAGCGGTCCGGCCACGGCCGACAGCGAAGCAGCTGCCATTGCCCGACTGCAGGCCGTTACAGGAAGAGTATCATCATTTGAAATGACTTTGGGGGGTATTCACACCTTTGGCAGTCGGGTTGTGTACCTGGGCGTGGCGCAAACGCCGGAACTGCTGGCGGTGCGAGAAGCGCTGCTGGCGATTTTAGGTCGTGACAAACACGGCCGTTCCTTTACGCCGCACCTGACGCTGGCCATGCGTTTGAGCAAGCAGGCCACGGCGCAAATGGTGGCGGAATTGCAGCAAGGAGAGTGGGAATACGGCCGTTTCCAGACCCCCATTCACACTTTGCACCTGATGCAGCGGGACCCAGCCGACGCTTCCTGGCGAACCATTGCCGCTTTTTCCCTGGTTTAATCACCGGCAACGCCGGGCGGCTGGGAGGCAGGTGTCACCCTGCGCTCATTCAAAATGGCAATGCCGCCAATGATTAGCGCCATGCCGCCCAGCATCACCAGGGTGATCTGCTCGTCGAGCAGCAGCCAGCCGCCAACCACGGCCACCATAGGCACCACGTAGGCTGTCATGGCGCTGGCGGTGGCCCCAAAGCGCTGCACATTGTAAAACGCCAGCAGCATTCCCGCAAAGGTGCCGACCAGGGCCGCATACCCTAGAGCAGCATAGCCTTGCCCGGTCACCTCCGCCAGGTCAATACCGATGAAAAAAGCGGCGACGGGCATCACCACCACGGCCGCAGCCATCATGCGCACGCTGGCCACGTCGAAAGAGTTGAAGCTTTGCATGTACTTGCGCACGTAAATGACCATGGCGCTGCCCATGAAAATAGCGGCGCCCATGAGCAAGTATCCCCGAGGATCAGCCTGGCTGACGTCAGGGAGGCCGCTTTCACCGCGGAGGGCTAGCAAAGCCGCACCGGTTAGGGCGACTACGATGCCCACGCTTTTTTTCTTGTTGAGCTTTTCATCGGGCAGGAAGAAGTGGGCCAGCAGCACTGTGACGGCGGGGTTAATGGTCACCAGCACGGAGGCGATGCCGCTAGAGAGGTATTGCAGGGCATTGACGATGGAGGTCATGGGCACGGCCGTTCCCAGCACCCCCAGCACTGCCGCATGAAACCACAAGCGGCGGTCAGTAGGCCAGCGAAAGCGGCGGCGCGCCAGAAAATAGAGAGCGATGTGGCCGCATCCCGCCATGGTGAGCCGCAGCCCGACGTAAACCGTGGGGTTAAACTGCTCCACGGAAAAGCGTGAGGCTACAAGGGTAGAACCAAACAAAAAACCAAGAAAAGAGATGTAAGGCAGGGCTTCCAGGGTCAAGGGGCGCTCCAGGACTGCTAGATTGTTGTCTAATGTGCCCTGGATTATAGCGGGAAAGGGCGGGGGGCGAATGAGAGATTTTGCAGAAAAAGGGCAGCAGCTATTCTGCCGCGCAGTAGAACCAGTACGGCCGTTTCTGCACCAGGGTTTGCCAGCGCCCGCCGAAATCGCCTGTAGCCGGGGGGCGGTTGTCGCTGCTGTACAGATACCCGGTATAGCTGTGCGGCGAGCTGCGGTGGGTGAAGAAGAGGATCCGCGTGACCTCGCCTGCTTGGGTAACCAGCGCCTCCCCACTGCTGGAAAGCTGGTCGTACTGCCAGGGCAAAGTGATGACGCCGGCCGCGTCAGGTTGAATGGCGCCGCTCTCCACCAAATCGACCACCTGGTTGTAGGCCTGCCAGCGCCACTGGAACTGCAATTCCTGCCACAGCGCGCCAAAGGGCACAAAGCTAATGATGATAAAGGTGCTGAAGTTAATGAAGAGGGGCAAAATGGCCGTGCCCACGCCGCGTCGCCCCTGGGCTGCCAGGTAAATCAGGGAGGCCAGCACGAAGGCAAAGAGAATCATGCGCAGGCTGTCTACCAGGGGCAAGGCGGTCTTATCGGTGCGTGCAACATGGGCAACGGCCGTTACGCCAATCACCAGCGCCCCAAACCAGGCTGAGACGACGCCCAAAGCGGGCAGGCTGCCGCCGGTCTGCTCGTCAAACAGCAATTCCTGGTTCATTTTGGCCTGGCAGCCTTTTAGCGCGTCAGCCTGTCAGCTTGCACTCCCGAAGTGCCAACAGGCTGATTTGCTACAGCGCCGCTCACCATGAGCACGGCATAAGCTAGCAAAAAAATACCGCAGAGCAAGCCAGAAACAACGGCCGTTTTCAGACCCAGGTGCGGGGTCAGCAGGTTTCGGCCAATGTCCGCCAGCAGGGGGCCAGGATTGGTGAAGATGTCCCAACTGTTCCAGCGCAAGAAGCGGCCAATGTAAATGCCAAAGCTGCTGAGGGCCAGCGTGCCGGCGGCAAACAGCCAGCCCAGCCACGGGCCAACGCGCGCCGCTACCAAACGCTGCATGCGCTGCAGGGAGAGAAAACCCAGCAGCAGCCCCGTCAGGGCAAAGGAAAAGATCATGAGGGCGTCGTACCAGATGGGCACGGTGGGAAACGGCCGTAAATGCATCAAATCGGTGACAATATAGAAGGCATTAGGTAGGAAAATGAACCACAAAAAGGCCGCGCTCCACAATCCGGGACGCCAGTTCCGCCAATGATGGGCAACTTCAGCAAACAGGAACGGCAGCCAGGCCAGAAACAGGTTCCACACCAGAAACCAGAAGAGCAGGCTGCCCGTCACCACGGCGCGGGCCAGCACCAGCCCCACTGAAAAGCAGGAAGCTAGAAGCAGGGCTAAAAACAAGAGCATTTTTTGCGGCAAAAAAGGTTTACGAGGCATTAACATCTCCTTTTACTGCGTGAGGGTTTGGTCTAACAGCCGGTAGGCGCGGCGGTGCGCCAGGTGGGTGCTTTGCCAGGCACGCAAATCCATGTCATTTTCCAAGGATTCGTAACGGCCGTGCAAATTGGCCAACAGCACCTCCGTCAACGTCATTTCACAGGTATCCTGGTAGGGGACACGTTCGGACCCGTTGCGGTAACCGGCGCAGCCCGGCGTTAAGACAAGCTGGTCATCCCCTTGCACCTGGGTCAGGGCTGCTACCAGCTCCGGCACGGCGTCGGCTGACAGCGTGGTGAGATAGGCGGCGTCCAGGTCGCCCGTTTCCCCATAGCGGGCCAGGTTTTGGCGCACAATAAAGGCGTCAGGATTCAGCAAGTTCAGGGTAATCAGGTAGCCCATAGCCGCGGTCATCAGACCCAGGGTAAAGCGGTGGGGCGAACGCCACAGCGTCAGTAAAAACCAGAATAGCAGCGCCGCCAGCCAGACCATGAACACAAAGACGTACAGCCGCAGTTCGGTGTAGCCAAAGGTAGCTTCGTACAGCCCCATGCGCCGCCAGGCAGAAACCAGCAGCACCAGCACCAGCAGCACCAGACCGCTGCTCAAGCCGTTGAAGAGGCGTATTTGCCCCTTGGAGGCGCGGCGGGTAATCCAGTTGAGAGCCAGCACTAGAGCCAGGGTAAGCACGGCCACGGCGACAAGTTCAAAAAAGCCGCTTCGAGCATATTCGGCGTAGGTGATGCCTTCCAGGTTGAGGTGGCGCTCGCCGCCAAAGAGGTAGGTAAACTGCACCACGACAAAGGTGAGAAACAGCGCGTTGACCAGGGCCAGCACGGTGACTGCTTCACCCATACCAAGCCCATACTGGCGGGGCAGGTCCTGCACCCAATTTTCCAAGGCGCTTTGGTCGGTTTCGGCCGTTTCCCGCCCCGCCGGCCGCCACACCAGCGCATACACCAACCCACCGCCCAAGCCCCAGGCCGCCATGCCAATGAGGATGCTGCGACCAATCAACTCGTCTATTTCGGGCAGGAATTCCAGGGCCAGCAGCCGATCCACGTAATGGGCGAAAACCAGGTCGGCCGAAACCAGCAGCGCCGTGAATACAACCAGCACCGGCAGCGCCAGCAGGACGCCGCGCAGCACGGGAAACATACGCCGCTGGCGTTTGCTAATGCGCCGGGATTCCAGCACAGCAGCCAGCAGAGGCACGGCCAGCACGCCGCTGTGCAAGGCGGTACGCACCGGAACCAAAAAACTGCCCAAAACGCTTATTTGGGCGACACGGCCGTATCCGTAGAAAAAGGCCAGGTAGCTAAGAAACGCCAGCACCGCCAGCACGTTCAACACCGTCACAAAGGGGTTGGCGCGCACGGCGGCCATCAGGGCGAAGAAGAGGAGGGGCAGCAGCAGCCACAGGTTGGGAGGCGCAGGCATCTTATTTTCCAAAATGCCCAGGCCAAACAAACCGGCCACCAGCAATACGACAAAAAACAGGAGAGAAATTCCCAATGGCTTGTCGTAAAAGAGCCAGTCCACCGCCCAGCCCAGCAGCAGGGCAACGGCCGTTACCAGGGCGGGGTTTTGTACTCGCTGTTTAACGGTTTGCATGGCGTTTCTCCAGTTGGCCCAGGAACCACAGCAGGGCTACGCCCGCACCGGCAGCGTCGATCAGCAGGTCAAACAGGTCAGATGCAGCAAAGAAGCGGTGCTTGAAGGTGAGCAACTGCAGCGTTTCTTGCGCCAGGCCCAGAGCCAGGATGAGGGCGAAATAGGCCCGGGGCTGCTGGCGCAGGCGAGGGAAGAGGGTGAGAACGGCCGTGCCCAAGGCCGCAAACAGGGCAAAATGGCCGACAATGTGCGCCAGTTCCGCGCTAAACAGCCTGTCTACCAGGACGCCAAACAGCGGCCACACTTCTGCCAGCCAGCCATAGGGCACCAGAGCGATGCTGACGAATAAAGCCAGTCCCATTAACAACTTGGGGCGGTGTGCTTGCAATTGTGCCAGTTCATGCATAACGTTCTCCAAAAGAGTGGGTTGGTTGGGTGGTTGGTTAGGGTGTTACTTGCCAACCTTTCTCCAGCATACGCCACTTCTCCTCCAGCCTCGACGCATCAAATCACCAATTCCACGCACTTGAGTGCTTGACCTGCATGCCTGGTTTAGAGGATGTTACAATTCAAAGGACATGCGCCACGCTTAACCTAACCCTCACTGTAGAAGAGGGTAGACGCTAACGCACGATGAATGGCGCACGAACAGGGTACGAAATGAAACTGTTGATTGTGGAAGACAACGAAAAATTGCGCCCGGCCCTGGTCAGCGGGTTGGCCGCCACTGGGCAGGTGCAGGTCGTCTCTGACTGCCCCACAGGCGAAGAGGCGCTGGAATTTTGTCTGGCCGACACGCCGGACGCGATTCTGATGGATGTGCAGCTGGCAGGGGTGATGAACGGCATTGAAACGGCCGTAGCCATTCGCCGCGAATTTCCCCGTTTGCCCGTCGTTTTTTACTCCATCCAGGACGACGACGCCTATTACCGCGCCTTCCGCCGCGCGGGCATCCTCAGCCATTACGCCTACGTGCGCAAATCGAACTACCTGCTGCCGCAGATGATTGTGCCCCTGCTGCGGGATGCGGTAAACGGCCGTTCCTTCATCGACCCCGACATCGAAACCCGCGTCCAGGAAGTGCGCCACAAAGACGAACAAGACCCGATGGCCCTGCTGGAACCCAACGAGCAGGAAGTGGCCCGGATGCTGGCCCAGGGCCTGAGCAACGAACAAATCGCCGCCCGGATGGGCTTCCGCGACAAGCGCACCATCAGCCGCATCAACGGTCAGATTTACACCGCCTGGGGGCTGAACGACACCACCACCGACGAAAAGGTAGCCAGGACGAGAGCGGCGATTATTGTGGGAAACGGCCGTCTCATCTCCTGGGACGACGACGGCACACCCCGCATTCTGGACGAGCGCGGCGATTGGATTGAATGGACGTAGGGGCAGGATACCCGGGAAATGCCTTTGACAAACAAATGCCCTTCTCCCCCGATCGTCTCGCCTCACCCAATCCAAAATTTAGAAAGATTTTATGCTAAAATGTTTTCAAAGTGAGGTCAATTTATGAACCAGGAACAAATTTGGCAAGATTTATCCGCATTACCGCCGGCAGCAAGGCAGCAGGCATTAGATTTCATCGCCTATTTGCATAGTCGTTATGCAAAATCCAGTGATATCGAAGAAAAGGTCAAGGTCAGTTTGCGGGAAGAACCTTTCATCGGCCTTTGGCGTGACAACGAAGCCATGAACGATGCCAGCGATTGGGTCCGCGAAACCCGCCAGCGTGAATGGTAATAATTCATGGCCGATTACATCATCATCGACACGGACATCCTGATTGACGTGGGGCGAGGCGTTGGGGAAGCCATCGCTTACTTGGAGGAACTCGAAGCCAACAACCATCTCGCCATTAGTGTCATTACCCAAATGGAATTGATCGTCGGCTGCCGTAACAAGACCGAACAACGTGACCTAGAAAAATTTATCAACCGCTTTCAATTACTCAAAATAGGAGAAGCTGTTTCGGATCAATCTGCGGCCTTATTGTGGCAGTATCGACTCAGCCACGGTTTGTTAATTGCCGATGCCTTGATTGCGGCAACTGCAATGGCCAACGACTATCCTTTGGCCTCCAAAAACCAACGTGATTACCGGTTCATCGACGATCTCAACTTGCTGCCTTATCCAGCATAGCCAGAGCGTTTCATTTCCTACTTTAGCTCTATTATCAATCCTGATTTTCCCGTTACCTGCGTGTTTCAGGGATAATGAAATGATGCAATGAACGACGACAACAAATTCTCCAACCTAAAACGCCCCCGCTACCCCATGCCAAACTTCGTGCGCGAGGCGCTGCTGGCGCGCGGCTTGATGGATGCCTACCGGGCGCGCCCCGCCTACCAGCAAAACGACTACATTGGCTGGATCACCCGCGCCAAACGGGAAGTCACCATTCAGAAACGCCTCGACCAGATGCTAAATGAGCTGGAAGAAGGCGACGTTTACATGAACATGGCCTATCGTCCCAAACACCAATGAGCAACAGCATCCTCCTCAACTGGGCCATTATGGCCGTTTCCTTTTTCAACACGATCCTCCTGCTCTGGCTGGGCGCGACGGTCTTGCTCAATGCCGAGCGGCGGGATTGGGGCATTGGCCTGGCGACGGGCGGCTTGCTGTTGGGCGGCGCGTTTTTCGTCAGCCACACGGCCATCCTGGGGCTGTTCATCGGCGGGCATCTGGTGTCGGGCTACACGGCCATCATCAGCGAAGGGCTGCTGGTTATCGGCCGTAACATGATCTTCTGGTGGACGACCGGTCTTAGCTCCCGCCATCGCCTTGCCCTTCGCCTGGTACCTCATCATGCTCTGGTACGGCGGCTTCTGGAATCGAGAGAGGAACACAGAGCAACACGGAGGAGGCACAGAGATTCACAGAGAAGCAACCAGGAAGTTGCACAAAGAAATTCTCCGCGTTCTCCGCGCCCTTTGCGGTTAAATCTCCTTCCCTCTACCAACGGCAGCGCTATCTGTTTTGGCTGGTGGTTGGTTTGTTGGTGAGTGGGTTGGGGGGATTGGGGATTGGCATCATTTTGCTGGCCATCCCGTCGCAAGAACTGCTCAATTTGCGCATTTTCATCCGCTGGTCGATTGCCGGGATTCCGTTTATGGCGCTGGCCTACTCCGGTTACGTGGTGCTGTGCATCGCCCTGTCGCTGGATGCGCTGCGCCGCCCTGGCCCCATCGCCGCGGGTGATGGGGAATGAAGCGCGGCAACGGGCACGGCCGTATCTCATCGGCGCATCATTAGCTCTACTCGTCGTCAGCCTGCTCGTCGCCGGGATCTTACTCTGGGCGGTCCAAGAAACCCGCCAGCATGATGCTCTTCCAATTCTACAACCAAGCCATCGAAACCATCGCCTGGTTCGACCTGATCGTCGCCGCCATCATCGGCGTCGTCATCCTGCTGCTGGGGCAGGCCGTCGTCTCCTACGAAGTCTTCACCGGCAAATCGCTGCCCCGCCGCGGCCTGATGCGCCATTGGCGGCGGGCCATTATTCTGGCCGCCGGCTACAGCATCCCCGTCGGCTTCAGCATCGCCATCGCCCTGCGCCCGCTGTACAGCCTTACTCCTCACTACCATGCTGATGACCGTCTTCTTCGCCCTGTCCAGTTGGCGATCCTTACGCCGAACGAGAGCGGTACATCGACAGTTTACGGCCGTTTCGTCGCCAGCCAACGCCTCTACTGACCAACTGCTCACCCCGTCCGCCCCCGCCGATAGTAGACATCATGCACCCCTTTCCGCGCCCTCTGTGCCGATGTGTTGGATGCGACGGTTGGCTTATCTGACGGCCGTTGGCCCGCTGGCCCCCCTGGTTGGCCCACCGCTGGTTTACCCGGAAACTCAGCAACGGCCGTTGCCCCCGCTGACTGACCTGACCAACCAATTTCGCAACACCCAAACGCCGCTGGCCGTAAATCCAGACGCCTACAGTGGCGCTATATGGGCTATCCCCCTGTGGAGCGAGCGCGGCCTCATCGGCATCTTTCTGCTGGGGCCGAAGTGGGGCAACGGCTTGTACACCCAGGAAGAGATTGACGTGGCCCGCGTCAGCGGCGAGCGGCTCATTGACACCAAAGCCAGTGCCGAAATGGCCAGCCGCCTGATGACTTTGCAGCGGGAACGGCTGGCGCAGACGCAAATTGTCGACCAGCAAACGCGCCGCGTGCTGCACGATGAGATTTTGCCAGAAATTCAGTTGGCCATTATCACCCTGAGCGGGGAAACTGAAGCAAATGGGGCGGTGGGGGATGCGGTGCACACTCTTACCGGGGCGCACCGCCAGATTTCCAACTTGCTGCGCGAAATGCCCACCACCAAAGCGCCGGAAGTGGCGCGTTTGGGCCTGATTCGCGCCCTGCAGCAAACCGTTGAACTGGAATTTGCCAATGCTTTTGACCAGGCGCGGTGGGACGTCAGTCCCGAAGCTGCGAAAACGGCAGCCGCCATTCCCACGCTCACGGCCGAAGTGATTTTTTATGCCGCGCGGGAGGCGGTGCGCAATGCAGCCAAGTATGGGCGTGGGGAAGGGGAACGGCCGTTTCACCTGACCATTGCCATCACCGGGCATAACGGCCTTTGCCTGCAAATCGAAGACAACGGGATAGGGATGATGGCTGACGCCTACCCTCAGGGCAGCGGGCAGGGTTTGGCTTTGCACACCACCATGATGGCCGTTATCGGCGGGGAATTAACCACCGAAAGCGTTCCCGGCCAGTACACGCGGGTAACGCTGCTGCTAAATTAGAGGTTACTGCTCTATTTTTCGCCAGTAGCGCATGATGCCATCTACCGACATGTAAAGCGGGTTTGCCAGTTCGTACTGCCGAATCTGGAAGTCGGTCAGCCCCAGCCCTTTGGCCCGGTCGCGTACCCAGTTTCCATACAACAGGACCAGTTCATCGCGAGGTACGCCCGCTTTCATCTGAGCATGAACAAAGTCAGCAGCTTCATGAATCAAGGTGCGCAGGCCGTCTAGCTGGTGGTCAACGTCTTCCAACCGCCCAAAATGGGTAGGGTACAGGGCGGCAAAATTAGCAGATTGGAGTCGCTCAAGGGTTTCTAACCAGGTTTCCCGGTCAAATTCTGGCGGGGGTGCAGGCACATCGACCAGCGGATTATGCGGCAGGCGAATCCCGGCGGCGTCACCGGTGAAGGCCACGTCTTCTACCTGCCAAACGTGGTGATGGCGGGCGTGGCCGGGGGTTTCTAGAGCTTTGAAGGTCAGTCCGGCGGCGTGGATGATGTCGTTATCGTGAACGGCCGTTACCTTTTCTGCCGGAGCAGGCAGCATTTCTCCCCACAACCGCTCCATTTTGTCACCATAAATACGGGAGGCGCTGGCCCACAGCTTTTCGGGAGCGATGAGGTGGCGTGCGCCAAAATAATGCACGTAAATTTGCGACCCCTGCTGTGCCCACCAGCCAGCCGCGCCAGCGTGATCCAGGTGAATGTGGGTTACAAAAACGTGTTGAACATCGGCCGGCGCATATCCATGTTTTGCTAATTCATTTTGCATGGCAGTCAGGGTTGAACCAGGCCCCGTCTCTACCAACACCGGTCCTGAAGGGCCAACTACCAGGTAGGAAGCAATGGTTTGGGGAATATTTTGAAAATTGAGGTCAAGCGTGCGAATGTCCATGTAAAAAATATAACATATATCCCTAAAAGGGGGGATCGTTTTTTCCGGTTTGCTGGTTTGCTAGATTGTTAGTTGGTTTGTTTGTTAGTTTGTTTGTGGACTCACTAACTGACCATCTAACTATCTAACCAGCCAACTACCCAACATCCAGCCCATACCAAATATTCTTTCGTGGTGAAGGCCAATAAATCTGTTCAGTTCGGCGAGTTGACTCCTTAGCGGCCGCTTTGCCGTGGGCGCAGAAGCGTTTTGCCGGAATTGTCTCCACCGTTCTTTCGTTGTTCCCCGTCATCCCTTGCATAAACAGGTCGGCGAGTTCACGGTTGATTCGTTTCTGGCGGCCTCGTGGCTGGGGCAAATGCGGTCCGGCGTACTGGTTGGGTAACTGCCAGGCCAGGTAAGTGGTTCCTCGTTGGCCCTGCAATCCTGCTACGTCCTTCAGGTGAAAAACGGCCGTGCCGTGCTGCCAGGCTGTGTGCTGCGCCGCCGCGAAACTCAGCGGCATGCCAACGGCAAAATTAGCCTGGGTACGCACGCGCGCCTGCTTTTCGTAGCGGCGCTGCGTGCGCGGGAGCACGTGGGTGAGTCTGCTGCAGGGTGGCCCGGGCAATTGGATTGGCTGCTGGGTTTGCGCCTGTCTGCTTCTGCCGCCCGCTGTGAAAGCTGGCGTACAGGTGGGCGCGCACTTTGCCCATGCCCTGGGTCAACGAAGTTACCGGCAAAGCTACCGGGCGGCCTGTTAGCCGCCATACGCCGAGAGCCGCCGCCACCTTGGCCACGGAACGCAGCCAGATACGGTCGTTCCGTCGCTGCCAGAATATCCCCTCACCCTGTGCCAGCAAATTGCGCAACTGCCGCTGACCGCAAACCCGTAGGGGTGATCGCCGCCGCGTTAGCGGTTGGCGCACGGCCTGATAATCCAGCCAGCCTTGACCCTGGGCGTCTAGGTGGCGCAGCAGCAGCCAGATGCGTCCGGCTGCCGTCTGTTCGCTGCGCAGCATGCCCAGGGCTACATCGGGGTAGATTTTGCAGAGTTGCTGGTTTGCTGGTTTGCTGGTTGGTTTGTTTGCTGGTTGGTTGGTTGGCCGGTTTGTTTGTTTGTTTGCTGGTTTGCTGGTTTGCTGCAAGACGGCCGTTACCGCCGGGCTGTGCCAGCCCAGGTGGGGTGGCACAGTAGGGGGGATATTTGGTGGAGCGGGGGGTGGGGAGAGGAAACGGCCGTTTTCATCCGTGCGCACAGGTAAACCTTTTTCCTGCCGCTCGGCACGCCTTTGCTGCCGCAATTCTACCAGGGTAGCTTGCGCAGACAGCAATGCCGCAGAAGCAAAAGGCTGAATTTCTTCTCCGACCACGAAAAGCTCCGTAGTCCAGCCAAGAAGCACAGCCTAGGCAATCTTCAACCAACCGAAAAATATCCCTACCGCCCAGGTCAGCACACCTGAAGATAGCAGCAGAACCATTTGACAGCGCGATCTGCCTGTGTTATGCTCTTGACTAGCTAGTGAGCTACCTGGGGGCATAAAATCCCCCTCCCCAATTAAGGGGCACTGTGCTACAGGTGTTGGCGGCACCAAAGACAGCGAACAGTAGCTTGCTTACATCAATTGAAGGCCAGGCGCAGCACCGCCTGGCCTTTTTCTTTTGCACCAGAATGACGAAATAAATTACTTTTCTTTCGCTAAAACCCAGCGCAAAATGCAAAAGCAATGGGTAAAAAGGGTATAATAAGCAGATTAGTCTTTATAGAAAGTCAATATCTGCTTTGTTTAGCCCATGGATTCACCCATTGTTGCTGACATAAAGTTGGAAAGTAATAAATGGAAAACTATGCCACTAACTCATATCTGCGAGCCAGTCTAACAGAATTAATATGCCATGTCAATAAATCTATATGCTATAGATTGCGATAATCTGTTAATTAATAACAAACACGCACCAGTTCGGCCAATTATATCACTTGGGTCTTGACAATGAATCCCTCTTTATATACGATTCCTTCATGAATGATACACAATTGGGTTTAGAGTTTGATCGCTATCGCCCCGATTGGGAACAATTAGGCGTTGTGGTTGCACCTTTTACCATTGAGGCTGACCCCCGATTCATGTACCTGTCTACTGAAACCCGGCGCGCCCTGGCAAAAGTAAGCTACATGGTTGAAGCGGGGCAGGGCGCCTCCGTTATTGTGGGCGAGATTGGCACTGGTAAAACCACCCTGGCTTCCTGGTTTCACAGCCGCTACCATCGCCGCCCGGATTTTGTTGCGGCAAAAGTAGATGAAACCCCCAAGCGCAGCGGTCTTTTGCTGCTGCGTCGCATTGCCTCTGAATTTGGTCTACGCACCAGACGGGCTACAGAGGATCAACTCAATGAATTTCGCTCATTTTTGGTTGAGCAGAGCGAAAAGGGTGTGCTGCCTTTGATCATCGTTGATGAAGCCCACGAGTTATGCCCGGAGCAGTTCATGGAATTGCGGCGTCTGTTAAATTTCCGCGATCCACAGGGAGGCAAGGCGTACCAGCTAATATTGTTAGGTCGTCCGGAATTGGACATCAACTTACGAGAAGTACCTGATTTTAATGATCGGGTGGCCACTCGTTCCTCCTTAGACCCGCTAACCCCAGATGATACCAAGTCATTGATTGAGTATCGCCTTTTGGCTGCTGGCCGCAGCGCCAAAATGCCTCCCTTGTTTACGGACGATGCCATTATGCCCATTTGGCAGGAGACGCGCGGTTATCCGCGCAGCATCTGCCTCCTATGTTTGCATTTAAGCTTAGAATTGTTGGCAGCCAATAAAGCTCAGGTAACCGGGGAGTTTGTCAGAGAGTTTTTAGCCAACCAACACGGCTATCGCCAAGCGGCAGAGTAATTACATGAGTAGTCAAAATAAGAAACGGTCAAGTACGCTGGCCGCCTTGCTGGAAGAGAGACCGCGTCGCGGACGCCCGCGCCGATCGGTGCAGCGGCAAAACGTGTATGTCGCCTTGTCTACCCCCCAAAAGGCATTGATGAAACGGTTAGCTGCAGAACTACCTGATGGGCTAGGGCGAGCTGATTTGCCCGATATCGCTGTTTCCATTTTGGCGGCGCGTTTGGAATCCTTACGACGAGCTGTTGCCGGGCGCGATAGAGAGATTCCCGAAGGGATCACCGATTTGGCCTCATTGTATTTGTTGTGGGATTTGCAGCTACCCAATGAGAGTGAAGAATTAAAGTGGACGTCCATTCGCCTATCTCCACAACCGGCTATTGAATTAGGGCGGGCGCATGGAACACTGCATGCGGTATTTGGGGCGAACCGCAGCCAGACATTTGCCCTGGCTTTGGCACTTTTAGCTCAGTTCGTTGAGGATCATCCCCAACTAGATCCAATTACCTTGGCTGATCTACGCGAAAAAGTCATGGATATTTATTTATGAGTAACTCATAATTTAGGCAAATTGTAAGAGTATGTAAAGAGCCGCACCACCAGGTGCGGCTCTTTAGTTATATGGTGCTTCGCGTAGTAAATAACGGTGAAAAAATATGTGTTGAAATAAGAATAATTCCAAAATCTCAGAGAAATTCAACTTCCTCGCGAATTTTTTCCTTGACTAATGGCATCTGCTGAAAAAATGATCGGTACGCCTGACCAACTTCATCCCCTTCCGTGCGCAACAAACGATCCAGGGTCGCATAATCTTTCAACCAAAATATCCAGATAGATGACGGGCCACTACCCAGACCTCCGCTGGCAGCTACTATTTCTTTGATCCAGCCCCGTTCTTGCACAATTTGATGCAGCGCTCTGGCTAAATTTGCTTGCTCACGAGTAACTTCACCAGGCCAATTAAACTCAACAATTAAGTAAATTCCCGTCTTTTTCAAACTTGACCTCCATATTATTTTACATTTTAGAGTGTGCCATGCGACTCTAGGGAGAAAGGGTTTCCTTCAGGATCAAAACCATCACAAACGTGCACTCCCGGAGCAGCCGAACGAACTTCTCCCATTTGGACACCATCTTGCAGCAATGTTCTGCGATCGGTGTGAATGTCGGAGACGCCAAAGACAATTTTGGGCGCATCGGGACCCAGTCGTTTTTGCCCACCGCCATGAAGGGCCAATACGCAGCTTCCGGCGTGCAGGGTAACCCAAAATTCCTTACTGTAATCACTTTTATTTGGAGGAAAGGTGACTGAGAGACCCATTGTGTCGCGATAGTGGCGAACCATCCCATCCATATTGGATACATAAAGAATGATTTCGATAATACCTGATGTTTTGAGCATGGCGTTTGTCCTTGATTTGGGGTTTTTGAGGATGTGGGGTGGAGTGTGATAATCTTGCTAAAGTTTAGTACGAATGTTCTGATATGTCAAAACCCATGATGCGTGGTTTCCCGATTGATTCACTCTGGTACAATCGTGTTTATAATGGTATCCATTGGTGGGATAATAGAATATGGGCTTGGGCAGTGGAAACGGCCGTAACCCATATTCCCATTAGAGAACGAGCGACCAAGGAGGGTCAAAAGCCGTAAGGAAGAAGATTCACCCTGGTCAGCGGCCTTAAATGGGGAATAATGTCAATCGCATTATACGGTAATTTCTGCCAACGAAGCTTGCAAGGTCTATGATTGAAATGGTGCAATCGGCGGGTGTAGTAATTCCATTGGTAAAAATGGGGGGCTTTTTTTGCGTGGGCATCGTGTTGCTGACCGGCGCAATCGGTGGATATATCGTCTGGAAAAACGACTACGATTCGCTGGAGTTGGTGTCGCGGCTGCTGAATATCTTTGTGGTCCTCACAATTAGCTTCTTTATGCCCATGTCCCTTCTGGCATTTCTTGGTTTTTTGCTGGACGCTATTTTTGCGACAGGTTTTTTAGCAGCACAAATTGGCGCAGTGCTGGGGATTGTGCCGGGGTTATTCATAATGCGGTGGCTGCTACCCCGTGTTTCTCTTTAACTGCTCGTTCACGTCATCTTTGCGGGAATTAGACGGTATAAACAAGTTGCCCCATTTACAATTGAATCATCTTACGCTGATTGCGGTTTTAAGGGTGACAATGCGGAAATGATCCACTTAACTTGTAGCCAAATGGCAGAAGGGCGTCGCCAATGAGCGCTGTTTACACGTTAGTAGGTGTTGTTTTGTTAAACGACGTTCAGCAAGCACATTCACGTCATGGATCAACTGCCGGAAGGTTTGCTAAAGTACCAACTTTTCCGGCAGAACAGGTCGAGACAGTGGACGTCCTGGTGCTAATTGCCGCCCACCAAGCAGAGAAGAAAAACGGCCGTTTCTTACCACCATTGCATGCATAAAAAAAGCCAGGTCAGCTGCAAAACTCACCTGGCTTTGTCGGGCCTCATCAGCAGTCAGTTAATCAAACCACCCGCCCAATAAGGCGCTGACGCCCAAAATTATCAGGAAACTGGGCCAGATTACCTCCCACGTAAAGAAATCAAACAAGAATGCTGAGGCGATGAGGGTAAGAATTAGGCCACCTGTAATTGAACCTCGGACACTGTGCGACACCCGACCATTGGCCCGGTAACTGCGCCAGGCCTGGCTAAAATTGGAAAAGGCCGGAATCAAGATAAACAAGGCCCACCAGTTATCGATTGTTAAGCCCGTGAAATTGGTCAGCAAAAAAATGCCACCAATCGTGATCAGCACAATCCCGGCTACCAGGTTGCTATCTTTCCCGGAGCGTTTGGCGCGCCTTACGGAGTGACCATGTTGCTGCCCTTGCCTGCCCGCAGATGCCCCATTAGCCGAGCTTTCTTCCTTCGTGAGATCCAAAAATTCTTCTTTTTCAGCTTCTTTCAAGCTGTCTATTTCTTCGCTCATCAGTGTACCTCCAATGAATTAATTACCATTTTGTGGATGCAACTGCTCGTCTATACGGGGGGAGGGCAGACAAGTTGCACGAAAAAACAGAAGCGCTATAGATGAGTTCCCAATAATAAATGTTGCATGGAAAACGGCCGTTTCCGTCAAGTAATGAGCCCTGTGAATATTCATCCTCATAACCCCTTCATGTCTTGCTAACGCCTCTCATAGGTAAAAATTCTAATATTAAGAGTGTTGAACACTTTTTACACGATGACACAACAAGATCCAAAAGGATAAGACATGAGAAACTCTCTAAAACTATTTGCTGTTCGAGGTATAGATATCCGCTTACACGCGACGTTCCCACTCATCTTGCTGTGGGCGGCATTTCAGTTTGGTTTGATTACAGGAACTTTTGAGGGGGCAATATTTGGCGTAACGGCCGTTTCCCTTCTATTTGTTCTGGTCACCCTGCACGAACTTGGGCACAGCTTCGCCGCCCAGCGTTATGGCGTGCCGGTCAAGCAAATTGTGCTGTCCCCGATTGGCGGCGTGGCCCAGCTAAATTACATCCCTGAAAACCCACGGCATGAATTCGTCATAGCCATTGCCGGTCCGGCCGTTAACTTTGCCATCGCCCTGGTCATGCTGGTTGTGGCCGGAGTCGCCAATATCGCCATTCTGGATCCCCTCACCACGCTTTTTGGCGGCGCTGGCCTCACCCTGTCAGGGCTGTTTTCCTACGTATTTGTTTACAATCTGTTCCTGGCTTTGTTTAACCTGCTGCCGGCTTTTCCCATGGATGGTGGGCGTATATTGCGCGCCGGGTTAGCCATGCGCCTGGACTACGTGCAAGCCACCAAAATAGCCGCCGCAGTCGGGCGTGGCGTGGCCGTTCTGATGGGCCTGTATGCGTTGTTCAATGGCGGTATCTTCCTCATCCTCATTGCCGTATTCGTCTACATGGGTGCGCGTCAGGAAGCCGTTATGGTGGAACAGCGCAGCTTCTTGCGCCGCTACCAGGTTTGGCAGGCTTTTTCACAAACTGCCTACCGTCTGACGCCTTACACTAATTTACAACAGGCCGCTAACCTGATGCTGGCCAGTGGGCAAAGAAGTTTTCCCGTGGTCGAAGGGGAAACGCTAGTTGGTTTTATGCCGCAGCGGATTCTGCTAGCTGCCCTGCGTAATCGCGGCGCCCATACCTGGGTAAACATGGTCATGCGCCAGGATGTGCAGCCCGTCACCCCTACCACGAATTTGTTTACGGTGCAGGAACGCATGGCTGCCGATCAGCTAGATGCATTGCCGGTGATCAGCGAAAACGGCCGTTTCCTGGGTCTCATCACCCAACAACACTTACTCGATTTGCGCAGCCTGGTCCGCGCTGCCCCTAAAACGCTGGTTGATGTGCAATCTGCCTGACCATTGGCAAACTATCGAAGGTAAATCAATAAAGTGCAGGGAGGAAGCGAGAGTCTTCCCTGCACTTTGCATTTCCCGTAAAATGTGAAATTCAGATTTTGGGGCTTTTATCAACGAAACAGTTATGCTAAAGTGTAACAATTACTCTTGGAAATGGGGTAGTATCGGTTAATAAAAGGGGATATTTTGGTTCGTCTACCTGATTTCAACCAGGCAGTTTCCCATGCGATTGCCCAGTTGCAAAGCAATCTAGACCCAAATTTGACATACCATGATGTATGGCACACGAACAATGACGTGCTTCCCGGCGCAGTGCGTCTGGCCGAACTCACCGGCTTGCCCGATGAGGAGATTCAACTGCTGCGGGTAGCCGCCGCCTTTCATGATATTGGCTTCATTCATAAAAACGAAGATCACGAAATCATCGGTGCACGCATCGTTGCCCAGGTTCTGCCCCAATTTAACTTCAGTAATCGGCAAATCGAGCGCATCATGGGCATGATTTTAGCCACACGGATGCCGCAATCACCGCGTAATTTGCTGGAGGAAATTTTAGCTGATGCAGATTTAGACGTTTTGGGCCGGGAAGATTTCTTTCAGCGCAATCAACGATTGCGCCAGGAGATGGCCTATTTTGGCCAGCCGATGACAGACAGGGAGTGGTTGGAGTTTCAGGCATCATTTTTACAAGAGCATACATATTTTACCGATGCAGCAAAAAGGTTGCGGAACGAAACGAAACGCGCCCATATTTTGCAAGTGCAATTGCAATTGGCACAGTTGCCTGTTTGAGGCAATGGGGGGAGGATTTAGTCTAGACGGCCGTTTTCCCTTGTGGTACAGTCGCAGACCATGAAAAAACGAGCCATCCTCTCCGTGTACGACAAATCAAATTTACAGAAATTCGCCCAAGGATTACATGATCTGGGGTGGGAGCTGATTGCCAGCGGCGGCACGGCCCGCCTGCTGCGGCAGGCCGGTTTGCCAGTGCTGGATGTAGCTGAGATAACCGGTGCGCCCGAAATGCTCGGCGGGCGGGTCAAAACGCTGCACCCGGCTGTCCATGGCGGCATTCTGGCCCGCAGCACCCCGGCAGACCAGGCAGATCTGGCCGCGCAAAACATTACGGCCATTGACCTGGTGGTGTGCAATTTGTACCCTTTCGAGGAAACCATTGCCCAGCCTGGGGTGACTCTGGCGGAGGCTATTGAGCAAATTGACATTGGCGGGGTGACGCTGCTGCGGGCGGCCGCCAAGAACTTTGCTCGGGTAACTGCCGTTTGCGACCCCAATGATTACGACACCGTATTGGCGGCCCTTCAAGCGGGTAGCGTGCCGGCGGCACTGCGGCAGAAATTGGCCGTCAAAGCCTTTGCCCACACCCGCGATTACGACACGGCCATCACCGTATATCTGCAAGAGAGATAGTGATTGGGGATAGAGCGAGAGGCGTTCTCTATCTTTATGCTCCTCTCTCAAAGGATGAAAACCATGAGTGACCAGTTGGAACTGCGATATGGCATGAACCCGCACCAAAAACCGGCGCGGGTTTTCGTAGAACAGGGGGCGCTGCCTATCAGGGTGCTGAATGGCCAGCCCGGATTTATTAATTTACTGGATGCCTTAAATGGCTGGCAGTTGGTGCGCGAGTTGAAGCAGGCGCTCAGCCTGCCCGCGGCTGCTTCCTTCAAGCACGTTAGTCCCGCAGGAGCGGCCGTTTCCGTGCCGCTGAGCCCCGCGCTGCGCCAGGCGTATTTTGTGGGAGATGAAGAGCTTTCGCCTCTGGCTGTCGCCTACGCCCGGGCGCGGGGCGCGGACCGCATTTCTTCTTTTGGGGATTGGGTGGCGTTAAGTGACACGGTGGATGCTGCAACAGCACGGCTGATTAGGCGGGAGGTGTCAGACGGCGTCATTGCCCCGAGTTATGAACCGGAAGCGCTGGAGATTTTACGCCAGAAGAAGGGTGGGGGGTATCGCGTGCTACAAATTGACCCCGACTATGAGCCGCCAACCCTGGAACAGCGAAAGGTGTTTGGCATTACCTTGGAGCAGCAGCGGAATACGGCCGTTCCCACCCCGGCCGATTTCGGCAACATCCCCACCGCCCAAAAAACCCTACCCGAGACCGCCATTCGTGACATGATTGTGGCCCTCATCACTTTGAAGTACACACAATCTAACTCGGTTTGTTATGCTTATGAAGGCCAGGTCATCGGCGTGGGGGCCGGGCAGCAGTCGCGTATTCACTGCACCCGGCTGTCCGGGGGCAAAGCCGACCTGTGGTTTTTGCGCCAGCATCCCAAGGTGTTGGAATTGCCATTCCGGCCCAAGTTGGGCCGCCCCGAACGAGACAATGCCATCGACCAATTTTTGCTGCCCCAATTGACCCCGGCGGAAGAGGCGGTGTGGCAGCAAAGTTTTTCGGCCGTGCCCCAACGTCTAGCCCTCGCTGAGAAGCAAGCTTGGATCCAGCAATTTAGCGGCGTCACCCTTGGTTCGGATGCCTTTTTCCCTTTCCGCGACTCTATAGACCGCGCCCAACAGAGTGGCGTTAGCTACGTGGCTCAGCCTGGTGGATCGATGCGCGATGACCTTGTCATTGCAGCCTGCAACGAATATGGCATGGTCATGGCGCTCACGGGCACCCGCCTGTTTCACCATTGAGGCTTTACCGGTGGTACGTTGGTACAACTGGCTTGACGCTAATTTGTCAATCTATTACGCTTGTAGCCTGGCGCAGCCGCGCACGCCATTGAGAAGGAACCGCAATGAACAACGCACCACCATGTGTCGTGAGCGTGGAAGATGACGAGGAACTCTACAAACTCATCCAGCTTACGCTAGCCCCCTTGCCAATTCAACTCTTGCACGCTGCAACCGGCGAAGAAGCCATTCACCTGGCGCGCCAGCACGGGCCAGATTTACTGATTTTAGACCTCATGCTGCCTGATATAAACGGTTGGAATGTGTTAAAAGAAATAATGACCTCAGGGCATCAGTTGAGGGGTGTGATTGTGTTAACTGCCCACACCGGAGCTACCCATCGCGTCATTGCCCATCTTCAAGAGGTGACAGCATATATAACTAAACCCTTTATGCCACATGATCTGCGCAAAAAAGTGGTGGAGATTTTGCAACTACCCGACTGATTTGGTGCAAGTAGGAAGTACCAGCGGGTTCTCGGATTCGGGAACCCGTTTTTGCTTTAACGGGCGCAGGTTTGCCCCCGACCGCCATCAATCAGGTAGGTAACGCCGGTAATCCAGCCAGCCTGAGGGGAGGCCAAAAAATAAATGAGATTGGCGACTTCTTCTGCTCGGCCTACCCGGCCAAGTGGGTGGGTGGATTTGCTGTGTTCCAGGAAGGTTTCATATGCTGCGGGGTCCATGCCCGATTCGCGATGCAGGTTGGTGATGACGACCCCGGGGTTGACGGCGTTAATGCGCACGCCTTTGGGGGCCATTTCCAGAGCGGCGCTGCGTGTCAGATGGTCCAGTCCCGCTTTGCTGGCACAATAAGCGAGAATCCCGGGGAAAGCGCGTGGCCCGGTGACGCTGGAGACGTTGACGACGTTGCCCTGAGTGGCTACGAGGTAGGGCATCGCTTGCTGCATCAAGTAAAAGGGGGCCCGAAGATTGATGTTGAACATCTGGTCCCAGTCGGTTAGTGTGGTGGTTTCAACCGTGCCGGAGCCGATAATGCCTGCGGCATTAATGAGAATGTCAAGTCGGCCGAATTCTGCCACAGAGTTAGCAACAACCTTTTCAATTTCTGCAGGTTTGGTTAAATCGGCCGGAATGAGCAGGGCTTGCCCCCCGTTTTGGATAATGGTTTGGGCAACGGCCGTTAACTTTTCGCTGCTGCGGGCCACCAAGGCTACCTTCACGCCTGCTTCGGCAAACTTTTCGGCCGTAGCCTGCCCTATGCCGCTGCTTGCCCCAGTAACGATGGCTGTTTTTCCCTGTATCTCATTCATGGGTTCTCCTTTTGCGCAATTATTTCTCGAAATCCAAACTATACGGTGAAAAGCAGTCTAGGGCGAACGCATCTTGGAAAAACAAAAAGAGAGATGGGGAGTTAACCATCTCTCTTTTTGCGCTTGATGAAAGGAGTTTGCTTATGCAGTCTCAACGACAACTTCTTCTTCAACTTCCTTGTTGCGCTTCAAGGTGTTTTGAACCCATTCGCGGCCTTCTTTTTCCATGTCTTCGCCGCGATCAACAAGTTTGTTGAAAAATTTAGTCAATTCTTCCCGGCCATCTACGACCAGGTCTTGGCCCATACCAACGGCTCCAAAACCAATGAGGAGTACCTTGTGGGCAGTATCAACTAACACATTCTTTTTTTCTTCTACTTCTTCTACTACTACTTCTACTTTGGCTTCTTTCTTGGCCATTTTATCAACCTCCAAAGGCTAAATTATTTGCGAAATCAGTTGGTGACGCAGCGCGTCATTAAAAATATAACACAGTGCGTCATGGATGTCAAGGGGCAGTCGCAGAAGCGAAAAAAAGGCAGTCTCTTCTGATACAATGTTTGACATCGTGATTCCAGCTATGATAATATGCTGCGCAACGATATATCGCCGCACGACCTATTACGAGAAAAATGATGACCACGACACAAGAATTCTTACCTTTGACCGAACCGGTCTTTTTCATTTTGCTGTCATTAGCACCGGGACCACGGCATGGCTATGCCATCATGAAGGAAACGGCCGTTCTCAGCGAAGACCGGGTGCAAATGAGTACCTCCACACTGTATAGAGCCATCAAACGGCTGTTGGAGCAGGGCTTGATTGAGCGGGTTGAGGAAGACGGGGGGCAGCAGAACGGCCGTATCCGCAAAGCCTACACCCTCACCGACCTGGGGCGGCGCATCCTGCAAGCGGAAATGTCCCGGATGGAGTCGCTCGTAACGACTGCCAAACAATCCACCGCTGGAGCGCAGGCATGAAATGAACAGGGCGAATTTTCACGCTGCTGCTGCGACTGTATCCGCCTGACTTTCATGATGAATTTGGCGAGGAGATGACGGTGCCATTTCTGGGAACGACTGGAACCATGGCCGAATTTTGGTCAATTGCACCTGAGTTTATTTGACAGATGAAAATTACGGAGGTCATCACACGGCTGAAAAGGGATGTTTGGGTTTAGGTCCAAATCCGTGGAAGTCATCATCAATTCAAACATCCTACAAAACCCGGCCGTGTAACTTTATCCCATCCGAAACGGGATTTGCCAAAAGGCACGCTTCGCAGCATCTTTAGGCAAGCAGGTTGGGATTGGCCACCGAGGTAAACATGCGCTATCCAGTTGTAATTCATAAAGACCCAACATCAGATTATGGTGTTACCGTACCAGATCTTCCCGGCTGTTTTTCGGCAGGGGAAACGATTGATGAGGCTTTGACTGAGGTGGTGGAAGCGATTGAACTTCATCTAGGGGGGATGCTCATGGATGGAGAGTCTGTGCCTCTTCCAAGGTCAATCGAACATCATCAGCATAATCCCGAGGTTGCCAATGGCATTTGGGCGTTAGTAACCGTTGACATATCAAAGATTGCCGGTAAGTCAAAACGCGTCAACGTGACAATTCCGGAAAGGTTACTGACGTTGATGGATAAGTATGCGGCCAAAAAAGGGGAAAGCCGATCGGGATTAATTGCCCAAGCCACAATGGAATATATCGCTGCCCAAGAACTGATCTCCGACGATTAGACTGAGATTCTGATCGTTGAGTTAACACCGCTTTCAGCCGACGCGAGCCACTGGCGCGGAACGTTAGACCATCACACCCCCAATCCCCAGCCCCTCCGGCGAGGAGGTCATCCCAGCCTCCACCCTTCCCACCCCGCGAAAAAAGAAAAGAGAGGGCGGCAGCTACCTGCCGTGGCGTTTACCCGCCGTGACGGTCCGTCCGTCTAGCCCTCTCTTCTACCAGCACTAAATCACCCCAAACATCACCTGCCGCGACTCGTTGATGCGCCCCAGGTTGCCCGTGGCCTCCTCCAGAAAGCCCGCCAGCTTCCGCTCCAGGGCCAGCGACCGCTGCCACAGCTTCTCCTTCGTCAGCGCCGCCGCCGGCCCCAGGTGCACCGCGCGGGTCACCACCTTGCCCTCCACCCGCCGCCCCTTCTGGATGCTGGCGTCCAGCCGGCCCCCCTTGCCCCGCCGGTAGGTGATGGTGTAGATGCCGTGGGGCAGCACCACAATCTTGCGCTGCGCCTGCCGCAGCCACCCCTCGCTCACCGTCTCAAACCACTGCACCCGCAGCTGCCCCCGCAGCAGGATGACCTCCTGGCCCAGCGGCGCCAGGGCGGCAAAGGGGCGCAGGTGTTCCCGGCGGTACTCCTGGAAGATACCCACCACCTCCACCCACTCCAGGTCGCCCACGGCGGCCATCACCTCCTCCCACGGATGCTGGGTCAGGCGCAGGGCCAGTATCAGGGCCGCCCGGTACATCTGCTCCGGGTACCAGCGCTGGCTGCTCATACCCACCAGCAGGGTCAGGATGTGGCGGAACAGGTCGGCCACTTCCGGCGGGCGCTGTCCCTGCCGCCCCTCCACCGCCCACTCCACCGGCCGGGGCACCAGGTCCCGCGTGCGTTCGGCCCGCAGCCGCCAGGCCAGGTTGTCGTCGCCGGTCTCGTCATCGTAGTCAATGCTGTCGGCGGTGTCCATGAGGGTGTACTGCCGCGCCGCCAGGGATTTCCAGCCGCCGTTCAGCCCGCGGACGTGGACCCAGATGTAGTTCTTCAGGGCGATGCGGGCGGCGCCATAGGCATAGGGCAGAGGACGACCGTTCTGCTCCAGGAAGGCCAGCAGCGCCGTCTGCTTCATGTCCTCCCAATGCACCCGCCACTCGCGGCCGCTGAAGTGGCAGCGCCGCCCGAAGGCCCGCGCCAGCCCGCCGGCCCGCTGCTGGAGCTCGGCCAGGGGCACGTCCCGCACCAGGGGGCTGTCTGCCTGGTCAGCGGTTTCTACCTGCGGCGCCAGCACGCCGTCTACTTCCTGGGCAAGCGCGGCCAGTTTGTCCAGTAGTTCCCCATTGGCTGCTGCATGTGAATCTGCACGGTTTACGGCCGTTTCTGGTTGATTAGCATGAACAGTAGAAGTAAAATGTGTCATCATGTGTAGCCCTCCTTGGGCTCAATGAAGGACCGGTTGAGTGACGGCTCAACCGGTCACTTTTTTGTAAACGCACGATTTCCGAAACGCTCCCCTGCCCCGCTCCTCACTCTTGGCCAAACTGATGACCCTGCTCGCGCAGCGCGCGCAGCGCCACCCCCCACTCGTCCAGAGCGGCGTCGCTCCGGTGGGGCTCCCACTGGCTGCCAGGCGGGACCTGCCGGCGCTGGCCGCGCCTGAGGGTGCGCTGGTGCGGTTTCAGGTGAATGGCTTTCTGAGGGTCTGGTTGTTTTTGCATTGCTCGTCTCCTTTATGCATTTGGCAGAGCGCGCAAGACGCCCGCTCTTTCTCACCTGCCTACAGCCGCAGGCTGTTTTGAGTGGGGGTAGAAGACAGGCTGCAACCCACCCCACACCTTCTTCGCATAGGAGTACAACTGGCAAGGAAAAACGCGCGTTCATGGGCAAAGATGACGCGCACGCTCCTTCCTATGAGTTGTGGGGGCTTTAAGAGAGATAAGAGGCTGCTGGGGAAACGGCCGTTAACGGGGGCTGCTGGATAGCTACCGGCCGCGGCCGTGCAGGCACACGGCTGGCATAAGAGGAGGGGGAAACGGCGTCCTTGACAATGGACACTGGTGGAAAGGAATGGTGTGGAAACGGCCGTTTCTAGCGGCTGCTGGCGGGCTGTCAGTTACGGCCGTGCAGGCAGGGCTGGCATTAGGGGAAGGGGGGTCGGGGGAACGGCCATCTGGCGAGCGGGCACCAGATAGCTGCTGCATGCAAACGGGGCGCATGGCCTGGCTCCCTGACTCTCGCCAAATAGCAGGCTGGCAGAAACGGCCGTTGCTAACGGGTAAATCGGTAGAAATAGGTGTGAAAACGGCCGTTTCCGGCTAAAATTCCTGGCAGCCGATGGTTTTATGAGCCATCTGCCGCGCTCGCTGGGGCCTGATGCTGCCGGCAACAAACAGCCAGATCATATGATTGACCGCCAATGACCGATTTGCTTATCCCTGTTACCCCTGAATTTGCCCTCCATGCCGGGTCCGTTACCAGCCAGGATGGCTGGCTGCACATCATCCCGCCCACCCATTCCCTGTTTGACCAGCTGAGGCGCTGGCTGGCGGAGCAGGAACCGGTCTCCGTGGACAGCGACCATTGGGTGCTGGGCATTGGCCCCACCGCCCTCTGCCTGCGCTGGGGCAGCTACCTGGCTGTGCTCATGGATGAGCACAAGCGTGTCGACCCGCGGGCCAGCCGGCCCGGCGTCAGCCTGATCAGCGACGAAGAAATGCGCCGCATCAACATCGAGGCTTCCAGCAACCTGGCTTAGCTGCTGACCCTGTGGCAGGCAGACGAGCAGGCCCTGCTGCACCTGCTGCCCTGCTGCAAAACGCCTATGCCCACCTGCCCATGCCCCAGCGCCGCGTGCGACGGCAACGGTATGCACTGGGCGCGCTGATTATGGTCATAATGGACAGGAGCGATATGCTTTTCCTGCAGCAGCTGCGGGAAACGGCCGTCGGCCACCCCCACCGCACGTTGGCCAACCTCCTGGTACACGTGGCTTTCTACAGCGGCCTGGTGGAATCGCTACACGCTGGAGGAGAGGGCCCTTATTCCTTGCAGCACCGCCGCTGCAACAAGCGGCAGGCTACGGCGCTGCTGCGCTTTGCGTCCGCACAGTTGAGCGGTGTCCTGGGTACCTATCCGGTCTTGGACGCTAATTTTCGTAATCTGGCGCCCTGGCCGGAAGCGATAGGACGCATTGTTGCTTTCCGAGAATACCCGCGCAGCTGGTCTTTTACGGCCACCAGCGCGGCGGTGAGGCTGTTGGTGGAATAGGGGAAGGCATGCCCGGGTGCTGGTGCGGTCGCCCGCTTTTCTGCCCGGAGACGGGTGCCAGGCATTGCGTGCGCCGGATGTGGTGGGGGTAAGGAAACGGCCGTTTACCCTTACCCGGTGATACAATCCGGGCTGCATGCAATCATGCGCAGCACAGGAAATAAGGGTGGAGTCTGGCCGGCAACGGCCGTGCTGTGCCCAGAACGATTGAACAGCAGCCAACCCGATGATAGGCGAACGAGAACGAGAGCAGTTAGAAAAACACATTCATGAGGCCGAAGAGCGCGCCACCGCCGGCGGGCATGAACTTGGCCCCTGGCAGACCGTGCCGCACACCGGCCTTTTTGTACGCGAAGCTGCCTGCCTGCGCTGTGGGGAGAAGATGGAGGTGGGCTATACGTCGATGGTGGTGAAGCTTGCCCGCCAATGTCCAGGAGAGGGGGGATAGGAAACGGCCGTTGCTGGCTCTTTTGCGATGGTTGAAAACGGTCGTTCTTCTTAAATAAGACCCAAAAACCATGCCTGAACTGCCCACCAATGCCCTCTGGCAGCAGCGCTTGGAAGATGTCCCTTCCTGGGTGCTTTTTGCGGTGCCTCCAATATACATGCAGAAAAGTGCAATAGTCGTTTTGACATCTGGAAAGGCAATCTCAAAATGTAAGAAGCGCTGGGAAAAGCACGCATGCAATTGGGTTTGGGACGTTATCCCAAAGCAGGTTCCTCTTGTTGCACAACTCGCACGATTCTGAGAGGTACCCCAATTAAGGCCATCATCTACCCCCATTTCTTCGTTGTTTGGGCAATACCCACATAATACCCTAAGCACCTCCGCACCGAGCACCCAAACCAACAAAAAGGGGCCGCCCCAGCCCCTTTTTCTGCCTCTTTCTGTTCTGTAAACCCGCCCCGCAGGGAACCCCTCTGCCCGCGAGGAAGCCATTTTTCCGGGATACCAACCCTTTTGTTGACGGTTTCTTTATGTCAAAAATATCCCCCATATCTACTGGTCTACAGAACCCTTTCAGCACACATGCCCGACATATACGGGTGTTTTCCCGTCACAGGCTGCCTCCGCCAGGGTCAGGAGTAGCGCCTACCCCATGTCCCTATCCCATGTCCATAATGCATGTCCCCGACCCCTTGCCTGCCCCATGTCCCTGAACTCATCCTAACACGCGCATCCCTCACGCGCCTTGCTCATCCGCCCACAGCGTCGTGCTTTTCCCTGTCTGCGGGTCAACCCAATGCCCACCTGTCAACGACAATTAGAAATGCCCATCGTCTTGCCTCAATTAAAAATCTTACTTTAATAACCCATTGCTTACAACAATAATCATGATGGAACAGGCGGCCAACTGACCCGGCCGGCCGTGTCGCGCCTTGCCATCCACAGCCAATACCAGATCTCATTTAACCAAACAGCCGCTTCGTCCAACTTGCATTGGGTCAATACGGCCGTTTTACCGACATATCGTCTGTATAGTTGACCATGCGTGCGGATATAAGCATACCAAAGATGGCCCTGTCGCCGTTTTTCTTTGCGGACAGAGATTGGCCGCATCGACCGTTGGTACTCACGAGAGACAGTTATCTGTTGTGGCGTGTAATACCTGAAAGAAGTAATTGTCTCCAGGTGGACAAACCATTCCGGTGTATCTAGTTGACACATGGGTTTCGTATCTCCAGCCAAATAAAGTTGTTCGCCCTGTACTTTCGGTGTCTTTGCTGCCATTATTTTTCCTCCACAAAAGTTACCCCACGTTTAGGGCCATTGTCCCAGGCTAACTGGCTAGGAGACTTCTGCCTTCGTGTCCCCAGTTGACACAGCTTCTTGTCGTCGCCAGCCCCGGATACGGCGCTGAAAAGAACGCAGTTGGCTGTCCTTAAATTGACCGGGAAATTGACGTTGGATAATCCGAAAGAGTTCCTTCGCTTGCAAATCCGGTGTTTTCTCTACTTGCAGAACGACTACAGGCCATATTTCGGCAAAAGCGTCCGGGTGTGTTCGCCACCAACGCGGGCCCTGGTACTTGTTCTTCTGGTGGCGATAAAGACGCTGCGGTCGGTCAGGTGAGGTCGCAGCGGTAAGTGGTGTGGCGGCTTGCGGAGCGCAAGGCTCTTGATGTTGCCCCCGTGACGACGACAGACGCTGGAAAACACCTTGCCGTTTGACGCTGGCTGCGTCTGGCTCTGTTTCTATCCATTCCATTGTGGTTACCCGTTCTCGATAGGCATAAAGCCACAATTCATCTTGCAGCCGGTCAATGTGGCCCAGGAGAGCAACCGGGTCGAGGTCGGTAAATTGTGCTCTCAAATTTTCCTTGGCCTCGTCTGGAACAGTATCTGCTGCCAGTGTCCTTTGGTAGGGGGTTTGCGCCATGTCGTATTTGTAAGTGACAAGACTGCCCTCTCGTTTCTTTTCCACCAATTTCACTGAAGGTTGAAAGAAGTTGACGTAGATGCGCAGAATAGCATACAGGGCTTCTAGAATGCGACAGGGTTCGAGACCTTCGAAACGGTCGTATCCAATAAATTTCCGCACCACTGAACCATTTTTCTGTTCGATGTAACATTGGTCATTCTTCTTGTATGACCGGGAGCGGGTGAACGTAATCTCTTTTCCCAAACAATAGTCAAGCAGGGTGTAATTGAGAAATTCTTTACCGTTATCCGTATCTACACCCAGTAACGCGAAAGGCATCTGTTGCCGCAATTGGTCGATGGCCTTGACGGTCGTATCCTGATCGCGGAACAGCAAGGGCTTGAATTCCATCCAGGCAGTGGTCACATCCGTGAAAACTAACGTATACAGGTGTGGTCCCCCGGCAATCGTGCCACAATGAGCCACCAGGTCGGCCTCGATGAAACCGGGACGCAAATCATCCCAGTCAGCAAACGTGCGTACAGGGATTTGATGTTTCAGCAAGCCACCAGGCTGGGTAGTGCCTATGCCCCGACCTTCGCGTCCGTGCCGAACCGTGAACAATAAGCGATCCACGGTTGCCGGACTGACCGCCAACAGTTTCTCCCGTACTTCAGGGGACAAGTCCAGATACCCGTATTTTTCCAATATGGGAACCAGCACCGGCAGAAACGGGACCAACCGTTTGGAGCAAATGCGACAAGCTGCTTCCCAGGAAATGATAAGCGCTTGTTTGACAGTCTCGCTGTAAACCTTTTTCCGTCCTCGTGAAGATGGGGCCTGGTTTAATACACCATGTGATTTAACTTGGCTGGGGTCTGCCTGATAATGTTTTAGTAAGGGGATTGCATACTGACGGTGGTAGCCTGTCGCTGCTACAAACTCGTCGAGGATTTTTTGTTTCTGTTTCTTATTGGCCGTCTGATAACGTAGCGCTGTTACTGACAGCAATTCGCGTTTTGATTTTAAGCTCATTCGATGCCTCATCCTTCCTCCGTTGCAATCCTTAAAATGATGCAAACAGAGAGTTTAATTCGAGGCAATGGAATCGCTCAAAGTAAGATTATTTTTGAGTCAATGCGTGG
>CAVOGX010000001.1:0-282559 GCA_963695505.1 uncultured Chloroflexia bacterium | reverse complement strand
AACTACCCCGCGGCAAGCGATACTGTTGGCGAATTCGAAATTAGAGTAAGATGCCCTTCCAATAAAAACAAACGTGGAGGTATTTATGTCTCTGAAAATGACCGAAACACAGAAAATTCCAGCAGAAACCGCACGGGTTGTCAAAGCCGCATTTCCCCAAGGCAACACCTACACAGTTTTGCGGGATGAACTGGGCAGCATATTTACTGATAGCCACTTTGCGGAATTGTATCCATCTCTCGGCCAGCCTGGTGTGACGCCCTGGCGACTAGCACTGGTGACGATCATGCAGTTTATGGAGAACCTAAGCGACCGGCAAGCGGCAGATGCCGTGCGCGCGCGAATCGATTGGAAATACGTTTTGGGGCTAGAATTAACCGATGCTGGATTTAACTACTCTGTCCTGAGCGAGTTTCGCGACCGTTTAATCGCCGGAGAAGCTGGGCAAAAGCTACTCGACGAGATTCTATCTCTACTCCAAGAGAAAGATTTGTTGAAAACAAGGCAACAGCGCACGGATTCGACGTATGTGCTGGCTGCTGTGCGCCAATTGAACCGGTTGGAAACAGTAGGTGAAACAATACGAGCAACCTTGAATCGTTTGGCTGCACTGGACCCAGAATGGCTGCGTGACCAAGTTAATCCAGAGTGGTTTGATCGCTATGGCGCGCGTGTGGAAGCTTACCGCTTGCCGAAAAAGAAAACTGAGCAGAAAAGGTTGGCAGAAGTCATTGGCCGGGATGGGTTTGATTTACTGGCAGCGGTCGACAGCCCTCAAGCACCGGCCTGGCTGCCAGAAGTTCCAGCCGTGCACCACTTACGCCGGGTGTGGGAACATCAATATGAACGATTAGAAAATGGCGAGGTTCGCTGGCGCAAAGCAGCGGATGGCCCAGCGGCAGCCGAGAGGAGTAACTCTCCCTACGACCCTGAAGCTAAGTATAGTGTCAAGCGCTCGACGCATTGGTTGGGATACAAAGTGCACCTGACGGAAACGTGTTTAGCAGAAGAATTGCATGTCATAACCAATGTAGAAACAACGGCGGCAACTGTGCAGGATGTGGCTGTGACGGAAAGCATCCATCGCTCTCTGGAAAACCGGGGGCTGTTGCCAAAAGAGCATTTTGTAGACAGTGGCTATGTTGAAGCGAGTCTGTTGTTGGACAGTCCCCAAACTTATGGGGTCACGCTAGTTGGCCCGGTCCAGGAAGATACCAGTTGGCAAGCACTTGCTGAGCAGGGATACGACCTCAGCCAATTTATCATTGATTGGCAGACTTGTACCGTAACCTGCCCCAAGGGAAAAACTTCAACGAAATGGAACCCTTATACAGAGACAGGTAGAGGTAAGGCCATTTTTGTTGCTTTTGCTCCTGAGGATTGTCAGGCTTGTACGGCGCGCTCCTTGTGTACCCGCGCAAAAAGCGGGCCGCGAAGTCTTAAATTGAGGCAGCAGGCTAAACATGAAATTTTGCAAGAGACTCGCCATAAGCAAAAAACCGCACCATGGAGGGAAAAATACAAAACCCGAGCAGGCGTTGAAGGGACGATTTCACAAGTCGTACGCACATCGGGATTGCGTCAATCGCGTTACGTGGGTTTAGCCAAAACACACTTACAACATATTGCTATGTCTGCAGCAACGAACCTTGTTCGAACTGCCAAATGGCTTCAAGGGATTCCCCATGCACAAACCAGGTGTTCACCATTTGCTGCGCTGGCTTCTATTTGAATTCGCCAACAGTATCGCAAAGCTACGGGGTTTCCGCGCCGGGAGGTATTATGAAACCAACCGTGGAGACATCGGTGTGAACGACGACGACAGCAAAGACCTCAAACAAGCAAAGCGTGCAGAAATCCAGGAACAGCTCCTGGAGAAAAAGCTGGCTTATAGCCAACTCCTCCAGGGGGCAGAGGCGCTGCGCGAGGACGGCACCCTTTTCTGGACCGAGCGCTGGCTGCTGCGCCTCATCGCCACGGTTGCTGCCCGGCGGCTGGCGCAGCTGGGCTCGATACTGCCGACAAAACGGCCGTTAGCCAATGAAGCCAGGGCGAAAGTGGCACTGCTGGAAGCGGCGGTAGAAGCGGTCCTGGGTGGCCACGACCTGGTTCCCTGGGTACCAACGGACGACGGCTGGCAGGCGGCCTGCAAGGCGTGCGGCCAGACCACCTGGATAGGCCACAACGGCCTGCGCTACAGCCTGCTGGCCGAAACCTGCCCCAGCTTTCAGGCGCCCCCCTGACCTGCTGCGGCCGGACCTGCGCCTGCCCGGCCTGGTCCATGGGTCGGCAGATGAAGACGGAGAAGCGTTTCCTACACCCGTCACCTGTCGAAGAAAATAAGCTTATGAACAGACATTTGCTTCGCCTCCTCCATATCCTGGCCCTTCTTCTGGTCACTCTGGCCCTGACCGTCACCGTCCTGGCCCTGCTGGCGGGTCCCCAGACCCTGTTTACGCACAACATCCTGGCCACGGGCCCCTCTACTGGCGTCACCGCCATGGAGCAGGAACTGCTCGACCACATCAACGCCGCCACCACCTCCATCGACGTCGCCCTCTACGACTTCAACCGCGCCAGCGTGCGCGACGCCCTCATTGCCGCCTCTGGCCGCGGCGTCGCCGTGCGCGTGGTCACCGACGACGAGGCTTACGCCGACCCCGACTACGCCCCCCACTTCCAGGCGTTAGAAGCGGCGGGTATTGGCGTGGTGAATGACGGCCGTTCCTCCATCATGCACAACAAGTTCCTGGTCATTGACGGGACGGTGGTCTGGACCGGCTCCACCAACCTCACCGACCGCGGCTTCACCTACAACCACAACAACAGCCTGGTCTTCACCTCCACCCTCCTGGCCGACATCTACACCATCGAGTTTGAGGAGATGTTTGTGGGCGGTCTCTTCGGCACGGCCAAGAGCGACAACGTCACCCACACCTTAGACTACAACGGCATTCCCCTGGAGGTCTACTTCTCACCCACCGATGACGCCCTGCCGGAAATCCTGGCCGAAGTGGCCGGGGCCGCGGAGAGCATCCACTTCGGCATCTTCTTCTTCACCGACGCCAGTCTGCGCGACGCCCTCATCGCCCGCCAGCAGGCTGGGGTGGCCGTTTCCGGCGTCTGGGACCGGCTGGGGGCCAGCAATACCTACTCTCAGGATGAGGCCCTCTGCGCGGCGGGGGTGCCCATCAAGATTGAGGACCTGGGCGGCCTGCTGCACCACAAGTTCCTGATTCTCGACGCCACTGGTGACAACCCGGTGGTCATCACCGGCTCCATGAACTGGACGGGGGCGGGAGCGGGCAGCAACGACGAGAACACCCTCATCATCCACGATGCGGCCGTGGCCCAGGCGTATCTGGCTGCCTACCAGGAGCTCTACGACGCCCTGGGGCCGGAGACGCTGTGCGAGACAGGCGGGGGCGGGTTCCTGGCCTACCTGCCCCTGGTGCTGCGGCCGGTGGCTGCTCCCACGCCGACCGCGACGCCGACGCTGCCGCCAGGGCCGCTGCCCGACCGCCACGCCAACGGTAACGCCGGAGCCGGGCGGGGGGCAGATGGTCATTGACGACATCTTCTACGACGGGGCGGGCAGCAGCGAGCCGGATGAGTACGTGGTCATCCGCAATGCCGGCGGGCAGAGCGTGAACCTGGGCGGCTGGACGCTGCGCGATGAGGCCAACCGAGTGTTCACTTTTCCGGCCTTCACCATGACGCCGGGGCAGGTGTGCCGCGTGTACACCAATGAGGAGCACCCGGAGTGGTGTGGGTTCAATTACGGCAGCGGGTCGGCTATCTGGAACAACGGCGGGGACTGCGCCGTGCTGCGAGAAGGGAACGGGGTGCTGGTGGATGAATATTGCTACCCGTGATGGTGGGGTGTAAGAGTGCAGGAAAGGGGCAGCTGTTTGCGGTGGAATCATGTACCCGTTACCCCCAGGAGTTCATTTAAACAAACAGCCCCATTGCACATATGATTATGATCAAGCATACGCCATGATAGGCGGGGAAAAAGCAGCCGTCAAAGAAAAGAGATGTAGCATGGATAGCAAAAACCCTGAACCGTTCGAGATGTTTTCTCGCCAATGGTACGATGAATACTTTAAGCGGGCTGTATCGAGCCCCACCCACGCAGAATTTTGTCGCCAGGTTTATGGAAAAAACTTGTGCCAGCATGGCTTGATGGACATGGATGAATTAGATTTTCTGGTTTCTTTGATCGCGCCAGGTGCGAGGGTTTTAGAGATTGGTTGTGCAAACGGATATATCACGGAATATATCCACGATCGTACGAAATCGGAGATATTGGCATTGGATTATTCAAAGGTGGCCATCGCCCAGGCGCAAGAAAGAACACAGGCAAAGGCCAAGACGCTGCAATTTATGCAGATAGATTTGACCCAAGAAGAAATCCCTGGGAACGCCTATGATTACATTATCCTGATAGACGCCATCTACTTTCTGGGAGATTTTCCGGAAACGGTGTCAAAACTGAGCAAAAAGCTGGCCGAGACGGGGAAGATGATTATCACATACTTTGAAATCCAGGATGAAGCTGATGAAAGAAACCTAGTTGCCAGGGCCAGACAGCACCTATTTGGCAAAGGCGCTGCAGCAGCTAGGCGCACCTTATCAATGGGTTGATTTCACCGAGAACGTGAGAGCCCATGGCCTGAAAAACTATCAAGCAGGTGAAGCGCTAAAGGCGGCATTTGCAGGAGAAGGAAACCAATTCTTGTACGAAGCACGGGCTGCTGAGAATCGTTTTTTCAAAGAAAGTGCAGAAAAAGAGACGATAGTTCGCTACATGTACGTCGTAAATCCGTTCCAGACGGCTTAACCCGGCACAACTGTTGCTTATCGTAATGGGGGAAACCGACGTATCTAGTTGGGGGAAGCCCTGTACCTCTAATCTTCGGTGGGGCAATAAGGATGGGGAACAGCCCTTGTATTAGGGAAGTCACGGTGCGGACGCCGCCTTCCACCAAACAGGTGCTTCCGGCAGTGGTGCATATAACGACCGTGGGCAGAGGTGAACCTTTTGCCATGCGTATTAGAAATGCTTAGGTTTTTTGCAACCTTCGCCAAAGCCTAGAAAAAAACCTGGTTCTTTGGGATCTCATGGGGTTGACAGCACATATGGGGTCAGGCAATGAAATGCCGATACCCATTCAGGTCAAGCCACAGACGGCGAAACAGACTGTCAACCCGCTTGAGACCATAAGAACGTCTCGTGATCGTTTTCAATTTATTGTTGATCCCTTCGACAAAACCACTGCTGGCTCGTTTGTCAAAATAGTTGGCAATTTCAGCCAGATGGTTGCGGAGGGTCTTGAGAAATTTGTTAAAACAGGTGAGCGCACTGCGTTTCACCTTAGCGCCCACTTTTCCAAACGATGTCGTCCTTCAGCCAGACTCAAGTCCATGTTGAAGATGGCCGTTAGCTCTTCACGCAGGGTATAGGCCTGATGCAGAGCTGGTGAATACTGGAAAAGGCGGCGCAAACGCACCTTATCATCATCATTGAGATTGGCATAGTTATGACGCAACACCCAGTGCATGCCGTGGCCAACTTCCTTGTAGGTTGCTTCGGGTAATTCCTGCGTCAAGCGGCGCAGTTCCTTTTTGCGTAATTTGTCGAAATCTTCGCGATAGTTCTTGGCCACATGGAAGCGGTCAATCACGACTTTGGCCTTGACGTCGGGATGAGCCGCCATGAAATCGGCAATAGCACTCAGATAGCCATCCCACATATCGGAACAAAAGGTGTGGATGGTCGGGTGCAGCCGTTGTGGAATCGTCATCAGAAACTCGCTCACCGTCTTTTTTTTCGATCCTTCAGCACCGTCAGGATGATGACGGTGCCATCATCCTGACGGGCAGTGACCACAGCGCGATAGCTCTTGCGTCCTTTCTTGTGGGCCACTTCGTCAATGCCGATGGTGCCCAGGTTCTGGACTTCATCCCAGTTGACTTCATTGTCAACTTGTCGTTCCAGCGCGCCCAGAACGGCATCGTAGCCGAGGTTTTCTTTGAGACTGACATCGGCCACCGTGCTGCCGATGAGCAGTTTCATCAAGTACCGGTCATACGCTTTGGTGTGCGGACTGCGTTGGTCATACCATTTCAATGTCTGGGTCGTGGTCGGGTTGTGCTGACAAGTTGGACATTGTGCCCGTCGGGGTCGAATGACAATGTAGGTTTCTTGCCCCAAGATGGGCAAATGGCGCAAGCGCACAGCCTGTCCCACACCATAATTGCAGGTGATTTCTTGTTTGCATACGCCGCATTGTGTTGTTTCGCGGCGACTTTCAACCGTAATGATGAATTTATCATCCCGTGTTTGCTTGGTGGCAAGCACATCAACTTGAGGAATATCCAGGGGAAAACTGATTTTGGCAGGGGTAGATATGGGCATCGTTTTTACTCCGTTTGTGAAAATGACTTCCATTCTACCTCACCACCATATCTGGGTGTACCCCTTGTATTCCCAAAGAACCACAACATTTAGAAATTGCAGAGGTTTCCGCAGCCAATTGCATGACATAGATAGCTAAGATAATCATTCCAAATAACGTCCGTTTTACTTGCCTTTCGATTAAATTTTTCGGACTATGACGAATTTGGTTCTACTTGAACCAAGCCCGTGTAAACAGAATCACTCAACTTTAACAATTGCAAAATACGGCTCTGTAACGGTGACAATGGGGTCACGTGACGGATTTCTTGCCCTGGTAAATGGATGCAGGACAACGTTACTCCCTGAAACGCCCGCAAAATACGTTCTGCCGTTGGTCGCTCTGTCGTTTGTTTGGGGTTTCCTGGGTACAAACCCGCCAGACTTTCTTGTTCTTCCCGGAGCGAACGACGAACCAGAAATTCAATCAGTGTCAGAACCCGCAACCCCAGAGAAAGCAGACGCACCAATCCCGTCATGTGGTCATCTCGTTGGACAAACAAGGGGCGTAAGCCTAACGGCCGTCCCTTGAAACGGGAAAAATCTCGTTCAATTGTCGGCACGCCACCGCGGTAAGTGCCCAACGCCTCTGGCAAAGAGAGGCGCTGCTCTGGAGCATTGGTGACGTAGATGCGCCAGCCCATCTGTCCCTCAGCCTGGGTAATTGCCTCCGTATCACGCATGATGCTTACTTCGTACCGAACTGCGTGCTCGGTGCGGGCAGGACGTTCTTTGTAGGCGCGAATCTGTCGCTCAGAGATATGGCATTGGTACTGCACGTGGAGATAGTCAGCAACGTCATACCGGCTGAGGATTTGCGCTACCGCGGCTTCAAGGGTGGCGAGGTCTGTCGCCTGACGTTTGCCCCGACCAGGCGACGGCGTCAACGCGGCTAGTTGCCCCTCTGCTTCTTGGAGACGTTTCTGTAATCCTCTCGCACCACTCGCGGCCAGCGTCGGTGAATGGATGAGTAAGAGACGTTCTTGCCACTGGTGAAGGCCGCCATCAAGCGCTGCTTCTTGTGGGCGAACGCTTTCCTGCCCCTGCCCCAGAAGGCTGTTCTCATCCGTTTGCCTAGCATCGGCGGGATAGATGTCTACCAGGTCCGGGTTCTCGCTAGCCAGCACTTCAGCGACCAGGTCAGCCAGTAAATGCTGTTGTCTCCCTTTTTGGCTCAAGGGAAGCAGGTAGTAATCGCCATACTGGTCAATTTGGGCGCGGGTGGCTAACGCTTCCATCTTACTGTCGCCGACGTAAAGCAGGGGACCCGTTTGCCCTAAACCTTTCCGGGCTTCAGCAATTGCGGGCAAGTAGAGACCGTCATCCGCGCGATTCCCCGGCAGGCACATCGTTACCAGCGGCATTGCCAAGGGGTCCAGTGTCACCAACAGTATCTTGAGTTGCGCCAGGTCAGGGCGATGATCTTTGCTGTGCCCATGAGCCGCCAAGGCACTGGTTTCGCTGTCGTGATAGAGAGCAACGGTTGTGGTGTCTACCCGCGCCGTATCTGTTGGCAGCGCGTACACGCGAATAAGGCGCTGGTTGAGTCGGGTTTCCAACTTCTCCCACAGTGCGTCGTCGCTCAACGTGACCAGGGCATCGCCTAGACGGTCATCGGTGAAATCTCGCGGTGTTACTGGCTGGTCGAGTAGGTAGCTCAACGTCTGTTGTTGTTGAACGACCCATGGCTCGACATAGCTCAGACGGTGGTCTGATTCAGAGAGGATGAATGCCAACCAACCTGTGATCAGTTCGCCGACGCTTAACCCTTCGCGGTTTCCATGGCGTGGCGCAAGGGAATTGATGATCTCAGCCATCCCCATGGCTTGCTGTTGGCGAATCAACAATGGAATATCGTCAACTCGTTCTGTTTGGACTGTTACATCGGTCATAGTGACCAAAGTTTAGCCGTATTTTGTTTTTAAGGATCAAAATTAGTCGAAAGGCAAGTTTTATAAAGTCATTTTGACAAGTGAAAACAGTCTGCAATATGATATGTAACGACATAAGATAAGGTGGTTTTGAGGTTATGTTAGGACAACAAACATCATGGGCAGAATTTTGGCGTATCTCCGCACTTCAACCGATAAACAAGATATCAACCTTCAAAAAGTCGAAGTTCTAGAATATGCACGACGGCAGGGGGTACAAGTTGATGACTTCATAGCCATAAGCCATTTCTTCTCGACGTGGTCGAAGAGCTCGACGTATTGATGAATTGATGGAAAAGTTGGTAGATGGGGATCTATTGCTTGTTACTGAACTAAGTCGTCTGGGCAGAAGTACGGGGGAAGTTATTGATCTAATAGACGAACTCATTCAGGGGGGTATTCAAATTGTCATCATCAAGCAGAACCTGACATTAGATAAGAACAAAGACGATATTCAATCACTGACCATGATTACCTTACTATCCTTGTTTGCCCAAATGGAGCGAATGATGATAAGCAGGCGCACAAAAGAAGCATTGGCGGCACGCAAGGCCCAAGGAGTTACATTAGGAAAACCTACCGGAACCATTCAGCATAGTATTTACGATAAAGACCGTGACCGGATCATTGAGTTGCTTCAATTGGGGGTGTCAGCTCACCGTATCTCAAACAAACATCTGGGGTACGGAACACCATCAAGCCTGAATTACTACATCAAAACACGCGAATTACGTCAATGAAATAGCGCCCCAAATCGCTAATTCACCGTTGGTACGTAACCGCCATCTACACGGATATTAGTGCCGTGGACATAGCTTGCCAGTGGACTGGCCAGAAAGAGTACGACGTTGGCTATCTCGTCTACGCGCCCCATGCGCTTGAAGGGGGCCATATCTCCCATCATCTGGTCCATGGCCGCTACGATGTTCTCCGGCGTCTCACCCATGCCCTGTGCCAGTCCCATCTCAATCATAGTATCAGTGATGATTGCGCCAGGGCTAACCGTGTTGATAGTGACGCCATCGTGCTGCACGCCCTGGGCGAAATTGACGGTGAGGTTGTTCACGGCCGCTTTTGTGGCTGAGTAAGCGCCCATACCCGGTGACGGCCGTACCGCAGCCCCACTGGAGATATTGATGATCCGACCCCAGCCTTGGGCTTGCATGGTAGGCAGAACTTTTTGGATCAGGCGCACCATCGACAGCACATTGACATCGTAACTGGCCAGCCAATCCGCGGCTGGTGTGGTCAGGTCGTTTTGATGGCTACCACCGGCCGCATTGTTGACCAGAATATCGATACCACCGAGTTGAGAAACGGCCGTTTCTACGACCTTGTCTGCCGCCTCATCTGAGGTCAAATCACCTACAGCCACAATTGCCCGACCACCCGCTTCACGAATTGAGGCGGCTACTTGCTCTGCTGACTTCGGCGCGACGGCCGTTGATAACAACAATTGCGCCTTCTTCAGCAAACTTCTGAGCAATGCCAGCTCCGATACCACCAGTACTGCCTGTTACCAAGACGCGTTTGTTTTTTAATTTCAGATCCATTATTAACTCCTTGTTTTTCTTTAGACTTACGGGGTTTTGGAAACCGCGCAGGTCTCTCGTCAATTATCAATTAGCGACGGCTATTTGTTTGTCTGACTCAGCCATTCGCCTACTGCTTCTTCAAAAATATCCGGGCATTCTTCTTGGGGTACATGCCCACATGATGGCAAAATAACCAGTTCGGAATTTGGCAATTCTGAATGAAGCGTTTGGCTATCTGAGACAGGTACGATTGCATCACTGTCGCCTGATACGACCAAAACAGGCTGTTGAATTTCCGGAATACGCATTATGTAGTCAGGTGTGTCGAGACCCCAAACCCGAAGGTATTCCCAATAAGCCATATCCCAATCTTGAACTTGGGTTTGGATCATTGTAAGCGCCATTCGCTCATCACTGATTTGCTCAGGATTCAGATATGTTTGACGAATGAAGGCTTCGCTTTGTCCCAATTGACGAGCAAACAGGGGCCCAAGGCGGCCCATTTGTGGCAGATCGAATAACCAAGCTGGCATCTCTTCTTCAACATAAACGGCAGCATCTACAAGTATTAGGGCATCCACTCGTTCGGGGTGAGCCAGGGCAGCCTGGACAGCCAATGTAGCGCCATACGAATTTCCAACTAAGACAGCATTCCCAACGTTGAGCTCGTCCAGGAGCAAAAACAGTTGGTCAACAGCAGCCACTGACGAATAAGGATTTCGGTCACTCCAATCTCCAGTGACTAATTTTTCGCTTAGACCATAGGGAATTTGATCGTACGCGATCACTTGGCCTTGCTGACTGAAAAAGTCGAACACTTCTGTCCACGTATAGGAATTGAAATTTGATCCATGCAGCAAAACAAATGTGGGCGTCTCGTCCGTAGCATTTGTGTTGTTGCTCATGTAATGGATGTCGATACCGTCAGTTCCAGAAAAGGGAATCGTAATAAATTCGCTTTCATTGGTAGCAACTTGTTGGGCAGAAGCTAACCCCTCAAGCGGCGCAACTGGGATCAAAAATGGCCCGACAGCAAGCAGCAAGATTATTAAAATAAAAATAATACCCAGAATTTTTGCCAAGCGTTTTAAGAATCGTTTGTTCATCGTAATATTTCCTGTTTCCTATAGTTTGTTATTTAATCGCCGATTTGAATGCTCTTAGCGCCAGGCCCATGCCGGAAGCGGCAAAGGCGGCAATGACGACAAAACAAATCCAAATGGCAATGGTGTCTACATCAGCAACATCGGCAGAGGGAGCCATCGTAATGGTACGTAAACCGGTCACGACATAGGTGGTGGGGTTGAGCATGGCTCCCACCCGCATCCAGGTTGGCAGCGTTGCCAACGGGTACAGTGAGTTGCTCCAGAACAAGCAGCGGCAGTTGCAACATGAAGATCATCATGTGATACCCTTCTGAGCTGTCCGTTTTGGAAGCAACGGCCAGCGCGATACCAGAAAAACCAATGCCATACCCCGCAATAAGCAAGAAACCACCCAGCCAACCCAATGGGTTCGCGCTTAATTTCGGCGCCCATCAAAACGCCTACGAGCATGATAATGATGGATTGAATCAATACTTTGGTGGTGATGCTCAAGGCATTGCCCATCAAAATACTCAGGCGGGGAATGGGCGCAACAAGATACTCTTTTACAATCCCCATCAGCCGTTCATTGAGCCAGGCGGAGCCGCCGCCAATTGCACCACCGACGACAGTAAGGGCGACGATGCCAGGCAAAACAAAGGTCATATACCCATCACCTTCACCCGGACCGACTGCCCCCATTAAGCTCCTCATACCTACGCCAAACAAAACCACCCACAAAATGGGCTGGATCAATGTTCCGACAATTTCCTCGCTGTGTACGAGGCTTTTCTTCATCTGTTTTTGCCACAAAACGAGTGATGCACTCATTGCAATCTCCTTTGGAACAACTGTTAGCAAATCAGTCGCTAGCTATTGCCTTATTTATCTCGTAATTGACGCCCTGTGTATTTGAGGAAAACATCGCCGAGGGTTGGCTTTGCCAGGGAAACGTCTTCGATGTGAAAGTCAACAGCTTGTGACGCTTTGACAATTTCAACCAGACGACCACTGCCTTCACCGGCGCTAATTTGCATCATGTCGTTGTTGGTGTTGACGGCCTGGACAAAGGGCAGCTCGCTTGATCTGGTCGATAAAGGCTTCCTGGTTTCCCGACCCTTCTATTTGAAAAACATCAGCTCCCATTTCATTGATTAATTCTTGTGGCGCCCCTTCGGCAATAAAACGGCCGTTATCAATAATCCCCACCTTGTCTGCCAAAGCTTCTGCTTCATCCATGTAATGCGTCGTCAGTAGCAATGTGATGTTACTGTTGGCCTGCAAATTGCGGATATATTCCCAGATGTTGGCTCGATTCTGCGGATCCAACCCCTGAGTAGGCTCGTCGAGAAACAACACATCCGGTTCAGTCATCAGTCCGCGAGCCAGTTCCAAACGGCGTTTCATGCCGCCGGAGTACGTGTTCGTGCGCCGGTCTGCCGCGTCTTCCAACTCGACGAGCTGCAACAGCTCTTTGATTTTTGCTTCGCGTTTGGGCTTAGACATGTTGTATAAACGGCCGTGAAAATCTAAAGATTCGCGTCCTGTTAAATCAGGGTCAAGCACGATCTCCTGAAAGGTGACGCCAATACGTGAGCGGACTTCACCGCTTGTTTGACCACATCGAAGCCGGCGATTTTGGCCGTTCCATCAGTGGGTTTAATCAGTGTAGTGAGCAAGGAAACCGTTGTCGTTTTCCCGGCTCCATTTGGCCCCAGCAGTGCATAAATGCTATTGGTGGGAATAGCCAGATCCACACCATCTACCGCCAATACGTCTTCATCATACCTTTTAGTCAATCCCTGCGTTTCAATGGCAATTTTATTATTCATAGGTTTCCTCTCTATTGCTGTTCATAGGCAGCAAGCAATACCTGGACTGAGATTGTTTTCAGTCAGTTCAACTATTTATGAAATTTTGAGTCTTTTGAGAATTTAGGATTCGCTCAACTGAGCAATAATTTCATCCAACCATTCAATTTCGGTTTGATAAAACCGGAAAAGATACTCAACGCTCAAATGAGCTTCCCGCATTTCATCTGGTATTTCAGCCACTTCATTGAAATGGGTAATAATTTTTTCCCGACGCTGCTGCAACAGAGCAATGGCCTCATCCGTTGGTAATAACTCCAGAAAATTGAAAACCACCGTACTTGGGAATTCAGGAACTGAGTACGCGGCCAAACTTTTGCGCAGCATATGCTGAAAAGCGATTTCCCCTTCATCTGTGATCTTGTATACACGACGTGGCGGACGATTGCCTTCTTGCTCTTCACGATAAGTGATCCAACCATCTTGCTCCATTTTATTGAGTAACTTGTAGGCGTTTGGTTTGGTCAATTTGATCGGCAAGCCTACACTTTGCTGTAACATTTCGTTGAGCTGATAACCATGCATTTCGTGAGCACGTAATGTGCCAAGTAAAAGCAGTTTCTTTTCCATTTTAGTTCCTTGTGATTAGTCACTAGTGACTAATTGTTGAAAGTATATAAATTGTGACCAAAAATGTCAAGTAAGAAATATATTTGAAGTTACTACTTGCTATCAGATGTGCACCCTATGGAATTGTCTAATACAAATGGGGAAATAAAGTAGTCAAGAAATTGACTTTTTGAAGAAGAAGGGGGGTATTGGGGGATGTTTTTGTTGGTGTTCTTAGCATATATTTCTGCGTAGAAATGCACAGTACCCTTTATCACAGGAAAACACCGCATTTAAGCAATTTGCGTGGCCGTTTGCTGTTCGTATCCTAGTCGAACCCCTTGTCCGTCGTGCTCATTTCGTGCGGCCGAGAAAGTTTTTTTAAAGGCGCGATCTCGACCTCTTTCTTGCCGAGCAGTTGCTCCAGATCGGCAATGCGCCGCTCATACTCGGCGACGGTGCCATCCTTGGCAAAGACCTCCGCCCCGTTGGCTATGAACTCGCGCTTCCACTTGCTCAGCGAATTGGGATGCACAACGTAGGCCTTGGCAATCTGGGCTGTGGACTTCTCGCTCTGGAGTGCTTCGAGCACGATCTGGAACTTCAATTTCGCCGGATATGACTTCGCCATGTTGACCTCCTCAAACTGTATCTTTGCTAATTCAGCCGCTGAGGTCAACATGTCACATTATCTCATGTCCAAGATTTGGGGATCAGCACCCAAGCAAGTTATATATCGACCAACCTTTTTCACTCAGGTGCAACAAGAACAAATCTAACAGCCGTTGGGCTGAACCGTGATTTAACAACCTTTGACGGAATTCGCATAAAAATGAATAATCAAACCCTGTATCTGTCAGCGATAAGCTCAGCGCATATTTCCAGGTTAGTCGATCCCGCACGACATCCGCGGCTTGGCGATCACTCAGATTCTCTGCAACCTGCATCTACGTCACCAAGGCTAAACGCCACGGTGAAAATGTAGGTTGGCTTGTGCGAGTTCATGGGCGAAGGCGGCACGATTCAGAATGCGAATGTGTTCATGGCGGCCTGCGTCCTCGCGACAACCCCGCTGTGATTTTGTTCATCTTCTTGCAGCGCTACATGATTAATGGCCTTTCCGCCGGTGCACTCAAAGGATGATCCACTCATTGATTGAAGTATAGTTTCTTCGACAGAGACATCATGACAAAAACATTGATTGATACTGAAAACACAAAATTCTTGATCAACGGCCAACCGACTTATTCTGAAATTGAAGGTTCCAATCAAGATGCCCACGGACTGCTGATGAATGCCCGCTTTATCCAGGGGATCTTCGATGACAAAGCGGCTCCCGAGCGCTTTGCGATCTTCGGGCACGACACGTGGGACCCAGCAGCCAATACAGACCGGCTGATTGCGGCGCTGCCACAGTGGTATGACCATGGACTGCGCGCCTTCACTGTCGGTTTGCAGGGCGGCGGTCCCGTTCTGACACTCGATGATTGGAGCACGATTGATAACAACCCGTATGGCACGGATGGTCGTTCTTTCGATCCAGCCTATGCGGGGCGGCTCGATAGACTAATCAAAGCTGCGGATGACATCGGGATGGTCGTCATTGTCAGCTTCTTATACGCGTCGCAGGGATTGCGCTTGCAGGATGGACGTGCGGTACGCAATGCTGTGATCGGCGCGTCCCGCTTTCTGAAGGACGGCGGTTATACGAACGTCATCATTGAAGTGGCTAACGAGTACAACCTGTCCGGTTTCCACATGCATCCGATTATACAGTCCGATGAAGGTATCGCTTCGCTGATCGACTTGGCCCGCCAGGAATCCGGTGGGCTGCTGGTCGGATCGAGCGGGACCGGCGGCTACGCTAATCGTGAAGTCGCTGAAGCGAGCGATGTCATTCTTATACACGGCAATGGCTTGCATCGCCAGCGTTACTATAACCTCATTCGCAAGGTTCAGAGTTGGAACCTTGATAAGCCGATTGTCTGTAACGAGGACTCACCCTGCTTTACGCAGCTCAAGGTCGCGTATCAAACGCAAACTTCCTGGGGCTACTACAACAATCATACCAAACAGGATGTTCCGGCAGATTGGGCGATTACGCCTGGTGAGGACACTTTCTTCGCGCATCGGATGGCCGACGGGATTGGCATCAAGCTTGATCCAATCCCTGAAGAAGATCAATATTACCTTCAGGGACTGGAGCCAAACAAAATCCAGGATGACAAACGCTGGATTCGTCTGGCGGCGCTCTATCCTGAAAAAATCGATACAGTTGAATACTTCCGCAATGGAATGCCAATGGGCATCGCCTATGAGGAGCCGTTCTATCCTGAATATGTCGAAACGTGGATCCAAAAGCCGATCTTCATGCAGCCCAATGATCGGGAATTCATGGCACGTATCAGACAGTTCGATGGTAAAGTGATCGAGAAAATTGGAAAGTGAACTGAGCGTAGGCAACTTTCTTCACTCGGCCAAATAGTGTGCAGAGCTCTTACTATTGAAAATCCAACGCGATTACCTCATGATCGAGAATTGACGGCACCTTTAATGTCAGGATATTGCCCTCACGTTCATAAGCTGGAATCATATCTAGCTTTAATAACTGCACACGCCGCAGGCGCGAATCTGTGGGTAGTTGGATGTGCACCTTCTGTTCTCCTGGCGATATAAGTTCGCGCATAGGACCTTTCATCATCATCGGATTAGTCAGATTAACCATATGAACTGTCATCGCATTGTGGTGCCCCCATACATTTACATCAAGGATACCTGGCCCCTCGACTTGTGCTACAAAAGGCTGATTTGTTGCCCATTTGACGGCATTTTGTAAAAGCAATCCATGATCGGGGCTCATCACCTCCCAGAAGGTGCGGTCAATATCCCAGGGAAAGTAGACAATACGTCCTTTCCCAATCTCGCGTAAATATACCTGCGGAATATCGGTGTGTGCCTCACGAGGGTAAGCTTCTTCCATGGGTAAATCCGGATAAGCAGGAACTAGCGTTAGTGGCAGTCCATCAAACGATATATGAGGCGTTACTTGCACTTGATAAACTCCATTGATAATTCGCTGTGTACGATCCATGCCACGCAATAGTGCGTGACGGTCTCCAGCTGCCGCGTCTCCTTCGAGGTTGATATAAGAGTTTTTGATAGGGCCGATGGTGCTGTTAGCATAATCGACACCAAAAAGATCAGTCAGACCAAAGTTATCGCGCTGAGCACCATCAACATCATACAGTGAGGTATGATGCGTTGCTACTAGGCTTCCTCCATTGGCCACAAACTCGTGTAGTCGATCACATTGCTCTTGTGAGAGTACAGCAATGTTAGGCAATATCAGTGTCTTATAGCGGTCAATGCGTGATAAATCCTCTGAATGCACCATATCAAAGGGAATCCGTGCTTCAATCAGAGCATGGTAGATGCCTAGTAAATGATGTTCGACAGTCTCTCGTGGATTGTCGCCCCCGTACCAGCGCGCAGTTTGTTGTGAATAAACCAGTCCAACCTGTGCGAGCGATTGTTGATCACGCATGTAAGGTTCCAGCTTTTTGTGAAAGCGATAGATCGATTCCACTACAGGTAGCCAGCGATCATCAAAAATTTGCCCACAGAACTTAGTAAACCAGGGTCGCATTCCACTGGCGATCGAATCCGCCACCCACACACGCATTTCAGCATCACTCTGCACAGAGTCTTTCCAGCGATGTGGTTCTTCTATACCGACGCTGAAGATGCCACCAACGGGCTTATCACCCATCGTTGCTCTAAATTCTTTCGCATTCATTCCCGATGCCCATGGCATCATCGTCCCACGCCGGGACTGACGATCTGCGAACAGAATTTCCGCGCGTTCCGCAGCCATTTTCATATTTAGATCGCTGAGTGCTCCGCCGCCAGAATTAGGAATATAATGGCTTTCAGGATTAATCACACGGATAGCATCGTCCCACTGTTGCCAAAGATCAAAGAGACGTTGCTCACGCCACATAAGATACTGACGGTAAGCTGGCTCAGTCATAGAATGAATAGTGGGTAGTTCAATACCACTAAATTCACGGAAATTCTCGCGACAGTTATCACAATAGCAAAAGCCGCTACCCGCCCAACGATTACCAAACAGACCATCAACACCATACTCACGAACTATTTCGCAATTGACTTCGTTCATAAACTCAAAATTGTATGGACCGAGTGCACATGTTACCCATGCTCCTGGCATAGACCAGTGTGGCCTTGCTTTGCCGTCTGCCTGCACCATTGCCCATTCAGGATGTGCTTCATAACTCTCCTGATGCATTGCATGGGGGTCTGTCCTTGCAATCACACTCATACCACGTGATCGCGCCCGTTCAACGGCTTCTCCAAATAGATCACCTCCGTTTAGATATCTGCTCACATATTGATAAGGTACCTTGCTCGGATGATAGGCAATGTACCCTCCGGTACTGAGTACAACCCCATCAGCATAAATGCGATCCAGATAATCAATCCAGAAATCAAGATCAATCTTGATAGGGTCATCTTCTGTGAAGGTGATTTGCGCCCATCGCATTGTATCTATAAATGCTTTGTTCATATAAGTGTAGTCCCCCCTCCTTCGAATGTTTTGAGTGGTAGGTGATGAATCGTACCAATTATGGCATCGGTGGACACGTATATCGCTGTTTTTACGCCAGAAAAACAATCAATTGACACTTTCTATACCACACGATCCACCGTGAAGAAACTTCCCTGCGATTCCACTCAATGGCAAAACTGCGCAGGCCAAACGGTGCATCAGAATCTTCAAAAATCTATTGTAAGAGAAATAATGATAATCAGAGTACGGCGACGCTTAAATTCGCAAAACCAACTCTTAAATCCAGCATCTTGGAAGGCGGCTTTGCGGCCAGAAGCTGATTGCAATATCATATGCAAATCAGGTCTCATGGTTCCTCGCAAAATGGTCCTTTGTTAAAGCGATCTACCTCTGGGGAATGGGCATCAGGGACGCGGATTGAGGTTTCATAGTTCACATCCGTGAGGTCAGGGGTTCAAGTCCTTTCGCACCCACTTTTCCCCTTTTTCATGCACATCAGCCTAAATGTTAAATATTCCCACCAGAGGTGGCGAGGAACAGATTCTTTCTGCTTGCATCGTGCAGCGTGAAGCCTGGGCGTGTTTGACCACATTGTTCACCTCCTCCTGCACAAAGCGATAGGCAGCCACTTCCACAGCGGCAGGCAGAGGCGGAAGGTCGGCACTTTCAAACTGAATCATCAGTTGGTGCTGGTAGGCCTGGAACGATTGGCGCAGGGCTCCAACCAACCCCAATTCATCCAGCGCGGGCGGACGCAAGCCGTAGACCAATTGGCGCACATCGGTTACGGTCGTTTGTGCCTGGTCCATGATGCTGTTGAGAATCGCTTTCGTTTCCGCCGGATCAGCGTCGGCCAGATCGTGGGCAGTGTCTGCTTGCAAAGCAACGGCGGCCAGGACTGGCCCCAGCCCGTCGTGCAAATCGCGGCGCAGGCGGCGGCGCTCCTCCTCACGGCTGGTCACCAACTGCTGCCGCGACTGCTGCAGCGCCACGGAAAGCTGCGCCGCCTGCACTGTCGTCGCCGACAGTTGTGCCGACGGCCGCCAGCAGCCGCTCATCTTCCTGCGAAAAACGTTCCCCTGGCCCGCGCGGGGCCACAAACAGGCGGCCTACCTCCTGGTTTTGGTGCAGCAGAGAAACCATAAGCAGGTCATCAGCTTGCGGTCCAAAAACGGCCATCGGCTCCCACTTCGTCTCATCTTTTGGCAGCCACAGGGAGGCGTGTGGCAGTTTCAAGGCGGTGGCAATCGTTTCCACCAGCGTAGGCAGGATGCGGTCGGGACTGTCTACCATTTCCAGCTGTTGGGCTAGATGGGTGAGCATGCCTACCGGATCGTCGCGATGACCGTACATCAGGTGGTCTACGGCCGTTTGCAACCGCACCCGCAGTGATTGAAACAGCACAGCCACAACCCCCGTCGCTACAAAGGCAACGGCCGAACGCCCCTGGACTTGTAGTAGCGATCCTACACCGCCGACCAGCAGCACATACACGCCAATGGTAACGGCCGTCAAGCCACCGTAAACCAGCGTGCGGTTTATGAGGACGTCGATATCAAAAAGGCGATGGGCAAAACAGCGATGCCGATGGTGAGGGGAATGGCGGCGATGGCTACAATGCCAGCTGACTGCACAAACAGATGGCGCGGTCAGTCGGCCAGCGGGATTTCTAATACAGAACCAAACCCCAGCCAGACTGGCGACGTAATTAACACGGCCACCGCGATACCATACAGCACCCACTTCTTCTTTTTCGTTATCTTATGGCCGCGGCTTCAGTTGTGCTAGTGCCGGCTTCCATGGACGGTAGGCCAAGCAAACACGTTGGGTGAATGGACTGAGTTGAATGGGCCCATCGTCTCGCCGTTCCGTTGCAAGCATTGTCGGGCGGCTTTGAGGATAGCAGCCATGTTGTCGATCAATAGACTCTCGTCAACGTCACTGGGAGCATCTTCACCCGACTATCAAAGGCGGCCCAATCAACTCCATGCCGTGCGCGTGCCACAGTTCCGGGTCCTGCGGCGGCATGGCGTTGGCCTTGGTTACTTCTCGAAAGAACGCTTCCATCTTTCCGGCGGGCATAAAGGTAATCAGCATCCGGCCAATTGTGTCACCAACGTAGGCCCAAACATGAGGTACCTGTCGTGGCGCCAGCAATGAATCACCCGGTTTCATGCTGAACTTTTCTTGCCCTACCTCAATGATGAACTCGCCTTCAACCGCATAAAACCACTCGTCCTGGTCGTAATGCAGGTGACGCGCCGGGCCACCCTTCGCTCGAAAAGTGTTCTCGATGATGAGGAGACCGTTGCTATCCTGCGAAACGACTTTGAAAGCAATGATGCTAATGCCGAGTCCCCGATGCTCACCAAATCGATCTTCGCCTGCCCCGACTCGGTGTACGGACGGAATACTGCCTTGAGTTTGTAAAGTTTCGTTCATAAATGCCCCTTTTATTGGTTGACATCAAACTTCATAGAAGCCGCCCAACAATTTGTTGGGCAGTGTATTTGTCCACAATGCTTTCAAGACCTATCGAAACAGTACATTTCCACTTATATGACCCGCCAAGCTTCTGCTAGAGAACCCTTTTAGGGCAGTAACAGCCTGGTTAGAGTGTCGGCCAGCCACTGAATGTATTGCTCCCTAGACCAGGCGCGATCGACAGTCAACAGGCGAAATACTTCGGGGCTTGTGAGAGTCCAGATAGTTTCAGCCGCCTGCAAATCAACCACCCCCTCCTCTAACGGGCCTTGTTCAGAAAGGTGTTGAACTAATGACTCCATATTGTGCAAACGTTCTCTGAGGATATTTTGCAGAAGATCGGCAATATCCGGCTCGGTCTTTGCCGCAAAGCGCATAATCTCGAAAATCGGGGCGACGCGTTCCAAGATCGCCGAGATATCCTGAGCAAACAGATACAGCTGTTGACGCGGGTCGCGTTCTTGGAATACGGCTTGTGGCCCTGGTCGCTGAAGCAAGAGAATTGGCTTATCATCACCCCCTACGGAAATGTCAATCAGGTGTGCCAGGATAGCCCGTTTATTCCCGAAAACTGCGTAAATGGTTTCTGGAGCCACCCCAGCTTCCTGGGCAACGGCTTCTATCGTTGCACCCGTATAACCACGTTCTGTAAACAGCTTGCGAGCTGCTTCCGTGATTTGGCGGCGGGTCTCTCGTGCTTGTGCCCGGCGCCTTGTTGAATTATATCGACGTTTGGGTTTCTCTGGTTGGGTCATTTGCCTCTTGACATTCTACTAGTTTAGATATACCATAACAATATTCATTAAAGTATAACTGTAATGAATATAAATGTCAATCATAGCCAATACCAAAGCCTCAATTGAGCACTTAGAAAAGGAATTCCAATGATGAAACTTATCTCAAAATTTGCCCTCTTATTCGTGATTGTTACGATTCTGTACTTGTTGATCTCAGGAAACCTGTTTTCGATATCACCCTTCATAATAACAACTCAGCTAGTAGCCGTTGCGCTAAGCGTGTGGGCGCGGCGGAGCTTTCAGACAGGTCAGTTTAATATCCAGGCAGAACCAAAAGAAGGGCATGTGCTAACGAGAGGACCCTATCAGTTTATTCGCCATCCAATGTATGCCGCGGCCTTGCTCCTTATTTGGGCAGGCATTCTGGGGCATGTCTCCCCTATTAACCTGATTATCGGTGTGATTATTACAGGCGTCGTTGCCATCCGCATTGTGGTCGAAGAACAGTATCTGCGCACATGCTATCCTGACTATGCAGAATACTCACGCATAACCAAGCGAATCATTCCATTAATAATTTAGTGGTGCCGCTCGATAGCCTGGGCCATATGTATCCAAACCCGCACCGGCCGTGGACAACCTGGCCTACTATCACGACGTAGCGTCGGAACTGTCGACCATACCGGTCTTGCTGGCTCATTAGTCTGGTTACCCGGCGCTGATTGGCCTTGATTGCCAGCTTGAGGAGTGCCTGATGCACCCGCCGATAGCCGTGATGCCATGGGAATCGTCGTGAACTTTCGCAATCTGTGGCCAAAGCCAGGCATCTTCGTGCGCGCGTGACGACCGGGGGCGCCAGCGCAAGGCGAAGTAGCCGCTGGATGACGCCTTGAGCACACGGCACAGCAAGCGCATGCCGCAGGTGCTCTAACCCTTCCCGCTAGTGAACACCATCTGGTGCGATGGGCATCAACGCAAAGATCTTCCCAAAATCTTGCCAGCCTGAACCGATGTTGACCGGTGTATCCCAGGTTTCCCGGAGACGGCCGAAGGCAACACCACTGGCATTAATCATGCCCTGGTGCCTATACCAAATGAGCGCTCCGTCAGGACGAATCGCCAGAATCACGCCGTCGCCGACAGGGACGATTTGTTGAAATTGATTCCATGCCGTGCCGACAGTGCGCGCTGGATACCAATCTTTTACACCGGTCTCATAGCCTTTATGTTGGTAAAGCAGCAAGGTGCCATCCGCCTGGACGGCATAGACTGCGCCTTGTCCCAGTGAAAATACATCTTTGAAATCGCCCCAACCTGAGCCGACTTCTTTAGCTTCCATCCAACTGGGAGTCCCATCCTTGAAACCGAGGTGGCGATACCAAAATAGTTTGCCATCCTGCCGAATCGCATACACGACCCCTTCACCTCCAGAAAAGATCCGCTTAAAGGTCCAGCCGCTGCCGACTTCGATGCCACCTTTCCAATCAAAGGTACCGTCGTTAAAGCCATTGTGCTGATACCATAACAGCTTGCCGTCTTGGGATAGCCCATAAAACCGGTTGCCGCCAGCCGCAATTACGTCTTTGAAATTTGCCCAGCCTGTGCCGACTTTCTTGGGGCCTTCCCATGCTGCAGCGTTGGTGTCTTTCCGATACCAAAGCAAGTCGCCGTTCGGTTGAATGCCATACACCCAGAGCGGCTGATAGTCTGGCGGTGACATCGCGAAAGTACCGACATTGCCGGTCGGCGAATACCCGCCATTGATTGAGGTGTCGGCGGTGGCAGGACCCATGATTTGCAGGATCTGATTGAGTACCGGCAGAATTGGTGCGTCGGCGGCTTCGGGCGTGGTTGTGACCCACATCCAGCCGATTGCCGGTTTGCCCGGCACATAAGTGGCATGGGTCAATGAATGAACCCCTACAAGTGCGTAGCCTGATAGAACCCAGGCAAATGATGGCCCGCCACTATCGCCACCGGCGATCATCTGACCGTTTATGCTAGGATACCAGAAGCGATTGTCTTCGTTGCGTGTCGCTTTAGCGTAACCTATGCGGTATTGCCCATCGCTTACGGACGGGACAGCCGAATCGCCTTCACCCGAGGCAAATACGTTGATACCGCGTCCGAAAATCAACAAATCGGCGCCGACCGGTTCACCGAAATAGGGAAATTGCCCGTCCTGAAAAATCAGGCGTGAGTAACCGGTACGCGAGCCGTGAACAATGAAGGGCGCTGCGACTTGGATGATGGCCACATCATATGGCCGGAAAGTCTCGACGCGCACCGCATTTTGTGTCTGGACAGTATCCCAATTAGCCGTCAGCGACATACCGGCGATCGGTTTCAACATATTTTGTCCCGGCCGGCCCGGATCGGGAACAACGTTTCCAAAGACGTCTTTGGCTTCGACGCAGTGGGCGGCAGTAATGACCCAATCGTTGCGCAGCAGCGATGCACTACAAGAACCGCTGCCATCGCCATAACTGAGCAGCCCAAACTCTTCCTGCTTTCCTTTATCAATGATGCTCGCGCCTACTAGAGGCTGGCGAATAGTTCCAATATTTTCCATTGAAATTCTCCTTAGACTTATTCAAATGCTGTGGATAGACTAAACAAGAGAGGTGACGTATTCTCGCAGGTAACCAAACCCGAATTGCGGAAAAATCGCACCGGGGTATCTCCAGAGTAGTGTCGATCTTCTTCATTTGGGCTGCTATATCAGTTCTCCAATGCTACCTGAGTTTGCCATCGCTCCAGCCGTTGCGGCTTGGAATGGGTCCAACATGAGCAGGCCTCGAGGCAGATCCTGCTATGGTGACGGTGGTACGATAAACCAAATCACCCATCAATTTCATGATTTTGTGCCTGATCCGCACTCAGCCGAGCCTCCGAATCGCTATTACCACTTCCTGACAGGAAGTGCAACGTTCCAGGGACAAAATCCGGCCCAAAACAGAAGCGATCGGCCCTGCTTTGAACCACAATCTGCCGCTCACAGGAAGCGTCAACGCCCAAGCATTTAGGGTGCTATTCAATTGCAACGATGACTTTGGGGGAAGCACCTATCCGTCAGGATAGAAATCATTGTGAACGATACTGCGAAATGTACCTGGAGTCAACATAAGGAGATCTTTCACAATCACTGTCCGCCGATCAGAGCTAAGTATTGCCAATTCCCAGGATTTCGGCTGGCACGATGACTCGCGCAGACCTCGATATTTCACGATCACGATATGGAAGGGCGAGTTATTCGGCAAAGTCAATTATAGACGAGTTTGTGCCAGCCGATCGGTTTGTGACCCGATTGACACTCGGCCTGGTGGCTGACGGCCCCCTTCCGCAGCGAATGATCCTCTATTCGATGCTGCTCACGAACTCTTTGACCGCCTCCAGGTTGCCAAGCGTGTGGGTCGATGGATGAACAAAAAGTAGCTGGCCAAGAGCCCACTGATAATGACGACGGTCGTGTAGACAATCAAGCCCAGGCGATTCTCCGCAGCCACAGTCGGCAGCCGGGTGAGGAACGGCCCAATCAAGACCAGATCGTAAGCCAGGAAGGCGATCAGCTGACCGGCTGCGTTGAGCCATCCTGGCCGCAGCAGGCCGTAGGCGAAGTAGAGGGCGGCGCCGACGAACATCCAGCCGATGACAAGTGAAAGCTCTGGTGTTATCTTCCAGGGAATAGTATTGGGCGTCTGCAATATCAGCCGCGTGCTCACGATAGCCAGGGCGACAATGAAGAAGACAAACGCCCAGCGCACGGAGCCAGGAAGTGGCAGCGAGCGGTCTATTGGAAAGCGAAGGCTCCATAACAAAAGGCCTACGCCAAAAAGAGCACCGAAAACACATACGATGCCATACGTCGTCAATCGGGGATTTCCGGCCGCACCCGACTGAAAAGAGAGAATGGCCACCGGCACCAGTATTCCCGTGTAATCGAGGCCTATGCCGGTCAATACGCCATAATTCTCGGTGGCGGCGGCCCAAAGCGTTGGCGTCGCTGCGGCGGCGAAGATGGAGGAGATGAAGATGAACGTCAGCGGCGTAGTTCCCTCGAACGGCCACAGATTGACCGCAAAAGGAAGCTGCAGAAAAAAGGCGATGGCCAGGATGAACTGAACTATAGCGATGGAGCACAAACTAAAACGTGCAGTCTTAAGCAATGGATTCTCCTATTTGACTGATCGTGCAAGCGTAAAGGGCCTTCAAGGGCAAGAACAGGCTGCTTCCCTACCAACCACCAAGACAACAAACCGCATTTTGCGTCAGCCCGATATTTTTCAAGGCGCGTCATGATCATTGGATAGTTCTGGGCAATAACAATATTCTCAACCGTGAAAATTGCCGCCTTTCTGAATTCACCCCCAAATAAAGAGGCAAATGGCAAATGCTCCAGATTGGTACATTACTCTGATTCAGATACTTGGTCAAGATGCTCTTACGATTCACCGGATAGCGACGACGTCGGTCCCTGTGGTGCAGCCTCAACTTCTGCCCGGGTAAATAGATCGGTTTCCAAAATGAAGAGCATGAGCGTATCTAACAGTTGTTCTCTTTGCCTTTCTCCGCAAAGGGGTACAAACAAAATATTCCCGGAAACACATTGGGCACCTGTTTTGACACCATGTTTCCGGGAATATATGTCGATCTTATTCAGGTTTGATGTATTTACTACGGCTTAATCACGACGGGCAAATAAACCTGATAACCTTGCTGTACACCCGGCCAAAACCCTAAAGCTGTTTTGTAGTTTTCGCTGGTTGCCTGGCCGACAACGGTTTGCCCAACGGTTACATGGGCAACATATGATGTGGAGCTGGAACGGCCACCACCGCCGCCCATTCTTGACCATCTTTTCCCCGCATTGAGGTCATACCGGTACCGTTCGTTCTGTCTCCGCAGCCGCTGCAGCCATTCTTTCTACCAGCTGTTTGCGCACCTGGCCTAATTCCGCTTCTACTGCTTCTTCAATCTCTGTCAGTGTGGCTTTTGGATGGTCCTGACGCCACTGGTCCATCTTGCGCGTCAATGCGTCGCGCCTATCTTGAGGGGGAGGTTGCTTATCGTTCATGCCCCCTATTTTCGTCACCTCTCCCTTTTACACCAAATTAAACCGCACCCTGGTCAAACAAACCGTTCTGGTATACAGAACTTATGTGCTACATTACAGATGATGATTCGCACCTACAAGTACCGTCTTTTCACCAACAAACGCCAGAGGGAAGCACTCGACTTCATCCTCTGGCAGCAGCGCATCCTCTACAACGCGGCCCTAGAGCAGCGGAAGACGGTATACGAAGAAACCGGGAAAGGCGTCAGCTACGTTGACCAGTGGGCGCACTTTCGCGATGTGCGCAACGCCAATCCCGACACCTTTGGGTTGATGTACGCCACCAGCCTGCAGCAGCTCCTGTGCCGCGTGGACAAGGCGTATCGCGCCTTCTTTCTCAGGCTGAAGGCAGGTGAAACACCCGGCTATCCCCGCTTCAAAGGCCGCAATCGTTTCCACAGCATGGAATACAAACATGGCGATGGCGTGAAGCTTTACCAGAATGAACGGGGGCAGGTGCGCCTGCGCATCCAGAATGTAGGGCATGTGAAAGTCAAATACCATCGCGACCTGCCTGCCGACAGCCGCATCAAGCACGTGGTCATCAAACGCAGCCTGGGCAACTGGTACGTCACCCTGATGGTCGAATTTGAGCCGCCGCCCTTTCTCCCGCTCACGGGAAAAGCGGTCGGCATCGATGTCGGCCTGAAGTCTTTGCTGACCTTGTCGGATGGCACGCTGGTTGACAACCCGCGCTGGCTGCGGAACAGTCTGAAACGACTGCGGGTACTGAATCGCAAGTTGGCTCGCCAGAAGAAAGGCGGCACCAACTGGCGCCAGACGGCTGCCCGGTTAGCCGGATTGCACGGGAAGATTGCCAATCAACGGCGGGACTTCTGGCACAAGACGACCCGGCAGTTGGTAAACCAGTACGACCTCATCGGCATCGAGAATCTGACACCTGGCTTCATGACAGCCAATCGCCATCTGGCACTCTCGGCGCATGACGCTGCGCTGGGTGAGTTCAGGAGCCTGCTTGCTTACAAAGCGGAAGAAGCTGGTAAGCAGGTGGTATCTGTTCCTCCCCAGTACACCAGCCAACTGTGCAGCGAGTGCGGAACGATGGTGGCTAAAAGCCTGAACGTGCGGGTGCACCAGTGCACTGTATGTGGGTTGGAACTTGACCGGGACGTGAATGCAGCCCGGAATATCTTAACGCTCGGACTGAGCGTTTGTGACTCAACCCTGGCATTGGCTGGGGTGTCGCAAGAAGCTCCCCACTTTTAGTGGGGAGAGTAGTCACTACCTGACTACCAACACCCAAAATTCTTGTAGCGTACAGTATAAACCTTTAGCTTACCATGCCAAATTTTTCTTCGATCAAGGTGGCCATTCCCGCCACATCAGCTAAATCAAATCGCGGTATCATTATCGGTAACCAGGTATCCGAAGCAATCGCGAAACACTGTTTTGGAGGACAGATTGGCTCCAGTCCAATCGCGCTGCGTATGACTTCGATGGATGGTTTCTCAGCCCTTAGATATCCTTCAACCAAAATGATATCGACATCGTATAAATTGGCCGTAATCTCATCCAGGTTGGGTTTTCGTGTTAGACGACGGTATGAGGCAATCTTATCAGGTGCTACAATGATTACCTGATCGCTACCAGCCTGAGCATACCGCCAGCTGTCTTTTCCTGGTAGGTCGATTTCAAATCCAGGATGGGCATGATGTTTTATGGTGGCAACACGATGTCCTCTCCTCTTAAGTTCGGGGATCAGCTTTTCCAATAACGTCGTTTTGCCAGACTTTGTTTTACCAACTATCGTAATGACCGGGACTTCAATTGTCATCATAAAGATTCCTTAATTGACCGAGAGCTTAGATCCACAACAACAAGCAGCTTTGCCCGGCAAACTGTAATACTTACGGTTATGATTATAGTTCACGGCAGAAGTAGAAAAATAAAAATAAGCATTCCGCCAGCCGGAAGCAACCATCGATCCAAAAAGCTAGTTTTGAATGGCGCAGGCTGGCAATGGTCTGGTGAAAAGGCGCGGGACTCTGCGGCCAGGGCAATTTCCTCAGCTCTCCTCAAAGCGTTGGTGACTATAGTAACAATCAGCAACTTTAACCCGCGCCACTTTTTTTTACGGAACCCACCCCGCATCCGCAAGCTTTGCCAGGCATGCATGCTGGATTCCTGCAAACTGGGCAGTAGATTGAGAGCCACACCTAGAGAGAAGCCTAGACCACGCAGCCCCAATCGCTCCAGCATGCTGGCAATTCGCGTAATGTCTACAGATTGCGTGAAACCGTCTACGGCCGTTAAAACAACCACAAACCGTAGTCCAACTTGCAGCGCCACCCAGATTCCTTCTATGGAATAAGCAACCCCCAAAAATACGTGATCCTTCTCCCCCAATAACAACAGTGGGGGGAGCACCAGCAGGGTCAGCAGAACCAAATTGCGCAGCCTCAAAATTCGCCGAAACGAATGGGAGTAAATAAGCATTGCGATGATCAGGCAGCAACCAGCTGCCCACGGCAACTTGGCGACGGGCATACACATAACCATGCTTAATGACCAAAAAAAGATGACCAGATGCCCTACCGGCCCTAATTGGAAAAGCGTTTCCAGGTTTTGGTGAGCGAGATTGATAACACGTATGCGCATCAAGGTACCGCCTGGATATCAACAAGCATGCGAATATTTAATTTTCCCTCTTCTTCCGGCAGCACCATGCGAAAAGCGCCGTCCTCCTCAGCCAGAGGGCCATCAACCTGCGCGTAGGCGACAATCACATCTGTTTTTTGAATTTGAGCAAGGTCATAATTGACGCTATATCCATCAGAAGCTGTTGCTTTAATGGCCCTGAGATCGTTTAGGATAAAACCGCTGTCCTCCAGCAGGGCAGTCACTGGAATACCGATATAGGCGATATCTTTGAAGCTGGCCTCTGCCTGGGGTAAAGCCTGCAGCTCACCAGCGGTGTAAGTCTTTTGTCTTTGGCCATCGCCAACCGTTAATGTAGGGGCGTCGGATGTTGTAGTCGTTTCCTCTCCAGAGGCGCAACCCAGCAATATAAGTGTTAAGATCAGCGTGAGTACAAGTAAATTTTTCATCAGTACTTCCTTTTTTGAAAATGCGTATTTATTACCGGCTCAACCCATAGTCGAGCCCAGAATGGCGGGTTTGCCCAACCGAATTTGTAAATGGCGGCCAATATCCCAGCTTAGCCAGCCTGCCAATCCGCCAATAGCCAGATGAATGGCGGCCAGCATCACCACAATCCCCAAAACAACATTGCTGTCTAATCCCAGGAGACGGCTGCCTAAATCGATGAAGTCCAACCAGATTACAAACAGAGTCCGGCCAAAAAGGAGCGGTCCAGTCACAAATGGTTGGACCAGTGTCCAGAGGACACCCAATGCACCAGCCAGGATGAAAAATACGCGCCGCGGCTTGCCACCCAGGGAAAGCACCAGCTCGGCTACCAGCGCCTCGCTAATAATGCCCACCATTGGCCCGATGAGTACGCCACCCAGGCTAAATAGCTTCAGAATCATGGCGATGATGCCAATAAACAAAGTTCCACCGCGCCGAGGCACAAACAGCCGCCCTACCAAACACACAATGAGTCCAATTGCCGCCAACACAGCCCCGCTCAAGGGCAGGTTGAACGATTTCAAAACTGCCCCCAAACTTACTTCCACAAAGCCCCATAGCGTGCCAAAAACAGCTAGGGTTACGAGTTCACGCGTGGTTAGTCTCATGATATTTATCCTTTTTAGTTTGTTTCTTCGAAAAGGTCCCCGTCATTTTGATGCGCCCCTCTTCCATCATGACGACGCGCCGGGCATAGCGGAAAACCAGCTTGTAATCGTGGGTAATCAATAAAACGGCCGTTCCCCGCCGATTGAGCTGCCGCAGGTATTCCATCAAACGCTGTAAGTGTCCCCAGTCCTGGCCCAGTGTCGGTTCATCCAGAATGACCAACCGCGGCTCTAAGACGATGCAAGCTGCTAGCGTTGTCCGCTGCAGCTGGCCCATCGACAACGTCATAGGCCCGCGTCGCCGCAACGATAACAAGTCTGCCTCAGTCAAGACCTCGCAATGCTTTTGGGGATTAAAACGACCGTAATTCTCCGGCCCAAACCGCACTTCCTCATCTACCGAATCCGTAAATACCTGATCGGCTGGATTTTGAAACATTATGGCAACGTCCAAACCAGGCCGTGGCCGATAGTTACCCTGGTAAGTCAACTTGCCTGCAGAAGGTTTAATCAATCCGGCTGCCACCTGGGCCAATGTCGATTTCCCTGCCCCGTTATCTCCTACCAGGGCCAGAAAATCTCCAGGATAAATGACCAGATCCACGTTGTGTATGACATTCTGTCGACCATAGCCGGCACTTATTTGGCTCAGCGTCAACAGCGGGGCGTTTTGCGAAGTCACGTGACCATTGGGTCGGATGAGGGTGGGCCAGGAAACCATCGCCTCTTCGGCTGGTCGACGCAATCCTAGCTGGCGTGGCGCTGCCGGTCCGACAAGATTTCCTGCGGCCTGCCGTCGGCTACTATGCGCCCCCCTTCCAGAAGCAGCACGCGGTCCACCAGGGGCAAGACGGCCGAGAGGCGATGCTCAATCAGGACGATGGTGACCCCCAGCGATCTTTGCAGTGTGCGAAGTACGGCCAGAACCTGATTTGTATTGGGCACATCCAGAGAGGCCGTCGGTTCATCGAGAACCAACACGTCAGGCCGCATTGCCAGCACTGCAGCAATGGCCACACACTGTTTTTGACCGCCCGAAAGGTGGGTAGGATTTTTTTTCTTGAGTGCAGAAATCCCCACCATTTCCAGAGCCCATTTGACCCGCGCCTGCACTTCCGGCTCGGCTAAACCTAAATTGCGTGGACCAAAGGCTATTTCATCTTCCACGCGCAAATGGAAAAGTTGTGTTTCCGGGTTTTGAAACACCAGTCCCACATGCTGGGTTAATTCAGAAACAGTGTGCAATTGGGTGTCCATTCCAGCAACCTGGATAGAACCAGCCATTTTTGCATGAAGGGCGTGGGGAATAAGGCCGGTCAACGCTTTGGCTAGCGTGCTTTTGCCGCAGCCGGATGGGCCAGTTACCAGCACGGATTGCCCCGCCGGGATGTGCAAGGAAACCTCTTTCAGCACCGGTTCTTCGCCCAACTGTACGGAGAGATCGCGAATGTCGATCAATTGACGAGTTCCCTAAAGATTGGAATTGTTTGCGCCCATGGCCAGCGCCGTTGTGCTTGAGAGAGCAGTGTTGGTCGTATTACAATTCCTGCTGTCAAGAAACGCCCTGATCCAAGCAGATCAAATGCTGCCTGCAGCCCTTGCTTACGCTCAAATTCTAGGGGGCCAAGTTCATCAATGATCAGCAGATCGGCATGCGTCAGCTTGCCTAGAACGCCATTACCCCACTGTAAAGTAGCCGGGTCAAACAACCACCTGCCCGAGTATCCACCGGCTAAAGCGAGCATATCTGGACGCAATGTGGCCATCCGCCGCCGCTGGTCGTTGGACAAATCTACCAGATCTATGGCTATTTTTTGCCCGCTGGCTATCACTGATGGTGATAACAAGCCGCCCACACGCCAACCTGCCGTCCGGGCTAATTCGACCCACTGTTGGCACCACGTCGTCTTACCGGCCCCCCGATCACCGGTGATGAGGAACAAGTTATTTTCTTGTCTGTTTTCGTAGGGTGAATGATCCAGTGGCCATGCTGGCCATCTGGCAGATTTTTGGTCCATCTTCTCCTTTCCAATTCCACCCCGGAAAACTCCAGGGTTTCGGGAGGTTGCCCGTTTCCGTAGCCAACCCTCACTTTCTCCAGGTTTGTTATGTTTTCAGCATTGATGGAGAAAGATCCGGCCATACAACCATAGCCTGAAGTGGCCTTAGGTCAGATGGCTCAGAGTTCTGATTTCGTCGTTAAACCAATGATCTAACTCTCTTTTTCTTGCAGATCCGTCTGCTCATCGCGCAAGCTGGACCGAAAAGCTTGAACCCCTTTGCCTAATTCGCTGCCAATTTTGCCGATGCGACCAATGCCAAAAATGAGGAGCAAGACCACAAGAATAATGAGGAGCTCGGGTGTTCCTAAACTAGCCAACTTTAATTTCTCCTTTCCGATAAAATGGCAGCCAGACCAGACCAGGGTACGCTTCTGCCGGCTTTAACTTTTCCTGTATGGGTACATAATAACGATCCCCAGAGCAGGCGCGGCAAAGGGTGCGGCCCTCAACCACTACCTCCCGTTCGTTGATAATCTCTTCGCCACAGACATCGCACAATGCACGGACGCCAGGGCGGCTAATGATTTCACTGATGGACGGAGATAATTGTACCGACTGCCACTCCAGTAACAGCTCATCAGGCATCACCTGATAGGCTTCAAGATACGCGTGCCAGCGGCTACGGGCACTTGGGGCATAATCAGGAGCCATCTTGCGCGACCACATGCTGGGGGAAACACGAATCGCTTTTTCCGTCACCGTATCAACAAACGTTGCCGCCATCTTGCCAAAATCCACGATACGCAGCGTACGCCGGCCCACGTGACAGTCAGCCGCCATGGCCACACCGTCCGCGCCGCAACCGTCCGTTTCCATGATTGTCAGCAGCCGCTTTTTCCGATTGTTAAATAAGAAACTCTCCCAATCAAGCAAGCCCAACTGGCGCAAACCGAACAAGCCGATGCGCACCCCCAAAACCTGACGCGGGCACAAATGCTGGTGCCGCTCAGCCGATGCGGTTAATAAGGGCTGAAGGCCATCCACTTGAAAAAGATTACTTTGTAGGTAATGCGTTGCTGTCATTTCCCGTATCCTTGATTTTTTAGGAGGCTGCTTTGCCTCATCCCGTTTCCGTAACAATTAGATGTCATGGGCAGCAACAAACGATTGTGGGTAGGTTAAATCAACCTTGAGCTCCCGTAAGACTAAAGTATTCTCACGCATTTCTAGCGTACTCGTAGAAATGCCAACTTCAATATCCAGATCCTTTAAATTTTGAATCTGGTCAACATGGAATTCTAGATAGCGGTATTCTCGATTGCGCTGATAATCGCGGTAACCATTCCGGTTGAATACATTCAGGACTTTGGGAATGTCCCGTCCAAATACTTTGGCGCTCTTAAGTAAGTAATCTTTTTCTGAAAAACAGGTTGTCCTTGGCAGTTTGCGACCATAATTCTGCTGGTAGTTCTGACCAGTCAACTTGTTCTCCAATGAGCAATAATGGACGCCGACGGTCAACTTCTGTGCTAAAGCAAAATCCAGCAGCTCCAAGCAAACCAGTTCGCTTTTGGAAATAGGGACACCACCAGCATACCAATAGTCATAAAGGATGTGAAACGGCCGGTTTTTCACCTTAAACCCGCGGTTGTTGAATGCTTCCGGATTGGTAAATGGGTAGCAGAACTCCAACAAATTCAAGCTATGAATTTGCAGCCTCTCCAGTTCCAGCAACACCGCTTTCATTTCTTCTAAAGTGCCGGGCAACACCGGCATTTCAACCATGACAGTGGGGATGTACTGCTTGGCCAGCGCGATGCGCTCGAAGGTTAAACGGTGCCCTCGCGCCAGATCGTGCATGCGGATACTAAAGCGTATTTCTTCCAGCCCGGCTGCTTGCAGTTGTTGCAGGGTTTCTTCGTTGGCATGATCGCCAGTGGTATACAGCCGCGTGTGGGCTTGTGGGAACACAGCAGCCGCGGTTTGAAAGAAAGCCACCGTTTCTACCATGTGCAAGAGGGGTTCACCACCGGTTAAAGCCAAATATTCAACTTTTTGCCCGGACTTCCGAATCTGCATCAATTCTTTCGCCGGATCGCGCAGGTTCTGCTGGAAATATTCATAATCGGCCTGATTAGGGTTGAAGCAGTAGTAGCAATCCCGGTGGCACTGCAGTGAAGTAAAGAAGGTGGCGCTGCCCACTCCCCTTTGGCAGGCTACGCAGGCTGGAGAGATCGCATTGATGTAAATGCTGCGATCGATGTTCCGCAGCACCGCCCCCTTTTGCCGCAAGCGCGCTATGTGGGCAGCAGCTTCCTGATTGTAATCTTCAGCATCAACATCAATGCCAGAAACGGCTATCTGGTTCATAAAATCGTCAAATATGCGCAAATAAATTTCCGCATATTCAGCAAAACGCGGATTTTTTATCTGATCATGGTTGTTTCGGGTGATATCAACAATCACAACTCATTCCTCTGGCCTGCCATTAGTCTGGTATTTCACTCATTCGCAAGTTTGCTGCTAATCCTGGCGGTATCGCCGCGCCAAAACGATTCTGCTGGCGGAATGCACAAGCCGGGCAAAGAGTAGCGGCAACTCTGCTGGCAAAAGGCATATTGCATTTTGCGCAACGCGTTACGTTTCCTTCTTGCAAAATCTGGTCAGCACTTGAACTGAAAATTTGATCGTACCTGAAAACCGGGCTGATTGTGAGCGCATTTGGGGTACAAAGATGACTGCAAATTTGGCAATTGATACATGCCTGCGGCGTAAAAAGTAGTTGAAAAGAATCCTTGTCTAACGCCATTTGTAAAGCCCCGGTCGGGCAAGCACGGCTGCAAACACCGCAGGCTGTACATTCCTCATTCACGGTAATAAGCGCAAAATCCAGATCCTTCAATATAAAATCATCAAATTCTGGGGCCGGCAACTTCATGAAAGCTCGCAAGAGCCGCAGGCGCTCACCAAAAGGATTGCTTTTATCGACGTCTTCCCCTTCCCTTTTGGGCTCGGAATCTTTCGCCCTATCTTGCCCACGAAAAAGGCCGCGGCGTGATACCGGAGGGGAAGCGGCTTGCCAAAACGGTCGTTTTATTAAGTCACTCATTTTGGGCTGAACACAAACCAGCGTTTCGCCCAGATTCCAGGCAGCCAGAATCTGCTGTGCTTTTGATATTTGCGCTTCTATTTGCGACTGCAGGCTGCTCCAGGGACAATTAGCGCAGGCGTCTAGCCGCACCATGATCTTGGCAAATCCTTGATTTACCAGACCCAGATAAGCGCCCACGCCCAGCCCAGCCAGGCATCCCCGAATACGGACAGCAGCGGCGGCTTGTGGATCGCCAAGCTCAAAGTTTGGGTTAAGGGCACACAAAACCTCAAAAGATTTGACGCCCAGGTGGCGTGCACAATTTAGCAGCGCCTCCGCCTCGTCATCGGCTGCATATGCGCCTACCGGGCAAACAGGCAAACAGGCCCGGCATTGCTGACACTCATCACTGGAAAGGGCTGGTGGCGGTTCAAATTGAATTGCCCCAACCGGGCAGATGTTCTGGCAAGCGGTGCAGGTGGAGAATTTATCCAGGGCATGCAAACAGCGATCCGGCGCAAAGGAAACGGTCGCCGACCCCATCACTTCTCCCAGCCGTTCCGCCAACGCCAGGAGGTTCACGACCGGGCAACCTCAGGAATAGGGATCTGTAAGAGAGTGGCCAATTCATTTAACGCGCCGCGAACAATCAGGGCCAAACCGCGATAAAATTTAGTTTGTGCGTGCTCCCCAATCAGATTGCACCACAGTGGAACCCAAAGGAACAAATGTTTAGCGGCAAACTCGCGCTGTGCAGCCAGGGATTGCTCAAAAACAATTTGATTATTCTCCCCAAGCGCCGCCAGTCCTAATTTAGCCAGGTGACCCATGAAGGCCAGCTCCAATCCAACATGGTCTTCAGGCTCTTTGTAGGCATTGTTGACTTTCATGCCGTAACGCTTATACCAGGCCCGCACATCCTGCGTCTGCTCCTGAAAAACAAGCCGTTCTTCGGTAAAGAACACGGACTCCCACGGAGCTACAGGTATTTTTATCAGGCCGGTAAACAGCCGCGTGTAATCCGCTTTCAAATCAGTAATTATTTCTAGAGGAATATCGTCGACATATTCCCGGCTCCAATTCTCAAGCAAAGCAAGCCCGGCGATGACATCAGTCTGTTGACCGGCAAACGGTGCTTCTGTGAATAGATCTTCGTCGATCAGTGGCTGTAACCAGCTCTTTTCCGGGATTTGCAGCAGCATCTTCCCTAACAGGCTAAACAGCAACAGCTCTCCCGTCAGATTGATCTGCCACTGTTGGGTGGTTAATTCGGTCGTTTCCTTCATTAAATTCCTCCAGAGTCCTATTGCTCACGTTTAGCCGTATTTCGTTTCCATCCCCAGTATAAGGCTGTCCAAGGGAGTATAAATAGGGTCAATAGCACTATGAAATAAGTGACAAATGTAATGACTTGCGCCGTATTTACCCCAAAATGCGCCAGGCGGTCATGCAGGCGCGTGCGGAGGGTGGGTTCCCAGGTCGGCAAAATAGGTAAATTGCTGGTTGGATCCAGGGCGTCGACAACAACCGGGTTATAAGAAACGGCGCGCAAACCTTCATCGTTTAGCAGATTGACCATTTGATTGGATTGCAGCACGATAGTTTCCAGACCTTGATGGTCTTGTACTTGGGCACGGCCGCTAAATTGATACAACCATGCCTGCTCCCCAGGCAAATAGGCCAGAGCAAATCGCCCTTTCGTCAGGTTGATATCCGCCACCGGTGTTTGAATTGTCAAAGGCGCGCCCGTGTCGTTTTCACCCCAAATCCAACCTTTTTCCAGAACCAGACTGCCACCCTCGAGAATGACCTGCGTTTCTGGCGGACAAACCACAGCGCCACTCCCCCAGGGTACCATCCGCGTTTCAGGTTGCTCCGTCAGAATCAGGTCGATATCTGAACGAGAACCTGATGAAAGGTCAACTTGCTGCACTTGGCTGTAATAGCCCGGAGCGCTTACGCTCACTTGAAAAGATTTAGGCGGCAATCCAATGAATGCGAAGGTACCGGAATCAAGCAATACGCGAGAAGTTTTGCCCCCCTCTTCCAGGGTGACCCAGGCAAAAGGTAAAATTTTGTGCGCCTCGTTCAGCACCCGCCCGCTTAATTGATTGCCCGCTGTCTTTTCCAACGGCATGTCAACCACTGCCTCAAGTGTATTAAGTAGATCGGTGCTTTGGGGAGCGATCGAAAATCCGTTTTCAAATGCCTTACCATTTTCGATAGCAATTAAATAACGATCAATTGGCAGCGATGGGAAAGCGTAGCCGCCCTCAATAGATAAATCGGCCTGATAACTTTCCCCATCAGGTAGCCTAATCGCCCAAACTGATATGTCTTCTTTTGCTCCAACTGGCATTCCTAATATTTGACCAGATATAGCGCCAGTGTAAGCATTTACGGTTAATGTTATGGGGGAAGCAAAGCTTGCTCCTGGTGGTAATTGGACGGGGACAGGTGCGACCCCTTCGTACAGCACCCCATTAATAACTGTTGGGGGCACAGAAAATAGGTATTCCGTCGCTGATTGGCTGAGTGCTTCTACCTGAACAGCTGCTTCTCCCCTTTCATCTGTAATGCCATGCCCAAATCGAGCCCGCCACATATAAACCCACGTTGAAGCAGCAACATTGACATTGCCCACAGGCTGTTCAGGAAGATCTGCTAACACCACCGTTACCGGAACGGTTGCCAGCTCAGCAATATCAATGGTAATTTGGCGCTCAACAAACGCTTGATTGCCGTCCGGATCCGTGGCGGTAACGCGTAATTGCAGCTTGCCCGGTTGAAAATTGATGTTGCCAGGACTATGGCAAAGTTCGCCACAATCGTTAAAGGCGATGCTGAATTCTTCGGTGGAGCCTTCAGGATTTACTGTGGCATAGAACTCAAAATGTCCGTCGGAATCCGGGATAGTTTGCAGGCTCCCAACAGGGGTTGAACCTTTGTAAATATCAAGCGTTACCACAATATCTTCTTCGCTAAACGCTATTGTATTTATCCACCCCTTTATTGGGACTTTGTAGAGTAATGAACTTGGGCCAGCATATAATGTTTCGCCCTCATTTGGCCATTCAAGATGAACCTCTAAAAAGTCTGATTGTCCATTTGTTGGTTTTACCGTGGTGAAAAACAAGAGGGCCAGACCCGCACAAGCCAAGACCAGCATGCTGAAACGCTGGCTGGCTGCAGCCTGCACCTTGAATGGTAGGTCTGCTATTCTAACCCTCATCGATTGTAAGCTCTTGAACTTCATCGAGTGCCCATGGGTTGTTAGCATAATGACATCGCCGACAATTAACGGAGCGTTGCACAATGTGCGATTGGTATGGCTTGCTGGAGATGCGACCCATCAGCTCTGTTGTCCGAAAGGTTACCCATCTGTTCTCTGGATCAGGTTTAGCCTGTAATCCTGACGCATCATGGCAGGCCACGCAGGTTAAGTTGGGATGTGTTTCGCTGTATTGCATATGGTCTACCAGGGGATCAATTAATACCTCCTGGTGGCAATCGGTGCAGCTGGCCTCTGTGCTATGCGCATCGTGACACTCTGTACATGAAAACTCAGCGTGGGCACCGCCTGCAAGGTCCCGCTTATGCTGCAAGGTCTCATTGTTAAGGTGGCATTTTTCACACAGTTCGGTTGCGCTGGTTATTGTCTCATAATAGCCGGTAGCCCCATCAAACCAGGCCATTTCCGGATCGATAGCGCCATTTTGTTCCCGGTGACAAACATTACAGCCAACGCTTGCCCAATCTTCTTCTGCGATCAGAGGGTTGCTGATCGCAGAACGCGGGCTGGCCTCAAAGGGGAATTTACAGGAAACGCAATTGGGTGGGCTGTCAATTGTTGCCCCCGGATCCCAATTGGTTGGTGCGTGACATTTGGCGCAATAGGTATTGGGCCCCTTTTCCAAGGCGTACGTATCAGCATGGGGGCCCTCTTCCCAGCGGGTTTGCTCTTTTTGGTTGCTGGCAACGGCCGTTTGGGCCAATTCCGGAGGTGGCGCATCAGAAATCGATGGAGCCTGCTCTTCGCAGGCCCCCAGTATGATGGCTAGAAGCATAAATAATAAACGATTTCGCTTATGGCATTGGTGTTGGTGTAGCATGGGGGTTCGCGTCTCGTTGAAAATACATGCACCATTCAGAAACAGCACCATAGGGATGTTCATGGCATTCATTACAACCAACATGGGTGACGATGACCGCACTCTGGTCTCCAAGAGGATGGTGGCAACGCTGGCATTTCACATTTAAAGAAAGGTTGTGCGAGGGCCAGGAGGTGAGCGTGTGCGCAAAGCGGCGCGTCACATATTCGCCAAAGTGGACCGAATTAGAATCTGGATCTAGCCATATGCTAAGATTGCCCGCATCGTGACAGGCTGTGCAGTTTACATTGGGGTGACGAGTATGCTCAAAGGATCCAGAACCAGCCAGTGGGTTGTGGCATTCCGTACAGGACAAGGATGCGCCATGGGACCCATGACAATCTGTACACTCCATCTGCTCGTGGGCTAGTGAAGCTTCCTGCTCTTCGACCACTTCAAAGCCGTGCTGGCCGGCATGACACTTTGCACACAGCTCTGTTGCCGTTGCTACGGGCTCATAACGACCTGTAAACTGATCCCAAAAAGCAAGGCCTGTATTGTATGAATCACCAACTGGTATATGGCATACCTCGCAGGTGATGTTCCGCCATTCTGCTTGGGGCACTTGTGTTCCCTCAGACAATACCGGCCTTTCCTCACCTGGCACCCGTTTACAAGAGCCACAGTCCAGCGCTTGCTGCGCGGCCGCTTCCTGCGTAGGATCCCAATTCAAAGGAGACTTACAGCGCGCACAAGTCGTATCAGCCCCGAGCCCATTATCGTATGTATCAGCATGAGCTGACTGTAACCACTCGGCTCGCGCCGTCGCCAGTTCAGCGGTAGTAGCCGTATGTCCTGTAAGATCAGGGAGCTGGGCGGATGCTTGATATGGGAAAGTAGCAGAGACCTGCACAGTCACCGTAAACAATCCCGCTATCAAGAGAAAAACGGCCGCAAAACCCCACCGTTCACCATTCATGTGACCGTCGCTAAAAGATTAAAGGGGGAGGCCCTGTGTTACATGCGCCTCCCCCCTGTGACTTGATTAAACCCTCAAAGTCAGGTTCTTATTAAATACCGATCCGGATATGCGTGGCATAGAATAAGAAACGGCCCAACACTTCAGCAACGAGGACAAGCGCGAAGGCGCCGTAGGCAAATGCATTTACGAAACTGGTTTTACCTGTCACTGAGCGTGTTCTGATATATGAAGATCCCAAACACCCCGGCCCCGATAAAGACCAGGATGAGCCGCAATGCCATCACGACGCCCATTTCTCCAACCATTAACCTGACGCTTTCCAAGGCAACACTACTACCAATGGCAAGGTTGGCAATGTACAAGGGTGAAACGATGAGCTCAACGCCTAATAGCAAGATTGAAGCCAAGGCTATCCAGCGCAGACTACCACGCAATATTTCTGCCTGCGTCTCAAGGTTGGCATTGGCGCTCTTTTTTAGGTACGCGCTGTTAGCCACAAATGCTGCCCCCATGGCCAAAGAACCGAGAAGTAACGTGGTGACAAAGAAAGAAACCGGGGTCGCCCATGAATCCCAGGCGGGTTGTGTGGGCAGGATGTACACTTGAGACATACTATAAACTAACACCAGACCAACCAGGGCTGTGACCCAGGCAATAATATTTCGCAGAGTGAAGCTGCCCATTTTCCGCCACTGCATAATGGCAAAGAGGCCGCCCAGGACCACAAAAATCACACCGGAAAGGATCTCGCGACTCAGCCATGATGTGCCAACATTCGCAACTGCTCTGTAAGCATTCAGTGGGTTGCCCAAATGGAAGAGCGAAGCTAAAAGACCCAAGATGAGTACTGGGCCAATCGCCAGCAGGGCGCGGTCGCTAAGACGATCAGCTTCTTCAATCCCAGCTTTGCGCGCCGCAAAGAAGTGGACAAAACCCAGTACCAAAAATGCGCCGACGGACATTTGGCCCAGGATTGTGAATAAAATCAAAGCCCATTCTCGCACACTCATCGCTACACCTCCTCCAGATCTAAAATCCGACCGGTACCCTCGCCACTAAACTGCGCATCTTTGTGCGGCGTAATGACTAGAGCTGGTTCCGTAATGTTTGCTGCCGGCAACGGTTCGATGGCATTGACTCGGCCGTATTTTGCCTGTAGCTCACTGAGCTCGCCATACTCTAGCGCACGCATGACGCAAGCTGAGGTGCAGAACGGCTGTTGACCTTCAGCAAGCAAATCTGCACAAAAGTCGCATTTCATCATTTTGCCAGATTCCTCATTAAATTGAGGTGCACCATATGGACAAGCCCACTCGCAATAACGACAGCCAATGCACTTCTCCGCATCGATTAATACAACACCATCTTCGTCTCTTTTGAACAGGGCTGTTGTGGGGCATATCTCAACACACTTTGGACTCTGGCAATGCATGCATGCTGCTGAAATTGAGTAGACAAAGAGGTTGCTGGGCATCATCAAGCTCTTGTCTTCTGGATGGGTAATCCAGCTGCCGCCTCCATACTGCACAACCTGCCGGAAGTTAATCCCTGTTGGCAGAGCATTTTTCGATTTACAGGCAATGACACAAGCTTTACAGCCGTTGCAGGCACTTGCGTCAAAGTAAAAGCCCATTTGCTTGGCCATTCTCTCATACCTCCTTGATCGGAATCCGTTGCTCCCACTTGTAATCAGGAGTCAGCGAGCCGGGTCCACCGTAACGTTCTACCTGTACATTGCACGTATTCCAGCCTTGATGTCCCTGGCCTGTGGGGATAGCGCCATTAAGGGTGTTTGTTGCGCCTGCTTGGTCAATTCCCGTCGCCTCATCCACCTCGGCCCAGGCGCCTTCACCCAGAGTAACAACGCCCGGCATCATGCGTTCGGACACATATACGGGACGGACAACCGTCCCATGCCGGCTCCAGATTTTGGCATAATCACCATGCTTAATTCCCCGCTCTCTGGCATCAATGGGATTTATGATGAACTCTTGCGGGAAAGCCTCTCGCAACCAGGGGATATTGTCAAAAATGGAGTGTGAACGGCGGCGATAATGAATGGTAAAGAGCTGCAAAGGATAATCACCCTTTACTTTCTTATCCCAATCGGCGAACGTATCCTCATACCCCTCAATGGGTGGATTGTAGGTTGGGATTGGGACGAATTTCATTAAAGCCGGCATTTTTGACAAAATCAGCGATGTCCTGGCAATGAATCTCTAGTTTGCCGCTGGGAGTTCCAATGGATTGGCTTCGGGATCTTTACGGAAGGCTTCGTGTGCGATAAAGGTGAGGGCATCCCCCTTTGTACGACGAACCGTGTAAATGCCTTTTTCTTTATACTCCTGTCAACGTGATTCGTCCTGTCTGCGGCGTCGCCTTCAACACCCATGTCAGCAATGTCTTCGGCCGTAATCGTCAGCAGCGGTTCTTTATCTGAGCCATCATCCTTCATGACCCAGGATCCCGCCAAGCTGATTGAAGATCTGTTGTTTCAGCGGCATCGGGTTAATTTCATCGGGATCAAACCCCAACCGTTTTCCTAGTTCTGCCGCGATCCAATCATCATCTTTTGCTTCAAAGAGAGGTTCGGTTATTTGTCGGCCCAAATAAGATGGTCACGATTGCCTTTCATGTAACCATCACGTTCCCACTGGGTGGTGACCGGCAGGACAACGTCTGAATATTTGGAGTTGGTATTGAGGACGTAATTCAGTGAAAGCACAAATTCAACCTTGCGATGGGCTTCAATACCCTTGGTCATGCCAACTTTTTGGTTTAAGGCAGAGCTACCGTCGTGCATGATCATTTGAATGTTGACATCGCGCACGTCCTGGTATCCGGCGGTATATTTGCCTGAAATCACGGCATCCCATAACTCGTTGTTGTTGATTTTGATGCTTAACCTGTTCTTCAGGCGCACTGGTAAGACCGGGAACGCCGCTGCCGCCGCTGCCGATGAGGAAGGGTCCGCCATCGGCCGTTCTCTCCCAGCAGCTTACGCCCGTACAACGGCCCGCTTCGCCAATATGCCCGGTCATACAGCCAATGGTCATGAACATCTGCGGCCAGGAATCTAGAATTATTGGTGCGAGCCACAGACCAGGCAGTGAGCAGGGATACGCGAGGTGTGGTGGCAATCTCGCGCGCAAGGTGAACGAATCTTTTTGGGGCGACCGCCACAAATGGATGAAGCCCATTCAGCTGTCTTAGGCTGGCCATCATAGGTACCCAGCGCATAGTCCATGAAGTTTTCTTTGGGGTCGGCGCCTTCGGGCATATGATCTTTATCGAAGCCAACCGTGCAACGGTTGAGGAAATCCCAATCGATCAACGGATTGGTTTTGGGATCATCTTCTGACGAGTAAGGTATGCGCCATACCGAGGGCTAAAGCATGATCCGTTCCGGGACGAACAGGCACCCAATCATCGGCCAACACCATGGCTGAGTCATTATAAAGGGGATCGAGGAAGATGAATTTGGCCCCGGCTTTTTTGGCCCCATGATAATAGTACATGTTGTTACCCTGAGCGCTCCAGGCCGGATTGCCGCCCCAAATGACGATCAGATCACTGTTCTGCATGTCCAGGCGATCGTTGTTGCTGGTGTTCAAATAAACCATCGCCCAAGCCAATTTTAGGGCCGGTATAATACCAGGTCCCCCAGGAAGTTGTGCCCCAAGTACCAGCTGCTCCACCTGTAAGGGTCATGGTCCGGCGCAAGGTGCTGCCAACTTCCAAGATCGATTCTTTGCCATGTGTATCTTGGATACGCTTAATCTCGCTGGCAACGATGTCCAGTGCTTCATCCCAGCTGATTCGCACCCATTCATCCTGGCCACGTAGTTCTTTTTTGCCACCGCCAGGTTCCCAATTCTTGCGTTTCATGGGGTATTTCAACCGGTCAACGCCAAAAGCCTGCTGCTGCTGCGCCCGTCCGCGGGCGCACGCTCTGATTTGCGGGGTTTCCATGGTGTCGGGATGCGTGTCATCTGTTTTTACTTTTTGCACAACGCCATCGACCACCTGGGCCTTTAACAAACAGCGCTGTCCACCGCAGTTATGCCAACAGGCAGCGGTAATCCATTCGCCTTCTGCGGCAGCAGCGTCGGGGGTTGCTTCGGCCATTTTCATACCATATGAAAGCCCTCCAGCTAACACGGCCGTTCCACCCAGCGCACCGCTCCATTTAAGGAAACTGCGCCGGTTGAGGACCGTGTCATCGAGGGCTTTGTTGAGGAAATTGTTTTCACTCATGTGATGCTCCTCCGTAATACTGTCGAAACTTTGACTCAACTAAATATCTGTTGGATATTACTTGAGAAAAGAATGTGTTGAAATCGATGCAATAGCTGCCTCCTAAAAACAATCTCTTTCGAGCCTAAGGCGCCAATTTTGATAATTAGCTATATTTCCAGGATACAGGTAATGGCTGTTTCACACATCCTGCGGTGGAGGAATATGGTATCACCCAATCGGGTGATTTTTTAAAGGCTATTCCGAAGTGATAATTCCTTTTTGAAGGGCATACGCTGCTGCTTGCGTCCGATTTTCCAGCTGTAACTTGGTTAGGATATGGCTGATGTGGGTCTTTACCGTGTTAACTGTAATGAATAATTCTTCCGCTATTTGCGGATTGCTGGCTCCTTGAGCTAACAAGTGCAAAACATCCAGTTCGCGCTGGGTCAGTTCTATTTCTTGTTTGAAATCCTGTTCCCTGTTGTTCGCCATAATTTTCAAGAGCCGGCTCGCCATCGCGCGAGTCATGGCTACCTCGTCATTGGTAACACCGGCTAACAGCTCAAACAATTCTGTCGCATCCAGGTCTTTTAACAAATAACCAGAAGCGCCCAGGCGAACTGCCTCGTAAAGATGTTCATCCAATTCTGAAGCGGTTAAGATAACAATGGCGACTTCGGGCAGAGATTTCCGGATCTCACGAGTCGCCTTTAATCCATCACCATCTGGCATCTGAATATCCATAAGAATAACGTCTGGTCGTAACTGGTGTGCCAGTCGTATGGCTTCTTGCCCCGTAGAGGCTTCGCCTATAACTTCAACCAGGTCGTCGTGCGCCCGCATGAGGCCAATCAAACCCTGGCGAAACAGTTTGTGGTCATCTGCTACAACTATTTTTATGGTCATGAGATTTCCCCTTTAAGAGCCGGGTATTTTTAGTGAGAGAGGGTCTTCTGTTTTTATTAGATGCCTGTTCGTACATGGGTTGCATAAAATAAGAAGCGCCCCATTATTTCGGAGATTAACACTAGTAAACAGGCTAGGTATATTGCAGTTGCAAATTTATACTGGACCTTTCTATTGTGGAATATGTGAAAAGAGGTTAGCCCAAACCAACCCACGCCGGTAAAAAGAGTAATATAACGCATGCCAAACAGCGGCTGATAAAGACCCAATAGAAGTGTTAGGCTCGTTTGAGCCGAAACATCCCCTTGGCTCAAAACGAATATCAGGGCTAAGTTGATAATCAAGCTTATCGTAGCCGTAATGAAGGCCACGCTGGCCAGCCAGATAAAAGAGCTTCGCATGAGTTCCCGACGAATAATCGTTTCTGATAAATCCGCAACCTCTTCTGAGACCTTCAGATCCATAACCAGCAGCACAGCGGAAGCGGTAACTCCCAAAATAAGCGCTGTCAATAGGAAGGAGGCTATGGTTAACGGCGAGTTCCACGAAGAATGCGTTGGCAACAAGTAAATTTTTGACATGCAATAAACGCTGAAGCTCCCGGTGACGATGCCTAACCACCCTAAGCCCGTTTTTAAGCGGTCATAACCATCGATAAACCATTGTAAATAAGAGAGGCCACCAACTGCTAGAAAAAAAGAAATGGTAAAGACGATCTCGCGACTTAACCAGGACGATCGCAGATTGAGTGTAGCAAGCAAAGAAATAATGGGGCGACTCAGGTGAAAATGAGAGCCAACAATAGCTACAAAAATGGTCAAGAAAATAGCCAGGACGGGAATGCGGACGAGACGCTCTGTTGCGTTTCGGCCATACTGCCGAATACTGAAGATGCGCACCAGCCATAAACTGAGTAACGCCCCTACGGCCAGCTGCATTAAAATCGTATATACGGGCAATGCCCACTCTCGTACATTCATCATACACCTGGAAGTATCAATGAAAAATAAGGCTCCGCCTGTTCAATTTATTCTCCGACAGGCAAGGTAAGCGACAAATAATTGAGGTCCCTTTTCCAGGAACAGATTGCACGATCAGTTCCCCACCAACCGTGAGGGCCCGCTCGTGCATTGTCTGCAAGCCAAAACTGCGGTTGCCATTGTTGACTCTTAAAGCCAATCCCGTCATCTACCACTTCCATTAATAGATATTCGCAATTTGAAGAATCCTCCTTCTGCGTTATTTGCACGCGCACGCATTTGGCGTGTGCGTGTTTGCGCACATTAGCCAGGGCTTCCTGTAGAATGCAAACCAGCTGCACTTCAGCTACCGAAGCAAGGTTTAGAGGTTCGATAACTTCGCTTACAAATTGCGTCTCAATCTGCGTCTGAATACCAAACTCATTGAGGTATTCGTCAATGGCCGAAACCAACCCCTTTTCATTGGCCAAAGTGGTTCGCAAACTAAGGATATTCTCTCGAACATCAGCATTGGCTACCTGAACAGCCTGACGCATCTGCCCAAGTTCGTTTTGGAGAGCGTCCAGTTTGCCGCGTTTGAGTAGCGTTCCCAGCGTCTGGATCTGTAGATTCATGTAACCTAAAATCTGCGCTAAGCCATCATGCATTTCGCGGGCGATACGGGCTCGTTCATCAATAATCGAAAATGATTGCAGCTGGGAGGTCATTAAACCATGCTGAATGGCAATCACGACCTGGTCGGCCAGGCACTCTAACCAAATTAAATCCGTTTCTGAATAAGGTTCTCCTTCGTGCCTGGCAATCCACAAGGCCCCAATCGGCGTGTTGTCCAGGTCAAGGTGGACAACTGCCGCAGTCTTGGCCGATCGTTCGCTAAAAAAACAAATATTGTTGAATGTATAAGGGAAGTCCTCAACGGAAAAACAAAAGGATTTAGATTGGAATAAAGTGTTCAAGATCAGGGAGTTCTCTACTTTAACAGGTGAATCGACCATTTTTACTTGAGTATCATTGGCAAAGCATTTCAATTCCAAATCTGGCAACTCACCATTTAAAATTGCTAAACCCATAAAATTTGATTGAAATAATTTGCGACCATTTTCAACAATATGAAGCAAAATATCGTCAACATCATTCAATTCGGCAATATGGCGACTAATACTGATAAGCGCATCAGTCCAGTTTTCAGCTGTTTTCCGGGCAGTGATTTGTGTTTCAATGGCCAACTGCTGCGCCTGATCTCTTTCAATTTGCAGTGCTCGCATCTGGCGCTTACGAATGGCATCAAAAACATCTAAACCCCTCACTACAAAAGCCGTAACGGCAATAGCGGAGACCATTCTCCAAAACTGAATGGGTAAACCAGTTGATTCCAATATACGATCGTAATCTAACCAATTCGTCAGCCCAAATGGTTTGTCGGTTGCAACTTGTTCCCCCGAAAATGCGTCGTAAACGGTACGGTTATAATTATAGTAGGACGCTGGACCGTACGGTGCTGCGGGAACGACCAATCCCACCACAAATGCCTCAAATAAAAATGCCAGGCCAGTAGCCAGCATAAGCTTGGCCACGTCAAAATAAGCCCTTCTTTTTTGCTCACGCCATTGGCGCAGGAAACCAATACCTGCCATGAAGCTACCAGGTAAATAGAGTAAGTAACGGGACCAGATGTCAATAGGGATCTCAATAGGTGAAGGTGTGATAAATGTGGTTGCAGCATAGGTGATAACAAATGCAATGGGAACAATCAGCAAACCAGGTAGGAGATGAGTCCAGTTAGGCAACGGCGTCATTTTTGTAAGCACTCCCCAACCAAAAATTAAAAGCAGCAGTCCGCTAGTAGGCTGAAGGATCATTCGAATAATATTGATAGTTTGATTGGTTTCTGGGTTAGTCCCAAAAGTTTGAAACATGTCCAGCCAGGCAACGGCAGCATAGGCGATACCAAATGCCGCTAACCAGGGCATCTGATTTCGCAAGGAGATGTCATCGCCATGACGCAACTGGAGACTAGCCGCCAATCCCAGGCTGAAGAACGCCAATCCATAAAAGAAGTAAACCGCAACCATTTTTGTCTTGTTAGGTAAACAACTATTTCCAGAGATAAGGATACCCTGCAGAAATCTGCCCACACCTAAAGAATGTCAGAATCAAGGGTTAGAGGCTAGTGACATAAGTCATCACCCCATACGCCATTTGCCATATTTGACATACTCTTAGGGCTGAAAGCATCTGGGATTTTTGGCTTCAAGCAAGGGATGCGGTCGAATTCGACCGTCTTACTCCATCTAAGCGCGGAGTCGATGCCCCAACCCCTAACAGCGTGATAGCTTCACGCCTGATATTCCTGGCAGCATTGTGGTCTCGCTCAATTGCCAGTCCACTGGCCACACAGGTGAATACCCGCTCATTCAATGCTAGCGCCTGCCGCTGCCCACAGCTAGAGCAGCTTTGACTGGTCGGCTCCCACCGCCCTATCTGCACCACCTGCGCGGCAAGCAGGTGGTGCACGTACTGCAAAATGCGCATGAACTGGGCGAAACCCAATCGCTCACCTTCCGACCCCACAGCTTCTTCATCCCGCCCAGGTTCAGGTCTTCAAATCCCAACACATCATATTCGACGCAAAGCTGATGAGCCAGCTTGAAGTGCGCATCACACCCGTGCTATGCAAAAAAATTAATCCACGCCCGAATTTATCGAGGAAGAGATGTGATCCTAATATTTGCTTACTACGCGGCCAGGGCGAAGTATCGCATCTGCCTCCAGGTCGGCTGCGCTTTATCCTGCTCCATAACGTTCCCTAGCGTCCCTTGTGTCACTAGGTCTTTCAGGTATTTTTTAGTAAGAGACAAAAACTTACGCTAAGCAAGACGTCCTTTAGTTTCTAAACCCATAGTTGCCTCCTGTCGGGATAAGTGTCAGATCCTAACATAGGGCAGCTATGATCAAGCCCTCTCACATCAGCTGGGAGCTAAATCCTGGCGTAACTTCCATGTCCGAATGTGGTAATTCAATCTGGAGGGAGAGCCATTGTCCAAAGGACTGTTGAATATCTTCCGGGCCGACAGCATGAAGATAATCACGTTTACTGATTCACGCCGCCTAAATTATTTCTTAACACCTTCTCCACCACTGCTTCACACCTTACTGCTATTCTCCAGACAGTTAAAATAAACAAAGCGCGGTGATTCGGATAAAGTAACCGACTGACCGTTAACAATAATTAAATGGAGAACGAACAATGAACAAGGTACATAAAATTCTCGGCATCGTCGCCGTATTAGTAGCAGTAGTCGCATTCGCCGGTGTAGCGTCCGCCTTTGCTCAAGGCCCGAATCAGCCCGCTGACGTTACCCATCAAGGAAGGACTCAGGTTCAGGATAATGCCAATGCTGGCATGGGCTTAATGGCTGTAGATGAAGTCACCATGCACGCCACCATCGCTGAAGCTTTGGATATGAGCGTCGCAGATTTTGATGCAGCGATTGCCGCAGGCAAGACCCCTTTTATCTTGGCGCAGGAACGAGGCATTGACTTCGCCGAGGTGCAAGCAGCTATGAACGCGGTTCATGCTCGTTGCTTCGCAGCAAGCTGTCGCCGATGGCCTGCTCACGCAAGAGCAAGCCAGCTGGATGCGCAGCCAACGCGGCGGCCAAAACGGCCAAGGTAATGGCTTGAGTGGTGGCCTGAGCGACGGTCCAATAGGTGAGCGCGGGCAAGGTAGCCACGACGGCAATAATGGTGACTGTATCTATCAGACACCGTAATCTTCAATCTCAATAAATTAATATTGTAAGGGCGTGGCCAAAATGGCCGCGCCCTTTATCTGAGGAACCACCATGACAAAATACTTTTCAATTTTATTCATCCTATTTTTGGCAATTGTTGCAGTTGCCTGTACCAGCGAATCCACACCACCGGCCACAGTCACGGCCCCGGTCGCCACCGACCCTCTGCCCACTGAACCGGCAAGCAACCCTGTGCCAATTGACCCTACGGCCGTTCCTGTTGAAGAGCCGGTCACTGCCAACGACGTTATGGCGGTAGACGACGACGGAAATACGGCCGTTGATACTGCTGCTTTAGACAATGCGCTCAGCCAGATAGATTCTACGGCTGCTGAGTGACGACGAGGTGAACGACCTCATTTACATGCGCGAAGAAGAAAAACTGGCCCGCGACGTTTACCTGGCATTGTATGAACAGTGGGGCCTGCCCATCTTTCAAAATATCGCTGACAGCGAGTTAACGCATACTGAAGCAGTCAGAACGCTGCTAATACGGTATGATTTGGCGGACCCAGCTCTGGATATGGCCGTTGGCGTCTTCACGAACGGGGATCTCCAAGCGCTTTATGACCAACTGGTTGCTCAAGGAAGCCAATCACTGGTTACGGCGCTGCAGGTGGGCGCTACGATTGAGGATTTGGACATCGTTGATCTACAAACTGCCCTTGCCAAAACGGATAACGCAGACATTATTCTGGTCTACGAGAATTTGATGAAAGGCTCTCGCAATCACCTGCGCTCATTCATCTCCACGTTGCAAAAGCAAAATGGGGAATATCAACCACAATACCTTGACCAGGCCGCTTACGAAGCCATTATCAATTCACCGGCGGAACGCGGGAATTAACAGGGTTAATTGACTCTCTTCCTGGACGCGCAAAGGCTTAAAGAGCTTCGGTCGTCGTTTACCCAAATCGAATCGTTTCTAATAAAAGTTGCTGAATGAAGCATTCCTTTCGAGAATAGCAGGTATCATAGAAATCAGTTAAGTCAGTCCGCAAAACAGCGTCTCAAATTTCTAATTGCGCTGGGATGCGGCTTAACACAAGGAGATCTAAACCATGATCATTAAACCAAAAGTTGTCGAGGCGATGAACGCCCAAATCAAGAGTGAATTTGCGGCCTCTGCGCAGTATGTTGCCATTGCCGTTTACTTTGACGAAGAAACCTTGCCCGATCTGGCCGCTTTCTTTTACGCTCAGGCGGAAGAAGAGCGGATGCACGCCATGAAGTTTGTCCATTTCTTGCTGGAAGCCGGGGCTAAGCCCATCATTCCTGGCCTGCCAGAGATGCGCAATGATTTCGAAAGCGCCAGCGATGCCGTGCAGTTTGCCCTGGATCAGGAGATCAAAGTCACCAACCAGATCAACAATCTGCTTTCCATTGCCGATGCTGAAAAAGATTATGCCAGCAGCCAGTTCCTGCAATGGTTTGTCACCGAGCAGGTGGAAGAAGTCGATTCGATGACGACGTTGCTGAACACCATCAAGCATGCTGGTGGTTCGCTGCTGCTTGTTGAAGATTTTGTGCGGCGCACGATGGCGGCCGGTGGTGCGGAGGCCGCCGCTGAATAAGACAAGGAATCGGTCGCAGACCTTAGTCTGCGACCTTTTTAGGGTAGTGGATCTTGCGCCCCTTGAAATGGGAGCCACCAATTAAGCGGAATCGGAGAGCTTATTAGAGGTTCCCTGTGTGCCATCGTCGATTGTCGTGACCGGCAATGTGGCGGCTCTAAGTTTGGTCTTTGCAACCGGATCAAAGACACTAATGGGGCTTTATTATGTAAAAGGCTGGACTTTATCTGGCAATATATGTCTAATATCGTCAGAAATACATTTATTGAAAGTTGTTCTAGAGCACCTGTTGGTTAATGGCTATAATGCGTCCGTTCACCCAATTGTTGTAAAGTGATGATCATTATCTCCTATAATTTGACCATGCCGTTAATTTCCACTCTCTGCATCTAAAAAGCGAAGGTCAAGGTTTTTTGCCCTCTTTGTAATCATGTCTGGCCCCCCGGGAGCAGGAAAAACGCTGCTGGCGAAATCACTGCCCAGTATTTTGCCGCGTATGGATGTGGATGAAGCGTTAGAGGTAACGAAAATTTACAGCGTAGCAGGGCTGCTGCCACCAGATACACCTTTGGTACGGGAACGGCCGTTTCGTTCTCCCCATCACACAATTAGCTACGCCGGGCTGGTAGGCGGCGGCGCTTGGCCACGTCCAGGCGAAATCTCTCTGGCCCATCGTGGGGTGCTCTTTCTCGACGAATTGCCTGAATTTGGGGCAAATCTCATCGAAGTCCTGCGCCAGCCCCTGGAAGGCAAGCCGCGGGAGGTTTCAATTTCCCGTGCTTCGGGAACGGTCACTTACCCCGCTAACTTCATGCTCATTGCTGCGCAAAACCCCTGCCCGTGTGGTTATTACGGCGATCCGGTTCATGCCTGCACATGCAGCAATACCATGATCACCCGCTACCAAAAGCGCATTTCTGGCCCGTTGATGGACCGCATAGACCTGCACGTTGACGTACCACGTATTGAATTTGAGAAGCTGACGGCACAGCGGCGCGGTGAGCCTTCCAGCGCAATTCGTGAGCGGGTTGAAGCGGCACGCCAGCGGCAGCTTACCCGTTTTGCCGGAACAGAGCTGTTTACCAATGCGGATATGGGACCCAGCGAGGTGCGGGAGTTTTGCGTGTTGGATGAAACCGGACGCCGCTTGATGAAAAGCGCCATGGCGCAAATGGGCTTAAGCGCGCGCGCCTTCCATCGCGTTTTGAAAGTGGCACGCACCATTGCGGATTTAGTTGGGCATGAAGCTTTACAGCCAGCACACCTGGCCGAGGCGCTGCAATATCGCCCGCGCCAGGTATGATGAATCGGGCGATATCCATTACTACTCTTGTAAGGTTCATGGGAAGATTTGGTTGTTAGAATACGACCTTAATGTAGCCGTTTGAGCCAGTTAACCAGCGGCTGAAAGAGGAGAATTTATGTCACCATACTGGCTAGGGTTCGTGGTGGGAGCCGTAAGTGCAGTGATTGGCGCATTGGTGGAATATTTACTGGCCCGACGGCGCAACCCGGAGGAAGAACGATTGCCCGGCTGCATGTTGATGATGACGGGCGCGTTGGGCTTTACCGGTGTCGTTTTGATCGTAATCGGTCTCTTTTTGGGGCAATTGGGCCGCACCCTATCAATGGGATTAGGAGTCGGTACGGGGTTCGTATTAAGCTTTTTAGTTTTGGCAGGTTCATGGTTCCTCTTTCTGCGCCGTTAGTCTACGGCGCTCTTCATGTCTAAAGCAATGGCAATCGATTCCTTAGAGGGGCTTCCGGGAACCCTGTTTTATACTCTGCGGGCACGAGCAGAGGAACAGGAGCATTTTCAGCCTCTGATTCAAGATCCACTGGCAGCGATATGGTGCGGAAAGCTGTCCGTGCCGCAAGCAGTGCAGCAGGCTATGGTTGCCACGTATTCGCCCGTATTTCAATTGGCAACGGCCGTTCGTGCGCGCTTGTATGATGATATTGCCCGAAATTTTATAGCGCGACATGCTGCGCCTCAGGTGGTTGAATTGGGTGCGGGGCTGAGTACACGCTATCATCGTCTGGGTGATCCGGCAATTTCGTGGGTAGAGTTGGATTTACCAGAGGCTGTCGCCGTGCGACGGCAGGTGGATGAGGAAACGGCCGTTCACCGGTTTTTGGCAGCGTCAATGCTTGATGAATCATGGGTATGGCAGGTGCTGGAAACGGCCGTGTCGCCCGCGCACACCCTGTTCATTGCCGAAGGCGTTCTTTTTTTCCAGTCTCGCAGCCAGGTGCGGCAGCTCATGAACCTGTTACGCGCCAATTTTCCAGGAGCTTTGATTGCCGCCGATGTGCTGACCGCCACCTACAGCCCCAAAACCCGCAGCCTGTTTGCCCAAACTGCCACACCGATTGAGTGGCTCGTCACCGATGAAGAAGAGCTTGCCAACCTGGGCTTGCAAGTTGAGCAAAGTTGGGTCCTAACGCACCAGTATCTACCGCGTTGGGAAGCTTTAGGTTTTTCACGAGAAAAGCTGCAAGCCAGCCGGGGTAATGTCCTGTTTTCAGCCGTTATATCCCCTGCGTAATCCAAAAAGCAGACAGGGAGGCCACTTCCCTATGCAGAAACCTGATTGTCTGAGAATGATGCCCATGCTATTGTAGCTCTGTGGGCCTTTGCATAGCCCACATTACTCTTGCGTCGTTCCTTGCTGTGCATTATCATCAAGCCTGATACCAGAGTAGTTCACAAGCTGGATCGCCATTTGAAGAGGTCCATTATGGCTGGCAACCGCGCTTATTATCAAGAATCACTTCGCCGTGCAAAAATTTATTCATCGCAGCAGGAATGGTTGAAAGCGATCAATGTGCTGCGCATAGCCCTTCGCGAGTTTCCCAGCCAGCCAGAACCTTACGATTTGCTTGGTCAGGCATGTGTTGGGCTTAAAAATTGGGGCAAAGCCCTGGAGGTTTACAAGCGCGCAGCGCGATATTCAGGTGGTAATATTGCCTATTTGTACAAAGTTGCCGACATGCAGGAACGGCTTGGTCAACTAGATGACGCCGGGCAAACCTACATGGCAGCAGGCGAATTGCAAATGCGCAAAAACAATCTGGATGAGGCGGAGTCGAACTGGCTGCGGGCCATTCGCCTGGAGCCTAACCTGCTCGGCGCCCACAGACGGCTGGCGATGCTTTATCAACGGCAGAACAATCCCGTTGCGGCCGTTCGTGAATATTTAGCCATCGCCCGCATTTTGGACTTGCGCGGCGAGAAGAAGCAGGCACTGCAGATGTGTAAAGCGGCCTTGCGCCTTGATCCCAATAACGATGACATCCTAAAAGCCGTGGAACTAATTCGCTATGGGGAGGCAGCCCTACCTGAAGAAGAGCCAGAACCGGAACCACAGATGGAAACTCAGGTAGCAGCCAATGAGTTTGGAGATGAGGTTAGCCTGGCCGATACGGTACGGCAAATGGCGGCAGTTTTAGAAGCGGAACGCCAGCAAACAAACAAGCCGGTAAAAAAGCAAGTTGATCCGGTGCAGGCAGCCAATCGCCTGGCACAAGAACAGTTGGCTGCGGAAATTTTCCGTGATGAAGAGGATGAAGATTTGCTTTATGGGACGGGAGAAAGTCTAAGTAAACTCGAGCGAGATGCGCTCATCGGCCAGGGGATTGATTTCCAATCGCGCGGCCAGTTGGCAGATGCCATTACTTGTTATGAAAAAGCCATTAAGGGGGGCTTGAATTTGGCGGCAGCGTACTTTACGCTGGGGTTATTATATCTGCAAACAAATCAACGCGAGGCAGCCCGGGAGAGTTTAAAGTATGCTGCCCTGGATTCTGCATATCGTGACGCAGCGCAAATAGCATTTTCAAGGTAATGAATGGTGGGGGTGCGGAGTCTCTAGTTGGCGGCACAGATGTGCCGTGTTTGTTTAAAAATTTGGTTCATCGTGAGGAGATGTGCTGCAATTATTAGTGGTTGCCGGATTTGAGGCTGTTGCGCCGATTGTGGATGGCTTACGTCGATCTAGACCCGATTGGCGCGTAACGCCTGTTTCCTCACCAGACTTGCTGCACGAACAATTGCACAGCGGTGAATTTGACGCAGTTGTACTCGATCTGGCCCACGAGAAAGGCCAGGAGTGGGTTCAGCAGTGGCAGCAAGAACGGTGGGACACGGCCGTTTTGACCCCCATTATCTTGCTCACCTCACCTTACCAGCCGCTGACAGACCTCCCCTTTGCGCAGGTGCACAGCCGTCTGACACGTGATGAAGCCAATGAATTTTTGCAAGCCCTGCCGGAACTCATCACCCAAGCGACGTTGTCGAAAAACTGGCCTTATTTAAAAGAAGATGTTTTTGCTGATGTGGTTAGCCTGACCACAGACGCGATTGTAATTACACAAGAAGACCAGAAAATAGTTTATTGTAATCCTGCAGCAACAGCGATATTTGGGTATACCTCTGCAGAAATGATTGGGAAGCCGCTAAACTTACTGCTGCCAGTGCGATTCCATGAGATTCATCAGAAGCATATGGAGCAATTCGCACAAACGCCAACCCAAAGAGTTTCCAGATCGGCAAGAACGGAGCTGATTGCGCAACATCGTGGGGGACAAGAGATTGCGGTTGAAATTTCAATCATGAAGTTTATGCGTAACGGCCGTACCTATTTTGTGGCCGTGGTACATGACATCTCACTCCAAAAACAAACGGCCGTCTCACTTACCCAGTACGCCAGCCGCCTTGAAGCCCTGCGTGAAATGGACCAGGCTATTTTGGCAGCCCATTCCACCGAAGAAGTTGCCCATACAGCCCTTGCCCATTTACATAATCTTATCCCTTTTCAACATGCCAATATCGTTACTTTTGCAAAAGATGCGCCGGGAGGCGTTTTGCTCGCTAGAGTCAGCGATTCCAAAATTAACCTGGACCATCTTGATTTTGCTTCTGTCATCCATGATGAACCAGTTGTAGCAGACCTGCAGCGTGATGGGGTGCGCGTGGTCGATGATCTTCAGGCAGCAGTTTCTTCAATCCCTTTTGAGACCAAACTCGCCCAGCAAGGGTTTCGCTCTTACATGATGGTTCCGCTGACTGTTCACGATCAAATGGTTGGCTTAATGAATCTGGGGGCGACCCGGCCCGGCGCTTTTGTGGCTGAGCATATCGACATGGTGCGCGATGCCTCCCGACCGGTTGCAGTCGCCATTCAACAAGCCGGCCTCTTGGCCAAAGAGCGCACGCAGCGCAAGTTTGCGGAAACATTGCAGGAAGTAGGGCGCACTCTTGGCAGTACGCTGGACCAAGAGCAGGTATTGCGCATAATTTTGGACCAGCTAGCCCGCGTGATTGCTTTTGACAGCGCGGTGGTCTTATTATTGGACGAGGATGAGCTAAAGCTTGTTGCCCAGAGAGGGTTTGGGGAAGAACGGCCGTGTTCCCCGGTCCAATACAGCACGCTCCCCCAAATACGCGAAGTTCTCAATACAGGCACCCCTGTCCGCATTTCGGACACAGCCACAGACGGCCGTTGGCAAGCCTGTTCCGAAACAGAAAGCACCCGCAGTTGGCTGGGCATACCACTCACACTTAAAGGCATTGTCATTGGCCTTTTTAGTATTTGCAAGGAACAGCCAGCCTACTATTCGCCGAGAGATGCCGAATTTGCGCTTGCCTTTGCCCAGCAGGCAGCCATCGCTGTAGAAAATGCCCAGCTTTACTCGCGCGCCACGCTAGAAATTGATGAACGGCGCCAGGTTGAGGCCGCATTACAAATAGAACGCGCCCATTTAGCCGAAAGAGTCAAAGAACGCACTGCTGAACTGAGTGCTGCTAATGCCCAACTTGCCCGCGCCATGCGTGCCCGCGACGAATTTCTAGCCAGCATGAGCCATGAACTGCGCACGCCTCTCAACGCCATTCTTGGCATGGCTGAAGTTTTACAAACCGGCGCGTATGGCAACCTCACGGAGAAGCAAATAGACATGCTGCGCACTATTGTTCGCAGCGGTTACCATCTACTCGATCTCATAAACGACATCCTTGACATCGCTAAAATTGAGGCAGGCCAGCTCTCGCTGCAATTTTTCCCCCTGCCTATCCCATCAATTTGCACTACGTGCATAGATTTGGTGCGTCCCCAGGCTGAAAAAAAGCACATTAACACGCAGTTAGCTATTTCCGACAGAGCTGCCATGGTCTGGGGAGATGAATTACGCTTGCAGCAAATATTGATTAACCTGCTCAACAATGCCATCAAATTTACTCCGGCAGGGGGGAACGTTGGCCTTGAAGTAACTTGTGATGCAACAGCCAACACGGCCAATTTCACGGTGTGGGATTCTGGAATTGGTATGTCCATCAATGATTTGCGCCAGCTATTTAGCGGGCCAAATGGCCCCAAGCCCTTTGTGCAGCTAGACAGCGGTTTGTCACGCCAATATGAAGGAACCGGGTTGGGGCTTTCTTTAGTGTATCACCTGACCGAACTGCATGGAGGTAGTTTGGCAATAAAAAGCGAGGTAGGGCAAGGCAGCCGCCTTACGGTTAGCTTGCCTTGTCAATCGGTAATTAAGGATATTGAAGTTCAGAATATGGATCCTTTGCCAAATAAGAGCGCAAAAACAATTTTGCTGGCCGAAGATAACGAATTGTATGCGCGGGCAATCTCCGCATATTTGCTTTCTTTAGGGTATCGTCTGATTGTTGCCCATACCGGCCTTCAAGCAGTGCAGCAAGCGCGCAACTTCCGCCCAGACCTCATCCTGCTCGATTTGCAAATGCCGGAAGTTGGAGGCGCGGAGGCGCTCAATCTAATTCGAGAAAATATGGATCAAGATGTCCCTGTTATCATGTGGACAGCCCTTGTTATGCCTGGAGATCAAGATCATTACTTGCGCCAGGGTGTCAATATGTTTTTGCAAAAGCCCCTTGATTTAGTTGAATTGGCAGCCCAAATCGACGAACTTATTTGAGCAAACTGCCAGTACTTGAGTGCCCATGAAAATTGCCCCTTTTGAAATCGAATTGTTCTTTGCCCAATACGAATTTAGCACTCCCCACATTCTTTGCGCATCGGACTGCGAGAGCATGAGTGTGGAGACACTGCTTACCCTGGCAGATATGTCTCTGGCCGAATTGGGCGATCTGCATTTGAGTTATACGGAGTCTCAGGGGCACCCTGAACTGCGGCGACTGGTTGCGGCGCAGTATGGCAGCGGAATTTCTGCCGACCAGGTTGTCATGTTGGGTGCTCCAGAAGAAGGCATCTACCTGCTCATGCGTGCTTTACTAGAGCCAGGCGACCATGTAGTTGTGTTGACCCCCGCCTACAATTCCTTGTTGAATATTGCCCAACATATCAGCGGCAACGTCGGCCAATGGGCTATTCAGCAGACAGCAGACGGCTGGTGGCTTGACCTGAAAAAACTTGAAGACCTGCTGTCACCGCAAACAAAGCTGCTGATCGTTAATTTCCCCCACAATCCGACCGGTTTTCTACCTTCTGAGGAGATGTTTCAAGCTATAGTGGACCTGGCCCAGCGGAATGGAGTGTGGCTTTTTTGCGATGAAATGTACCGGGGCCTGGAGCTAGACGGCCGTTCTACCCTTCCTTCCGCCGTCACCCTCTACGATAAAGCGGTGATTCTGGCAGGCTTGAGTAAAGTACACGGCTTACCTGGGCTGCGCACCGGCTGGTTAATCATTTGCGATAAGGCGCTGCGCGACAATTTGATCAATTGGAAACATTACACCACCATCTGTGCTGCCGTCCCCAGCGAGTATCTGGCTATGGCTGCCTTGCGTGCACAAGGGAAGTTAGTAGCGCGAAACCGGAAAATTATCCATAAAAATCTACAGGTAGCTGAAGCGTTTTTTGCGCGGTGGCCTGACCTGTTTTTGTGGCGACGGCCGTTTGCCGGGTCTGTGGCGTTGGTAGAAATACACCTGCCCGACGTCACCGCTTACTGCCACCAGCTTGCCCGGGAGGGTGGCGTGCTGCTCCTACCTGGCAAGTACATCGGCTGTCCGGAACAATTTGTGCGCTGGGGATTCGGCCGTACCAGCTTTTCAGCCAGCCTGTCTCATTATGAGGCTTATCTACGCGGCGACGCGCCTGAGTCGGATGAAACAGATTGAATATAATGCTGGCCCTTTCCCAACGGTGGCTGACCTGGAAATTTGGCTGCTGCAGCGGGGCATAGACACCAGTCAGTGGGGCAAAAATGGAGCCAAAACCGTCGACCATTTTTGGCAGGAACTGCAAAAAGGGGATTGTGCCCTGCGAAAAGACCCTCTATTGCGCCTGGTAACTGTGGCCCAGGTCATCATCCGCCGTGGGAACCGCCTGCTGGTGGAAGCTGCCCAGGAATTTGGCGATGGAACTGTGCGCGAGCGGGGTATTCCTCCGGCAGAAAAGTTACTGCCAAACGAAGACGTTACGGCGGGAATGCTCCGGTGTTTGCAGGAAGAGCTAAACATTTCCCCTAAGCAGACAACCCTTTTTCCGGCAACCCACCGGCAGGTGGTGCGGGATATTCCTTCCTCCTCGTACCCTGGTTTGCCTACGCGCTACGTCATTCACCGCATGGATGCGGCCGTACCCGAATTACCTGATGATTCCTTTTGGCGAGACAACCTTGCTTTTGGACCAGGTGACCCCATTCGCCGCCAGCAGTGGGCGTGGGTACTGTACAATTCGTAGAGCGCGAACCGATTTTACCGGAAGCTGTTTTTTCTTTATCCCAACAATTCTCACGCTTCGGCAGGCTGAATTTTAGCTGCTTCTTGCGCTTTTTGCTCGTTGACGAAAGTGAGAAGAACGAGCCCCACCAGCAGAAAGACGGCTATCGAAAGGATGGCAATGCGCTGGCCTAATTGTTCGGCAAGTACGGCCGTTTCCCCTCGTGCTTCATACCATTGAGCAGCCCGAAAAGCCAGCGCGCCATAAACGGCCGGACCGATGAACGAAGATGTGCGCCCCGTCATGGCAAAAAAGCCATAAAACTCGGCACTCTGCCCACTGGGTGCAAACATGCCCACCATGGTGCGGCTGACTGACTGAGTACCCGCCATGGCAAACCCGGCCACCGCGCCAATGATAAAAAACTGGGTGGTGTTTTGCGCAAAGAACATCGCCAATACGGCGCCCACCATGATGACAATAGATAATGCCAGCGAGCGTTTGCCACCGATGGTATCTACCCAGCGGCCAAAGGCAAAGGCGCCAAAGACGTTGGTGACTTGCACGACAATCACAAAGATAATCAGGTCTTGCTGGTTCATGCCAAAGAGGACAGCCCCAATGATGGCCGCAAAATCCAAAGCCATGATGACGCCATCGTTGTAAATAAGGAAGGCGACCATGTATTTAATGAACTCTTTGAAATTGCGGGCTGTCCGAAAGGTTTGGCTCAACTGCTTGAAGGCCACGCTGAGATAATTGTCTCCTTTAGGCAGCTTTTTGGCTTTAGCACGCTCCGGCAGCCAGAAGAAGATGGGAATGGCAGAAAGGGCAAAGAAAACGGCCGTTATCACCAGAGTTAGCCGCACTACCATCGTTCCCTCTAATGGAATTACCCCATTTTGCTGCAAAACAATCAGTGGCAGCACTAGCAGCAGGCAAACGACGCCACCTGCCGTACCAATCGCCCAACCATTTCCCGAAACTCTGCCTATCTCTTCTGGTGCAGCAATCTCGGGCAGCAGCCCATTGTAAAAAACCTGGGCACTGCGATACCCAATTTCAGCCAAAATAAAAAAGCCCATGCCAATAGCTACTTGACCAGGCTCCGCAAAAAACAAAGCGGCCGTAAATAATACGGACATAATTGTGTAAAAGAGCAAAAATTTCTTTTTGGAGCCGGAATAATCGGCAATAGCACCCAAAATTGGGGAAGTAAAAGCTACAACAAGCATGGCAATGCCAACCGCCAAACCCCAAAGGCGGGAACCCTCCGCACCCCCTACAATTGTGCCTTGAAAATAAGCGGCATACACTGCCAGCAGCACAACGGCCGCATAAGCCGAATTGCCAAAATCATAAAAATACCAGGCCCAACGCTCTTTACGCGTGGAACTAGGAATAGGTCTTGGGGTAGCGGTTGTTGTTGCCATGGCGGCCTCCTTCGGTGGGGAAATTAGGAACTGCCTGGGGTTTGTTCATTAAGGATATAGTCGATTTAGCGTGCGGGGGAAGGGGCTTGTTTGGCGAATGTGGTCAATACCGCAAATCCAGGCCACCGTGCGCTCCAGTCCCAGGCCAAAGCCGCTGTGGGGCACGCTGCCGTAATTGCGCAAGTCCACATACCACTGGTAATGTTCCAGCGGCAGTTCGTGGCGTTCAATCGCGGCAATAAGCACGTCCGGGTCGCTCATGCGCTCACTGCCGCCGATGATTTCACCATACCCTTCTGGCGCCAGCAAATCTACGCTTTTGCAAACTTCTGGGCGGTCTGGCCACGGTTCCATATAAAAGGCTTTTACCTGGGTGGGATACCCGTACACAAACACCGGTTTGTCGAACTGCTTAGTGAGCTCAGTTTCGTGAGGGGAGCCAAAATCATCACCCCATTCGATGGCCAGTAACTCCTTCAACTCTGGATCGTCAGTGGCTTCGCGGATGGCGTGGATGCGTTCGATGGCTTCGTCGTAGCTGATGCGTGGGAAAGGAGGGCGTGATTTTCTGCAGCATGGTCAGATCACGCCCCAGGAACTCCAACTCATTGCGCCGCTTTTTCAGAGTGGTTTGCACAATGTAACTGACGAATTCTTCCTCAAAAGCCATCAGGTCGTCCAGATCGAAGAAAGCCATTTCCGGCTCCACCATCCAAAATTCGGCCAGATGGCGGCGCGTTTTAGATTTCTCGGCGCGGAAGGTGGGGCCAAAGCAATATACTTTGCCGAAAGCCATGATATTGGCTTCATTGTAAAGCTGCCCGGTTTGGGCCAGGTAAGCTTGTTCGTCAAAGTAACCTACTTCAAAGAGGGTGCTGGTGCCTTCGGCTGCGCTAGGGGTAATGATAGGGGTATCAATGTTGAGAAAGCCGTTATCGTCCAGGAAGTCGATGATGGCACGTTTGATGGTGGCCCGTACGCGCATAATAGCCCACTGTTGGCTGGACCGCAGCCAAAGGTGGCGGTTGTCCATGAGAAATTCAACGCCGTGGTCTTTTGGCGTAATGGGGTAGTCAGCAACGTCTTGCAGCACTTCTATTTCTTCGATGCTTACCTCGTATCCTTGGGGAACGCCTGGGGCGCGGTCGTTTTCCCGTACAGTCCCGGTGACAATGAGAGAGGACTCTTGCCCCAGCCGTTTGAGGATTTCAAAGCGCTCTTCACCAATTTCGGGGCGGAAGGCAACGCCCTGGGTCATGCCGCTGCCGTCGCGCAGGCGCACAAACATGAGTTTACCTTTGCGCGTGCTGGCATAAAGCCAGCCTTTGATGGTGACGCGCTGGCCAATGTGGTCGGCGATGTTTTCGATGCGTATTTCGGCTGCCATTTTTTACTCCATAATGTGTCGGACGACAGGATTTTGGTTATTGGGGGCGAATTGTACCATAGGGGCTGCTGAGGCTAAAATTGGGGATTGCGTGGCAAGAGGGACGGTGTGTTATAATGCACTCTTGCTAAGATTTTGACTAAGGTATAATAAGCAGCATGACATCGCAACCATCACGCTCGCGTGCCCAAAATGGTATCCGCTTGCCTTTGTGGGCATTGGCTCTTCTCATTTTATTGATTGTTTCCTTTTTAGTGGGGAGTTCGATCTGGCTTTTTCGAACCATCGAGGCGGAAGTGTCGCGTTGGGAGGTGACGGATCCGGAGTTTGGAAATGTGACGAATCCGCAGCCGGAAACGGCCGTTTCCCCTGGAGCACCCGCCATATCGATCAGTGAAAACCCGGCACCCTTCCTCTCTGCCCAGGCCTTTCAGCCATGGGAGGGAGACCAACGTGTATCGATTTTGCTGCTGGGCGTTGACCGGCGCTGTGACGAAGATGGCCCCACCCATTCTGACAGCCTCATGCTAGTCACCATTGATCCGGTGACCCACTCGGCGGCCGTGCTGTCCCTACCCCGCGATCTGTGGGTGGACATCCCCAGCTTCGGCGTAGACCGCATCAATCAGGCTTACTACAACGGCCAGGTTTATGAATACCCTGGCGGCGGCCAGGCGCTGGCACGCGAAACCGTGGCTAACACTTTGGGTGTGCCGGTAGACTATTACGTAGCCATTGATTTTCAAGCTTTTATAGATGTTGTGAATCTCATTGGCGGTATTGAACTTGAAATTCCTGAAGCCATCGACGATCAGGCATATCCGGACAATTGTTACGGATACGATCCCTTTGTCATTGACGAAGGACTGCACCAATTAGATGGCGAAACCGCATTGAAGTATGCGCGCACGCGGGCAACCTTTGGTGGAGATGTGGACAGGGCCGGAAGGCAGCAGGAAGTGGCCATGGCCGTGCGCAACAAGGTGCTTAACCTGAATATGCTGCCGCAGTTGGTTCGAGAAGCACCACAAATCTGGCAAACGGTGCAAGAAAATGTGCGCACTAACCTTTCGTTAGATGAGATGGTGCAGTTGGCGCTGTTGGCGCAAGATATTCCCCAGGAAAATATTCGCACGGCCGTGATTGATTACGATTATGTGATTAACCAGACCACGCCGGATGGTCGGCAAGTGCTGGTGCCCATGCGAGAGGAAATTCGCAAGCTGCGTGATGAATTGTTTGCGCCGCCGCCCATTCCTACACCCATCATCGCTAATTTACCAGACTTGATGCAGACAGAAGGTGCGCGTGTCGCCATTTATAATGGCACAACAGTGTTTGGCCTGGCAGGGGACACGCAGGAGTTCTTGCAACGTTACGGGGTAAACGTAACGGAAATTGGTAATGCGGATGCGGCTACATATCGGTCGACTCAGATAATTGATTATGGTGCGCATCCCAATACAACATTTTATCTGGTGCAGTTGATGGAAATGCCCCCCCTGAACGTGAGCAATGCCCAAGCTGCTCCAGGTGATTTTGATGTACTAATCATCTTGGGAAGTGATTGGCAGGTACCAGGTCAATGAGGCGCACGCGCTGGTCGTGCCTGGTTCTTGGGTTCTTGTTTTCGACCACTTTTGTGGGTTCTCTGACAGTAGTAGGCTGTCGCAGTATACCTCCTGAGGAGCCAATTACACCGGTAGCTAGAGTGGTGGTTACGGCAACGGCCGTTACCCCGAGCCGCCCCACTCCCACAGAGTACCTTCCCGTGCAGTCCACCACCGCTCCTAAACCTTTACCATCACCCACAGTTGCAGAAGCTGTTCCTTGGACAACCATTGGCCAGGGGAGAAATAGCTTGCAGTTTGCCATTCCCCCCGGCTGGGTAGATTTGTCAGCCAGCCTGAGCCAGGAGGCAATTTCGACCCCCTTGGGGGTTATTTCGACCCTGGCTGTTAACTCAACGCGTTCGGGGATGAGCCTGATCGCCGGTAAACCCATTCAAGCAGGTGGTTTTATGGTAGCGGTGGTTGCTCCGGTTAACGTGCCACCAACGGTGCCCGTGGCTGGGCTGGGATTGCTGTTGGCGGGGCTGGAAACGGCCGTTACCCCACTGAGCGACATTACCACCATGAAAGCTGGGGGGCTGATGGGCGCTACGATAGACGTGACCGGCATGCCTATTCCCAACTTTCGCCAGCCAGAAGAGGAACTGCGCACGCGCATCGTTTATTTTCTGGCTCCCGATGTGCTGCCTGAGCGCGCCGTGCAGGTTGTTCTCTTATTCAGCGCACCCACAGATCAATGGGCGGAATTCTCTTCTACGTTTAAGAGTATCAGCGAAACGGCCGTACTCCCCAATTTTGAGCCCGGACTCCGGATACCTAATGGCACATTGCGCTTCCTGACAGTTCCGCAGTCCGAAACGCAGGTAGATGGCAGCATTTCTACAGAAGTGCCTGAAATTTGGCTGCTGGCTGTGGATGCGCCACAGTACCTTACCCTGTCGGCAAACCCCCTAACCTCAAACCTCGATTTATCGGTCACATTACTCGAGCCAGAAGGCAATACCCTCAACCGGTTGAACAATGGTTACGCGGGTGACAGCGAGAAAGCTACCGATTTACCCTTGCCTCGCGCGGGACTTTATTTGCTTATTGTCAATGATTTCAAGGCAGAATCGGGCCGGTACAATTTAGACGTGCGTTTGAGTGCCGAACCAGCTTTTGCCGGGGAAGGGCGCATCAGTTTCGGTGAGGGTGTGCAAAGCCAACTGGCCGCCGATTCGCAGCACTTGTGGTCATTTGATGGTGCTGCCGGGCAATACGTAAACGTCGTCCTTGAACCAGGCAGTGACCAGCTAGACGCCATTCTGAACCTTTACAGCCCCGATAATGCGCGCTTAGTCGCCCTGGATGAAGGCTTTAGTGGTGATCCCGAAGTTATTTCTGGCTTTCAACTACCTGTAACAGGAGAATACACCATTTTGGTCAGCAGCTTTGCCAGCGCTGGCGGTACGTACACGCTTTCTCTGAGCCAGGGTCGTGAGGCCACCACAAATTTTTATGATGCTGGGGATTTAATTGTGGGACAGGTAAAACGTGAGACTTTGCGTCCCAACGAAGCACATGCCTGGTTCTTTTCTGGCAAGCGTGATGAGGAAATTGTGGTTCAGGCTACGCCTTTGAATGACGCATTGGACCTGGATGTGTGGCTTTTGGATCCGAACATTGAACGATTGGCGGCTCAGGACATGTTTTTAAGTGGGGAACCAGAAATTTTGCAGCAGCGCCTTCCCCAAGATGGCCAATACTTGATTTTGGTACGCGATTTTGCGGGTATAGCGGGAGCATACGAGATTGGCCTGGAATTAGCACCAAAAGCTGTGCCTGTGTATGAAGCAACTTTGGCGAATGGACTGCCAGCAAGCCGCTCGCTGGCGGCCGGTCAAACCAGCTTCTGGCTGTTTAATGGGCAAGAGGGTGATGTGGTCGACATTATGCTGGAACCGGGAGACGAAGTCACCGACCTGATTTTGATTTTGCAGGCGCCTAATGGGAATACCTTGCTACAGGTTGATGAAAATGGAAGCGGCGAGGCCGAGGAAATTGCCGACTTCTCCCTTACTGCTTCTGGGCAGTGGCGGATTTTAGTTCAGGAATTTTTTGCCGAAACAGCCACCTACACGCTAACAGCAGTCTGGGAATAACGTTTTATTCGCTCACCCGCAAACCACAGACCAAAGGACCATACCTTCACGACCTGCCGCAAAGTGCCATTTCCTGAAAAATTGATCAATGATTTTGCACAAAGTCAAAACGCACTAGGTTTTGGTTGCAGCTTGCACGGGTTGTGAAGTTGTAAACCTGGGAAACGGCCGTTCCATTGATTGTTTCTAACTGGATATTGTAGTCACGGACCACCGGCGAATTAAACAAAAATTGTTCCCAACCTGACGGGCTGTAATCGGGGGCCGTACCTACCGTTACCCGCTGATCAATGCCGCTGCCCCACACATGCACGCGGTATAGATTGTTTGATACCGGGTTGCGGAGAAGATCTAACACCTCTCCGGCGACGCCCATCCACTGGCAGCCAGCATTGTTGGCGAAATTCTGCAAGTAAAACGGGCTGGTATCTGAACGCGTGAAAATGAAATCGGAGCGAGTGGGGCTGGGCGTAGGTGGTGGCCCAGGTGGGGTAGCAGTGGCCGTATTGGTTGGCGTGGGGGTTGGTGTGCGCGTTGGGGTTTTGCTAGGCAAAATGGGCGTTATCGAAGGCGTCACTGATGGGCCAAGGGTGGCGAAGGGTTCATTAGAGGGCGGCACGCTGGTGCTAACTGGCGTCCACGTAGGCCGGAGGGCATTAGGCGTAACCGTAGGAACGGCCGTAGGCACTGCGGCAACTGGCACGCGCGTCGGTAAGTTACTCTCGTCTACGGCCGTTTCCGCTTCTTCGTCTGCCAGGAAGACAGCCAGGGGTGTGTTTTGCAGCAAGTCTGGGGCAGCCACAAACACCACAACGACAACCAGGACCAGAAAGGCCAGGGTAAAAAGCATGGCGGTAAAGATATTTAGTAAGCGTCCCATTTTGTACCTATCCTTGCCCGGACAGCGGCCAGAGAAACCAGGCCACCGTTGGCGGTTTATGCATCTGTGTTGACAAAACGCGTGATGTTGGCCTGGTCACGTTGATTTTCTAGCCAGGTCTCAAAGGTTTGAGTAAGCAAATTGTAGCGCATGTTGGCGCTTAACGGCCGTTGCGGATCCCGCTCCAGCACCTGAATCAAATAATAAGTCTGGCCGCCATTGGCTCCGGACACCGCGATTACCTCACTGACCTCCCCGGGCTGCAAGGCCATGGCGGCCTCTTCCAGTTCCGGTACAAGCAGCGATCCGCGGGCAAAAAAGCCCAGGTCTCCCCCTGAAGGCGCCGTGGCCGTGTCGCGGGAATATTGCTGCGCCAGGGCGCCAAAATCTGCCCCGCCACGAATTTGCTCCAGCAGGCTGCTCGCCAGCGCCGCATCATCCACCTGTAAGTAACGGGCGTGAACTTGCTCCACGGCGAAGGGCACGTCGGCTGTAACCATGTCCCGCATTTGCGCTGTGACCATCTCGGCTTCCAGAGCCAGCCGAAATTCATCTACATCCCACTGGTTTGCTTGCAGCCAGGCATTAAAATTGGCTTCGCCGTTGGCCGTAGAACGCAGCTCTGCCAACTTTTCATTAACCATTTCTTCAGATACTATGAGACCGGCGGCCCCGGCAGCCTGGGTAATTAACTGCCGGTCAATGAGCGCTTCCAGCACAATGGCCCGATAATTCCCGCTGGGTTCCTGACCTAATTCCAGGTGCGCCTGCTCGTAACGGGCGAGTTCTTTTTCGTAATCAGCTAGAAAAATGGGTGCTTCATTGACCAGGGCGGCCAGGGGTTCCATGGTAGCCGTGGGAGGAACGGCCGTTGCTGTGGGGGGGGCTGACTCGACCTGTACTTGGTCGGGAACGGCCGTTGCCAGATCTGCTGCTGCCTCGGGCGGTGTGCTTTCAGCAGCTGGCGCATTGTTCTGGCAGGCAGATAAGGTGATGGCGAGGACGATAACCAGTGCAGTAATAACTGGAAAGCGCCGGATTTTTTCAACGTTATGTCTTGAAAACATAATCAAATTATACGAAATAGCGACCATGTGACAAGAGACCGCTACATTACTGCCCCAAGAGCTGCAGCACGTATACCGCCGCCACGACCAAAATAATGCCAAAACAGCCCATGCGGAAGACAGCCGCCGTCAGCTTGAGAAACAACCGCAGCAAAAACCAGCCAATTACTAAAATTACAACCAGGGTGAGCAGTTGAGTCAGTTCCTGGGTACTCACTCCTACTAATTGGGCAATTCCATCCATCGTGTTTTCCTCCGAGGGGCAGGGGTCAATTGTTAATGACCACTTCCCCTTTCTTGATCACTGTTTTTACCAGGTTGGCCCCAAAACGGTAGCCTAGCTGCCGGTAATCGGCCGTGTCTAAGATTAGCACATCGGCGAATTTGCCTGATTCCAGGTTGCCAATTTCGTTGCCTCGCCCAATAGCGTGGGCGGCGTTAAGGGTGGCAGCAGCCAGCGCCTGGCCCTGGGTCAATCCCATGTAGCGGCAGGCCAGCGCCATGACCATTTGCATGGATTCGCACCAGCAGGTGCCGGGATTTAAATCTGTAGCCAGGGCCAGGGCGCCTCCGGCGGCTAATATTTTTTGGGCGGGGGTATATTCGTGATGCCCCAGGCCAAAGGGTGTTCCGGGCAGTCCGACAGCGATGGTTTGCCCTTGACCGAGGGCAGCAATGTCTTCGTCGGGGGTTTTAACGAGATGGTCGGCAGAAATGGCGCCCAGTTCCACGGCGAGTTTGGTGCCACCCAGCCCTTCAAATTCGTCGGCGTGAACTTTGAGCTGGTAACCAAGAGAAACGGCCGTTTCCAAGATCCGCCGAGTTTGCGCCACGTCAAAGACACCCGCTTCACAAAATACGTCGCAGAAAAGGTTTGTGCCATGCTGCGTCATCCACTCTGCTCCGGCAGGTAGCATCTCTTCAACCACTAAGTCGACATAATCATCAGTGCGACCCCGGTATTCTGCGGGCACGGCGTGGGCGGGTAAAAAGGTAGGCACAATGTCTACCGGCTGGGCAGCATCCAGGGCCAGCATGGCGTCGAGCTGCTTCAACTCGGCGGCGGTTTCCAAACCATAGCCGGTTTTGGCTTCCGTGGTGGTTGTGCCATAAGCCAACATGCGCTGCAGGCGGGGCAGGTTATCGGCCACAATCTCATCTAGAGGGGCCTGGCGCACATGCCCCACGCTGTTCATGATGCCTCCTCCAGCGGCCATGATCTCCATGTAGGAGGCCCCGGCGATGCGCATTTCGAATTCCTGGGCACGGTCGCCCACCCAGGGCAGGTGGGTGTGGGGGTCAACAAAGCCGGGGATGACGGCGCGTCTGGCGGCGTCGATGGTTTGGCTGGCGGTGTAGCGGGTTTGCAGGTCAATGGAGGGACCGACTTCGTGGATACGGCCGTTTCTCACTGCCACCGCCCCATTTTCCACCAGGCCCAATTCGCCCAGCTCGCTGCCTCGCTGCGGCCCCTTTGGTCCCGGCACCACACACACCTGACTGGCATTCAAGATCAACAAATCTACGTTTTCCATTTGCCTGTCCTTATCACATCAGTTTGATGGCCTCACTGGTTGCAATACCGCTATTGTACAAAAAAGGGCCGCATTGCGAGAAATGCGACCCTGATAGCCTGCAATTAAAGAAGGGGATTGAAGCCGGATCAATCCCCACTGTGCACCCTCAAGCGTTATCTATTTCGCGTGGCGACGTCAAAGATTACGGCCGCAGCCAGTACAGCACCGCGCACCATGTATTGGTAGGAGATGCCGATACCCATAAGGTTCATCCCGCTGGTCAGAGAAGCCATTACCAATGCACCAATCAGCGCCCCGGTCACTTTACCGACACCACCAGCAGCGGAAACACCACCCACAAACGCTGCCGCGATTGCGTCTAGTTCGAACAACGTTCCGGCTGTGGTTGTCGCCGATTGCAAACGGGAGGCAAACATCATGCCAGATAATGCCGCCAGCATCCCCATCTGCCCGAAGATGACATAGGTGATTCGTTTGACATCCACACCGCTCAGTTCGGCAGCTTCCGGATTACCACCGACGGCATAGATGTGCCGCCCCAGCACCGTGCGATTGGTCACAAAACTATAAATACCGACGACAAGCAACATAACAACCACAGTCCACGAAAAACCATTAAACCCAGCAAGAACCCATGTCATGCCACCGATCAGGAGAGAAATAAAAACGAGCTTCAGGATAAAGATATTGTTGGAGAGAACCTCGAAGTTGTAAGCTTGTTTGGTTTTGCGGCTGTTTAGTTCGCCGATAATATACAAAACAATGGCCACAATCCCCAACAGCAAGGTCAATTTATGCAAATCTGGCAAAAAGTTAACGAGAATATCTGGTATAAATCCATTACCAATCTTATTAAAAATCTCATTTGAAATAATGATTGTGCCCGTCTTTTCTGTAACGACCAGAATTGCGCCACGATAAATCAGGAACCCAGCCAATGTAGCTACAAAGGCGGGAATGCGCAACTGAGCTACCAGAAAACCCGGAATCAGACCGAGCAGAAGTCCCATTAACATGACCATCGGAATGACGATAAAAACCGACCAGCCCCATGAAGACATGGCAATAGCAGCAACTGCTCCCAAAAAGCCCGCCAGGAACCCAACCGAGAGGTCAATATGCCGGATGACAATAATCAGGGTCATCCCGATTCCTAGCACTGCGATATAACCAGTTTGGTTCAATAGGTTACTAATATTACGCGACGAAATAAAGACACCGTCAGTCAATACGGCAAAAACAGCCCAAATCACGAAGAGGGCGATAAACATACCGTAGTCACGGATGTTTTTCCGGAGCACATTTTGTAGATCTTGCATGAATGACATTCTCTCTCTCCTTAACACATTGCAGGTTTTATCTTCTCTTGTTAGTTCCTGGTAGCCAAATGCATAATGCGTTCTTGCGTCGCTTCTTCAATGGGTAGCTCGCCCGTGATTTCTCCGGCGGATACAACGTAGACCCGGTCGCTCATCCCTAATATCTCAGGTAGTTCCGAAGAGATCATAATAATGCTCATTCCTTGCTCAACGACCAGCCGGTTCATAATTGTATATATTTCAAATTTGGCACCAACATCAATCCCCCGCGTTGGTTCATCCAATATGAGCACATTCGGTTTGACAAATAGCCATTTTGCCAAAGAAACCTTTTGCTGGTTACCTCCACTTAGGTTGCCAACGGTTTGCTCAATACTAGGGGTTTTGATGTTGAGTGAATCTTTGTATCTATTGGCAATCGATATTTCATCGTTTTGATTCACGATATAACGCTTGGATATTTCCTGCAAATTGGCCAATGTGGTGTTTTGCTTGACATCTTGCATCAAAATCAGACCATTGCGCTTTCTATCCTCCGACACGTAAGCAATACCGGCCTGGATGGCCTCCCGGGGATGGTTGAAGTGCTGGGTTTGCCCAGCGCTGGTCAATTCTCCAGTAATCTGATAGTGATCTGGATTGCCAAATATGCTTAGGGCTAATTCTGTCCGACCGGAACCCATCAATCCAGAAAATCCGACGATCTCCCCTTTCTTGACATAGAAATTGGCGTTTTTGAGAATGGTACGTTCCCGTGATGAATCGTACGCAGTCCACCCTTTCGCTTCAAACACAATTTCATTCGATCGTTTATGCTCCCGTTTGGGATAAATATTATCAATTTCACGGCCAACCATGTGCTTGATAAGGACTTGTTCCGAAACTTCCCCTTTGTGTGCATCCAGCGTGCAAATGGTCTGGCCGTCACGCAGAACGGTGACCGAGTCTGAGATGTCCATGACCTCTTTTAGTTTATGGGTGATCATGATGCAGGTGACGCCCTGGTCGCGCAGACCCCGCAATAAATCCAGAAGGTTCTCAACATCATTTTCATTTAGAGCCGAGGTTGGCTCGTCCAAAATAAGCAGTTTAACATCTTTGCTCAACGCCTTGGCGATTTCTACCAGCTGCTGCTTGCCAACCCCAAGTTCTTTCACTTTTACAGCCGGATTCACATCCAGCCGCACTTTTTTCAACATGTCGGTGGCGCGTTTAATGGTTTCATTCCAGTCAATCAGGGGACCCTTACTAATTTCGTTCCCTAAGAAAATGTTTTCATATACGGTCATTTCTGGCACAAGTGCCAATTCTTGATAAATGATGCTGATACCAGTCTGCTCGCTGTCGCGAATGTTGTTAAATGTCTGGCTTTGACCACCAAAGACAATCTCGCCCTCGTACTGTCCATGGGGATAAACCCCGCTCAAAATTTTCATCAGGGTAGACTTGCCAGCGCCATTTTCGCCAACCAAACAGTGAATCTCGCCTCGTTTGACGCTAAATGTTACATTGTCTAACGCCTTGACCCCGGGAAATTCCTTAGTGATGTTCTTCATTTTTAGAATAGGGGTATCGTTCATGATTAGCTCCAGATCTCAGAAACTTCGAGATCGAAAAAATGAGGGGTGCTAGCCGAAGACAGCACCCCTCATTATTATCAGCTTTTACTCTAATCCAGTGAATTCGTCAGCGCTGTAGTAGCCTGAGTCAATCAGGACTGCTTTTACATTGGCAGCATCCACGGTAACAACCGGGGACTGGATAGCCGGTACGTCAATGGCCCCATTATTGTAGGAACCAGTGGCGTTGGGGGCATTGTTGCTCGAGCAAAGCCACCGCAGCACTGATGGCATCATCGACCAGGGTGCGGACATCTTTGAAGACGGTCATCGACTGTTTGCCATCGATGATGTACTGGACGGAGGCTTGTTCCGCATCTTGACCAGTAACGTAGTAATTCGTCACATCACCATCCGCGGCAAAGGTGTCGGCGATGGCGCGGGCGGTCCCGTCGTTTGGCGCCAGGATAAAGACGGTGCCCTTGTCCGCAGCCGTGGTGGCCGTCAGGTTGGCTTCGGCTAGATTCTTGGCGGTGTTAAAGTCCCAGTTGGTGGTAATTTGGCCAATGATCTGGGCTTGTTCGTCACGGCTGAGATCAGCTTTGCCAGAGAGGGCCTCGGCTTCGCTGGAATTCTTGATGACGAAGGTACCGTCGGCAATCTTGGGCTGCAGCACTTTCCAGGCGCCTTCGAAGAAGATGAAGGCGTTGTTGTCGGAGGCGGCACCGGCATAGAGATAAAGCGGGTTACCGGTACCACTGGCATTGTCAACCAGGTATTGCGCCTGCTGGGCGCCAACGGCCAGGCTGTCGAAGGTGACGTAGTAGTCGACGGCGTCGGTGTCACGAATCAGACGGTCGTAGGAAATGACGCTGACACCAGCAGCCTGGGCGGCTTCGGCGGCAGCGGCAGCAGCCGTACCATCTTGCGGCGTGATGATGATGACCTGCACGCCCTTGGTAATCAGGTCCTCGACATTGGCGCGTTCTTTAGCCGAATCGCCCTGGCTGAACAGGATTTCAACGTCGTACCCGGCGGCTTCCAAAGCTTCTCTAAAGCGGGCTTCGTCTTGCACCCAGCGGGGCTCATCTTTTGTCGGCAATACGATGCCAACTTTGCCAGCGACATCGCCAGCACCAACGACACCCGTGAACTCATCGGCGTTGTAGTAGCCTGACGTGATCAGAACTTGTTGCACATTGGCAGCATCCACGGTAACAACTGGGGACTGGATAGCCGGTACGTCAATGGTCCCATTATTGTAGGAACCAGTGGCGTTGGGGGCATTACCTTCAAGCAAAGCCACCGCAGCACTGATGGCATCATCGACCAGGGTGCGAACATCTTTGAAAACGGTCATCGACTGTTTGCCATCGATGATGTACTGGACGGAGGCTTTTTCCGCATCTTGACCAGTAACGTAGTAATTCGTCACATCACCATCCGCGGCAAAGGTGTCGGCGATGGCGCGGGCGGTCCCGTCGTTTGGCGCCAGGATGAAGACGGTGCCCTTGTCCGCAGCCGTGGTGGCCGTCAGGTTGGCTTCGGCTAGATTCTTGGCGACATTGAAGTCCCAGTTGGTGGTAATTTGGCCAATGATCTGGGCCTGTTCGTCACGGCTGAGATCAGCTTTGCCAGAAAGGGCCTCGGCTTCGCTGGAATTCTTGATGATGAAGGTACCGTCGGCAATCTTGGGCTGCAGCACTTTCCAGGCGCCTTCGAAGAAGATGAAGGCGTTGTTGTCGGAGGCGGCACCGGCATAGAGATAAAGCGGGTTACCGGTACCACTGGCATTGTCAACCAGGTATTGCGCCTGCTGGGCGCCAACGGCCAGGCTGTCGAAGGTGACGTAGTAGTCGACGGCGTCGGTGTCACGAATCAGGCGGTCGTAGGAAATGACGCTGACACCAGCAGTTTGGGCGGCTTCGGCGGCAGCGGCAGCAGCCGTGCCATCATGTGGCGTGATGATGATGACCTGCACGCCCTTGGTAATCAGGTCCTCGACATTGGCGCGTTCTTTAGCCGAATCGCCCTGGCTGAACAGGATTTCAACGTCGTACCCGGCGGCTCCTAAAGCTTCTCTAAAGCGGGCTTCGTCTTGCACCCAGCGGGGCTCGTCTTTTGTCGGCAATACGATGCCAACCTTACCGGCAACGGCTTCGACAGGGGTATCTTCTTCAGTACCAGTGTTTGCAGCAGTGCCTGTGTTCGCATCGGGTTCGGGGGTGGCATTATTTTGTCCACCACAGCCGATCAGGGCCATAATTGTTAGTAAGGCCATCATGATCAGGGCTAATTTCAGTAATTTGCTTTTCATTTCTCTTATCCTCCAATAGTTTGGTTTTAATTATAAAAGTATCTCAACTTAGGCTTCCAAAAAGAATGTGATATGGGGTCCGTCTTCTCACCTCCTTGTTATGCAGATCCACCAGATTTTTAGACTCATTACTATTTAATCCGAACAAGAAACGGCCGTGTACCCTTATATCCCCCTAATCTTATGAGGGATTACCCTATCTCTATTAAGGGATTTCCCCTAATAAAAGAAATAGTGATTCCGCTTGGGCGCTAGCTGCTAATTTGGGCATAATAGAATCATGTTTCCAACACGCATATTATTGGCAGATGATCATGCACTAGTACGAGCAGGTATTCGAAATGCCCTAGAGGGTGATCCTTCGCTGCAAATCGTGGGCGAAGTAGGAGATGGGCCAGGATTGATTCAGGCAATTGAGGATCTGAACCCAGATTTATTGCTCATTGATGTGACCATGCCCAATTTTGAGCCAGTGGCTACCATTCACCACATCCGTATGCTATATCCGAAAATGTTCATACTGGTTGTGAGCGCATATGACGATGATATCTACGTGCAAGGCTTGCTGCGTGCCGGAGTAAATGGTTACCATCTGAAAGACCAACCCTTAAGCGACTTGCTTCTGGCCATTGAGCGCGTGCTGGCTGGTAAACGCTGGATTTCTAGTTCATTAGTAGACAAACTGATTCAACCGGCAGAACCTACAAAAAAGGATTTGCCTAATTTATCCTCGCGTCAGGTAGACATTTTGCATCTACTTTCCAAGGGGTTAGATAACCGCGCTATTGCCGCCAAATTGGGTTTGAGCGTGAAAACAATTGAAACGCACCTGACGCGGCTTTATCGACAGCTGAGTGTACAGAGCCGCCTGGAAGCGGCAAATTTAGTTCATGAACACCCCGAAATGGTCGCTCGTCGCATGGAGGCACCTTCAACAAGCCCCATGTTGTTGCCACAGGAGCAGCAAGCGTCGATATTGATTGTTGATGACAACCAGCGCTACCGGCGGCGGTTGCGGCGCATGGTTGATCGTATTTACCCGCAGGCTATCGTGTATGAAGCAGCCAACATGCAAAATGCCCTGCATCTGGTACGTCAAGTTTCGCCGCAGCTTGTTTTTGTGGACGTTGTTTTGGGAGATGAAAGCGGCATTCGCTGCACGCGCCAGATTAAAGGGCAATCTCATGACGCCCGTGTACTTTTGATGAGCGCTTACCCGGATCGGGAATTTCACCGGCTGGGGTTGGAAGCAGGTGCAAATGCTTTCCTGGACAAAAAAGACCTCGATGCGGCTACGTTGTACCAGATTATTATCGATGCGATAGAGTGACATGACCCCTTTACTGCGCGCAACCGGGCTAACGAAGAAATTTGGCGTTTTCACAGCGCTAAATAATTTCTCCCTGGAGATTTATCCAGGTGAGGTTGTGGTGGTTAGCCGGACGTAGCGGGGCGGGGAAGACTTTACTGACCCGTATTCTGGCTGGCTTGTTGCCACCTGACAGCGGGGGGTTGATCTTTAACGGCCGTTCCCATTCCTGGCCTTTCCAGGCAAAAAAAATCGGCATCAGCCTGATTCATCAAGACCCCATGTTGGTGGATCAGTTTGACATAACAACTAATATTTTTCTGGGACACGAACTGAAGCGGTCCTTGCTTGGTAAAGAATACAACCTGCTCCACCAGCGTAAAATGGATGAAGAAGCGCGTTGTATTCTGGCCCAACTAGATGTGGAATTTCCTTCGCTGCCACGAAAAAGTGATCAACCTCTCCAGCGACGCCCGGCAGTTGATTTCCCTGGCGCAGGGGATGTCCTACCCGGCGGTTTTGCGCATCGTGGATGATCCCACAGCGATGCTCAGCTCGCCATATCAGACGAAACTACTTTCCTTAATCGAATCGTGGCAGCAAGAGGGAACGGCCGGTACTCTTCAGCAATCAAAACCTTGACCATCTATTTGCCGTCACCGACCGCATCATTGTCCTGTGCCGTGGAGAAATAACAGCCAACATGCGCACCGATGAAACCAATCGGGAAGAAATTGTTGCTGCTCTAGTGGGCACCGGTCAGCGCCAGCAGCGCACGCCCGTCATTTGGGCCCTGGACAGCTATTATCAAGCCAAGCAGCAGGCCGAAATCCTTTACCACAATCAACTGCTTCTCGAACAGGACCTGGCTGCCCGTGACACCATCAATCAGCAGTTGCTCACCCAATTGTCAGAACAGGTTCAAGCTTTGGACAGCGCAAACCTGGCACTGCAGGATGCGCAGCGGCGCTTGCTGACCCAACGCGAGTTAGAGCGCAAACACCTTTCCCGCGAATTACACGATGAAACCATTCAGGATTTATTGAGTTTAAATTACCAGCTAGAAGAAATCGCCAGCCTTGCCGAAAACAACGAGATATTGCTGGCCGAACTAGACGATGCTCGCCTTAACATACGCCAGTTGGTCACAAATATCCGCGGAATTTGTGGGGATTTGCGCCCACCCACCATCGACAGCCTCGGTTTGGGTGCTGCTCTCAAATCCTACACCCTCAACTGGCGGGACCGCACGGGCATTGAAGTACTCCTTACGCTAAACGAGAATTTTGGCCGCTTGCCTGAAGCCATTGAACTGTCCATTTTCCGCATCGTGCAAGAGGGACTGAACAACGTCTGGAAACATTCAGGAGCTTCCCAGGTGGCTGTTACCCTGGCTTACACATCTCCGCGTATGTTGTCCGTGACCATCGCTGATAATGGACATGGCCTGGCTGACGACTTTGACCTTTCCATGTTGAGCCGTTCAGGTCATTTTGGTTTATTGGGTATTGGAGAGCGGGTTGCGCTGCTAGGTGGGCGGCTCAGCATACAAAATCAGGCGGATGGGGGTCTCAGTTTAAGTGTGGAAATCCCTCACCCCCGTGTTATCCTCGATGATTTGGCTCAGTAGTAAGGTAAAGAACTGAGCGAGGAGTAAGCTTTTGGCAAAACAGCTTTACCAGGGCCAGGTTGAACTTACTGCTTCCAGTGAATTGCAGATAATCAACTTAGCGAGCGGCCTGCAGCGCCGTCGCTGCTGAATTCCCTTACCCACTTTGCCAATACCAACACGCCCAGCGCCATGACAATGGCTGCTACAGCACCACTTCCCGCAAAACCGCTCCGCTGAAAGATGAGCGGACCAACCAGCGAGCCAATGGTGCGGCCTAGCGCTCCGGCGCCCAGCGCCATTGACATGACCACTCCCCTGGCTCCTGGCACCAATTCTGTAAGCAGGGGCACGCCCCCAACCAGCGTTACCTCAAAAAACCAGAAGAGCAGCACCAGGGTGGCCAGGGCGCTAAACAGGGAGTTGCTTGTAAAGGGTATGACAAAATAAGCCAGGGCGTTGAGCAGTCCCGTCGTGATAATGACCGGACGCTTGCCAAAGCGGTCTACCAAAAAACCGGCAGAAATTTCACCGATTATTTCCGCGCCGCCAATGACGCTTGAAGCCAGGCCCAGCGCGCTCAGGGCCAGACCAAAACTGGCTTCCATCCAATCACCATAAACGATGAAAAAGATTTCATTTGAACCCATGGCCAGCATGGTGTAGGCGACGGCCGCCCAAACTACGGGATGCTGCCGCAATATTTGCCCGTGTCGCGCAGGCGCAGCAGGCGGTTGGCAGCATGGGGGATGCGTGGTAACAAGCGCCAAAGCAGTATGGCGGCCAGAAGGCTGAGCGCGCCCAACCAGGCAAAGGGCGCCTGCCAGCCCAAGAATTGTATCGCCAGGCCAATGGCAGGCGCACCGATAAGCAGCGCCCCGGCCCAGGAAGTTTCGGTGAAGGCAATGGCGCGGCCACGCTGCTTGTAGGGAACGCGATCACCCAGGTAGGCTTGCATGGCGGGGTCGTAGATAATTTTGGCGATGCCGATGGCGACGAAGGTTGCGCCTAATGCCCAGTAAGTGGGCGAGATAACGACGATAAAACTGCCCCCGGCCATCAGCAGGGTGGCAGCAATGAGCATAGGTTTACGGCCGTATCGTTCGGCTAGCGGTCCAAAAACAGGGCTGAGCAAGCCAGAAAAATTGCGCAGGGTGACGAGACGGTAAACGGCCGTTAGCTCCACTCCCAGACCCCGCGCCAATGCGGGCAAAAAGGGGTAAACCATGCGCAGCCCGGTATTCAGAAACAAGCGGGCCAACGTCAGAACTGCCAACTGTACTAGCAAACGTGGGGGTTTTTGTTCTCTCACGCTGAGGAGTTTAGCGGATAGTAGATTGCGGCACAATAAACGGCTTCGAGGCGTATGGCAGGCGTACTTGACAAACCGATTGGCCGTGCCAGAATAACAGACCAGACCTGATAAATTGGGAAAATCCTGTTGGGTCTAGACAATTGATTCGAATGCGAGGAACCGATGAAAAAAATGCCCTTTACCTTACTGATTTTGCTGCTGGTGCTGGTTGCCTGTGGGGGCGCGAATGAAGCTTCCCCTACCATGCCTACCGCCCCGGCATTAGAAAACACGCCAGCCATTTCGGATGCCCCGGCTTCCGTGCCCAATTCTGCTGGCGACAGCGCGACCAGCTCTGCCACGGCGACGCGTGTGCCTGCGCCGCCCGTGGTGGTGGTCGAAGCAACAAAAGAGCCAACGGCCGTTTCGGAAACAACACGACCATTAGCTGAAGGGGTTTTGTATGCTGCTGACTTCACCAACCGCAACCCGCTGACGGGGGAATTAGTCAGCAACCCCGACACCTTAGAGCGCCGTCCCCTGGCCGTTAAGCTGTCCAATGCGCCGGCCGTTTACACCCGGCCTCAGTCCGGTCTGAATGATGCTGATTGGGTGTTTGAACATACGACAGAGGGGGGCATTACGCGGTTTACGGCCGTTTTCTACGGCAGCAGCCCCGAAAAAGTAGGCCCGGTACGCAGCGCCCGCCTCATTGACCTGGAATTGCCCGCTATGTTCGATGCCGGGCTGGTGTTTTCTGGGGCCAGCGCCGGTGTCCGCCAAAGGCTTTACGCCTCAGACTTCGCCGACCGCATCAACGAGGCTGGTTTTGGCCTCTACCGCACTGGCGAAACAGACAAACCTTTGGAGCATACTCTATACGGCAATCCAGACCAACTGTGGGCCTACCTGGACAACATTGGGCAAAATAACAAACCCGACTTTGGTACGTATCTTTACTTCAGCGAAGGAGCGCCAGAGGGTGGAACGGCCGCCAGCCGGGTGGCCATCGATTACCGTTGGACCTACGTGCTGTGGGTTTACAATGGCGTTACCGGCCAATATCAGCGCTGGACTGATGGCGAAATCCACGCCGATGGCAATACGCTGGAGCAGGTAACGGCCGCTAACGTGGTCGTCATTGCTCCATATCATGCGGAAGACCCCACCATTTGTGAGGAAATCGCCGATGGCGTTTGCCGCCATTTGTCTGTGCAAATTCAGCTTTGGGGTAGCGGTACCGGAGCCGTTTTCCGCGATGGGCAGCGCTTTGACGTGATGTGGCATCGGGAAGGACGTAATGATTTGCTAACTTTTACCGACCTTGAGGGCAATCCGTTCCCGCTGAAGGTGGGAAATACCTGGGTGCAGCTTGTACCCACCTGGCTGGACAATCCGTTAACTGTGGAACCGTAGTGATCAGGTGCAACCAAACAAACAAAAAGACACCCAACCGGGTGTCTTTTTTTGTGGCGCCAACTGGACTTGAACCAGTGACCTAGGGCTTATGAGTCCCCCGCTCTGCCGTCTGAGCTATGGCGCCGAAGCGACGGACATTATAGCCAAAAATAGTCAATCTGCAACTCTATACGGCCGAAAATTAACGGTAGCGCCAGCGTTCGCCCAGGGTAGCAAAATCTTTATGGCTGAGGTAGATGATGGGGCTTTTTTGCTGCGGCCGTTTCTTACCATGGGTGGCCACGACATCCAGCACAAAGGGGACAAATTCACGGGAAGCCAGTTCAGTTAATTCACGGAAAAGGGTGGTTTCATAAGTGATTTCTGCACCTTCCACCAGCCTGGTATGCTTCAGTTTTGAAGCCGGCAGCAGGTTGAAGCCCAATTCCTTAGCCTTGTTTTTGTCGCGCCCGCTGATGTACCCGGCCCGGACCACACGCTCCCGATCCCTCCAAGGCATAAAGTGTACGGCCGCTTCTTGATATTGGCGCAGCAAATGGAGGGAATGGTTGCCTACTTGCATACAAATCAGGAAGCGAAATGGGTCTTTAGAAATGACGGTCCAATACCCCATGGGAATCATATTTTCCCCAACGGTAAGAAGCAAGACGTGCTGAGGGAAAAAGTTGGCGTTAAAGGGCGCATTGGATGAATTTGCAGAAGGCAGCATGGCTAATCTCCTGGAAAGTACAGATTTAGCCAAGTATAAAGCTGAGCAGGTATGGTTTCAAGGCTAGGATCGGACCTCAAGCGACAGGCTGTAATCTTTTGGGGTAACGGGGCGGTAATTATGCCCGGTATGGATGTAGGTCATCAGGTCAGTTAGAGTTGCTTCATCTACCAATGAGAGCAAAGGTTGGGGCACATTGGGCAGCGCAGCTAATGCTTGCTGAATAAGCCGATCCCATTGGGGACCATACTGCACTAAATCGCCGGGCTGCAAACGGAGGCGGCAATCCGCATAGTGGCAGCGCAGGGTCATTTCATGATGGGGCGAAAAGAGGGCGTATTCGTCAGTTAATTCTTCACCGGGCAATATGTCGCGGATGGCGATTTCAAAACCGTAACCCGTGCTGAGCGTGTTGGCGTGGCAGCAGTGATTAATGTGTTTGGCGAAATCCCAACTAATAATCTGGTTGTGCGCTTCGTCTTCATAGGCGTATTTTTTGATGATGGCGGCGTAACGAGGGTCCTGAATGAGTGGGTCATCGGGGCGCAAGACAATTTCCAGGCTGTCTTGCACATAAACGATGGTTCCTTGTGGGATGAAGGCGGTGGCGAAGACGCCATACCCTATGTCGGGGTTGACGTAGCGCAATTCGGTTGCGGGATGCATCATATCTTTCTGTTCCTCCAAGGCGGTTTTGATTTGGCGAACGCTGTACCGGGGAAAGTAAATTGGAGGTGGGTACCGCGTTGTCACTTACGGCCGTATCCTAGCATACCCGCTTGTTTGTGTACTCATGCTTTTGTCGTATTTTCGCAATGAACACACCTTGTGATTGGTTTGCGCAGCAGGCACAACAGGAGGTAACGATTCGCTGGCCTGAACGTGCGGAAGGAAGAGATTGGCTGCAGGTGGTGTGACCGTTGGGTGAGGATGTGGGTGGTTGGGTGGCTGTTGGCGAAGGTGTAAGTTCCCATCGTAGGTGTTTGAGTTGCGGTGGGAGTGTTAGGTGGGATTTGGCGTAGGGGTATGCGTTGGGGTAGGAGGTAGGGTGCGTGTCGGAGAAGTGGTAGGAGTTGGGGTATTTGGTGGTGTGTTTGTCGGCGTAGGAGGTGTGCCATTGGCCAGGAACCAGGATACGGCCGTTGTATCCGTTTTAAAGAAATCCATCAGCATGTTTGCTACCTGAAGTTCACCGATATCGGAGGGATGCGTACAGTCCCCTACCAGGTTTTCCGGGGGCCAGGTCTGCCCATCTGAGCGGGGATTCAATCCGTCAATCCATAAGTAAGGCCCCCAAGAAAGGAAAGGAGCTACTACCGGACCATTTTCTGGGTCGAAGTTTAAGGTTGGGTCGCCATTAATTTGGTTTTCCAGCATCCAGCGTACGGCGAAGGCTGTTTCAAAAGCTGTGGGTTCAGGGCTGAGGCCCTGCCAGTACGTGTAAGAGCGGGTGCGGCTGGAAAAGTAGGCGATTTTGATGTTTGGGTAGCGTGCTTTCAGATTGCGGGCGACCTGTTCTAAATCATCTTGTAGCGACTCTGCTTTTACCGGAAAGTCGCCGTGGCCAATTTGCGTAAGTTTGACCCAGGCAACCTGCACTTGCAGAGGATTTAGTCCTCCGGATAGTAAAAAGTTATCTAAATCCTGCCAAACTTGCGCATCAGGGTCACGCCAAACATCTGAAGTTTGGCCGGGCTGCGCGCCGTTGACCACAGCTAGAGCCGGGTTGATGGTGTCATCGTCACGCCAAAGGCGGATAAATTCGATGAATTCTGCAGCCGTGTTGGACATTCCTACGGAGACGAGGACAATACGGCCGTTTTCAGCAGGTTGACCGCTGGTGTCCAAAGGCACAATTTGCTGGGCCAGGGCGACGCCGTCGGCTTCATGGGGAGCAGGGCGCACGTTGCTGCCGCCGGGGTACAACCCGCCTATAACACCGGTTTCTGTACCGTCCATGCGTACATATTCGCTGCTGCCTAAATCGTTTAATGCTGGGCTGACGGAAAGGAATTCACCTGTACAAACGCTTTGGGCGTAGCTGGTAGGGGGATGGGCAACTACCACTACCAGGATGCTCAAAAACAGAAGTGCTGATAACACCAGAACAAATTCTCGTCGGAACATAGCTTAATGACCTCGAAACATCAAAGGTTTTATGCGCTGTCCATACTCAGCTTGAATGTCAATTAGCATAAATAATCCCTTTCGATTTAATTGCGGTTGCGATGTGGAATGCGAACGAGGCTATGATACCAGAAACGGCCGTTTGCAGCGTCAATGCTCATCTAAAATTTGGAAACACCATCCTTGTGACGCCGGGTCCCCTATCTCAAAGCAAATAAGGACTCCGTTTGCACCTCGCCCAGATTCCCCACCACCTGTGAGACTCCGGGCAGAGCCAGCAAATGAGGATGCGTGGGGCGGGCCCCAGAGCGATAATGTGCCCGATTCCCGCGGCGCGGGCAGCCTCAATGCCAGAGCGGGAATCCTCTACCACCACGCATTCTCGTGGTGATAGCCTCAGTGTAGCGGCGGCGCGCAGGTAAATGTCGGGGGCGGGCTTGTTGGGCATGGTGCCGTCGTCAAAGACAATTTTGCCCAGTTCAAACCAGCGGGCCAGGTGCAAATGCTGCACGAAAAACGCCAGGTTGACAGCTTCGGAGGCGGTGGCGATGGTACGGGGCACGTTGTGAGCAACCAACCGGTCTAACAGCTCTTCTGCTCCCGGCGAAAGCCGAAATTCATTTCCCCAATCCAGGCACATCTGGCGGTAGATGCCTTCTTTTTGCTCTGCCAGCTTCTGGGCGGCAGCGTAGTCCAGTTTTTCTCCGGTCAGGTATTCAAGGATGGCATGATTGGAACGGCCGTGCATCTGCACCGCCATTTCCTCTAAAGTAAATGGTTTGTCACGCACCTGCCGCGCAAATTCAGTCCAGGCTTGCTCGTGTAAACGGCCGTCCCACAGCAGCACGCCGTTAAAGTCGAAAATGATCCCTTTGTAAGTCATGATGTTATTATCCGCAGATTTCGCAGATCAAGCAGTTTTATCGTTATAATCAGCCAATGCAGCTACCTGACCTCCTCTCCGCCTTGCGAATGAACCGTGACTTTATGCGCGACGTGGTGGCGTGGGAGCGGCTGCGGGCGCGCCCGGCGCAAACGGCCGTTCTTGCCACTCCCCTCTCCGACAAACTGCAAACCGCGCTGCATGAGCGGGGCATCAAGCAGTTCTTCACCCATCAGGGGGCGGCTATTGACGCCGCGCAGCGTGGTGAAAACGTCGTCATCGCCACCGCCACCGCCTCCGGTAAATCGCTGTGCTACACTGTGCCCGTTTTGCAGCGGCTGCTGGAGCGCCCCAAAGCGCGTGCCCTCTACCTCTTTCCCACCAAAGCGCTGGCGCACGATCAGCTGGCGGAAACCAGCCGCTCTCATCGGTGCGGGCAATCTGCCGGTTGAAGTGCACAGCTACGATGGCGACACGCCGCGCAGCCAGCGCGCGCAAAGTGCGCGCCGCCGACGGCATCCTCATCACCAACCCGGACATGCTGCACGCCGGCATCCTGCCCTACCACACCGGCTGGCGCAATCTGTTCCGCAATCTGGAATTTGTGGTGCTGGACGAAATTCACGCCTATCGGGCGTCTTTGGCAGCCACGTGGCCAACGTGCTGCGCCGGCTGCAGCGGCTGTGCCATTTTACGGCAGCAACCCGCAGTTTATTTGCTGCTCGGCCACCATTGCCAATCCGCAGGAACATGCGCGAACGGCTGGTGGAACAGCCCTTTACCCTGATTGACGAAGCGCAAAACGGCGCGCCCAGCGGGCGAAAAGCAGTTCATCCTCTACAACCCGCCCATCATTGACGAGGAGTTGGGGCTGCGCGGCAGTGTCGGTGTTGGCGGCCGGGATGCGGCCGTCACCTTTCTTGCCGAAGATATTCAGACCATTGTCTTTGCCCGCGCCCGCCAAACGGTGGAACTGCTGCTGACCTATTTGCGGGATGAGTTGGCGTACCATGGGCAAGGGAGGAAACGGCCGTCACCGGCTATCGCGGTGGCTACCTGCCGTTGGAGCGGCGCGAAATCGAGCATGGCCTGCGCACGGGCGACTGCGCGGCGTGGTGGCCACCAATGCCCTGGAATTGGGCATCGACATTGGCCAACTGGATGCGGCCGTCATCACCGGCTACCCTGGCTCGATTGCCTCGATCTGGCAGCAGGCAGGGCGCGCCGGACGGCGCGCGGAGCAGTCGGTGGCGGTGCTGATTGCCAGCAACAGCCCGCTCGACCAGTACATTTGCAATCATCCGCGCTATCTGTTCGGCCGTTCGCCGGAACACGCGCTGACCAATCCCGACAATCTGCGCATCATGGTGCACCATTTGCACTGCGCTGCCTATGAACTGCCCTTTCAGCAGGGCGAAGACTTTGGCGGTTTTGGCGCCCGTTGACCCGCTGCTGGAGGTGCTGGAAGAGGCGGGCGATTTGCACGAAACGCGCGACCAGTATCATTATTTGGGCGAAGGGTCCCGGCCACGGCCGTTTCCCTGCGCACCAGCGGCGATGACACGGTCGTCATTCATGACTGTGGCGACGGACGACGGCCGTCATTGGCGAAATTGATTTGGAGAGCGTGCCCCTGCTGCTGTACGAAGACGCGATTTACATGCACCAGGCGCGGACGTATTTGGTGGAATCGTTGGATTGGGACGGCCGTATCGCCTACGTGCGCCCCGTCGATGTCGATTACTACACCCGCGCCAGCGTCGGCAGCAGCATCCGCGACCTGCGCCCGGAGGAAGACAAACAATCCGTTGTCCGTAATCCGCAGTCCGTAAGCCGTGAGGCAAAGTCCGAAGTCTCAAATCCGAAATCTGAAATCACCGATCTCCTGCGGGCCTGGGGCGACGTGTCGGTGGTGACGCAGGCCACCGGCTACCGCAAAATCAAGCGGTACACCCACGAGACGCTGGGTTTTGGCGAGATTGATTTGCCGGAGATGACGCTGGAGACGAGCGGCTACTGGCTGATCTTTGGCGAGGCGCTGACGGAGCGGCTGTACGACGCTGGGCATTTTGCTGCGGCCGAATGATTACGGCCCCAACTGGCAGCAGGCAGCGCAAGCTGGCCCTGGAGCGGGATGGCCATCGCTGCCGCATGTGTGGGGCGCGAGGCAAAGACCTGACAGGTTTTCAGAAGACCCGACGGGTCTATCACGCTTCACGTGCATCATATACGGCCGTTCCGCGAATTCAACTACATCCCCGGCCAAAACGACAACTACCTGGCAGGCCAACCAACTCGACAACCTCATCACCCTTTGCCCCAGCTGCCACCGCCAGGCCGAAGCCGGGCAGCAAACCCGCTCCGCGCTGGGCGGGTTGGCCTACGTGCTGCGCAATCTGGCCCCGCTCTACCTCATGTGCGATCCCGGCGACATCCTGGTCAGCGCCGAAAGCCGCAGCCCGCTGACCAAAGCGCCGACCCTCGTCATTTACGAGCGCATGGCGGCCGGAGTGGGCTTCAGCCAGCGGCTGTTTGAACTGCACGACGACCTGCTGCACAGCCGCCCTGGAACTGGTCAGCGACTGCCGCTGCCGCGACGGCTGCCCCGCCTGCGTCGGCCCGCCCGGCGAAATCGGCCCGGACACGAAGGACGTGACGCGGCGTTTGCTGCGCTTGTTGCAAGGGGAGCGTGGCGCGTAAAGCGTAGAGCGCAGAGCGGGTAGCGAAACCGAGGAGTGTGAGATATGGCGGTTAAAGATTACTCAGAGTTGCAGGTTTACCAGGTGGCTTTTCGGGCGGCAATGGAGATTTATACTTTGTCGAGAGAATGGCCAGTTCATGAGAGGTATTCGCTAACTGACCAGATTCGCCGTTCATCGCGGTCTGTTTGTGGAAATATTGCAGAGGCTTGGCGAAAAAGACGATATCCGGCCCATTTTGTCAGTAAACTCAGCGATGCAGATTCTGAAGCAGCGGAAACAGAAGTGTGGTTGAACTTTGCTCTTGAATGCCAATATATTTCTCAGTCACAATATGTGCAGTTAAAAGACAATTACGATCATATTTGCCGCATGCTTACCCGCATGATGACCAACCCTGAGAAGTGGTACAAGTTACAGTCATGATCCAAGCACGCTCTCCGCTCCCCGCTTTTCGCATTCCGAACATGGAGGATTCTATTGCTCGAAAAAATTCCTTATCTTGATTTCGGAGGTAATGGCCCGCTGCTACACTTTGCCCATGCCAACGCGTACCCGCCGGGTAGCTACCGGCTGTTTCTCAATGAGCTGCGGCCCCATTACCGCGTGCTGGCCATGGCGCAACGGCCGTTATGGCCCCACACCGACCCCGCCGAAATGACCGACTGGCAGCTCTTCGCCGACGACCTGATCCACTTCTTGGAGCAGCAAGGGCTGCAAAACGTTATTGGCATGGGCCATTCGCTGGGCGGCGTGGCCACCATGCTGGCGGCAGAGAAGCGACCAGAGCTGTTTCACGGCCTAGTGCTCATTGAGCCGGTGTTTTTGCCGCCCCACATCCTCGAAATGACGGCTGCCAATCCCGACGTTACCGTCCTGCTGCCCCTGGTGCAAAGCGCTCTGCGGCGGCGCAACCGCTGGCCCAGCCGCCAGGCCGCCTTCAATCGCTTCCGCCGCAAAGAGGTCTTCAAGCGCTGGAGCGATGAGGCCTTGTGGGATTATGTCAACCATGCCGCGCGGGAAAATGGAAGTGAATATGCGCTGGCCTTTCCCCGCAAGTGGGAGGCGCAGATTTACAGCCACCCGCCGCTGACAGTGTGGGAGGACGTGGCGCGCATCACGCATCCTACCCTGGGCATTCGCGCCACCGAATCGGACACCATTTTTCCGGAGCCGTGGCAGTTGTGGCAGCAGAAGCAGCCTGCCGCTACTTTTGTGCAAATTGAGGAGGCGGGACATATGGTGCCTATGGAACGGCCGTCTCACCTTGCTGCCATCATCCATAACTATTTGTCGCAGTTGTAAGCTTGCACTTTTACCTTTTACCTAGGAGTTCCCATGACTGACTTAATTATTACCCAGCAGCGCGACGCCGTGTTTGAGATTGTGCTGAACCGCCCGGAAAAGCGCAATGCCATCAACATGGAGATGTTTCGTGGATTGGAAACGGCCGTGTCCACTGCCAACCGTACCCCTGGCCTACGCGCCGTCATCCTTCGCGGCGAGGGCAAAGCTTTCTCCGCCGGCATCGACGTCAGCGCCCTGCTGGGACTGGCGCAAACCCACGGCCCCCATTGGCAAACGCGCATGCGCAGCATCACCGATGAATTTCAGGGCGTCCTGACCTTGCTAGAGCGACTGGAGCTGCCCACCATTGCCCTGCTGCACGGCTACTGCCTGGGCCTTGCTTTGGAAATGGCTCTCGCCTGCGACCTGCGCATTGCTGCCACAGGTACAAAACTGGGTTTACCCGAAACGCTGCTGGGCATCATCCCTGACGTGGGCGGCACGACGCGCCTGACGCGACTGCTCGGCCCCGCCCGCGCCAAAGAGCTGATTTTCACCGGACGGCAGATCGACGCCGCCCAGGCAGAAGAATGGGGGTTGGTCAATTACGTGGTTCCGGCGGAACAGCTTGAGGCCGTAGCAAACGAATTAGTGGGCGAAATTAGCCAGGCCGCGCCGCTGGCAGTGGGCATGGCCAAGCGAGTCATCGATGGGCTGGCAGACGTGGACCGGGGACTGATGCTGGAAGGGTGGGCGCAAAGCCAGCTCTTCAGCAGCGAAGATTTTTTGGAGGGGGCCCAGGCGTTTATGCTAAAACGGCCGCCTGTGTGGAAAGGAAAGTGATCGGAGGTGCGTAATCAGCGGTCAGTGGAAGGTTACTGTTTGCTGAATACTGCTTACTGAATACGGTCTACTGCTGCCCGCAGCGCGGCAGGGTCATTGCTACTGAGGGTGTCTACGCCCCACTTCAGAAAAGTGGGTACGTCGGACCAAAAGCCGCCGGGGCTGCAAGCATATCCGGCATCATGGATGAGGCGCACCTCTTCTTCCGTCAGATAGTCAGAGGAAGGGCTGAGCCCGTCTACCAGAAAATTTTTGACCAATGCTAAGGGATTGAGATAGTGTCCGACGTAGATGAGACTGGTGGTCAGGTGGGGATTCAACTGTTTAACCCGCTGCAGAGCAAACTGGTCAAAGCTGATGAAGACAACCTCGTCTACCATGCCAAAGCTTTCAACCAACCCCACAGTAGTATGGTCTAGCTGGGGATTAAAAATAGGGCCATGTTTCAATTCGATCATGATGCCCACGCGCCTTTTGGCCCAGGCCAGCACGTCTTTTAGCAGGGGCATGGTGACCCCGGTAAATTCTGGGCCAAAATGTGAGCCAACGTCGAGAGTTTGCAGGAATTCGGCCGTGTAATCTTTGATCATACCGGGTAGGCTAGTTTTTGCTTCTAGCAAGGTATCGTGGAAAAGAATGACCTGGCCGTCAGCGGTAAGCTGTACGTCTAATTCCAGCAAGTCCATGCCGGCGGCTTGGCCTACTTCAAAAGCGGGCATGGTGTTTTCGGGGGCGACGCCCATGGCTCCGCGATGACCAACCAAAAGGGGACGGCCGTTTACGCGGCGACGTAGCTCAAACATTACCGCTTTGCTTTTTGCTCTTTCATGGCCCGTTCAGTCTGCCGTACGTCCTGCAGCAGGCGTTTGGCGTTGCCATCGTATTCACGCCAATCAATTTCTTGGCGCACCAACCGCATCAACACAGTAGTCAGGGTCATGTTGACCGGCGCGCGAACGCCAACCGTTTCGGCCGCGCGGGCAATGGCGCCATTGTGGTAAATAACTTCATTTTTTCCCTTATTTGCCATGAGGTCAATATGAAAAGAAGGCATTTTGTCCCCCCGACCCTTGCCTACCAGTTGGGTCAGAATGGGCTTCAGGAGCAATTTTGGGGTGTGTTTTACCGCAAAAGACAATCTGCTTGCCGAATAACCGGGTAAGTCAACCAGCTTTAACCCCAACTTTTCCATGACGGCCAGCGCTTCTTTTAGCATGCGAATTTCTATCTCAAACAAGGCGTTAATTTTGTAGATAGCATTAGGGGTGCGGTTGAGGATGGCTGAAGAGGCATTGCCGACAATATTCAACAATGCTTTTGACCAGCGCATGGCTTGATAATCTTCTAGCCCAACGGTATCAATGCCGGCATCGTTAAAGAGCTGTACCCACTGCCGAATGTTTTGCCCTTTCTGTGTGGGAGCCAGGCCTAATCCACCATCCGTGCGTTCTACTATCAAGCTGTTGGTCCCTTCACGACTGATGGGCAGGGTAAAGGAACCCGTGATGACTTTTTGAGCCCCCAACTGCTTGATGAGGGGAACTTCGGAGCTGATGCCGTTTTGTACGCCCAAGATAGTGGGGGGCTGTGGGCAGAAAGCCAGCAGCGGATCCAGAGCAGGGATGACATCATACGATTTCATCGCCAGGATGATCAGGTCATAATTTACGCCGCCCTCGGTGAAATTGAAGGCTTCGGCTACAGAAGTCAGCGCCTGGGGGTGGGTGCGGAGGGTTTTTCCCTCTGTGTAAATGACCAGGCCATCGGCCATGATGGCTTGGGCGGCGACTTCACGGACAATGACGGTGAGGTCATGCCCTTTTTGGGCAAGCTGCGCCGCCAGATATCCGCCCACTGCTCCCGCGCCATATACAAGAATTTTCATGAGTTATCCGTTTAGGCTCCCAATATGCTGCCAACAAAATCTGGTTGGCCGCGGAGGAAGTCGGCAATGTCGACTGCTTTTTTACCGGCAAGCTGCACGGTTTGCAAGGCCAGGCTGCCCTTACTGGTGAGGACGACGGGTGTTTCAAGCTGGCGCACTAATCCCGGCTGCCCCGTTGGGGTGGTGTGGTGACTGACTTGTGCCGCCAAAATTTTGAGGTGCTGGCCATTCCAGGTGGTATAGGCGCCGGGCCAGGGGGTCATGGCGCGAATGTGCCGATCCAGCTCCACGGCCGTTTTCGTCCAATCAATTTGTCCATCTTCTTTATTGATCATGGGGGCGTAGGTGGACAGGGTGTCATCTTGCGGGGTGGGTTGAAGACGGCCGTTAACAATGTCGTCCAGATGCTCCCGCAGCATTCTACCACCCAGTTCGGCCAGTTGATTGTGCAGGGTTTCGGCCGTGTCCTGGTCTGTAATGGGCACAGCTTCTTGCACAAATATTCCTCCAGTATCCAACCCGACATCCATTTGCATCAGCGTTACACCCGTTTGAGAGTCTCCGGCCAGCAGGGCGTGCTGAATGGGCGCCGCGCCGCGCCAGCGTGGCAGCAGGGAGGCGTGCACGTTGACGCAGCCGCGAGGTGGCAAGTTTAATACGTGGGGGCGCAAAATCTGCCCGAATGCCGCCACAACGATGATGTCTGGCTGCCATGCTTGCAGGGGAACGGCCGTTTCCTCTTTGCGCAGTGACTTGGGTTGGTAAACGGGGATGCCCGCTGCCTCTGCCGCCACCTTCACCGGGGAGGGGCGCAGTTGGCGACCTCGCCCTGCTGGCCGGTCTGGCTGAGAGACCACACCCACCACTTCTTGGGTAGCCATGAGGGCTTGTAAGCTGGGTACAGCAAATTCAGGGGTACCCATAAACACAACTCTTGTCATAAAGTGGATTCTAACACGCTGGTGGAAGCGTTGGCAAATGGCGCAGCGGCTATTGACGGAAACTGGCGTGGCCCTTAAAATGTGAAACAGTGTGCAAGAAGGCAATTTACTATTTTGATGAAGGAGACATGACAATGAGCGATGATTTTGGGCAAGATAATGGTTCTGGGATGGACATGACCAATGATGATAAGCTGTGGGCGTTGCTGACTTATGTGTTATCCCCTATTGTGCCGATAATAATTTACTTGCTGGAGGATAAGAAGCAACGGCCGTTTCTGAAGGCGCACAATGCGCAGGCATTGGTTTGGGGTGTACTCACCATGTTAGCCAGCTTTCTAACTTCATTCCTTTGCGGCTTACCGGGCCTTCTTCTGTGGTTGGTAGGCTGCTATTGGGGCTGGCAAGCGTATCAGGGGCAAATGGTGACCATACCCGTCATCACCGACTTTGTGAAGGGCCAGGGCTGGGCATAACGCGCCAACCTTCTAGGTTGGAAGTATAAGGGGACTGGTAATGCGGGTTACGCAACCAGTCCTTCTCGTATTCTGCTGCAGAAGTCAAAACTTCAACCGGTAAGGTAAGTATATGTCCGAAGTGAGCGAAGGAGAATAAATTATGGATATTGCAAAAGCATTTACATTTGTTACAGAAGACGAAAGATTGTTGACCAAGTTAGGAATCGCGGTGCTGGTTTCAGTAGCTTCATTTTTAATTGTGCCCATCCCCTTGTTAGTAGGTTATATGGTGGGTGTAACCCGTAACGTGCGGGATGGCGTTAAGAAGCCCTTGCCAGAATGGGACGATTTTGGACAACTTTTCCGCGATGGGCTTTCTGTAATAGCTGCACAATTAGTGTACACCTTACCATTCTGGTTGATCGCTTGCATTGCCTTTATAGCCACCATTGGGTTTGGCGGCCTGGCGGAAGCCAGCGAAGAGGCTGCCGCAGCGGGTATTATCGCCACATTTGGGCTGATAGGCTGCCTGACGGTTCTGTTTGCCATCGCCCTTCTTTTCATTAGTCCGGCTATCGTGCTGCAATATGTGAATACCAATGAGCTGGGCGCGTGCTTCCGCTTTAGTGAGGTGATTGGCATTGCCCGTCAGAACATGGGCGATATCTTGATTGTTTTTCTAGCTTCATTTGGGGCAGGTTTGGTTTTGAGTGTGGTCACGACGGTGTTGGGAATTATTCCCTGCCTAGGACCGATTTTGGCATTAATTATTAGTTTTGCAGCCAGCCCCTATTTTCTGTTTGCAACGGGCCACATGTATGGCCAGATAGCAGCAAAAATTTCCGGCAAAGGGTTGGGCACAGATTTCTAAGAGCATTCTTTTTGAGGATGGATATAACGTACAAAGGCGCGTCCAACAGGGCGCGCCTTTGCGTTAGGGAGGAGGAAAGAGAGGATTCGTTATTCTTTTAGTTTGGCTGCGTCTTCCACAGGCAGGGTGTCGAGAACGGCCGTTACTTTTGCTTCATCTTCCTGCACATAGACAGCCGGTCCCCCTTCTGAGGGGTACACCTTGCTGCCAAACTGGGTCAGCGCTACCGCACCCAGGCCCAGGGACAAGGCAATGGCGGTAATGACGCCTTCGCCGATGACGTAGGGAATGCCTTCCAGCAGGTTGATGAGGAAGGTGATAATCAGCGTGCCCAGGGCAGCGGTGACGGCTACGCGCCGGTCTTTTAGCTTGAGGGGGCCGGCCAGCCATTGCCCCACCAGGTTACCCACGGCAATCCAGCCAAAGAGCAGCCCGGCTGCCAGCCCCAAAGCCAGGGCCAGCACCAGCCCAAACCCTAGAATGCCGATGCAGACAAGCAAGAGGATGGCCGAGATGATGCTGAGAATGGCGATGAGTGAAGGTACGGCAACGGCCGTTAACACCCCCACAGTGCCGCTGGCCACAGGCTTGGCGCGTATTGTGCGTTGCACCTGGCCCAAATGGTCGGGTAGCAACGAGCCCACTACAAAGGCTAATGCGCCCATGAGCAGCCCGCTCAAAACCGCCTCGGCCAGGTTAGCGAAGAAACCGCCGCCCGGCGAAACTTCTACGTTAACCTCTGGTGGAGCGGCTTCTAAAATGCTGGCTAGTCCGGGCAGGTTTGACAAAGCGGGAATAAAATTGCCCAGGTCATCAACCTTGGTGCAATCTAGCCCAGACTCTGTATTGTCGTCCAAATTGCCGTTCATTAGCACGCACTCTCCATTGAGAACGGCCGTACTGCGCGCTTCCAAATCGCCGTTAAACAACACCAGATCACCGTTAATGGTGCCGGCCACGTAAGCGTCCCCGTTGAACAGCGTTACGTTGCCGATAACAGTTGCACCTTCCTCTACATCCAGATCGTCATCAAACAAAACAATGTCATTGTTTACCGTTTCGCCAGACTCCACCACCGTGTCTAACGGCGGGGCAGCCGAGAGCGACACCGGACGGTACGAGCAGGATTAGGAACAATATTGCCAGAATGGTTGCTTTTTTCATGCCAATTACTCCTTTATCGATTGGTTCGTACCTTCCGCACTCTGTGGATTTGTAAATCCATATCCGCCACACAAAGCATTACATTAACCTCAATAATTTATTGTTTAATTGCTAGTAGAACGCGTCAGGCTAAGTTGGGGAATCCCCAGCAGTTGCCGGTAAATACCGCTCCACAAAGCGACGATTCCTACCATGACAAAGAACCAGCCTAATATGGCCGGGTTTTCCAAAATAAACTGACCAGCGGCCGTTAAAAGAGCCGTGGCGACAGTACCCACCACATCGAGTGTGTGCGTTAACGATTGCAGCAAACTGCGCAGCACGCCTGGCTCGTCGATTACAACACTGTAGCGGCGCACGGCCAAGGCGCCAATGAGCAAAGGTATCGCCCCGCTAAAGAGCAGCACCATGTAGATAGCACTGATTAGCCACACGCGGTAACGGCGATGGGGCAGACGCGCCAGCGTGCGCTGCGCAAAATCTGCTGCGGGAGCCAAAATAGGCGCTTCGCGAAACAGCTGGTCAATGGTCAGGAGGGCCTGCCATTCCCGCTGGCAAGGCGGACACGCGCGCAGGTGAGATTCCAGTTGTGTATGCTGCTCTTCTGCAAGCTCACCATCGAGCGCGTCCATCATCATTAAATAATACTCTTCGTGTTCCATGTCTTTAGCTCCTCTTCTCTTTCTTGTTATGCATAAGCATCGGCAGATTCGGTTACTGCACTCAAATCCATGGTGACGTGTACATCGGCCAGTTGACGACGCGCTCGAAACAAACGGGACTTTATGGCGCTCACCGTTGTGTCCATCATTACCGCAATTTCCTCGTAGGAAAGGTCATACCAATACCGAAGCACAACCGCCTGGCGATAATCCTCTGGTAATTCTTGCAGCAGCGCCTGTACCATTTCTTTTTGCTCGGTATTTATTAACTCTGCCTCAGGCCCTTTGTTATTGTCGGAATGTAAGGCGGGATGAGGAGGCAAGGGTTCGTCAATGGAAAGGAGCAGTGCGCGCCGCTTACGAATCAGGTCGATACAGTAATTGGACGTGATCGAAAGCATCCAGGTGCTAAATTTGTGGGCTGGATTGTAAGTGTCCAGCCGCGTATAGGCGCGAATGAATGCTTCCTGGGCTGCTTCTTCGGCCTCTCCGCTGTTGTTCAGCATTCGATATGCCAGGTTATATACAGGCCCCTGATATGCTTCGATAAGGTTGCCAAAGGCCACTTTGTCGCCTTTTCTGGCTTCTTCAAGCCAGACTTGTTCCTCGTTCAACTTCCTATCTCCTGACTATTCACCCCCTATTACGCAGGTTGTTGGGAAAGGTTGCAGGGGTTTCTAGGCATTTGGCAGTAAATCTTTCTGCCAGGTTAATGTTGTTTTTTGGGTGGCTTGTTGGTTACTTTGCCAACCAACAAATTGCTGATAAACAAACGTGTAACTATCGGGCAAGGTAGGCTTCGAGGGCGTTTACGTCTGCGGGGAGGGTGTGGGGAGGGGCAGCCTGGTTAACGGCCGTTCCCGGGTCTTTCAGTCCATGCCCGGTGAGAATGCACACGGCCGTTTTGCCCACAGGGTCGATCTCGCCCAGGGCAATTTGCTGCTTGAGCGCGGCAACACCGGTGGCAGAAGCGGGCTCCACGAACACCCCTTCCAGCCGGGCCAGCAGCCGCCAGCTTTCTAAAATGTCGTCGTCAGAAACGGCCGTGATAATACCCCCCGATTCATCAAGCGCCGCCAGCGCTTGCTGCCAGCGTGCCGGGTTGCCAATGCGTATGGCCGTGGCAATGGTTTCTGGCTTTTCCACCACTTTGCCGGTGACAATAGGTGCTGCGCCGGCCGCCTGCCCGCCTAAAATACGCGGCAAGCCCTTACCGTACTGCTGGTAACCCATCCAGTACGCGGTGATGTTGCCCGCATTGCCCACGGGCAAGCAGTGCCAGTCCGGGGCACGGCCATCCAACTGGTCACAAATCTCAAAAGCAGCCGGTTTTTTGCCCCTCCAGCCGCCACGGGTTGATGGAATTCACCAGGGCAATGGGTTGCCGTTCCACAATCTCGCGCACCATGTCCAGCCCGTCGTCGAACGAGCCATCAATGCTGATGACCTCAGCCCCATAAGCCAGGCTGGCAGCCAGCTTGCCCAAAGCAATTTTCCCTTCGGGCACCAATACCAGACAGCGCAAGCCAGCCCGGGCTGCATAGGCAGCGGCGCTGGCGGCCGTGTTGCCCGTGCTGGCGCAAATCACCGTCTTAGCCCCTTCGAAGGCGGCTTGGGTGATGGCGGCTGTCATCCCCCGGTCCTTAAAAGAGCCCGTGGGGTTTAGCCCTTCGTATTTCAAAAAAAGCTGTAATCCAGCTTTAGGCGCAATAGCTTCCGCCAGACGGTCTGCGCGAATGAGGGGGGTGTTGCCCTCATTCAGGGTAACAATGGGCACGTCTGCGCCAAAGGGTAAGTATTTGTGATATGCGTGAATGACGCCTTTCCAGTTCATGTTGTTTCCTATGCGGTTTTGTGCTGGTTTGATGGTTGGATAGTTGGCTAAACCAGCCCACAAACTAACCAGCCAACTAATCCAGCAATTACCTCTGATTCTAGCACAAAAAAAGGCGCAGACTGGTCTGCGCCTATCTACTGATTACTATAAACTGATTACTGCATACCGCTTACTGGCCGCCCCCAGGAATAACCAGCGTTTGCCCGGCATAAATAACGTAAGGAGATTCCAGGCTGTTGGCTTCAGCGATAGTGGGCCAGGCGATGCCGTATTGCAAAGAAATAAGATACAAGGTTTCACCAGGCAGGACAGTATGGGTAAATTGGGGTGCCGGGCCAGGTGCTTCTACAGGAATTTTTAGGACCTGCCCCACAAGAATCTGGTTGGGATTGACGATGCCGTTAGCTTCTGCAATTTGCACCCACGTGATGCCGTAAGCCAGCCCAATTTTGTAGAGGTTATCGCCAATTTGCACCGTGTAGGTCGTTTCGGTGAGGGGGGAAGGGGTAGGCTCCACGGTGGGCGTGGCAGCTTCGCTGAGCTGCAAAACTTGCCCGACTTTAATATCGTTCGGGTTTGCCAAACCATTTATTTCGGCCAGGGTGACCCAACTGATGCCGTACTGCAAGCCGATACGATAGAGGTTTTCGCCAGCAGCCACAGTATGGGTGGATGTGTCCGAGCTGTCTTCTGCTTCTGGCGTTTCTGAGGTACTTTCCGCTGCGTCATCAGCTTGTTCCGCGGCTGGTTGTTCTGCTGCGTCGGCGGTTTCTTCACCGGTATCGGATGCAGCTTCCTCGGAGGTGCCTGCTTCTTCTGCGGGGGCTGGCTCTGGGGTGGGCGTAGCTTCTTCCTCCGGCTCAACGCGGGGGGTATCGGCCGTTTCTTCTGCAGCCTCTTCTTCACCTGACGGGGCAGGATAAGCATCAGGCTGCTCTTCTACGCCAGATGATGCGTCGGGCGCCACTCCGCCTCCCGCTTCTTCCTCGGCTTCGCTGCCGGTTTCGTTGACGCCGGTGTCGGGAGCTGTGTTCGTGGTTTCGTTGGTTGGTTCATCAGATTGGGTCTGGTTATTCTGGGTGGCATCATTGTTGCTGGTAAACGGCCGTTCGCATGCTGCCAAAACCAGGGCAACCAACAACAAGAGCGTAATGAGACTAAACAATCGCTTTTGAGATACCATCATTGCACCTCCATGCACATACAAGCCCAAAGGCTGACCCCGCTGAAAGCAGGAGAAAAGGAGCGGGATAACTGGTTCATTACTGTGTCCAATATAGCATGATTCCATCTTTACGTAAAGTAAAGTTAATAGGAAATCCTGGTAGTGCCTGCGGTTCTGATAATTAGCACCTGAATACTATTTCATCATGGGAATTTTGACGCCGCGCTCTTTGGCTACTTCAATAGCGCGTTCATAGCCTGCATCTACGTGGCGGACAACACCCATGCCGGGGTCAACCGTGAGTACGCGCTGCAAACGTGCTGCCGCTTCCGGCGTGCCGTCGGCCACAATGACCTGGCCGGCGTGCAGGCTGTAGCCAATGCCCACGCCCCCGCCATGATGAAAGCTGACCCAGGTTGCCCCACTCGCCGCGTTGATCAACGCATTGAGAATAGGCCAATCGCCGATGGCGTCTGAACCATCTTTCATACTTTCGGTTTCACGGTTGGGGCTGGCCACGGAGCCGGCATCCAGATGGTCCCGGCCAATGACAATGGGTGCTTTGATTTTACCGCTGGCAACCAGTTCGTTGAATTTTAGTCCAGCTTTCGCCCGTTCCCCGTAACCCAGCCAGCAAATGCGGGCGGGCAATCCCTGGAAGTGCACCTGCTCTTGAGCCATTTTTATCCAACGGTGCAGGGGCTTGTCATCCGGAAACAGCTCCAGAATGGCAGCGTCGGTGACGTAGATGTCGTTGGGGTCGCCGCTGAGGGCTGCCCAACGAAATGGCCCTTTCCCTTCACAGAATAACGGCCGTATATATGCCGGAATGAAGCCCGGATAGCTGAAGGCCTCTTCTACGCCATGATCAAAGGCGCGCTGGCGAAGATTGTTGCCGTAGTCAAAGACAATCGCCCCCCGTTTCTGGAAAGCCACCATAGCTGCACATTGCTGGGCCATCGATTGGCCGGACCGCTTCATAAACTCAGCCGGGTCTGCGTCACGCAACGCCTTGGCAGCGTCAAAATCCATGTCATGGGGGAAATAGGCCAGGTAATCGTGGGCGGGCGTTTGGTCCGTGAGAATGTCTGGGATTACGTCCTGGGCTAACAGTTGTGGAAAGATGTCGGCCGCATTGCCAATGAGCCCGATTGAGCGCGGCTCCTGGCGATCTACGTAATATTGCACCCGCTGTAAAGCGTCTTCCAGCTCTTCAGCTACTTCATCAATGTAACGGTGTTCCATGCGCCGCCGGGCGCGCCATTCATCAACTTCGACTATCAATCCCACACCGCCATTCATGGTGATGGCCAGGGGTTGTGCCCCGCCCATTTCGCCTAAACCGGCAGTGAGAACCCACTTGCCCCGCAGCGAAGCCCAGCCAGCCTGCCGGGCTGCCGCGGCAAAAGTTTCGTAGGTGCCTTGCAAAATACCTTGAGTGCCAATATAGATCCAGCTTCCGGCGGTCATTTGACCGTACATCATTAGTCCTTCGGCTTCCCATTTGTCAAAATTTTCCTGTGTGGCCCAATGGGGCACAATGTTGGAGTTGGCAATGAGCACGCGCGGTGCGTCGAGATGGGTGCGGAAAACGGCAACAGGTTTGCCGCTTTGTACCAGCAGCGTTTCGTCGTTTTCAAGCTCACGCAGGCTGTCTAAAATAGCGTCGAAGGCTTCCCAGTTACGGGCTGCTCGTCCGCGCCCACCGTATACGATGAGGTTTTCTGGATCGCCGGCAACTTCAGGATCCAGGTTGTTTTGCAGCATGCGGTAAGCAGCTTCCTGCAGCCATCCTTTGCAATGTAAATCTGTACCAGTTGGGGATTTTATTGTGCGGGGCATGGTTCATCCTTTGCGGTTGGTCATGAGGATTCCTCGTGACCAGAATAGTGAGCAATCAACAAATGTCTGGTGCAGTGACCGGAAAAAATGATAGGCTTGCAACCTTTCATTCAGCCACAGCATGCTATAATTTTACCAATAATTACCTTGCGCGGTATGTGATCTGGCATTACATTGTGAGTGGATGACGGGTGATCCTTAAGTTGCGCATTTTCAGGTTGGGCATGGTATGATATACCAAACTGCTTTGGCTTGCGCCGTGTAGTTGCGTTCAAGTGTGCTGAAGGCCAGGGTCTTAGGGAATTTATGAGCGGCGAATGCATTCTTGTCATTGACGACAGCAAAGAAATCATCAAACATTTGACAGAGCGCGTGCTGCCTACCTTTGGGTATGACACGCTTCATGCTTCAGATGGGAAAACAGGACTGGCATTGATTCGGGAAAAATCCCCAGACCTGGTGATGCTAGATTACAACCTGCCAGAGATGACTGGAATTGATGTACTTCGGGAGATGGCGCAGGCTGGCCTGAGCACGCCCGTCGTGTTGATGACCGGTTATGGCTCGGAACTGAGTGCAATTGAGGCGTTTCGTTTGGGGGCTAAGGATTACTTGATCAAACCCTTCACCGTAGACGAAATCCTGGAAACCATCGACCGGGCCCTGGTGGAAACCCGGCTGCTGCACGACAAGGAAGAGCTGGCGGAACAACTGCGGCGTACCAAGGTGGAATTGAGCAGGCAAAGCCAGGAAATGGACACGCTGTTTAGCATTGGTAAAGCCATTACCTCTTTGTTGGATGTGAATAAGGTGATGCAGCGAGTGCAGGAAGCAGCGCGATACCTGACAAATTCGGAGGCGTGCGCGGTATGGCTGGCTAACGAGTCTGAAGCTGTGCTGCGTGCTTATGGAGATGAGGAACTAAGCCAGGCGCAAGAATTGCCTATTGAGGGTTCGCGGATTGGTGAAGTGATGCAAACGGGACGGCCGTTTCGATTCTCCTTCATCGGTAAAAAAGCCCAGCCGGGCAAAGCGGATCCGCCAGCACAGGCAATTTTGTACGTGCCGTTAAATCTTCGCGGGATCACCCTGGGTGTTTTAGAAGTCCGCAATATTCGCGCGCGCCGCGCCTTTAGCCGCCGAGACGAATTTCTACTCTCCTTTTTAGCCGATTACGCGGCCATTGCCCTGGAAAATGCCCGCGTATTTCAAGCGGCCGACCAGGCGCTGATGGCTGGCCTTGAAGAATTAAACACCCTGATAGACATTACACGCACCATCACGTCTACACTGGACCTGGATGAAGTCATTCGCCTGACCATTAACCAGGTTCACGACAAATGGCATATTGAAGCATCATCTCTGTGGCTGCTAGACGAACGCAAACAAACCTTAAAGGCCCTGGCCAACGTAGGTACGTCTTTCGAACCACTTGCGCAGTTTGAAGTGCCCTTAGGCAAAGGGTTTGTAGGGTACGTGGCGGAGACCGGTAAGTGGATTTATACCAACAAAGTCATAGACCACGAACTACACTATCGGCAGATTGATGAAGTAACTGGCTTTTCCACGCGCTCTTTGTTGTGTGTGCCACTTCTTTTTGGCGGCCAGGTGGTGGGGGCATTGCAGCTGCTGAATAAAATTGATGGGGACTTTGACGATCGGGATGTGGAAAGGGCATTGTCTATTGCTGCGGCAGTAGCAATTGCCATGACCAATGCGCTGCTGTATGAAGAAGCAGAAACACGTAAACATCACCTGGCGGCTGTCTTGGACCATACAGATACGCCAATTTTGATCACCAATAAACAAAATCAAGTGGTGCTGCTAAACCAAAAGGCTCATAAACAACTGGCGCTGGCTGAGGATGTTTTGGGGCTGCCGGTCACCGATGCGGTGCGCATGCCTGGCCTCACGGAGGTCTTGGCCAAAGCTGAGGCTGATGGTGTAGACCTTGCCCAGGAAGTAGCCCTGGCGGATGGGTCGGCCTGGCGGGTGCATATTGTGACGATTCCAGAATACGGCCGTATCTACACATTCTACGACAAAACCAAAACCTACGAGCTTGATCGCGCCAAAGACAACTTTGTGGCTACTATTTCCCACGACATGCGCGCCCCACTCAATTCCGTCATGAGTTTTGTCGGCAGCCTGGGAGACGTTGGCCCCCTCAACGAGCAGCAGCAGCTTTTTGTAAAGAGCATCCAAAAATCCGCCCGTTTCATGATGGACCTGGTCAATGGTTTATTAGAGTTGGCAAAAGTAGACACCTTGCAGCAAACATTCCAACCCTGCAATCTGCGCAAAATTTCTCAACTGGTTATAAACGAGTACATGGAAAAAGCTGCCGAGAAGAATATTTCGCTTTCCCTGGAAGCTGTTAATTCGGTAAGCAGCATTATTGGCGACCCGACGCAAATAAAAAGCGCGGTAAGCAACCTGGTTGATAATGCTATTCAATATTCACCACCAGGTTCTGCCGTTCATGTATCCGTTGAAGAAACTGAGGGAGAGATCATATTCGAGGTATGCGATCAAGGACCAGGTATATCCGCTGAAGACTTACCCCACATTTTTGAAAAATTTTATCGGGGCGCTAATGGGATACACAATACGGACGGTGTTGGTTTAGGGTTGGCTTTGGTACAGTCTATCGCCAAAGCTCATGGAGGTGACGTTTGGGTAGAAAGCCAGCTTGGTCAGGGTAGTATCTTTGCCCTACGTCTGCCCACGTTAGCGACACTGCGGAACAAAAAAGAGATTGGCGACTGATAAACAGGCCGCCAATCCCATCTTTTACGCATTAACCTGGCAAAAATGCTGCCAGGTTTTTTTATTTTCTAGTTAGAACAAGCCAATCACCTTTCCGGTTTCTAGATCAAGGTCTACATCATAATAAACTGGGCGCGTCGGCAGGCCTGGCATAGTACTCATTTGTCCCACCAGAGGATAAAGGAACCCAGCCCCTACGCTGGCACGGATATCGCGAATCGGTACGATGAATCCTTTGGGCGCGCCCTTCAGCGCCGGATCATGGCTAAGGCTCAGATGAGTTTTGGCCATGCACATGGGCAGTTTGTCGAAGCCCAGCCGCGTATAAAGCGCCACCTTCTTCTCCGCTTCCGGCGAAAACTCCACGCCATCTGCTCCATAAATCTTTTTAGCAATGGTTTCGATTTTTTCCTTAATGCCGAGTTCCAGGGGATAGAGGAAGGAGAAGTTACTGGGCTTTTCACAGGCGGCAATCACCGCTTTGCCTAATTCTACAGAGCCCTTGCCCCCTTCGGCCCAATGGTTGGTCATGACGGCATCTTCTGCCCCTGCCTCTTTCGCAATTTTGCGCACCAAGTTAATCTCGGCGTCGGTGTCATCTTTGAAGCGATTGACCGCTACTACAACTGGTATGCCGAAGCGCAGCGCGTTTTTGATGTGTACGACCATGTTGACGCATCCTTTCTCCAGCAGTTCCAGGTTTTCTTCCGTGTAAGCGGGATCCAGAGGCTTGCCGGCCACCACTTTAGGGCCGCCACCATGCATCTTGAGGGCGCGAATGGTAGCTACCAACACTACAGCGTTGGGAATAAGGCCGCTGTAGCGGCATTTAATATTGAAAAACTTCTCCATGCCAATGTCTGCGCCAAAACCGGATTCGGTAAGTACGTAGCCGTCTTTCCCCACGAGTTTGAGGGCAATTTGGTCTGCAACAATTGAGCTGTTGCCGTGAGCGATGTTAGCGAAGGGGCCAGCATGGACGAGTGCAGGTGTGCCTTCCAATGTCTGCATAAGCGTAGGCATGATGGCGTCTTTCATGAGTACAGTGAGTGCGCCGCCCACACCTAAGTCGTCAGCAGTGACGGCTTCACCGGCGCGGCTGGTTCCAATAACCATTTTGCCCAGGCGCTCACGCATGTCGGGCAGGCTCGTGGTTAGGGCTAGAATGGCCATGATTTCGCTGGCGACGGTGATGTCAAAACCTGTTTCACGCTCGAATTTCTCGTTAGGGCCACGGCCAATGGTGATGCCGCGCAGGTAGCGGTCGTTGGTGTCTACGACACGCCGCCAGGTGATGCTGTCGGGGTCAATGTCGAGGCGTACGAAACGGCCGATTTCTTCTGTCGTTAGGTCGTTGGGGTCGGTTTTATCAATGCCTAATTTCTCGAGCCGCTTAAACATGACGGGAGAAAAACTCCGATTGCCTTCCTTGTCAGGGGGGCAAAGACCGTTAAAGAGCCTTTCGTCAGATTGGTAAGATTCGTGGTGCATGCGCGCATCGATGGCGGCGGCTAATAGGTTATTTGCCGCAGTGATGGCATGAATGTCGCCGGTGAGGTGCAGGTTGAAGTCTTCCATGGGGATGACCTGGGAATAGCCACCACCGGCAGCACCTCCTTTGATACCAAAGGTTGGTCCTTGAGAGGGCTGGCGGATACAGGTGACGACCTTTTTACCCAAATGGGCGCCCATCGCCTGGCTGAGGCCGACGGTGGTAGTGGTTTTACCTTCGCCCAGGGGCGTGGGTGTGATAGCGGTGACGTCGATGTACTTGCCGCTGGGGCGGTCGGCTAGGCGTTCGCGTACAGAGAGATGGACTTTGGCTTTGTATTTGCCAAAAAGGTCCATTTCTTCTGGCAGCAGGCCTAGTTCTTCGGCGATTTGAGAAATGGGTTTGAGGGTAGCCTCTTGGGCAATCTCAATATCGCTGGGGACAGGGGATTTCAAATTCAGTGGGGTTGGGGTAAACATACCTTCGCTCCTTTTTAAGTTTTGGTAAAGTTTGGAATGGTCCCTAGATGGCGCGTATAAAGCGCCATTGTTTATTGTGGAGGATTGTAATGGGTTGTACAAGGGAGCTTTGACATGTGTTTCGGGTGACAAGCGTCATATCACGGCCGTTTCTATATCAAATTTCGAATATTTGTCGGCCGATTTGCCAAAATGCCACGCGCTAATTATGCTCTGACAAAATTCTAGAAAGGTCTTTATGGATGAATCGCATTCTGGTTTCTGGCTTGATCAACATTGAAACGACGCTGCGCGTGGAGCAATTTCCCGTGACTTACGTGCCGGTACGGTATCCTTTTTGGGGCGTGGGCAGTACGGTATCTGGCGTGGGGTACAACATTGCCCGAGCCTTGGTAACTCTGGGGGATGAGGTACAGTTGCTGTCCATGGTGGGTACTGACCTGCTGGGCGAGCTGGTGCAGCAAGAGCTTAGCCGAAGTGGGGTGGGGATCCAGGACGTGTTGGCGGTGCTGCCAGAAACGGCGCAGTCGGTCATTTTGTACGATCCGCAGGGGCAGCGGCAAATTCACGTCGATTTGAAGGATGTGCAGGAACGGCCGTTTCCCCCGGAACGGTTTGCGGCGGCGTTAGCGGAATGTGAATTGGCTGTGTTGTGCAACGTGAATTGGAATCGGCCGTTTTTGGCCAAAGCCCGGCAGGCGGGTATGCTCATTGCCACCGACGTGCACACCATCGGCGACCTGGAGGATGCATACAACGCTGATTTTATGGCCGCAGCCCACATTTTGTTTATGAGCAACGAGCAGTTGCCATGCGCGCCGGAGGAATGGGCACGCCGTGTGCAAAGCCGCTACGGAACGCCCATTATCGTGATTGGCTTGGGCAGCGAAGGGGCTTTGCTGGCGTTGCAAGGGGATGGCGCACTGGTGCGGGTTTCGGCCGTTTACACGAGACCGGTGGTGAACACAATTGGCGCCGGCGATGCGCTATTCTCGGCTTTCCTGCATGCATATTTGCGAAACAAGGACCCGTATGCGGCATTGGAAACGGCCGTTGTCTTTGCATCTTACAAAATTGGCATGGCTGGTGCTGCCGAGGGATTTCTAACTGAAGCAGAATTGGCCGAATGGGTGGAGCAAGTTAAGCGTAAACATTAACGGTGCATGCGGGCCACATCATTGCGCAGTTCAACAAAAATTGGGTGCAGGCAGGTAATTATTTTTACCAGACGCCGCGCCAGGAGTTGTTGATAAGCCTTTGTCATTTCCCCTTCTGGATAAACCTCATAAATCTTGGTCCAGCCCCTATCCCACATTTCTGCTTCAATGGATTCCCCCAACGAATCCTTAATTTCAAAAAGATGGCGGCGGAACCCTTGCAGCAAATAGCGATTGAGAGCTTTATCTCGTGCTTCGCAGTGAAAGCCTAACTCCCAGCCCCGCCCGCCGCGCAATCGTGACACCTCGTAATGCAGCCGCGGCTCCCCATAATGCAATTGCACCAACCAGCTCCAGGGCTGTTTCACTTTGATACCTTGCAGATGTGCTGGTAGCGCTGGCACGACAACCTCGGGCAGCGTTTGCAGAAACTTGTTTTGCGAAAGGGTGGTCATTGCGGTTCGATCAGCGCTCCTGCCAATATGTAGCGTGTGCCGCGCCCTTTGCCCACCCGCTGCAAAATCCCCCTGTCCACCATTTCGCTCAGGTCGCGGTGCGCCTGGCTGCGCGAAATATCCGCCAGGTCCATATAATCTTGCATGGCAATGGAGGCGTGCTCTTTCACATGATGCAGAGCCATCTTCTGCCGCTCGAGCAAATCGCTCACGAGCATGGGTACATTCTCCGCCAGGCTTGTAAAAGCTTCAAGAAGACGTTGCTGCCCAAGCTCTTTTGCCAGTGCGATTCCTTCATCATAAAAGATTTTTGCTGACGTCCAATCACCTACTTCGGCAAAAGATTCAGCAAGGTCGTAGCAAAGGCCACCGCGCCAATTCAGGTTGTTTGTTGCCAATAAAATATTATACGCTTGACGGTAATGCAATATGGCGTCGGCATACAAGCCTTGAAAAGCGTAGCCATCACCAATGCCTTTTAAGCTGAGACCTTGCATTTGCATATTTCCGGCCTGCTTGGCAAGCTTATTGCTTTTCTGCAAATAATCCAGCCCTGGTTGGTAACGCTTTGACCACACATAATCCTGACCGAGGTTGTAAGCCGTTTTGGTCATTAAGTCTACATCGCGCGTTTCGCTGGCAGCGAGCCACGCCTGCTGCCGGTAAACGACGGCGGCGTCAGGGGTTTGCATATGGTGGGCCAATTCCGCCCTGGCATTGTACAGGTCAGACCATACGGCACGATCTTCGGGACCTATGGTGCGCATGATTTGCTCGGTACGATCGAGATCGGCCTGAGCTTTTTCCCAGTCAGGCCGTTCTTGAATGTAAATCCAGGAGCGGTCAATGTAAATGTGTGTCAGCAATTTCATCAGGGTAATTTCAGGCGCCAGGTAATGGGAGAGCAGAGTACGTTCAACCAGATCGACGCAGTAGGCAAAATGGGCCAGCGATTCATCTAGATTGGTGCGCTGCAGCGCTTTGGCGCGCAGGTAGTAGGCTTCAACTTTGGTGTGGATGTCTGGGGCGGAGAGGGCTTCCCCGTACTCGGATACGGCCGTTTCCATATCCTCTAAATATTCGGCAACCCGCCCGGCAACAATTTTAAGCTGCGCCCACACGTTGGGGTGGTCGGCCAGCTCTGGATAGCGAAATTGGGCCAGTAAGCTGCGTAATCCTTCCACCTGCAGTTTGTCAAAAATTGCCGTACGATGCTCAATGAGAACTTCCGCAGCGCGAGGATAGTCGGCTGCCTGGCGATAGTGCCGGGCTGCTTCCAGATATGTCTGCACGTCCACGTAAAGTTTGGCGGCGGCTGAATGCCACTGGTTCCGCTCTTCCAAGGCGAGCAGGTCTGTCAGGTGAGGGTAAACAATGGGATTGAGGCGCACGGCCGTTAACAACTCGTCTCTTTGCACCAGATGCGCTTCCAGCAAATCATGCAAACCGGCCGTCACGTCAATATTGGGTGCTAACGCATAAATCCACTCTGTAGGAATGTACTCTTCCTGATTGAAAATAGTTAAAAGGCGCAATAGTCCCCGCTCGCTAGGGTCACAGCGCTGATACCGGTCAAGCACAGAAAAGCGACGCCGTTCATCTGCTTCTCGCCCCAAGGCAATTTCATTAAGCAGAATTTTGGCCAGGGCATTAATCGCTTGAGGTCGCCAACCGCTGTAAAAGGTTTGCTCAGCAATGGCCATGTGTTCAGCCAGATCAGAAACCTTTTGCCCTTGAATGTAGAAATAGTACAGGATATTGTAATGGCGCCAGGCACTGCTCAACCAATCATGAGACCCACCAGGATTCAACTTTTCAATCGCCCAGCGCAGCATAATTTTCAATGCCTGGGCGCGCACATCTCCGGTAACCGGTTCCCCCGGCAGGAAATAAGGTTCCACCAGCGGGCTGTAAGCCAGTGGTGAATCAGCCAAACCCAGCCAATCCCCGTCACGATCGCGCTTGAGAACTTCACCGACAATAGCCTCAAATTCCAGTATGGGCAGCTTAACCAGGTCAATGTACTCACGCTTTTGCACGGCTCCCAGTTGTCCTGGAGAAGGTTTGCCCTGGAGAATTGCTTCTAGCTCAGCGGCAACCAGGCGTATGCTGCCAATGCGCTGCTCTCGTTCCTTAATTAGCATATGTTGAATGAGGTTGATTAACGCATCGGGAATGTCTGGTCGAATTTGGGCCAGGTCCGGCAGAGGGTGCCGAAAAATGGCCGTCAGCGTGGCCATCAGGGTGTCGCCCACAAAGGGTACCCTGCCAGCCAGCATTTCATAGATGAGAATGCCAAATGCCCAAATGTCGGCCCGTTCATCTAGTTTTTCACCATTACACGCTTCCGGGCTTAAATATTGCGGTGTCCCCACCCACATGCCGGTTTGCGTCAGGTACCCACTGTCAGCCATGCTGGCCACGCCAAAATCGGTTAATTTGGGTGTTCCGGAGGCGGACAGTAAAACGTTTGCCGGTTTTAAGTCCCGGTGAATTATGCGCAAGTAGTGCGTGCGGCTCAGCGCGTCGGCTAATTCCAGGGCAATTTTTAACACCTGGCGGATAGGAAGCTGATTTTCTTTGTCTAAAAACTGGCGCAGATTACCGCCATCGACGTACTCGACGATCAGGTAGTGACGGCCGTTTTCCTCAATAACGGCAATCATCTGCACGATATTAGGGTGTTTTAATTTTTTTAATGCTTCTGCTTCGCGGTGAAAGCGGATGACGGTTTCGGGATTGGTGGTAACTAATTCTGGATTCAAGGCCTTGATGGCCACAATGTTGTCGGTCAATTTGTCGCGACCACGGTACACGGCTCCCATGCCGCCGCGACCCAATAAATCGCGTTGAGGGTCTTCAATGATGAAACGGTTTGATATGGTTTCGGGAGCGGTCATGCCTTGAAACCTATTGGTTTGACCAGAGAATAAGATGCCACCTGACAAACCAGGAACCCCGCCAACCGGGGAAAGGGTATGAAGTTATTGTACTGCCTGATGTATGAGATGATTAGCCTCTTTCCTAAACTGTATAGTAAGGCATCCCTTAGAAAATGCCAAGATTCAGGGGGTGAATTTCCTGTTAGTAGGCAAATCATGCGATATTGTCCCATAATTCATGCCCAGACTTATGAATTGTCCCAAAACAGCATGATTTCACCGGCACAAATACCTTGCTGCACTGGAATGGCCATAGGAAAATTGATTTTACTGGGCAATAATTTATGTTACTGTATGTTTGGTGAACTAGAAGTATGAATCGCTTGCTGGTTCGCCCTGTACGCATTGGTTCATTTGATTTGCTGCCTGATGAAGCGATTCGCTTTCCTAAATGAACCATGAACCGCAGCGGACAGAAAATGAAACTGAATAATGAACCCAACAACTGGGCAAGTGAGCGTGAACCTCTAGGCACAACCATTGGTAAAACAGTGGGAAAAGGTGCTTCAGAGGTAATGCGCGTATAATTCAGTAATGAAAGGGAAAAGGCTGTTTAGAGGGAGACATTCTCATGAATTCTGACCACAAATCTCACAGGTATGTGCGGCCCGGGGCAATCGTGCTCATGGTTGTGATGGTAGTGGTGTGGGTTGCTGGCAGCGGTATTTTGCTGGCTCAGGAGACGCAATCAGGTGCTTTGGTTTCAAGGCAAGCAGCGCTTGAAACGGAAGTTCAATCACCTGACACGATCTTGTCTCCGACAGACGATACTTTGCTGGCAATTTATATCCTGGCCTTTGACAACAGCCGGAATGCGGTGAATACCGTGAACTTAACCACGAAGTATACCGAAACGGTGGAAAGTATTGTGACAGCTACGGAAGGGTTGGCGGGAGTAACGGCCGTTATCCTGGCCGATCTTGACGATTATGGGGACACGCACATCTTAACCGTGCAAAATGGCGTTGCCACCCCCGTAGCTGGCCTGCCAGACATTGACGGCAGTCTCAATCTTACTTTAACCGAATACAACACGGCTGATGGCGCTGCTTTGGGTGGCTTTCTGCTCTGGGCGCGAGAAGGCCGGGACGGCGTAAGGACGACTCTTTCTTTTATTGGGCATGGTTCTGCCTTGCCGCCCGCCTCTCAGCCTTCTATTGCCGAACTGGTGACAGACCCCTCTAACGTAATCGTGCGTTCGCCGGAAGCCGTACCTATGCCTTTCCGCATTGGGGCCAATCCTGAATTCACCGACATGCACGACGCCGACCCGGCCAATCCCTATTCCCACATGCTTACGCCCCACGACCTGGCCCTAGCCCTGGATGGGAGCAGCAATGGCGGCAGCAGCCCTTATGATGTACTCGATCTCGTGCAATGTTTTGGGGCTTCAATTGAGGAGTTGTACGAGGTGGCTCCTTATGGAGCGACAACGGTAGCTGCACCTAACTATGCTTTTTTTGAACCGCGCATGACGGGAGAGGCGTTGATTGATTTGGCTGCGTTACTGGACGATGACCCAACTGCCCCAGCCGAAGCCATGGCTAATGAGATCGCTGGCAATTACATTGATATTCTTCCGGCACTCGGGCACCCTCACGTTTTGGCAAGCATTGATAATGCCGCGCTCATGCAGGTTAAAATGATGTGGGACGAGCTCTCCGGAATGATTTTGAGCCATTTTGAGAGTAATCCTGTTGGCGCCGCTGCCGCCTTATCAAGCGCCTATGATGATTTGGTGCTGAATACCGACCTTTATGACTCATCGTTTTGCGGTGTTGAACCGGATTACACCCTGGGCGCAACAGATTCTTTAGCGGATATGGGTCAACTTGCGGAGGCAATTGGCCAAAGTTTTCAGGCGGTCGATCCACCTTTAGCCATTCATGCATTTAACACAGCCAATGCCGTGGGTAACAGCATTTTGATCCTGGAATATCAAAATGGCTCACCCTGGTGGGACGAAACGCCCTCCTATTGGAATTTTTATGGTGTATCAGGGATATCAATTTTTGCCCCGTTAGTACCCATGCAGGTGGATGGCTTAACTTACCATGCCTGGCAGTCTTTGTGGTATACCGATACGCTCGTAATTGCAGAGGACGTAACTGTGGGTGATGAGGTGGTGGATGTGCTAAATCCTTACCCTTATGCCTTTATTACCCGCAATGGGGGCAGTGCAACCTGGGCAGACGTTATCGATGCGTATTGGCGGCAGCAAGGCATTCACCCTGGTTCTGACGTTAATACCGCGCTTTGCCTGCCCGATATTCGCGAGGTGGAGGAGATTGACGTGTACCTGGTGACGGAAGAAACGGCCGATCCCATTCAGGCGGGCACAACTATGGCCTATACCTTGACCGTAAACAACAAGACAACCTTGTTGACGGAAAATGTACAGTTGACCAACACGCTGCCAGCCGACGTGACCTTTACGGCCGTTTCTGATCCCACAGCTTGCCAACATGCTGGCGGAGTTGTGACCTGCGCCTGGCCGGAAATAGCCCCCCACGAGACTATTACCGTCGTCATAGACACCCTGATTAACTTGAACAAAGAAGGGCCGATGACCAATCACGCTGCGGTCAGCGTGGTTGGTGAAAAACGCACCCACGACAATCAGTGGAATGAAGAAACCGAAGTCACCAGCGCCTGGACCATGGGCATGCTGGGCGGCGTTGACGTAGCTGATGCGGATGAAGGGGATATTATCAACTATACGGCCGTTATCGAGAACACCGGCGTGGCCGTTACTACCGACGCTGTGTTAACCCGCAACTGGTCCTCGCTGCTGGCGGTGGCTGGCCCCATTTCCATCGAACCTGTCAACCTGGGGGTGCCTTCCTTTATTGGCAATGAGCTGGTGCGCATTCCCTCCCTGGCGCCGGGTGAACGTTTGACGGTCACCGTGCCCCTGCGGCTGGTGGACGGCCCAGCGCCCAACGAACTGGCCGAACTGGTGGTCAACAGCAATGAGGTGGACGACTCTGTTACGGTTGCTGCTTCTATCAACATCGCCAACCGCGAGCCTTCGGTGCTGGATGACGCCTACACCGTGGGCATGAACCATGTTTTACAAGTTGCGGCCCCGGGTTTGCTGGCCAATGACATTGATGTGGCTGCCGATAACCTGACGGCGTACCTTCAAGTAGCTCCTGAAAATGGCACACTGAGCCTAAGTGATAATGCTGATGGCAGTTTTTCTTACACGCCCAATGCTGGTTTTTGGGGTGTGGATAGCTTTAGCTACATTTCTCGCGATAAAGACGGCGGCGAATCGGTAGGTGTCGTCGTCATCAATGTCAGCTACCAAACTTACCTACCACTCCTTGTTTTCTTGCCCTGAGGATGTGGCAGCCGGAAGGAAAGATTCCCGCCACAAAACGGCCGTTTCCCGTATAATAAGGGTGTAATGGTCTACACGCGGTAATCAATTCGGAAGGCTGCCATGTCCAACACACAACAACCCTTTGGTCATTTTGCCACACCCCCAGACGTTGCTGATTTACTGCTAGGCTTTTGCCTGCGGCGGCCCACGGACCGTTTGCTGGACCCCGGCTGCGGCACGGGTGAGCTGCTGGTCCGTGCCGCCAAATGGCAGGATTGGCTGGCTACGCGCTCCCGCGACATTCCCCCCAACACGCTGTGGGGGGTTGAATTGGATGCTGAAACGGCCGTTTCTGCCCGCACCCAACTGCCCCAGGCTACCATCCTTTCCCAAAACTTCTTTGCCCTTACTCCTCAAACCCAACATCTCTTTGATGCTGTTATTGGCAACCCGCCCTACACGCGCGCTGAATGGATTGCTCCTCTGACTCCCGATGTCGCGCGCCAGATGGCTTTTTCTTGGGCTGCCGATTCTGCTGAGAGTGCGCAGCTTATTCCTCCAGACTTGACCAGCCAGCTTGACCGGCGAACAGGTTTGCACGGATACTTTTTGCTGCACAGCATGCCCTTTTTGCGCGAAGGGGGGCGTTTGGGCTTCATTTTGCCCAATGGCTGGCTGGATGTGGCCCATGGCGCCAGGTTGAAACAGTTTCTGTTGGACCATTTCAAAGTGCTGGCTGTGGTGGAATCAGGGGCCGAACGCTGGTTCAATTCAGCCAAAGTGAGCACCTGCCTGCTGGTGCTGGAAAAATGTGATGGACCAAATCGTCGGGCGGCAAATCTGGTGCGGCTGGTGCGTTTGAAACGGCCGTTAGCCCATTTTCTCACGTATCCCCTGAACGATTACCGCCGCGTGCAGCAGGTCGAAAGCCTTATCACTCGCCTGCTTTCCAGCCGTGACGCGGACACGTCCGATTTTGCCATTCGCGTGCAGGCTCAGGAAGAATTACCTGCCAATGCGCGGTGGGGGCTTATGCTGCGGGCGCCAAACGTGGTACGGCAGCGCCTGGAATTGGGCGGCCTGCCCTCCTTGAAGCGGTGGACCCTTATTCAGCGGGGTTATACCACGGGAGCCAACCGCTTCTTTTACCTCACCCCTGCTGACGTGGCGGAATGGGGCATTGAGCCTGAATTCCGCCAGCCGGTGCTCAAGTCGCTGCGCAACCTGGCAAAATTGCGCCTAGAACCGGCAGACAGCCGCTACCAACTGCTGGTGGTGCCCCCCACAGCGTCGTTGTCGGGTACGGCCGTTGCCAAATACATAGCCTGGGGTGAGGCGCAAGGTTTTCACGACAGACAAACCTGCGCCGTGCGTCGTCCCTGGTACAGCTTGCCGGCCCAGCCGCCGGCCCAGATGGTCTTCCCCAAAGGCATTTGGCGGCGGCACGCCACGCCCTTGCTTGCCGTACCCATGCCCATCGACCAACAGCTTTACCAGATTCGCCTGGCTGTGGGTGTACCCCTGCTGGCTGCCGCGGCGCTGCTCAACAGCGCCTGGTTTATGCTGCAGTGCGAGCTGCGGGGGCGGGTCAATTTTGGCGCGGGTCTGCTCTGGCTGGCCCGCTACGAATTGGCAGATATTCCTCTGCCTGACCCGCGCCGCCTCTCTCGTCCGCAGGTTGACGTGCTGGCTGAGCGCTTTAACACTCTGGCGGAACGGCCGTCTCTTTCCATAGATGAAGAGTTGGAACAGCCTGACCGGCAGGCGCTGGATGCGGCCGTGTTTGACCTGCTGGAAATAGGCGAGGGGGAGAGAACGGCCGTGTACGCTGCTTTGCGGGATCGGATGCAAACGCGCCACCATTACGCCAATAGCTAAATGCAGCCAGCCTTACCCCCATTTTCATGCCAAATTTTCACGCATAATTCTTGCGCGCATGCCCTGCAAAATAAAGCCATGGCATACAATAGTAAGGTTGATTAGCTCAGGAAAACCTGACGAGGCCTTTGTGGCAGTCAAATGGTCACAACTTCTGACAAACCAAGATAGCCCATGAATGACAAAACAACAAGCCAACAAGCCCGGCTGGCCGCTTTGTATGAAGTAAGTTCACAACTTGGCACCTCTTTAGACCTTTCTGAAGTGCTGAACCAGGTAATGGATTCCATTATCAAGCTAACAGGTGCCGAGCGTGGTTTTTTGATGCTGTTTGATGACGTTACGGGACAGCTGCAAACGATGGCGGCGCGCAATGTGGACCAAGAATCCATAGACGGACACTCCATGGAAATTAGTCGGACCGTTGTTGAGCGAGCGGCCGCCTCAGGTGAGGGCATTCTTACCAACAACGCCCAGGAAGACGAACGCTTTTCCAACCAGAAGAGTGTTGTAGGCTATCAACTGCGCTCCATTATGTGCGCGCCTTTGCGGGCGCGGGGGCGCACCACCGGCGCCGCCTACGTAGACAATCGCCTCTTCAGCGGAGTTTTTCAGCAGGAAGACCTGGACCTGCTTGGCACCTTTGCCAATCAGGCGGCCATTGCCATTGAAAACGCCCGGCTGTTTACCCAAACGGACCAGGCGTTAGACCGGCGCGTGCAGGAGTTGTCCCTTTTCCAGCGCATTGACCAACAGCTAAACAAATCCCTTGACCTGGACCGGGTGCTAAGCCTGGCTCTGGATTGGGCTGTAGCCCACACCGGTGCAGAGGGTGGGTCCATTGGCCTTATCGAGCAGCCTGACGAAACGGCCGTTCCTATTCTCAACTTGTTAGCCCACAAAGGAGAAAATGACCTTTCGCATAGCATCCAGGTTTCCGCCCAACATCCCATTCTGGCCAAAATTTTAGTCGAAGCAAAATCAATCTTCACCCAAAACATCACCCCCGAACAATCGATTGATGGCACACTCGCCTACGAGCAGTTAGCGGTGCCTATATTGCGCGAAGGTACCATCATCGGCCTGATTACCTTGGAAAGTAACCGGCCTAACGCCATAGATGCGGAGGACGTGGCTTTCGTGGAGCGGCTGGCGGATCGTGCGGCTGTAGCCATCGAGAATTCCCGTCTTTACGAGCAGATACAAGCTGCCAACAAAGCCAAAAACGAGTTTATTTCGCTGGTGACCCACGAATTGCGCCTCCCCCTGACTTCTATCAAAGGATACATAGACTTGATGTTTGGCGGCATGACAGGGGAGCTGAATGAACAGCAGAACCAATTTATGGAGGTTATTCGCCGCAACCTGGGGCGCATGAGCCGGCTCATTAGCGACCTGTCAGACATCAACCGCATTGAAAGCGGGCGCATGAAATTTGAGAACAAGGATTTCTTTATGCAAGATGTCGTTGAGGATGTGGCCGAGAGCCTGCGTGAGGCGATTACCAGCCGGGAGCAGATATTGAGGCTGGAAGTTCCGGAGGGTTTGCCGCCGGTTCACGCCGATCCATCCCGCATTAGCCAGGTGCTTTCAAATTTACTGAGCAATGCCCATAAGTACACGCAGGACAAGGGTCAAATCCAGGTGAAAGTCCAAGAGATAGGTGATTTTTTGCAAATTATTGTGGCTGATAATGGCGTGGGTATTTCCGAAGAAGATCAGGCCCGGCTGTTCACGCAATTTTTTCGGGCGGAAACGCGAGAAGTGCGGGCGCAGCAGGGTTGGGGATTGGGCTTGTCGATTGTGAAGAAGATGGTTGAAGCGCAAGGGGGAGAAATTAGTTTCGCAAGCCAGTTAGGCAAAGGTAGTCAGTTTATATTTACCGTACCGCTGGCTGGCGCAGGGGTTAGTTCCGAGTAAGATTGTTCGGTTTATGCCTGAACCGGCAGTATAATCAGAGTATGGACGAATCACCGCAAGGATACAAGTTGTTGCTCAGTTATGAGCTATCTGCGCAGTCGTCGCAGGAATATTACCAGTTTATCATGGGGCAATATGTGCCGGCTATGCAGGCTTTGGGCTTCCAGATGAGTGAAGCGTGGCACACGGCATATGGCGATGCCCCAAATCGCCTGGTTGGTTTTGTTTGCCGGGATCGCCAAACGATTGATGAGTTGATGGAAAATCAATCATGGCGTGACTTGAACGAACAGTTGGAGGAATTTGTTTCAGAATTTTCCTTCAAAGTCATACCTTACCGCGGGGGATTTCAGTTTTAGTCACTGTAATTTAGAAACGGCCGTTTCACGAGCATTTGCCGTCACAACCTGAACCATGTCAAAACACAAGCTCCTAATCTACCAGCAACTCAGCCGCCGCATGCGGGGTAAGCTGCTATGGTTGGGCTTTATTTTGGTGGGATTAGGCGGCTACGATTTATTCATTCGCCCAGTTTTGGGCCCTTACTGGTTTGCGATATGGGTGGCCGCTGGATGTGTGGCCGTGCTGTGGGTGTACTATGCTTTTTTTGTGCGTCGTGCAGCCTTGCATGTAGGTGCTGACACACTGCTGCTGCAAGGACCGCTGCGCCGCGTGAAAATTAGTTACGGCCGTATCGACACGGCCACCTCCACCAAAATGGCCAAACACTTTTCTCGTGAAGCATTGAAAGGGCAAGAGTGGGCTATGGTAGAGTCTTACCACCACTTGACCTGCATCTTTCTTGAGTTGAACAGCTTTCCTCGTGCTTTTAAGGCTCGCCGCCTCTGGTTTCCGCGCATTTTGTTCAGCCCAATGCGCCCAGGCTTGCTCCTGGTGGTGCAAGACTGGATGGCCCTTAGTCGTGCCATTGACGAAGCGCGCAACGGCTGGGCAGAGGCGCGTCGCAGCGAGCAGCAGGGCGACAAGCGTTCCCTGGCCGCGCAAGTCCTCGATTACTAACCCGAACAACCCTCTTGCCTCAAACCCAACGGGAACCAATACGGCCGTTAATACGTTATAGTCACAGAAGCAGGCTCTAACAACCTGCATCACGGTTAAGGAGAATTTGTAACATGAAAAACATCATCAGAATTTTAACCATACTGACCATTATTTTGGTTTTGGCCGCGTGCAGCCCTGCCACCAACGAAGGTGTGGTGACGAGCGATGAACCAACGGCCGATTTGCCTGCTGAAAAGCCCACTCCCGATTCTGAATCGCCAGCCAACGATCCAAAGGAAACGCCGATCAGCGACGAGAATGGCCCACTACGGCCGGGCAGTGAAGCCGCAAACGAAGATGGCATGATTGTGAAAGAAGCCAATATTCTTGACGCCCAGGTCCTCATTTTGGAATCTTTTCCGGTGCAAGTGAACGTGCAGGTGATGGGCGTGTTGAATGACGGCTGCACCAGCCTTGGGCCCATAGAGGTGGCGCAGAATGGCAGCACCTTCAACGTCACTGTGTACACAACCCGCCCGGCGGACCGCATGTGTACGCAGCAGGTCACAAACTTTGAGGAAACCGTCAGCCTGGACGTGCAAGATTTGCCTGCCGGAACCTATACCGTAAACGTGAACGGAGTTAGCAATGATTTCAACCTGGCAATGGACAATGCGCTGCCCGGGGTACCCGGTGAAGATAACGGCAGCCTGTCTGACGCTGACCTATATGCAATCCTGGATCAAGGATTAACTCATGCCGTAGTGGATGAAAGAATTCCGGACTTTGCCATGCTGGCCGACCAGGAGGAGTTCATTCTCTCCACCGAGAACCTGCCGAAAGGCTGGACACCCAATTTACCTGTGGCTTTGACCTTGATGTCCCCAGAGGAGATTCAGGCGAAGGCGGATGCTGAAAAGGACTTTTTGTACTTGCGGGTGCAGGAGTTTACGGCCGCTTCCGAAACCCAGGCTACCCTTTCTCTCAGCAGCACGTGGGCTATCGGCAAAGACTCTGACATGCTTTACCTGAGCGGTGGCGGTTTCCAGATGCTTTTCACCAAAAGCGGTGACCAATGGCAGGGCGAAGTCGTCATGGAATGGATTTCTTAAGACCAACCGAAAATAAGCAACAGTAGTCATTGGCCCCAGCTCCGTGCTGGGGCTTTTGTTTTCTGCGCAAACTGGCTACAATGCGAACATGGACCTGTTCAAATACGGCCGTTCCGCTCAAATTCAGCAAGAAGCGCCTCTGGCCCACCGCATGAGGCCCCGCACTCTGGATGAATACGTTGGCCAGGAGCACATCGTCGGGCCAGGCCGCCTGCTGCGCCGCGCCATTCAGGCCGATCAGCTCTCTAGCCTCATTTTTTATGGGCCCCCCGGCACCGGCAAAACCACCCTGGCCATGGTTATTGCCAACACCACCGAAAGCCATTTCATCACCATCAACGCCGTGCTGGCCGGGGTCAAAGAGATTCGTGAAGCCATAGCCACGGCCCTGGAGCGGCGCGAGCTGTACGGCCAGCGCACCACACTGTTTGTAGACGAGGTGCACCGCTGGAACAAAGCGCAGCAAGACGCCCTGCTGCCCCACGTGGAGAATGGCACCATCATCCTTATTGGCGCTACCACAGAAAACCCCTATTTCGAGGTAAACAAGGCCCTGGTCAGCCGCAGCCGCATCTTCCAGCTCAAACTGCTGGCCGAGGAGGATTTGCTGGCCATTGCCCGGCAGGCGTTGGCAGACGAGGAGCGGGGATACGGCCGTTTGCAGCTTGACATTCACGAAGACGCCCTGGCCCACCTGGTGGACGTAGCCAATGGTGACGCCCGCGGCGTGCTCAACGCCCTGGAATTGGCCGTCGAAACTACCCCACCCAACGCTGACGGGATTATTTTGGTGGATTTGAACGTGGCCGAGGAATCTATTCAGCGCCGCGCCGTGCTTTACGACAAAGAAGGTGACGTCCACTACGACACCATTTCTGCTTTCATCAAAAGCCTGCGTGGTTCTGATGCTGACGCCGCGATGTATTGGATGGCCAAGATGGTCTATGCCGGGGAAGATCCCCGCTTTATCTTCCGCCGCATGGCCATCTTTGCCGGAGAAGACGTAGGCATGGCCGACCCGCAGGCGATGGGCGTCGTGGTTAGCTGTTGGGAAGCCTTTGAGCGCATTGGCATGCCCGAAGGGCGTTTTCACCTGGCCCAGGCTGCCTTGTATTTGTCTACAGCGCCCAAGTCCAATTCCGCTTTCGCCTTTTTTGATGCCCTGGCGACGGTTGGGCAAGAGCAAGAAGCGGATGTCCCCAACCACTTGAAGGACGGCAACCGGGATAAGGAAGGATTTGGGCATGGACAGGGGTATTTGTACCCCCATGCCTACCGCGACCATTGGGTGGCCCAGCAATATTTACCCGACAGCTTACAAGGCAAGGTGTTTTACGAACCCAGTGACCAGGGGTATGAGCGCCGCATTCAAGAAACGGTGGCCCGGCGGCGTGAGGCACAGTTGGCGGGCATGGTGGAGAGCGGCGGTTGGGGTCTGGAGATGGGGGAGATTTTGACAACCAGCCCAACGAATAAGGCCAAAGATGCCTGGCTGCAGCGCACTATTTCGCAGGCGGGCGAAAGTTTAGCCCAGCAGCGAGATAAGCTATTTGAGCTGGCCAATGTGCAGCGTCACCACCGGGTGCTGGACGTGAATGCGGGCAGCGGATTGCTGACCTGGGAGGCGGTGCGCCGTGCGCCCGAGGGGGGCGTGTGGGCGCTGGCGGCGGAACAGCAGGCGGGAGAGGCGCTGCGGCAAATGGCCGAACGGCTGCCGGAAATGGAACGGCCGTTTATCCTCATCGGCACGCTGGCGGACCTGGAAAAACTGCTAACTCTGCGCGGCGAAACAGACCTGAGATTTGACCGCATTCTGGCGCGCAACTTGTTTACCCAAGCGGCCATCCAAAATCCGCAATCCGAAATCCAAAATATTGCGAGATGGCTGTCGGAAAACGGCCGTTTCTGCTTCATACAAACCATTCCCCGGCATACCCAGCGCCTGTATGACCTGGTTGTTTGGGAAGATGAAGCCCTGCATGCCAAAGTCGCCGCTGCCGAAGAAGCTATCTACGATGACGCGAATGATCCGCTAGTCAACTGGGATGAGGCAGATTTTGTCAACCAGCTGCAAGCAGCAGGTCTAACTGTACAAACCCAGCTTTTACGCCAATCAGAGGAGCGGCGCATCACGGCCGTTCATTTGGAACGCTGGTTTGCACTAGAGGCGGGAGCGGATGAACGCCCCAGCTACGGGCAGCGGCTGCGGGAAGCCGGGCTGGCCCAGGCCGAGGTGGAAGAAGTAGCACGGCTGTACGGCCGTCAATTGCGGGACGAGACAGTAGGCTGGCAGACAAAGGTGCTGTTTGGCGTAACGGGGGTGGCGTAGGAAACGGCCCGTTGTGCCCCATGACATTTAGAAATACGGTATAATTCTGCCGCTGCACAAACTCGTTGACTTCAACAATCTTGCTGAGAGAGGAGACTATTGGGCACCCCGGTAGTTCACACTATGACAAGACCCGATTTTAGAAAAGAAGCAGAAGCGCTGTTTGACGACATGGTCGCCTTGCGGCGCGACTTTCACATGTACCCTGAATTGGGTTTTCAAGAACATCGCACCGCCGGTATTGTGGCTGATACGCTGACCGAATTGGGCCTGGAAGTGCAGCGGGGCATCGGGCAAACAGGCGTCGTGGGTCTCCTCGAAGGAACTAAACCGGGCCCGGTAGTGCTCATGCGCTTCGATATGGATGCGCTGCCCATTCACGAAGAGTCAGGCTTGCCCTATGCTTCCCAAAACCCTGGTGTTATGCACGCTTGTGGCCATGATGGGCATACCGCCATGGGCCTGACCCTGGCGCGCATCATGACCCGCTACCAGGATCAGATAGCCGGGACGCTGAAATTTGTCTTCCAGCCGGCCGAGGAAGGGCTGGGTGGGGCCTTTGCCATGATTGCCGATGGCGTGCTGGAGAACCCGCGCCCGGACGTGGCGTTCGCCATGCACGTCTGGACGGCTACGCCCTATGGCAAGGCTCGCGTTCGTACCGGACCCGTCATGGCTTCTTCCAGCGTCTTTTCTTTGACTGTGCAAGGACGCGGTGGCCACGGTGCGGCTCCCCACCAGGCCAACGACCCCATTTTGGCGGCGGCGCAAATTGTCACCGCCTTGCAGAGCATTGTCAGCCGCAATACGGATCCCCAGGACAGCGTGGTGGTTTCCATTGGTCAATTTTTAGCGGGAACAACTTTCAATGTCATTCCTGATAGGGCCATTCTCAAGGGCACGGTGCGCAGCTATAACGAAGAATTGCACCGGCAAACCTACCGGCGTATTTTGGAAATGGCGGTGAATATGGGTCGGGCTTTTAGCTGCGACGTGCACATGGAAACCCTGGCTATTGTGGCCGCGGTAGAAAATGCGGAAGAACCTACGGCCGTTGTCTACGAGGCCGCGGCGCGAGTCTTAGGGGAGGAAAATATTCTCAATGAACGTACCATGGCTTCTGAGGATATGGGGTATATGCTGGAGGAAGTTCCCGGCTGCTACTTTTTTATTGGCGGGCGAAATGAGGAGCTGGGTTTCACTTATCCACACCACCATCCCAAGTTCAATTTTGATGAGCGCGCCTTGATCGATGGCGTGGCCGTGATGGCCGCTGCGGCGGCTAATTATGTGATGGGAAATCACGCATGAAGGTTGTCTGTTTGGCGGGCGGCGTTGGCGGAGCGAAACTGGCTGAAGGGCTGGCACAGCTTCTGCCGCCAGAGTCGCTGACGATTATTGGCAATACGGGGGACGATTTTTGGCATTTGGGGCTGCCCATCTGCCCGGACATGGATACGGTAATGTACACTTTGGCCGGTGTGGCCAATGCGGAAACGGGTTGGGGTCGGAGTGATGAAAGCTGGCGCGCCATAGATGCTGTGGCACAGCTTGGCGGGCCAGACTGGTTTCGCCTGGGCGATTTGGACCTGGCGACCCATTTGACGCGAGGGTATCTGCTGAGAGAGGGTTGGTCGCTAACGGCCGTTACCCACCACCTTTGCCAGCAGCTCAAGGTGCACCACGAATTGCTGCCCATGAGCGACCAGCCAGCGCCCACTCAGATCGTGACCGAGGACGGCCGTACACTGCCCTTCCAGACATGGTTTGTGCAGGAGCGCTGGCAGCCAGCGGTGGCTGAGGTGAAGCTGCCGGAGGATGCGCGCGCCACGCCTCAGGTGATGAGCAGCCTGGAGCAAGCGGATTTGGTCGTTATTGCGCCCTCGAACCCCTTTGTCAGCGTAGATCCCATTTTGAATGTTTATCCTATCCGCGCCTTGCTGGAAGATATTCCCCAGGCCGTCATCGCCGTGTCGCCCATCATTGGCGGGCAAGCTGTAAAGGGACCGGCGGCGAAGATGATGCAAGAAATGAAGTTGGAAGTATCAGCAGCGGCCGTTGCCAATTACTATGGCGATTTGCTGGACGGTTTCATCTATGATGTCCAGGATGCGGGTCAACTGGACGGCATGGACGTATCTACCTTGTGCATTGACACCCTGATGAAGACCCCCGCAGACCGGAAACGTGTGGCGGTAGAAGCTCTGAACTTTGCCCAAGAATTGATAAACCAATAACGAGAAATTGTGAACTACCAACCCATCTCCCCTGCCAAATACCGCCCGGTGATATGGGCGGTGGTGCCTGTAAAGCCTTTGCGTATCAGCAAAATGCGCCTGGCACACCTGCTCTCTGAAGAACAGCGGGCAGATTTAATTGCGGGATTTCTGACCAAGACGCTGATAACCCTGTGTCAGATTCCGGAACTGGTAGGGGTTTGCGTTGTGACTAGTGATTTGGCGGTACAAGCGCTGGCCAAAGAGCACGGCGCGCAGGTGTTGGCAGAAAGCGCGCCGGAGGGCTTGAATGTGGCGGTGGATCGTGGCGTCCGCTGGGTGTCCGGGGCGGGGGCGCAGGGGGTCCTCGTTTTACCGGCGGACTTACCTTTTGTGACCCGTGCGGATGTGCAGCAGATGCTGGCGAGTTTGCCGGGGCAAGAGGGCGGGGGGAATGGAAACGGCCGTTTCCTGATGACTATTTGTTCAGACGCAGCGCAACAAGGCACCAATGCCCTGTTGCTTTACCCGCCGGTTCCTTTTACCTTTCACTACGGACAAAACAGTTATCACCACCATCTTAAGGAAGCCCGTCGTTTGAACCGGACTGTTTACACCATTCAGGCGGCTGGGCTACAATTTGACCTTGATATTGAAGCGGATTGGTTCCGCTATCAAAAAACAGTGAGCGAGAAGCAGCAGTTAGCCCTTAGCAAATGAAAAGGAGAGTTCCCATGTCAAAAGACCGCGTAGCCCTTTATTTACAAGATGCCCATTCCCTGCAAGAAGGCATCGAACTGGTGCAATATGCCGAAGAAAAAGGCTTTGAAGCCGTGTGGCAGGCCGAAAGCCGATTGGTGCGCGATGCCATTGTGCCTATGGCGGCCTTTGCGGCCGTCACCAAAAAGATCAAAGTTGCCAGCGGCGTTACCAACAACTGGACGCGCAACATTGGCCTGCTGGCGGCCACATTCCTCACGCTGGACGATCTGGCCCAGGACCGCATTATTTGCGGCATTGGCGCCTGGTGGGATCCGTTGGCCAGCAAGGTGGGCATTAACCGGCGCAAACCGCTGTCCGCCATGCGCGAAACGGTTGAGGTGCTGCGCCGCTTGCTGAACATGGAAAACGTCACCTTTCATGGCGAATTTCATCATGTAGACGGCATTCAGCTTGGATGTGGTACACGGCCGTAAAGCACCGCGCAACGTGCCCATCTACATTGGCGCCACCGGCATGAAAATGATGGAAATGACCGGGGAAATTGCCGACGGCGCCTGCCTGAACTACCTGGTCCATCCCAAGTACAACCTACAAGCGATGGATGCGCTGGAAAGAGGTGCCAAGAAAGCGGGACGCTCCATTGATGACATTGATCGCCCGCAGTTGATGATTTGCTCTGTCGACCACGACCGTAAAAGAGCGCTGGATGGCGCGCGCAAAATGATTACCCAATATCTGGGCCAGCAGCCACACCTGATGAAGGCCAGCGGCGTCAGCCAGGAACTGCTCGATGAGATTCACCAGGTACTGACCTGGCCCGCCACCGATGAGCAAATTGAAGCTGCCATGCACATTGTGCCTGATGATGTGGTGCAAATGTGTACGGCTGCCGGCTCCCCAGAAGAGGTGAAGGCCAAGGTACGTGAATACGTGGACAATGGCTGCACCTGCCCCATCCTTTACCCCTTGGGCGATGCAAAGCTGATGATTGATATTTTTAGTGACGGGTACAGCAGTTAGTCTGATAACCAGAACTGAGCATATGGTTTCTTTATGCAAGCCAGCGATCCCAAAATCGCTGGCTTTTTTGTTGGAACCAAATGCACTTGAAAAACGTATTGTGCTTAACATCGTCGGAAACGTAGGTGATCTATATTGTTTCCATACGCCGGGCGGCAAGTTTTAGCCGGGCGGCATAGACGATAATAGTGGAAACCTGATTTGGAGAAGGATTATGTTAGCGCAATACCCTCAATCAACATCTGTTCGTAATTCTCAAACAAGCGGCGGCTCTCTCGTTCTGTGGGGAACGGCCGTTCTGGGCTTGCTGCTGGGCGGTTTATTGACCTGGCTGCTGCCTCAGGCTGCTGGCTTGGGCACAATTGGCTTGTGGTTGTTGGGGATGGCAATTGCCGCGATCAGTGGGGGTTTGCTAACCGTGCGGCGCGGGGTAAACGCGCAGTGGGGGCTGCTGTTTCTGGGGCAATTCCTCGGTGTAACGGCCGTTTTCCTCCTCCTTGTTGCTGGCTAAGATTCACTATTCTATTCTGCAAAGAGGCGCGCCTCCCTATCCGGGCAGGCGCGTTTTTATTTGAAATCCTCAGCCCTTTTGTCCTGTCCAACGAACCAAAGTAACCTTTTCCCAACTTTACTGCCGCTTTATAATAAAGCCACATTCTTGGCGAAGAGGCGATTTTGTACCCCAATAAGCAGCCCAACAGTGACTATTGCTTCATTTGTGGCCGTAATAACCCCCGCGGCCTGTATATGTCCTTTTATGATAATGGGCGCAATGAAGTCATTGCCCATTACACAGTTCCCGACGTATATCAAAGCTACCCTGGAATTGTTCATGGGGGTGTTGTAGCCGCCATGCTTGACGAAGCTGTGGGCCGTGTTGCCTTAATTGCCGATCACCACCATTTCATGATGTCTGTCAAGTTAGAGGTTAAATATCGCCACCCTGTGCCTGCCGAAACACCCTTAACCATAAAAGGACAGATCGTTAAGCTTCGAGGCCGCCTGGGTAAAGCAGTTGGCCAGATATGGCTGCCGGATAATACCATTGCTGCTGAAGCCGAGATGACTCTGGCAGACGTTCCCAATGAGATGCTGGCTCAAGCCAATTTAGAGGCTTTAGGCTGGTATATTGACCCTTAAGTTTCTCTTTCTTTAGGAGGAGGAACCCGTGCAAGATTAGGCGTGAAATGAGAACGGCCGTTTCCCCGTTCCCCCTTGATTTTACCTGCCCAATTCTCTCGCTGCCGCATTGTCACTTCGCCGCCTATTTGATACACTCCATCTCATGAATCCTTCTCTACACGATGCTCACATCCTTGTGGTTGAAGACGATCCTAATTATTCGAAACGAAAGCATTTTCCCCGGCAGTATCTGCCTGCGTTTGCCCTGCTACTGACAATGGCTTTTTTGACTGCCTGCTCATTGATAAACAGGAACCAGGAGCCAACCGTGCGTTTAGGGCATGACGTCTTGCTGCAAGGTCAAGGCCGGCTAGTGTGCAGCAGCGCATGCGCAGAACGGGGGCAGTGTGGCACAGTGCAAGACCGGGGAAAAGTGGTGTTGGGTGGGCGGACTGCGGCCACAACTCTGGCCCATGACGTCTACTTTCCGGTAGATGCTCAGGCACAAATAGCTGCTGTGCAATCATTTCCCGTGCAGCAAGTTTCGGGGGGCGAACCCTTCGCCATTAATTTTTATGCCGTCATTGTCCCGGAAGGCGAGGCTGGCTGGGTAGCAGGGTGGTGCCTGGCTGAATTTCAGGGAACTCAGTAGTTTGATGAATTTTGATGAGACATACCGTGTCTTGCAAGAGTTGATGAACGCGCAGAAAGCGGGTTTACCTGTAGTGGTGGCAACAATTGTGCGGGCCACAGGTTCGGTGCCGCGCCATGCAGGGGCCAAAATGCTGGTGTATGGAGACGGCCGTTCCCATGGCACGGTGGGTGGGGGTGAGATGGAAGCCCGTGTTTTGCGCGAGGCCGCTGAAGTCCTGATTTTGCAAAAACCACGCACCATAACCTATTCCCTCGTAGATCCCCAACGGGGCGACCCCGGCGTGTGCGGCGGTGAAGTCGATATCTATCTCGAACCCTATTTGCCACCGGCCACACTTTTTGTGGTGGGCTGTGGACATGTAGGCCAGGCTGTTGCCGATCTGGCGCATTGGCTGGGCTATCGTGTCGTGGTTACCGATGACCGCACCGAACTGGCGACCCCTGAAGTCGTTCCTCATGCGGATGTCTATCTACCTGGCGACTTTGTCCAGGCCTTGGAGAAAAATCCACTCACCCCCAACACCTTTGTAGTGCTCGTCACGCGAAACGTGGCGGTGGACCGCGAGATTTTGCCGCTCATTTTGCAAAGCCCTGCGGCATATATTGGCGTTATGGGCAGTCGGCGGCGTTGGGTTGAAACGCAGCGCCTACTGTTAGAGGATGGGATGTCCCCTGCAGACTTATCACGAATCCATTCCCCGATTGGGCTAGAGCTAAACGCTGAAACACCCGCCGAAATAGCGGTAAGCATCCTAGGGGAAATTATCATGCTGCGCCGCGGCGGAAACGGGAAACAGATGCGGGCTGCGGCGGAATTACCCGAAACCCCTTGAAACTTCTAGAATAATTATCCATACTACAAATTATGAACCACAAAACCCACACCATTACTCGTTATGAAACGCCAACCACCCTAGAAGATGCGCTGGCGCTTCTGTCTAGCAACGGCCGTTCTGCCCGCATTGTCGCTGGGGGCACCGACATTATCCTTGAGCTGGAACGCGGCGTACGCCCCGACGTCTCCCTGCTCATTGACATCACGCGAATTCCTGGCTTCAACCAGATTACAAGTGACGCGGACGGCACGCTGCACATTGGCCCCTTGGTTACGCACAACCAGGTCATTGCCTCTGACCTCATTGTGCAGCACGCTTTGCCGCTGGCTCAGGCCTGCTGGGAAGTGGCTTCACCGCAAATCCGCAACCGCGCCACCGTGGCTGGCAACGTCATCACCGGCAGCCCCGCCAACGATACCATCAGCCCCCTTTTCGCTTTAGGGGCCAGCGTCACGCTTGCCTCCGTCCGCGGGCGGCGCACTGTGCCCTTGGCTCAGTTTTATACCGGCGTGCGGCGCACGGTGATGGAGCCCGATGAAATGCTGGTAGACATCAGCGTGCCCCCCATGCCCTCCACGTCACGCGGCGTCTTTGTCAAGCTGGGGCTGCGCCGGGCACAAGCTATTTCCGTGGTGCATCTGACCGTTGTTCTAGACTTTGCCGGAGACGTGGTGCAGCAGGCACGAATTACCCAGGGCAGCGTTGCGCCAACCATCATTTCCACTCCCACTGCTGAAGCTTTTTTGCAAGGCAAGCGGTTAGATGAGAACGTGATTGTGGAAGCAGCCAGACTGGCAGCCAACACGCCCACACCCATTGACGACGTGCGCGGCCCGGCAGAGTACCGCACGGAGATGATTCGGATCATGCTGCAGCGGGCGCTGCGCACCCTGCGCGACGGGCAAGAGCGGGCGATGTGGCCCGCCAACCCGGTGATGCTGTGGGGGGAAACCGAAGGCGCCTTTCCCACAGGCCCCGCCTTTGCCGCCAGCCACGGCCCCGATTCACCCATCACGGCTACGGTAAACGGCCGTTCCGTAACGGCCGTTGGCGGAGTCCATAAAACCCTTTTGCGCTGGCTGCGCGAAGAGGGTTTTCTTACCGGCGCAAAGGAAGGTTGTGGCGAAGGCGAATGCGGCGCATGCACGGTATATCTCGATGGCATGGCCGTCATGTCTTGCTTGGTACCTGCACCCAGAGCTCATGGCGCTAACATTGTCACCATCGAAGGATTAGCAGAATGGGAAGCGGCACATGGGCATGCCCCCAATGAGCTGCATCCTCTGCAAGAAACCTTTATCGAGACCGGCGCCGTTCAGTGTGGTTACTGCATTCCGGGCTTTCTCATGTCTGGGGCCAAGCTGCTAGAAGAAGTAACGCACCCTGACAAGCAGCAAATTGCCCAGGCCTTTACCGGCAACCTGTGCCGCTGTACAGGCTACTACAAAATTGTTGAAGCAGTAGAAAAAGCGGCTGAGCAAGCTTAGCTTTTGGGAGGAATGAGCGATGCGTTTAGAGAAAAAACGTGAGGCTGAATTATCCCAGCGAAAGGGAAATGCCGGAAGAACAGTTATTCAGGTCATCTGGTTAGCAATTTCCTTTGTAATTGCATATTTTTTATGCACGCTGATCATTTTTAACGCGGAAGAAGGGCTGCTAACCTACAACGAGGTTTACCGGGCCCTCTCAATTTCGCGAGCTGACTTTCCTGAATGGGCGATATTGGGCGCTTTCATGCTGATAATTGTCTTCGCCATGCAGTTTTTCCTCTTCATTGGCTTCTTTCTGAGCAGCTATGAAGGTCGCCGCCGTCCTGGCACGCCCTCATTGTATTCCCGCAACAAGGATCCACTGGATAATAAATATGATTAGGTGGTTGGATAGATGGACGGGTTAGATGGTTGGATAAACAAAGAGACCAACCAACAAACCAATAAACCAATAAACCAATAAACCAAAACAGGTTCACACTATGTCTCACACATATGGATACCAATCAAAATCTGTGCCCCGCATTGATGCGGCGGGCAAAGTGACCGGCGCAGCCCATTTTCCAGGTGACATCACTCCTGAGAATTTGCTGCATGGCAAAGTGTTGTTTAGCGGGCAGCCCCATGCGCGCATGCTGTCGATAAATCTGGAAAAGGCACAGGCTGTGCCTGGCGTAATAGCCATTTTCACCGCCAAAGACGTGCCGGTGAATGAGTATGGACTGATTATGCCCGACCAGCCGGTGCTGGTTGGCCTGGGCAGCACAGACTACGCTGCCGTCAGCCGCTGGGAAGGGGACCAGGTTGCCGTCGTGGTTGCCGAAACCGAAGCTGGCTGCCGCCCAGGCGCGAGACCTCATCCAAATTGAATGGGAAGCCGCTGCCGATAATTACTGACATGTTTGAGGCGATGAAGGATAAGGTGATTATTCATCAAGGGTCACGACAGCAACGTCCTGAAGCACTACCAAATCCGCAAGGGCGATATGGATGCGGGCTGGGCCGCGGCTGACGTGGTGCTGGAAGGTGAGTACCGCTTGCCCTACCAGGAACACGCCTATTTGCAGCCAGAAGCCGGTGTGGGCTACATCGACGAAGCAGGGCGCGTGACGGTAGAGATTGGCGGGCAGTGGACGCACGAAGATCGGGAGCAGGTGGCCCATGCGCTGGGACTGCCCGAAGAGCAGGTGCGCATCATCTATCCGGCTATTGGCGGCGCCTTTGGCGGGCGCGAAGATATGTCGTTGCAAATTGTGCTGGGGCTGGCGGCGCTGCGCCTGCACGAACGGGGCATCAACCGCCCGGTGCGCATCATCTGGACGCGGGAGGAAAGTATTATTGGCCACCACAAGCGGCATCCGGCGATGGTGCGCACAAAGTGGGGGGCGACGAAAGAGGGAAAGATTACGGCCGTTTCTGCCGAAGTATTCATGAACAGCGGAGCCTACGCCTACACCAGCACCAAAGTGCTGGGCAACTTCCACCTCATGGTCACCGGCCCCTACGAAATCCCCAACGCCCACGTCGACAGCTACGCCATCACCACCAACAACGTGCCCGGCGGCGCATTTCGCGGCTTTGGCGGCCCCCAGGGCGCCTTTGCGGCCGAAAACCAGATGAACAAACTGGCCGAGATGTTGGGAATGGACCCGGTGGAAATTCGCCTGAAAAATGTGCTGCGCGAAGGGGATTTGCTGACGACCCAAACGCCGCTGCCGCCCGGCGTCAGTCTGGCCGAGGTGGTGCAGGAATGTGCCGATGCGGCGGATTGGATGGCGGAACTGTCCCCGGCCCAACCTTTCACGGCCATACAATCGCTGCCGCCTAATCCTCAGGCTTTGCGGCGCGGGCGGGGCTTTGCCTGCTCCTTCAAAAATGTGGGCTTTTCATTTGGTGCTCCGGAAAGTTGTGACGCCATCATTGAACTGCACGGGGGCGGGGAGATTGAGCGGGTGGTGCTGCGCCACGCCGCGGCTGAGGTGGGGCAGGGCACGCACACGGCCTTGCGCCAGATGGCGGCAGCCGCCGTGGGCGTGGACGTAGAACTGGTGGAAATGGAGATGTCGGACACGGCCAGCACCCGCAACTCCGGCTCTGTCTCTGCTTCGCGCATGACCTTTATGGCCGGCAACTCCATTCGTGGGGCGGCCGCCGCAGCGCTGGAGAAATGGCAAAACGAAGATCGCCCGGCCATTGCCCACTTCCACTACGTGCCCCCGCCCACCGAACTGTACGATCCCGAAACGGGCGAATGTATGCCCAATTTTAGCTACGGCTACGTGGCCGAAGCGGTGGACGTGACCGTGGACGTAGAAACGGGTCACATTTACCTGGATCGGGTGGTCTGCGCCAATGACGTGGGCAAGGCCATCAATCCCCGGCTGGTAGAGGGACAAATTGAAGGGGCGGTGGTGCAGGCGCTTGGCTATGCCGTCATGGAAGATTTGCAGGTGAAAGACGGCCGTATCCAGAATCCCTACTTTAGCCAATACCTCATTCCCGGCATCAAAGATATTCCTGACGCGGGTTGATTCCGTCATCATGGAAACGGCCGATCCTCGGGGTCCATTTGGGGCGCGCGGCATGGCCGAAATGCCCTACCTGCCGCTGGCTCCCGCCATTGTGGCCGCCGTGCACGATGCCACCGGCGTCTGGTTTGACGAGATTCCGCTGCTGCCTTTCCGCGTGGTAGAGAAACTCAGCAAGACGTAAACAGTCATCAGTATTCAGTATGCTCATGGCTGCCCACTGGTTACTGGATACTGATTACTGAATACTGGCCACTGGACCATCTCATGCTATTTCCCAATCACCTCGTCATTATCCGGGGCGGGGGCGACCTGGCAACCGGCGTTGCTTACCGCCTGCACAAGGCAGGCTTTCCGCTGATTGTGCTGGAGTTGGCGCAGCCGACAGTTATCCGGCGACGAGTGGCCCTGGCAACGGCCGTACTGGAAGGCCACGTGCGCATTCAAGACCTCCACGGTAAGCTGGTCCACTCCCTCGACGAAGCCCTGGCCCTCACCCAAACCGCCACCATCCCCGTTCTCATTGCCCCAGGCCTCGACCCCTTAATCTCTAATCTCCAATCTCCAATCTCCATTCTGATAGACGCCCGCATTGCCAAGCGCAACATCGACACCACCATCGACCAGGCCCCCCTGGTCATTGGCCTGGGGCCAGGCTTTACCGCTGGGGTTAACTGCCACGCCGTCATCGAGACCATGCGTGGGCACGCCCTGGGGCGCGTCATCTGGCAGGGCAGCGCCTTGCCCAACACTGGCACACCTGGCATTGTGGCGGGTAAAGGTGCCGAGCGGGTGCTGCGGGCGCCGGTGGATGGCGTAGTGAATTGGCAGCTAGAAATTGGAGATTATGTTGAGTTGAGCGCGGTAATTGGGCGCGTAAACGGCGTGCCGGTGACCGCGCCCTTCGATGGCGTCATTCGCGGCCTTATTGCGCCGGGTATGCCCGTGAAGGCGCAGATGAAAATTGGCGATGTGGACGCCCGCGGCAACGCCGAAAATTGCTTTACCATCTCCGACAAAGCCCTGGCCTTGGGCGGCGCGGCCCTGGAAGCTATTTTGACGCGTTTGAATCAACAGGAATCTGCCAACCATGTCTAAAACGCGCAAAATTGCCCTTTATCGGCTTATCCCTGCTGCTCATGGTTCTTTTGGGCGTTTACGCTTATGCAAGCTGGTTTTTTGCTGGAGTGCTAATTGACAGCGCCACCCAATCTCTGGCCCAAGCGGCAGAAACGTCTACCACTCCGGCAGAGGCGGGACTGCCCGCGCCAGTCGACATTGCCATTCAAAATGGGGAGATTTCGCTAAGTGGCTGGTACTTTGACAACCAGTTTGATGGGCAGTGCGGAGCGGTGCTGCTGCACGGCTATACCGGCACGCGGTACGGCGTGTTGCACTATGCGCCGCTGTTTTGGGAGCGGGGTTGCGACCTCTTGATGTATGATGCGCGGGGACATGGGGGGAGCAACGGCCGTTTCCACACTTTTGGCTATTACGAAAAAGAAGACGCCCGTGCCGCTGCTCCAATGGCTGGCCGCCCAGACCGGCCTGCCCATGAGCCAGATTGGGCTGCTGGGCATCTCTTACGGCGCGGGCACGGCGCTGCAAGCTGCGCCTCTGCTGCCAGATGTGGCCTTCATCATTGCTGACTCCCCTTACCAGGATTTAGAGACCGTCATGCGCTACCAGGCCGAACAGCAGTACGGCCCGGCCATCCGCTTTGTGATTCCGGGGGCGTGGCTGGCGGCCGAGCTGCGCGCTGATTTTCAGGTAGACGCCGTGTCGGCCGTGGATGGCGTTACCCAGGCGCAAATGCCCATTTTGCTCATCCATTCGGCGGCAGACACCTACACGCCCCCGGCTAATTCCGAAGCCATTTTTGCCCGCGCCGACCCGTCCAGCACCGTGCTGCACCTCACAAAGTGGGGTTCTGCCCACGGGCAAGACATTACCAACAACTATCCCGGCTTTGCCCAACTGGTGAATGAATTTTTGCAAACCTACGCTCCGGGCTTTGGCCTCGACTAAAAAAAGAGATCAGATATTGGAGATTGAGTCATCTCAAATCCCCAATATCTAATCTCTAATCTCTCCATGATTTCCCTCCCCTCCGCTTTTGAAATTCAAGAATCCGAACTTGTAGCCTTTGTGGGCGGCGGCGGCAAAACCAGCCTGATGTTTGACCTGGCCCGCGCCCTGGGTTCCGGGGTGGTAACGACAACGACCACGCGCATTTTTGCCGCGCAAATGAAGCTGGCGCCGGCCGTGTGCTTTTTAACGGAAAGCGATGCCCAGCAGGCCATGGCAGACAAATCCTCCGCGTTTTCTGCGCTCTCTGCGGTGGGCGATTTGTCTCACCTGGATGCGTTTTTAGCCCGATTTGGCACGGCGCTGGTGGTGGGGCAGGTGGCAGGGGAGAAGGCCTTTGGCGTGCCGGCTGAATTGCCAGGACAGCTTTTGGCTCGTCAGGGCGTGCGCCACGTGCTGGTGGAGGCGGACGGTTCGCGGATGCGACCCATCAAGGCTCCGGCGGCTCACGAGCCGGTAATTCCCCCAGAAACGACGCTGGTGGTCCCGGTAATGGGCATGGACGCCCTGGAACGGCCGTTATCCACCGCCGCCCACCGCCCAGAGCTCATCGTCCAAATTCTCCACGACCGGCACGCCATCACCTTAGACGATACCCTGACCCCCGAAATGGCCGCCGTGCTGCTGGCCCACCCTCAGGGCGGCCTGAAAAGCGTGCCAACTGGGGCAAGGGTAATTCCCGTCATCAACAAAGTGGAAACGGCGGAACGGCTGGCCACCGCGCGGCAGATTGCCCGCCATTTACTCCGTATTCCGCATTCGGCATTCCGCATGCCACAGGTGGCGCTGACGGCCATCCAAACAGAGCAGCCGGTACGCGAGGTGTGGCGGCGGGTAACGGCCGTTGTTCTGGCCGCCGGAAAGTCTACGCGCATGGGACAGAATAAGATGCTGCTGCCCTGGGGGGCGGGCACAGTGCTGGGCCAGGTGGTGCAGGCTGCCCGCCAGAGCGATGTCGCCGACGTGTTGGTGGTCACCGGGCATCAGGCTGAGGCGGTGGCGGCTGTTGCGCAGGCTGCTGGTGTGTCCACATTGCACAATTCGGCCGTGGCCCAGGGTGGGGAGATGATTACTTCGCTGCAGGCGGCGCTGCGCCAACTGCCAGATGACGCTGCTGCGGTTTTAGTGATGCTGGGGGATCAGCCGGCTGTTGACCACCACACGCTTAATTTCTTGTTACATGCTTACTACCAGGGGCAGGGTGACCTGTTTGCGCCGGTGTACCAAGGGCAGCGCGGCAACCCGGTGCTTATTGGCCGCCGCTATTTTGCGGAACTGCTGGCCCTGCCTGCCGACGCGGCCCCCCGCGACGTGGTGGGTCGCCATCAAGACGCGCTGCATCTGGTAGAGGTGAATGCGCCTGGCGTGGTGCAGGATTTGGATGTGCCGGAAGATTACGGCCGTTTCAAGCCAGCGGAGTGAGTGCCAGGTTCCACGCTAAACGTCATACCAGCGGCACGCAGGCGGTCGATGAGGCGCTGCCCCATGGCTGCCGCCGGGGTAAAAATTCCGCCACGCTGCGGAATTTGACCGTCTTGCGCCAGGCATAGGGCTGACTCGCTCAGCATTTTGGCCGTTTCATTGTAGCCGGGGTCGCCCACGCCGCGCACTTCACCGCGTAGGGTCACGGGCTGCCCGGTGCGGTCGCTTGTTTTACCCAGCAGCAGCACGCGAAAGTAGCCATTGTCCCGGGTTTCTTGGTCAGGTCCTTCGCCGGGAGCAGGGAGGATGGTTTTCTCCAGCACGCTGCGGGTAGGGCGAAGGGCAGCCAATCCGGTAAAGAGTTTGAGACCGTTGCTGAAGATTTTGGCGCGGAGACGGCCGTTCACGAAACCCGCCCCCATGCGCATCGCTTCGCCATAGCGGAACTGCTCGCCGTAGCGATAACCTAGCAGGTAATTGCTGCGGTGCACGATGCGCGTGTTGATGGGCGCCATCAGGAAGGGGGCCGTCCAGCGCTGCAAATCTTCATCCCAGCGGGCGCTGTTCAAGTCTTCCTGGCGCGGGCCAGGGTGGTTGGGAACCAGGGCGTAAGGATTGGCCAACGCGCGGCGCAGCTCCCGGTCATCTCTGACCTGCTCCAGAAGGTTGAGCAGGCTGGCAATGGTCCCGCCGCTAAAACCACCGCTGGATCCGGCCAGGTAGAACCGGATGCTGGTGCAGGAACGGCCGTATTCCGCCCGCGCATAATCTTGCAGCAACAGTACGCCCAGGTCGGAGGGAATGGAGTCAAAGCCGCAGCAGTGCACAATGCGCGCCCCCGTTTTTTGCGCTTGCTCCTGAAAAGCATCAATATTTTGCCTGATCCACGACACTTCGCCGGTAATGTCGCAGTAATCGACGCCATGAGCGGCGCAAGCGGCTACCAGGGGCGAGCCATACAGGGCGTAAGGGCCGACGGTGGAGATGACCACGCGGGTTTGCTGCACGATGGCGTCTAAAGAAGCCCGGTCCTGGCTATCGCCAACCAATACCGGTAAATTGGCCAGCGTGGGGTGGATGCTGCCCAAACTGCGGCGCACCTGATCCAGCTTTTGTGGGCTGCGCCCGGCGATGGCCCATTTGATGTCAGGGCCATAGTGGCGAGCCAGATAGGTAGCAACGATTTTTCCGGTAAAGCCGCTGGCTCCCCAAAGAATAATGTCGTATGGTTTGGTCATAACGGTGCCCTTTGTTGACTTGATGGATACGCCAGAATGATACTGCAAGACGGCCGTACTGGAAAACGCTCTAATCGTTGGCGATAAGCACCCGGTTGGCGCGGTTAGTACCCGGGTACTATTTTTACGCCAAATTCACAGGTGGCTGTGCTACACTGAACGTTGAGCCATTGTTTGAAGGGATGTTACTGCGCTAATTGGATGCATGCACCAAACAGCGCGGCCGAGGTGTGAGATGTTAGAGGTAACCACAGCCGATTCGTTACAAGAAAAAGAGCATGAGCTGCACGATAAGCTGGTGGAGCAGACCCAGTACCTACGCATGCTGCGTGTGCAAATGAGCCATTATGAAACTGCTATCGCGCAAACCATGAAAGAACTCGAAGATATTCGTAAAAAGTTATACCAAGCGTGGCAGCACTCTCGCTGAAAACCCGTATTGCCTTCTAAAAAGCAAATACGATTCTATTTGGTAACTGCCGTTTCGAAACGGCCGTTGTCTGGCGTATACTTGACCCTATGCATGATGACACCTGGCCAGTAGAAATTTTGCGCAGCAGGCGGCGGCGCAAAACAGTAAGCGCCGAATTAAAAAATGGGGTGCTGATGGTGCGCGCTCCGGCTGCCATGAGCGACGCTGAGCTCATGCCTATTGTGGAAAAGCTGCGCGCGCGGCTGCAAAAGCGCCATCGTCCCGCTCCGCCCAGTGACACAGAACTGCAAAAACGCGCCGAAATGCTAAATGGCACATACTTTTCTGGCAAACTGCGCTGGCAGTCCATTCGTTACGTTACAAACCAGAATAAGCGGTTTGGCAGTTGCACACCTTCCCGAGGCACCATACGCATCAGCCATCGGGTGGCAGCACTGCCTCTTTTTGTGCAAGATTACGTGCTGGTGCACGAACTGGCGCACCTGGAGGAAGCCAATCATAGTCCGCGTTTTTGGCAACTGGTCAACCGCTACCCGCTGACGGAAAGGGCGCGGGGCTACCTGATGGCGGTAGGGCTAGAGGAAGTGGCGGAAGAGTAGCCGTTTATTCGGGCAAATCTAGCTGGCGATAGTCACGATTCCAGTAAATGAGCGGGGTTTCGTCGGGGCGAGGCACGCGGCTGGCCTGTACTTCGCCGATGTAAATGGTGTGGGTACCTGCGGGGTAGTGAGCGAAAAGCGTGCAGTCCAGCCAGGCCAGGGCAGTGGCAAGAACGGGGGCACCGGTAACGGCCGTTTCCCACGCCCCTGCCGCAAAGCGATCCTCATCTTTAATCCAGGCAAAGCGATTGGACAGTTCGGCCTGGTCTGCCGCTAAAATATTCACCGCAAACGCTGTGCCCTCGCGCTGCAAGAGTTCATGACCGCTGGTTTTGTGGTCAATGCATACCAAAATAAGCGGCGGTTCGGGGGATACTGAAGCAAAAGCCGAAACCGTTAATCCGTGAGGCTTTGACTCTCCGGGAGCATGAATGGTCACAATGGTCACGCCCGCCGGAAAATGGCGCAGCGCATCACGAAATTCAGCAGACGAAACAGGCATGGAAGTCCTCCAGTTAGTTGGTAAGTTGGTTCGTTGGTTGATTTTTAGCAAACTATCAAACTAACCAACCATCAAACTAACATTAACCAAACCGGGACCGAAAGGCAAGAATAATCAGGTGCTCTTCACGGGCAAACCTAACACATGGCGCACCACGAGCGCAATGTCGGTGAGGTTGCGTATGCGGACGGCGAGGTCGGCGTGGTTTTGCCCCACGAGAATGGTAGGGACCGGGTTGATGGTATGCTGCCGGTGGTCTTTCTCTTCAATGTTGCCGTGATCGCTGGTAATGATGAGCAGGCCATTGGCATCATCCCAGGCGTCCAGCAGCCCGCCCAGGGCGCCATCGAGCAGTTCCAGGTGGGCGCGGGCGTCTTCCAATGAACCACGATGCCCGCTGCGGTCGCTGGGCCAATGCTCAAAAAAGCTGAAAGCGCAGCGGCGGGCCAGGTGGGCAATATGCTGCCCGGCCTGGTGCAGCGTGTAGAGGGGAATGTCATCATAGCCAAGCATGTCGCGCCATGCCTGGCCGGTAAATCCCGGACTGACTGCCCGGCCAGCGCGTAAATCATCAACCGTCATCAGCGGGAACCCGGCGCTGGTGACAGCCAGAGGCACAGCCGAATACAATCGCTTGCCGCTGTGGATGCTGGCAAAATATTGCTCCGGGTACGGCGTCAAAAGAGCCGCACGCTTCTTCCCGGCAGCCATCTCGTGAAATAATGTGCCCTGTTCAATAATGGTTGTCACAGCCGCATTGGGTTTGGGGCCGTAATGCTCGCCCACCAGGGCAGGCACGTTGCGCCCGGTGAGAATAGTCGCCTGCCCGGTGGCGCTTTGCGGCTTGCCGGGCACGCCCAGGCTGGCATCCGTGGGAACCAGGCTGGCGCGGGGTGTGGTGATGCGCCCCCGGTCGCGCAAAAACCAGCCTTCACCCAGGAGGTTGGTGAGGTGGGGCAGGTGGGCGGTAACAAAGGGGTTGACGGACGGATCGGTGCTGCCCAGACCGACGCCGTCCATAAAGAAGATGAGGACATGAGGGGAAACGGCCGTTTCAGAATTAATATTAGGTGTTTTCATAAATTGTGTTGAAAGTTTTCGCCTCAGCCTGTACAGTCAGTGGGATGCTAGATGAAAATGTAGTGGCCATCAATGAACGTGTGCAAATTCCGCTCTCCGAGCTGGAACTGCGCTTTTCTACCAGCAGCGGTCCGGGTGGGCAGCACGCCAACCGTTCGGCTACGCGGGTCACTCTGAGCTTTGATGTAGCCCAGTCACCCAGCCTACCGGAGGACGTGCGGCAGCGACTGCTGACGAAGTTAGCGCAGCGGTTGACCAAAGAGGGAGTGCTGCAAATTGATGTCCAAGAGTCGCGCAGCCAGGTGCAAAATCGGGAAACGGCCGTGCTGCGCTTACAAACTATTCTAGCCAACGCCCTAAAAGTGCCCAAAAAGCGCCGCCGCACCAAACCCAGCCGCGCGGCTATCGAAAAACGGATAGCGGCTAAGAAACGTCACAGCCAAAAGAAAAAAGAGCGCCGCCAGGAATGGTAAGCAGTTAATTGGCCATATTTGCCTGCAGTTCGGCTTCTTTTTCACGGGCTAATCGCTTGCCGGCCTCTACGTCTACCCTCGTCAACAAATACCCACCCAAAATGAAAAAGATGACGACGCTGAGGATGCCGGGGCGGCTGCTTTCGAAAATGGCAATGGCCACGATAAAGAATACTGGGCTGACAAAGGATGCAAATTTGGACATGATGCTAAACAGCCCGAAAAATTCTCCGCTCATAGAAGGCGGCGAAAGGGCGGCGTAAAGACTGCGGCTCAGGGCTTGGCTGCCTCCCTGCACCACGGCTACCATCCAGGCCAGGTACCAATATTCGATGACAGAGTTTAGGAAGAAGCCCCAAATGGCAATCAGTGCGTAGGTGCTGACAGAAAGCAAAATACTGCGCTTAGTGTCCATGCGGGCCGCCAGCCCGGTGAACAGGCGCGGTCCGGCTAGGTAGGCAAACAGCGCACCAACGGCTTGCAGCCCCAGCAGCAGGCCTAAAATGCCACCCAGGCTGCTGGTGCGCAGAGGCGGCAAAACTTCTACCCTGGAAACAGACATGATGGTTCCGCTGCTTTCCGGGTTTCTTTCGCCGGTGTTGATGAGGGTTAGAATGTGTTCACCTTCAGTTTCAGCCTTGAAGCTGGTGGTGTCATCATAGCGGTTGGTGGGATTGAAAGCGTCAATGCGGATGGGGGCGCCGTCATCATCCAGCACGGGCTGCCCATCAATTTCCACATCCCAGATGCCGTGGTCAGGACCAGAACTGAAAGTTAGTTCCAGGGATTGCCCGATAAAAGGAAGGTCAAAGCGGTCACCAGCTTCGCGGGTAATGGCGTAAGGTGCGTCGAAGGCTGTAGGATCGCACCAGAATGCGTACCAGGCACAAGTTTCGCCGCGGGTTTCCCCGGCTACAACACCGCTCTGCCAGCTCCCGGAAAATTCGTATTTTTGTTCATCGACGTAGTGACCGCCCTGGCCAACGGCCGTTTCTGTGGCCACAAAATCAGGCGAGGGGTTCCCTGTCAACGCCTTAGGTAAAACAAAACGCCCGCTAATGCCTACCACCGGCAGCATAATCACATTGAATACTACAAAAGCCAGAAACATCGGCTGCCGCTTATCTCCCTGGCTGGGCAAATTGCCAAAAATCAGGCTGAACGGAATGCCAACAAATTGGACCAGCAGTAAAGCCAACACCAACTCCAGCGTCCCAAAGCCCAATTCAGCACCGTAAATGGTGGCAATGCCGATAATGGTGCCGATGCCGTCATTGTAGATCAAGTAAGCGACCAGAAACTTAAATAGTTCTCGATATTGACGAATGTCACCCAACGTTTTGCGCAAGCGACCGAAACTTACATTTAACAAGCTTTCCCCAGGGGCCAATGCCTTGGATGCTGCGCGCGGCTCAGGAACGGTGCGAAAAATCGGGATAGAAAACACCGCCCACCAGACAGCCACGCTGAAAAACGAGAGCCGTGCACCCCAGGTGCCTTCGATATACTGCAGCATGACCACGTTGATGGCCAGCAGCAGCCCTCCACCCAGGTAACCTAACGCATACCCCTGCGTAGAAACACGATCCTGGTCTTCTTCCTTGGCCACGTGAGGTAAAAGGGCATCATAGAAAACGTTGGCAGCGCCATTACCAATGCGCCCCAGCACAAAAAATAGCGAGGCCAGCATCCAGTCCCCAGTGTCTACCAACACTAACAGCCCTGTACCGATGACACCCAGGGCGACAAATACCGCCAGGAATTTCTTTTTACCCCGTTTAATATCGGAAATAGTGCCCAATATTGGCGACAAAATGGCGATAATGAACACAGAAATGCTCAACCCAATAGCCCAATACTGCGTGGCCTTGGCTTCGCTGGGCAAATTTGCGCCGGCTACGCTGCTGTAATAAACAGGCAATACCGCAGCCATGATGGTGGTGGAGAATGCAGAATTGGCCCAATCGTACAGGGTCCAGGCGCGAATGCGGCGTTTATATTCCTGCTCACTTATATTTCCCAGGGTGGCGTTTGTCGATTGTGCAGTCATTTTTCCTCCGGGGGCTTGTATGTGGAGGAATTATGCCTGCTGACCGGTAATTCGGCAATGAAAAGACCAGGAGTGGCCCGAGTTAAATGCTAGTTGGGATTGAAGAACATTTCGTTGGCGATGCAGGGATTGTAATCGGCTCCCAGGATGACGCGGTAGTTGGTGGCCAGGCTTTCTTCATCGTTGATGCCCACCTGCTCTGGGAGCATATTGAAGACAAAGGCGATGAGTTCGTAGAAAGAGCCTTTGAGATTGGGGCCATAATAGGTAACGGTGGTCGCCACGTTTTCCGTATTTTCCGGTTGGGCTTCGCTAATGATAGGCACAAAACCGTACCAGGCCAGGTTATCGGCTGCCAGCAGAGCCATGTCGGGGTTGCCGGTGGCATTGACGATTTCCACGGTGATGGGGGCACGCGTGGCGCGGTTCAGGGAGGGTGGTTTGTAGAGGCGGGCAAAGGTTTCGGCCATCATGTCTGGCCCTTCCCAAATGGGTAAAAGAGCGCTGATGGTGATGGTGTTCTCGTCATTTTGACCAGTTTCACCATCCTGGTTGATCTCTCCGTTCTCGTTGGTTTCATTATTTTCGTTAGCTTCACCGCTCTCGCCAGTTGCGCTGTTCTCGTTAGTTACCTCATCCTCACTGACCTGCTCAACTTCGGGGGTTGGGTTGGTCGAGATGGAATAACTCCAGGATTGGGTTTTGCCGGTGAGGTAGAGGTTTTGAATTCCGTTGTTGCGAATAGCGGGGGCCAGGGAAGCAAGCTGGAGAATACGGCCGATATCCAGGTCGGTCTCGACACTTTCGCGGTAAGTGCTCCACAGAGTGGGCACCTGGGTGAGAAGACCCAGGTCGAGACCCTGATTGAACATGGCGCGCAGGACCTGCTGCTGGCGGCGGCCCCGGTCAAAGTCACCCAAGGGGGAGAGCTTGCGAGAGCGAACGTACCACAGAGCCGTAGCGCCATCCATTTCATAGATGGCGGGTTCCAGGGTAACGACTTCCCAGTTGTCGGCATCTTCGAGATCGAGCTCGGGGGAAATGAGCTGCCAGCCGCGAAACTCACAGCTTACGGCGATATCCACGCTACCCATGGCGTCGACGACATTTTCGAAGCCGGCAAAGTCGACGCGGGCGTAATAGTGAATGGGAATGCCGAAATTATAGAGAATGGTTTGTTTGAGGGTTTCGACGCCGTAAAAGGTGGCGGTGTTGATTTTGCCCATGGTGCGACCAGGGATGTAGACGAAGAGGTCCCGGGGAATGGAGAGCATGGAGGCGCTGGGAGTAGCGCGGTTGATGGAGACGATGATGATGGTGTCGGATTTTTCGCCATTGCCCAAGGGTTCGTCGCTGCCCAGGAGCAGAATATTAGTGAAGTCGTCCTCGTTTTCGACAACGAAGGTGGGTACTGGGGTGGGAACGGCCGTTGCTGGGGTGGCGACGCCTTCACGCAAGACGGGTTCGGTGACAAAGAGCACCGGGTCAAACTGGGGGACGCTGGTAGGTGTGACTGAGGGAACCGGCGTGGCGCTGGGAATTGGCGTACGCGTGGGGGTCTTGGAAGCCGTTGGGCTGGGACCGGGGGATGGCGTCACGTCGGGTGTGGGGGTGTGGATAGCGGTAGGATCGGCTGTTTCGGCTGCATCTGTAGGTAGTAACACCACTGAAATCAGAGTCGGGGTTGGTTGTTCTCTAAATTCGGCCGTGCAGGCAACTAATCCCAACACTAGAAAGAGCACAATAATTACGCCAATAGTGCCAGAGCGTTGAAGTGATTGCCACATTACAATTTTTCTCCAAACAAATGCTCATAGCGCACAAACACAGCATACCCAATGAGTAAGATGATGAATGATTGAATGAATGTCCGCAATAAGAAGGTGGGGTTCATGCTGGTTGGCCCCAAGCTACCCTGAGTGCCCCAGAGCACTGTGCGATACCCATCGATGATTGAAGCTAACGGATTAACCCACCGCATGATACGCGTAGGGTCGAAGGTGACGCCAAACAGGGTAGCTGTAGGACCGAAAAAGGTTTCAAACGAGTAAAAAATGGGTGTGAGAAAAAACCAGGCTTGCAGTACAACGTCTAAAATCATTTGGACGTCGCGGTAAAAAACCGAAATGCTGCTTAACATGAGTACTAATCCCAAGGTGAACACTGTTTGCGTAAGCAAAATGAGTGGTAGCCACAAAGCATGAATCGTCAGACCCAGACCGAAGGCGTACAGAAAAACGACCAAAACGACGAGGCCGAAAAAGAAGTTGACCAGATTTGACAAAATAACCGAAAGAGGCAGTAATTCGCGGGGGAAGTAAACTTTTTTTACCAACGAATAGTTACTTATGATGGCTGTGCTTCCTGTTGCCAGAGACCCAGCAAATAACCGCCATGGGATTAACGCAACCAGTAAAAAGACGGGGAATTGACGAATGTCGGCGCTGCGCAGCACGGAGAAAACAATAGTGAACACAAGCATGAGCGCCAGTGGGTTTAGCAAGCTCCACAAAATTCCCAACAATGAATTTTTGTATCGTGACTTGATGTCTCGCACGACAAGATTATGTAGCAGGTAGCGAAAATGGAGAAGTTCTTGTAGGCGAGTACGCCATTCCCAGCGTGAGTTGGCGTCGTAAACGTAAATCGGTGTGGTTGGCGTTTGCTTAGTCATGTGACTTTGATGGTAATCGTCACCTTGAAGCGAACGGTAAATATACCGATTGCGGATTGATTAAGACCAATCCTGTTTCCAGTTCATTAGATATGGTGACCCAATAAGGGAATGTACCACTCGTTAAATCTGGCCAGGTAACTGAAACGGCCGTTTGTTGCATGGCGCAACCGTAGAGTGGTTCTGTAAGAACGGCCGTGCCAATAACCTGAGTAAGCTCTTCATCCGCATAGAAGGAAACGACCATAGGTTCCGTAGCCGTGGTGTTTCCATTATTAAGAATCGTGGTCGTTAGCGACACACTCACTGAGCTGGTTGGCGAGGTGGTATAAGCTACCGGGTTGCTGGTTTTGGTGATTATGTGATTGACGAAACGGCCGTTGGTAGCAATTCGGTTTTGGTAATTTACACCATTGAGTGACAACCCTGTTCGGTTGCCTTCTGAATCAGCTGTCACCATATTGTTAACAGTCCCCTCTGTAAAGCTATCATACATGGTATACCACAACCATTGTTGTACAAGCCGATAGTTATCTGCAGGGTAACCTAGGTTCGTACTCGTTGCCGTTTCCAAGTAATCTAGGGTTTTATTCATAAAGTTGATCACACGCTGTGGTGTAAAGCAATTGCCATATTCATCTTGCAAATAACACGAGCCACCTTCAGGAATATATGGATACAAAAGCGAGAATTCCGAAAGAATGAGCGGCTTGTTTTGTTGTCCTTTTGATTTCATCCATTGCCGCATAGCGAGAACCTGGTCAGCAAAAATATTGATATCGTCGTGTTCTGCATAACAATACACATCTTCACGGTAGCATTGATTGGTCGTGCCGTCACTTTCCCAAATAGCCAGATTCGGATCCGTGCCAATGGCTACAGCCGCTCTGGAATTATAATATTCGGCGTGAGGATTGTCTCCAGGGCGGTACTCCCGCCTCTCAGGCAAGATGTAAATGTGCATATTCCAAACATCTACAGGCATTGTGACTCCATAGGTTTCTTTATACGCGTCCCAAACCAGATCGAGATACTGCAATCTTCCCGGAGTAACTTCTACCAGACCAGAAATTGCTATACGTGCTAAAGGATCTCGCTCTTTGATAAATGTATAGGCATCATGATATGCAATCGCGTAGATGTGGGGTTCCAAATCATCTTGCCAAATGATACGGTCCACCTCGTTGCCAATTAACCACAAGCGGCCAGGGTTTGCTGCAATAATTGGTCCTAGCCCACCGGGTTCATCTGTAAAAGGTTGTGTCGTCACAATATACGAGGGTAAGCGTTCATTCGTCACCGGGTCACGCTCTTGCTTAAACCGAACAACGGGCGTGTACTCTATTCCTGTGGGGATGGGTCGACTCAAATTCACCTGAAAATCAAGAACCCATCCCACCCCCAACATATCAATGTAAGGGTTGTCATTCTCATTCCACGAAGAAACACCATACCGACATACGGGAGCATCTTCCAATGGATTGTCTGGAATCATGGGCGCCTGTAAGGATTCTGGCGCAGCATCCAATGTTTTTTGCGAAGCCACTAACAGCATAATTACGGCTAAAAAAGAGAGTAGGATCAAATAACCGTAAAAGGATTTTTTTTGTAGATTGGTTTGTTCAACCATAAGTGTAAACTTCTCCTAGAATGGTTTGAATAGTCCATAGATTATAGAGGAAAAAAAATATGTAGAGAGAAATATAGCTCAAACTTTGCCAGCGTTCATGTTGGCAGCTTATAGCATCCCACCCTTTTGCCGCAAAGACTGTCAGGACAGGTAAGATTGACCAAGCAAAACGGAATTGAGGTTGAAAAACACTAATGTTGACTCTTATGAAGGAGATAGATACACCGACAAACCACAAAAAAATAAAAAGAGTTTGCCAGCGAAGAGTGGTGGTGCCTGCTATTTTAATGAAAGAAACAAATCCTAAGGTGAAGAGTACTCCAAAAAGGAACCACCATAGATAAGCGTGCCAAGAAGGAGGGGAAATATCCATCCAGCCGAATCTGGCCCAGCCAGAACTGAGGGTCATTAAGAAAACATCTTGCCAGTAGGAAAGAATCTGGGCACGTTCGGGGATGATGCTAGGAAAAACCTGATCTTGTTGAATGTATTGGTTGAGGATCGGGTGTCGATAGATCAAGAATAATGTACTGGTCCACATAACTAGGCAAAAACCAAGGGTTAGGAGGTATTGTCGACGTTTCTTTTTAAATAGCAAAGCTTCAATGATCCAACCACCTAAAATAGCCCCGACGGTGAAAGTGACGGTTATTTTACTTAATATGGCAATGATTGAAAGTGCTGCAGCCCAAATGTAACGTCTGGGATTACCAACTTTGCGTAGCATTATAATAAGGATGAGAACTGCAACGGCTGTTGCCAGACTGTCATTATTGATGGCGCGACTCATGTATACAAACTGGGGCCAGCCAGCCATGAGCAAAACGGCCGTTCCCGCAATAAAATTATTACCTGGGAACAACACCAGCGCCAGTTTATAAGCAGACCACAATACCACGATGCCTAAAACAATCGAAAAAATCCGCACGGCAAGCAGTGGGGTAGAATCCTCAAGTGTCCAAAAGTTTCCACCAGATCCATGTAAAAACATCGGCCTGACCCCCTCAGGGTTACTGGGCGGAAACACGAATTTTTGTAATGGTTCGTTGCTGATAAAAGCCACGGCTTTTTGTAAATAACCACCTATAATGTAATAGAGAGGCATGTGGTAACACATGCGGCCCGAAATTATAGTTTCTCTCGAAAACCATCGCCCCTCTGGCTTGGGTTCTACAGTAGGAAACCGATTCAATAATGAAACCTGCTCGATGCATTGTACATGGCCTGGCTCATCTGGCGATTCCCCTACAGGGATTGCAAACAAGTACATAACTGACACAATGAAATACAAACTGAGCGGAAAGAAGAAACGATAGATGCTTTTATGCAAAAGGTTTTTCATGGAAACCAATTTCATCCCCTGTCACCCCAAATTGGGACAAGGGGCACTAACAAAGCCGCGTGGCTTTGCTTTTTTTACAAGGCTTCGCGTCACAAACAATCAAATAACCAAACTGAGCTTGGTAAACGACACAAATTGACCGGCAAGACAGGTGCGAATGCCACTTCTTATGCAGAAGCAACCCTATCAGACAGGAGGCATTGCTGAGTAAACTTCACACAATCGGCCTGAAAGCCGTAAGCGCGAAGTTCAATTCAGTCCCCAGACATCCGGTGTCATTGTGCCGAATAGGTTTTCCCTTCTTATGCAGCAGGGCAATTCAGTCAACCACAACCCCGTAATGCCTGGGACTGGCTGAAAAAAGCCAGGTCAATGTCGTACCATAAACTCAATTGGTAAGGGCCAATCACAAATCAGGGCGCGCTGGGCATAGTCACGGCCCAGACGAAACAGACTGTAATCCCGTTTATGGTCAGCCATCAATAAAGATACTCGGTCAGTGGCAACAATCCACTGTCCCAGTGCCGTCAGCCACAAGGTGGCCGTGGCCATGCTTAACAACAAAATAGCCAACCGTTCCGGGTCATCAAGTTTGCTGGCTTCCAGGTCAAAGCCATAGCTTTTCCAATCCCGAAACCCTGGCTCAATCCAGAACCGTTTCCGCCCGCGACGCCAACTGTGCCGACTGGTTATTTGTTCGGAGACAAAATAGCGGGCATGGTCATGATTCTGAGTCCAATCGACCAGTAGGTGTACCGGCCCAAACTGATGCCGCCTGGTCAGGACGATGTCATGGAGATAGCGTCGCTGGCCACGTTTCATCGGAATTGACCGCAGTGGTTGCCAGCCTTGCCCGGCCTGATAGTAGAGAATGTCTGATTTCAGTCCAAGATACCAGTGCCAACCCTGGTCACGGCAATACATTTGCAAATCCACGGCGCGAAACTCGCTGTCCCCGTAAAAGGTAATGCGATGGTGTGACCGGGGTGGTAAAAGCGGGGCTACTTGCTCCAGCAAGGCCACTTGCTGCTCATAGCCGGTGCCACCGAAAGGATAAATCTGCCAAGTGAGTGGCAGAGCACGATGGCGATAGGCGACGCTCAACATCAGGATGCTCCAGGTCTGTCCCAAATCAGTGCGGTCCATGACCAAGCTGATTTCCCGCTGGGGCCAATGCCGCAACAAGTTGGCAACCAGCGGTCGGTAGCAAGTTTCCTGAGTCACCGCCTGGTTTTTGAGCCAGCGACGCAGGCGTTGCGTCAGATTCTCCCGTTGACCCGCAACGGGTAGATAAAGTGCCAGGTTGTTCAGATGACAATTGGGGCTGAAGACCAGGGACTGGGTCATCAGAGCCAGATTATCGATTTGCCAGCGGTTGGCTTTGTTAAGGTACGCGCCAAGTTTTTGGCGCAATTGTTGATATACTTGTAATTGGTTCATTTGGGGGCTCCTTTTTCTTAGTGAACCCTATTTGGGTTCTGGGAGCCTCCAATTTACCTTATTTTCCCGTCATAAAAGGTGACAGGGGATGAAGGAAACCAATATTAGGATGATTCATTTAATTTAATCCAATCTGATTATTCAGGATTCCACTTCCAATGTGCAGGCAATTGTAGCAAGCCATGATACTCTTGGGTGCCGCCAGTGCTAACCTCAAAAATATATGCTTCTTTGTGGTAATCATAAGCCATTGACCGGCGGCTATCATGAATGGCAGCCGTCATGCGATACTTTCCTGGTAAGAGCGGCAGGCGGTCTATCTGATACTGAACAATACCATGTCCCGTAACGACACCCGTGTCCAAACCACCCAAACGGCTATTTGGACCATTTATGTGAATTCCTTCGTGATTGTATATTGCCAGACCGAACTCCGGATCGGCGATAGGTCTATGGGCTTGATAGGCCATCTCAATAGTCATCGAGTCGTTGGTTTTGAAGTTGCTGCGCTCAATGCCGCTCTGATCTAAGAAACGCACATTTGTTATTTCGATATCTCCGGTACCCCAGCGCTCAAAACTACTTAAATGCATCATGCTTTTTCGCGGTTCATGCGCATAGAGAAATTCAAGGTATTGTTGGATGACTTCATCGGTTGGCCCATTAGCCTGCAAACGGCCGTTTTTCCATCCACACTAAATGGGTACACAGCTTGCGCATCATATCCACATTATGACTGACCACAACAATGGTGACGCCATTTTGCTTCATCTCATAAATACGATTAATACATTTTTCTTGAAATTTCTGATCCCCCACCGCCAGTATCTCGTCAATTATCAGGATGTCTGGCGACACGTGCACAGCCACACTAAAACCCAGCCGCATGTACATACCTGACGAATAATGCTTTACGGGCATATCTATAAATTCGCCCAGCTCAGAAAACTCCACAACCGAGTCAAAAAGACGTTCAATAACTTCACGTTGCAATCCCAAAACCGATGCGTTCAAGAAAATGTTTTCGCGCCCCGTTAGGTCAGGGTGAAACCCGGCGCCTAACTCTAGTAACGCACTTATCCGTCCACGCACGATAATCCGCCCTTCGTTTGGGCGCAATATGCGCGTGATGAGCTTCATTAGCGTGCTTTTACCGCTGCCATTGCGACCCACTATGCCAATGCTTTGGCCAGGTAAAACGTCAAAACTCACGTCGTTTACAGCCCATAAATCTCGACGCCTTGTCTTTGGCTTTTGTGGCTTCTGGATGTTTTTAAGGCGTGAAATGAATGTTTCCAGAAGGGAACCGGGCTGTTCATCTACAAAAGCGAACCGCTTGCTTACCTGCTCTAAACTAATTATTGGAACGGTATTACTCAGAGGGTATTCTCCATAAATAAAGTATTTTATAGGATGTATCTATCCAAATATTTCATTTTAGCGCAAACGACGTGAGCGACAACAGGACTATTTAACTGTTCAGTTTGGGCAATAGTTGAGTCCTGATCAGAGTGAGGGCAGTCATAATGATTGAGTTCGCTCGGTGAATTGAATTGCAGCGCATAATTATGAAGGTACAGAACACGCCTGTTCATAAACGATGTTAACCCGAGTCACATGCTCATCCATTGTTGTGACGGGCTGAATACCGCTTCGCAATTGAGCCACCAGCTCTGGGTGATCTACAAAACGACGTAGCAGCATAACTAATGTATCAACATCTCCCGGTGGAAAATAATAGCCATCGATTCCCTGACGCAGCCGTTCTTGCACTGCTCCAATTTGCGAAGCGAGCACAGGTACACCCGCTGCTTGAGCTTCCTGAATTATTAGCGAGGATGTTTCGTACCATAAAGTGGGTACCACAAGTAGGTCAATATTAGCCAAGGTTTTCCACAACTCCTCATGTGGCAAACGCCCGTAAAAAGCGATGCCGGGGTGAGTGGCATTTTGTGTCAATTGCTCCACATAATCGGGGAAAACGGCCATATCCCCAAAAATTGACAGCTTTACATCTTTATGTGGCAGTTGGTTTACAGCTTCTATTAACACGTGGATACCCTTTTGCCACGCCAGCCCGCCAATGTAGGCAATATGCAGCCCTTTGTGAGGGTAGTGTTCTGGTATTTGTGTCGGAACATGTATGCCGTGGGGAATCACAATAATCTGCTGCGCAGAAATACCCATTTGCTCATATACGTTGGCAGTGAACTGGCTGGGAGCAATGAGTGATTGAGCTTGTTGCAAAACGCGCCGCAGTTGAAGATGCCTGAAGCCAAAAAGTGGGGCCAAGAAGGGAATTAGTGGCAGCGCCCGGGAGTGCCCGGCTCGTGCAAGGGCGCAATGAGCGCAGTTTAGCCAGCCTTTAGGCCCATTACAAATAGTGTTATTAAAATTGGTAATAAGCTGGGCATTGGCGCATAGATACCAGTAATCGTGCAGCGTAATCACCAGTGGGACGTTAATGGATTGCACCAAATTCCACGGCAGCCCCATTAGGTGCTGGACGTGAACCAGGTCGGGGGTCTCACGATGCTGCACCTGTTTGAATGCGTTGGCTATAAAGGGTTGGTGAAAATTGCTTCGGAAAATGGTCCTGGCATCCCGTTCCCCCAACGGCACCCGATATATGCGTAACCTGTCTTCAACTTGAGGTAACGGCCAGTCCGTGTTGGCAGTTGCTGGCGTGAATAGAGCAACTTCATGACCTAGCCTTGTTTGGTGACGAGCTAGTGTGCGTGTATATAGTTCGGTACCACCCACCTTTTCCGGCAAATATTGGTGCAAAACGTGCAGAATACGCATAGTTTTATGTGGAAAAGAGCCGAGTGTATTGTTGGTGCACCCGAGCCGCAACCTGCGGCCACGTATAGACGGCCGTTACCTTTGCCCTGCCGTTATCACCCAACTTGCGTTGTAAAGAAGTGTTTTCCAGTAGGTGCGCTAACACCTTGGTGAGAGCCGGTAAATCACCAAAGGGAACAAGCAAACCATTTTGACCGTCATCCACCACACCTGGGATGCCTCCAGCCAGAGCTGCCACAACGGGAACGCCATGTGCCCAGGCCTCCAGCAAGACTATGCCAAAAGAGTCGGTCCGTGATGGTAAAACCAGGAGAGCGGCGCCAGACAAAAGAGTATGTTTATCGACTTCGCTGAGAATACCTAACGGCCGTATCTTTTCTTGTTCAGATAGGGTCAAACAGCTGAAATACTGCAAAAAATCTGGTGTCGTGTGTCCTATAAGGACCAACTGGGCATCAATATTTTGAGCAGATAGCGTCAAAATCGCTTTGGCAGCGTGAATGGCCCCCTTTTCGTAACTGGTTCGGCCCACAAAAACCACATAAGGTTTTTTGAGCCGATGTTGATGCAGGAGAGAAGCATTGTCGCCTTTGGGTGGTAGGGGGTCAAGTGCTGCACCCGTGACGACAACTTGATTTTTCAGAACACCCAGCTTTTCTAACCCTGTTTTTTCAATGATTGTCAAGGCAAATACCCTTGATGCAGCCATCAGCAATTCACGCTGGTGGTCCATGGTGGAATTACGGGCGACGCGGTCATGGCCTGTACCAAAATGCATAAAGGGCGTGGTTACAAAAGGTAAATCGAGTTGGCGGGCAAAAAGCCATCCACTCACAAGAGGATACTCCCAGGAAATGTTGAAGCCATGTACAATGTCAAATGTTTGCGGTAAGTCCTGCAGAGCAGCTTCCAGGGGCATGGGTGGAATGAGGCGGGCCATGCGGAGCAACTTTCCAGTTTGTCGCCCGGGTAACAGGCTGATGAGTACCATGAGTTTGCGCCAGCCCATTAGTGCAGGACGCCCACCAGGAAACGGCCGTAACGGTGTTCTTATTACTTCAACCTGGCCATCTTTCTGATACAAAACTTGTTGGCCTCGACCCTGCCAAAAATCTTGTTCTGTTCGTGCCTGGCTGGTCAGCACTGTCAATGATAAGCCCAGGTTTACTAAGTGTGTGGCCAACGCACGAACATATCGTTCACCGCCACCGGGGAAGGGGGGATAAGCAGGTGTTAGAAAGAGAACGTGCACAAAGCTACCTTTCGCTCGGCCCTAATAGACGGAGGCGGATTTCATCACCGTAGTGCGCAATTGGCCCCAATAGCTGGTTGAGGCGCCGGAAACGAATTAGCTTCTGGCTAAATGCGGGTTCCAATTGCGCAATTTGTGTAGATAGCCATGATGCGGAAAATTCATACAACTCCATGTCAAACCTATTGACGTTCATAATCTGCCCGACTGTTTCAGGAGTCTGGCTTATTTTTTCCCGTCGGGCACTGACGTTACGTTGTGTGTAATACAGATTTCGCCAGCCAAAATAATGGCGCATAAGGAGTAGGGCATGGTCAAACTTTTCAGTGAGTCCGGCAAAAGCAACACATGTTTTGAGGTTTTGTTTTGCAACTTCCAATACATCGGTGTTTAATTTTCCGAAGGGGATAGTGTACAAAACCCCGGCTAACATGCGCGTTTGTCCATTGTCCATCATCACATCTGCGCCGCTTAGGATGAATTCATGTACAGGCATCTGGCTTGTGGTCAGCAAGCTGTGGCAGTAATGGTCTGCATCGCGGCGTACGTGGGCGTAGTAAGATATAGCCCGGGCTACAGGATGACGCAGCATGGTGAAGTAGGTGGAGGGTTGAGGCAAATGCTTGTCGATGCCCATTTCAAAATGGCCCATGAGCACCTTTATTTGTGCTCGTCGGTGCAGGGGAAGGTTATTAAAATTGAGCTGGCTATCGGCGTGGCTACCTAAATGGTAGATATACCGTTCTGGGTACTGCCGCCGGATGATTTGGTGCAGAGTACTGCCCGCTGTTTTGGGAATGTGTAGAAAGATAACGGCCGTTTCCGAGCTTTTTTGGGGGATCATTCTACTCCATCATTAGATGTGTCACGGGCATCCAGTTGCTCTTGCAGGGCGGCAATATCTCTTTTTAGCTGGTGAATTTCTTTTTGATGGTAATGGTGTAGAGTATCAAAGTAGAGAGCCCAGTTGCCATAAGTGCGGTTTACGGCCGTTTGCCGGTCGGCCAACTTGCGAAGATAAAAGACCACCAGGGCATGCATTTCGTGCTTGAAGCGCTGCAGCCAGGATCCAACGACGGGAACATTTGTTGGCCGTATTTCCATGTCCACTTCCAATGCTTCGGCCATAGCTTCATGAATTTCTTGCTCATCTCGCCAGATTGAGTTGTCCAAAGGCGGAACGGCCGTTGTGGAAGGTCTGGCAGGTGGAGAATGGGATGATTGCCAGTGGGCAAGCCGTTTGGATTTCAACTGCATTTCCTGCATAGTAGCGGCCATCTCTTGTAACATGGTAATCAGCATGTCATTTAGCTGAAACTGGCGACCCACTAATTCGCGCAGCGGTGGCATCTCTTCCTTGGGTTGAAAAACTTCACTACGCAGTTTGTTTTGATATTTTTTAACTTCCTGAATAGCTTGCCCCAGATCATCTTTTGAAATAGCTCCTTGGGCAAGCTCAAATTCAATTTCATTCAAAACATCTTCAGCGGTTAAAAAATGAGTCATAACGTTTTCCTAATTGCGTCGATTTTTTACGAGGAATTGGCGTCCCACTTCCTGATCATCGAGCGATATACTGCTGCAAATTGTTGTGCCATTTGAACATAGCTGAACTTGTTGACTAGCTGTAGGCGGCCTGCTGTACCCATTTCGTACAATTTGTTGGGTGATTCCAGAACCGAGATAATGACCTCTGCCAAAGATTTAGAAGAGCCGGGTTCTGCCAGGAGTCCCGTCACACCTTCGTCAATGACTTCCGGCACGCCCCCGGCGCGGCAGCCAACGACGGGTTTGGCATAATTCATAGCTTCTAAATAGATGAGCCCAAAAGATTCGTAAAGTGATGGGGCCACAAACAAGTCACAAGATTTGTAATAGGCTTGCAACGCGTCCTCGCTAACAGCTCCAGTGAACTGTACATAGGGCGTAATTTTGGGGTATGTATACTGGAAGTATTGATGATAATTCATTCCCTTCTCCCGCAAAAAACCATCTTGTTGGCTATTGTCTGCACCAACGATGACAAAGCGGACGTTAGGAATTTTTTGCAGAACGACAGGAATAGCTTCGAATAGGTCAAGGATTCCCTTACGTTTTTCTAGGCGGCCCACGTAGAGGACGGTGAGGGTGTGAGGTGGATTTTCTAGGGGAAACGGCCGTATCTCTTCTTCTGGAACAGGAACAATGCCATATGGCACAATTGTAAAACGCTCTTCCGTTATGGGAACCCCATAAACCTTGCGCACGTTACTTAGAGTTGCTTCGGTATTGGGGGCAAGATGAAATGCACGTTGGATGAGAACCTGTTCCATTTCGCCTAACAATCGAGCATCTGTACTTTGTTCCTTCTGCAAATCTGAAATCTGTTTGGCTGCTGTAACCAGACGGACAAGTGTGGGAAGGTTGTTTTTTACGGCCGTAACCAGGCCATCCATTTGCCACAAAGGAGTGTCGGCCACTTGAATACCATCATTCATTTCAAGTTGCCGCACTTTATCGTAAACAGCGTGACTGTAGTTCAACACATTGTACAGGCGAGGATATAGCCGATATTGTGCGTAACGCTCACGTTGCAGAGGGACCCGATGAACATAGGCCCCATCATAGAAAGAAACTGATTCCTGGTTCCCTCGTGTAATCACATGGACTGTGTGGCCTAGCTCAAACAGGCCCTTGGCCATCAAGTTCGTTAACCGCCCTACACCTTCATATTGATGGGGGGGGTAGGCCATACTCATTAAACAAATACGCAGTGGGGGTTCTGCTATGGAAATCGACGGTTGGCGACCATCGACAGGGTCAACCGCAGGCTGTAGGTCCGAACCAGTAACTTGGAATGGGCGAATTAATTCGTGTTCGGTACTCATAATGGGATTTGATGCCGGTTTTGGAAACAAGTTGTGTCGCATCCCATAATAGGTTCCAGTTAATGCACCACAGACTTCTTGCAGATACATTTTTCCGTATTGAAACAGGTTTATTTGTTTCTCTCGCCGCAGATGGCTATACCAAAGTAAGTGTCCATGCCAAAGGTGTAGGCAGCGTAGAATTACATCTTGCCAAGAATTTCCGCCAACTAGCCCGTTTGTAATACTGAAATAAAATGCGGCTTTTGTCTGAATCCACCAGTTCCCAATAGATGAATTGACTTGACGATTGCGGCTTGAAGCAGGAACGTGGTACACAACTGCCTCCTTGACAGGATGCACTAGTTTGCCTTCATTAGCCAGTCGCAAAGCAATGTCGGAGTCATCGTATACCCATTGGTAGAATTCGTCGAAGCCGCCAATTTCAAGTAAATCCTGACGACGATAAGCCATGTTTGTGCCCATCATGCGCGCGTGCCATTGGTAGCCGCTACCCCCTGGTGGCATCTTGTCAAGCCAGGATGTTCGTACATCTATTTGCTCCGCTAATCCAGAAGCAATGCCGATGTGATGCTGAATAAAAGGGCTGTCAGGCGTAATGCGGTACACTTTACCACCAGTTCCGGAAAGGTTTGGATTACTAAAGAGACGGTTAAGCTGGGAAAGCCAATGATAACTGGGCACAGCATCGTCGTCGATGTAGGCTACGATATCACCCTTGGCGGCATATAAACCAATGTTACGGGACTGGCTGAGGTTAGCGGTGGGGCATTGCAGCACCTGCACTCGATTGCCATACCCAGCGAGAATGTCTAGCGTATTATCTTTTGTAGGACCAACGACCACAATGACTTCGAAATGAGGGTATGATTGCTGTTCCAATGCCTTGAGCAAGTTACGTAGTGGCATAGCGCGGTCTATGGTGTTAGCGATAATGGAAAAGGTATGCTTACCGGTATTCATAATCGGTGAGTTTTTCGAGTAAATCCAGACGATGATTCATGTATTCTTTGAGGAGGCGCTGTGTGGTGCTTAGTTGGTCGATGCGAGCAGTTTGAAGAGTGTTGAGTTTGGCGAGAAGGAAGTAGTCGCGCAGGGTGATAATGCTTAACGGCCGTAACACGAGCAGCCGCCATAAGCGTTTAACGAGAGGTTCAGGCTGATTATCCTGTGGATCTTTGAAGTAAATTTGACTAAGCAGAGCATATTCTTGTAATTGCAATTGGAGTAATTGTTTTTCGTTTGTGTGCAAAACAGATATGAGAGTGAATGCCTCAGAGTCGATATCCTGTAGGTGGTTCCAGGTGTGGCGCAGAAGTTGGGAGAATCCTACACTCAGCAGTCGTTCGTGGTCTGAAGAGGGTGGTTGATCTAAATCTTGCTGGCGGCGCGCGGCTATTTGTCCCAGGTTACGTAGCGTATCGCGTATGGCCAAAAGGCGGCCGATATTTTGGTTAATGTGTGTATCCACCGCTGAAATGGAACTGCTTTCAGCAGTGAAAAAAGAGTTCAACTCTTCAATTGAGAAATGTTTGGCGATAAAGCGATAGCGAGAGCGGTGCTGATTTGCACTGTGCTTCAACGGATCTTTTTGCCACTCAAGACTGCTGCGCAGATGGGTTGCTTCCACGCCAGGCACGTAAACAGTTTCAAATTTTTTATGACGGGCGCGATAACAGTAGTCGCTTTCTTCAAAGTAGCCAGGATAGAAGTCATCATCAAAGAGGCCAACTGTTTCCCAAACGCGACGACGAATAGCGAAAAGGGCTCCGGTAACATACTCGACAGGCTGTGGGTTTTGAATGGTGGGAACGGCTGTTTCATGAATGCCATAACCCGTTAATTTACTGATGTAGGCTTTGGTGTGGTCAATTGAGCCATCTTGGTTAAAGATTGTCCCCCCCACGATTCCAAAAGATTCGTTTTGGGTAAAGGCTTGAGTAACGGCCGTAAGCCATCCATCATGCACAAGGCAGTCCTGGTTTACTAGAACACAAATATCTCCTTGGGCAATCTTTATTCCTGCATTTACGCCTCCGGCAAATCCAAGGTTTACAGGTTTTTCTAACAGATTTACTTGGGAATATTTTTTGATGATGTTGCCTGAAGCATCCTGAGAGCCATTGTTAACACAAATAACTTCCAGGAGTGATTTCCCGGAATGAGTAAACAACGCTTCCAGGCATTGGGCAATGACAAGTTCCCCATTCCAAACGGGTATGACGACGGATGCCTTCATAACCGCCTATCATACCCTTGAAACATAGTTTACTCAACCGGATTCTCTAGCTTATTCTCCTGCCACTAGCGGTAAGTAGACAAAGATGTCTACTGGGGTAAAGGTGCTGCTCATTGCACTGATCAACTGATCGCTGCTGTTGTAGGCGCGGACCTCAACACTATACTCCCTATAGTTTGTCATGCCGCTTAACAAGAAGGAGGTTTGCGTTCCAACATTAACCGTTGCACCGCAGGGCATTTCGTTGGGACGGCTAGCTCCGGAGGGGCAGGATACCGTCAATTCGAAATGATCTAAGGTGTTATCCATATATGAAGTTTCCCATTGTACACGAACCTCGCCGCTAGCGATGGGTATCCCATATACGGCCGTTATTGATGGTGGAACGTATTCATCAGCTCCAATGTCTGGATTATTATCTCTGGAGTCACCATCAAAGTCTAGCGTTGTTTGGCTGTTTACGGCTGTGTCTTTGGCAGCAGAGTTGCTCTGAATATGATAATCATAATTCGGCTCGCTAGGAGAAACAAAACGAGCTTGCCCAGAAATCATTGTTCCCAAGCCGTTGACGGCGCCCCCACCCCCGGTGTTGTTGTTATTGCCGTCAAAAAGACCAGTTTGCAGAGTAACTGTGTTTCCCGGCTGCACATGCACCGCAAATGCATTGCTATATTCTGTGTGTTGCGCAATGATACTATTTGCAAAGGTTGCTGTGCTGGCTGTGGCCGCGGCAGCGTTCAACAACAAAATGCCATTTCCCTGCATCGGAGAACTCCCCAATTTATTACGTGCAAATGTTACATGCTTAACAGTAGCGGCCGTACCACGCAGGTAAAGCCCACCGCCTCCACCTCCGGGAGAAGAACCAGGACCGGTTCCCATTTCTGCCAAGTTGTCCGCAAACAGGCTGTTTATTATTGTGATGGTGCTCGAGCCAGATACGCGAATAAAAGAACCACCACCCCCATTCCCAGATCCATCGATGACGGTGCCATTTCCTCCTGATGCGCGATTGTTAACCACTGAAACCCGATCTAGAAACGTATAAGATTGATGCGTGCTGATACCCCCACCTACTGCAATTGAACCACCGGAGGATTCATTACGGCCAATACCACCTTCAGCCACATTACTTTGGAACAATGCTCCTGTTATGGTTAGATTGGCTTCTTCAGCAAAAAGACCACCGCCAAAGGAACCACCTCCTTGCCCGTTTGCCGCATCGCCGCCCACAGCCTGATTGCTTGTCACAGTAATGTCCCTGAATTCGGCCACGCTGCTAATCTGCACGGCAATTGCCCCACCTTGGGCATCAGCGTTTTCGCCAGCATCGATTCCCGATCCGTTGGAACTACCCCCTCTGGCCAGGTTGTTTGTGGCGGTTATATGCTCGGCATGAACCACCGAATCAAACAAAAACACCCCCCCCCCAATACCAAAACCACCTCTTTGCAAACCGCTGCCCCCAATCGCCTGGTTTCCCGTAAATGTCACGTGTTCCAATCTTGAACCTGATAAGCCAGAACGTACGGCGATTGCCCCTCCGGCGCCAGAGCCACCGTAATTAATGTTTGTGTTGCCGCCCACAGCCCGATTATTCTTGAAAATCATGTGTCTTAAGATTAGCGTGCTTCTATCAGCGCGGACACCACCACCAAAGGCAAAGATTTCTTCTTGCGAACCTGAGCTAGCACCCTGAGCACGGCCGTTTTGTACCGTGAAACCTTCCATTACTAAGGTGGCTGGGGGCTGGCCAATGCCATGTTGTAAAATGATGCCCCGCTTGCTGTTTAGGCCATCAATAATGGTCAAGTTGGCGTTGTAGTCAGGAGTTGACCAATTATTGGACGTATACCCACCAATGATGGTCAATTCTTTGTTGCGGATGCAAACGACGGCAGTGGTATTTATCACATTATGGCACGTGTCTGCGGCTGCCTTGTAGGTATACGTTCCGGCGGCAACTCTAATCGTCTGCCCAGAAACCGCTTTGTTTATTGCATACTGAATAGAATTGCAAGGCTGACTTTGCGTGCCACAACTCGAAGTATCAGAACCGCCGTTTACATCTACGAAAATGTCAGTATTAGGCGCGGCCTGGATGGTCGCTGTTATGTTTGGCGCGTAACTCCAAAGAGATAGAGAGAAAATACTGGCAAGAACGCCGACCAGGAATTTCATTTTTTGCATGTAAGTTTGCATACAACTCACCATCTTGAACGTTGTTCAAATTTAAAATTGTATGTGCTAAAGAACCCAAACCACAATAGTAAAAATTGCCTATTGGCGCTCAGATTATTGCTTGTGGCAGGAGTTGTACCACTGGTGGGGGGTAAGATATGGGATTTGCAAAGACGAAAAAAATTAATAAAAGTTGAACTGTGTTAACTTAGGCTTTTAGTAGCAGGCGAATTTTATACCGTAGGGAAACGTTTCGAATCTTTTTGTAGATTTTGAGCCAAAATCGATAAATTGGGGAAATTTCTGCACGTTTGACTTTTTTGTATTCAGAGATCCATTTTTTATTTACGTGATCAGATTGTTTTTTAATTTGCTGTTTCTCAAATTTAACACCGTGTGGGTATGCTATGCCCAAAAAATTTAAAATTTTCAGGGTGATTTTCTCGTAGTTTTTGGCTAGGTCTTCATAGATGACTTTGTGATATTGAATATGGTGCTTATTGAAGAATTGCTGCCAACTAAGATCTCCCTCTTCCAACCAAATTTTCCAATATTCAATACTTTCATAGTTAAACACTGGTTCATAACCTGAGTATGGTTGGTTTCGGCGTGATTGCCGCCACACGTCCGTCTGCATTGCTTTGCACAGCGAAACCGCTTGCCGAACTTTATCGCGACGTGTCAGCCAGATATATTTCGGGTTGTCAAAAAGCTCGTCTAATATCTCTTTGGTATTTAGCCTCTGGTATTCGGGGAGGATTTGATAATTTCGGACAATGTGGTGCAGATATCCCCAAAAAATGATAATACCAAAAGTACCATTTGCTGTGCTGCCAAGTTCAAGAACCAATTCTCTAAAATCAGCCAAAGATTTTTGGCCAAATTGCTCGGCAATGTTTCCAGTTTCATTTTGTAAGCGCCCTTCTTTGTCGATGATAAAATATTCATCCGGTTTGCCAGCCACATTTGAGCTGATTAAGGCTTCGCTAAGTAAATGACTACCACTGCGCGGTGTGGCACAAATAATATAGGTAAGTTTGGGTTTCACCATTTATTTTTTGGGAATTAGTAATTTCGTTATTTTATTCGATTTTAACCCAATCTAGGAGAAAACCTAAGTCACGACCATCACTACTAAGTTGGAGTTGCGCAGGATTAAAAGTGGCGCTTTTAAATTCTAGAACAGAATAACCGCGCTCCGGTGTTGCTGTACCGGAAAAAATGAAGGTTTTCCAAGTTCCATTAGGCGTAAATTGTCCAATCTCCTGATTGTCCAGAGAAACGATAACAGGAGTGGCGGGAACCAGTTCTGGGCGAAATATCATGGCCTTAAGCTCGATGTTCAGGGTAGCTGCTGCTTTCATAGGTAACTGTAGGCGAGCGCTTGCCCCTGTCCAACGCATAGTAATTTCACCTGACCACGGTTCTTTGTAATAGAAGCCATCTTGAATGTAAAGAGAGTCAAGTGTGCCTATGTCAATGATTAATGGGAGGTTACTAGATGTTGTTGAGTGGGCGAGGTCGACATTGTAGATTTCTACACCATAGTAGATGTTTTGCTGGGTTGAAGGGAATTCATTGAAGGTGTTAGCCAGCATTTGGGTTCTGATGGGCACCATAGTAACAGGTTGTAGGGTGAGGTTTTGACGAATGGTGGGATCGATAGCATTGAGAGTGATGAGTTGCAATGGTTGTTCCTGTACTTGTGCATAGCGCACTAATTTGTTTAGAAACGGCCGTATCTCTTCCCCCTCCCCACGAATTGTGGCCACGTCATGGTCAAACAAAAACCGCAGAGGCACTCCTAGTTGGTCGGCAACATTCAATTCCGGTGGTTCGCTAATTATGACCAGGGCATTGGGAATCAATTCTGCGTTCAATGCTTCCATTTGTATTTTCAAACCGGCAAAATCTCTTTGCGGTATCACAAAACGGCTCTGGTACAGCAATCCGGCGATTAGTCCCACCGCCAAAAAGCCGGCAATCAAATTTCCTGATTTGGGAATTTTGCGGTTGGCCAGCGTAACGATTGCCACGGTTGCATAAATCATGAGCATAGGGATAGCAATTGGCACGTAACGCCTCATGGCATAAATATGATACGGTGTATTAAAAATGCGGTAAATGTACTGAACTGTTGTTGTTAGCCCAACAGCCAGAAATAAGCCGTACCGATACCAAGACTTACGCCAGACAAGCCAGGCTGCCCCTAAGGTGGCTAATAGCACTCCCAAAGGTGTCAAATACCAACCCATCCGCTGCCAATTTTGCCCGTCAGCCAGAGGGATTTCAACACCGCCAGGCCAAGTCGGGTAATATTTTACCGGCTCCACAATTGGTCGAAGAAAGTAAGCATAAATACTAAGAACGATGATAATGAAAGCCGCCCCTATTCGGGAATAAGGGGATCGCCAGAAATACAGCAACTTTTCATTCGTAATCCAACCTTTACGGGAGGGTACCCAAACCAAAACAAGCAGCAGCACCACAACTGAAACCGCTACAATAATCGATGTAGATCGGCTTAGGATGCGAAGAACGCTGCTATAAGTGTTCCAGGTGTAGGGCCAATTAATAAGCACTGCTGACAAAAATGCATGTGCGGAAATGAAAGAAGACGAAAGGGTAAAAGCAGTGAAGCCCCTGGACCAGCGCCTTTGCCGCCAACGTAACACTAAAGCAGCTAAAACAAGAAGAACCAGAACAGGTAAATCAATTCGCGTTAGCAGGGCCGCCCCCAGAGCAGCCCCACCTAAAATACCCCAAATCGTGCCAGTCTTTTCATCGTCCCATAAACGTTGAAATGCGAGTAAACTGGAAAATACGAGCAACAGTGTCAGTGGCTCTGTGGTGGGGTAACGGGCAAAGAAAATGTGGGTGGGGGTAAGACCCAGAAGCAGGCTTGCTAAAAAAGCAGTGGGGCGGTTGAACAAATGGCGTGTTAGCAGATACACGGCCAATATTCCCATGAGACCCCAAAGCGGTGTCACGAATAACCCACCCATCAAGCCAAACAGACCCATACCAAAAGACATCAAAACAGGATGTAGAGGAAAGAACTGGGGAATGAGTCGCGTTGGATCGTCATTATCAATATACCAACCAACAAATTGCAAATAACGAGTTTGCCATTGTGGGGGCTGCTGGCGCAAGGTTATGTCGGCATATTCATGTAGCTGCTCTGTCCAATCATCATTTATGACAAATTGGCCTGTTTGCGCTAATGTGCCTGCTATGTTTACATAAGTGCCCGCGTCTGTGCTGCCCAAAAAATATTCGTGAGGGCGAAGATACAAAAAAGCGAAGCAGGCTAGAACTAAAATTATTAAAATTTCGTAGCGGCTGAGAGGTAGAAAACGGAAAGAACTGAACGGCCGTTGCCACAACCACAAGGCACCTGTAGTTAACAGCACTACAACGCTAACTCCTGCTACTGAAAACACCCCGAAAGATGCCAACAGTGTACCGACCCACCCAATGAATACAACTAATCCTACAATGGTTACAAAAACAGCCTCCAACCAATCAATAGCCTGCTGTTCTCGTTGTTGTTTGTTCCATAGTTGCAGGAAAACTACAAATCCTATGGCTAACGCCACAAAAAACAAGATACTAGAGGAAAATTGCGATTGCAAATTCATAGAAAACAGAGTTTTTCTCCAAAGGTAGCATTTAGAACCTATCCGTAAATTGCTAAATCGCACAAGATATGCGCACAAGCAAACTGCACAAAGGCCAACCAATTCTCGCTTTTCTTGCACCATCGAGTGCGAATACTGCGTCTTTTGGCCAACCAACCAAGCGTCCTTTCCACGACCCAACGCCGTGCTGGATGTTTCTGTTCTTCAGGAATTGGTTCTGGCAATGGTTCGCCGCGACGCCGGCGGTGAGCGATGTGTTTTTGATAATTAGCTTCGGTAACAAAAATATGGACATCGTCAAAATCATACCCTTTGTCCAAACAAAGATGCTGTTCTTTCGTCGGGCGAGGGACCACAATGGAGAAGACCAGGTCATCAACCGACCATTTGTCATGCTGGTTAGCACCGGTAAGATGCACCGCCAGAGGTGCGCCTCGCTCATCAACCAGGATATGAATCTTGGCACCGCGTTTACCCCGGTCAGTGGGATTGCATCCCGTTGCTTCTCCGCCCAGAGGTGCAGGTACCGATTTACTGTCGATAGCTTGCCATTTCCAGCGAATTCGGCGCTGCCGATTGTAAAAGCGAACCATCGTTTGCAACACTTTGTCCCAGATACCCTGCTGTTGCCAGGTTTGGAACCGTTCGTGCAGGACACTGCTGGAAACGCCGAACCAATCTCGATGGATTGCTTTCCACTGGCAGCCTGTCCACAAAATGTACCAGAGGCCGTTGACGACTGCCCGATTGTCAGCCCGGGGTCGCCCTGGCCTTCGTCTTTTGGGTGGTTTGGGCAGATGTTTTTTGATGCGACGCCACAACGGCCTCGGGACACGAAAATAGTCGACATTTTGGGGCTTTTGTTTATCCTTGTTTTTCAAGATGCACCTCTTTGGACGTTTGTTTTTGGTCAAATCAATTGTCCACAAGGTGCATCTTTTGTTTAGGTCAATTTATTTTTCGGACAGGTTCTTAATCCAATTTACGGATGCCACCCAATTCCCGGCACCACTGCCGGCGTGGCATACGGGCCATTTCGTAAATCGTCGAAGTACCCACGGCTCAGCAATCCCCCATAAGAGAAAATGGCATGCCCGGCCGTGCCCAACTGCCGGGCCATGTTAATGCGCGCGGCAATTTCGTCAAAGGAACAGTAGCCGGCGCCAATGCCCGGAACGATGTAACGGCCGTTACGACTGTTCTGATAATCCGCCACCGTATTCCACCACACAGTTTGCGACCAATAGCTGTTATCCGGGCAGTTATAGGTGCTGGGGTAAATCATTGGCGAGACGGCATCAATATAGCCTACGCCATCATAATACCCCAGCCATGCTTTAGGGTCCTGATAATAACCGTTATACCCCGTACTGTAGCTGGGCCACACTGCCGCAGAAAGCCACATGTTCGGTTTGTCGGCAACATTCCCATTTCCAAACAGCAGTTGGTAAAATTTCCACACCGTGCCATTTACCTGGGCGCGCTGCCAATCCTCGTAAGATGCATACCCGGCAGGCGCACCGCTGAAACAAGACACCCCAGAGGCGGCTGCGCTAACCGGATCACACGATGTATTCTCCCAATTGTAGCGAATGTGGTCTAAATGCAGGCCGTCAATATCATAATTGGTTACCAGATCTGTAGCGACAACCATTAAGTGATCGTCCACAAAGGCTGAAGCAGGGGTGCTGCGCTGGTAGCTGGCGCAAACCACGTCGCCACTGCTGTTCCACTGCAAGCCGTTCAGCTTGCCGTTGGTTGTGAGGTGAAAATCTCGAATCAGGTAGTATAGGTGGCGCGGAGTGGTGCCATCCGGCGGCGTGCCGCAGCCTTCCCAAACCGGATAGACGTTGACATAAGCATGGACCTGAATGCCTTGGGCATGTGCACGCTGAATCATATAGGCCAGAGGGTCCCAGCCAGGGTTTTGCCCTAATGTGCCCGTCAGGCGCCGCGACCAGGGTTCGTAATTTGAATCATAAAAAGCGTCAGCTTCGCCGCGCACCTGGAAGAAAATCGCATTAAATCGCGCATATGCGACGTTGTTGACGATTTCATCGATTTTGGCCTGGTTGTAGTCACCAAGCCAATCGAAGCGGCTAACCCACACGGCCCGCATTTCCACCATTGAACCCGGAGGCGGCGTTGGCGTAGGGCTTGGGGTGGGTGTCACGGTAGGTGTGGGAGTGGGGGTAAAAGTAGGGGTGTTTTCGGGACGCAAAACAATAGGAAGGTAGGTGTCGTTTTCTGACTGTCCGATGACCAGAGCCGCCATACTCAAAATGACCACCAAACCACCCCACAAAAAAAGAAGTGTGTACCCGGATAATCTTCTCATAGGGATATTGTCGCACAGAATGGGATGCTGGCATAGATACAAGTTTTCAGAAGAACAAATGAGAAGGGCGGGTACACAGAAACGGATGTGTTAAACTGTGTTTTGATCCTTTTTAAGATGATGGAATTGCTGGAAATCCGCTTCTTAGACCCAATTTATTTAGGAAATATATGTTTATCTCACCGGAATTAGCTGTTGCCCAGGACCTCGATGCGCGAGATACTTTGGCCCCTTTCCGTGCTCGCTTTGTCATTGACGACCCTGACCTGATTTACATGGACGGAAATTCCTTAGGGAGGCTGCCCCAGGACACGGCCGTTCTCCTTGATGATCTCGTGCGGCGGCAGTGGGGTGAACGACTCATTCGCGGCTGGAGCGAAGGCTGGATTGACCTGGGAGCGCGCATCGGCGGCAAAATTGCGCAGCTCATTGGCGCCCAGCCCGACGAAGTCATTGTGGCCGATTCTACGTCAGTGAACCTTTTCAAACTGGCAGCGGCAGCACTCCATGCCAATCCCAAAAGGCACAAAGTCGTTACCGATGACCTGAATTTCCCTTCGGACCTTTACATTTTGCAGGGCACACTAAAGTTCGCAGAACGGCCGTTCCGCTTGCAAATTATTCCCTCCACCGACGGCGTCCATGCACCCATGGATGACCTTATGGCCGCCATAGACCATGACACGGCTCTGGTCACCCTCTCGCACACCGTCTTCAAAAGCGGCTACCTTTACGACATGGCGGCTTTAACCCGCAAAGCCCACGAAGTTGGCGCGCTCGTATTGTGGGACCTCAGCCACTCCGTAGGCGTGGTGCCCGTCAATTTGCACAAGGCAAATGCAGATTTGGCCGTAGGATGCACCTACAAACACCTTCATGGCGGTCCGGGATCGCCCGCCTTTTTATACGTGCGCGGCGACTTGCAAAAAAAATTGTCCAATCCCATATCGGGCTGGATGGGACAGCAAAACATGTTCAATTTTTCTTTGGATTACGACCCGGCTCCGGGACTGCGGCACTTTCTGACCGGCACGCCCCCTGTACTGTCCCTGGCCGCCATCGAACCGGGCGTAGACCTGGTGTTGGAGGCGGGCATTAATGCTATTCGCGCCAAATCGGTACAGCAGACCGAATATCTTATTGGCCTCTGGCAAGAATTACTCGCCCCCCTTGGCTTTCACCTCAATTCGCCGCCGAATCCAGACCGGCGTGGCTCCCACGTTTCTTTAGGGCACCACGAAGGTTGGCGCATTGATCAAGCATTGATTGCGGAAATGAACGTCATTCCCGATTTTCGCCAACCCGACAACCTGCGCTTGGGCATTGCCCCGCTTTATACTAGCTTTTCGGACGTCTGGACGGCCGTTTCCCGCCTGCGCGCCGTCATCACCGAAAAACGCTACGAAAAGTACAGCCCCGAACGCCATAACGTGACATAAAAATCAACTATAAACAAAACACCTCGTTGGTAATTGACCATTGACTATTGACCATTTGCTCCTCCCCTGGTGGGACATTCACCGCGCTGACCTGCCCTGGCGGAGCACGCGCGACCCCTACGCCATCTGGGTTTCAGAAATCATGCTCCAGCAAACCCAAATCGCCACCGTTATTCCTTACTATAAGCGGTGGATGGCGCGCTTTCCCACGGTAAAAGACCTGGCTGCTGCGTCGCTGGATGAGGTGTTGAAGCTGTGGGAAGGGCTGGGCTACTACAGCCGGGCGCGAAACATGCACGCCGCTGCCCAGGAGGTCATGAGCAAGTGGCGCGGGCAAATGCCGCCTTCGGCAGCCGACCTCCAAACGCTGAAGGGCATTGGCCGTTACACGGCCGGGGCTATTGCGTCCATTGCATATGGCGAAGCTGCCCCTGTGCTGGATGGCAACGTCATCCGCGTGCTTACCCGCCTCACCGATTATGGGGCTGACGTAACTACAAGTGCCGCCAAAAAGCACCTTTGGCAGCTGGCGGCCGAACTGCTTCCCGCCTGACCGATCCGGCGACTTCAATCAGGCGTTGATGGAATTAGGCCAGCAAATTTGCACTCCGGCTAAACCAGTTTGCCTCCTTTGCCCACTTTCTGCGCTGTGCCAGGCCAGGCAGCAGGGCACCCAGCTTGAGCGCCCGGTGAAGCCGCCGCGCAAGAACACGCCCCATTACGATGTGGTGGCAGGAATCATCTGGCAAAATGGGCAGATAGATAAAACTGCCCGGTTTTTGATTGCGCAACGGCCGTTATCCGGCTTGTTGGGCGGGTTGTGGGAATTTCCCGGCGGCAAGCAAGAGCCGGGCGAAAGCCTGCCTGCTGCCCTGCAGCGCGAAATTTGGGAAGAGCTGAACATCGAGATATCCGTCGGCGACCATCTAACCAGCATTAAACACGCTTACACCCATTTTCGTATTACCCTGCACGCCTTTCATGCTGTCCACGTAGCTGGTGACCCCCAACATTTAGGCGTCGCCGATCACGCCTGGGTCACTCTGGCAGACGTGGGAGAGTATGCGTTTGCGGTCACTGATCAAAAAATAATTACTGCCTTGCAAACCGCCCTTTTTTGACATCCTATTTTACGCAACTTATAATTTAGCTATTCACAGCACGTCATTCATCACGCTACCAGGAGAATAAGCTACCTGTGACGGTTGTATTGTCTGCCCGCTTTTTCCTGCAGTCCCGCCGGACTTCCCTCCCATACGCCCAATGATTTCTAAACGAAAATCGTGGATGGCCGTTCTTTGTTACGTGTTGCCGGGCGTATTGCTCACCACTTGCGCCCCGGGCAATGAAGAACTGGTGGAGGTGACCCGCGTTGTAACGCAAACGGCCGTTGTTGAGGTAGAAACTATTGAAGTAACCCGCGTCGTGATCGAGACCATTATCGAAGACCCCACAGAAGCACCCGAGATTGCTCCCTCATCCAAGGATTTGGTGGTTTGCCTGTCTGAAGAACCGGCCTCTCTTTTTATTTATGCTGATAATTCGCTTGCCGCACAAGCGGTGCGCCACGCCCTGTTCACCAACTATATTACGACGCGCGCTTACGCATTCCAGGCTGACGGGCTGCAAAAAATCCCCAACCTGGCTGATGGCGATGCCTTGCTGCAGCAAGTACAGGTAAGCGCCGGGCAGGTTGTGCTGGACGCCTGCCGGCGAGGTCGTGGTGCTGGAGGGTGGTGTGTCGGTGGTGACGGCAGGATGGGGAAACGGCCGTTTTCGACGGCGCCCCCCTGGTCATGGAGCAGTTAATTGTGGATTTCGCAATGGATCCAACCATTTGGTCCGATGGCACCCCGGTCAGCGCCGCGGACTCCGTATTTGCATTTCAGGTTGGCGCAGACGCCGGCGTGCCTACGGATAAGGGTATCTATGCCCGCACCGCCAGTTATTCCGCCACCGGTGATCGCCAAACCCGCTGGATTGGCATTCCAGGTTTCAAAGACCCCAACTACTTCCGAAACTTCTGGAAGCCGCTGCCTGAACACCTACTTGCCCGATATGCCCCGGCCGATCTGCCAGATGCCATAGAATCTGCCCGCAACCCGATTGGCGACGGCCCCTTTCGCCTGGTTGATTGGATCCCTGGAGAGCGCATTTTGCTGGAGCGCAATGAAAACTATTACCGCGAAGGGTTGCCCCATCTGGATTCCGTCACTTTCCGTTTCATCCCCGATACCAACCAACTTCTTTCCCAACTTCTGGCGGGGCAGTGCGACATTGTGACACAAGATGGCCTGGACATCAGCCACGCGCCATTTTTGTTGGAAGCAGAAGCCAACAACTTACTAAAAGCCTATTTCCAAACCGGTACGGTGTATGAGCATATTGATTTTGGCATCAATCCCTATCCCAATGCGGACGAATTGAAACGCCCAGATTGGTTTGAAGATGCGCGGGTGCGGCAAGCCATGGTCATGTGCACGGATCGCCAGCGAATCGTGGATGAATTTTTGTACGGCCGTTCCACAGTTATCCACAGCTACATCCCTGACTTTCATCCCCTTTACCCGGCTGGACAGCTCCAGGAATGGCCTTACAACACCACCGTCGCCAATGCATTGCTCGATGAAGTAGGCTTTTTTGACACCAACGGCGACGGTATTCGCGAGTATTATGCGGCTGGTGTGCCCAATAACAGCAACAGCAACCCCGCCTCTTGGGATGGCAGCCCCTTTAAAATAACTCTTACCACCAACAGCGACGAAACCCGCCAACAATTTGTGCAAATCTTCCGCGACAACATGCGCCAGTGCGGGATCGACGTAGAAATCATCTACTTACCTACCAGCGAGTGGTTTGCTGACGGACCGAGCGGCCCCCTCTTTGGTCGCCGCTTTGACCTGGGCCATTTCCCCTGGAAGACCAACGTTGAACAATCAGGTTTTTCTCCCCTATGCTACCTTTATCAGACCTCTCAAATTACGGGGCCTGCTGCGGAAGGATTCGGCGGCTGGAGCGCTTTCAACGTAACCGGCTGGTCAAACGCAGCTTACGATGCCCTTTGCACGCAAGCCCTCGATAGCCTACCTGGGACTGAGGCTTATGAAGAAGCACATCGCGGTGCCCAATTGATTTTTACGCAAGAGATGCCCATTATCCCGCTTTTTCTTCGGCTTAAAGTGGCCGCTGCCCGGCCGGGTTTAATCAACTTTGACATTGACTCGACCCAACCCTCTGAGCTCTACAATCTTTTTGAGATCGATTTTCAACGGTGATTGGTGTACTATTTATTCGCACCGGAGTTGGCGATAGCGTGACGCATACAAAAAGGTGATTGACAGGTGGCCACAAATCAGAAAGATGTAATTCTCGACGTAAAAAATTTAAAGACCCAATTCTTTACCGAAGCAGGGATTGTGCGGGCGGTAGATGGTATTGATTTTAACGTGAAACGCGGTGAGGTAGTTGGGTTGGTTGGCGAATCAGGCTGTGGCAAAAGCGTGACTTCCCTGTCTATCATGCGCCTGGTAAGCCAGCCGGGGCGCATTGTGGAAGGCGAAATCCTCTTTGACAATGAGGATATGGTCAAATTGCCCGAGTCGCGCATGATTCAAATTCGCGGCAACCGCATTTCGATGATTTTCCAGCAGCCGCAAAGCTGTTTGAACCCCGTATTTCGCATCGGCGATCAGCTTACAGAGGTGCTCTTTATTCATCAGGACATCGACAAGGAGGAAGGGGAGCGCCGCGCCGTTGAGCTGTTGAACATGGTGGGCATTCCGGAACCGGAGTCGCGTTTGAATTCTTTCCCTCATGAAATGTCTGGGGGTATGGCCCAACGCGTCATGATTGCCATGGCTCTCGCCTGTATGCCCGAGTTCCTGATTGCCGATGAGCCGACAACGGCCTTGGATGTAACGATTCAAGCCCAGATTTTGGATTTGATGCGGAATTTGCGTTCGCAAATTGATACAGCCATCATTTTAATTACTCATGATCTAGGTGTGGTGGCGGAGATGTGCGACCGGGTTAACGTGATGTATGCCGGACGCATTGTGGAACAGGCAGACGTGGTTACCTTGTTCAACTCCCCTAAGCATCCTTATACTGAAGCCTTGATTGGCTCGACGCCTGTGCTCGGCGAGGTGGAGCGTGAACTCGTAACGATTCCCGGGTCTGTGCCAAACCTGATTGATTTGCCGCAAGGATGCAAATTTGCCCCGCGCTGCGCAGCAAGGGTTACGCACAATTTGCAGAAATGCACGGAGGGGGAACCTGAGCTGAAGATGGTGACCCCTGGGCATTGGGTCCGCTGTTGGCTGCACGAGGAGGAAGTGTAGGATGAGAGAAGGGATGGATGAAAACGGCCGTACCGAACCAACCCGCAAAGTGCTGGTCGAGGTTAAAAATCTTGTCAAATACTTTCCCGTGCGTGGGGGCATCTTCCAGCGCGTAAAAGCCTGGGTGAAAGCCGTCGATGACGTTAGCTTTTTTATCTACGAAGGCGAATCCTTTGGCCTTGTCGGCGAATCTGGCTGCGGAAAAACCACCGTCGGGCGTACCATCTTGCGGCTTATTCCCGGCACCTCGGGCCAGGTAATCTTTGATGGAAAAAGCGTGTTTGATCTGGACAGCAGCGCATTAAAAAAGATGCGGCGCGATATGCAAATCATCTTTCAAGACCCTTACTCTTCTTTGGACCCGCGCATGCCTGTGGGTGAAAGTATCGCCGAAGGTCTGCGTATTCACACCAACAAGAGCGCTCAGGAGCGGTATGAAATTGTGGTTGAAATGCTGACCCGCGTGGGCTTGCGCGCCGACCACGCCCGCCGCTATCCGCACGAGTTTTCTGGTGGACAGCGCCAGCGCATTGGCATTGCCCGGGCCTTGACTCTCCGGCCCAAATTTATTGTTTGCGATGAGCCTGTATCAGCCTTAGATGTGTCTATTCAAGCTCAGGTATTAAACATTTTAAAAGAATTGCAGCGCGAATTTAGCCTGACGTACCTGTTCATTGCGCATAACCTCAGCGTCGTCGAGCATTTTAGCGATCGTGTAGGGGTAATGTATTTGGGCAAAATGGTGGAAATGGCGTCACGGGAGGATTTGTACCGCGATCCGCTGCATCCTTATACACAGGCCCTGATGTCGGCTATTCCTATGCCCGATCCTACGTTCAAGCGGCAGCGCATCATTTTGCAGGGAGACGTGCCCAGCCCGCTAAATCCGCCTAAAGGCTGCCGCTTTCATACGCGGTGTCCCCTGGCTTTTGATCGGTGCAGTGCGGAAGAACCACCTTTCAGGGATCATGGAAACCTGCATTTTGCAGCTTGCTGGCTGCTCGAAACCGGGGAGGAAGGAGCAAGCAAGTTAACCCCAGACAAGATTGGCAAAGAAAACATTTCAATCATTGGGTAACGTTGAGATGATGGGAAAGTTGGGGGTCTGCGTGCAGCAGGCCCTTTTTGTTATCATTGGCTTAACAGACCGAAAACCCTATAATTGCTAGCTAAGCACTCCTATGCAGGTTGAAGCTTATGGCTGACGTGAAGCAAATCTTGGTAGTGGATGACCATTTTGAAATGCTAGAGCTTTTGCGCTCTATGCTAGAGCTGTCTGGTCATGACTACGAAGTTTTGGCAGTCCCCTCGGCCGAAGAGGCCATGCTGGAACTGCTGCGCATGAAGTTTGATCTGTTAATTACAGACGTACGTTTGCCGGGAATGAGCGGTTTTGATTTTGTTCGCCGCGTCCGCCGCCGCCAGCCAGACCTTCCCGTGATTATGATTACGGCTTATTCATCAGCTCAGGGGCAGAAAGAGGCGGATGAGCTTAACGTTTATCGTTATTTTGCCAAGCCGTTGGACACAGACAATGTGTTAACGGCCGTTCATACAGCATTGTATGGCGAATCTGTTGAACCTGATAATTTACTGCCCCCGCCGCCAGCCGGGTTCAGGTTGCCAGATAATGTCCAGAAACGATTGCAATCGTTGCAGTTGGACACGGGCGCTACCGGTTTGGTGCTTTCCACAATTCAGGGGCAAGTTTTGCTGGAACTGGGGGATAACTCACGGTTGGACGTGGCGCGAATTGTGGCCAAGATTGCTGAAAACGTAGCCAACAGCCTTGTCCTGGCCGGTTTGTTGGGCGAAATCAACCCCTTTACAATTCAGTATCATACTGGTGAAGCCACAGAACTTTATAATGCCAACGTGGGGCGTGACTATTTTGTAACCCTGCTGTTTGGTATGGAGTCGCGGCGCGGGCGAATTGGTACGATTTGGGTTTTTGCCCAACGGGCAATTCGCGATCTGGTGAATTATTTACCGCCTCTTGCTGACCTAGAAAGTGGGGGTGGCGCGAATACCCCACTCCTTTCCCAGAGCAAGCCTGCTGAGAGCGTTTTGTCACCCGTGAAGCCGGAAGCAGCAACGGCCGTTCCCGGGATTCCTGAACCCACCTTTGACGCGCCCCCCGAACCCACCGAAGCAGACATGGCTGATTTGCTCTCGGCGTTGAACTTGGATGAACAACCTGTAGAGACGATCAATCTGGACTCTTTCTGGGATGAAGCGGTCGTGCAGTCAGACGAAGCGCCCAATCCTGGTAATACAATCTCCTTTGCGGAAGCAGCTTCTTTGGTAGAGGGATTGGCAGCCGGAGAGCCGCTGGTGGAGCAAAAGCCTGTGCTGCCAGCCGCAGAAGTAACTGAAGTTGAACCAGAACCCGTTGAGGTGGATATGGACGGACTGCTCGCGGCATTGAATTTGAGTGAGGCAGAAACGGCCGTAGACTTGGACGAGTTTTGGGATGATGCAGTCAATGACTCGGATACCTCTGGTTCAATCCGAGGCTTGTCCTTCGAGGAAGCCACGAAACGTGGGCTGATTGATATGGATGAAAAAGAGTAGCATATTCTTCCCCAAGAGCTGGTTTTGTTAACGGCTTTCCGCCCTTTTTTGCTGCGCCGCCCACAAGCGGCGTTTTTCTTTTTCCCAAAGCGTTTTTTCTAAGAAATTTAGAATCTCCCCGGCAATATCTACCTGGGTTGCTTGTTCGATGCCTTCCAGACCCGGAGAGGAGTTTACCTCGAGAAATAATGGGCCGCGGGCGGATTGCAGCAAGTCTACACCGGCTACGCTCAAGCCATGAGCGCGAGCTGCGGCAACGGCTAGCTGCTGCATGTCTGTAGAGGGTACGATGGAAACGGCCGTGCCCCCCCGATGTAAATTGGCCCGGAAGTCTCCTGTCGTGGCCGTACGCTCCATCGCTGCTACGCATTGCTCTCCCACCACAATCACCCGCAAATCCCGCCCCTCCGCTTCCGCCACAAATTCTTGAACCAGTACCTGCCGCCCTAAGCGCCGCAGCCTGGCAAACGCTCTATCCGCGGCGGTCAGATTATGGGCTAAAATTACCTCGTTGCCCTGGGTTCCCCGTGTTGACTTAAGTACAACGGGCAAACCACCGACTAATTGAATGGCGGCAAACAGCCCTTCGGGTTGGGACAGAACGGCCGTTTTTGGCACCGGCAGCCCTGCTTTCGTCATTTGCTGTAAGCTGTGCAGTTTGTCCCGTGAGCAGGCAATGGCCTCCGCCGTGGCCGTAGTTAGCGTACCTTGCATCTCAAACTGCCGCACGACAGCCAAGCCTTGCTGGGTGATAGATGTACCAATGCGCGGAATCACCGCATCTGGCGGTGGTAAGGGCTGCAAGCGCGGTAGTATTGAACGCGACAAAACTTTTGGACTAGATGGTAATTTCTCTGTTGCGCCAATTTCCACAGCTACACGCAGGGTATCGATGACCCAGGCTTGATGCCCTCGCTGGCGGGCAGCCTGCACTAGTCGGCGCGTGCTGTAAAGTTTTGGATTGCGCGAAAGAATCCCAATTTTCATGCCAGTTTCCTGCAACAAGCTGTCCTGTTTGTGGCTGGGAATCATACTATTATACCAGTTTCTTGCCGTTGCCCCCTCCTGGTATTAACGTTACAATCGCCCTCCAAGTTGGAGAACCATATGGAAAATGTAGAAACCTTTGTCATCATTCCAACCTACAATGAGGCTGACAACATCAACGATCTCATCGCTCAGGTCCTTGATTTACCGCTCCCGGTGGGTGTCATTGTTGTCGATGACAACTCTCCGGACGGGACGGGGAAACTGGCTGACCAATGGGCAGCGCAACACCCGAATTTGGTACACGTGGTCCATCGCCCTGGGAAAATGGGATTGGGAACCGCTTATCTTGCTGGCTTCCGCAAAGGGCTGGACGATTTAGGCGCGATTCGCATCATGACCATGGATGCTGATTTTTCCCATAATCCTCGATACATCCCGGAAATGATAGCCCTCAGTGCGCAAAAACACGTTGTCATCGGCTCACGCTACGTGGCCGGTGGCGGGTCTAAAAATTGCTCCTGGAAGCGTGTCTGGCTGAGTAAAATCGCCAATTTTGTGGCCCGTTTCCTGCTCAGCTTGAAGGCCAAAGACGCTACAGCCGGGTTTCGCCTGTACCGCCGTGAAGTGTTGGAATCTATTCCTCTGGATCGAATATTTTCGAGCGGATACTCTTTTTTGGTTGAAATGATATTTATGTGCCAGCGACGGGGTTGGCAGATAGGAGAAGTTCCTATCATATTTGAGGATCGGCGAAAGGGTATGACGAAAATCTCCCGCCAAGAGGTGTTCAAGGCGATGTACACTGTATTCCGCCTCTTTCTGCGCCGCTTGCGAGGAGGCGAACCGCGCCGTCCTTCCGTACCAGTTTCCTGATGATTGAAGTCAATTGTAATTTGTGTGGCCGTGACAGCTGTAAAGGTACGCTTTGCGGGAACCCTAAATGGTAGTAACGCTCTGAATGTGGATGCCTTCCGCTGTACTAGCCCTGGCTATGGACATCATCCACGGATCGTGCAATGTGTCCATTGTGGGCACGTTTATGCCAGCCCGCGCTGGTCGGATGAGGAATTGCTGGAGGCGTATACGGCCGTTGAGGACGAAACCTACGTTCTTGAACGGGAAGGGCGCGAGTTAACCTTTCGCAAGCACCTACAAGCTCTGGAGCGCATCACCGGACCAGGAAACGGCCGTTCCCTCCTGGACATTGGCGCGTACATCGGCGTATTTGTGGAAGTGGCGTCCCGGTCTGGTTGGGACGCCTGGGGTGTTGAACCATCTGATTGGGCTGCCGCCGAAGCCCAAAAACATGGTCTTAACGTTATTCCCGGTACGCAGTTTGCACCAGAATTGGCCGGGCGGCAGTTCGACGTGCTCACTATGTGGGACGTTATCGAACACGTCAACGATCCGAAGTGTGAAGTACAACGGAGCCACGAGTTGCTGCGTCCAGGTGGCGTGCTGGTGCTGCACACCATGGATATTGACAGCCTGGTGGCGCGCCTGATGGGGTCACGTTGGCCCTGGCTGATGGATATGCACCTGCATTACTTCAGCCAAAAAACCATGCACGCCATGCTCGAGGATGTTGGTTTTGAAGTAATTTGGTCTGGAGCGCAGGGTCGATATTTGCGGCTGGGTTATCTGGCGACGCGGTTGGGCGGTTTGTCCGCCCCGTTGGGCCGGGCAGCTAAAGCTGTAGTCAACGCACTGCGCCTGGATGGAGTGGCCGTGCCGGTCAATTTTGGCGATCTGTTTACCGTTTATGCGCGGAAGAAATAGAGATTAGACACTAACGATTTGCACAAATCTCCAGTCTCTAATCTCCAATCTCTCATATGAATACACGCCGACTGTTTTCCTCATTGTTTGTTCTGGCCCTGTTTGCCATGGGGGTGCGGGAGACGCTAGACCCGGACATGTGGTGGCATTTGCGCACGGGGGAGACCATTTTGCAGAATGGCATTCCGCGGCAGGACGTCTTTTCTTTTACCGTGCCAGACTATGCCTGGACCACTCACGAGTGGTTGTCGCAGGTTATTATGTGGCTGGTGTACCGGGCGGGCGGTTTGCCGGGGCTCATCGTGGTCTTTGCGCTGCTGATTACCCTGACCTATTGGCTGGTGTACCAGGTGTGTGCCGGACGGCCGTTTCTGGCGGCCTTTGTGGTGCTGTTAGCGGCTTTGGCCTCGGCAATTGTATGGGGGGCGCGGCCGCAGATCTTCAACTTGTTGTTAACGGCCGTATTCTTGTACGTTGTGGAGCGCGTGCTCCATGGGGAAATCGACCGGCGCTGGTTCTGGGTGCTGCCGCCGCTTACGGCCCTGTGGGCCAACCTGCACAGCGGCTACCTGCTGGGCGTGGTTATGCTGGGCACGTATGCCGTGGGCATAGCTATTGAGCAATTGGTAATTGGCAATTCACAATTCACAATTCGTTATTCACAATTCATTATTGTCACTGCGGCCAGCCTCCTGGCTGCCGCCCTCAACCCCAGCGGCATTGAGCTGTGGCTGTATCCCTTCCTCACCCTCACCAGCCCGGCCATGCAGGTTTTCATTCAGGAATGGCATTCGCCAGATTTTCACAATGCTATTTTTTACCCCTTTGGACTGATGGTGGCGCTGGGGGTGTTGAGCCTGATATTAAGCCGCAAACGGCCGTCTTGGAGCGATTTGCTGCTTTTTGGCGGCACGGCGGCGGCAGGGCTAATATCCGCGCGCAACATCCCGCTCTTTGCCATCATTGCCGCGCCGATTTTTGCCCGCCACGCGGCGCAGATAGAAATTGGAGATTGGAGACTGGATATTGCTGAGAAGCCAGTCTCCAATCTCCAGTCTTCAATTCCCACTACCAAATTCAACGCTATTTTTAATACTGTGCTGCTGGTGGTGGCCGTGTTGGGGGTGGGGCTGTACACCTTTGTCAAGATTGATGGAAATGAGGCGGCCATTGCTGAACGCTATCCGGTAACGGCCGTTGACTACCTGGAAAGCTCCGGCCTGGCTGAAGGGCGTGGCTACAACAGCTATAACTGGGGCGGCTACCTCATCTGGCGCGGATTGCCGGTGTTCATTGACGGCCGTGCCGACGTGTATGGGGACGATTTCATGGTTTACTATCGCCGCACCATGGACCTGCGCGCCAACTGGCGCGAGCCATTACAAGAGTATGACGTCAACTACGTCATCATGGAGCGAGACAGCGAACTGTTTACCTTGCTTGACGCCAGCGGCGAGTGGCGTGAGGCGTATGCGGACGACGTAGCCCGCATTTACGTGCCAAAGTAAGTGGCCTTGAAGATTGCCTTGCCTGACAGGTGACAGGGAATTTTGGAATGCAGCAATTGACGTCCAAACGCCTTTTTGTACTTCTTTTTGCCCTGGCGCTTTTCGTGCTTACCGTGCGCGAAACGCTGGACCCGGATATGTGGTGGCATTTACGTACCGGGCAGGTAATCTGGGAAAGCGGCGCTATTCCGCAAACGGACCTCTTCTCCTACACAGTAACCGACCATTTGTGGGTGGTGCAGCAGTGGCTGACCGACGTACTCATGTGGCTGCTGTATCAGACGGTGGGGCTGCGCGGCCTGAGCGTCTTTTTTGCCTTGTTGATGATGACCACCTATCTGCTGGTGTTTGCGCGCTGTGTGGGAAAGCCGTATCTGGCAGCCGGGGTGGTGCTGTTGGCCTTGTTTGCGGCATCATTACCCATTGGCGTGCGCCCGCAAATGTTCAACATATTCTTCCTCGCTCTCTTTGTTTTTGTGGTGGAGGGCGTACGCCAGGGAAAAATGGCACCGTGGATGTTATTCTTGCTGCCGCCGCTGACCACGCTGTGGGCCAACTTGCACAGCGGCTATCTCTCTGGGGTGCTGCTTCTAGGCATTTACGTGTTTGGGGAGGGTGTAGAACGTACTTTGACGCACTTTTTTGCCAGTGATGATGCCGCGCCTGACTTGCCAGAAGCATCTGTGCCAACCATGCCGCGCCTGGGCTGGCTGGCCGTGGTGATGGTGCTGTCGCTGTTGGCGGCGCTCATCAACCCACGCGGCATTAACTTAGTGCTGTTCCCGCTGTTCACCTTGAGTAGTGAGGCGATCCAATCGCATATTGTGGAATGGTTTTCGCCAGATTTTCGCCTGGTGTATTTTCAGATTTTTGCCGGAATGCTGGCGGTAGGTTTGGTGGCCTTTGCCTTCAGCCGGAAACGGCCGTCCCTCACCGACATTTTGCTCTTTGTGGGCACGGCAGGCATGGGGCTGATTTCCGCCCGGCACATTCCCCTGTTTACCATCGTTGCCGCGCCCATCATTGCCCGCTACCTCCTGTCCAGCCTAGAAGGCACGCGGCTGCATGGGTTTCTTAGCGCAGAAGAGCAACCGGAGACCGGAGACCGGAGACTGGTGAATCTCCAATCTCCAATCCCCAATCTTCATCCCCTGTCACCCCAAATTGGGACAAGGGGCATTAACAAAGCCGCGTAGCTTTGCTTTTTTTACAAGGCTTCGCGTCACGAACAATCAAATAACCAAACTGAGCTTGGTAAACGACACAAATTGACCGGCAAGACAGGTGCGAATGCCACTTCTTATGCAGAAGCAACCCCATCAGACAGGAGGCATTGCCGAGTAAACTTCACACAATCGGCCTGAAAGCCGTAACCGCGAAGTTCAATTCAGTCCCCAGACATCTGGTGTCATTGTGCCGAATAGGTTTTCCCTTCTTATGCAGCAGGGCAATTCAGTCAACCACAACCCCGTAATGCCTGGGACTGGCTGAAAAAAGCCAGGTCAATGTCGTACCATAAACTCAATTGGTAAAGGCCAATCACAAATCAGGGCGCGCTGGGCATAGTCACGGCCCAGACGAAAACAGACTGTAATCCCGTTTATGGTCAGCCATCAATAAAGATACTCGGTCAGTGGCAACAATCCACTGTCCCAGTGCCGTTAGCCACAAGGTGGCCGTGGCCATGCTTAACAACAAAATAGCCAACCGTTCCGGGTCATCAAGTTTGCTGGCTTCCAGGTCAAAGCCATAGCTTTTCCAATCCCGAAACCCTGGCTCAATCCAGAACCGTTTCCGCCCGCGACGCCAACTGCGCCGACTGGTTATTTGTTCGGAGACAAAATAGCGGGCATGGTCATGATTCTGAGTCCAATCGACCAGTAGAGGTGTACCGGCCCAAACTGATGCCGCCTGGTCAGGACGATGTCATGGAGATAGCGTCGCTGCCCACGTTTCATGGGAATTGACCGCAGTGGTTGCCACCCTTGCCCGGCCTGATAGTAGAGAATGTCTGATTTCAGGCCAAGATACCAGTGCCAACCCTGGTCACGGCAATACATTTGCAAATCCACGGCGCGAAACTCGCTGTCCCCGTAAAAGGTAATGCGATGGTGTGACCGGGGCGGTAAGCGGTGACACTCGCTCCAGCAAGGCCACTTGCTGCTCATAGCCGGTGCCGCCGAAAGGATAAATCTGCCAAGTGAGTGCCAGAGCACGATGGCGATAGGCGACGCTCAACATCAGGATGCTCCAGTCCTGTCCCAAATCAGTGCGGTCCATGACCAAGCTGATTTCCCGCTGGGGCCAATGCCGCAACAAGTTCGCAACCAGCGGTCGGTAACAAGTTTCCTGAGTCACCGCCTGGTTTTTGAGCCAGCGACGCAGGCGTTGCGTCAGATTCTCCCGTTGACCCTCAACGGGTAGATAAAGTGCCAGGTTGTTCAGATGGCAATTGGGGCTGAAGACTAGGGACTGGGTCATCAGAGCCAGATTATCGATTTGCCAGGGGTTGGCTTTGTTAAGGTACGTGCCAAGTTTTTGGCGCAATTGTTGATATACTTGTAATTGGTTCATTTGGGGGCTCCTTTTTCTGTAGTGAACCCTATTTGGGTTCTTGGAGCCTCCAATTTACCTTATTTTCCCGTCATAAAAGGTGACAGGGGATGAAATCCCCAATCTCCAGTTATTAAATTGATCAATGGCATGCTGCTGCTGGTGGCTGTGGTCGCAGCCGTGTTGTGGGTCAGCTTGCGCCTGCAAAACAACGACCAGACCATTGCTGCCCGCTTTCCGGTGGCGGCGGTGGATTACCTGGAGGCCAGTGGGTTGGCTGCCCAGCCCGGTTATAACTTGTATGAATGGGGCGGCTACCTGATCTGGCGCGGCATTCCCGTGTTTATTGACGGCCGCACCGAAGTGTATGGCGACGCCTTTTTCCTTTATTATCTGCAAACCAGCGAGGTGCAAGAGAATTGGCGCGAACCGCTGGACGATTTTGCCGTGGCCTACGTGCTGCTGAAACGGCCGCATCCCTTGGGTACGCTGCTGCAAGCCAGCGGTGAATGGCAGCGGGCGTATAACGACGACCTGGCGCAAATTTTTGTGCGGAGTGCAGAGTGAAGAAAACAGGTGTGGTACTATTGCTGTCGCTGGTCATTTTGCTGCGCTGGCCTTCCTTAAACCTACCCATTGACAACGACACGGGGGCCAGAGCATACCATGCGCGGTTGATTTTGCAAGGCGAACCGCTATACAGTAGCCATCATCCTGGCCACCACCTGCCGGGCATTTATTACACCTATGCCAGCGCGCTCAGGCTGTTTGGCGACCGAGCCTGGTCGATCTTATACTTGCTGGTTTTGTGGACGATGCTGGTGACGGCCGTTCTCTATCGCCTGGGAAAATTGGTGGCTGGTGCGGGGGCGGGTTGGCTGACGGCCGTGTTTTTTGCCGTGCTCAGCGCCCACGTCTGGCTGTGGGGGCAAACTGCCGAGACGGAGTTGTTTTCTAACTTGTGGCGCAGCGCGGCCGTGCTGCTGCTGTTGTGGCTGTGGCGGCGGGGCGGGGAACGGCCGTACTTCTTCGTTGGCATGTTGGGCGCTCTCAGCCTGCTGTACAAAGCTGTTTACATCTCCCCGCTGGCGCTGGCTGGTTTCATGCTGCTGGCTTATGGTTGGCAGCAGCGTGACTGGCGTGGCGCTGTGCGGCGTGGTTTGTGGGTGGCTGCTGGGGTATTCGCCGTCGTCGTGCCTGTACTACTCTACTTTGCCGGCCAGGGGTTGCTGCCCCGCTTTTTCTACTTGTTTGTTTTGGGCCAGGGTCACGTTAGCGGAAATAACCTGCTTACCGGAGATTTCCCGCGCTGGCTCCTTTATCCGCTGCTGCCGCTGTATGTGCTGGCTTACAACAATGCCGTGCTGCTGCTGTTTAGCTTGGCGGGCGGCCTGCTGATCCTATTCGTGCGGCAAAACCGCCACGGGATACTGCCCTGGCTTGTTGTTTGGTATGGGCTGGCTTTTGCCGAGGCAGGCGTCAATTTAGAACTCTTTGCCCATTATTATTTGTTGATTGTGCCCCCCCTGGCATTCTTGGCTGCATGGCTGGTGCAACAATTGGCCCGAGATGTGCGCCAGCCTGTCTTGCGCCTCGCGCTGCTGGCCGGCCTGGTGGCGCTGGCGTTGGGCGTCAGCGCGTGGGAAAATGGGGCGTATTATGGGCATTACGGGCGTTACCGCCTGGGGCAAGAGACGTTGGTTGAATTTGCAGCGGCTGGCTGGCCCGATTTTGGCGCCCGGCTGGCCCGGTCTGCTGCCCTGGCTGAATACGTACAGGCGCACACTGCTGCCGCCGACAAAATTTACTATTGGTCAGAAGACGTTCAGCTTTACTATAACAGTCAGCGTCGCGCGCCTATTGATCTCATCTGGCCGCGGGCCATTGAGCAGGTCGAAAGGCGGGAACGCATCTGGCAGGCGGGCACAGCATTGATTATCATTGACCGTACGCGAGAGCCTGCTCTACCGGAATGGTTGGAAACGGCCGTTGCCAGCCACTACCGCCTGGAAACTGTGCTGGACGAGCAGGAAATTTATCGCCGTGTAAAACAGGATTAACGTATGCCCAACTGGCTCCAAAACCGCACTATTCGCCGAGATTTGTTAGCCATTGCCCTGATTGGCTTGCTTGTGCAGGGGTTTTGGGCGCTGCGCCTGGTGCACCCCTCCTATTTTGACGCCTATTATTACACCACCAACGCCCAACGGCTGGCAAATGGCTATGGCTTCACCCAGGAAATCATCTGGCAGTATCTGGACGCGCCAGAAAGCCTTCCTGCTCCCAGTTTCACCTACTGGATGCCTCTGCCAGCCCTGATTGGCGCGGTAGGATACGCTATTTCCGACTCTTTTCGCGCCGCGCAGGCCCCCTTTTGGCTGATGGCCGGGCTGCTGCCCTGGCTGGGCTATGCCATTAGCTGGCGGCTGACGGCAAACCGGCGACAGGCGTGGACGGCGGCGCTGTTTACGGCCGCCGGTGGTTATTACTCTAGCTATTTTGGCCAGCCAACGACTTTTGCCCTCTTTGCCTGGACGGGCGGGGGCTGCCTGCTGGCTTTGGCTTGGGCGCAGGAGCAATCGTCGTGGCGTTATTGGCTGCTGGCGGGTTTGGCGGCCGGGTTAAGCCATCTGGCGCGGGCGGATGGGGTGCTGCTGCTGTTGTTGGGGGGCTGGGTGTGGCTGCTGGCATTGCGGGATAAGGGGCTGGGCCATTGGCGGCGGTATGGGCTGTATGGGGTGGTGTTTGTGCTGGGCTATTTGTTGGTAATGGGGGGGTGGTTTTGGCGCACGTACCAGATAACTGGCGCGCCCTTGTCTACGGTGGGTACGCAGACGATTTTCCTGACGACTTATGACGATGTGTTTTCTTACGGCCGTACCTTTGACCTGCAATCTTACCTGGACTGGGGCTGGGGCAACATATTGCGCTCCAAGCTGGAGGCGGTGTCGCTGGCAGCGCAAACCTTTGTAGGCGTTACCGGCTTGACGGTGTTTACCTTTTTCTTTGTGTGGGCATGGGTGGGGTATGGGCGCAAAAAGGGAACGCGGCGGTTTTTACGGCCGTTCTCCTGGTATACCCTGGGTTTATATGCCGCCATGACCTTTGTGTTTACCTTCCCTGGCCAGCGCGGCAGCCTGCTGCACTCTTCCACGGCGCTGTGGCCCTGGTCGATGGCCCTGGCTGTAGCGGGGGTAGATTTAACGGTTGACGCCATTGCCCGGCGGCGCACCACCTGGCAGCCGGACAAGGCAAAGCGATTGTTTGCGGTGGTATTTACGGTGATGGTCTTTCTGGTCAGCTTTGTGGTTTCTGGCGGGCACCCACTGCGGGATGATGAAGCGGCCGTTTTTGTGGAAATTGCAGCCGAACTACCCGCTGACGCCGTCGTGATGCTGGGTAGTCCACCAAACTTTTATTACCACACCGGCGTGCCAGCTATTGTGGTCCCTAATGAGCCGCCAGAGGTGCTGTCTGGAAATTGCGCGGCGCTACGGCGCGGATTACCTGGTGTTGAATGCGGATCGCCCGCCCATTTTGGCCGATTTGTTTGAGGGGAAGGTAACGCTGCCGCAGATTCAAGAAGTCGGGCGCTTTGGTGACTCATTTAGTTTTGTACCAATTTCGCTAGTGAGGGCAGGCATGAATGAAAAGACGCGCATAGGATTGGTAGGGCTGGCAGGGGTAACGGCCGTACTTCTTTTTGTTGGTCTGTCTATTGCCGGGAGCGGCGCGGGCTTTCCGCTGGACGATGGCTGGATTCATCAAACCTATGCCCGCAGCCTGGCGGAAACCGGGCGGTGGGAGTACGTTCCGGGGCAGGTTAGTGCCGGGTCAACCGCGCCGCTGTGGACGCTGCTGCTGGCAGTGGGCTATGTGCTGCAGCTACCCTTTTTCCCTTGGGCGTTTTTGCTAGGCGCGGCAAGTTTGTTGTGGGTGGCGGTTGTAGGGGCGGCGCTGTGGCGGCGGCTGTGGCCAGAGCAGAAACAGGGCGGCCTGGGTCGCGGCGTTTGGCCCTGGTTCTGACGTGGCAGTTGGTGTGGGCGGCAGTCAGCGGTATGGAAACGGTGCTGTTTATGGCGCTGGGTCTGCAAATTGTGCTGCTTTATATTGACTTCCTCGCCGCGCCGCAAAAACGACGGGGGCAGGTGGCGCTGTTGGGCGTGTGTTCGGGCTTGCTGGTGCTGACGCGGCCTGATGGCGTTGTGCTGTTGGTGTTGGTTGCTGGCGGGTTGCTGGTGAAATCGTCAGCTAACAGTCGCCAGTGTCACGCATAACCGTAATTACGGATTGCGGATGGATATCCTCCTCTGGGCCGGCGCAGCTCTCCTGCCTCTCATTCCCTATTTCATCTTCAATGTCCGCGCCAGCGGCACCGTGTGGCCCAATACTTTTTACGCCAAGCAGGCGGAGTATGCGGTGGAGTTGGCCCGGCCGTTTCTGGGGCGTTTAGTGCAGCTGCTTTATTTCAGTTTGGGTGGCGCTGCGGAAGGCTGGCGAGGCATAAGCGGAGCACAACTGCTGCTTGTGCCGGGGCTGGTCTGGGCTGGCTGGCTGGCGCTGCAAGCAGACTGGCGCGAGAAGCGATTGCTGCGCACGCTGCCGCTTCTGTGGGCGGGAGGACATGTCTTCTTGTATGCGTGGCGGCTGCCGGTGACGTACCAGCACGGCCGTTACCTTCTGGCGGCGCTGCCGGTGTGGGTGCTGTATGGCCTGGCGGGGTGGGGTATCCTGCTTAAAATGGCTGGAAACGGCCGTGCTGCTCGCGTGGAAGCCTGGCTGCCCGACTGACCTTTGCCGCTACTGCTGCTGTTTTTTTTGCTTTTGGGCAGTACGGCCTATGCAGAGGACGTGGCCTTTATTGATGGCGAGATGGTTACGGTAGCTCAATGGCTGGCTGAAAATACAGCTCCCGATGACCTGATTGCTGCCCATGATATTGGGGCAATCGGGTATTTTGCGAGAACGGCCGTTGCTGGATTTGGCTGGTCTCATTTCGCCGGAGATCATCCCTTTGTTGGGTGATGAGACGGCGCTGGGGCCGTACATTTTACACAGCGAGGCGGGATATCTGGTAACGGCGCCAGGTTGGCCTTACGAGTCAGGTTGTGTCTGCTCCTGGGGTGCTGCAAGTATTTTCAACGGATTATGCGTGGACGGTGGAACAGGGACGAAACAATACGGCCGTTTATCAACTTCCCCGGCCCTAGCCTTGTTGACCATTTCACATTCATGGTATACTGCTCCCAGCCAAAAGCCACGAGGCTTCATATCCATGCCCGTTGAGCAATGACATAAGTTGCTTCACCCACAATTGAAGGGCTGCAATAATAATGAGGAGAAACCACAGTGTCCCCAATAAAAGTTCTCATCGTTGATGACCATCCAGTCTTCCGCCAGGGATTGTGTGACGTTTTGGAAACAGACGATTCCATCACCGTAATAGGCGAAGCAGCCGATGGTGAAGTAGCCATTGAAATGATTCGTGAAACCCCTCCCGACGTCATACTCATGGATATCAATCTGCCCACCGTCAACGGTTTGCAAGTCACCCGTCAAATTATATCCCAACATCCTGGCATCAAAGTCATAACGATCACGGGTTATGATGATGCTGAACAAGTATTCCATGCCATTCGCTCTGGCGCATCGGCCTACTGCCCTAAAGATATTACGCCAGAATCATTGGTAAACATTGTTCGCGAAGTTTACAAAGGAAAATACGTTGTCGAAGACAAAGTAATGACACGTGATGAAATGCTTGCCTGGATGGACCAGCGGATTAGTCGTTTTGGTGGACAATATGCCCCAGATGGTGATGAGATGTTCATCCCCCTTTCCCCACGAGAAATGGAAATTTTGGAGTTAGTCACCAAGGGGATGAGCAATAAAGAGATTGCCTATAAACTAGGTATCAGCCATCAAACAGTAAAAAATCACATGACCGCCATTCTTGCGTAAACTGCGCGTAGATGATCGAACACAAGCGGCCGTCTATGCATTGCAGCACGGCTGGGTGCGGCTAGACAACCCGCGTGAGTGAACCAGTTTACTTAGCAACAACCCATGCCAGAGGTGAAAATGGACAAGGAGCTTACTTTCCAAGGATTCTTAGAAGAAGCCCAAAACGATTATGAGCAGACTCAGCGCGATCTGAAGGAAATTGACATTTTAATCAAACAGAGCGCGGCAGAGGTGGAAAGGTTAGTGCAGCGCAACGCCCAGGCGCAAAATTATGTCCGCCAGTTCCAATCAAATTTCGAGACAATCCCCCGCGAAGATATTAAAGAGGCTTACGAAAACCTGAGTAATGTACAGCAGCGCCTTTTCACCATGCGAGGGCAGCTAGAAAAACTACAGAGTGACCAACGTAATTTGGAAAAGCTGGCTCAATTGCAGCGCCGTTTGTTTGAATATACAAATTCTGGGCCTTTGCCTTCTTCCCAAAAAAGACGCCCAGAGAACGATCAATCCACGGTTATTCGTGTTATTCAAACCGAAGAGGCTGCTCGTCAAAGCTTGGTTAGGAAAATGCACGATGGCCCTGCTTCGTCTCTGAGCAACTTCATTTTGCAAGCAGAAATATGTCAGCGGTTTTTTGATATTGATGCGGATCGTGCTCGAACAGAACTGAATGCCTTAAAAAGTGCTGCCGCTTCGACTTTTGGTGACGTCAAGGATTTCATATTTGATCTACGGCCGATGATGCTGGATGATCTGGGCGTGATTCCGACATTGCGCCGATATGTGGAATCCTTCCAGGAAAAAAGCGGCCTGACCGTTCCCATTACCGTGACCGGGGTTGAGCGACGCTTGGAGAGCCACATTGAGGTTACGATTTTCCGTGGTGTGCAAGAATTGCTAAACAATGCTTTTATCCATGCACAGGCTACCCAACTACAAGTGTCAGTTGATTTGGCGCCTGAAGGCGTAACGGCCGTAGTTGAAGATAATGGCCGCGGTTTTAACGTAGATGAAATTGGAAACAACAACCAGACTATTGGCCTTGCTACTTTAAGGGAACGCATTGAAATGCTTGGCGGTGAATTGAATGTCCAGAGCAGTATGGGAAAGGGAACTCGTGCAGAGTTTACAATCCCGGTCGAATCAGAGTTTATTATGTAGAAATTCAAGTACTGCTATCCTATTGAATGATGGTTTACAATCCTTACAATAATCCATATACTGTTTATTTAGATATTGGTTTTTTTATTTATACATGGAGGTATAAACAATGTTGTTTTTAAATCGTGAAAGTGGACAAGGTTTAGTTGAGTACGCGTTGGTATTGGTTTTGGTTGCTGTAGTTATTATTGCTATTTTGACCTTGCTAGGCCCGCAGATTGGTAATGTTTTCAGCCGTATTACAAATGGCCTTAGCTAAATCAGCATCATAGAAGCATTATGCAAAGCCCTATCAGTAAGATAGGGCTTTGTTGTTTTATATTGCAGGGTGCATACAGGAGAATAACATAGAGTTTTGTGCATTGTTTGCCAGTTTTATGTAAAAAATTTTCACCTTGACAATGTTATGGATAATAGTATGATGTGGTTATCATACTAGGTGTACAAAACATTATGTTTGGTTGTTGCAAGCAGTAGCTTGCCGTTTATCTCAAATAAATAATACCCCCTTTGGATAAGTGATGTCAGACAAAATTCGTGTTTTAATCGTCGATGATCTCCCTGAAACCCGTGAAAATGTTCGCAAACTATTACAGTTTGAGCCTGATATTGAGGTAATTGGACAGGCAGGAACGGGTGAGCAAGCCATTGAAATGGCTAAGGCTCATGAACCGGATATTATTTTGATGGACATCAACATGCCCGGTGTTGATGGAATTGGTGCAAGCCAAACAATATCAGAATTGGTGCCACGTTCGCAGATTGTCATCATGTCTGTGCAAAGTGACTCGGATTATTTGCGCAGAGCTATGCTGGCGGGGGCAAGAGATTTTTTGACGAAGCCTTTTGGGGGCGACGAATTAATTACTGCAATTCGACGCGTGCATGAAAAGCGGCCTGCGGTCGTGACGAAGGTCATCACCCGAGGCACCACTGCTTCCCCATCTGCTGATGCACAAACGGCCGTTTCCGAAGGGAATGTTATCACTGTCTACAGCCCAAAGGGAGGCAGCGGCTGTACAACAGTCGCAATCAATTTGGCTGTTTTATTAGCCAAATCAAATTATCGGGTCATTCTTGTTGACGCAAGTTTGCAGTTTGGCGACGTAGCCGTCATGCTCAACATGAAAAACATGACGAACGTCACCGATGTTATGCAGCGTATGAACGAACTTGATGCCGAACTCATTGGAACTGTCGTGCAAGTGCATCAAAGTGGCGTCCATGTATTGCTGGCTCCTCCCCGCCCAGAAATGGCTGACACGGTAACTGAAGAAAATTTGCGGACAACAGTTGAGATGTTGCGCTCAATATATGACTATATCATCATTGACACAACGTCCACTCTAAACGATATTACATTGTCATTGCTAGATGTTGCCGATCGAATCCTGCTGGTAACCCAGCAGAACCTACCAAGCCTAAAAAATGTGAGTCGGTTTTTCGATTTGTGCGAGAGTCTTGATTACGAATCCGATAAAGTCTGGTTAGTTGTAAATCGTGGGTCTAGCAAAGCGGGTATATCTGTTAAAGACATTTCAAAGATATTGAAGCGGCCCATTGTATTGTCAATCCCCAGTGCAGAAGCTATTGCCAATGTGGCTGCAGATCAAGGGGTTCCGATCATAACAGGACCAGGGCAAAAACAGCCTGTTGGTTTGGCCTTAATTAAATTAACCGATTATGTGGTCGAGCAGTTTGGAGAAGCAAAGTCTTTGGCAAGTAACGGTAAAAACACCGTAGAAGGTGAAGACGGTGGGGTTTTCAAGCGCCTTTTTGGCCGGAAGCAATAGGTGTAACTGGAGGTTTTAGGTAAATGTCATTATTGAAGCGAATTGAACGAAACCAGGTTTCTACGAGATCGGAGCCTTCAAAATTACAGGAACTGCGAGTCAAGCGCGCATCGCCAGCCACGGGTTCTCGGGATGCCTATGTAGACTTGAAAAACCGGATTCAACAGCGTCTCATTGCCGAGCTTGATCCAAGCATGGATATTACACAATCTAACGAAGTTCGGGCTACTATTCAAGAGATGTTTGAAGCGATGCTTGCAGAGGAAAGCATCGTCTTGACGCGCAATGAAAAAAGACGATTGTTTGAGGCGATTGTTGCCGAAATATTGGGCTATGGTCCATTGGAACAATTTCTGAATACTGAGGGCGTCACCGAAATTATGGTGAATGGACCAAAGAGCGTATACATTGAACGCTCAGGCAAGATTCAGAAGGTAAATATTCAATTTGAAGATGACGATCATTTGATGCGTATTATTGATCGTATCGTGGCCCCCCTGGGCCGGCGCATTGATGAAGGCTCGCCTATGGTGGACGCGCGCCTGCCAGATGGCTCTCGTGTCAATGCGGTTGTGCCACCAATTGCGCTGAATGGACCTACCTTAACTATTCGGTTGTTTTCCAAGATTCCCTTAACCGTTGAGAATCTCATTGAGTTTGGCAGCATCACTCCCGAAGCTGTAGAGTTCTTAAAAGCATGCGTCATTGCTAAATTGAACGTCTTCATTTCCGGGGGTACTGGTTCTGGTAAGACGACGCTTCTTAATATTTTGTCAGGCTTTATTCCTGATGGCGAGCGTATTGTGACCATTGAAAATGCGGCAGAGCTGCAGCTTCGTCAGGACCACGTTGTTACTTTGGAGTCTCGGTCGGCGAACGTGGAAGGGCGCGGGGCTGTTACCATTCAAGATCTGGTGGTGAACTCCTTACGTATGCGCCCAGACCGTATTATTGTTGGTGAGGTTCGTGGTGGCGAGGCGTTGGACATGCTCCAGGCTATGAATACTGGTCATGATGGAAGTTTGGCTACTGGCCACGCGAACAGCACGCGGGATATGTTGGCCCGTTTGGAGACGATGGTATTGATGGCTGGAATGGATTTGCCGCATCGTGCTATTCGCGAACAAATTGCTTCGGCTATCCACCTGGTGGTACATCAAGATAGATTGCGAGATGGTTCGCGCAAGGTGATGTCAATTAGTGAAATACAGGGTATGGAAGGTGATGTCATTACTGCGTCAGAAATCTTCCGCTTTGAGCAAACAGGCTTTGAAAATGGCAAAGTGATTGGCCGTTTGCGCCCAACAGGCCTTAGACCTAAGTTCATGTGGAAAATTCAAGATGCGGGAATTATGCTACCACCATCCGTATTTGGTATTGGAACTCGCAGTGGGCGTCGTTAAGTTGTTTGCCTGAGGAGAGTTGAAATGACCCCATTATTAATTTTTGGCGGTATTGCAGCCTTATTGCTGATGGTTGGCGCAGGTGTTGCTTTCTTTATGGGGAGCAGCCAACGCGAAGTTGATGAGCGCCTCGAAGAATTTGTAGCCTCCAGCACCTTTGATCTACCTGATGAAGCAGTGGTAGAAGTCGAAGGACCGGATGTGGCCGACCGGCTAGATAAAGCATTATCGGGTCAAAATTTCTTTCAACCTTTGAGGGAAAGATTGTCTCGTTCGGATGTTAAGCTGCGGGTTAGCGAGTACATTGTGGTTGTTATCCTAAGCACAATTGGAGTGGCTGCTGCGGGTTATTTCTTTTTTAACAACAGCTTGATTCTGGCTTTAGTAGGGGCATTGGTTGGTATGCGCCTGCCGCGGATGTACCTGGGATTTGCGGGGAACCGCCGGATCAACACGTTTAACGATCAGCTTGGGGATACATTGAACTTGTGGGTGAATGCCTTGCGGTCTGGCTATAGTGTGCTTCAAGGTATGGAAACGATTGCTACTGAACTTCCACCGCCTGTTTCAGTAGAGTTTGAACGGGTTGTTCAAGAGGTTCGCCTGGGGTTGAGTGTGGAACAGGCTCTGGCTAATATGTATCGGCGTGTGCCCAGCGAGGACCTGGATTTGGTGATTACGGCCGTTAATATTCAGCGAGAAGTGGGTGGCAACCTGGCAGAGGTGCTGGACACCATCAGTTTTACCATTCGCGAACGGGTGCGCATCAAAGGGGAAATCCGCACGCTTACTGCCCAGGGTCGTATTTCGGCCTGGATAATCAGCTTGCTACCTGTTGCTTTGGGTTTGCTCTTGTATTCGATCAATCCCGATTATGTTTCAGAATTGTGGGTTCAGGAAGAACCTTTCTTACTTCCTGGTGTCCCCTGCGGTTGGTTGGTTCTAGGTATTGGTGGATTGATGATTGGCTTAGGCGCATTCGCCGTACAGAAAATGATCCAAATTGAGGTTTAGACATTCGTTAAAGCCTTACGTAAGCAGACCTTGCTGTTAGTGGAGTAATCTTATGACACCAACCTTAATCCTAGGTGCAATTCTAGTAGTCATAGTTTTGGTTGTTTTTGGTATTGTTCTTTTGCGCCGTTCAGAGGGAGATCCTCTAGCGCTGCGCATAGATGAGTTTGCCGCACGGGAAGAAGCGGCATCGATTGAAGAAATCGAACTCTCAATGCCGATTACAGACCGCATCTTTTTGCCCATTGTGCGCCGTGCCAGCGACATGGTTGTGCGCATGACTCCCCAAACAGCGCTGGAGAGAACCTCTCGCCAACTGGAGCTGGCGGGTAACCCGCGGAATATGTCGGCAGCAGAATTTTGGGTTATTCGCGGTTTTGCTACTGTGGGTTTTGCCGCATTGACTTTCATGATGATGGCAAGATTTGACCAACCCACAAACAAAGTGCTCCTATACTCATTTGGCGCGGCGGTTTTGGGTTTCATGATCCCCGTGATGCTTCTACGCTCCATGATAGATCGTCGCAAGCAGGCAATTGTCAAAAAACTCCCCGACGCCCTGGATCTGATGACCATTTGCGTTGATGCCGGTTTAACCTTTAACTCGGCGATGCAGAAGGTTGACGAAAAATGGGACGACGCACTGGCTCGCGAGTTTGGGCGGGTCATTTACGAAATGCAGTTGGGTAAGTCACGCCGTCAGGCATTGAAAGACATGGTAGATCGCATGGAAGTACCGGATGTGACCAGTTTCATTGCGGCCGTTTTGCAGGCGGATCAGTTGGGCGTGGGAATTGGAAAGGTCTTACGTATTCAATCTGAGCAGATGCGTTTGCGCCGGCGGCAGCGCGCTGAAGAGAAGGCCCAACAGGCGCCGGTAAAAATGCTCTTCCCCATGATTTTTCTGATCTTCCCATCAATTTTCATTGTGCTGTTAGGCCCGGCAGGCTTTCAAATTGTGCGCAGTTCTGCTGTTGGCGACGCTTTTGGTTAGGCATAATAGCGAGTTTTACCCGTTCATTAAAATTGAGAGCTTGCGCTAAAAGGTAAGCAATCCTTGACTACAGGTATGCAGATACAACCTGGGTCTTGGCGCGTTCGCGCTCATTCCCTGGTTGGCGCCTTTGTAAATTTTTTATTCCCACCAGTTTGTGCTGGTTGCAAAAAGGTTGGCACTTTGTTGTGCGCCGAGTGCCGAGCGGAGGTTTCGTGGATTGCTGAACCCATATGCGAAGCCTGTGGCCAGCCTCTTTTGAATGGTCAAGCGAGCTGCCCGACTTGCATGCGCCGGCCATTATCTTTACATCAGATAAGAACGGCCGTTTCCTTTCAAGAACCTATTCAATCCCTCATTCATAAATTTAAATACGAAAATACATTTGCATTAGGTCAAATTTTGGCTGAGATGATGGTGCAGGCCTGGCCAGAATGGAGCCTGCCAATTGACTTCATCATGCCAATTCCGCTGCACACAAAAAGATTGCAGGATCGTGGCTATAATCAATCCGAGCTACTAGCCAGCCAGCTCTCAAAACAGCTAAAAATTCCAATTGACACCCAGACCTTGCAGCGTATTCGCCATACCCAACCTCAGGTACACCTCTCTGCCAGCGATCGGCATGCGAACGTGGCGAATGCATTTGCAGTCGCGGATAATCATGATTTGAAGGGCAAGCATATTTTGCTCATTGATGATGTTTTAACCACTGGCGCGACTCTAACTGCTGCGGCTAGTGTGTTGCAGGCAGCAGGCGCCAGTGCGGTATCAGGATATTGTCTGGCACGCGCCAAACAGAGATAATAGGTTACACTTTATATTTCTAAGGAGCTAGATCATGGAAATAACAATCCACGGGCACAACATCGACATCACGCCAAGAATGAGAAATTACGTTGAAAAAAAGACGGGCCGCCTTGATCGGTACATGCCAATGCTGAGTACTGTCCGGGTGGACCTGACAGAAGAAAGCACGCGCAGCGCTGTGGACAGCCAGGTAGCTCAGGTCACGATTCGCGACAACAAAGGCACAATTTTGCGCGCAGAAGAACGCAGCAACGATATGTTTGCCGCCATTGACCAGGTAGTGGATAAGCTGTATCGGCAAATTAACCGCTATCGGGGTAAACAAAAACGTAAGTGGCGCAATGGGAGTGGAGATGAGTTTGTTGCCGGCGAGCCGTTGCCAATTGACGACATTAGTGAAGAAGAAGAGGACCAAACCATCGTCCGCTATAAGCGGTTTACCCTACATCCCATGTCCGCTGAGGAAGCCATAGAACAAATGGAGCTCCTGGGCCACGATTTTTTTGTGTTCTTCAATATGGAAGATGATGCAGTCAATGTTCTATATAAACGGCACGATGGCAATTATGGCCTTCTACAGCCTGAGTTTGACTAGGTGATAAGATTTCAACGAGCATCGGGCCTTTTTAAGGTCAGATGCTCGTTGTTTTATTGGACAATTTCAATCGCATTATGCCACATATCTTAATTGTTTGTACGGCTAATATTTGCCGTTCGCCGGTGGGGGAAGCAATGCTTCGGGAGCGGTTGCAGCAGCAGAGCCATAATTCCAACTGGCAGGTTAGCTCTGCTGGAACCTGGGCTCAAGTGAAACGAGGCGCCTCTCGCAATAGTGTGCAGGTAGCTGCTGAACGCGGGTTGGATATTTCCCAACACCAGGCTGAAATGATAGAAGTTCACCACTTACAGAAAGCCGACCTGGTACTATGCATGGAGTCCGGGCACGTAGAAGCCTTGCGGGCCGAGTTTCCTATTTATGCGGGCAAGATTTTCTTAATGTCAGAAATGATTGGCAGAGAATACAGTATCAATGACCCGTATGGAGGGCCGTTGGAGGCTTATCAGACAATGGCGAATGAACTCGAGGGGATACTTGATCAAGGGTTTGAGAAAATAACAACTCTGGCAGAGGCTAATGCTGCAAAACGGCCGTAACCAACAGCACCTTACCAACCAGCGATGAAAGGCTCCCATTCCTCGTGTCGCGGCAAAAAGTGACTGAAGCGATACTTTGCACTGGCACTAGGCTCATAGGGCGGCTGTTCCAGGTGCATATTCGCTTCCTCTGGCGTACGTCCCCCCTTGCGCCGGTTACAACCGGAGCAGGCCGCCACCAGGTTCTGCCACGTATGGGGTCCACCTCGATGCCGGGGAATTACGTGATCGATGGTTAAAACACGCCCTTTTTTGCCACAATACTGGCACGTATATTCATCACGGCGCAGCACTTCGCGCTTAGAAAGGGCAACCCGCGGATGAGGCCGCTTTACCATATAGCCCAGGCGAATGACAGACGGCAGTTCATACACAGCCGCGCTAGTACGAATGTAACCACGGCCGTTTACGACAATTTCCGCCTTACCAGAGAAAACAAGCCCTAATGCCCGCTTAATATTGCAGACGTTCAAAGGTTCAAAAGTTGCATTTAAAACGAGCACGGGCTGGCTTACATGCCCATTGGTACCCATGACGTTGGGGAGTATACCGTGTAGAGGAACCCAGCGTCAATTGGTTTGTAGTTAAGAACTGGTTAACATCCATGAAAGATACCGATCTGATCACCTATTTAGACACCTATTTGCGCATTGCAGAAATTGAGGATTATGGTCCACAAGGTCTGCAGGTAGAAGCGGCTCCCCACAGCATACGGCGCATCGCTCTAGCTGTGGATGTGGCGCCCGCCATCATCGATGCTGCTGCTCAGTGGGGCGCAGACATGCTGCTTGTCCACCACGGTATTTTGTGGCGCAGCGTTGAACGCATTGCCGGACCACTAGGTCAACGGGTACGCTTGTTCTTGCAGAACGACATGCATCTTTATGCAGCCCACCTGCCATTGGATGCCCATCCTGAAGTAGGAAACAATGCGGTATTAGCCGCCATGATGGGGGTAGATATTCAGGAATGGTGGTTTGCCCCAAAAGGAACCCCAATAGGCGTACTAGGGCTGCTTTCTGAAGTTACCCCCCTAACTCAATTTGTCGATCTCGTGGAAACCAATTTGTCCATTACAGCCAAAGTGCTGCCTCACGGCCCAGATCACGTCGAAAAAGTTGCCGTTATTTCCGGTTTTGGCGCTGATCAGGTGGCTGCGGCACGCGAAATCGGTGCTGACACCTTGTTGACTGGCGAAACATCCCATGCTAATTATTGGGCTGCCGCCGATTACGGGCTAAACGTTATTTTTGCCGGCCACTACGCTACAGAAACTGTTGGCGTAAAGGCATTGGGCCAACATCTAGCAGACATATTTAATTTAGAAACCAGGTTTTTCGATTTCCCAACCACAATGTAAGCGCGTTTGCGCAACCTATTTCCACTGAATCTTTAGGAGAGAAACATGTTACAAACCATTGAAAATAAAACGGCATGGATTGAAGAAGAAATAACTGCCTTGAAGGAGGCCGGTCTCTTTAACGTGATTCGCACCATTGAGTCGCCGATGGATGCCTGGGTAACGATTGATGGCCAGCCGCGGCTCAATTTTTGCGCCAACAATTACCTGGGGTTAGCCAATCATCCCCGGCTGCGGGCAGCGGCAAAAAATGCCATTGACGCCTATGGCATTGGACCTGGAGCTGTGCGCACCATTGCCGGGACTATGAGTCTGCATATTGAGCTGGAGAAGCGCCTGGCGGAGTTTAAACGGGCTGAAGCCTGCATTTCGCTGCAGAGTGGCTTCACGGCAAACTTAGCGACAATTCCAGCGCTGGTGGGTAAGGGGGACGTCATCTTTTCCGACGAATTGAATCATGCCAGCATCATTGATGGGTGTCGTCTGAGCCGGGCCCAGGTTGTACGCTACAAACACAATGACACTGTGGATTTGGAGCGAGTCATTGCAGATACCAAGACCTACAATCGGCGGCTCATTGTGACCGATGGTGTATTCAGCATGGATGGGGATATTGCCCCCCTGGACAAGATTTGCGAAGTGGCTGAAGCTCACAACATCATGCTGATGGTGGACGACGCCCATGGTGAAGGGGTGTTAGGTGAAGGGGGGCGCGGCATTGTAGACCATTTTGGACTGCACGGCCGTGTTGACATTGAGGTGGGAACGTTGAGCAAAGCTTTTGGCGTTGTGGGCGGCCTGGTAGCCGGAAAACAGGCGATTATTGACTGGCTGCGGCAGCGGGGACGGCCGTTCCTGTTTTCCAGCGCCATGACCGTGCCAGACACGGCTGCCTGCATTGAAGCAGTCAACATGCTAGACGCATCCTCTGAATTGGTAGAAAAGCTCTGGGCTAACGCCGCCATTTTCCGTGAGGGCATGCAGGACATGGGCTTCGACACTGGTTTTAGCCAGACGCCTATTGTGCCAGTTATGCTGGGAGAAGCGCCGCTGGCGCAGCAGTTTAGCCGTCGATTATTTGCCGAGGGAGTTTTTGCCATGGCTATTGGCTATCCCACTGTGCCCCAGGGCAAGGCGCGCATTCGCGTCATGAATTCTGCTGCCCACAGTCCAGACGACATTCAGCAGGCTCTTGCCATTTTTAGCAAAGTGGGGCACGAATTGGGCGTGATCTGATAATGACAAAAGGCCCTGTCAGGCTGGGGAAATCCTGGCAGGGCTATTGTTCAGACTTTTGAAGCAGGGTTGCTAAGAATTCTCGACGAAAAGAGGGGTGGGCTAACAGTTTTTGAAAAAAAGCTGGGTATTGGGCGCCAATGTCCATACCGCCAATCACATTGTCTGCTACATTTAGCAGCAGATCGTAATCTTGGGGAGTTGGTTGGGGGGCGCTCCAATTAGATTGGGACATGAGCGACAGAAAATCATCGCCTGCAACAGGCCAGGCAGAGAACTGTTTCAGCATCTGACGCAGGGTTTCTAATTCTTTCTCCGCGTCGGTTTTCCTTAGCTGACTCATGGTACCCGATCGTACCCCATTAATATTCCTATAGGGTGAAGGATTGCCCTATTTCAGGAACGACAACGTGGGGGAAACTCAATTCCGTCTGAAGTGCGGCCATGAGCGCTTCGGAGGCATCCACTTCACCATGAACGATAAAAGTGTGCTGCGGCCGTTTTTGCAGGTGTCCGGCCCAATCCAGCAGCTCTCTGCGGTCAGCGTGGGCGCTAAAGCCATTTATCGTCGCGACCTCGGCCTTGAGATAGATACTCTTCGCCAAAAATTTTGACTTTGGGCTGTTTTTCCACAATGCGGCGGCCCAGCGTGTGCGGCGCTTGCCAGCCAACAATAAGAATCGTGTTACGGGGGTCTTCGACATTGTTTTTGAGATGGTGCAAAATGCGCCCCGCTTCCGCCATGCCGCTGGCGCTGATGATAACGGCCGGTTCGCGCAAGAAATTTAGTTCTTTGGACTCGGCCGTGGTGCGCGTGTAGCGCATCATATCAAAGCCAAAGGGATCGTTGTGCCGGTTGTCCGAGCATGAACTTGGGCCATTTCTTCATCGTAGGCTTCGGGGTGCAGCCGGTAAATGCCGGTGGCATCAATGGCCAGGGGGCTGTCTACGTAAACGGGCAAATTGGGTGAGATATCGCGGTCTTCTACCAATTGGTGCAGGCGATAAACCAGTTCCTGGGTACGGCCGACGGCAAAGGCGGGCACGATAACTTTGCCGCCGCGCCGGCAAGTTCTGTTGATGATGGTTTCAAGCTTTTTGCTGGCCTCATCAACGTCATCGTGATAACGGTTGCCGTAGGTGCTTTCGATAAGCAAAATATCGGCGTCGGCAATGAAGGTGGGGTCGCGCAAAATGGGGCGATCTGGCCGGCCGAGATCGCCGCTAAAGACGAGGCGAATTGACCGCTTTTCCTCTTCATCCTCAATGTCCAGGGCGACAATGGCGGACCCGAGAATGTGGCCAGCGTCGTAGAAGGTAAGGGTAACACCGGGCATAAGGCTGATACGGCCGTTCATAGCCAATGCCAATGAAATATTTCAAGCTTTCTACGGCATCTTCCATAGTGTAAATCGGTTCGAAAAGAGGCTGGTTTTTCCGGGCCCGTTTTTTATTCAGGTATTCGATATCGTAATGCTGAATTTTGGCGCTGTCGCGCAGCATGATGGCGCACAAATCACGGGTGGCGTAGGTGCAAACAATGTCGCCCTGGAAGCCACTTTTGACCAGGTTGGGAATGTTGCCGCTGTGGTCGATGTGGGCATGGGACAAAACCAGGACGTCTATTTCGCTGGCATCGTAGGGCAATTTCTGGTTGCGCGAATAGCTTTCTTTGCGCGAACCCTGGTACAAGCCACAGTCTAGCAGAATTTTACGGCCGTTAATCGTAAGCAGATGTTGCGAACCGGTAACGGTGCGCACTGCTCCATGAAATTGAATTTGCATGCAAACCTCCTCCTTACTGAAAGGCTTAAATGTTTATTTGTGCCGGCGTAAAAGCGCCAGGATTTCGTCACCGTAAGCCTGGCGCCGCCAGTCACCTATTTCAGAAACGGCCGTTAACGCTTCAGGCGTTTGCGGATTGGTTTTGGCTAAGGCCCACAGCGCATCCCGGCTGACAATGACGTCCGATTCCACGCCCCGTTTTTTGGCCCGCTCTTTGCGCCAGGTGTGCAGCCGCTCATACCGTTCGATAACCTCATCCGGGAGACGCTTTTGCCGCCGTGGAGGAGCTGGACGGGGCGCCCGTCTGCCCCGGTCAATGACTTGCAGTAGGATCGTGCCATAGCGGTTTAGCTGGGCGGATGACATGCCATACACCTGGCCTAAATCGGCCAAACTGCGGGGTTCTTGCTGCGCCAATTCGAGCAAAGTGCGATCCCCGAATACCTTAAAAAGCGGTTGATCGCGCCGCTGCGCTTCCTGGTCGCGGTAAATGTGCAGCTCGCGCAATATAGCCTGCTGCCGAATGGTTAAATCATTTGCGCCGCTAATGTTGCGAAAGGATTCCGGATCGAATTCGTGATGGTTGGGCGTAACGGTCGCTTGCTGCGCAAAGGTCTCCCACGCCTCTTCCACACGCCCCGCACTTTGCAGTTCGGCCACCAGGTCATCCCGCAAGCGCAGCAAAAAATGGGTGTCATATTGAGCGTAAGTGAGCTGCTCTGCGGAAAGCGGCCGTTTGCACCAGTTCGACTTCTGATACCGTTTATTCAACTTGACGCCATATAACTCGTCTAGCATGTTTGCCAGCCCAAATCTTTTGTAGCCTAAGATTCGCGCTGCCCACATGGTGTCAAATATATTTACAGCTTCCCAACTATACTGCCGTTTCAGCAAAATCAAATCGTATTCGGCAGCGTGAAACACCTTCTCAACTGCTGGATTCCCAAGGATGTTTCCCAGGCCTTGTAAATTCAGGTTAAGCTCCGGGTCGATAATGAAATCCTGGCCAGGGATAGAAATTTGAACCAGACACACCCGTTCCCGATAAGCAAACATGCTGTTAGCTTCCAGGTCAATGGCCAACCGAGGCTCTTGCTAGCAGACGTGCCAAACAGTCGTGCCATGCTGGTGGGGATGTAACTAACTTATGAGGTGGCAGCCGCATGCCGTGCCTCCGTTGATTCTGATATGCTGCTTCTACCGCTCACCTTGGGGTGTCCTTTTCTGCTCCGTCAATGGGCCTCATTATAGCACACTGTTCTAGCTTGCCTGCTGGGCAACATACCATTCCCAAAAAATGCGAACTCCCTCGGGCACAGACGTTTGCGGATCGTAACCTAGCAAGGTGCGCGCTTTCGTAATGTCTGCCTGATTGCGTACAAAGTCAGCCGCCAACTTGGGTTTATGTACCACGTTTGCCTTACTACCGGCCAACTCCTCAATCATGCGCACAAAGTCCGCCAGAAGGGTTGGTTCGCCGCGGCCAATGTTAATGATTTCGTAGCCCAGGGGTTTGTCCAAGGCCAACACCACGCCGTCGGTAATGTCGTTGATAAAGGTCCAGTCGCGGTACATCTGCCCCCCTTCGTACAGAGGGATTTGCACCCCTTTGGTCACACTCTCGGCCAGCAGATAGGCCATCATGTCGGGACGGCCGTATGGACCATACACGGTAAAGAAGCGCAGCACCGTAAAATTCATACCAAACAGGTGATGGTAGCTGTGCCCCAGCATTTCGGCTCCCCGTTTAGCCGCGGCATATGGCTGCAACGGCCGATCGCACGAATCGCTCTCCACAAAGGGAATGACCTGCGTATTGCCATACACCGAGGAAGTCGAGGCAAAGACAAAATTGCCAACCTTGTTTTCCAAGGCGGCATCCATAAGATGCTGGGTGCCGTTCAGGTCCACCTCCACGTACAGCGCCGGATACTTAACAGCATTGCGCACGCCGGCCAAGGCTGCTAAGTGGGCTACTGCGTCAAACTTCTCGGCAGCAAACAGGGCAAACATCCCTTCCCGATCGCGAATGTCACTCTCAATGATGCGAATATTGTCGTATTTGGCCAACCGCTGCACGCTGCGGCGCTTATGGCTGGAGGGATAGACCACATCGTTGAAGTTGTCGATGCCGACTACCTGGTCGCCCCGCTTAGCTAACTTTTCTGCCAGGTGGCTGCCGATGAACCCGGCGGCGCCTGTTACGAGAATTTTCATACCTCTACTCCCATTTATGATGTATGTTACGGGTATGTGCACACCCGCTGCTTGTAAACTTCCTAATCAAATTGTGTGGGCTTGATATCTTGGACCACCAACTGCAATTGGCGCTCGCCGCGCCATTCATTCACGCCAACAGTGTAAACGATGTCAATGTATTGGGGCAGGCAGTCGGCCCAGTCACCCTGGCGAAAGGCAATGGCGGGAAGAATGCGGTAGCTGCTGGCAGAACGGCCGTTTCCCGCGCTTAACCGCAGTTGCAAATGATTCCCATCCTGCCCCACACGCCTATGAAACACCACTTCCACGCCCCGGCTCATGAAAACAGGCGTCGCATTGGCATTGCCTGTCGGCTCCAGAGATGACAGCATTTCCAGCAAGGCCCAATCGACATCGTCCACGGAAATTTCTGCGTCAATGGCCAGCGTAGGCGTCAGGTCCAGTCCGGCCAGCCTTTCTGTGGCAATGGCCGTAAGCTGCTCAATAAAACGGGGCAGATTCCCGTTTTGCACGGTAAATCCGGCCGCCTGGGCATGCCCGCCATGCCGCACCAACAAATCCGCCACCTCATCCAGCGCCTCGGTGATATGAAATTCAGGAATGGAGCGGCACGACCCGCGGCTTTCTTCCTCACCCTGTTCAATGACGATAGCCGGGCGATAGTTTGTTTCGGCCAGGCGGCTGGCCACCAACCCCACCACGCCCGAAACAAACTCCGTATCAGCAGCAATGAGAATAGGTGCGTCGGCCTGTACCATCGTTTCGGCTTTGGCCGTTAATTCGGCCGTTAGCAACTGCCGCTTGCGATTTAAGGCGTTTAGCTCGGATGCAAGCTGGGTGGCCATCAGCATGTTGTTGACGGCCAGCAGCTTGGCTGCGGTGTAGGCATGGTCTAGCCGCCCTGCGGCGTTGATTCGCGGCCCTAAACCAAAGCCAATAGATTCGGCCGTCATTTGCCCCGGCTGCACCCGCGCCACCTCCGCTAAGGCAGCCATGCCAGGCCGCCGAGCCTTGTTGAGCACGGCCAGCCCTTCCTGCACCAATTTGCGATTTTCTCCCAACAAGGGAGCCAGGTCAGCCACTGTGCCAATTGCTACCAGGTCGAGCAGGTCGTCTTCACTAAACATGACGCGGTGGGGCATGGCCTGGCGCAGCGCCTGGGCCAGCTTAAAGGCGATGCCCACGCCGGCCAGCATCTTTTCCGGATAGGCTGAATCGGGGTGTTTGGGATTGATGAGGGCTATCGCTGGCGGCAGCTTTGGGCCCAGGCTGTGATGATCGGTGATAATCATGTCCAGGCCAATGGCATTAGCATGGACGACCTCCGCCACAGAGCGGATGCCGCAATCGACGGTTATCACCAGGTTTGCGCCCTTTTCCTCCCGCAGCTTAGTGAGGGCTTCGATATTCAGGCCGTACCCTTCGTCCACGCGATCGGGAATGTAAGGCTGGGCCAGATTGCGATTGACGCCCAATCCGCGCAGCGCTTCGGTCAGTAAAACGGTAGAGGTCACGCCATCGGCATCAAAATCGCCATAGATGATGATGGTTTCTTCTTGCTCGATGGCCTTCTCTATGCGGGCTACCGCTTTATCCATGTCGGGCAGCAGAAAAGGGTCGGTGCTTTCCAGGTAACGGCCTTCTAAAAAAGCTTGAATGTGGGCGGCATCGACAATGCCACGATTGTAGAGAATTTGCAGCAAAATGGGCGGAATGTGACCAAGCTGTTGGCGGGTTTGCGCTGGAACAGGGGGCGCAACCTGCCACTTGTTTTCACGAATGGTTTCAGGACGTCTCATGGGGCGAATAGTAACATGAGTACGGCGCTGTGCAAGTAGGGGGTAAATTGTGTGCGGGTGGGTGCAGATAGAGGGCATCTCCTGGTCAAGATGTGTGTTGGGGGAGCTGGTGGTATACTTCAACCCCGTATGTCATTAACCTGGAAATTTGTACGGGAAAGCCGACGCTATTTAGAGCATTTGCGAGAGCAAATCTGGGCCTGGACGCCATTAGTGAGCCAGGCTGTCAGGGCAACTTTGGCGCCCGAGTCGAACCTGATTGGCACTTCCATTGGCTATTACACCCTTTTTTCTTTGTTTCCGCTGACGCTGTTGGTTGTCGCCATAGCGAGTCTATGGGTGGACCCGCTGTTAGCCGAAAGTGAAATTGTGCAGCGAATGGAGTTTGTGGCGCCAGCGTTAGGGGAGCTTTTGGGGGCGAACCTGGAGCGCATTGTGGCGGCGCGGGGTTCGGTGACGAGCTTTGCGACGTTGATGCTGCTTTGGTCAGGATCGAATATTTTTAACGTACTGACGCGGGCAATAGATAAGATTTGGGGGGCGGATATTGAGCAGCGGGGGGCTGTGTGGCGGCACAGGGGGTTGGGGATTTTGATGGTGCTGGGCTTTACGGCCGTTGTGCTGGTGGCGCTGCTGGCCGAGGGAGTGCTGTTGACGATTTGGAGCTCTATGCTGCCGCCGGAGATGGATGGGTTACGGCCGTTAACCAACCGCTTGTGGGCTGTATCGGTGAGTGTTGCGGTGTTTGGACTGTTGTATTATTTTTTGCCCCACGTAAAATTTGCCTGGCGGGAAGTGCTGCCGGGGGCCATTTTGGCCGGTTTGCTGTGGGACGGGGCTAAGCGGCTGTTTTTAGCTTTTGTGGGCACCTACCTGTCACGGTCGAACCTGGTGTATGGGTCAGTGGCCGCCATCACCGCTTTTATGACCTGGGCCTATCTGAGCAGCATCATATTTTTGTTTGGTGGACACCTGAATGTCCTTTACTATCGCCACGTGCGAAGAGTAGAGGCAGCAGAAATGTAAATGGCACGCCAATCAGATGGGCGGCGAGCTGGCTGCCCCCTAAGGCGTATGCACGCAGGTGGCCATAGATAAGGACAGAAAGCTGGGTGGTGAGGAGGAGCAGCAGCCCATATTTTCGCCGGGCGCGGTTGTGGTCGAGGAGGAGCCAAGGTATTGGCCAGGAAGCATACCAGATGCGAAAGCTAAACGCGGTAAGCATGTAGGCTATGAATATGTTGGCGGCGCTGCGCTGCGGAGAACGGCCGTTCCACACTAGCCACACCTGCCACAGGGCAACCAGAATAAACACTCCCCGCATCCCATTGAGTATCCACTCCCCATTTAAGCTGCTTCCCATGGCTCGTAAACCCAACAAGGCCAGGGCGGATAGGGAAAAACCACCCACGGCGGACGCCTCGCGCAGCAGCCGCTGCAGCAGGCCGAGCGGCGAACCAAAGGGGGCAAAAGCCAGCAATGCCAGCAAGGCGGTTCCACCCACCGTAACGGCCGTATAGCGCCAGCGTTCCTTTCCGGCCAGTTTGCGCCAGCCAGCCAGCCAAAAGAAGGGTATGGGCAGCAGCCCAATGGGTTTACTCAGGGGAGCCAGGGTCATGAACAGGAACCCGGTTGTGGGGCGCTGGCGCTGGATGAGCAGGCTGCCCAGCAGCAGCCAACCGAGCATGAAGATGTCGTTATGGGCGTTGGCTACAAAGTTGAGCAGCAAGGCCGGATTCCAGGCCCACAGCAAGGCTGTTGAAGATTGGAGCTTGAAGTTCCGGGATTGGTCGGTTACTGAGTTGTTACATCTGGCCATGTGCCAGATGTGGGTGGTGGCCGCCAGGTGCAGCAGCAGGCCCAGCCCCTTGAAGAGCAGCAGTCCGAGAAGGAGGTTGTCACCAGAAACGGCCGTTATGCCCGCTGCCGCCATCTCCCACACCGGCCCATAAGGTGAAGTTTCCCCCGCCCATTCCCCGGCCAGAGACAGGAAAGGGTCTTCGGGGAACTGGTTGGGAGGCACCGCAAAGGGGTTTGCCCCATAGGCGCTGCTAACCCGCCCCCGTATCACGTAACGGTAAACGTCTGTGGCGTTGATAGGAAATGTAAAAAGCAGGGGGAGGCTAAACAATAGGGTGGTAAGCAAGAGGGTTGACAAGGGTAACGGCCGTTCCCGCACCCGCCCATGCGCCAATCCATACAGCCCAAACAAGGCCAGCAGTAGCAGGGCATAGAGCCCACCCGCGGCTAACGAAGGGGTAAAAGTACGAATATCTGCCAGTGGAAGTTGCCGATAATTGGGGCCAAGGGGAAACAATAACGCCAGCAAGCTATACCCGGCTGCTAAAAGTAAAACGACTGCCCAAAGGGGCAGACGTTGCAGTAATTGCGGGAGGCGCAAAGCAGGTGCTGTAGGCACAAAACCTCTTATTGATTCATTTGTACACGGCGGCCATGCTTGCGCAGGGGCACGACAAGAGTCACCATGGTTCCCTGGCCCGGTGCAGACTCCACACGCAAGGACCCATCAATGCGTTCTGCCCGCTCGCGCATGTTGACCATGCCCAGGCTGCCCCGCGAGCTGTAATCCCGGTTTACGTCCTCGGTGTCAAAGCCGATGCCGTCATCTTGAATACGCGCCACAAAAAGATTGTCTTCTTGCCACATGCGGACTTCAACCATTTTGGCGTTGGAATATTTACGGGCATTGCCTAGCGCTTCCTCTACGATGGAAAAAACCACGCTTTGGGCTGATTCGTTAAGCAAGTCGCCATTCTCGCCGCCGACGAGCCGCATGTTGAGCCCGTCGGTTTCCTGGATGCGGCCCATGACGGTTTCGATGGCCGCGGCCAAACCCTGGGTTTCGAGAACCAGGGGGCGTAAGGTAAATAACATGCCGCGAATCTCTTTGGCGGTGCGTTTTGCCAGCTCCTCAACTTTCTCAAGCTCTTGCAAGCTTTGCCGGGGATCTTTGGTGACCAGGGAGCGCACGAAATTGATGCGCATGGCGATGGCGGCAATACTCTGTGTCGGCCCGTCATGCAGGTCACGCGCCAGCTCTTTGCGCGCTTCTTCGTCGGCTTCAATGAGACGCTGTTTTTCGGCCGTAAGTTGCTGGTAAAGTTGGGCGTTTTGCAAGGCGATGACAGCCTGGTCCGCCACGGCATTAAACAGTTCAAAGTGGTTGCGGTCGAATTCCAGCGGTTTGTCGGAACCAATGACCATAACGCCAAAGATCTGGAAACCGGCGCGGAGAGGGATGCAAACGGCCGTTACGCAGGTTTGCAGCGCCATGTAGGTTTTAAGCTCAGGGTCATTTCGCGGATCTTGTGTTACCACTGGTTCGGCGCTGGCCATGGCTTCGGCTATGATTCCCGCCCTGCCGGGCACGCTGCGCTTATCATCAGACCCAATGAACCCCCTGGTGGCAACCGGGTACAGTTCTGCGCCGCGATACAAGAAGATGGCCCCCACCAGCGATTGCCGGGAGGTACCCATCTCTTCCAATTCCAGGCTGCACACGTCCAGCGCTTCTTCCACCACGCGCTCGAAGCTGAGAGTGGCGCGCAAAGTAGAAGCCATTTGCTGCAAGCGGAATGCGCGTTTTGTTGTGGTTTGCAGGTGGCCCATTTCCTCTTTGTATAATTGGCGGATGGCCTTGTTGATTCGTTGGATGGTCTGCGAAGCCAGAGAAAAAACGACGCTGGCTATAAGCAGGAGCATGACCGTGGAAACGGCAATGGCGATAAGCCAACTACTGGTTTCCATGCTTAATAGCATGGCCATGACCAGATAAATAGCACCAGCCTGGAGAATGGCTGCCAGCAAAAACACAAAGATAAACAACACGGTTTGCCGTTTGTGTTCTTTTTGGGTGGTGGTGGCTATGCCTTTGGTCATAAGGTTATTTTATAGGTTTTGTCGGCATCGATCACCCGGTTTTCCGTCTTTTGGATACGTGGCCAGGCCACAGATGGTTGGCGGTATGATAACGCATCCTTACGGAGCTCAGGCAGCCATTATTGGCATTTTCTTGAATAAACCCTCCTTAATTATAGCGAAAGATGGCGGCGGTACGATAGGAATGTAGTGTCATGCAGGGGAAACCTGTTTGAGCGCAGCGGCTATTTCTCCGGCGATACGGCCGTTTTGCTGCAATAACGCGACGTTAGCTTGTAAGGAACGGCCGTTTGTCAGCTCCACAAGGCGCGAAAGCAGCCAGGGGGTTGCTGCCGCACCATAGATGCCCCGGTCGTCAGCCTCCCGAATGGCCTGACCAATAAGTGTTTCTGCTTCCACCTGGTCCAGGGCTGCGCCCATTGGTACGGGGACTGTCATCAACGTGCCAGACTGTAACCCCAATTGTTGGCGTTCAAAAATCAGCCCGGCTGCTTCTTGCGGATTATCCAGGCGTACATCTACCGGCAGCCCGCTGCTGCGGGTAAAAAAGGCGGGCAAGGTATCCGTGCCATATCCGACAACCAGGACGCCATGGGTTTCCAAAACCTCCAGGGTTGCGGGCAGATCCAAAATGGATTTGGCTCCGCTGCAGACGACGGTAACGGGCGTGCGCCCAAGCTCCACCAGGTCTGCGCTGACGTCGAAGGGGTGGCCGCGATGGACACCGCCAATGCCGCCCGTGGCAAAAAGCTGGATGCCCGCCATGTGGGCAATGATCATCGTGCCGGCAACAGTGGTGGAGCCGTCTTGCTGTTGGGCCAGCACCAGCGGCAGGTCCCGGCGGCTGCATTTGCGTACCTGGTCGCGCTGACGCGTGCCCAGATATTCGATTTGCGCTGAAGTGAGGCCAACGTGGATTTGCCCCTGGATGATGGCAATGGTGGCCGGAGTGGCGCCCCCCTGACGAACGGCCGTTTCCATGGCGACGGCCGTTTCTACATTCTCAGGGTATGGCAAGCCGTGGGTGATCACCGTACTTTCCAGGGCTACCACAGGCTTGCCAGCAGCCAGTTTCTCAGAAACCTCCGGGCCGATTTTTAAGATTGGATGGGAAACGTGCTTCATAAAGCCACCTTTGCACTTGCGATTATTTGCAGTTTTTTGCTGATAAATAGAATTGATTGCCGCCTATCATCCCAAATTTGTTGCCAACTGCCAACGCTAGCCCTGCCTCTGGGGTGCATAGACATTCCATACAAACTAAAGTATAGTTAATTCTGATAACTTATCTGTTGCCTACAGGTTTAAATTTATTTACACTGCCACGGTGCGTGCGTAAAAATTCGCATAATAGATTAGATATGGGATTGTACATTTACCGCGTATTGGCGTGGGTTACAACCCCCCTTTATCTGAATGGAGGCAAAAATCATGCTCAAAAAAAGCTATTCGAAGACGGGAAATTATTGCCGGGTGACTTTTAAGCTGTCTGCAGATGTAGAGGCGGAAACGGCCGTTCTTGTTGGTGATTTCAACAATTGGGACACCCAGGCAGAACCGATGCGCAAACTGAAAGACGGCAGCTTTAGCCAGGTCGTTTCTTTGGAGGCTGGGAGCAGTTACCGTTTTCGCTATCTGCTTGATAACGAACGTTGGGAAAATGATTGGGAAGCCGATGATTATCTGCCCAATGAACATGGTACCGACGACTCTGTCGTAGTAGTTTAATTTCCTGACTGACACCTCTTGGCGGGTTGGGCGAGGCGTGTCATAATAAAACACCAAGATTTTTCTTGTAATTCCCCCATATTTATGGGGCAAAAGGAGACGAGATATGAAGAGGAAGAGTATATTATTGTTTTTGTTGGTTGTAGTGCTCAGTCTGAGCCTGGTTGCCTGTGGTGGGGGTGATAACGAACCTGCTGCCGAAACAGGCGGCAGCGCCTCTGGCGAACTGCCCGATCTGGGCGGCCGCGAGGTTACCGTAGCTGTAGAAAATTTTTATTTACCTTTCAACTATATTGATCCGAACAATGGCGAACCTGCTGGCTGGGATTATGACGCCGTTGATGCCATGTGTGAACTGCTGAACTGTACCCCAGTGTACGTAGAAGCTGCCTGGGAAGGGATGATTCAGGCTGTCGCCGACGGGCAGTACGACATAGCCGCTGATGGGATCACCATAACCGATGATCGTGCCCAGATTGTTGATTTTTCTGATGGTTACATCAGCATTGAGCAGCGTCTGTTGGTTCGGATTGATGAAGAGCGGATCAGCAGCGTCGATGACATCAACAACAACCAGGAGATTCGTATCGGTACCCAAATCGGTACAACAAACTACGAAACAGCATCGCAGCTTTTTGACGCTAGTCGCATTGAGGCCTTCGAACAGTTCCCCTTTGCCGTTCAAGCCCTTATTTCCGGTGATATTGACGTCGTGATCATGGACGAAACGGCAGGGCAGGGTTATGTAGGCGCGAATGCCGGCGAGCTCAAACTGGTGGGTGAGTCTCTCTCCAGCGACCAGCTAGGCTTCATCTTCCCCAAAGGCAGCGACCTGGTTGAGCCTTTTAACGCCGCCTTAGCCGAGCTGCGGGCCAACGGCACTCTCGACGAGCTTGCCGAAAAATACTTCTCCGACAACTTCACCATTACCTACGATGACCTTGAGTGATGGGTAATTTATACCCGCTGTGGCCGGTTTCTAACCGTGCCACCTCTGGCAAAACTATCAAATTATGCCCATTGTGGGTATAGAAAAAACGCTCAATTTGTGATTTTAAAGAGCCAGGCTATGTTACAGCCTGGCTCTTTTTTTCATTTTGTTATTTCGCGGTATTATTTTAGAGTAACATTTAATCCATACTTAACATCATCTCATATGCCTTTGCCGGCTCCAAACCGCAAATGGCCCCATAAAGGAGGGAACATGGCTGCCCTTGAGGAAAAAACCAGTAAAGAAGCTTTGGATAGCAGTACCTGGCGTGATTTCCCTTGGTGGTTGTTAGCCATCATTGGCTTCTTGGTCATGATAGCGGTCCTAATTATAAGACCGGGAGAATACAATCGGGCCTTCTTGTTTATGAAAGGGGGCTTTGGTAGCCCGGGAGATATTTTAGATGGTGATTTTTGGGGGTTTATTGGTGAAGGCATCACCATGACCATCTCGGTCACTTTAGTAGCCTTCGGCATTGCCGTCATCATTGGTTTGCTGGCCGGACTAGGCCGTATAAGCCGCAGCACCTTTTTTCGAAACCTGGCTACCTTTTACGTCGAATTTATTCGTGGTGTGCCTACGTTGGTGCTCATATTCACCGTAGCGTTTGTCCTCATTCCCCTGACCAGCGATATGATTGGCACAGAAAATAGCATCCAGATGTCCACCCGCGCCATCATATCGTTAGCCGTCATTTACGGTGCTTTTCTGGCCGAAATATTCCGCGCCGGTATCGAATCTATCCCCAAAGGCCAGATGGAAGCTGCCCGCTCCTTGGGAATGACTAATTTTCAGGCGATGCGAAACATTATTTTGCCACAGGCTATTCGCAATATTTTGCCTGCCTTAGGTAATGATTTCATTGCTATGCTTAAAGATTCATCCCTGGTATCCGTCCTTGCGGTGCGTGACATTACCCAAATGGCACGTTTACATGCGGGCACATCCTTTCGCTTTCGCGAAAGTTATCTTGTCTTAACTTTTTTATACCTCACCATGACGCTGACGCTCAGCTTGCTGCTGCGCATGTTGGAAAGGCGGTTAGGGAAAAATGTATGATTCAAACGAAATCATTGTGGTAGATAATCTGCACAAATACTTTGGGCACATAGAGGCCGTGAAAGGCGTGGATTTGCGAGTACGCCAGGGTGAAGTGGTTGTTGTTGTTGGTCCCAGCGGTTCCGGCAAAAGTACCGTACTGCGCTGCATCAACCACCTGGAGGTGCCCACAGATGGCGCAGTTTACATTGATGGTGTGCATTTAGAGGATAAAAAGACGGACATTAACAAAGTGCGCGCCGAAGTAGGGATGGTTTTTCAGCAGTTTAACCTGTTTCCACACCTTTCAGCTTTGGAAAACGTGACCATTGCCCAGCGCCTGGTGCGCAAAAGGGACAAGGCTGAGGCAGAACGCATTGCCATGGAGCAGTTAACCCGCGTGGGTATCCCCGAAAAAGCAAGCGCTTATCCGCGCCAACTGTCTGGGGGGCAGCAGCAGCGTGTAGCCATTGCCCGCTCACTGGCTATGAACCCCAAGATTATGTTGTTTGATGAGCCAACCAGCGCCCTGGATCCTGAAATGATTAAAGAGGTGTTGGACGTCATGCTGGCCTTGGCAAAAGAGGGTATGACCATGGTTGTCGTCACCCACGAAATGGGATTTGCTCGCGCAGCAGCAGACCGCGTTGTTTTCATGGATGAGGGCGTGGTTGTCGAGGTAGCCACTCCGGAAGATTTGTATAACAATCCCCAGCACGACCGTACCAAGCTGTTTCTGAGCAAGATATTGGGTCATTAAAAATATTAAAGAGAGGTGCGACATGACGGTCATCGAATTCCCGCTGGATCAGGAGCCTGTTCTCACGAAAGTGACTTATCGTCCCTGGGGTGTACGCGCGCTGAAGCTCAAAGTCACCACAAAAAGCAAAACAAACCCTCTGCGCATTCGGCCCAAAGGCGTCAAACAAAGTGAAGCGAAAGCCGGAATATTCCGGGCTAGCGCCGATGACAGCGAGGCGTTTATCATAAGCTGGGGGGGCGGCCACGAACCCGGCCCGTGTTTGAAGGCTGAAGATTTTCTGATGGCTTTTGAGCGCTGTGTAGCGCTGGAGCCGGATGATGTTTCCATGATTTACTTCAACCTGGACCACGTAGGGCCAGATGTGCCTGATGAAACCATGGTGACTATAGAGGCGTTTGATGAGAAAACTGGCGATGTAGTAGCTGCGCTGCCTATTACAATCCAGAAGCCAGAGGGCTACAGCGAAGATGTTGTGCGGTTTATGGAGACTTCAACCGGCGTGTGGCAGCCGCTGGGTAGCAAAGTTGCCAGATATGAACCCCGCTGGTGGCCAAAGGAAACTATTGATTACTTACCCGTTGCCGCATACCCTCTGCAAGTGCAGGTCGAGGGTACAAAATTGCTGGTGGAGTGGGATGGTAAGCTGGTGGGACAAATTACAGATCACACTAAGCCTTCTGTATTACAGCCGGACACTATGCGGCTTGAACTTTTTGATTTTGACGAACATCATCTGGCATTGCGAACCTGGTTTTTCTGGTTGGACACCAACATTGGCGGGGGTCACGAGGTACCCGACGCTGAGCGGTTTGACATGCTGCTGCGCAAAAAGGATGGTTACGTAACACTGGCCTGCACGGACATGCATTGGCGGGAAACGTGGGGACAAATCGACGGCGCGCCAATGCGCGCTACCCTGGGCATGAGCCGCGCCGCCAAGCTGAAAATTTTGACAGAAGGTGTGGAAAAGATTACGGGCATCTTCAAGCGGGAAAAGGGAAAAGACCATGAGGGCGTGTTTAGTCCGGTAGATGGTCCTGCACCGCTTATTCCCAAGCAGGCGGAGCGATTGGGCAAAGGTGATTTTGCAACACGAGGAAAAGGAGCGGAAGCCCATTTGCCGGTGTTGGAAAACGTGGTGGAGCAGAGCGAGGCAACCATGCGCAAGATGGTCAGCAGCGACGTAAGGTTAGGGTAGTTTGAGGAGGGAAAAGTGACTATACAGAAGCCCATTGGCCTACAGAAAGTCCTAAGCCAGGATTTTAGCAATGACGAATTAGCTAGTATTTGCTTTGAATTAAGCGTGGACGTTGAAGATTTGCCCACCCAAAAAAGCTCCCGAGCTAGGGAATTGATCAGGCACGCACAAAGATGGAACAAACTGGATAAACTTTTGGGCTGGTTGGCTTCCGACCGTCCGCAAACGGACTTTTATCCTTACTTGTATCTAATTGTAATCGACAGGTTAAATACGATTGCGGACATGCAGCAGTTGTCTAGCGCATTGGGGATTAATTATGACGTCGAGCTGGTCAAGAACTTGGGTTATTTTGCCCCGAGCGGGAACGCTGATGTCATTGAAAAACAAGCCTGGCGAATTTATGAGATGGTGACTGAGGCTGAACGCCAAGGGGAACTGCTTTGGGCCATGAAAAATTTAAAACCCAATTTAGATTTGGGTGTATTTGAGTTGAAGACGCCACCAAAGCCGCCGACGGGGCAGGGAGCAATGGGAAAACCTGCCGAGGTTAGCAGTGATGATAATGGTGTTGGGTCAGTCGAAGGGATGGTTTATGAAAACTTTGACCTACGCATTAATGAGGGCAGCGAAGGCGTGTACGACGTAGAAGTGCTCTTTTCCCCGCAGGGTGAGGTAAAAAAGATTCCAACAACTTTTACCTTGGGAGATACTGAGTTTAAGGATTTGCTGGCTTTTTTGAAGGATTTATGGGCTGATAAGAAAGATGCAGTGAGCCTGGGAAAGAAAATGAAGCCGCTCCTTTTTCCGGGGGATGTGTGGAGTAAATTCCGTGAGTGTCGCACTGCCATGAGGAACCAGGGCAAGGGACTGCGGGTGCGCCTGCGCATTGACCCTCCGGAATTAAGCAGTTTGCCTTGGGAGTATGTGCATGATGACACCTTTGATTACCTGGCCCATGATAAGCTGACGCCCATTGTGCGCTATCCGGCGGAGTCTTTGCCGCAGGAAGATTTGTCGGCGAAGTTTCCCATTCGCATTTTGCTGGCGACGGCTAACCCCAGCGACCTGACGCAGCTAGAGGTCGATAAGGAAGAGGCGCTAGTGAAGCAGGCGCTGGAGCCGCTGGAGGCCACAGGGCTGGCAGAGGTCACCGTTATTCGCAAGGCGCAAATTAGCGACGTACGCAAGGAGCTGACAGATGGCAAGTACCACGTCTTTCACTTTATCGGACACGGCATGATTGAAAATGACGAAGGAGCATTGGCGCTAGAAAATGACGAGGGGAAGAAACGGGCTGTTTTTGCTTCGCAACTGCGGGCGATGCTGCGGAATACGGGTGTACGTTTTATCTTTTTGAATTCGTGTGAAACGGCCGTTTCCGACACCAAAGACCCCATTTCTGGCGTAGCCCAATCCCTGGTGCGTGCGGGAATCCCGGCCGTTATGGCCATGCAGTTTGAAGTGCCCGACAAAACCTCGCTCCTTTTCTCCCGCCAGCTATACGCCAGCCTGGTCCTAGGCAAACCATTGGACCAGGCCGTCACCGAAATGCGCCGGGCGGCGTATATTGACGCCGAGGATATGGTTTTTTGGGGTATACCGGTGTTGTTTATGCGTGCTCCTGATGGTGTCATCTGGCAGGCAGATGAGGAGGCAGCCAAAAAGCTGGCCGCTTATTCGCCAAAGTCGCCCCTGGTGAAGGCGGTAGATGAGGTAGAGACAGCTTTTCCCGGCGTGCAGGGCAATCTGGACGCGGACGCCACAGCCGAATTTAAGGCTGATTTAGCAACAGTGCAGGAATGGGCTGCGGGTACACCAGATGACAAGCAGCGGGCGCGGATTGTGTTGAAGCTGAAAAGCATGGCCGGACTGCTGGAAGTGTATGGCATCGCCGCGGACAGCCTGGCCATGCAGGCACTGCAAGCAGCTCTGAATCAGGCTGGTGGGAGTTGATGGCGCAAGCTCCATTCACTTTGAGCCGAAGCAAGCTGGAAACCTTTCTGGCCTGCCAGAGCCGGTTTCAACTGCGGTATTTACGCCGTCTGCCGTGGCCGCCTCTGCCGTTGGGTGACCGCAGTGAGGAGACGTTAGCCCGGGGGCAGCAGTTTCACCAGCTTCTGGAGCAGCATTTCCTGGGGCTGCCCGTGGAACCGTCGATGATTGGGGACGAGCGCGTGCGCCACTGGTGGGGAGCCTTTCAGCGCTGTGGACTGACTTTCCCCGAAGGACGGCCGTTAACCGAGATCAGCCTGACCATTCCCGTAGGGGGCCACTTACTGAACGGCCGTTTCGACCTCATCATCCTTGGTAAAGACCACCATAAGCCTTTTGCCCATATTTTCGATTGGAAAACCGGCCGAGCCCGCAGCGCCGCCGACCTGCGTGGCGACTGGCAAACCCGCCTTTACCTGGCAATGTTCGCCGCGGGTGGGCAGGCATTGGCTGCCAACGCACAGTTCATTTTGCCGGAAAACATTGCCATCACCTATTGGTATGTGACTGAACCAGACGCGCCGCAAACAATTCGGTACGATGCCACCTGGCACAGGCAAAATTGGGCCGAGATTGAGGCGCTGGTGGCGCAAATCGACACGGTTTTAGCCGCTGACCTGTGGCCGCTCACCGACGATTGGGAACAGTGCCGTGCCTGCGCTTACCAGGTTTACTGCGGGCGGCAGCAGGCAGGCAGCACCGTATCCGACCAGGATGTGGACGAGGAGGAGCGAGAGATGGAGTGGCTTTTGGAGCCGGATATACCCTGATGGAGCTGGCGGATCTGGAATTTTTGCTGTCGGCTGAAGGGGCGCGTTTGCTGCGGGAAACGGCCGTTACCCCCATTACCCCTGCCAACCATTTGCAGCTAGCCAGCCAACTGCGCCGCCAAACCCCCCATGCCCAGGCTGTGTTGGAGACAGTGTTGCTGCGCCAGATGGCCGCCGCCAAATTCAGCCGCGCCGCTGAAATGTTTTTTGTGCGGGAAGCGTTGGAACAAGCTTCCTCTGAAATGGTGGCTGCTCACCGCGCCCGGCGCTTTGCCGACGTGGGTGCGAGCCACGTGGCGGATCTGGGCTGCGGCATTGGCGGGGATTCCCTGGCTTTGGCCGCTTATTCTGAAGTGACCGGCGTGGACTGGGATCCGGTGCGCGTGGCCATGGCCCAGGAAAATGTGCGCGTCTATGGGCATGGAGACCGCTTTCACCCGCTGCAAGCGGATTTGCTGGCGCTGACGCCGCTGCCGGTAGATGCCTGCTTTTTTGATCCCGCCCGGCGGGATGGGCAGGGCCGGCGGCTCTTTTCAGTAGAAGATTATCGCCCCCCGCTAAGTTTTGTGCAGCGCTGGCGCACGTGGGTGCCGGAAACGGCCGTTAAAATTAGCCCCGGCGTCGATTATGCTGAACTCCCCCCTGACGCCGAAATCGAATTCATCTCTGTGGACGGCGACGTGAAGGATGGCGTGCTTTGGTTTGGCGACCTGCGCACCGCGGCAAAGCGGCGGGCGACCCTGCTGCCCGGCCCGCACACGCTCACCGACGCCGACCTGGCTGAGGTGCCGGTTTCTGCCCCGCAAGCCTATTTGTATGAGCCGGATAAGGCGGTGATTCGCGCCCACCTGGTAGAGGCACTGGCGGCCCGCCTTGGGGCGGCCAAAATTGACGCGGAGATTGCTTACCTGACGGCGGCGGAGTGCCGTGAGACGCCTTTTGCCCGCTGTTTTGCCGTGGAAGATGTGTTTCCCTTTCAGCTAAAACGGCTGCGTCATTATTTGCGGGAGCGGGGCATTGGGCAGGTGACGATTAAGAAGCGGGGGTCACCGCTGGAGCCGGATGAACTGCGCCGCCAGCTCCGGTTACATGGGGACGGGTCCTGTATTGTATTTCTAACAATGGTGCGGGGGGAAACGGCCGTTATCATCGGCCATGAAATGAAAAAAGCTGAAGGCTAGTTACCAGCCCTCAGCTCCTCGAGAACCTTTAGGCATTACCCCTGATTGTCCAAATAACTGCGCATCACCTGGCGCAGCCGGCGGATATCTAACGGTTTCGGCAGGTAATCATCACAACCAGCTTCCAGGCAGCGCTCTCTGTCCCCTACCAGTACCTGCGCTGTTGTAGCAATGAGCGGCACAGGGGCAAGTTTGGGGTCCGCTTTAAACCTCCGCGCTAATTCTAAACCATCAATCCCGGGAAGGTTGATGTCGAGCAAAATTATGTCGGGCACCAAATCTTCCAACACTGTTAGCGCGGCCTGGCCATCTTCTGCCTTGACCAATTCATGTCCTTCTGCTTCAACAATGCGTTCGACAAGAATCATATTTACTGCATTATCTTCAACGCAAAGCACTTTTTTGCGCTCTGACATAAGCTTTACCTCAATTTCAAAATAAATATAGCGAAAAGACAAGATTCATTTTAGCAATGATTTGCCTATCCGGGTAACATAAATCACCGATAACTTGCATCTAATTCAGGCAGCCGGCCGGTTTGCGGCCGTGCGGCAAATTCTTGGTTTAGGGGAATGGTAAACCAGAAGGTGGTACCTTTACCCAGGACACTTTCCACCCAAATCTTACCGCCGTGAAGTTCAACTAGATTCCTGGTGATAGGCATTCCCAAACCCGTGCCGCCTGCGCGCCGGTTCAGACTACCATCAATTTGACGGAACTGCTCAAACACAATTGAGATATCTTCCGGGCGGATACCAATGCCGGTGTCGTGAATACCTATTAGCAGATTTCTGTTTTCGATTTCCATGGAAAGGGTCACGCTGCCCTTTTCGGTAAACTTGATAGCGTTGCCGGTGATGTTCCACATGATTTGGCGAATGCGCGTGCGATCCGCCTCGATGAAATGAACATCGTCGGCAATTTGCGTGATGAGCTCCAGGTTCTTTTCCTGAGCCAACGGCATAGCCGTCGCCACGACATCGTTGGCCAGTTCGCAGATGTCAACCATTTCATACCGTAGTTCCATACGCCCGGCTTCAATCTTGGACATGTCAAGGATGTCACCAATGAGCTCGCGGAGGTGCGCACCACTGTTGCGGATGAGCTTAACATCTTGCTCCATGCGTTCGTTTAGCTCGCCATCCAGCCCTTCCAGCAATACGTCAGCAAAACCGATAATTGAGTTTAGTGGCGTACGTAGTTCGTGGCTCATGCTGGCCAGGAACTCTGATTTTAGCTGGTCAACCTGGCGCAGTTTTTCGGTTGTTTCCACCTGCTCGGCGTACAGCTTGGCATTTTCTACGGCCACAGCCACCTGAGTTGCCAACGTGCGCTGAGTTTTGACATCTTCTTCGGTAAACCGCCCCACTTGCTCAGCCTGCAAGTCAAGAATCCCCACCAATTTGTTACCCACAATCATAGGTACAGCCATTTCTGCTTTGGTTTTGGGCAGCAGGGGGTGAGGTAGGAAGTCCACTACTCTTTGTACATCATTCTCGACGACAACATCCCGAGTTCGGGCGGCGCGGGCCACAATGGATTCGGCATCAATGAGAATGTCACGGCCTTCCAAAGCCATGAGGCGTCCAACGTTCCCAGCCCCCGCTTTCAAGGTCAGGATTTCTGCCTCCTCTTCCAACAAGTAAACATGGGCATGGTAGAGGTCGAAACTAGTTTTGGCAAGGTCCACAACAGCCTGCAACAGGTTGTCCACTTCCAGAATAGTGGAGGCGACCGACGTTACCTGGGCCACCGTCTCTAACTCAGAAGTCAGGCGTTCTTGTTCCAGCAATGCATCGTGGGTCTGTTCAAACAGGCGTGCTGCTTCCAGGGCTTCAGAGACCTGGTCGGTAATGGATTGCAGAAGGGCAAGCTCTTCATCTGACAAAGGCTGTGCCGGATCGTCTAATATGCCAATGGTTCCAAAAGTTTCTCCACGAATCTGAAGTTGGGTAGCTACTACCTTCTCGGTTTGCCCATTTTCGCTGCTGTTCTGGGCATTTTCCTTGAGAAGAGGCGTAACGCCTGTTTGATCAAATTGGTAACCGGCAATGTTTTCCCGTGATTTTTTGTAAGCCTGCCAGGCTTCTCGGCTCATGTAACGCTGCAGGGTTGTCAATTCGCGCAGGTTTGCTTCCATTTCCTGGCGGAGACGGGTGCTTTCAATGGCCACGGCGATTTGACCGCACAACCCTTCAAGCAGGAGGAGGTCGTTCTCATCCAGCTTGTCCGCCTTGTCGCTTTGCACGTCCAAAACGCCTAACACCTCATTTCGGAGCTTGATAGGTACGGCGATTTCCCCTTTTGTCTGGGGGAGTAGAGGATTGGGCTGCCAGGTTTCATCGGTGTAGAGGCTGGGCCGTAAAATAGATTTACCGCTGGCTGCTGCGGAGCCAATGATACCCACGTTCATGGGAACGGAGTGGTTAAGCTCCAGCATTTCTTGACCGACCTTCCCATAGCCATAGACCAGGGCCACAGTATCCAGTGCGCTGTCGTACCGTAGTAATTGGGTGTGATAGTATCCGAATAGCTCGTGAATTTGGTTCACGACGCGCTGGTAAAGGTCGCGCAGGTCGGTGGCGGCAGCAATTTCTTGGGCAATTTGGGTAGCCAGGGCTACTTCCACACCGCGGCGCTTGAGAGTTTCCTGGGTTTCCTGGGAAAGGCGGGCAGCGCGTAGAGCCGAAGCGCCTTGTTCGGCAATGGTTTGATAGATAATGCTGTTATTGTCTTGGAAGAATTTTTTTTCTTTGCTGGCAGCCATGAAAACGCCCAATCGCTCCCCGGTTGAAACCAGCGGAAAGAAAGCCCAACTGGCGATGCCTACGCGTTTTGCAAAGCGTTTGGCTTCACTACTCAGGATTTTGTCTTCAGCGGCATTGTGGACGAAAAGCCGGCCCTCAGTGAGTAATTCTGGCAGATCATAACTTGTAAGCTGACTGTTTGGTTCAGGAAGGTTGAGTTGGCTTTTGTAAGGATTTTGTGCAACCAGAGTATAGGTTTCCTGGTTATCTAGAAACTGCCGGGAGAATACGGCAACGCCTGCCTGGGGGAAGTAGGCCGTGTTGTTGGTCATGGTTGCGGTTATTTCGGCTTCTGTTTGAGCATTGGCGATGGATTGACCAATTTCTATTTGGAGTGTGCGGATTTCGAGGGCTTCTTGATTGCGCTTTTCCAACGTTTCTTTGGCCTGGATTTCGCTTTCGATTTGGGTGACGCGCTGGGCGTTGTTGAGGGCCAGACCGATGGTTTTGCCAATGGTAAGCAGGGTTTCTTTTTCTTGCTGGGAAAGGTTTAGTTCTCTATCGAAAAGGAGGTTGATGACGCCCCAGACGTTTTTTTGGAAGATCATGGGGATGGAAACGGCCGTTTTCAGGTTTTGTGCCAGCAGTAATTGTTGGACGTTCTTGACCATGCTTTCGTCAGTAACAATATCCTCGCTGGTCACAATGTTTTTGGTGATGACGGCTGTGCCTGAAAAACTTTCCGCGACCGGTAGCACAGAACCGGCTGCCAAAGCATCCTGCGTAAATCCTTGGGACGACAGTAAGTGAAGATGCTCAGCATTTTTATCCAAAGAAAAAACAGCAACGGCCGTTGCCCCGGAATACTCGATGATAAAGTCAGCGGCTTGCTCTAAGACCTCTTGTAAATCGTCAGCACCATACAAAGTATCGGTGATGCGGTTTATGATCGACAATGGATCAGTTGTCTTAGTGGGATTTGTCATGACATTACTTTGACTACTCATCGCATTCTCCTCTGCTATGAGCTGGTGAGCGGCGTTGAATCTGGTTCATGAGGCGTTTCCAGTTGAATAAATGCCCGGCGACCAAGCGTGCGCCCGATTTCTTGTACGGCCGTTCTCATCACCGTGTCAACATCAGCCGACCCGCGCACCCGCGCGGTTATTTCACGCAGCACCTGTTCGCGTCTGGCCCGTTCTTGCGCCTGCTGGAAGAAGCGGACGTTCTCCAACGTCACCGTCAGATATCGCCCAATACCTTCAAGCAGCGTTACTTCTGACTGGGTATAGGCGTTGTATTCGTAACTCTGAGCAGACATCACGCCCAGGGTACGCTGACCCGAAACAAGCGGTACAAAGATGAGAGAAACGGGAAAAGTGGTGATGTTCGTGCTGCCAATGATGCGTGACGAATCTTGTTGCAGCGCTTCTGCTTCCTCTTTTGTTAACTGCACCAACACGGGCTTTCCAGATTCCATGGCTTGTTTACTGTAACTTTTTTCTGCCAGGGGCACGGCAAACTGCTCAGATCGCACTCCTGCTTCGTAAATGATTGGATTGTCCATGGTATTTGTTTCAGCATTGAAAAAGCCGATAAAGAATGTGTCTAAGTCCAGGACTTGTTTGATTTGCTCATGGGCTGCTTCCAGCAGAGGGGCCTGATCCAGGTATTGCGAAAGGTCCTGGGCAACGCGGTTAATGGCAGCCAACTGCTCGGCGCGCTCTTCGGTTTCTTCAAAAAGGCGGCGATTTTCGACAGTGGAAGAGAGCAGTGCTGCGACCTGGCGCAGCAGGTTTTCATCGTTTTGGTTGAAGGCGTTCGCTTTTTGGCTGCTAATGTGCAGCGTGCCCAAGACGCGGTTGCTGGCAATGAGCGGAGCGATGATGGTGGATGGCCATCCTTGCTCGGGAGATTCCTGGATTTTCACCACGCGGAACTCACGAACGGCCGTTTCTACACCAACTTCCTCGGTCAAAGGCAAAATCTTCCCCACCCTGCCTGCGCCGGCAACGCCACTGGCTGCAATGACGGTAATCGCATCATGCGTCTCATTCAGCAGGGTAGCCGAAACCCGGTCCCCGCCCACAATTTGCAGCGTTTGCTCCGTAGCAATTTGGAACATCTCCTCAATTTCTTGGGCGGCATTAACTGCCGCAGCCATTTCATTCAGCGACGCCAGGCGCTTGGCCTGCTGTTCCGTTTGGGCCAGCGCCAACTCGGTTTGCTCAGAGAGGCGTAGGTTTTCCAACCGGGCGCTTAGCCGTTCCGCGATGGCTGCCATTATTTCAGCAGCCTCTTCTTCTAGCTCCAATTCGCCTTCATCCTCTACCTCGTTGAGGACTGACAGATGGCCGATAAGAGCCCCGTGCACCGTGAGGGGGTGAGAAATCAGTCCGGAACCATTCCCATTCGTTTTGTCTATTGAAGTTTCATCAGACCTGGCTAACTCGGCTAATGGTTTTACTCCCTGCAGGTCATATACGTACCCTGCTTCTTGTTTTTGAAGCTCTTCCTGCATCAGCAGGTAATCATCCCAGCTTTCACGCGTCAAGCGCTGCGTCAGTTCATTCAACTCAAGCATTGCTCTTTCTGACTGCTCGAAAGAACGGGCATTTTCCAGGGCAATGGCCACCTGCGCGGCCAGGGTGGAATATATGTTGATGTCCTCGTCGGTAAAAGCATCGACAGCGTCTGCCTGGACGTCAATGACGCCAATCAGGCGGCTGCCAACTACCATAGGCACGGCCAACTCCGCACGGGTTTCGGGCAAAAGGGGATGCGCCAGAAAATTTAGGTCCTCGCTGACATCATTAACCAGCACACCCTGCCTTGCACGAGCAGCCTGGGCAACCAATGATTGGCGGCGGTTTAAGGGGATAGAACGCCCTTCGGCCACCATCTGCTGGCCAATTTCTCCGGCTCCTGTGGTTAACACCAAATTTGCACCCGCGGTGTCCAATAAGTAAATGTGCGCATGATACAACTCAAATCTCTCTTTGGTGAGGTATACTACCTCTTGCAGCATCACGTCAGTTTCGCGAATTGTGGCTGCGGCAGCGCCCACCTGGGCTACGGTCTCCAGCGCCACGGCGCGTTTGAGCATAGTTTCTTGGGCCTGCTTACGCTCGTCGATGTCCACAAGGGTTGTCAATAAAGCGGGGTTACCCTGGTAGTTAATGACTTTGCCGGAAACCAATGCCCAGAAATCCCGCCCATCTCCACGCTTGAGATGCAGTTCGTAATTGGTGACCGAACCTGTCGCCTGCAGTGCCGCTAAAAATGTTTGGCGATCTGCGGGGTTATAGTAGAAATCAGGGGTCACCTGCCCTAGAAGCTCTTCCCGGGGTAACTGGATCATCTCAGCCAAGGGTTCATTGGCATAAGCCACCGTTCCGTCAGATAACAGAGAAATGACCATGGGCACGGCGACGGCTTCCAAAATGGTTTGAACGCGTTCTTGCGCCTCACGCAGCGCTTCTTCTGCTTGTTTGCGCTGGGTAATGTCCTGGCCAGTGCCATAAAGGCGAACGGTACGGCCGTTTCTGTCTTTCTCCGCCCGTATGGTTATGTACGCATACCCCTGACTGCCATCCGCTCTGAGGAAGCGATATTCCAACTCTCCAACATAGGTTTCGCTGGGGGATTTAATCGCCTTTACTAACTCGTTTTCTACTAAGTTTACATCTTCAGGATGAATAAATTTTTGGGTGTAGATATTGGCTGGCATCAGATTGCCGCCTTCAGCCTCCGGCGTTGTGTGTAAGATGTCGTAAATCTGGTCGGAGAAATTGAAGAGACGCGTGGTTGGGTCATATTCCCAATAACCCAGGCGGGCGATACTCTGAGCCTCTTTAAGCTGCCTTTCGTTTTGCCGCCGGATTTCATCGGCCTGTTTGCTTGCGGTAATGTCTAAATGGGAACCATTCACGCGGACGGGTTTCCCTTGAACGTCAAATTTTATACGGTAGACGATTTGCGCATATTGCACCTGACCGTCGCCACGGAGGAGGCGATATTCATAAGTGTAATCTTGACCTATATCCTTCAGGTGGAAGAGATCAGACATTTTCTCCTGCACCTCAGCGCGATCGTCAGGATGAACGAGAGTGTTTAGAAAGGTTTGGGCAGAAACTGCATAGCCACCCATTTCCGCAGCCGTACGACGCAGCAGAGAATAAAAGCGGTCGTTAAAGGTAAACATTTGGGAATTTAGGTCTAGTTCCCAATAGGCCATATTGACCATTTCTGCCAACTGGCTGAGTTGAATCTGGCTTTCGCGCAGCGCTGCTTCCACTTCTTTGCGTTCGGTGATGTCTGTGTGCATGCTCAAGAAGCCAATAATGTCCCCTTTTTCATTAATGATAGGGTTGTTGTTGCCAACTACGTGGATGAAACGGCCGTCTTTCGCTTTGTTTATAATTTCCCGAGACACCGAGCCTTTATTCATCAAGGTGTCCCATAGTTCCTCATAGAATTCCAGTGTGTAAAAGCCCGATTTCAGTAACCGTGGCGTCTGGCCGACGGCTTCTTCGGCCGTATAGCCGTACAATTGGGTGAATGCCGGGTTTACATAAGTGATAATGCCATTCTCTTCGGTCAGGAAAATGGCGTTAGAAGAGCGCTCGAAACCCAGTTGGAAGATGGTTAATTCCTCCGTCGCTACTTTGCGTTCGGTTATATCGCTGTGAGACCCCGCCATGCGCAGGGGATGGCCTTCTTCGTCCCGCTCCAGGGAAGCGCGCACCAAAATCCAGCGGTAGGAGCCATCTTTATGCTGCAAGCGGAACTCATGCTCATAGTTGTCGGTTCTACCTGCCAGGTAATCATTGATGGCCAGCATAATACGGCCGTGGTCCTCGGGGTGCAGGCGGCGCTCTAGTTCCGCAAAATCGTCGGAAATTTCGTGGTCGTCATAGCCTATCATCGCTTTCCAGCGGGGGGAATAATAAACCTGGTTGCTGGGTATATTCCAGTCCCAAATGCCTTCGTTGGTACCGCTGATAACCAGGTCCAGGCGCTGGCGACCAGCTTTAATTTCGTCAAGCTGGCGGGCATTTTGCAGGGCGATGGCCACCTGATTGGCGATGGATTCTAGCAGGTCGACGGTGCTTTCGTCTATGACACCTGCCTCATTATGCTGCACGTCGAGAACGCCAAGAACCTGTTCTTGCAGCAGAATGGGCACGGCCGCTTCGGCGCGGGTGTCGGGCAGCAGCGGGTTGGGCAGCCAGGCGGGGTCTTGGGAGACGTCAGGGACAAAAACGGCCGTTGCCGTGACTGCCGCCCGACCCACCAGACCGCGCCCCATTTCTATCGCGTGTCCCTTCCACAGCATCATTTCGCCTACCACCCCGGTGCCACCAGCCATGACCAGGCGTTGGCGAGAGTCGTCAATCAGGTAAATGTGGGCATGGTAGAAGCCAAAGGCATTTTGGATTTGATGAACAACCTCCTGTACCAGTTTATTGGTGTCGAGAATGGTAGAAAGGCGGCGGCTTACTTCCGCAGAGGTTTCCAAAGCGCGGGTACGTTCTTGGACGCGCTGTTCCAGGCTCGCTTGTAAGGTTTCGAGCTCTTGATTGGCCTTGCGCAGGACATTCAGTCTGTTCGTCTCTAAGCGATTGCGAAACGCCAGAGTAATAATCGCGAGTACGGCAAGAGTCGTGAGCGTCCCGGCAATTGCAATAAATTCTGCATCATAGGGGATAGAGAGGGCAATTGGGGCAAGAAAAACTATGACAATGTTTATTAAAAATATGACCAACGCGCCCAAAATGGGGAGTAAAGCAATGCCCAGGATAAAGTTGAGAGGCAAAAAAGAGAATAGTGTCAGGGTGGGTGTACCGTCCCCTAGAAACAATTGACCTAGCGTGGCCAGGGTTAAACTGCCCAGCAGGATATATGACCCTATGGTGTAGTTCCGCTGCCGGCTCCAAATTGCAGCGATTAAACTAAATAAAGCCGTACTGGCGAAAACTAGTAGGGAATAATTGCTGCTCAGCGTGTTTGTCTGAATTCGGGCAATAGCCCCACTCAGGTTTGTAAAGAAAAAGGTAAGGCTAATTGCCAGTAGTAGCTGCGCTTGCAACTGGTTGCCTGATTCTATGACGCTGGGGTGGGGGCGTGTGAACCAGTGCCACCAAAGGCGCCGTGTACCTTGCTCATCCGTTTGGTTTGTGCCGGAATGCAGATTTGGTTCGCTCATAATCTATTCTCCAAACAACGTGCCAACTGAGGTATGGGTATGCTTAAAGAAAGGCCCCAGGCCAGGAGTAGCAGTTGTTTGTTGTAGACTGTACTGTTTCGAATCATAATGTTGCCCATTATTGAGAACGGCCGTTTTCCTTGCTGGAAAGCTGCAAATCCACCATAGTTCGCCGGGCTTTTAGCGCCTTGCCCAGCTCAGAAACGGCCGTTTGCATGGCGCTTTGCACCGTAGGCGCATTCTGAATCTTTTGGCTGATGGCATTAATCAACGCTTCACGCTCCGCTCTGCGTTGTGCGCTGGCAAATAGGTCCGCATTTTGTAGTGAGATAGCTACCTGTGAGGCCAGGGTAGAAAAAATTCGGACATCCTCTTCGTTAAAGCGTTCGGGTCTATCAGCCTGAATATCAAGCACCCCCAACACACGGTCGCCTGCTACTAACGGAATAGCCAGCTCAGACCGCGTGTGCGGCATTATTTCCGATGGTAAGAAATCGGGAGCTTCACGAGTATCATTCACCAACACGGGGTCCCGCTGGCGGGCAGCTTTAGCGACCAACGACTGCTCCTGGTGCATTGAAATCCTTGCCGTGTCAAATTCGTCGCCAGTATCCTCTGGTCGCCAGCTTGTTGCCGCCAGTTCAAAAGACTCCATGCTTTCATCTAAAATGAAAATGTTGCAATGATAAACGTCGAACCGCTGCTGGGTCATGCTGGTTACCGTGTCCATAAATGCCTGCCTATCCAGCGAGGTTGAGGCAGCAGCACTAATCTCCGCGACCGCTTGCAGCTCCTTGGCACGTTGGTCCAACTGTTGGCGACCCAACTCCGTTTCTTCAAACAGGCGCGCTCGTTCCAATGCTTCAGCCACCTGTTCGGAGATTGCTCCCAACAGTGCTTTCGTTGCGGCATCAATGGGTTCGCCGTCTGGGTTGCGCGCGCCAAGCATGCCGATAGTCTCACCGCGCACCTGCATTGGTGCGGCAGCGGCTGTTTCCATGTCGGACGACGCAATGCGCTCAGCCTCAGAGAGACTTATTGGCATGTGAGGAATGTCGTTGTTGGCCATTTCGGAGGACGAAATAAGCCGTAAAGCATCATTGTGATACCGGTACCCTTGAACAGGCCGCTCCTTTGCCGCAAAAAAGGCCTGCCAACCTTCGTGAGTCATTGCGCGCTGCAGGGCATTCACTTCTTGCAGCCGCTCCTCAAGAGCCGAAGCCAACCGCTGCTGCGCTAATTCTGCCTGTTTGCGTTCGGTAATATCTGTCACAATCACAGCCATGCCTTCGGGCTGACCTTGCGCGTCGCGCAGCAGCGAATAAATTTCCAGAGTCGGGATTTCTTGCCCGGAGGGAGTGCGCATTTTCAATTCTCCCTGCCATTGGCCGCTTTCCATGACTGCCGGAATAGCCTCTAATTCGGCCGTGATCCGCAGTTCCTCAGGGTAAAAATTCGTAATGGACTCGCCTAGCAGCATAGCCAGATCAGAAAAGCCAAGCAGCCGCAACATTGTGGGATTTGCGTAACGAATGGCTCCATCCAGGGCAGCAATAGCAACAGCCTGAGAAGAAGTTTCCACCAGGTTGCGGAAGGTTTCCGTTTCGGCCAGCGCTGCTCGGGTTTGGGTGAAAAGGCGAGCATTCTGAATCGCAACGCCGACCTGCTGCCCAATGGCCTGCATCAAACTAAAATCGCTTTCTCTGGTAGTCGGAGACGTGTTGAAAATGCAAATTGTACCCAGCACATCTCCTCGCGCTTCGACAGGCACGCCCTGGTAGGAATGGAATCCTTTGGCTATCAGCCCCGATACATCAATAGGCGCATCTTTAGCTAAATCGTTCAGCACAAGCGAGCTTTTATTTCTATAAACAAGGTCGCAAAGCGTGCCGTCTAACCCATTCATAAGAAACGCCTGGTACAGCTCGTTAGGAAGACGGTGGGCGGAAATCGTCAAAGATTGAGTGGCTGGGTCAACCATGCTAATGAGACCAGCCTCAAATTGCTTCATGGCCAAAACCTGGTCCAAAATTTGTTCTAGCGTTTCTTCCAATGCGAGTGACTGGCTGGCAACCCGCGTTACGGAGAGCAAGCCTTCCGTTTCAGCCAGTGCAGCTTGCGTGCTTTGGTATTGATTAGCATTTTGCAAAGCCACGGCTACCTGTGCAGCCAGAGTTGTATAGATGTTGATATCCTCTGATGTAAAATGATTTACCTCGTCAGACTGAACGTCCAACACGCCTAAAACTTTCTCGCCAATGGAAACAGGCACGGCCATTTCAGAACGGGTGAGAGGCAGTAGGGGGTTAGGCAAGAATCCTGCGTCTTGCTGCACGTCGTTGACGATGACGCCTTGTTGGGTGCGGGCGGCGCGGGCTACTAATGATTGGGTTTGCGCTACCGAAATGGTGCGCCCTTCGGCAACCATTTGCCGTCCTGCCTCATCGGCGCCTGCCGCCAGCACCAGGTTTTCTTGGGATTCGTCTAGCAAATAAATGTGGGCATGATATAGATTGAAGCGAGATTTTGTCAGGTCAGCCACATTTTGCAGCAGCGCGCTGCTCTCCAGGGTTTGGGTGGCAATGGAACCAACCTGCGCTACAGCTTCCAGCTCTGCTGCGCGCTTGGCCAGGATGTCTTCAGCCTTGCGCCGGTCAGAAATGTCGATGAAAGTGGTCAGAATTGCTGACTGATCCTGGAAGTTGATGATGCTGGCAGAAATAAGTGCCCAGAACAAGCTGCCATCCCCCCGTTTTAACTGCAGCTCGTAGTTGATGACTTTTCCTGACTGCTGCAGTTCAGCCAGCATTTGCTGCCGGTCGGCAGAATTGGCATAAAAATTGGGGGTAGCTTTGCCAATTAGCTCTTTGCGGGGCTTTTGCAGGATTTCGGCCATGGCGTCATTGATGTAGGCTGCGCTGCCGTTACTAACCAGCGAGATGATCGTAGGTACGGAAATGGATTCGAGGATGGATTGCACGCGGCTTTGCTCTTGCCTCAGGGAGTTGGCAGTTTGCTCGCGCTGGCTGAAGAGGGTGGCGTTATTAATGGCGATAGCCAACTGGCCAGCGAGGGTCTGGAATGCAGGTAGACTATCTTTGTTTAAGCCTTCAGTTACGCTGCTTTGCACGTTAAGTACGCCGACCACTGTATTGTCTAACAGAAGCGGGATGGCCATTTCGGAACGGGTAAGGGGCAGGAGGGGGTTGGATTGGAAGATGTCGGATTTTTCTGCGTCGGCAACGATAATCGGTTGTTTTTGGGAAACGGCCGTACTGTTGATTGACTTGCCGGTGATGGGCAGACGATGATTTTGCTCTAACAGCGCCTGGCCCGCGCCTCCAGTTCCGGCGCGCAATTCTAGAAATTCATCATGTTCATCAAGCAAATAAACCTGCACGTAATAGAGGTTGAAGCTGGTCTGAATCAACGTAACGGCTTTGTCCAGCAGCGTGTCTAAATCTTGAACAGACGCCAAGCTTTGGGTCACATTTGCTGCCAGTACCAGCTCTTTTGTGCGGGCCGTTACGCGGTCTTCTAACCTGGTGCTGAACTCGCGCAGCTCTTCGTTGGTTTTCCGTGCATTTTGCAACGCATTGCTCAAGTTATGCACCAGTAGATAAAGCAAGACGGCAAGTAAAGAGAGAACGGTAGTTAATTCGCCTGCGACTTCGTAAGGAGTGGTAACCTCCAACATAATCTGGCCCTGGTCTTCCAGATAGGCCAATCCCCAGCCCGCGGCGATAGTTAAGGCAATGAAGAATAACGCTTCCCGCCAGCCCAAAACCAGGCTGGCAATCATGGCGACCACGATGAGGGCAACGAAACCGGAATCACGAACGCCCCCGGCATTGAGTGACGTGAAGGCCAGGCCCAGCCAGGCGACAATCACAATACCATAAGCTGCCGCCCGCAGATAACCGCGTTTCAATACCAGCCACAGCCCGGCTACCAGCAGTTCCAGCCCTCCCAGAACGTAGAAGTTATCGTCTTGCAGCGTGTAGGCTCCCGTCAGTAACCGGACTCCCAGGAATAAGGTGAGCAGTACCAGGATGGCCAGTAAAATGACGTTCAAAATCTGGCTAACGCGATTTTGGTCTTCGTCGTTGAATGCTGGGGCAGCTAGAAATGCTCTCAATTGTGCAAACATAGCGTTCTTCCTCGGTTATTGCACACTTATTTAACGGCCGTTGGTAAAAACGGCCGTACTCGAAGGTTCTGTTGGTTCTTTTTTATCAGTCAGATAGACGAAAGTTTCCAGACCCAAGGCGCGGCCAACTTCCTGGGCGGCTGTGCGCAGGATGGACTCTGGATCCACGGCGGCATTGACGCGGGCAGAGACCTCGCGCAAAATTTGCTCCTGGCGGGCGCGGGATTGAGTTTGATTGAACAAATGCGTATTTTGGATGGCGATGGCAGCCTGGTTGGCTACGGTGGTGAGCAGGTCTACTTCGCGCATGCCAAATTTGTAGGATTCGTCAAAATCTTGTACGGCAATAATGCCTACAATTTCGTCGCCAACAATCATGGGTACGCCCAGCCAGGATTGGGAGCTTCGCCCAAAAAGCTCAAACCCCAGCTCTTCAGCTCTCGTCGAAATATCTTCCCCGATAAGCAGTGGCTCGCGGCTGCGAATGACGTATTCGGTAATACCGTTCCCCCCGCGCCGTTTGAGGGCCGATCTAACCGCTTCCTCACCTTCGCCAAAAATGCGAACATCGACTTCATCCAGTGCTGCGTTGTAAAGGGCGACGTACATATCGTCGGCGTCAATAAGCTGTTGGGTGTAATGGACGATGCTGGCGATGATAGCATTCAATTCGAAGTCGGCCGTGAAGGCGCGCCCCATTTCGTTGAGGATGGCCAACTCCTGCGTGCGCTTCTCGGTTTCGTCGAGAGCTAACTGGGTTTGTTCGGAAAGTCGCGCCCGCTCCAAAGCCTGGCTGACTTCCTCGGTAAGGGCGTCTAGCAAAAGCTGTTGCTGATTGGTTAGTTTTTTGTTTTCCGGAAGCCGCACACCCAACCCGCCAATATTGGTACCCACCAAGTGTATGGGTTTAATAACGGCCGTTTTCTCTGCAGAAAGTTCCTCCAGAGTAACAAACGAGCCGGGCTGGGAACGGCCGTTACGCAAAATCGGCTTGATTTCACTGCCCGCTGCCGTAAACCCTTGCACCTCATATTCCCGGTTCTCAAAAAAGGATTGCCACCCTTCGCGCACGAAGGTTTGCTGCAATTCCCGCAGCTCTTCCAGGGCAAGCTGCGTTTGTTCAAACTGCTGCGCATTTTTCAGGGCTGTTGCCACCTGCGTCGCCAGGGTGGTTTGAGTATTGATATCCTCTTCTGTAAAGTAATTCTCCTTGTCTGCCTGCACGTCGAGCACGCCCAGCACATTTTCCCCGGCAATCAGAGGGACCGCCAGCTCGGCCCGGGTGTTTGGCAGCAGCGGGTGGGGTAAAAAGCTGGGTTCCGCCTGCACGTTGTTGACAATGACGCCTTCACGCAGGCGGGCGGCCCGCGCCACCAGCGACTGCTCCTGCTGCAAGGGAATGCGCCGCCCTTCGGCTACCATGGTTCGCCCCGCTTGGCCTGCTCCGGCCGTTAAGACCAAGGTATCACCCGATTCATCCAGCAAATAGATGTGGGCGTGGTAGAGACCAAAGCGCTCCTTTGTCAGGTCTACAACTTCTTGAAGCAGTTGAGCTGTATCCAGGCTTCCGGCAACGGCCGTTCCAACTTGGGCAACTGTTTGCATCTCAGTGGCGCGTTTACGCACCTGCTCCAGCAGCTTTTGGCTTTCCAGGTAGCTGCTAATACGGCGGCCAATGCCGCCAATAAAGGAGCTGTCTTCGTCTACAAAAGTCAGCTTGGCATCTCGGTAGGCAATGTAAAGGCGGCCAATCAACTCGCCGCCAATGCGCAGCCCTTCCACGATGTGCCGGGGCAGCACCATGGCTTGAGCGTCACCATAAATCTCCTTGTCTAAGGAAACGGCCGCCACGCATTGCTCAGTGTGAGGCATCGCTGCCGGAATGCGCTGCGCTGCCCATTCCAAGAACTCAGGGATAGGAGGTTGCTCTTCTACTTTGCGACCAATGTCATTTAGACAATTCAATTCGGCCACCGAGCGTGCCAGTGCCGATTCAGCTATTTTTCGGTCTGTAATGTCAGTCTGCAATGAGAGAAAGCCGACAATAGTGTTGCTCTCATCAAGGATGGCGACGATATTGATGGCGACCTGAATCAGGCGGCCATCTTTGCGTTTGTTAACAATCTCGCCCACAACGGGCTCTTTCCTTAATAGCGTTTGCCAAAAATTAGCGTACTCCTCTTTGGTCATCAGGCCAGATTGAATGATGCGAGGGTTATGGCCCAAAGCTTCCGCTTCCGTGAAGCCATACAATTCTGTAAACGCCGGGTTGATGTAAGTAATGACACCATTTACATCGGTCAAAAAAATTGCGCTGGGAGAGCGCTCGAAACCTAGCCGAAAAGGTACCAAATCGGCCACAGCCTGCTGCCTTTCGGCGAAGAGTGCCGCATTATCGATGGCAACCGCCAACTGTCCGGCCAATACTGACAGGGCAGACAAATTTTCTTCAGTAAAGGTTCCGGGTTGATCGCTTTGAACATTCAACACACCTACAACGCGTTCGCCAATGAGCAAAGGAATAGCCAACTCCGAACGGGTTAAGGGTAAAAATGGATTCGGCCGAAACAGGGGATCTTGCCGGGAATCTGCTACCAAAACCGGCTCCTTAGTAACCGCTGCCTTGCCGTTAACTGAGCGTTCTGAAATAGGCAGTTGGTGCTGGCGGGCTAAAAGCTGCATGCCAGCCTCGCCTGTCCCTGCCCGCAGGATTAAATTTTCACCTCTGTCATCAATTAAATAAATTTGGGTGTAGTAAAAGGTAAACCGTTTTTGAATTAAGTCGACCGACTCGCTTAGCAATTCAGGTAAGGCGCGAATGTTGGAAATATTGCGCGAAACGTCCGCAGCCAGGAACAGGTCTCGTGCCCGTTCTTGTACACGCCCTTCCAGGGTGCCGATGAGTTCTTGCATCTGTGCGCTCATACTGTTAAAGGTGTGGGCTAGCTGCCCAATCTCGTCCTTGCTAGAAATAGCCACTCGCTTGCTCAAGTCACCGCTGGCGAAATCCTCAGCCGCATTGGTTAACTCGCCAATGGGGTGAAGCGTTTTTCGCAGAATGAAATTTGTACCCAAACCTGTAACCAGAAGAATTCCCAGAGTGCCTAAAACGAAGAATAAGTTACTTGAGGTCTGCGCTTCTGCCAGTGCCGAACGATCCTTAACGATTTCAACAACGCCAAGAGTCTCTCCAGAGAAATCAGTGATGGGAAAGGTGAACAATTCAACCGATCTATCCTCCCGGTCAATGCGATTGGTAAAAATATATTTCCCGTTCAAAGCTTGTTGGTAAGCGGTTTCAGGGGCAAAAACTGGCTCAGAAAGAGTCGAGGCTTGTAAAAAAAGATTGGGAAGAGGGCCATCAGCTCCGGCAATGGCGCCTTCAAAAATGGCTACGTCTGCCAAGTCCTGGCGCAAAAGTATTTGCCAATCGACGCCAAACTGCTGTTTCACGCTGTTTAGCAAGGTTTGGTCCACATTCAGCCCAAACTCAACGGTACCGATATGTTCGCCCTGGTAGCTGACAGGGGCTATCCCCCGAATACCAAGACCCGCACGGCCAATCTCTAATCCGCTGACAACTTTCTGAGTTCTATTCGCTGCCACGACGGTGTTGCGAAAACCGGAGAGATCATCACCAAAGCGGTCGAGCTGGTGCAGGCGCACAAAGGAAGTGGCAGGTGGCAGGTGGAATTGATGCTGGGGGATGTCGTACTCGGCATCCAGGCGTTGGTAAGCCGGAAGGGTCAGGGCAATAACCCGTTCACGGTCGCCAGCAGCAAAAGCTTCTTGAATCTCGGCGTTGTTAGCAACCTCAATGGCCAGGGCGGTGGCAAAAGATTCGAGGGAGGACAGGCGACCTTGAAAAAACTCGCTGAGGTTCGCCAATTCGCGAGTTTCCTGTTCCCGAATGGCTATCGTATCCTGATAGGTGGTGTAAGCTTGCACCAGGATCAGGATGATTGAGAGAAAGATTAGGAGTGGGATAAGTATTCTTCTAATGACAGTCATGTGCTTGCACTCCAATCGCTGAGTGGGGGCTAAAAATGCCTGTATCTGTGAATATCTGAATAACCATGTTTTATTTTGGTTTTAAACCCCGCAATGGACCTGTTTCATGGACAGGAGCGGGCGTATCCACGTAGACAAAGGTCTCTAATCCCAGAATTCGGTTAGCTTCCCGGGCGGCAGTCCGCAACACGGCTTCCGCTGTGGGGGCGGCGTATACGCGGGCAGTCACCTCGCGCAATGTTTGCTCCAAATTGGCCTGGTTTTGAATATCTTCAAGCAGTTGTTGGGTTCGCAGGACAGATGCTGCCTGTTCAACCAGGCTGCGAATCTGGCGAATATCATCTTCGGCAAAGCTGGGGATGACTCTCTCCGACTGCGCCGTGATAATGCCAAACCAGCGGTTACCGACCGTCAAGGGCAGTCCAACGATACTGTTGATTTTTTGGGTGGCGAACAATTCTCGCAGTTTGCTGCCTACTGTTTCGTTACTGGCAATGTCTTCTATTATGACGGGGGTATCCTCCTTGAGGAGTTTCATAATCGGATACTGTGCCAGGGGGAAGGATGTGCCTGGTGGCAGGGTGGCCTGTGTACCGGGTTGCGACCAGCCAGCTTTCACAATGATTTCTTCGGGGTTTTCCTCCCAGGGGCGATCGAAAAATAGAATTGAAGAGCGTTCCATTTGCTGGAGGGCGGTAGAGGTGGTGATAGCCGTGAGGACTTCCTCGAGGGTTGTAGCTTGAATGATCATGGCACTACCGGCATAAAGAGTTTCTGTTTGGGCCAGTGCTTCTTGCGTTTGCTGGGACAGGCGCAGGTTTTCCAGGTGTTCACTTAATCTATCGGCAACGGACGTTAAAATCTCGCGTGCTTCCCCGGCAAGTTCCGTGGGTTCCGACACGACCAGCGCCCCAATTTTTTCACCCTGCAGTTCCAGCGGCTGTACCAGAGTGGCTCCAGCAGTAATATCGCCGTTTTTCTTGCCCAACAGGTTGGTTACTCTTTCTTGTTGATAGCCAAAAGCCATTCTTTTGCCGGATTTGGCGGCAAAATCTTGCCAACCCGTGCGAGTCAGACGGCGCGTCAACTGGTTCAGACGGTTTACCGCTTCATCTGCCTCAGTGAAAGAGCGCGCATTTTGCAAGGCGACGGCAATCTGTGTCGCCAGCGACATAAAGGTTTGCTTGTCCGACTCCTCAAAGTAACCAACCCGGGTGGCGCGTACGTCGAGCACGCCCAATAACGCTTCACCCAGAGTGATGGGTATGGCCATTTCAGTGCGGGTGTCCCACAGTAGTGGGTGCGGCATAAACCCTTCGCCCCCCGAGTCGTAACTGCGGATGATCGGCTGCCGGGAACGAGCCGCTGTAGCCACCAAGGATCCTTGGGCCCCCAGAGGAATGCGCCGCCCTTCGGCAACCATTTGCCGCCCCACGTCCCCGGCGCCAGAAATCAAGGACAGAATTTCCTTGTTTTCATCTAGCAGGAAAACGTGGGCATGATAGAGACCGAATCGTTCTTTGGTTAGATCAACTACTTCTTGTAAAAGCAGCTCTGGCTGCAAAATGGTGGCGGCGGCGGTGCCCACCTCGGCCACGGCCGCCAGGGCATTGGCCTGCTTGGCCAGCGTGGCTTCGGCCTGCTTGCGGTCGTTGATATCAATGAGTGTCGTTATGACAGAAGGCTGGCCGGCAAAATTGATCAGCCGGGCAGAAAGCAGCGCCCAAAACTGGTTACCGTCGGCACGTTGTGAAAGCAGCTCGTAATTGGACACAAAACCCTGCTGTTGAATGTGATCGACAACGGTTTGGCGGTCAGTTGCATTTACGTAGAAATCGTGCTTGCCTGTAGTTTGTAGTTCTGCAAGGGTCATACCCACCACATTCGCCAGGTGCTCGTTGACGTACAGCATTTGCCCGTCGGAGACGCGGGAGATGAACATGGGCACCGTCACCGACTCTAACACGGCACGCGTGCGGGCTTCAGATTCTAGAGTTCCTTGTATTTGCCGGGCGTTTTGCAAGGCAATGGCTACCTGGTTGGCAATGGATTCCAGTAATTCGATGGTGCTCTCATCGATGACGCCGGTTTCATTGTGCTGCACGTCGAGGACGCCCAGCACCTGGCCGCGCAGCACAATGGGCAGGGCCGCTTCCACGCGGGTTTCGGGCAGCAGGGAGTTAGGCAGCCAGGCCGGGTCTTGGGAGACATCAGGGACGAATACGGCCGTGGCCGTGATTGCCGCCCGACCCACCAAACCGCGCCCCATAACAATGGCGTGTCCTTGCTCCAGCATCCTTTTTCCGGCCTCTCCTGTTCCACCAGCCATCACCAGGCGGTCATTTTCCTCATCCACCAGATAAATATGTGCATGGTAGATGCCAAAGGTCTCCTGAATTTGGTTGACTACCTCATGCACCAGTTGATCCGTGTCGAGAATGGTGGACAGGCTGCGGCTTACTTCGGCAGAGGCTTTGAGAGCGCGGGTGCGTTCCACAACACGCTGCTCCAGATTCTCTTGAAAAGCCTCAAGTTCCAGATTGGTTTGAATGAGAGTGTTGAGCCGTTCCCGCTCCACACGGTTTCGATAAGCCAGGGTGATCAGCGACAACAGGGCAAGGGTAATGAGCGTTCCCGCTACCACAATAAATTCGGTATCAAAGGGGACGGAAAGGATTATGGGTGCAAGAAATACAACAACCAGGTTTAAAAGAAAAATCACCAGAGCGCCGAAAAACGGTAGGAGTGCGATTCCCAGGACAAAATTAAGCGGTAGGAATGTGTAGAGGGTAAGAGTGATGTTGTCAGTACCTAAAATTAGCTGTCCAAGCACGGCGAAGGTTAAGCTAACCAACAAGATGTATGAGCCAATGGTATAGTTTCGTTGTCGGCTCAAAATGGCGGCTACAAAGGCGAAAAAGGCAGTACCAGAAAGGATAAAAACTGAGTTGTTGGTGCCCCCAGTATTCGCCTGAATACTTCCGAGAGAGCCAAAGAGGTTGGTAAACGCAAAAGTAATGCTAATGGCCAGCAATAGCTGGGCTTGCAGTTGATTCCCTGACTCAATGACCTGGGGATGGGGTCGCGTAAACCAATGCCACCAAAGGCGCTGGGCTTGTTGCCCATCCATTTGATTCGAGTCAGGATGCAGATTTTGTGTACTCATGGTCTATTCTCCAAACAAGGAGCCAATTTGTTAAGTACGGCCGTTTCCCTACACTACTTCTTCCAGGGGCATTATTTCCACCTGGGCGCTGCTTGCTCTCAACGCTTTACCCAGCTCCGAAACGGCCGTTTTCAGCGCATCTTCCACCGTTAGCGTGCTTTGAATCTTTTGCGTAATCAGGTTTACCGTCGTTTCGCGCTGCGCCTGCTGCTGCGTTTCTGCCAGCAGGCGAATGGATTGAATCACGGCAGCCGCCTGGTCCACCAGGCTGAGTGTCTGGCGTACCTGCTCCCTGCTCCAGGAAACCGGCGCATTCGATTGCGACATCACCACGCCCAGCCATTGCCCACTGGCCACTAGCGGGAAAATGGCCAGGCCACGAGTCTTTAGCACGGGCATCACCTGCCTGATGTTATCGTCAAGCCGCTCATCGCCAGAAATATCCCTGATAAGAGCGGGTTCTTCGCGGGAAAACCATTTTGCAGCGGGGAACCTTGCCAGCTTAAAACGGGCGCCTACCGGAATTTGGGGTGGCTGCCCATCTTCCGACAGCAGAGCGGCCATAAAACCAGACACGGGAAGTGAGTCATCCCCAGACTGGTCAAACAAGATAATGTTATGCCGATCAAATTGCTTTAGATGAGTGAATTCAACCAACTGCTGCAGCACACCATCCACAGAGTTAGCCCGCACAATCTGCTGGATACCCTGGTAAAGCGCTTCTGTCACACCCAGGGCATACTCGGTTTGCGAAGAGAGGCGCAGGTTTTCCAGATGCTCGGCCAGGCGCACACTAACGACCCTGTAGATTTCTTCCGTATCTGGCGTCACTTGTCCATGCACATCAATGCTGCCGATGGTTTCACCATGGATACGCAGAGGTAGCGTAACCGCTGGTACATCTCCACCATTGGCTTCCGCAGAAGTAGCGAAAGGTTTAACGCGGTTTTGGTTATATGCATAACCGGTTAACAATGCCTGCTCGCGGTCCAACTGGTCGCGCCAACCTTCGTGGGTCAGGCGGCGCACGGCGGTCTCGGCCTCGTGGCGAAAACGCTGGGCTTCATCCAACAGGCGAATACTTTCTACCTGCTGAGCTACCTGCTGGGCCACCGTAGAAACCAGATTCAGCGCTTCCTCCGTCCAATGGCGGTCGTCATCTGCTTCCACCTGAATGACGCCTACGGTTTCGTTTGCCACGGCAATTGGCAGCTCCAGGGCATTTTTGTCTGCTGAGATGGGGGTGATTTCTTCTGAGAGATTAGCTGCATCTGCACGGGAATCGTAGACGAATGCCAGCTTTTCATCCCGGCTGATGGCATCCAGGTAATCCTCCCATCCCTCGCGGGTGAGGCGCTGCACGTAAGATTCAACTTCTTCACGAGCCTGCTGAACCTCCGTGAATAGGTTGGCATTATCAATAGAAATGGCTAATTGGCTGGCAACGGCCTCGAAGGCTGGAACAGAATCTTCTGAAAGACCCTTGACGTCTGCGCTTTGCAGGTCCAGAACCCCTACCACACGTTCGCCAAGAAGCAGCGGTACCGCTAATGTTGATCGCGTGTTGGGCAGTAAGGGATTGGGGGTAAATATCTTGCTCTCGAGGGTATCAGGTACCACAACAGGCTTTTTTTGCATAGCGGCGCTGCCGTTGATAGAGCCAGGGGCAATGACCAAACTGTGGCGGCGGCTCAGCAGCTCTGCGGCAGCCTGGCCAGTACCGGAGCTTAAAACCAGGATTTGTTGGGTGCGGTCTGTCAAATAAATTTGCACGTGGTACAGGCCAAAGCGTTCCTTAATGAGTTCGGCAGCGTTTTGTAAAAGCGTGTTCAGGTCGCGAACCTGGGCGAGATTACGACCCACTTCTGCGGCCAGACTCAGGTCGCGGGTTCGCTCGGCTACGCGAGTTTCCAGCAAAATTTGCGCATCTTGCAACTCCTGGTTGGCAGCGCGAGCTTCTGTCAAGGTCTTATTCAGGGCGCGCAGCGTTAACCCAATGAGTAATGTCAGCACAACCATGTTGCCGGCGGAAGCAGCAATGTTGATCAGCGGGGTTCCGGCCATGAGAGGAACTAGCTGTCCGCTCTGTTCCATCGAAAAAGCAATCCCGCTTGTGATGAGATTGAGCACCAGGATGAGAACGGCTGCCCTGTTTCCGGCCACGACACCGGCCAGCACTACCAGGACAAAGAAGCTGGTTATGATGATGACGGACAGCCCAGAAACGAAAAAGGTTACACCCACCACCAGAGCCCAAAAGATGATGACGGTAGCCCAGGCTGCCGCGGAAATCTTGCGGGCACGCAATGTCAGAAGCAGGCCGAAGGTAATGAGAACTGTTGCACCGTTGATAAGGGTGGCGCCAAAGTCGGGGTTAAAGAAGAAGGCAATGATGGTATTGACAATAAAAACGGCCGTTAATACTAGCAGGATGATATTCAGCAGGTTGGCAACCCGATCTTTCTCAGCATCATTGGGGAAGCGAGGAGGGGACAAAAGTCTTGATATCCGATTTCGCATTAGTTACTCCCTGTCGATCGGCCGTTTCCACCAAGGGCCTCGCGGTTGATTTCTATGCTGGCGCGCGGTGTGCCCAAAGCCTGGGCGAGCTCGCGCGTGGCCACCTTTAACACCATTTCTACGTCGCTTGCCGCGCGAATTTTGCGCCCGATGTCATTGAGAATTGTTTGCTGTTCCGCCTGGCGCTGGGCTTGGTCGTAGAGGCGGGCATTACGCAAAGCAATGGCGACCTGCGCGGCTACGGCCTGCAGCACGCGCACGTCTTCTTCAGTAAGACCGCCCACGACGTTATGCTGCACGTCTAGGACCCCCAACAGGGTTTCACCGTAAATGATGGGAACGGCCGTTTCTGCCTTGGTGTACGGCAGCAGCGGGTTAGGCAGCCAATTTGCGTCTTGGGTCACGTCAGGGATGAGCACCGGCTCTCTAGTAGTGGCGGCTTTCCCTACCAGCCCCTGGTCCAGGCGCAGGCTGTGACCGCTGGCCAGCATGGCCATGCCAGCTTCACCGGTGCCGCCGGCCATAACCAGTTTCTGTTCTCCCTCATTCAGCACATAAATGTGGGCGTGATAATAATGAAACGCTGCCTGCACCTGCCGCACTACTTCGGCAACCAACTGCCCGGGATCCAAAATGGTGGCCAATTGGCTGCCAATTTCAGTGGAAACCTGCAGCGCCTGCGTGCGGCTGGCCACCCGGTCTTCAAGGGAGTCAACCAGCCCACGGATTTGGGTGGTCATCATGTTGAAGGCACCGGCCAGGGAAGCCACCTCACCACCCGCCTCCACGCTCACCTGCACGTCAAAATCTCCGGCCGAGACTTTTTCGGCCGCCTGGGTCAAACTCGTCAGGGGGTTCGTTAGTGTGCGGCTAACTAAGAGACTTAAAACTACCACAACAACCAGAATAATTACGAGAATTAAAATGGTGCGCGACCAACCCGCGCTTTGTTGTGCTTCTGCCTGGGATTCAGCCGCGAGATAGTTGGCCAACAGCTCGGGGGCTGGGGCGATAATGGCCAGGCTGTATCCTACCGATTCGATGGGGGCATAAGCGACGAAGCGCTCCACGCCGTTGCGGGTGAAGGTTTCTACCCCTTGTTCGCCGGCCAGCATGTTGGCCAGGATGGGTTTGATTTCCGTGGTCACGTCAAAGCCGGTTAAGGCTGGAATGTCCCCTTCCGGCACATCGGCAGCGGCCAGGCCCAGGTCATCATAGGCTGCTTCAGTAATAGCAATGAAGCGCCCGGCAGGATCAACCAGGAAGGCGTAACCCGACTCGCCAAAGGCAAATTCAGTGACGCGGTCGGTGATGGTGGTGATGGTGACGTCTGCACCCAGTACGCCCTGTAATTTTCCAGCCTCATCGTAAACAGGCACGCTGTTGGTCTCCACCAGTCCGCCCAGGGCGGCATCAATGTATGGCTCACTCCAGAAAAAGCGTCGCTCTGTACCAGACTCACCAAGATAGATTTGATAATACGGCCGTTCCCGAGGGTCGAAATCACCCACGATGCTGGCCAGCCCGATGTTGGGATAATATTGGGTGACGCCCTGGTTGCTGACATAAAAAAGCGCCAGAAGTTCCGGATTTTTGTTTAGCAAGTCAGGAATTATCAGATCGAGGTAAATAGTGCTGTTAAGAATTGTGGCCGTTTCGTTTGTCAGTTGCCAAGAGGAAGGGGCCAGCACCGATCCTGGGTCTTCGCTGCTGCGATTGCCCCATTGCCCCTCTGATAAAAGCTCCAGTTCCTCCTGGGCGTTCCAGTAGGCGCCCTGCCCCAGACTGTCCTCTTTTTCAAGCAAATCGGCCGTGTAGCTAGCAGTGATAGAGAGATCGGCCGTGATGCCGGCCAAGAAGTTTTCAAAGTTCTGCGATTCGTTCAGAACAGTGTTGTTTAACTGCTGGATAGCCTGGTCGCGGGTCGTCTGGCTGAATTGCTCAAAAACAAAAATATTAATGTTGTTGATAGAAACGAACACGGAGGCCGCAACGATAAACATAGTCAAAAAAGTTATAGTCACGATTCCCGCCAAAATACGGGTGCGCAGGCTGGTGCGCAGCAGGCGTGCCCGCAAACCAGAACGCTCTTGAAAGGGGGTGTTAGTTCCAGCGGTCATATCAAATCCTCCGCGTTACTTTGCTTATTTGCGGGCCTGTTCTTAATGAGAGTCAGGTTCATAGCCACCATTCCCTCCCGCCGGAGCATTAAACTTCACCTTTACCTTCGCCACATTTGTGGCCCGCCCTAGTTCGCGAATGGCCACCTGCAAAGCGCTGTTCATGTCGGTGGTGCGCAGAATCTTCTGGCTGATGTCATTGAGCAGCGCTTCCTGCTCTGCCTGGCGTTGAATCTCGCTGTAAAGGCGGGCATTGCGCAGCGCAATGGCGACCTGCGTGGCAATGGACTGCAGCAGGTCGACGTCGCTCTCGTCTAAACCGTTGATGACATTTTGCTGCACGTCCAGCACACCCAGCACCTCCTCACCGAGAATAATGGGTACGGCAATTTCCGCCTTCGTTTCCGGAAGCAGAGGGTTGGGCAGCCAGCTTGGGTCCTGGCTAACGTCGGGCACTAAATTCGCCTGTTTGGTGGCTGCCGCACGGCCTACCAGGCCACGACCAGCCGGAATTTTATGTCCGCGGGCCAGCATGGTTTGCCCTGCTTCGCCCGTACCACCAGCCATGATTAGGTTTTCTTGCAGATTGTCGAAAAAGTAGATGTGTACGTGATAGTAATCAAAGGCGTTTTGTACCTGCTGCACTACCGCGCGTACCAGTGCGGCTTCATCCAAAATGGTGGCCAGACTGCGCCCAACTTCCGCGCTGGTTACCAAGGCCGCAGTGCGCTCCTGCACGCGCTGTTCCAGCGTCGAGACCAGCTCGCGCACCTGACCGGTCATGGAATTGAAGCTGTTTGCCAAAAGACCGATCTCATCCCCGGCGTACACGGGGGCCTGCACGTGCAGATTCCCTGCTTCAATTTGGGTGGCGGCTTCCGTCAAACGGATGATGGGCTCAGTTAATTGGCTACCCCAATATGTGGCTGCAACGGCCGTTACCAGCAAAATGGATATGCCCAACAAAATTAAATTCCGGCGCTGCTGAGCGATCAGGCGCGTCTCCGTCCCCAATTCCTGGTGCACAACTATTTTCCACCCCAGGTCATCAATTTCCGGTAGCTGCTCCAACGTGCTTATCGTAGCCTGGCTGACCAATTCAGTTTGCCCCTCAAAATCCATTTCCGTGAATTCTTCTGAAGCGGACTCTGCCAGGAGCGTGAGTGTTTCTGGAGATAAGGAAGCCAGCATGCCAGTGGCAAAATTAACCACCTGGTTGTTGGGTAGCAGAAGCTCCACAGCCGTATCAAGCCCCAGTTCCTCCTGGAATGTCGACAACAATTCGCGTAAATCATTCAATTGGTAAGTGCTTCTCAGCACACCAACTGTCCTGGCCGCCTGAGAATCATAAACCGGAACGGCCAGCGTCAACACCAGCCGTCCATTTGCATCTTGTTCAGGCAGGCCAATATAGATACCGCCGCGCCCTTCGTTAAAAGCTGCTTGCCACCAGGGCTCATCAGCATTCAGAAAATCCCCCGTGCCGCTGGTTGAACTAAGCAGTGCACCCTTGCCGTCTGTGACCACCAGTTGTCTATGGTTGGAAAAGGTGTTTTTGAACTCCGCCAGACGCCATTGGATGCTCCTTTCCAAGCTAAGGTTAATAAGATCATCCGTAAAATCGGCAGCTTGCCATTCCGCATCAAGCTGCGACAGAAGCTGTTGATTAGCGACCTCATCGTCGCCGTATGCTGCGTTGGCCGAAATGACCCCGTCGCGCAACTGTTGGTTGAAGCTCAAGAGCACCAAAATATCTGTTTGCCGCCCCAACAGATCGCCAACCCCAATAGCCTGCGTACTGGCCAGATTGTTCAGGTCGCCGCCGGCCCGCAGCGTGAAAGTGTTGGTAGTCGTGCGTACGACGAAAAAAATGAGGATGGCTCCCGAAATTAACGATACTATAAGGCTGCCTAATGTTAACTTAACGCGAATAGAGAAATCCGCAAAGCGACTGCGGGCAACTTGATAGCCTAACACACCAGCAAAGACATAAGCAGTAAGCAGCAGAAGCAGCTGCACACCCTGGATTGCCAGCCGTTCACCGGACCAAAATAAGTCCAGCAAAATTGTAAGGAAGCCAATTGCCAACCCCACTCCAATTATTCGCGAAGTGAGTGTTTGTGGTAGAGCGAGAATTGCCACCTCGGTGGTGACGATGATCAGGGCAATACCTAGAGCTAAGCCCACGCCGCTGAGGGTCGTCGTCAAAGCCAGCGCCATTAGCCAGGGGGCTCCAAGTAAAATCCATACTGCCCATTGGGTGCGTTGCACTCTGCTTAACGCCATGGCGCTGAGACTGGCCAAGAGCATAAAGGCCATTGCGCCAATGGGTATCCACAACATGACCGGCGCGTTTGTCCGTGCAAAATAAAAACCCAAAAGGACCAATGAGATTATAGAAACAAAGCTAAGCAGACCGGACGCAAAAAATGCGACCCGGCCCATTTCAGTGTGCCCTTGCGGGGCTAATTGATTCTTCATGCAAACCCTCAGTAACGTCAGGTTGATTACCTGTGCAGGACTTAGTCTGCTATGGATTGCTTTACAGTTTATTAATTTGAGGAGACGTCATCTTCTCTTCCAAAGGCGGGGTATCATCCCCATAAAATTTCATGTGACCAATGGGATAATGCAAAAATGCTTTGTATCGTGTTTTACTACCGCCTAGAGATACCAAGATGGTGATTTTTTGAATATAAAACACCAAACAGATTTGCAATAACTATTACACATGGCTTTTGCCTTCGAGATAAATACCAAGCTCAGGTGGTATCATAGCATAAATGGAAGTTGCAATAGCGTGAAGATGCGGTTAGGAGGGGGGTAAAATCATGGGAAAATAGTCACGTTTGGAGCGTTTGGTGTGGTTGTTTGAAATCGATGGGGCTGACTCATATTCCAAAAACGGCCGTTACCAGGGTTTTGTGAAATTTTCACCGGATAACGGCCGTTTCTGGGTGGGGATTACTGTGCCCCATTGCAGCTAATCTAAGGCGGCTTTGAGTAGCTGGTTAACCAGCGCCGGGTTGGCTTTGCCCCGCGTGGCCTGCATCACCTGCCCCACAAACCAGCCCATCAACTTGGTTTTTCCGCTGCGGTAGGCGGCAACCTGATTGGGGTTTTCCGCCATGATTTGCTGGATGAGGGTATTAATGGCCGCCTCGTCGGAAATTTGCGCCAGCCCTTTGCTTTCCACGATGGCGGGGGCGCTTTGCCCGCTGGTGAACATCTCTACCAGCACCTCTTTAGCGGTGCTGCTGTTGATGACGCCCTGGTCTACCAGCGCCAGCAGTTCGCCCAAACCTTCCGGGGTCACGCGAATGGCGTCGATGGTTTGCTTGTGGTCGTTCATCAGCGAAAAGAGGTTGTTGATCACCCAGTTGGCCACCGTTTTCGGTTCGGGGTGGGCCTGCATGGCCGTTTCAAACCACTCAGCTACGGCGCGCTCCTCCGTCAACACCTGGGCGTCGTAATCCGATAGCTCATAATATGTTTGGTAGCGGGCCAGTTTGGCGTCCGGCAGCTCCGGCAGCCCGGCTTGCACCTGGGCAATCCACTCATCTGAGATGTGCAGCGGGGGCAGGTCCGGCTCGGGGAAATAGCGGTAATCTTCTGCCTCTTCCTTGCTGCGCTGGCTGAAGGTGATGCGCTTGGTGTCGTGCCAGCCGCGAGTTTCCTGCGCCACCTCGCCGCCCGCATTCAATACTTCCGTCTGCCGCGCAATTTCAAAAGCGGTGCCGTCGGCCAAGGCTTTGAAGCTGTTCAGGTTTTTTAGCTCGGTACGCTTGCCGAAAGCGGTGTCGCCTTTGGGTCGCAGGCTGATATTGGGCTCCACGCGCAGCACGCCTTTCTCCATGTCGCCAGAGTTGACGCCCAGGTAGCGCAAAATCTGGCGGATTTTCAGGCCATAAGCCCGCGCTTCCTCGCCGGAATGAATGTGCGGCTCGGAGACAATTTCCAGCAGCGGCACGCCGGAGCGGTTGTAGTCCACCAGCGACCCGCCGCCGTCCAGGTGGGTGAGCTTGCCGGTGTCTTCTTCCATGTGCACGCGGCGAATGCCGATGCGCTTGTGCGTGCCGTCTTCCAGCGCGACGTCGACCCAGCCGTTGGTGCCAATAGGCAGTTCGTACTGGCTAATCTGGTACGCTTTGGGTAGGTCGGGGTAAAAGTAGTTTTTGCGGGCAAAAATGTTATGGTGCTGGATGGTGCAGTTGAGGGCCAGGGCTACGCGCATGGCGAACTCTATCGCCCGGCGGTTGATAACGGGCAGCATGCCGGGCATGCCCAGACAAACGGGGCAAACGGCCGTATTCGGGGCTGCCTCCACGCTGTCCACCACTTTGCAGCCGCAAAACATCTTGGAGTTGGTCATTAACTCCGCGTGTAATTCAATGCCAATAATGGGTTCGTAATTCGTCATACCTTACCCATGCTTGCGCATAAATTTTTCCAGGCGGTTCAGCGCTTCCTCAATTTTTTCGTAGGCAGTGGCGTAACTGGCGCGCATGAAGCCCGCGCCGCTGGCCCCAAAAGCTTCGCCGGGAACCATGGCCACTTCCTGCTCCTCCAGCAGCTTCATGGCGAAGGTGTCGCCATCCATACCGCTGCGAGCGATGCTGGGGAAAGCATAGAATGCCCCTTTGGGCTCGAAGCAGTCCATGCCCAGGGTGTTGAAGCCATCGACAATGAGGCGGCGGCGGCGGTCGTACTCCTGGCGCATCGCCTCCACGGCGTCGTTGGCGGTGGGGTCGGTGAGGGCCACCAAAGCGGCAGCCTGCGCGGTGGTGGGGGCGGACATGATGGTGTATTGGTGGACTTTGCGCATGGCTCCCAGCAGGTCGGGATTGGCGCAGGCGTAGCCAATACGCCAGCCGGTCATGGCATAATCTTTGCTGAAGCCGCCCAGGAGGATGGTGCGGTCGCGCATGCCGGGCAAGGCGGGCACGCAGGTGTGCGGCACGCCGTAAACCAGCCGGTCGTAAATTTCGTCGGAGATGATGAGCAGGTCATGCTGCTCGGCCACGGCCGCAATTTCCAGCATGCGCTGGCGGCTCATCACCGCACCCGTGGGGTTGTTGGGGTAGCCCAGGTGGATCGCCTTGGTCTTGGGGGTGATGGCGGCGGCGATGTCTTCGGCGGTGACTTCAAAGTTGTTTTGCACGTAGGTGGGCACCATGACGGGCACGCCGCCGGCAAAGCTGACCTCCGGAGCGTAGGAAACAAAGCAGGGTTCGGGGATGATTACTTCGTCGCCAGGGTCGAGAACGGCCGTCATGGCCAGGTACAGCGCCTCGCTGACGCCCACGGTGATGATAATCTCGTCGGCGGGGTCGTACTGCACGCCATACAGTGCCCGCAGATGCTGGCTGAGAGCGGTACGCAGTTCCACGGTGCCGCTGTTGGAGGTATAGGCGGTTTCCCCCCGTTCCAAAGAGGCAATACCTGCCTTGAGGATGGGGTCGGGGGTCACAAAGTCGGGTTCGCCAATGCCCAGGGAAATCACGTCTTTCATGGTGGCGGCAATGTCGAAGAATTTGCGAATGCCGGATGGCGGGGCGTTTTGGACGCGTTGAGAAATGTAGTTGCGCATGTTGTCTCCGTGTTCCGTAATCCGAAATCCGAGGTTCGAAATCGGTTTACGGAAAGTAGTTTATGAGTGATTAATTTCGATTGTGGAATTGTCTCCAATGAATAGTTTAGCAGACTGCCCGACGATGCGGGTGTTTTCGCCAATAAGGCTGTCTTCGATGACGGCGTTTTCGATGTGCGCGCCGGCGTCGATGATGCTGTTGCGAATAATGCTGTTCTTGATGGTGACATTGGCCCCAATGCTGACGTAGGGACCGAGGACAGCGGCGTCGACAACGGCCGTTTCGTGCAAAAATATCGGCGGGAGGGCAGTGAAGTCCATGGCATAGCTGATGTCGATGATGTCTTCGGTGATGCCATAACCCAGCCCCAGCAGCCGCTTGTTGGTTTCTAGCATAAAGTCGGGCTTGCCCGCGTCCAGCCAGATGATGGTGGGCTTGGTTATGAAGCGCGCCCCTTGTTCCATCATGACGTGGTAGGCGTCCACCAGGTAATATTCTCCCTTGGTTTTGCGTTCGTTTTGCAACACGGTGTCCAGGGCGGCGACCAGGGAACGGCCGTTTCTGAACCAGTAAATCCCGGCAATGACGCTGCGGTGCTCAAACCCACCGGGTTTCTCGATGAAGTTGGTGACAAAACCCTCTTCATTGGTGACTACCACGCCAAAAGTGCGCGGGTCTTCCATTTCCTGCACCAGCAGCACCCCGTCCACGCTGGCGTCGGGGATGGTGTTGTAATGGGCGTCCACAATACCGTCGCCAAAAGCAATCAGCACATCCTCGTCGTCTACAATGTGATGGCGGGCTACCCAAATGGCGTGTGCCTGCCCCAGCGCCTCCTCCTGCACCACAAAATGCATGGTCAGGTGCGGGTAATGGGCGCGCAGCCACGTCTCAATCTCGTCGCCCTTGTAGCCGACGACGAAAACCACTTCTTTGCCCGGCGCTTCGGTTACGTCGGACATCAAATTGAGCAAATGGCCGATGATGGTGCTGCCCGCCACGTGCAGCAGCGGCTTAGCGCGGCTCCAGGTGTGGGGCCGCATGCGTGTGCCATACCCGGCGAGGGGAATGATGATTTTCAAGTTAACCCTCCTTAAAGTTTGGTTGCTTCAAATGTCGTTTTGGGCCGCCCGCCGTGCTTTGCGCTCTTTGAGGAGCAGAATAAGCAGACCAATGCAGGTGATACCAAGAAAAATAGCACCAACGCTATCGGAAATGTGAACGGTAATGGGGTTGTAATGCCAGGGGCTATAACCTTGCCCTGTAGGTAAGTTGCTGGGAAATTCTGGTTGGCTCATTTGCATATCTCCTGTGTCCGTGCTCTATCATCCGTAAGCGGTCTTTTATTTTGTGCTGCTGAACGGCCGTTTCTTACCCCATTCCGTCGCCTGCTCATAAGCAAAGGCCGCATTGAGAATGGTCGCTTCTTGCAGCGTGTTGCCGATAAGCTGTAAACCAATCGGCAGTCCTTTGCTGTCGAAGCCGCAGGGCACAGACAAGCCGCAGCTAGCGCTGAGGTTGACGGAGAGGGTGAAGATGTCGGCCAGGTACATGCTCAGCGGGTCAGCGGTGCGGTCGCCGATTTTGAAGGCGGTAGTGGGGCTGGTGGGGCAGGCAATGACGTCTACCTTCTCAAAAGCGTTGAGGAAGTCTTGTTTGATGAGGGTGCGTACTTTCAAGGCCCGGCCGTAATACTCATCATAGTACCCGGCGCTGAGCGCATAGGTGCCCAGCATGATGCGCCGCTTCACCTCCGGGCCAAAGAGGGCGCGGGTCTTTTTCACGGTGTCGATCATGTCGCTGCCGGGCAGGCGTGGGCCGTAGCGCACGCCGTCGTAGCGCCCCAGATTGGCGCTGGCTTCAGCAGGGGCGATAAGGTAGTAAACGGGCAGGGCGTAGCGGGTGTGGGGTAGGCTGATTTCGTAGATTTCGGCGCCCAGCTCCTCCAGCTTGGCGATGGCGGCGCGTACGGCCGTTTCTACCTCCTGCTCAATCCCTTCAATAAAATACTCGGCGGGCACGCCTACCTTCAGCCCTTCGATGTCGCCCGTCAGCGCTGTGGCGTAGTCGGGCACGGGCACGTCCAGCGAGGTGCTGTCGCGGGGGTCGTACCCGGCGATGGCCTGGAACAGGGCGGTGGCGTCGGCCACGGTGCGCCCAAAGGTGCCCACCTGGTCCAGCGAAGAGGCAAAGGCTACCACCCCCCAGCGTGAAATACGGCCGTAAGTCGGTCTTAATCCCACCACGCCGCAAAAGGAGGCGGGCTGGCGCACACTGCCGCCCGTGTCTGTGCCCAATGCACCGTAGGCCATGTTGGCCGCCACGGCTGCCGCGCTGCCGCCGCTGCTGCCGCCCGGCACGCGGTCCAGGTCCCACGGGTTGCGCGTCGTCACGTAGGCGGAGTTTTCCGTGGAGGAACCCATGGCGAACTCGTCGGTGTTGGTCTTGCCCAGGATAACGGCCCCCGCTTCTTTTAGTTTTTGCACCACGAAGGCGTCGTAGGGGGGAATGAAGCCTTCTAAAATTTTGCTGCCGGCGGTGGTGGGCGCGCCCTGCACGCTGATGATGTCTTTGACGGCGATGGGCACACCCAGCAGGGGGCTGTCTTCACCTGCGGCGATGCGCCGGTCAGCCTCGACGGCCTGCTCCAGCGCCAGTTCGTCGGTGAGGGTCAGGTAGCTTTGAATGTCGTTGTCCAGGTCAACGATGTGGTCCAGCATGGTCTGGGTGGCGGCTACGCTGGTCGTTTCTCCTTGACGCAGAGCGCCGCGCAGTTGGATTAAGGTGTAATCAGCTAATTTCATAATTGGTAGTCAAGTGGTCGGATAGTCAGGTAGTCGGACGTTAGACGATTGGACTTTCTGACTGTCTGGCACCTATTCGTCCAGCACAGATTGAATCAGAAACTGGTCATCCTGCTGCTGGGGGGCGTTGTACAGGGTGTCTTCTAGCGGTAAGGATGGCGCAATCTCGTCTTCGCGCAGAACGTTGTGCCGGGCGACGGCGTGGGCGGTGGGGGGAATGCCCTCCAGGTCCAGTTCGTTGAGCATGGCAGCGTAGTCTAGTACGGCCGTTAGCTGCTCCCGGTACATCTCTTTTTCGGCGGCGGTCAACTCCAGCCGCGCCAGATGGGCGATATGTTCTACATCTTTTTGTGTCAGGGCCATGAAGGAATTATAACAGTCACCAGAGGGGGCACAAAAAAAACAGCGCCCAGATTGTTCTGGGCGCTGTAACTACATTAATTTATGTAAATCTGTTTCCTCAATAAGCACCTCCTTGAGCGCTTATCTCCGATATACAGTTTTCTCAATAAGCACCTCCTTGCTTCAACGAAGCCTCACTAAGGGCTTATGACTGTAAACAGCATACACTGTTTCCAGGTTGGGCACAAGTCCCAATTTAGGGTTGTTTAAGGATTTTAAGTGACGCTTTTGTACTGGTTGAGGTGTTTAGGGGGATGATGACGCTAGTCGGCAACGGCCGTTTGCACTTCTTCGCCCTCTTCATCATCTCCATAAAACTTGGCGTGGAACTCTTCTTCCGTCCAGAAGTTTTCCTCGTCGGTCAGCTTATCGATGTACAACACGCCGTTGAGGTGGTCAATTTCATGCTGGAAGATGCGCGCGTCCCAATCATGGACCCGGTAGCGCACCTTTTTGCCGAAGCGGTCCTGGGCCTTCACCCGTATGGAGGTGAATCGCTCGACCTCTCCCAGGTAACCGGGAATGGAAAGACAGCCTTCTATGCCGTCTACCACTTCTTTGGAAGTCCAGATTATTTCCGGGTTCACCAGCACAAACAGGTCCCGCGACCCTTCAATTTCGTTGCCCTCTTCATCCACCTCGGCCAGGGTTTCGACGACCGTGAGGCTGATAGGCTTGCCGATTTGTGGCGCAGCCAGGCCCACGCCGGGCGCTACGCGCATGGTCTCAATCATGTCGTCAATGAGCTGCTGCAAGGCGTCATCAAATTTAGTGACAGGCTGAGTTTTTTGCCGCAAGATGGCATTGGGTAAAGTCACAATATCTAAAATTGCCATAGTACATTCAATGATTTATGGTGGTGGGGTGCGCTGGGGAATGCGTCCCTGCTCCATCGCTTGTTTATACACATCCAGTAAAACTGCATACTCTTTGCGCCGCTGCGAACCTTCTTTCACGCGCTGCGCCTGCTGAAATTCATCCAATCGTTTAAAAATGTCGCTTTGAATCTGGCTGGGATGGGGCACATCTTCAAAAGTGATGTCAGAATCAACCCCGGCCGTTTCGATGGAGACCGTACCAAAATTAAACAGGGTTTGCAATAAACCGGGGCGGCTGGCATTCACATTCTGAATATTGCTTAATGCAGCCTGCTTGCGGCTTTCGCCAAAACCAAAAGGGCGCCGGTCAATGTCGATGATCAGGCGGTCGGTAAGCTGGAAGGTATCGTTGCGCCAATCTTCCACCTGCCAGATAAGCCACCCCAGATTTGCCGTGAAGATAATGAGGGCTAACAGCCAAAACTGGTCGAAGGGCACCTGGAATGAACGTGTGATGAGCAAAATCAGTAAAATGGTTGCCAGCAGCAAGAGGGCGGGCCAGGCGATGGTGCGCAGCAGGACAAAGAGATGTTTGCGATAGGTAATGATATTGCCATCTTCCACACGCCATTTGTAGTAGGTGCGCAATTTTTTCCAGAAAGACGGCCGTTCTTCTTCGGGCTCCTCCAGCTCTTCTTCATCCTCCACAACCTGCAACGGCCGTTCCAGGTGAAAATGCCCCTCAACCGACTCGCGCATTGCCGCCTGCTCACGACCGGCTCCCAACGTTTTCACCCGTACGCTCAGCCGGTTCAGCGTATCGCGCACCAGCGCGGGATCATCAATGTAGTCGAAGTAAACCGTGCCCGTTTGGGCAGCAGTGGTGATGCGTGCCGTGCCAATGTTAAACAGGTTGGCAATGAGAGTGGGCTTGTCGATTTCCACGCTTTGCACCTTGTCAATGGCAATCTTGGTCACGCTGGTGCGGAAGCGGCGCAGGTCAAACTCGCGGTGCACCAGATGCTTGTTTGTAATCACAAAATAATCGTTGTACCAATCTAGATAATTGAACCCCAGCCACAGCAGCGAAAACAGAATAATGAGAGTTGGCAGCCCCACCGAAGCCAGGTAGCCCAGTCCGTTGGCGGGCATTTGCGGAACCAAAACGGCCGTACCCATGATGGCAATGAATAGAAAAATGGTTGGGGTTAAGAGACGCAGCAGCAAAAAATAGCGGCTGCGGCGGGACTGGTACTCTACCAACTCTTCGGGTAGCAGGCTGATGGCGCCGCTGCGCCGGGCGGCTTTGGCCCGCAATTTTGCCGCTTCGGCCCACGCCTCTTCCGCCAGTCCGGCCAAAATATTGTCACTTTGGTCAAAGGTGGGTTCCAGATTTTCCAGAACCTGTGGATTTTCATCTAAAAATTGCAGAAAGTCGCCGCTGCGAATGATGATGATACGGCCGTTGCCTTTGCCAATTACCGTGGCGGGGTGCGCGTCTGGGGCAAAAAGCCAGGATTCGCCAAAGTAATCTCCCGGCAGGTAGGAACGCGTATCGCGGACGATGCCCCGTTCATCTACCGCCCTGGCAAACAACCGGCCACTGCGCAAAATGTAGAGGGCATCAGCCACATCCCGCTGGTACGCGAGGACGGCATTCTCCTCAAAGGCATATTCCTGGGCAATGCGTCCTAAAGCCTCAATTTCCTCATAGGTTAATGTGGTGAAAATCGGTAATTGGGCTAAGAAATCTAGTTTATCGCTCACTACAGAACCCTACCTGTTGACTCAGGGCGTATTTTAACATAACTAAAAAAAGTTGTATAGCGCGCCCGGCCCGCGTGCTTGCCTGGCGTTAGCCCCTGTTGTATCATCGCCGCTGGTATTGGTAAAAGGAAAGCCGGGTGAGAGATGGTAATATCTGGGCTGTTTAACCTTATTTCCCTCCTATATATTTTCCGCAGCCTGCAATTAACGGCCGTAGTCTGGCGCGACAGGCAAACTCTCCGGCAGCCCCCCCTCAGCCGCCAGCAAAAACACCTTGCGGAACAGGCCTCTTTTTATATCGCTGTACCCGTTGGCGTGCTCCTGCACGAGCTGGGCCATGCCCTGGCCGTATGGGCCTTTGGCGGACAAGTAGCCGAATTCGGCTACCGTGCTTTCTGGGGCTACGTGGTTCCCCGTGGGAACTTCGCGAACAATCAGGAGTGGTTTATTAGCCTGGCCGGAACCCTGGCCTCCTTGCTTTTTGGCCTGGGCGTCTGGCTCATTTTTCGCCAACATCGCACGCCAGCCTTGCGCTACTTTGGCTTACGCGCTCTTCGCTTCCAAACCTTTTTCTCCCTCATTTACTATCCCGTTTTTACGCTGCTGGGTTTTGAAGGGGATTGGAAAACCATTTACGATTTTACGGTAACCCCGGTGTGGAGCGGGCTTACGGCCGTTTTTCACCTGGGTTTGCTCATGCTCTTCTGGCAGGGCGACCGCCGCGGCTGGTTTGAAATGCCCGCCTATGCTGATGCTGCCGCGCAGCAAACGGCCGAACAATTGGCCGCCACGCAAAGCTACGATCCTCAAACGCAATTGAGATACATTGAAGCCCTGCGCAATGGTGGAGCAACCAACCAGGCCAAAACAGCCCTGCGCCGCCTGATTGCCCAAAACCCGGACAATGGCCTGGCTTACCTGGAGATGGCTGCCTTACAAAGTGCAGGCAAGCGGCAAATTCCTGGCGCAGCCCTGGAAAATGCGCGCAAAGCCCTCAGCCTGGGGCTGCCGAATCAGGGAGCGGCCTATGCCCACCAGCTTCTAGGTAGCTACAGCCTGGAGGTTGGCCGGCTGGAGGATGCGGATAATCACTTTAGCCAGGGTCTGGCCCTCCTCAGCGGAGATGGTGGAGGCTCTGCCAGAAGCGTGGCGCACCTGCATTACCAGCGTGGCCGCGTTTTCCGGCAGCAGGGCAAATCTGCCCAAGCCATACAGGAATTGGAACAGGCGGTGGCGGCAGCGCAGCGCGACCAAAACGAGAAACTAACGGCCGTTTACCAGGATGAATTGACCACGTTAATCCAAGAGGTAGGGCAGAAACGGCCGTTGTGATCGCCTTCCCAACCTGGTCTTTTTGGCAAAATGGCTGACAACTGTCATATAAAAATAAGGACTAATGACAGTAGACGCTAAGCTAGGGAAATGGTTATGCTCAACATGTTGTGCAATGGTTAACGCAAAAATTTTACATAACAAAAGGTGGTGATGCCTTCAATCAACCCGTCAGACAAAATGCGTTCCCGCTCATACTTGTGAGCACTATTAATTTCCGTTCAGATAAATTGAACAACAACTAATTTTGAGGAGAGAACATCAATGAAACAGAAACGCCTTTGGATGCTTATTGTTTTAGCTCTGATGCTAAGCCTGGTTTTTGCAGCTTGTGGCGGTGGTAACGAAGAACCGGCCAACAATGCGCCGGAAGCCGAGGAACCCGCGGCTGAAGTACCTGCTGTAGAAGAGCCTGCCGCAGCGGCAGAGGGCGGCTATCAAATCCCCGCCATTGAAGATGGGAAATATAACGTTGCCTTCGTTTACGTTGGCCCGCACGACGATGGTGGCTGGACCCAGGCTCATGATGTAGGCCGCATGTATGTTGAAGCAAACGTAACCGACGTGCATACAGCGTATGTTGAAAACGTGGCTGAAGGTGCCGATGCAGAGCAGGTAATCCGCTCCCTGGCCCGCAAAGGCTTCGACGTCATCTTTACCACCTCCTTTGGCTTCATGGACGGTTCCGAAATCGTTGCCGAAGAATTCCCAGATGTAGATATCATCCACATCTCCGGCTTCAAATCCAATGGGGCCAACTTTGGCAACCTGATGGGCGCGATGGAAGATATGAAATACCTGGCCGGTATGCTGGCTGGATCCCGTGCCAAGATGGATGGCAACCCGAAACTGGGTTACATCGCCACTTTCCCCATCCCTGAAGAACTCCGTTTGGGTAATGCGTTTGGTTTGGGCGCTGCGGTAACCTGCCCCGAATGCACGATTGACGTGCGCTGGATCTTCACCTGGCACGATCCAATTTTGGAACAGGACGCTGCGTCTTCTCTCTTTGATGGCGGCGCACAGGTTGTCATGACTGGTGCGGACACCCCGGCTCCCGCCGAAGCAGCGCCTGAAGGTAAATGGGGTATCACCTACGATTACAGTGGGAACTGCAACATTGATGCCTGCCTGACCTCCATGTATTGGAATTGGGGTGTCGTTTATGCCCGCATTGTAGAAGAATCCCGCGCGGGTACCTGGGTTGGCGGCTGGGAATACTTTGATGCTGACGAAGGAGCCATGGGCCTCTTAGGCTTCATGGAAGGAGAGACCCTGCAGCCCGGCACTGCAGAGCTTCCGGAAGCGGACCTGGCGCTCATTCGCGAAACCCTGGACCAAATGCTGGCCGGTGAGTTCACCCGCTTTGACGTTTTCAAGGGACCTATCACCGACAACCAGGGAAATCTTGTTTTAGCTGAAGGCGAAAGCCTGGAACAAGCCGATCTGGATGGTTTTGCTCAGTTTGGCAGCGATTGCAAGACCTGCATGTACTGGTGGAACGAAAATATCACGGCCGAACTGCCCGATCTTGACAGCTAGGGCGGAAACTTGAGAGATTGAAATCCTCTTAAAATATTGTTTTACTTGCTAGCTGTTTGGTATGAGTAGGAGCTAGGGGAAGAACAATCCCCTAGCTCTCACTCTATCCTCCAGCTTTTCTGGGGAATTAAACATGAGTGAAACACCCTATGCCGTTGAAATGAAGGATATTGTCATTCGCTTCCCAGGCGTGTTGGCGAATGATCATGTGAACCTGACGCTGAAACAAGGGGAAATTCACGCGCTGTTAGGCGAAAATGGGGCAGGCAAAAGCACGCTGATGAATGCATTGGCGGGTTTGTACAAGCCTGCTTCGGGCGTCATCAAAGTTAATGGAGAGCCTGTGAACTTTAACTCGCCCAAGGACGCTATTGCAAAGGGGATTGGCATGGTGCACCAGCATTTCATGTTAGTGCCTACCCAAACAGTGACAGAAAATATTCTCCTGGGGCTGGATGAACCAAAATTTTTCATGAACCTGGCGGAATATGACCAAAAAATATTGGCGCTGCAAAAGCAGTTTGGCCTACGCGTAGACCCAGGGACAAAGGTATGGCAGTTGTCGGTAGGAGAACAACAGCGGGTAGAGATTTTGAAAACGCTGTATCGTGGGGCGCAAATTTTGATTATGGATGAACCCACGGCCGTTTTAGCGCCCCAGGAAATTGATGAATTGATGGCGACGATGCGTGCCATGGTGGACAGGGGTAAGTCCATTATTTTCATCAGCCACAAACTGCATGAGGTAACGGCCGTTGCTGACCGCGTGACCGTGCTGCGCAAAGGCAAAGTGACGGCCGAGGGGCACAGCATGGAGGGGCTGACCAAAGAAGATCTGGCGCGGCTCATGGTGGGCCGCGGCGTGATCTTTTCTGTGGAGAAGATGCCGCAAAAGCCGGGCGACATCGTCTTGTCGGTTAAAAATGTGGAAGCGATTAACGATAAGGGCGTCCCTGCGCTGCGCAAGTTGTCTCTGGAAGTGCGCGCTGGCGAAATTTTGGGCATAGCGGCCATCGCCGGGAACGGGCAAAGCGAATTGGCCGAAGTGATTACCGGATTACGGCCGTGTAAAGGCAGCGTCACAATCAACGGAGTTGAGGTCAGCAACAAGTCGCCCAGCGTGTCCATCAAACAAGGCATGGCCCACGTTCCCGAAGACCGCACCGGCGTCGGCAGCGCTCCCAACATGACCATCACCGAAAACACCATCATGAAAAATTATCGTGATGCACCTATCGGCAATGGGTGGAGCATCAACTTTACTACTGCCCGCCAGCGCGCCCGGCAATTGAAGGACAAATATGACATTTTAGCGCCCGGCGTGCGCACCCTGGCCCGCAAATTGTCTGGCGGCAACCTACAAAAAGTAATCTTGGCCCGCGAGATTTCAGCGCAGCCTAAACTGATGGTTGCCGTGCAGCCGACGCGCGGCTTGGACGTCGGGGCTATTGAGGCGATTCAAACGTTGCTGCTAGAGCAGCGGGAGCAGGGAACGGCCGTTCTCCTGATCTCTGAAGAAATGGAGGAACTGCTGGCCCTCAGCGACCGCATCGCCGTTATTTCCGAAGGGCGAATTATGGGCATTGTCGATGCTGACGAAGCGGACATCAACGAAATTGGCTTGATGATGACGGGAACGGCCGTAGAAAAAGTAAAGGCGGAGGTGGCAGGATGAGACTCCCAGTGACCTTGACATTTGAAAAACGCGTTGAAGACATCCCCAAATGGCTGCCTGCAGCCATTTCCATTGGCTCCGTGCTCATCGCCTTTATCATCAGCGGCATCATCCTCAAAATGATTGGCGGTGAGCCGCTGCGCGTAGCCAGATTTTTCTACGATGCTACCTTTGGCAGTTGGGCCACATTTTCTGACACTATTGTAAAGGCTACCCCGCTCATCATGGTTGGCCTGGCATGCGCCATGGCCTTCAAGATGAAGCTTTGGAACATTGGCGCCGAGGGACAATTTTACATGGGTGCTTTCTTCGCCAGCCTCGTCGTCCTCATTCCCATTGTCCCTCCCGACAGTCCCAAAGTGGTGGTTATTGGGCTCATGGCGCTGATGGGCATGATTGGCGGAGCAATTTGGGGCTTCTTCCCCGGCTATCTCAAAGCCCGCTTCCAGGTAAACGAAATTATTACCACCCTCATGCTGAACTACGTGGCCGTGTTGTGGAACAATTTTTGGATATTTAACCAGTGGAGCGACGCCGGTTTCCAGATGACCCCGGTTTTCGAAAAATCGGCCTGGCTGCCACGCGTTACCGACTACGCACGCGAATACAGCGATTTCATCGCCGAAGGAAGCGGATTAGCCAACTTTTTATCCAGCATTGGCCTGGAAAGCATATCGGGCATGACGCTGCATTTTGGCGTCGCCTTTGGGTTGGTAGCGGCCGTTGTGGTCTGGTGGATATTAGCCCGCAGCAGTTGGGGCTACGAAATCAAACTGATTGGCGACAACCCCAAAGCTGCTCGTTATGCGGGTTTGAATATTGTGCGCAACGTGGTGCTGGTCATGATGGTCTCCGGGGCTTTGGCTGGATTGGCCGGCATGTCCGAAATTACCGGCGTCGTCCATCGCTTGCAGGAGCGCATTTCTCCCGGATATGGCTTCACCGGCATTATTGTGGCCTGGCTGGCTAAACTCAACCCGTTTGCGGTCATTATCGTTTCTATTCTCTTTGGCGCTTTAATTGTGGCCGGGCGCGAGATTCAGCCCTCTGGTCTGGCAAACCTGCTGCAAGGCATCATTCTCTTTATGGTGATTAGCAGCGACGTTTTGTTGCGCTATAAAATCCGTCTGGTACGAACCCAGGTGGCTACGGAGGCAGCATAGCATGAATCCAATCATCATTTTACACGCCGGTTTAGCCACAGGAACAATTCTATTGTTTGCCGCCATTGGCGAAATCTTTGCCGAACGAGCTGGTATTCTGAACCTCGGTGTTGAAGGCATGATGCTGCTGGGGGCGATGGCCGGGTTTAGTACCTCGCTGGCTACGCAGAACGCCTGGTTGGGTTTGGTTGTGGCAATTTTGGCAGGCGGTGCGTTGAGTTTGGCGCACGGCCTGGTTACCATCCACTTTCAAGCCGACCAGGTTGTGAGCGGCCTTTCGCTGACATTTTTGGGGACGGGATTGGCCCTGGTGTTTGGCGAAGGGTTAACGGGACAGACACCGCCGTTGATTCCTTCTTTTGATATTCCGGGATTAGCCCTTATTCCTTTTATTGGGCCTGTCTTTTTTGAAGATCACAGCCTGTTGGTCTACATTGGCTATCTGTTTGCCCCGGCAGCCTGGTACTACATCAATCGTACCCGACCAGGAATGCACCTGCGGGCCGTGGGCGAAAAGCCGGAAGCGGCCGATACCATGGGCCTGAACGTATACGGCCTGCGCTATTTTTACGTGTTTGTGGGCGGCTGTCTGGCGGGGCTGGCGGGAGCAACTATCAGCCTATCGGTATCCCCGGGCTGGTACAGTTCGCAAACGACGTCGGGGCAGGGTTGGATTGCTGTGGGCCTGGTTATTTTCGCCCAATGGGATCCGCTGCGAGCGGCATTAGGCGGCTACCTGTTTGGCGCCCTGCGCCGCGGCATTTTGGATTTGCAGGGCCCGGCGCTCTTGTTTGGTATGCGTAACCCGCTTTATGTCAATTCAAATTTCGGCTTCTTTTTGCAGATGACGCCTTATATTTTGACCATCATTGCCCTGGTGCTGGGGTCGCGGGCAGCCATGCGCAAGCGATTAGGCGCGCCAGCAGCGTTGGGTGTGCCCTATATTCGCGGAGAGCGGGGTCTTTAGCGCCCTATGCCGACTGTCTGGCTGATTCGGCATGCAGAGAGTGTGTCCAATGCGAATATGCGCACGGAGCATCCGGCGCAGTCAGGGTTGACGATACTTGGAGAGCGCCAGGCTGAGGCGTTGGTGGGGGCGTTTACAAGCAAGCCAGACCTGTTGGTGGTATCGCCATTCGTGCGTGCCCGGCAAACGGCCGTTCCTACCATTACCCATTTTGACCCAACTGCTGTAGAAGAATGGCCAGTGCATGAGTTTACTTACCTGGCCCCCCAGCGCTATGCTGGCACCACTGGCGCAGACCGCGCCCCCTTCGCCCGCGATTACTGGCAGCGCAATGACCCCCATTTCAAAGATGGCGAAGAAGGGGATTCTTTTGCTGAGCTTTTAGAGCGTGTGTGGACCGTTGTGGCTCGATTGCAGCACAGCCAGGCCTCTTTTCTGGCGGTGTTTAGTCATGGGCTGTTCTTACGGGCGCTGCTGTGGGCAGTGCTGACGCACACAACCCGGGCCACCCCTGAGTCGATGCAGCGGTATGGTCATTTTTTGCAAGCGGTGTGGATGCCAAATACGGCCGTTTGCAAAGCTGAGTTTGGCCCGCAAGGAGCGCGTTTCTCTGACTTCAATACCGCTCACTTGTCCGGTTTATAAGCGAAATCTTACAGTTTTTCCTGGCTTTGCACCGTTAAAATTATTCAAACTCCAAGACACCTACCCCTAATTTGTGTTACACTCTTTTGTGTTCACCAAAAAAGAGGGTCAAAAAAATGCCTGAACTAACTAGAGTTACATTCAATCCAGAAGTTATGGGTGGTAAGCCAACGATTCGCGGAATGCGAGTTACTGTAGGCATGGTGGTTGGCATGGTTGCTTCTGGTTACACGACTGATGAGATTTTGCGCTTATATCCTTATTTGGAAGCAGAAGATATTACCCAGGCTTTGACCTATGCTGCCTGGCGCGCAGAAGAAATAGACGTTCCTCTCGTCACAACATGAAATTTGTCATTGATATGAATCTTTCTCCCTCATGGGTTGAGGTGTTTCAACTATGGGGTTGGGAAGCTATGCATTGGTCGAGTATTGGGGCGGCCGATGCACCTGATCATGAAATCATGAGTTGGGCCAAAGAGAATCAGGCAATTGTTTTTACCCATGATCTAGACTTTGGCGCAATCTTAGCGGCCACTCACGCCAACGCACCAAGTGTCATTCAAATACGTACCCAAGATGTTACGCCAAGCGCGCTGCAAGAGGTGGTATCAGCAGTAATTAAGCAACATCAGATACTTCTTGAAACGGGAGCATTAATTGTCGTTGATAAACACAGATTACGTACCAGAATTCTGCCTTTGAATTAGCCGAACATTTTCCACAACCACTCAATCTTCGTGTTCTGCCGGTTCCAGGCTCTCGGCGTTAGCCAGTTTCCCGACCAACTGCTGCGGCTTGTGAATGAGCACCGGCAGGCACTGTGAGCAAATCCAGGCCGGCTGCCCACCATACCGCAAAGCAACCAGCGGCACCTGTGACTCCGAACGATGGCAATTCAAACAAAGTAGTGATTCGGTCATACTTTTCCCTCGCTCCCCCATTAGCTTAGACTCGCGGCATCCGCTTCCATATCGGCAATGAACTGGGCAAACAAGTCCAGCCCTTCATGCCAGAAATCCGGGTCCCGCAGGTCAACGCCTAGCGGAGCCAAGATGTTGTGCGGCCAATCTGAACCCCCGGCGCGCAGCACGTCCAGGTAGCGGTCGGCAAAGCCCTCCGGCTGCCGCTTGTAGCGAGCATACAGCGCCCACACCAGCAGTTCGCCAAAGGCATAGCCATAGACGTAGCCGGTCATGGAGACAAAGTGGGAGATGGGCATCCACCAGGTCTGGTAATTGTCGCGCACCGTCAGGCTGTCGCCAAAGAGGTCGCGCTGGGTTTCCAGCCACAGTTGGTTGAATTGGGAGGTATCCAATTCCCCTTGCTCGCGCCGCGCAGTGTGGATGGCGTGCTCAAAGCGATTCAGGGCAATCTGGCGTTCCACGGTGGCAAAGGTTTCCGCCATTTTGCGCATGCGCATGGCCAGCCGGACGGTAGGATCGGCTTCCTTTTGCACCAAGTAGTCAAAAACAAGCATTTCGCAGAAAGTAGAGGCCATTTCGGCCGTGGTAATGGGAGAGCGGGATTGCAGCTCCCCTTGTTCGCGGGCAAGATAGCCATGAATGCCGTGCCCTAGCTCGTGGGCTAAGGTCATCACCTGGCCCATATCCCCGGTGTAATTCATAAAGACGTAAGGGTGCTTGTCCATAGTGGTGCTGTAGCAGTAGGCGCCGCCCATTTTGCCCACCTGGGGCGGGGCATCAATCCAGTTGTGGTCGAAGAATTTCTGCGCAATATCGGCCATGCGTGGGTCAAACTGCCGAAAAGCTTGCAGGACGATGGCCTGCGCTTTTTGCCAATTGACTTTGGGCTCTTCCTGGCTAATGGGGGCGTAGCGGTCGTAGTCGTAGAGCTCCTCATAGCCTAGCTGCTGTTTGAGCAGGCGATAGTAGCGGGAGACAACGTCATAGCGGTCGGTAACGGCCGTTACCAAAGCCTCCACCGTCTCATCCGCTACCTGGTTGGCCAGGTTTCTTGCCGAAATCCAGGTGGGGTAGCCGCGCATCTTGTCCTGGGAAGCCCTGTCCAGCAGCACCATGTTGAAAATGTAGGTGAGGGTATGGCTGTTGGCCGAAAAAGTCTTTGTAAAGGCATCTGCCACCTTAATGCGCAGGTCGCGGTCGGGGCTGAAAAGCAGTTCGGCCGTTTCCGAGTAAGTCAGCTCCCGGCCATCTACTGCGTAGGTCAACTTGCTGGTAACCTCTTCGTAGAAGCGATGCCAGCCCTGGCTGCCGGTGAGCGACAACTGGCTAATCACCTTTTCTTCCGGCTCGGAGAGAGTGTAAGGCTGTAAGAGCCGTTTTTGCAGCAGGTAATGGCGGTAATTTGCCAGAGCCGGGTCATCGGCCAGGGCAGCGGTTTCCGCGGGGGCATTGGCCCATTCCAGCTCAAAAAACAGCACAAGCTGTTCAATTTCGGTGGCGTGGTCATCCTTGCGGGCCACCAGCTTGCCCAGTTCGGGGTTTTGCGTGTCGGCCGACCAGGCCAAAAAGGAGTAGGCGCCAATCTGGATGAGCAGGCGCACGACGGCCTCGAAATCGGCCAAAGCCTGGGCCAGTTCGCCGGCGTTCAGGTCCGCCACGCGGCCACGGTATTTTTCGGCAAAAGCGGCAGCCAGGGTGCGGGCTTGGGCCATGTCGGCCGTAAGTTGAGGGTCGTTTGGTCCGGCATACAGGTCGCTCAGGTCCCAGCGCACATTTTCGGCGCCGGTGGGGGAAGTTGTGGTCATGGTTTTCCTCGAAAGATGTGATTTTGCTAAAGTGTTAGACGCTTGTCTAATGGGGCAATTGTCGTAAATGTGGCGGTTTTGTCAAGGAGTTTTTCGAAGGTCAATGGTTCAGCACATCAGCGCGTCAGGCTGAAAGGCTGAACCGCTGATTGGCTGACCTACTTAATGCGCGCTGCCGCCGCGGGCCAAGCCAGCAACGGCCGTTTCCTCCTTGCCCGGTCTCACCCACCGCAAAGACAGCACCAGCAGCAATCCCATCAGCACCCCTCCAAACAAGAAGGGCGCCGTGGAGCCCAATCCCTGGAAGATGGCTCCTCCCAGCAGCGGCGCCAGGGCATTGGCCCCGCTCAAAAAAGCTGACGAAATGCCCAGCATGCCACCTACTTCGGCGGGCTGCACCCGCTTGGTAATCAGGCTGTTAATGGCCGGCTGCAAGATGCCGCCGCCGATCCCCGCGGGAATCATAGCCACCAAAATCCAGATCAGCCCCAGCCAGCCGGCGTCTGCTTCGTCAGGCAGCTCCACCGGCACCTCTTGCACGGGCGGCGTCTCGCCAGGCTGGGCGGTGTCGGCGCTTAGTTCTTCCAGCAGGCTCGCCTCAGAGTACCAGGTAACCGGCTGGCGCGGCGTGACGGCCACCAGCGTCAACCCCACGGCCAGCAGCGCCAGCCCGCCAAAAACCAGCTTGCGGTCACCAAAACGGCGGCTCCACGGACCAATAAATCCGCCCTGGACGGCAACAACGATGATGCCCACGAAGACGAATATCACCGCGTTGCCCGAAGCATTGAGCCCCAGCCGCGACAATGTAAAGAGAGATAACAATTGCTCGAAGCCGCCAAAAGCAATTTGCTGGGCGAAAATGAGCAGCAGCAAGATGCCTACACCGGGGTAGCGCAAGGCGCGCAGCATAGCATTGAAGGAAAACGATTCGCGGCTGGTTTGCGTGCCCCGCTTTTCGGCGGGCAAGGTTTCTTCAAACCAGAAGGCAGTGAGCAAAATGGAAAACAGCGAAAAACCGGCTGCAACTAGTGCCGGAACGCGGTAGTTGTTGTCGCTAGCCGCCAGAGCTACAAAGGCTATGACCGGACCAATGATAAACCCCAGCCCAAAAGCGGCACCAATCAAGCCCAGGCCCTGGGTGCGGGTTTTTTCGGTGGTGCTGTCGCTGATGGCAGCCTGGGCCGTGGCAATGTTGGCCCCGGAGATGCCGTCAATGAGCCGCGAAATGAAAAGCAGGGGCAGGGCATTGGCTATGCCAAGAATGATGAAGCCGATGAAGGTGCCGATTTGGCTGACGACCAGCACCGGTTTACGGCCGTACCTATCTGAGAGGCGGCCTAATATTGGCGCGCCCAAAAACTGCATGATGGGGTATGTTGCCCCCAAAACGCCAATAACAGCCGCATTGGCCCCATAGGCCGTGGCATAAAGCGGCAGCAGCGGGATGATAATGGTCAGACCCAAGAGGTCAACCAGCACGATGACAAAAATGGGCAATATCTTTTTGAAATCCAGCTTTTCGGCAGATGGCGTGTCGGTGGTCATCAACATATTCTCCCGGATTGTGGGTAACATGTTACAAGTTACAAAATGTGTGAACTGTAGCCTGTTACCTGAAACTTTTTTTAATTAGAAGCTGGCGCGGAATAACGGCCGTGACCAGGGGATTGCCGCCAAAATCACCAGCAGCCCAATGGTAAAGAAAATCGCCGCAGTTTTGTGTTTGCTCAATGCATCTGCCGCTTTCTTGGCACGAGAGCGGCCTACGTGTACCAATACGACGGCCAGCACCATGGCAAAAATGTGCTCCACCACATAAAACCGCACGTTACCATTAGACATGGCTGCGCCAAAATCAGAAAAGGCCGTCGTCGTGATGGGGCTCAATACAAAGTAAAGCAGCAGACCCAGCAGCAACTGTACGTCCATGCCGATGGTGAAAATCAGGCCAAACTGGCTGTCCAGGGGGGTCCACTCCTTCTTGCCCTGCCAGCCCCAAATGGCTCTCCCTACGGCGAGCAGCCCGCCAATTAAAACAACCCATCGCAAAATATTGTGAAAAACCAGAAATGTGTTGTACATGGTGCAGAACTCCTTTAAATTTCGTTGTTTGCCAAACGCGTGATCAAGCTGTCCAGCCAGTCCAATTCGGCCGACAGATGCGCAATTTGGTGATCGATAATGACTTGTAAGGCGCCGGAATGGGGGGGCGTTTGCCGGATCCGGATTAGGGCGTTGGCCAGGTTGGCGCGTTTCTGATAAAGCAGGGCTACCGCTTCTTCTGTTGGCACCTGGTTGATAAAAGTCAACCCTACGTCACCGCCGAAACGGGCAGGAATATACCCGGCTAAATTTCGCCGCAGCAATTCTTGAAACAAGTTCTCTCCTGCTGCCGTCAGGCTGTAAACGCGGCGTGTCGGCCTGTTGCCTTCGCGCTCTTCAGATTGCTCAATCAGGCCCTGCTGCGCCATCTTGTCCAGCAAATAGTATGCGGTGGACTTCTTGATGTCTACGCAAGTTTGCATGTAGCTGTCGATAAAATCGTGCAGTTGATAACCATGCATATCTTGTTGGCGCAATAAGCCGAGTAGGAGCAGCTCCCGTTCCATTCTCACCGGTATCCTTACAATTCTGAATAGTCAAAATTGACTAATCGCCCCTAAATTATAACCCTGACTACATGGACGTCAAGAAATTCGCGCAAAAAAAGAGCTACAGATCATCTCTGTAGCTCTGGGCATGTTTGGTTTGCCGTTATTTTTTCTTGCGACCGGTGAGCCAGTAGAGGAAGAGCAGCAGGGCAGCCAGAAGAGCCAGGGTGGCGATGCGCTTTTCCCGTTCTGGCTGGAGTTCCAGGGAGCGCTGGGCTTCGGTTTCGGCGATCCAGGAGAGGGTTTCAAGCATGCCGGTCTGTAACGGCCGTGTTTCCCATCCCAGCTCAGCGCGCGCTTTGTCGGCGCGGGCCATGTAGGTGGCGCCGGCAATAGCTGCTGATTCAGCGGAAAAGGTAGTTGGCAAATTGAGGGCTGGCTGCAGCGCGCCCAACAGCGGGCTAAGGGGGCGCACCATACTCCCCGGTATGCGTAGTGGAGAAGCTGATTTACCGGTGAGGTAAGCCCAAAAATCAATCATTTCGCCTAGAGGAATGGCGGGACCTGCCAATATGTAACTTTCACCAATTCTCCCTTTTTCTGCCAGCAAAATGTGGCCGGCGGCTACGTCTTCGACGTGGGCGTAGGTAATGGTGGTTTCTGGCGCGGGAACGGCCGGCAGGCCGCGGTAGAAGAGCCGCATTTGTTCGGCAATGAGGCTGGTATCACCCTGGCCATACACGCCGCCGGGCATGGCGATGATAATAGGCGCACCTTTTTCGATGAGTGGAATGGCTACTTTGTAATGGGCGAGCCATTTGGTGCGGTCGTATTCGGTGAGAAAGGGGCCGCCATTGTAGTAAGTCTCGTCGACGAGGTGGCCTTGCGTGTCGCCGAAGACGGACACGGTGCTGGTGTAAATAATTTTGGGAATGCCCAATTCGTGAGCCAGCCGCAGCACTTTGCGGGTGCCGCCAACATTGATGGTTTCGGCTTTCATGCCGTCGGGGTCGCCCACCTTGTACCAGGCGGCCACGTGGAAGACGACGTCGCTGCCAGCCATGCCGGGGCGCATAGATTCTACGTCGGTGATGTCCCCAGGAACGGCCGTTGTGCCTAATGACTCAACAATAGTGATACTTTCCGGCGAACGCGCCAAAGCGTTTACGGAATAGCCTTTATCCACCAACTGCCGAATAAGATGTCGTCCAATGAATCCTGACCCACCGGTAACAAATGCTTTCATGGTTGTTCCTTTCTGTTTTGCTCGGAACCAAATATTGTGATCTGCCAAATTCCCTTTGACAGGCAGGTCTCCCAAGCCGCGTAAATATTTTCCTACAACCATTATACATGAGTGTAGGGATGGCAAAAAAAACCGTTAACCTGCTTGCTCCGATAAGCCAGAGGATGTTTGCTTGCCGCCTGAGCCAGTGCTATAATTTTGCACGCTTAAGGGCGCGTAGCTCAGTTGGTTAGAGCGCACGGTTCACATCCGTGAGGTCACAGGTTCAAGTCCTGTCGCGCCCACTTTTTCCCTCTTTTGCCTGAAGACCCCATGATGGCAACAAACTTGCCCCGGATTACTTGGAAGTCAAGTCCGAAAAGCGTTTCAACAGCTACCCGTCCATCTGGTATTCCTTGCGCAAACCTTTGGCTACCAAAACACTCTCTGTCATGTTACTCTTCCCTACTCGATGGCGTCTGGGAACTATCCTTGATGGACTAACTATCTGGGCGGGCCGTTTCCGTGCATCCTGCCGAACGCACGCCGCAAGAGGCTGGGGGCGCCATACTTGTCCAGGAAACGCCCCAACCGACGTCCCATGGCCATGTCACCGGCCACCTCTTCCTGGGTGCTTAGTCCACCCTCCTTTAGGATCCGCACGAACTGCGTTAGTTCTGGCGCCATCTTCACCCAATAGATGAGGTTGATCATAATGGCATAGGTAACGTAGGTAGCGCCATCGCCCCGAAGCCAAAACCAGGGAACGAGTAGAATCAGAAAGGACCATCGCAGCGCAAGTACATCACCAACCAGCCAGCCTATCAGGATGCCGATCAGGTTGGTGACAGCCAAGCCCAGCGGATCGATGACCAACATGCCGCCAACGATGGAGGATTCACCCCGACCACCCTTGAATCGGTGATACAGCGGCCAATCGTGCCCGACTAGGCCGGTTACAGCAGCGATCAGAAAGTAAGGTGCCTCAGGCTGCCACAACCTGAAGAGGAGCGTGGGTAAGGCGACCTTCAAGATGTCCAGGACGGCCGTCAGGCAGCCATAACGCGTGCCAATTTCCATGCGAACCATCGTTGCACTGACCGAGTCTGACTCAAAGACGATATTCGTGTTCTCGATGGGTTGGCGGATAAGTGTCAGTTCTTTTTCAGGAGCAACGCGCCTGGCAACAAGGCGGGCGAACGAGACCGATCCAGAGAGATAACCAACCAGACCAGCAAGAAATGCTATCCATGGTTCCATTCAAACCTCCACTGTGTGTTGAGAGCATCTGCGAACAGACATATTGCCGACAGGCGGCGCGCCGGGATGTTAGAGCGTGGCTGATGGCGGTGAATCTTGCGCATGGGTAATGATCTCTCCACGGTAGCCGTCCACTGTGACGACCATGCCCTCTTTCAGGCGCATGGCGCCAGGCACGGAAACAACGGCCGGAATCTGGTATTCGCGGGCTACGATCGAACTATGGGAAAGGATCCCGCCAGACTCAGCAATCACCGCACCTGCCTTCGAGAATAACGGCGTCCAACTCACATCTGAATACGGAATCACCAGTACGTCATTCCGTTGGAGTTTCTCAAATTCGCTCACGCTATGTATCACTCGTACTGGACCTTGATAATAGCCTGGCGAGGTGGCGATGCCAATCAACCGCTCCGACGATTTACTCACAACTTCCAAAGGGGGTGCCTGGTCCCCATAAATGATGTCGGGCAATACCGCGTCGTGACTGGCCCGCATTTCTTGCTTGCGCGCGTTCACAATTTCTCGTTGTGGCGCGGCCAAGTCGCCTACCTGAACCAAGGCTTCCACCTCATTGAAATAAAGGTAGAAGATATCGGCCGCTTCATCGATCAATCCTCGCCCGGCAAAGGATTTTCCGAGTCGTAAGAAGCACGCCCGAAACAAGCCATAGCCATAAGTGTACTGGAAGCTGACAATCTCCCGATAGTAGCGATAATGCCGGGCTCTTTCGTACAAGCCTCTTATTCGCCAGCGATCCAGACGATTGAGGGGCAACTCATCCCAGGAGGTGGCTAATTGCTTCTCGGAAGCTCCCTGTCCATAGTCGGCGATCATCCGCAGGATCAACTCGGGTGTCTCGCGCCAGGGCTTGCTGGAGAAATCATTGCCACTATCACTTAGATGGCCGAAGCGCCTGATGAAAACGTCAACGTCCTGTTGAAACGACTCGATCCCATTCAAGGCCTGGAATGCTTTATAGTCACTTAAGTGGATCTTTTCTTGCACATCCCGCTCAAGCTGGCGGAAATGGCGGTTCAGCATTGATAGGTAATGAGCAGGGTCATAATCGTCCATATGCTTGAGCCCAGATGTGAGGTCAAGCTGAACGTAGTCAATGCCGCGTTTGGCCAAGCTGCGTCGTAAAAGGGCGTTGTAAGCATACATCAACAACGGCGTGACAATATTGGCATAGGCTGCCTTCTGCGTGATGGTAAACAGCTTGGCCACATCGCCAAGGATGGCCTGTTCACTGTTTGAGGGAGTGGGGCTGCTTTCGAATTCCGTGTAGGCAGCATCTAAGGTAGGGATCAGGGTTTCAACTTCTCTTGCATAACGATACTTGGTGACCGCGAATTTGATCATTCGGGGGATGTGTCGAATAGTCCTTCTCCCAGGTCGGAAGGAAGGCTTGTCTGAACCTCCCTTCAAGCCCATGATCAGCTCCAACGTCTCTTCAGGCATGCCTAACGAGGCCATGATTTGGCCAATGACCCTCATGTTGAAGTAAGCGCGGTAATGGAATGCTGCCGATAACTCCTCTGACGCAATATCGTGGGGTCCAATTAGTTCTGCGAACAGATCTGTCCAGGCTCCATTGACGAGCGGCACATTGATTGACCATACCAGAGGCTTGATCATCCCTGGCAGGACTTCACGGGCAATACGGTTTGAATAAATATTGAGGTCATTCAGAGTGGTAATTGGTCGCAGCTGCAGCCAATGAATCGCCTGGCCATCATAGACCCATTCAAGATCAAGGGCATCGCCATACGCTTTGACGATTGACTTTGATTGGGCGACCACCTGAGAAATGAGATCGGTGCTGATCTCAGACTGTGGCGGTTGTTGGGTCCAATCACCCCATTTGTGCACCCAACGTTCAGGCGTGATGCCATCTTGCATCAATGCTTCGCCGCTACCCCTCACGGCTTCGACGATGATTTCATCCAGACCGGTAATCGGATTCTTGCTGAATACGATGCCCGATACTTCTGGCTGAATCATCTCCTGGATGATGACGGCTACTTGAATCTCTTCGGCCGACAGCCCGATTCCTTCAAGATACGGGGCTAGCCCAGGCGACTGGGCCGACTGATACACGTCAAAGACCGCCTGAACAAGTCCGGCAAGACCCCTGACCGCCAAGACTGAAGTCAACTGACCGGCGAAAGAATGGGCCAGGCTGTCCTCAACGTTGGCGGAAGAACGCACTGCGTACGCAGCTCGCAGATCAAATGCAGCCTTGAGAGTGCTTTCCAACTCTCGCTGGAAGCGATCGCGGTTCGCGATGAAGGCCTCATGATTTACGTACGGCAAGACGTAGGTCTGCGGAACACGAAGACCCTGTCTTGACAACCAATGGAGCGAGCTTGCCTTCTGGCCAATGCTGTCTGGTTGTTGCCGCTCTTGTAGTAGGTTATAGAGTCGCACCATAGGGTTGATTCTGGTGGCTGACATCGGCTGCTCAATTCATCAAGGGATCGATCTTCTCTTTGATCGCCTGGATGACGATTGGATCGTTGTTCCATGCGCCGAGGTTTAGGATCGGTACATCTTCGGACACATCAGCTTCATGTACGAGTTTTGGAACGTCATATTGACTATGGATGGAATCGGCGCTGATGGCAGCTGAAAAATAAACGATCTTCTCAACACCTTGAGCTACAAACTCCTCAACTTTGGGTGCCGGTTTAGGCTCTTTGAATTCCATCCAGGCAAGACTTAAGTTCTCTGGGCGAAAACCAGCTCGCTCAAACTCTGTCAAGACGGCCTTCCGAAAGCCAATCTCTTGCTCGGTTTCTGTCGCCCATTCCACATCCCACTCATCAGGTTGTCCATGTCCGACCAGCAAAACACCCACCTTGGAAACGTCAGTATTGCCAATATGTCCCTTTGTTCGTTGGACAAACATGCGGCGAAGCGTTTCGGAATCATACAGAGGGCCGGTGAACTGCAGGGTTGCGCCGTATTCCTCGACATTCAGCGATTCGATGAGTTCTTCCCCCTCGGCCGTGTGATTTGATATGGTTAGAAATACTTCGCTGACGATGATGTGGCTGGCGCCATCGTTTAAGGCCTGGATCGCTGCTGCATCTGGGCGCGGGTTGTCATCTAAGAAACTGATATAGAACTTGGTCGTTTCATCACCTTCCTGCCTATATGCATCCTCCAAGTTTTGCAACATCTGCATGTGCATCTGTCTGTGATGACTCGAACCAACCTTCAAATAGGCGTTTCTCAATTTATGGATGAAGAATGGACGCGCGATGGTGGGTACAAAGGCGATCCCCTGCTCATCGAACTCGTTGAACTGATTGATCCAGCCTATGGGATCATACGTCTCAGGTTCACCATGGGTGAAATAGACAATTGCCGTATGACCATCTCCGGGTTCGCCTTTCTCTCGGGTTAATTCCGGAACCGGGCGACCGTCTTCGCGTGCCAGCAGTAAATTGGTACGCAGCAGGTAGCCGGCTAGGAAGGCAACTAGAATGATACCCAGGGCAAGAGGCAAGAGACGTTGGCTGCCAAAGCTTACGACAACGAACACAACCAGTATGAACCCAACGGTGGCGCTGAGAAATAGAAAGAGATTCATCCGGAGCGGATGGCTGGTCATATACTCGACGACAAGAACGCCGAACGCAAATGCGAGCAGGGCCAACAAAATCCAGTACATGAATTGCAAAATTCACCTCACCTTTTACTGTAAAAAAACATGGTCGTAACTAAACGATACGTCAAGGCGATCTTAACGAGAGTTCACCCAGATCCAAGATGTTAACAACTGACTACTACTTAACCCCGTCAGCCCTCAGGGCGTAGAGAGGCTTTTCATGCGGACAACGATGTTTAACACGCTAAGGTTACCCTTCTACTTTCCTTAATGAGAGTGTTAAATTTCATAAGATCACCATGTCAAATGTCACGAAGAAGTGTCCCCCAATAATGAGAATACTGGTTGCCTTTGCCGATTCACGTGTCAAATTGATGAGCGCAATGATCCTGCTCATTTTGAGCAGGCCCTCTTGGTATTATTGTTTGAAGGGGGTAGCCTGTCTTTTCCTGCTGTATCTAGCCCTAGCCATGTTGCTGAATGGGATGATCAGTCCTCCAATCTCGACATTTGACGCATAATGGAACAAACAACAGATCAATTAGGCCATTATTGTTGCGCTGATAAAACCTCGCGATTATTAACATAAACTCTGATTGTTTATGGATTCTAAATCGGGCAGAATGACATTGCGGACGCGATCCCCTTTGTAACGGATACACTTTGTCAAGCCCCAAAAAACAATGATAGGCAGGGGGCAGCCGCACCACCGTTATGAAAAATCGGTGCTGCTGTAAGCCTATTGTTCCTTGATGCCATCCCTGTCAATCCAGTCACAAGCATCTAAAAATAATTGTTCAACAAGCGCAGCAGTGGGCCGCTACACGAGCGGTTGACTCCGGAGGCGTCGCAGCTGCAAATGATAAGCCTCGTCGTAAAGTTCCTGGCTTTGCCAGAGCTTTCACAACACCGCCAGCCAGCGATTGGCCAGACGACGATAGGCGTCATGCTCGGATGCACAGCGAGGTCGAATCTGCTGCCAGTAAGCAACGGCCTAGACAGATTTGCGCAGAGAGCAGGGAGCTGTTTACGATAATCTAAAAGTGGTTCATCCGCGTTTTCCGTGAAAACGGCCGTTTGAATGATAATCCGATCAAATTTATCCAGGAGTAACAAGGAAATGATCGAATTGCTCTTTCCATCAAAGTGTCACTTCTTCATTGAAGATGTGAAGGTGCGGCCTTAGAAAATCGATATCTTCGGCCACCGGCAAACCTCAGCCGTGCCATGCCCAAACTGTCGGCAAATGAGTTCGAAAATCTAATCGCGCTACCAGCGCCATCCTGTCCTGCTTTGGGTTCGGAGTGCAGCTACATCTCTTCGTGCGCCGCTTCTTCTGCCATCACCACACCTGTCCCCGACGCACATTCGCCGAACCGTTTCCAGAATTAGTGGATGTCAAAAAGCGTCGCACCTGCCGCCTGCGTCAGCAGAAATTCGTTGTGGCCTTCGCCGTGAGCGGGGAAGCCGGTAAAAGGCTCCTACCGCTGCTGGCCATGCCCCTGAATGGCGATACGCTCATTCGTGAGATAAGGGGAAAGCCCGAGGAAGAAGCGCAGACACCACGCGTATTGGACATTGACGATTGGGCCAAAAGGCGGGGTCATACTTATGGCAGCATCCTGGCAGACCTGGAGTCAAGGCAGCCGGTTGAATTGCTCGATTCCAGAAAAGCAGCGGATGTGGCTGCCTGGCTAAAACAATATCCGGGTATCGAGATTGTCAGCAGTGACCGGGGTAATGAATACATCAAGGTGGTCTGCTGGGGGGCACCGCATGTGCAACAATCTGCTGACTGCTGGCACTTATTAAAAAACCTGCGCGAAGTCATCTTGGTATCTCATGGTGCACGGTTGATAAATATCTGGCAACAGATACCTGCCCGCTATACACGCGCGGCCGTTTGCAGCCCAGAATGCTGACGCCCTGGCTGCCTTATCTCGAAGAACAGTGGCAGGCAGGCTACACCAACGCCACGCAACATAGTAAAGCATAAGGCAGTCGATAAACTGGAACAGTGGCTGGAGGACGCAGTCGCTTCTGGCATCCGGGTGTTCATCAGTTTTACCAAAGGATTGCGGCAGGATTTTTCGGCGGTTTACAACGCCCTCTCAATGGTTTGGAGCAATGGCCAGGTTGATGGCCAGAACAACAGACTAAAGTTTGTCAAGCGGATGATGTATGGCCGCGCAAACTTCGATCTGTTGCGCAGGCGATTTCTTTACCAACCGATGACCATGTGATTTCACGGAAAACTTGGAAGACCCACTTTGAACTTGTCAAAAACAGGTTATTACCCTGAGCACAGTAAAATCCCACATCAACATTATCTACGGCAAACTGTGGGTGAACAGGCGCACGCTGGCAATTGCTAAAGCACGGGAGCTTGGTCTACTTTAGACGACCTCTCTGATCCACCCCCCATATCCACCCTTCGGTTGGTTACAATCCACCCCTGCACTGGTTATGCTGCTACCAGCATACGAAGCTGCAGAGGTGATAACACAATGGCGAAAACTGAATTCGAGCGTGGTCGGTGCTGAGGAAGCGTGTCGGAAAGCAAAGTGATCATTGCCAGTTAGACAACCGCGCACGCGCCATCCAGATTGTTTTCGATTGGCTGGACGACTTATTTCTGAAATAAATAAACTGGGGAGGGTTTGTTATGTCAAACAGCAAAATTAGTTCATTATGGATTGGGGCCTTCAAGTCGAGACATTTTGATTACCAGTTAATGAGGACGCTTAGTTTTGCGATCTATGGCGGGGCAACGATAGGTGAATGTTAATATGTTGGCTCACAGATCAGACAGGGCAATTATATCGGAGGTGTCACTTGATTTGCTCTGGTAATTGACCAATTTGGTTTGTTTGCTTCGCCCAAGATTGAGATAAACATTTCACGCGTGGTTGGCGCATTTATTGTTGCGGTTAGCCCTTATCTTGCTGGTAGATCATTTTTTTAGTAAGAGATAAACCTGAACGATTTGGAGGTTACGATGGCTTCTATTGCACATTGGGCGGAAAAACGCCCACTGCTTGTTTACTTCGCGCTAGCTTACTTGCTTTCGTGGCTTGTAGAAATTCCACTGGCGCTCGCTGCCCAAGGGATCATCCGGGCAGAAATACCCTTTTCTCTGCACTATTTGGCCGCCTACGGGCCATTGCTCGCCGCGCTGATTGTGACCGGGTTAAACGGCCGTTCTCACGGACTGCGGAAATTGTGGGTCAGGATGACTAAATGGAATGTCAACCCCGGTTGGTGGTTGGTAGCCACAACCCCCTTGGGAATTTACCTCCTGCTGGCCATGGTCCTCTCGCTGATTCAGGGTGAGCGGAATGATCTCGCGGTCCTGGGGCAGGTAAATTACCTACCGCCGCTAGGGCTGGCCGCCCTACCGCTGTGGTTTCTGACATTCGGCATCGGCGAAGAAACCGGCTGGCGCGGCTTTGCCCTGCCCAAGCTGCAAAAAGGTCGCAGCGCCTTTTCAGCGACGCTCATTTTGTGGTTGTTTTGGGCGCTATGGCATTTGCCGATGTTTTTCTATGCGTATGATGTTTCCATCATTCCCGGCATGGTTTTAGGCCTGCTGGCGGGGACGATTGTCTTTACCTGGCTGTATAACAGCACAGGCGGCAGTATTTTGATAGTCGCATTGTGGCACGGAGTATTCAATTTCACCACTGCCTGTGTCACTTGCAAAACCGGATTGAGCGCAGCCGTCATCAGTACACTGGTGATGATTGGGGCCGTATTGATAGTCATATTCTTCAAACCCGCCAGGCTGTCACTATCCAAGAAGCAGACGGTTTGAAACGGTTTAGAACAGGAGCTTGTCATGAACACCCCTATTAAATGGCGCTATCCACAACCACGCTCTGAGTTTGCTGGTGCGGTTGATAAATTCTTCGTCCTGGATTAATGGTTTGTGCAGTTCCTGTTCATTAAGTTAATCGTGAGCTATGCCTTGCGCGAAGAGCCGTATCGACCGCGGTAGCGAAGGGCACCGCGGCCAGAGGCCTAAAGAAGAAGGATTTCCGCTCGATGCCACATACTACAGGACCCCATGAACCAACACTCTACCAAATCCGGGTCAAGGAGATGCTTGAACCTTTTTGGTCGGAATGGTTCAACAGTTTGACTGTTGAGGCGACGTCCGCCGGAGAAACCCTGCTAACTGGGCCGGTCCGAGATCAGGTCGCCCTGCATGGTTTGCTGAGCAAAATCCGGGACATGGGGCTAACCCTGCTGTCGGTGAAGCAATTAGGGGAGTCATCCGGTGGGAGCGGAGAAAGTAAAGGATGAGCAAGGAGAAACGATAATGTTAGGAGACAGCTATCAACTGGCCGAAAAGTAGAGCAACTTACCCATGCAAAACATTTGAACTCAATGGAGTGACAAAAAATGAAAGCGAAATTCCTTTACCCCATATTCATACTACTGTGCCTTTTCCTGGCGGCCTGCACGATTGCCCAAACGATTCCCGAAGCCGGGACGGCTGTCGAAGGTGATTCACCGATCAATGCCGGGCAAACCCCTGAGGCCACCGGGACCGGCGAGCGTATAGCGACCGCGACGGGCGCGCTTACCACCTCGACGGCTACAACGGAACCGGCAAGCGCGGAGACACCGGAGACAGAAATCGAACACCCCACTGATAAGCCATTGACACTTTTGCTTTACCGCAACGAAACTTATGGTTTCCGGCTGGCCTTGCCGCAAACATGGACCGGGTACCAGGCGACAACGAATCCACAAGACGATGGCAGCAGTGTCTGTTTCAGCTTTCCAAACCACAGTCCGGCTTGCGTCCTCCAAGTGGATATCTACAGCAAGACGGACTGGGACAACCTGACTTTGGAACCACCCAACTACTACCTCGACGAGAATGAGCAATATGTATTCGCTGCTGGGCCATACCAGCCGGAATGCGTGCAGTTGGACGACTTCCAATGCGAGCGTTATCAGGAGATCAGCAGTATCCTGGCCGGATTTACCGCCGAATCAATCTGGTCCGGTCCAGACATCCTGTATCGCAACGAAACTTATGGCTTCCATCTGACCCTACCAGGGACGTGGGCAGGCTATCAGGCGACGCAAAACGGAAATAACTACCTGGCCGCCGTTTGCTTCAGCTTCCCGGAGCATGGTCACCTTTGTGTCCTCCAGATCGACGTGTTCACAAAAGCTGCCTGGAATGAGCTGGCAACGAAACCACCCAATTACTACCTTGACGAAAACGAGCAGTATGTCTTCGCCGCCGAACCCGATTACCCGACCGAGTGCGTACAGATGGACGCCTTCCAATGCGAACGTTATCAGGAGATCAGCAGTATCCTGGCCGGATTCGTCGCTGAATCCAGCGGCCCCGGCCAGCCAGCGCCTATCCTCTACCGCAACGAGACCTACGGCTTCCAACTGACCCTGCCAGGAACGTGGACCGGCTACCAGACGATCCAAGACGAACATGGTGACGTGACCCACATCTGCTTTACCTTCCCAAACTATTCGCCAGTCTGCGTCCTGCAGATAGATGTGTACACGCGGGCGGCCTGGGACAGGATGGTCACGGTGCCGCCTGACTACTACCGTGGCGAAAACGAGCAGTATGTCTTTGGTGCCGGCCCCAATGATGGACAGTGTGTCCAGTTGGACGACTTTCAATGCGCGCGCCATCATGAGATTCCTGGCATTTTGGCCGGGTTGGTCGCCGAGTCAATTGGGCCTGGTCAGCCAGCGACCATTCTCTACCGCAACGAAACCTACGGCTTTCGCCTGACTCTTCCGGGAACCTGGTCTGGCTATCAGGTGACGCAAAACGGCGGTGGTGACCAGAGCGCTATCTGCTTCAGCTTTCCAGAGCACGGCCCCATCTGCATCCTCCAGATCGACATATTCACCAAGGCCGCCTGGAACGAACTGACGATGAAACCATCCAACTACTACCTCAACGAAAATGAACAGCATGTTTTCGCTGCCGGCCCCTATCAGGTAGAGTGTGTGCAACTGGACGCTTTCCAGTGCGACCGTTACCGGGAGATCCCGGGGATTCTGGCCGGGCTTCAAGTGGAAAAGGGATGCCACCTCCACTGGTTCTTTGAAGAACCTGCGCCGGAAGGGGTCTGTCCCCGCAATGGTGTTCCCACGTGGGCGGCTGCCCAATACTTTGAGCGTGGCGCCATGATCTGGCTGCAAACGCCCGGCCGCTACTATGTGCTGGAGGATGCCTTCATGACCTCCGAGCTGGAAAAGCGAGTCCTCACTATCGTATCTGATCCGCTGGATATCTGGCAGGATTCCTCGGACCAATACCAGCCGCCGCCCGGATACCACGCACCCGAGAGCGGCTTCGGTTTCGTCTGGCGCGGCGATGTGGTCGGCGTTCCCAACTTCAGCGACCGGCTGGGCTGGGCCTTGGAACCTGAATTTGGCTACAACGCCGTTCTCCAATGTGACGACGTCCCACCGTCTGGCGGCATGATCTGGCAGACCTGTTACCTGAAGGTACCGGACGGCCGTATCGTCGTCCTTCCGTCGTTGGGAGGCTGGTATTGGCTGGATGAACAGTAGAGCAACTTACCCATACATAACAGAGGAGACTTCATGGATGGTAACCCACCACCATGAATATAAATGGAGTGCAGGCGTTCTGCCTGTACAGCGAACGAGATGTTCGCGCTCCCATTTTCGAAGGAGGTTTTAGAGATGAAACGCATTCTAAGAGCCGCCCCGGTGCTCATTCTTATTCTGTTCCTGGCGGGGTGTGTGAAGCACCGTTGGCTCGTGGTTGAGCCTGGTGAGTACACGCGGGTCCGTGGTACCGACGAAGCCAGTCGCGCCGTCGCGGGTCACATCCGCAGCCTGAGCGTGGATCGTGAAGCGACGACAGCTACCATCACCCTGCATGACGGTTCGACGATCCCGCTGACCCTGGCGCCGCGCGAGCGCTCCGCATGGCCCGAGGGTTGTCCCACGAATATTGTGATCCACCACATGGAGGTCCTGGACGTTGAGGAATCGAACCTGTCCATCGCCTCCAGGACCTTTCAGGAACCAGTCCTGGTGCGCAATTGCCCTAGCGTGCCCCGCGAAATCATCCTGCGGGAAGAAGGGCCCGTTGGCGGCACCGGATCCGCCTGCCCTGATTCCTGCCTCGTCTTCAACCAAGTAGGTTCCTTTGCTGGAGATATACCTCCCTCCTCCCTCCCCCATTCCGGAAAGGGATATGAGTTATACAGCTGGCAGGAGCCGGAAGGGGGCTCCTGGCACTATACGCTGGTCACCGGAACAGACCGCCAGAAAACAGCGGAAGAGCTGACGGCGCAAGAGGATAAGCTAACGGAGAATGGCTGGGTGAAGCTGACGGTAACGGGTACAGAAGCGCTCCTTGAGCTGCTCGGCCGTCTCCCGGCCGGGGAACAGGTCTTCTGGCACGGTGCACTGGCTGCGCCGACCGGGGTAGAGGCCGTCTTTCGCTTGCCAGGGGAAACGGATGTCACCCTCGTGGAAGCACGCTGCCGGACCCTGGGCTTAGAGCTGATTGTGATAGCCGACGAGCTGGAAGCAATTCTGGCGCTGCCGGAAACGATTGCCGCAGGAGATGCGGTTTCATAAAATCTCCCGGCGCGGAAACCCCGTTGCTCTGCGGCGGGGAGGAAGCGCCGTTTATAACTTGGTTAACCCATTGAAGATTAGCACATCTGTGCTACAATTACAGGCATGAAGCTGACCGCGAAGCTCAAGCTCCAGCCTACGCCTGCCCAGTTCGACGACCTGCTGGCCACCCTGGCCGTCGCCAACCAGTGCTGCAACGCCATCAGCGAGACCGCCTTCCGCGAAAAGACCTTCAAGCAGTTTGCCCTGCACAAGCTGGTCTACAAAGCGTGCCGCCGCCAGTTCAACCTCTCGGCGCAGATGGTGATTCGGGCCATCGCCAAGGTGGCCGACAGCTACAAAGCCAGCCGCAAGAAACAGCGCGGCTTCAGCCAGCGCGGCGCCTTTCCCTACGATGCGCGGATACTCTCCTTCAACCTGGCCCAGCAGAGGGTGAGCATCTGGACCGTGGCCGGACGGCAGTCCATTCCCTATGTTGGCTCTGCCCAGGCCCTGGCCCGGCTGCAGGGGGAGCGGGGCGAGTCGGACCTCTGCTTTGTGCGCGGCCAGTTCTACCTGGCGGTCAGCTGTGAGGTGGCCACCCCTGAGCCCATGGCCGTCGACGAATACCTGGGTGTGGACCTGGGCATTGTCAACATCGCCACCGACAGCGACGGCCAGCAGTACAGCGGCAGCCAGCTGCTGGGCATCCGGGAGCGGCGCTTTCGCCAGCGGCGGCGGCTGCAGGCCAAGGGGAGCAAGCGCGCGCGGCGGCTCTTGCGGCGCTTGAGTGGACGAGAGGGGCGCATGGTGCGCCAGGAGAACCACCGCATTGCCAAGGAGATAGTGACCCGCGCGCAACGCACCGGTCGGGGGATAGCCCTGGAAGAGCTCCGGGGCATCCGGGACCGGGTAAGGGTTAGGCGCGCGCAGCGACGGCAGGTGCACGGTTGGTCCTTCCATGACCTGCAGTGGAAGATTCTGTACAAGGCGGCCCTGCAGGGGGTGCCGGTGCAGGTGGTGCACCCGGCTTACAGTTCGCAGACGTGTGCTGAGTGTGGTCATTGTGAAAAGCAGAATCGTCCTTCGCAAAGTCAATTTCGCTGTCGGTCTTGTGGTCACGCTGACAATGCCGATAGTAACGCAGCCAGGGTAATCTCTGGTTGGGCTGTCATAAACCAGCCGTACGACTCGACGCCCATGGTGGTGTCAGGGTAAAACCCCGTGGCTTGCCGCGGGGTAGTTTATTGTCCTTTACCCTGCTCAATCACGCCGACTACCCTCTTTACGTCCTGAAATGGTACACGCCACTCGAGGGTATTGCCGGAAAGATTTTCCTCGTCACGCGCGATGGGCAGGTGCTGCCCTACGAGGGTATCCTGGCGATGCGCGGCGATCCGGGGCCGGAGAGTTATGTGCTGCTCCCGCCCCATGAGTCTGTGACGGCGACGGTTAACCTGGCGCAGGTCTACGACTTCTCTGAGCCGGGCACATACACCATCGCTTTCCTTTCGCCTCATATATCTGACATTGCTCAGCAGGAAGCGGAGATGGCGGAAACGGTAGACGAACTTGGTTCGGTGAACATGGTGTCAAACACGGTGACGGTAACTGTGCTTGAGGATTCCCCATAACAATGGACGCAAGAATAAGACAAATTGAGTAAACTTGTTTTGGAGGAAATGAATAATAAAACAAAAACGTGAATATCCACAGGTATTTAAAGAGCAAGCGATTAGCCTGCTACGAAGCAGCAACCGTTCAGCATCGGATATCGAACGGGAACTGGGTATCACGCCTGGCCTGTTATCGAGATGGAATCACCTGAAAGCGAAAGCGGAATGGGAAGTCAGCGCACCGCGGGCAAATCGAGCGCTGGCCGATGAGCCTTTGGCCGAACAGGTAAAATAACTGGAGCGAGAAAACGCTCGTTCTATCTGACTCGCGAGGAGGCCATGACGGATATTTTCTTTTACATTGAAGGTTTTTATAATCCGCAACGTCGGCATTCCGCATTGGGCTACCTAAGCCCGCTTGCGCATGAGGCACGTTATCAGGATCAACTGATAGCAAATGACCATCGTCTGTGTCCACTGAATTAGGGGATCGTCACTC